>CAVZXD010000001.1:0-1385808 GCA_963779245.1 Candidatus Peribacteria bacterium
AAATGCAGCTCCGGCTTGTGCTATACTGCGTGGCATATGTGGTCCCCGTTCAAGCGTAAGAAAGTCGTCCCGTTGCCGGTACCCGTTCCGCGCCCGCGCACAGCGATGAAAAAGCTCATCGTCGGCTTCATTATAGGCGGAGCAATCAGTTCGATTATCGGTTCGGCCATGATGGCCAAAAAGAAGAACGACGAAGCCCCGGAGGAAGACGAGAGCGACTCGAAGGAGGATTAACCCTTCGACCCGTTCGACGGATTCGATTGGCTCACCGCAAGCAGGCTCAGGGTCAACCGTTCAGAACCAGATTTTCAACCTGCTGGATGGTGCCCTGCAGATCACCTTCGCGGTTGTAGACGCGCGAATCGGTAAGAGTGGCACAGGCGATTTCTTTGCGTACGCTTTCCAGGCGGCGGGCCAGTTCATCCTCGGAAATAGGTGCGCGGCGGGTGATGTGACGCACCAGCTGGTCCTCGTTTTCGGGCAGGATGAAAATTGTTTGTAATCTGTACAGCGCGTTCTCGCCCGAAAATTGGGCCAGCTCGCGGATACTGAGAAAGCCCTGGGCATCCACTTCGCGTACGACGATCTTTCCTTGTTCAATCGGCGGAACAATTTCGTTCAGCAACGTGCCGTAGCGTGCGCCTTTGTGGACCTGTGCCCACTCCAGAAACTTGGCATCCGCCAGCCACTGGTCGAACTCGGCATCGGTGACGAAGTGATACAAATCATCGCCTTCTCTGGGTCTGCGGGCACGGGTTGTGGCCGAACGCGGGAAGACCAGCTGCGGATGATTGGCACGCAATGACTGCAAAATGACGCTCTTGCCGACACCGCTGGGGCCGATGAGGAGGACGAGCTTTCCGGCTGCGGACATGCGGGCATGGTAGCCGAATCGGTCCGCACGGGCGAGATCAATTTCTGCTCTGCACAGAGCCACAAACAGAGCCACAGGCTTCAAGTTATTGACGATCCGGCATTACACGGTGAGACTGCGCGTAATGCGTCAGTCATCCGTTCTCGCCGTCCTCTCGCTTCTCGTCGTTATTACGACGGGAGAAGGGCTGCGCGCGTAAACGGACGCCACGACGCAAGCACCTCTCCCGCACAGGAGGGGATTTTCCGTATTTCTTCTTTCCCCTGAACGTATGAGCGCCACACCGTCTCTTGTAACACATGCCGGCAACCGGACTGAACCGCTGGTCCGCCTGTATCGACCCGGCGACACCGTCGGAAGTGCCGGCGAAGCACAGAATCGCTTCAGGAATTCGGCCAATGCTGTCGCGGTTGAAATGCGTACGATCGGCAGAACGACGAATGCCATCCGGTCAGCCGTTGCAGCGTATTTCGGGTGGGTTGTGTCCGAACGCGGCAATCACACACTGACGGTGGAATGTGCGAATGCCGGAGTGCACCTGCGCAATCCCTTCCCGACACCGCTGGAAATCGCCCATGAAATCACCCGCGCCTATACCGACACCCCGGAAGGCGCAGACATCACCATGAGCAATAGGCTGAAGCCCCTTTTCCGCATTATCCACGACGCTGCTATGGACGTCTGTTACCGCCCTAAAAAGGCCTAAAACACCATAATTACCGGCATCAGCCCGCTGTATTCCCCATCCCGGAAGCATTGCGTTTTTCCGTGAAATTTGCTATAATTATTGGATTTGCTCATTTATTCCAACGCTCCCACACACCCCTCTGAGGACGAGGCCGGGAGGCTCATGCGGCGCCGAAAATCGCTGCATGATTCTCCCTGCTCTTCGATCCTCATCGACCGAAGAGGTCCCTCCAACCGGAGGGAAAATAAACACAGTACACAAACACATATGGTCCCTGCCAAACCACAGAGGCAGCGCGATTCCCGACGCATCGGGATACCACAAACACAAACACCGGAGCGGCCCCGTCTAGAGCCGCAGAGGTGTGGGGAGTCCTGTCACGGCCTTGGTCGACCGTGATGGAACGCTCAGCATCCCGAGAGGGAATTGAGCACAATTGGCACCCTGGTTTACCAGGGTGCCTTTTAAGTTGCAGTGTCGCCCGCACTCACGGAGGGGTGCGGTTATTTTTTAGCAGGAGCAGCCGACGTCACGGCTCCGGAAGCCGTTACCGGCGCAGTGACAGCCCACGAGAAATGGGCCGGATCCAAGAGCGGAACGTAGCTGACCCAGTGCCATGGCTCGCAGGCAGCCGGACATTTGAGCGGTACATCGGCCTCTACAACAACCGAAGGAATCATGTACGCCGGCAGCGTGCCGTCGCTCTCCCACAACACGTACGCCAGTTTTGCGTCTTTGTACTGCACATTTACCGCGGCATTGCCGGGGGTCGAGCGGATCGGCGTCAGTCCGCCTGCACCGACGGAGGCAAGCAGCGACGCAACCGGGGACGTGGGATACGGTGAGGCAGCCAGCATTGCGGGTGATACCAGGCGCACCATCAGCTGCGTTGCGACACCGGTCTTTGCATTCAGTACCGCGCTCATGCCGATGACCGGTTTACCGTACTGATCGAACACCGGGTACACGTCGGCCTTCATCGGCCAGCGCACTTCCACGAACCCTGCCGGCAGCTTGGTTGCGCCGGTACCCGTACCGCGCACCAACGACGGCGTGTCGTACGTATCCGGGCGCATGCCGTAATCGCGGGCAAACGCACGGGCCATTTCAGTCAGTTCGGCATCGGCCGGCGGCGTGAGCGCCGGCGGAGTGTGCGCGTTGGCGATAACCGTCAGTTGGCGCCTGGCCACATCAACCGAGACAGTACCTACGCCATCGGGTGTCTCGAAATCGACTGTTGTAGGTACCAGGTGCAACTGATCGCCGGCTTGAATACCGACGCTGCGCAGCAACCGGTCGAACACGGCCGTCTCCAGCACGATGCCCTGATCGCGGTACAGATTCATCTGGGGCGGAATCGCCGGAAGCAGATCATTGGGCGTGACGTACGTGTACGCCGCGGGAGATGCAAGCTGGTGGAACTTGGATGCCGGAGCGAATGGCCGCACGACCGCTCCGAACGCCAGCGGCGGATACTCATTGCCGGTGACGGGTCTGACAGTCTCGGTACCGGGCACCGGCACCGACGGGCGGGTCATCAACAGAAACAGGTTGGAGACCAGCAGCAGCCCCATGAACAGAAAGAGCACCGGCAGCAGCGAGCGGCGCAAGAACGGCTTCAGAATGGCATTAACGGGCATCGGCGGACGGGTAACGGCGGTAAGCGGGGAGATAGTCTTTGCGGCGCTGGTAGAGCGTGATTTGCTGGGAGATCTTGGCGACCAGCTTATCAGCCTCTGGCATGAAACGCAGAATGATTTCCGGACCCTGGCCTTCTTTCAGCGCGAAGTGAATGATGCCGAAGTTGAACAGATTCAACCACTGCGTCTGCGCGACGACGTCACCCAGGTTTTCCAGGTTGATCGGTGTGATCGATTTGCGGAACAGCGAGACCTGATCCACGATCACGAGCTTATCGGTCGTCAGGAAAATGAGATCGTACCTCCAGTCGATGAACGATTGCATCATCGGGAAGAACGCCACCAGCAACCACGCGCCGCCGAACAGGCCAGCCACCCAGCGCAGATCCAGGGAAAATCCGAAATACAGGTACGCCGCGATGAAAACGAAGATCACGGTCAGGAAGAGCTCCCACAGAATGCTGCTGAGGAAACGGAGTATATGCGGGCGGGCGGTGAAAATCTCTTTCTCGCTATGCGCCAGAAAGCGGTTCTTGACCCGCTGGATATCCGTCTCCAGTGCGAATATCTTCATAGACGCACTATAGCGCCAACACCGAATAAACGCGATTCCCATGAAAAGTTGTCACTTTTCCAGGTCTACTCCGTTATCCTTATGTATATGCGCATCCGACCCCTCCTTCTTTCTTTGGTAGCCACCACCGCCGTACTGGCGCTGGGGGCTGCAGCACAGCCATTCAGCGATATCGCGGGGCACCCGTACGCAAACTCTATTCTGTCGCTGCGGGAACGCGGCGTGGTAGCGGGGTATGCCAACGGCACATTCAAGCCGAATGCATCGATCAACCGGGCAGAACTGCTGCAGATTTTGATCAATGCCGGGTACGGGAACGTGGCCACACCGGAGAATCTGCGCTGCTTTGCCGACCTCGACGTTCCAAATCCGCAGTGGTATGCGCGAGCAGTGTGCCTGGGACGCGCGCTGGGAATAGTGCAAGGCTACAGCGATAACAGATTCAGACCCGAACAGACCGTGAACCTGGCCGAAGCACTGAAGATGACGACGCTTGCGCTGCATATCGATGTGCCGACATTGCAGCCGGGACAAGCCTGGTATGCGCCGTACGTCTCAGCTGCCCGCATCCGCGGGATCCTGCCGGGACTGCTGCCAACACCGTCTCATCTGCTGACACGCGGCGAGATGGCCGAAATCGTAAACGGATTTTTGACAGTGCAACCGGGCGGTCAAACACCCGGAACACCTGCGATTTGCGGCAACGGCAAACTGGAAGGATTCGAACAATGCGACGACGGCAACGTACAGGACAGCGACGGCTGCAGCAGCATCTGCGTCATCGTGCCTGAGCCGGTGCGGCATGGACTGCTGCAAATTGAGCAGAAGGCGTCCGGATCGGTAAGCGGTGCTGCACAAGGCAGAAAGAATGTTCCCCTACTGCTGTTCACGGCAGTGACCGGACGGCAGGATGCGATACTGAATTCCGTGACGTTCGCACCGACCGCAGGAACCCTGTTGTACGGCCAGCACTACACGCTGTCTGCCGACCTGAATAACGACGGCAGCTACGAAACGGTGCTGCAGACCGATGCAGCCGCACGTACCGACCGCGTACGTTTTGACTGGTTGAAAGGAGCAGCTACGTCTCTGCCGCAGGGCAAAGTCATCAAGTACCAGGTCAGCGCGGATCTGCCGGCAACCAACGCTCCGGTCACTATCGGGCTGCGGTTCGCAACCGAAGATCAGGACTACGTGGAAGCGACCGGTGCAGTCGACGGCCTGCCGCTCACCGGCATCCAGACGAACAACGTCTGCAACGACCGCTCGCTGTGCATGATCAACGTGTACACCACTGCATCGGTATCCATCACCATTCAGTCGCGCGGAAATCTGTACGTGACGCCGGACTCGTCGCCGGTGCGCAGTCACCAGACCATCGCGGGCAGCGTGACCGATGAATTGCTGCGTCTGCGCATGCGGGCTGAGAACGAAGACATCGACGTCTCGCTGTTGCGTATAGAAGGCGGCACCAATGACATCGACGCGCTGCTGTTCTACAAAGTGAGCCCGGGCCAGCGCCCGAACCTCACCGGGCAGCCGTTGGCACAAGCCACCACCGGACAGTGTTCGGACGGCAGCACCACCGCGTTCTGCGCCAGATTGAGCCAGCGCACGCTGGTTCTGAAAGCCGATGAGGACGTGGTGATCGCGGTCGCGGCAAGGATGAAGAACGATCAGAGCGGCGGCGCGAGCGGCCACTCATTCCAGCTGTGGATGGATGCCAGCACCGGCATCATTCACGCCATCGAAGCCAACGGTATTTCGTCATCGCAGACGCTGAACCAAAACGACGGCAACAGCGTGAAGGACGGTGAGATTTTCATCGGCACGACCTCCGCAAATTCCAACGTGGGCATCGCGGGCCCGACGCACGACACCGCGTTGGCCGGCTTCCGTTCCATCGTGAACGGCCGCTTCGACGGACCGACGCTCACCGGCATCCCGGCCGGCAACCTGGCATTCGCGTCATTCCGCTTCACCGCGTTGGCACACAACAACAGCTTCGGCGGACTGAACGATGTGGTCATGAAAACTTTGATCTTCCATGTCACCGCGCAGAACGTGCTGCTGGACCAAGGCAGCTTCAAGCTTTTTGAGAACGGCAATCCGACCATCACGATGTCCTGCAGCTCGGGAGCCGCAACCGGCAGTTTCGATGTCAGCTGTATCAACATCGACGGCAGCATGATCCGCAGCCGCATCGGCCAGAGCGAGGATGCGACCTACGCGCTGTCAGCCACGGTGCTGAACCCCCAGATGACGCAGGGCTCCAGCCTGCTGATGGCCGAACTGTCCAACCTGGGCAGCCGCGGCGGAGCCAGTTCGGTAGCATGGAGCGACGAAGCGACCACATTCACATGGGTCGACTTGCCGGTGACCAGCGTCGGGTCGGTGCAGTACAGACAATAATGCTGTAGGCTGTACCCAATCCTTCCGCTCACCTCATGTCCAAACTCATCCGCAATTCGTGTGTTTCCCTCGCAGGATCACTGCTGATGCCGGCGATTGCATTGGCACAAGAAGCCGGCCCGGCGGCTGCGCCGATTGCCGAAGACGCCGATCCGCTCTCGTTCCTGAACTTGTTCCTGTCACCGGTCTGGTGGGCAGCCGTGGTGCTGGGAGGCATCGTGGGTTACATCGTCCTGCAGCGATTCCTCAACAAGTAATCTAGCGCTTTTTCAGCGCCAGCAGGGCTGCACCGCGCATGGAACCATGCTCCAGTTCGCCGACGGTAAGCTTGGGCGGCGGCACACCGGGCAGCATCCATCGTTGCAATTCGGATTCGATCTGGGCCAGGTGCGGTTTGAGCGCGCGACCGGCGCTTCCGCCGAAAATCACGACTGACGGATCGATGGCATGCGTGAGGCTGGTGATGAACCATGCAACCTCGCGGTAGATATCGGGATGCATGAATGCGCATGCCTGACCCGACAGATACTCCTTGGGATCCAGCGCCTGCGTGCAGCGCAGACCCATCGCCTTGCCGGACAGGAATTGCTCGACTTCTCCGCGCTTGTCTTCGGTGCGGTACGGCGGCGAGCCGGGGACGAGCAACATGTGGCCGAATTCACCGGCAAAGCCGTGTGCCCCTTCCAGCAGCTGGCCGTTTATGACGATGCCCCCGCCGACGCCGGTACCCATGATCACGCCTGCAACCACGGAGTGGCCGCGACCGGCACCCAAAAGAGCTTCAGCCAGGGTGAAACACCGTGAATCGTTCTGGATGACGGTCTTCAGGCCGGTGTGCTCTTCAATATACGAGACCAAATCGAATCCATCCGCGCCTTTGATGTTCGGGAGCTGCACGATGCGCTTTGTGACCGCGTCGACCGGGCCGGGAACGCCGATGCCGACCGCAATCGTATTCTCGTCACGCAATTCGCTGACGCACTGCAGCAGTTCCTCACGGACGTAATCGAATGTGAGTTCGGCATTGGTCGGCTCCTGATCTGACCGGAGAATCTCCAGCGTCTCGGCATTGAACCGGGCAGCGGCGATTTTGGTGCCACCGAGATCGATGCCGATGACAGTGGGAGCGTGGCTCATGTCGTGAATCAGTTTTTCGGTTTCTGATCGGCGCGGTTCTTCAACATTTCCAGTTGCGCGTCATCACTCAGTTTGCGGTGCTTTTCTGCGTACTGCAAGATTGTGTCGACATAAACAGCATGGCTCCACGTAAGCGGCGCGACCGAAAGCGGCGCACCGGTGAACGGATGGCACTGCTCGGGAAGAATGCCGGCTACGGATGCGCGGCCCTGTGCCCACTCGAGCTTTTTGAGCGGTTCACTCAGGTCATTGAGCGTCTTGGCCATGGCGATCTCCCATTGTGCGAACCACAGCGTGGTGATGATCCACGGGTTGCCCGGGACCTCCTGACTCGGCGTGGTAACCGACTGGTAATAGTCAGTGGTGTAGCGCGCCATGCCGCCAATCTGCGTATGCACCGTAAGCGCTTTGGTCAGGCGTTCCATGGTTGAAATCATGCGAGGATCATCGGCCGGAAGAATATCGAACATCCACAGCGTGCTGATGCTGGCATCCGGCGTGGTATCGCGCTTGATGGTCTTGCCGTTCTCACGCTCGATGTGTTTCACGAAACATTTGGTCTCGTCGTCATAGAGGTGGAACAGCAGGGCCGCCGCCATGGAATCGGCAACTTCCTCGAAGCGCGATGAATGGCGGTAGTGACCGAGAGCCATGGAAATCTGCGCTGCGGCACGGAGTCCGGCGCAGATCGCGGCGGTCGTGAATGTAGACACTGCACGGTTCTCCTCCCACAAATCGTAGCTGGGCAACGGCAAGCCGGTGCCAGGTTCGCGGTACTCGATGAGGAAGTCCCCGGCCTTGCGCACGAACGTCTGGTACATCTCGTGGAGGAATTCGAAGTCCTGGTACCGCTTGAAGTGTTTCCACAGCGCAAGCAGCGGCAACGCGGTCTCGTCACACTGGATCGGCAGCACCGTCTCGCCGTTTTTGTACCACGGATGCCACGACGATCCGGCCGAACCGTCCGGGTTGTATTTGTGCAGCAGGTAGCCGTCTTTGGTCTGTACACGCTCGCAGAATTTCAGGAAGCGGTAGACCGCTTCGCTCTGCCCGGCGCGGGTCAGCGCCATGGAGACGAACGCCCCGTCACGCGGCCAGACGTACGTGTACGTGTCACGGTTGAACTGCATGATGTCGCTGTCGTTGGCAGCCAGAATGCCGCCGTGGTTGTCGATCTGGGTGCGGATGGTGAGCAGGCTGCGCCAGTACAAATCGCGTACCGGCTGCGGCAGACCGACCGTGGGTTCCTCGTGCGAATGCGCCCAGCCTTTCCAGTAATTTTTGGCGGCGCTCTTGATCTGCTCGGGGGTGTTTTCCAAAATCAAATGTTGCAGATCGTGGACTTCGCGCACACGTTTACCGGCGCAGACCCACATGTGCACCAGCGTCTCGCGTCCGGGGTACACCGTGCAGTCTATTTCCACGGTGGAGTCGACCGAACCCTGCTCGATGGGATGGCGGCCCAGCTGGCCGTCTTCTGCATCGCGCCACGTGCCTTCCAGTCCGCGGTAGTTGGATTTGCCGATGGAGAACGACACGATGCCGCAATGATCGATGTGATTCTGGTCCTCTGACAGAGGATGGAATTCACCGGATGACTTGTGGCCGGCCGGGGCACAGCTGGTGGGGTCGCTGGTCGTACCGCCGATGAGGAAGTAGCGCAGCTGGCGGTAGTGAATGACGCTCTTGGTGTGCGGCTCGTAAAAGGCCGTGTCTTTCTGCTTGTCGCCGTAGATATAGAAATCGTGATGGAAGAAGCACTTCACCGTTCGCTGCTCATTCGTTGTCGAACGGATCTTGAAACTGCGGAGCAGGATATTCTTGGTCGGATCGACAAAATCCTCGGAAACGATTTCCAGTCCCAGGCGCTCGTTGACCAGCCTCGACGATGACACCAGCGAGGATTCCATGTAGCCGGGGCTGATCTTCCAGCTGCCATCGTTGGTCCAGGACAGGCCGAGACCGTCGATGTAGAAGCCCAGGCGGTGGAACTTGCCGTACGTGGTGTGATCCTCTTCGCCGACGAACGGGAAGTAGAAGTCCCGCATCTGCAGGAACTCATCGAACGTGGCGAGCATGTTGCCGTTGCCGAGGACGAGTGCGCGTGGCATGGGATTAGCGGGAAGTGCGGCGGATACGGACTTTGACAGGTTTGGATTTCTTTCTCGGTTTCTTCGCAGCCGTTGTTTTTTGAATACCGACCGTCTTGCGTGCGGCGGGAAGGGCGACCGCTTCCTCGAGCGTGAATCTCAAGTCTTCGATCGCATGGCTGAATCGGCGATAGGCTTCGTACGGTGAACTGTACGGGCTGAAATACTTGTGAACGTCACCGTCGCTCCAGTATTTGGTGGACAGGTAGTAGAAGTGATCCGACGTCTGGAGCTTGCGCCAGGTCTCGGTGATCGCGGGATCCGCGACGGACTTCACCAGTTTCTCCAGGCGGTAGATGCCGTTGAATGCCGCCTCCTGCAGATGGTTGCCGCGCCATGCGGACAAGTCGCGCTCCATGTCGGCCCACGACACGTACTGATGCGCGTCGATGACCGGACACGGCTTCTCTCCCCACTCTGCGATGATGCGGCTGGGGCTCTTGCAGGAGATGCCGCGCTGGGCCAATGCGGCCGGCAGCACGGTGAGGAAGTCGAAGATGCCGGTGTCGGCCCACTGGTGCTCGCCGAAGGTCTCGTAGTCCATGAACAGGTTCACGCCGTGGCCGATGTTACTGGCCACCCAGTCGACGAATTTTTCGGCATTGAGCGGATACTCGCACCAGCTGCGGTCCGAGAAACGGAACGCGATGTCATCGGACAGACGGTAGTTCTTCAGCAGGACTTTGATCGACTTGGGTACTTTGCGGTGGATGCGGTACTTGGCGATGACGTTGCGGCTGTTGCGCGGCAAGTCGAACATCGGCGTCTCGTACGGGATATTCGGCGAACGGCCTTCCAGCAGGCGGTCCGCGCCTTCGCACAGGATGCCGTTAAAGCCGAGCAGGCGTGCGGCTTGGGCGATCTCGTTGCTGAACACCAGCTCGGTATTGCGGAACACGGTCGGCGTGACCCCGAACAGCTTCTTGATGGTCGCGACGTGCTTGCTGACCTGCACGCAGAATTCCTCCATGGAGTACAAGTACGACAGCGAGTGGTAGTACGTCTCTGCCAGGAATTCGACGCGGCCGGTTTTGGCCAAAGCGCGGAACGACTGCAGCACGTCAGGCCCGTACTCGGAACACTGGTCCAGGAACACGCCGGAGAGCGAGAACGCGACCGAGAAGTCCGGGTTGTCCTTCAGCATCTGCAGCAGGCGCTTGTTGGCCGGCAGATAACACTTCTCCGCGACCTTGCAGAAGATCTCGCGGTTGCGCACGTCATCGAAGTAATCCAGGCCGTGCATTTCTCCGATGTCGGTGATGCGCAGGTCTTTCAACCGGTACGGCTGGTGAACCTGGAAGTAGAAGCAAACCGATGGACGGGTGATGGCGGCGGACATTGAGTGAGTGGGGAATTCGCGGAAGCGGGTATCAAATCGAGATCGAGGGCGGAAGATTGTCGTAGATGGCGAGCATTTTCTTGGCCTGCTTCTTCCAGGTGAGGTTGCCGAGAATGCGCGGCGTTTCGGAACGCATCTGCAACACCATCGGCTTCTCTCGCAGCAGGGTCAGGATGCAGTCGGCCATCATGTCGGTATCCCAGAAGTCCACGGTGAGCGAGTTGTGGACTACCTCGGATGCGCCCGACTGGCGGCTGAGCACCACCGGCGCACCGTGCGTGATTGCCTCCAGGGCAACCAGACCGAACGGCTCGGACACCGACGGCATCACGAAGCAGTCTGCTTTTGCGTACAGCTGCTCGGCCTCGGGCCCGGTCACTTTGCCGGCGAAGATCACACGATCCTGCAGACCCATGGAACACGATTGCTCGATGAGCTGCGGGAGCAGGTAGCCGTCTCCGGCAACGACGAAACGCGCATCGGGTTTCATCTTGGCGATGGTCTGCGCAGTCTTCAGGAAGTACTGTGCGCCTTTCTGCACGGTCAGGCGTCCCAGAAACAGCACCAGCGGATGCTTGCGCGTGTCATCTGCGGCATCCACGCGCTGCGAACTGATGGCGGCGGCACCGTTGTGCACGACCGTGATCTTGTCCTGCGGAATGCCGTACTCGCGGACCAGCAGGTCACGTGTGTAGCGGCTGACGGCGATAACGTGATCGGCCTTCATCAGTCCGGTACGTTCGCGCTGATAGATCCAGTTGTTGGGCTTGAATTCGGTACGGTCCAATTCGGTGGCGTGCACGTGTGCGACCAACGGCTTGCCGTGATGGGCCGCAGCACGAAGTCCCGCCTCGACCGTCATCCAGTCATGCGAGTGCACCACATCCGGCGAAACGTGCTTGGTCATCTCGACAGCCAGCGACGTGAAGCGCTCGACTTCGGCACCCAGATCGCGGCCGTAGAGTTCCTCGATACCGGTTTCGTTGAAGCTGGTCTGGCTGAGCATTTGGTACCGCTGCTCGTACGATGCATGCGAGTCGTACGCCTGAAGCAACGACGGCACGGCGATGAGCGAGCTGTGAATATGTGCGTCCTGAGGGTGAATGATTTGTGCTCCCGGCTCTATGCCGTCGGCATGCGGAAGGACCAATGTGACCCTGGCTCCGTGGTGGAGTAAACCACGCACGATTCCCTGACAAGCGACACCCAGTCCCCCGCAGTGAGCAGGCGGATATTCCCAGCCGAACATGAGTGTGTGTTTGGACATTTTTTAGGCTGTTTTTTTCTTCGCGCACGCGCGCACAAAGAATCTTATTATTATAGCACAAAAACCGCGTTTTTCCCATGCCAAAACCGGTATGCTCCCCACTAGCCGTTTTCCGCCATTTTTCGCCGTTTTCGTGAAATTTTGCAGTGAGCGTTGGACAAGCCGAAAAAGCAGTACTACGTTCGTACTATTATCTTCTCCACCCTCTCCCAATGCCAGGTGCTGCTTGCAAGTAAATGACGGATTGCCGTCATTCACGATGAAACCCGCTCTCGAGCGGGTTTTTTTATGTCATGGCGTCCAGTATTTCTGATCAGGCTTGATCCTGAATTCTTCCTCGTACCACCGCTGGGTCAAATCGTAGAGTTGCTCGCCGCTGCTTTCTTCGACCGGCGTTTCGACATCGGGATCGTGATGCAAAAATCCTCCGCCGAGAAAGCCGCAGAAATCCTGATAGAACCGCGTGAACAAAATCATTTCGTGCCAGGCGTCGTCGATTTCCAGTGAGGGTGTTACCGGGTGATCACGCAGCACGCGGAGAAGCAGCATCCGTTTCGCTTCGAGCAGGATTCCGCGGGTGAATTCTTCGTCGCGTTTGTAGATTTTCATGATGCGCGGAACCAGCAATTCCGGAACCTGGTACGCGTCGACTTCTGCGAGTGTAGGAGTCATAGAGAATCGGGAAGAATACCGATGATGGTATCACTCCGGATTGCGTTGTCGATACCACGATTCTCATCCGAGGCGACTTTTGGTTGTTTCGATATGTTGTTCATATTTTGTGTTCTTACTTCTTCTCTTTCTCCAGGGCTTCCAAGAACATGAAGACTGCATTTTCCAGATGCGCCAATTCCTCCAGATCCACCCACTCTTCGTCCTGGTGATGACCGAAACCTTTGGGTGCGCTGACAATGACCGGGATGCCGTGCGGCGCGAGGAAGCGCGCATCGGTTGCACCGCGTTCATGACGGATGGGCACCTCTCGTCCGAGTTCCTTCTCCGCGATTTTCTTGAACAGCTGGATGTGCATTTGGTCCGGATCGATTCTGAATACTTCTTCGTCTGCGAAAATCTCGAATTCCTGCTGATCAAACGATTCTCCGAGCACGGCGTAAACTTTGTCGGGATGAGCGGTGCGGATGTCGATCTTCGCCTCACACAAATCAGGAATGACGTTCATAGCGATGCCTCCGCTGATCATCGCCAGGCTCATGACCGTTTCGGGAAGCTTCGCCATTCTCTCCTGGAATTTTTTGAAATCGTCGATGAAAGAGACAATCGCGTTAATCCCCTGCTCCGGGCGGCTGCTATGACCTGCTTTGCCGCGGCGCTTCACATGCGCGCGGACGATGCCGTATTGCAGCGTGACCAGACCGAAGCCGTATCCGGCATCCGGCAGGACTGCACACTTCATGCGGTACTTCTCTTTGTCGAGCAGGAACTGCACACCGTTGACGCCGCCGATCTCCTCATCGGTCGTCAGCATCAGACCGACCGACAGATTGGATCCGGCTGAAATGTGCCTGTGAAAAGCCCGGATCAGCGCGCTGGCGGGGCCTTTCATGTCTATGGCGCCTCGACCGTACAAACGGCCGTCTTTCACCTCCGGCCTGAATGCGGCTTCGGGGGCGGGAACGACATCCAGATGCGCAATAAGCATCACATCCGGTTCGCGGTCGGCTTTGTGCAATGCGACCAGTGACGGCCACCCTTCGCTGACGTGCATGCGCATTTCAGTGTCTGGCAGTTGGTCGACGCAATTCAGCGCGATATTCAGCACGTCACTGCATGCCTTCTTGTCCGTGGCGACAGACGGCACGGAAATAAGATCTGCGAGCAACCGGTCAAGAGGCGGTATCTTTTTCATGGCTTGGAATGGTCCCGGAAAAATATTTTCGTCGTGCGGGGTTTCATTAAACCGCGCGATGCGGCAGAGCGCAACAAGTTTTTCGGGCATCGTGCTTATCCAAACGCTATGATCGCGTCATGCGCACTTCACGTTTTTTTCCGCTGGTCTTCATTGCTGTATCGCTCGCCGCTTGCGGCAAGCCCGACAGCATCCGTCCCACACAACAGCCTGTCATCTATGAGCAAGCGCAGGATCCGGCTGGCATGGAGATCGACAGCCTGGCCAGTGAGCCGGTGACATTCTCGAAAGGGAACCTGAAGGTAGTGCGTGAAAACGTGGCGATGAGCCAGGTTCTGCCTGACGACGCACGCAATGGCCAGCGCGAATCCGCCAAGTGCGGCACGCCGATTTCGGCTGAGAGAATAGGAAAACTCAGACAGCAGTACGCGGATGCATCCGCATTCGCCTACGGTCTGTATCCGGCTGAAGGCGACGCCGAACTGTCTCTGTACTACGTCATCGCCGTGCCCAACCTGGCAGGATATACCGACAAAAAAGTTGTCAGCGCCGAGTTCACAGACTCATGCGTGGCAGGCAGCATGCCGCTGATCACGATGAATGCGCAGTGGCTGGTATTTGCCGGACCTGCATGCGATCTGTCGGACACGCAGTGCAAGTCTGTCGCCAACCTGGTGCAACCGTCGATCAAGCTGCCGGCACGATAGTCCGGTAACACCGCTTGCTCTTTTTTAAAGAGCCCCGCGACTGCGGGGCCCTGCTGCTTTCCGTGGAGGAAGCGTTTACATTGCGGACGAACTGCTGCTCGAAAGGCTGCTCTGCGACGATGAAGAACTCGTCTGAGAGCTGCTGACGGAACTGGACATGCTCGAACTGGAAGAGCTCAATGATGAACTGAAGCTCGACGAAGTTGACGAGCGTGAACTGCTGCTGCCCCACCACGGGATGGAAACACAGCCGCCATTGCGCAACATGCCGAGCCTGAACGTCTTGATGTGCGTCAGCATCTGCTTCTGAAATGCCCTGTACTCCATCCTGTAACCGGGCTGCGACATCTTGTGGGTTTTGTTCCATTCTATGCGCATCTTCATCATGTCTTTCGTGAACTGTCCGCGGTTCCTGTAGCACCCTTCCATCATCATTCCGGAGGACGATGATTTCGAAGAAGACGATGACATTAAGGAAACCGAAGAGGCGGACAGCGAGGATGCAGACGAAGGGAGACTGCCAGAAGACTGCATGCAGGTGACGCGGGCCTGGCCGTGCAGATATTCACAGCGGTTATACGTGGCTGCGGTCACAGTCGAGAGCCCTGCAACAACGGTGAGGACTCCTGCCAGGAAAAGGTACATGGATCGCGTTGAGAGTGCGGACATAGTGGAAAGGGAGAAAAAAATCATGGAATCTTTCTACTACCTGCAGACGTACGACCGTCGATCCGCTTACCGGATCCGCAGCGGTTTTGAGGAGACTATCGGGCGTCCTTTTTTTGATAAGACCGCGGCGCCGCCCAAGTCATCATGAGATAGAGAGTTTTCCTGAAAGGAATAGCGGCGATGCCCGTCAGTGCATGGGTATTTTTTCCCCCCTTTCTATGTCCATGCTCTCGTTCGGTAAGATGGAGGCTGCCACGCTGACAGATCTTCTGCATCATGAACTTGCCGATTTATACGATGCGGAGCACAGGATCTGCGAAGCGCTTCCGAAAATGGCGGAAGCTGCATCCAACCCGGAACTGAAGAAGGCGTTCAGGAATCACCTGGAGGAGACTGAGCACCAGATCACGCGCCTGGAAGACGCGTTTGCGGCGCTGGAATGCAAACCGGAACGCCAGGCGTGCGACGGCATGAAAGGGCTGCTGAAAGAGGGTGAGCATGTGCTCGAAGGGAAGCTGCGCGGATCCGTGAAGGACGCGGCGCTGATTTCCGCTGCCCAGCGGGTGGAGCACTACGAAATGGCGGGATACGGGTCTGCGAAGGCTTTTGCTCTTGTGCTCGGACACGAGGACATCGCCAGGCTGCTCCAGCAGACGCTGGATGAAGAGGGCCATGCCGACAAACTGCTGACCAAAATCGCGTCGACCGTGAACCAGAAAGCCCCGGCGGGCGCGGGCAAAATGTAGGGAGGGGCGATTCATGTAAAAAAAGCGGTCCGGGTATGCTTCCGGGCCGCTTCGGTATGCGGTTTCGTTTACAGCGTCGCGTAGAGTATCGCGGCGATAGCCCACATGCAGACAAGCGCATGCGCGCTGTCCAGCACCATGAGCTTCACCGGTTTGCCGGACCATGCGTAGATGTTCACGATAAAAAGCGCGCTGAAGGGCAGCCAGATGATGGTCGCGATGATCAGGGCCTCACCGACATTTGCCAGGCTCACCAGCTGGAAGGCGCGGCCGAGAACCGCAGATTGGACAAACACCATCACGAAATTTGCCGTGAGGCCGGGGCACATCATGGAAAAATCCTTCTCTCCCTTTTTCGGCATAGGGATGCTGTTTAACGCCATCCATTGCTTGCCGAATAACGGGCCGTGCCAGATGAATCCGATGACATACGACGCGAGGATCGCGAGAGCGATACCGACAAGATGGGTCTGCACATACGTTCCGACTGCGATGAGATGAATCATAAAAAGGGGGAAGGTTTTTATGATTGTACAACCGCCATATGCCTTCGCAAGTTCGGAGCAGCAACAATTGCAAACTGCCGCCGTCGGCTTAGTATGAATCCACTCCACTCCTCTCTTTTTTCTTTATGTCCAACAAAGCATCCGCCATCGACTTCCTGAAGAACTGCGCCGCCGGCAACATCCGCCCGGCATACGAGAAGCACGTGCACCCGGATTTCAAGCATCATAACGCATGGTTCAAGGGAGACCGGGAGACGCTGATGCGCGGGATGGAAGACAGCAACAAAGACACGCCCAACAAGCAGTTCGACGTGATGCTGTCCGCAGAAGAAGGTGATCTGGTCATCACGTTTTCGCGCTTGCGGCGCAAGGCCGATGCGCCGGAAATCGCCGTGATGCACGGCATGCGTTTCAAGGACGGCAAGATCGTCGAGATGTGGGACGCCGGGCAAGAGGTGCCAAAGGACTCTCCGAACGAGAACGGGATGTTTTAGTAAGAAGAGCTGCCTGCAGCCGTCTGATAGCATGACTCCTCCCCCCCTCCCCATGCGCATTCCCCGCACTGCACTGATTCTCGGTTTTGTCTTTTTGGCAGGCTGCACCGCGTCATCATCTCCGAACGAAGACCCGAACGATCCCCCGGTCGCTTGCACGATGGAAGCCAAAATCTGTCCGGATGGATCCGCCGTCGGCCGAGTCGGCCCGAACTGCGAATTTACGCCCTGCCCCGGACAACGCTAGGCCGCCTTAGTTCGCTTCGACGTACGTCTTGAAGTTATCCATGATCGACTGCCAGCCGCCGCGCTGCATCTCGACCGGGTTCTGGCTTTCAGGATCGAAGTGTTCGATGACCGCTGTCTCTCCGCCCTTTTCCTCGAAGTGTACGGACACTTTGCGTCCGTCACCCATGGTGTAGGCGATGGTCTTCTGCGGAACGACCTCGGTGTAGGTACCGCCGAAATCGAAACCCATGCTTCCGTCTCTCGCCTCCATGCGGCTGGAAAACTTGCCGCCGGTGCGCAAATCATTCTCTGCACGCGGCGTGTGCCAATCCGGTGACGCGCTGTTCCACTTCTTGATGTGCTCGGGCTCACTCCAGTACTGCCAGACTTTGGCAACCGGGGCTTTCACGCTGGTTTCGACGGTGATCTGCGGGGTGGCCATAACACATGGAGGGAAAAGATTTTCAGGATTGTACTACCCGGTCGTACGTTCGCAAAATCCGGCTCAGGAACGCTTCTTGCCATGCGCGCCTCCGGTCTGCTTGTTGACCGTCGCCCATCCGATGCGTTCGGCGGTCTTGCGCGACTTGCCGAGTTTTATTTCGCTCTGCTCGATGTGACTGGCCATGCGCTTCTGTTTGGCCGAGTACGCCGATTTATCGCCCTGTGGTGCCATGGTGAAAAGAGGAAAGAGATACGGGACTCCCCTGTTTTGACGATTGATGAAAAACGTCATTACAAAAAACATTCGATATTTACGCGGCCAAAGGGGCTTCCGCCTTCACGTACATGGAAGACAGGATCTTGTATGCGTTGGAACGCCTGGCGAGCAGCGTGGCGCAGAGACCGATGGCACCGGCGATAATGAACACAAGCGCGATTCCGCGGCCCATTCCCACGCCGAACCACCCGCCGATCAGCTGCACACCCGCACCGGTCGTCATGAACGGGATGAAAATGAACTGCGCGATAGGACCGATGAAAAATGACGTCACGGGTGAGGCGGACATCTCGACGCTCTGCGCGAAGCCGAACACCCGGCCCTGCCGTTCGAGCGGCACCACTTTCTGCACGATCGTGTGCTCCGTCGCCTCGATGAACGGCATGCAGAAGACCCAGATGAGGATGCCTGTGCTCAGCAATACAATCGACGGCTGGATGACGAAAATCATGCACGTTATCCACGTGATGATGTTGATCCTGAACAGCGTCTTCAGCGGCTGGGAACCCAGCCCCTTCTTGGCGATGTACAAACCGCTGAATATGAAACCCGTGCTCAGCACGCCCCAGAGCAGACCCCATACCTGAACGGACACGAGCGTGAGGCCATACGCGTCCATGAGCGCCATGAACACCCCGCCGAGAAAGTTGTTGAACGTGGTGAAGAAGATGAGCGAAAAAAGCCCCGGCACTCCCCGGACGACCTTGATGGTTCCCTTGATATCCACTTTCTTGGGTTTTTCTGCTGTGTGCACGATGTCTTTTTCGGGAACAGTGATGAAGAACAGGTGCACAATCGCAACGACAGTGAGAACGACTGCCGACAGCAGGATCCAGAACATGTTTGAGTAGCCGAGAGCCAATCCGCTCAGAATACCGGCGCCAGAGGACGCAATGCCCATAACCATGCCGGTCATACCGTTCGCCTTGTCGCGCTCATCTTCCGGAATGAGCATCGTCACCAGAGTCGGAAGCGCGATCATACGGATGTTCCCCGAAGTGACTGCTCCCAGGACAAGGAGCGCCATGATCCACACAACGGGATTGGTGATCGACGTGAACGCATCTTCCGGAACCGACACCAGCAGCAACAGGGCGGCGGTAAAGAAGACGAGTGTCGACACGCTCGACAGAAGCATCGCCGTTTTCTTTTTGTGATGATCTACGACGGATCCGAGCCAGATTCCGGCAGCTGAGGAAACAATCATAAAAGCTCCACCGATGAACGATGTCGTCAGAACAGACTGCGTTTCCAGGTACAACCAGAATATCAGGGCGAACCACACGAAGAAGTTCGTGACCGATACCACCAACGTATTGGAGATGATGTGATAGAAAACACGCATAAAGAGGATGAAAGTGTACCTGTCTACTCACCGAATACGTATCCTATGACGGATTGGCGGAACAAATATGAACGGCGAAAGCACATAGGCCATATATGGCTGTCCGCAATCCTTTTATTTGTATGTCAGCGTCACCGATCCTTCGTGCGTGATCCCGCCTCCCCTGCCGTTAAAACTGATCGGTACGGTCTTGCCGGTCTTGTTCACAGTTCCGCTGTAATCCGCACCGGCCGGGATGTTGATGAAAAACGGGCTGCACGCGCCGTGCATGGTGCCGCTGATGACTCCGCCGGGCTGACCGTTGTAGGTGCCCTTCACGCGGCCCTCGCATGTACCTGAAAAACTGCCGGTCACATCTCCTCCGCCGAGGGGAATGTTGGCGACAATGTCGACCGAGTAACCCTTGTACGTGTAGGTGCCGGTAGCAACCACTTCGCCCTCCTCTGCGGGATCCTCCAGATTATCCATAAGACATTCGAACATCTTGTCTTCATCGTCACAGTGGCTGAAGTAATAGCCGGCCGCCTCGTTCGAGCCCACAACCAAAAGAATGAACAGGATAAGCAGGAACGCAGCCATTGCTCCGCAACCGGGTTTCTTCATGAGACACATTCAATCAGGCTGAAGGGCAAAGATCAAATCCGAATGTGCATTGATGACATCAAAATTGCATTTCGAACATCTTTGCCTACAATAATCCGTATGGCCAAAGGGAAAGAGCTGTCACCGGCAGAACGTGAAGAATTTCTGAGGGTACGAGGAGCCCGCTTTGCGCAGCACATGAACCGTCACAAGGGCGTTGCGTGGGCCAAAGTCCACGCAAAGCTGGAAGCCGCTCCCGCAAAGTTGTGGGCGCTGCATGAAATGGAAAAAACCGGCGGCGAACCCGATGTTGTCGCTCACGATGCCAAGACCGGCGAGTATGTTTTTTACGATTGTTCGGCAGAAACTCCGGTTGGCCGCAGAAGTTATTGTTTTGACAAGGCAGCACTGAACTCACGGAAAGAGCACAAGCCGAAGAACAACGCGATGGATGCAGCGGCAGCCATCGGCATCGAAATGCTGACCGAAGAAGAGTACCGCAAGCTTCAGGAATTCGGAGAGTTCGATACCAAGACCTCCAGCTGGATACAGACGCCGGCTGCGGTCAGAAAGCTCGGCGGTGCACTGTTCTGCGATCGCCGCTACGACACCGTGTTCACGTATCACAACGGTGCGGAGTCGTACTACGCCGCCAGAGGGTTCCGGGGTTCGCTGAGGGTGTAAGCTTTCGGGAAGCAGGCCGTCACAGGTACTGTTGTTACGGAAGCCTCCTTTTTCCGTATATCCCTTTGTACTTCCCCCGCCATCATTATGCGTACCCGTCCCGTTGCCCTCACGCTCGGCCTTTGCCTTCTTTCGGCCTGCACGCCCGTGCCTTCGACAACCGGAGGTAACGGCTCGAACAGCAGCAATGCCGTCGCCTGCACTATGGAAGCCAAAATCTGTCCGGATGGTTCGTACGTCGGCCGCCAGGGCCCCAACTGCGAATTCGCCCTCTGCCCCGGCGAGGGTTCGTCATCCAGCGCCAGCGACAAGGTCTCCGATGGCACGATTGAATTTCCCCGCCCCGACGGCTTCGGCCTGGCATTGAAGCCGGAACAGATCCTCGCAACCTCGTACATTCCGCAGTGTGAGCCCGGCTTCTCCTACTGTCTCTATTTTAACGATACGGATTACAAGGATACGAACTTCGACGGCGCGGGCCTCGGCATCACGATGCGCACGGACATGAGGAGCGCCGATCATTGCATGCAAGCCCAACCCGAAGGTTACACGGATCGGAAACCGGCGATCCACGAGGAGCCGGGATACACGACCGCGCTGTACGAAGACATCGGCGACGCCGGTGCCGGACATTATTCGCACGACCGCCTGTACCGCCTGTTCGCGGACAGCAAGTGCTACGAGTTCCGCCAGCGCATCGGCTTCTCGCAGTTTGGCAATCACGAGCCAGGCAGCATTGAAGAATTCACTGCCTCAGACGAAACATCGGTTCAGAATCAACTGGATTCCGCTTTGCAAGACGTGCTGTTCCTGGATGGACGCACGATTGTGTTTCCGGGATAGGTTTTTGCTCAGAACAAGCGTTGATTAGCGTACTTTTCTGGACTTCTTGCGATTCTCAAAAGCTTCAAGTGCTTTCTCCGCATCATTCAAAGGCTTCACGTATTGCTTGTAAATCGGCCAAGCAACATAGCCCAAAGTAATAGGAACAATGATAATGATAGCCCAGTTGTAGAGACTGTGCTTTACGTCCTCGTAATTTTTACTCATCTCGTGCAGAACGGTCATTAATTCCGATGCCAGTAAACTTGTGGCTATACCCAATACGAACATCATAAAAGGAAGGGCTTTGTCGTAGGCCCTTTTTCTCTTAGCCTTTAAGCTGGCTAGATTGGAGGTCATCTTGCTTTGCGGCTGAACAGAAAGAATCAATCACCTATTACTTCACCCCCGCTGCTTTCAAGTACGACTTGAAGAACTCGCTGCAGCTTAGGTCGCTCTCGCTCGTAGAGCCATGTCCACAGCCATCCGGAGCCGGGTCAGCCCTGCCGCACATCATTCCATGGCAGTGGAAGTACTCACATTCATCGGGCTTGGCACGGTGCAGGCTGGTCGGGAAGTTTCTCTGCCTTGCATCGTTCTCTTTCTGGATCTGAGCCAAGCGTGCGGCAAGTTGTGCCTGCACGTCGCTGAGTTCTTTCTCCAGTGCGGCCTTCTCCGCCTCTCTCCTGGTGATAAGGTTTTTGTAGAAATCCAATGCGAATTCTATAGATACCTTGCGCTCGGCGCGCAGCGCATTCAGTGCACCTTCAAACTGCGTCTTCGTCGCCTCCGGCGGAATGTACGTGTCCACATCGCCCAGGTCGCGCTCCAGCGGGTTCATGCGCTCCCTCGCGTTGTTTATGCCGTCCTGCACCGCCTGGATTTCTGCCGGAAGAGCTGCTGCCCTCTCTGCGAAGGCGCAAGACTTCGGCATCCAAATTCGGGTCGAGCATCTGGCAATTCTGAAGCTCCACAGCAGGTGTGCCTCCCTCAGTCACCCCGCCACCACTTCCTCCTCCCGTCGCAAGATCGGTGAACTGTTTCTTCCCAGTCGGAGGGTTGCAGGCCTTCTCGCGTGCATCGAGCGCAGCCTGTGCTGCCTGGAGTGCGGCACGCAGCGTCTGTGTGTTCTTCTCAAATGTATTCCGCATGCTGGCGACGGAAGCGTCGTAGGCATCGAAACATGCCTTCATGTCGGACTTCTCGTACGGCATATCGGGCTTCGGTGGATTGGCTGCACGGCACGCATCCAGCGCGCCCTTGGCTGATCTGTAGGTGTTGTATGCCTCATCGCGTTTCGCAAAGTACGCCTGGAACTCCGCATATGACGCGCTGTCCGGCGGAGACGCAATGCCGTTGAAACCGGCGACTGCAGCGTCGCGTGCGGCTTGTGCTTCTGCACATGGGTCAACCGGCTTGGCGTGGATGCAGCTATTCAGTGCCTCATCTATGGCCGCTTTCTCGCCGGCGTACACCTCAACGCTCGCATTCACACCCGAGTCGTACGTTGCCTGCAGGCTTACACGGGCTTCCTCTATTGCGTCGCACGATATCTTTGACGCATCGAAGCTCTGGAGTGCAAGGATTGCGCCTGCAACTACTGCAGCGGCGGCTGCCGTGGCGGCGACTGCGGATGAACGAGAAGGCATAATATTAAGAAGAAATTAAGACAAAGGCTACGCCCCGAGAAGGTGCCATGCAATAGCGCGACAGGACGACACATCATGAATGCGCGGAAAGGCAAGGTGTGGTTGCCTAGCGCTTATTCTTCTCAGTCTTTTTGAGATACAGCTCTACAAGGGGCCCAAGAACTATCCCGACAGAAAATACGTAAAGCCACGCATTCTCATAGGCAGTGTCTTTTGCCAGCAATGCTGCAGCAACCGTCGCAATTGCCGTGATGAGCGCGACGATTATCGCTGCGTGTTTTCTGAAGAATGGCGTCATGGGTGCCAGTATACGTCTTCGTATAAACGGACAAAGCAGTCTGATGACTTTCCGTACTGCAGCGCAGTAAAAAAAGCCGGCGAAGGCAAGCTCCGCTTGCCTGGAGCCGCACCGCTTCGGGGAGAGTCTACGAGAGGGGCGCAGCCCCTTTCGTAAATTTTGGCTGGGGAGGAGGGATTCGAACCCCCGAATGCTTGCTCCAGAGGCAAGTGCCTTACCACTTGGCGACTCCCCAAAATGTGAATGACGCTGGTGCCCAATCGGGCCGACGAAGTGTACCGGCTCTTCTGCTGCTTTTCTAGAGCTTGTGGAGCCATTTTAGAGGCAGTCGACACCGGAAATGAACGAAATGCCTCCTCCTGTCGTCACAGAGTGACGGCGGCAAAGAGGGTGTTTACGGGTATTTGAAATTGTAAGCCGGAAAAAAAGCTCCTATAGATGAAGCATGTCGATTGTCACACTTGATACGCTCGATTTCATCTACGGCAGTACGGATCGCGATGTGGAAACGAAAATCGCACGGCCCAAAGATTCCAAGAATCCGCGCAATCTGGAAAAATTACGGGAGCGCGGAGGGAACGTATACACAAATGTCATGGCAAAAATCGCCGCGGCACAGACGAGAATCCGGACATGCGGCGCCTACAAAGAAATCGGCAGAGATTGCATGTCGAATTACGTCTAAACGCTACGCGACAATATTCGGGTGCAACTCGTGGATTTCCTCGATGCTCTGCAGCGCGTCGTCGGAGAGTTTCAGGTCGATACTGGCGATATCTTCTTTCAGTTGATCCAATGTCGACGCGCCGATGATGGTGGACGTCACAAACGGTTGCGCATGCACGAACGCGAGTGACATCTGCGCCAGTGACATGCCGTGTTTTTTCGCCAGATCGGCATACAACTCGGTTGCATGCACTGCCTGAGGAGCCCGGTAGCGGATTGCAAATTCAGGATGCACATCAGGACGGCTGCCTTTTGGCTTCATGCCGCCAAGATAGCGCCCGCCGAGCGCGCCATAGCCCAGCGGCGAGTACGGAATAAGACCGATGTCTTCGCGCATGGAAACTTCTGCCATGCCAAGGTCGTAATGACGGTTGAGCAAGTTGTACGCGTTCTGCACCGTGACCATGCGCGGCAGATTGTTCTCCCGCGCGATGCGCAGGAATTCCATCGTGCCCCACGGTGTTTCATTAGAGAGTCCGACGTACCGGATCTTGCCGGCTTTGATCAAACCGTCGAGCGCCTTGAGCGTGTCAATGATCGGCGTGATCTGCTCGTCATCTTCGTGGACGTACCCGCGCAAACCGAATCTTGGCACGTTACGGTCGGGCCAGTGCAAGTAATACAAATCGATGACGTCGGTCTGCAACCGCTTCAGACTGGCATCGATCGCGAGGTCGATGTTCTTCTTGTCCAAGTTGTTCACACCCGGACGCATGGCGATACGGCCCGGTCCGCTGACTTTGGTCGCGAGCACGATGTCTTTGCGCTTGCCGCTCTTGGTCAGCCAGCGTCCGATGATTTCCTCGGTATCACCGGCGAATTTTTCATCGACTGGAATCGGGTACATCTCAGCCGTATCGAAGAAGTTCACCCCATTGGCACTCGCATAGTCCATCTGCTGGTGCGCGTCGTTTTCGGCTACCTGACGCCCATAACCCATCGTTCCCAGGCAGATGGCGCTGACTGCCAGATCGGTGGTGCTCAGGGTAGTGAAGCGCATTGGGCACGAAGTATAGCAGCCGGAAACCGGCTGCCGATGTATCGACGCGGAATTGCGCTTAGCCTTGCTGAAACAGGTGTTTTTTTCTATAGTCTCGCGCCATGGTTAACGCGACTAAAACCAAAGGCTACGTCCTCCGGTCGCTGCTCGAAGCAGCGCAGACCGGTCCGCGCGTCGACGTGCGCAGACGGAGAGGTGTCGCGAGAATCCAGCGCGAGCTTCGCGGCAGGCTTCGCAATCTGTCGCTAGACCACGAGAGCCGGGTGCCGATGCAGGAAGAAACGTCCAAGGCATACGAAGTGCTCGGCGAACTGCTCGGCGAAGCCGAGCCTCTGACCAAAGACCTTGATGGCGATGATGAACGTGCCGAAGCAAGGCAGGACATCGTGCTGAAAGCGGTGATGGACGAGTGTCAGCGGCAAATCGATGAGCTGATGGCAGGGGCCCCCAAAAGCAAAGCGAAACTCAAAGCAAAAAACGCCAATAAAGATTATCTTGCCGGAGCGGAGCCGGAGAGCGACGCGAAGCTGGTGTTGGCCAGGCTCGTACAGATCGCGCAATCGATCGGCCTGCGCATTCACTCCTCCATGGTCGGCCTGGCGCCGATCGGCGTGGATATCGATCCGATGGAGCGCCTCAACGGAGCCATGGGCACCGAATTGACCGGCGAGCTGCGCAAACTCTCAGGCGGATATGTCGTGCCGGAAAGCGTGCACAGCACGCCCGAGGCCGAACTGGAATATCTGGTCAGTGCGGCGCACATCATGAAAATGATCACGTCACAACTCACCAAAAAAACGCCCACCAGCGGACCGGGCTCGCTGAACGGCATGGACCACCAGTATGCGTTGCCCAGAGATGCGCACCATATCTTCTCGACCGTGCTCTCCATGCTGCAGGCATACAACGCTGCCCACGGATCGTTGGCCGGCGTCAGCACGATGCGCGAACAGATCCGGGGCATCACGTTGCAATACATGAACTGGCAAGGACTGGAATACGACAACGCAGCCGTCGTCGGCGTCGACAGCGCGACCCGCGGCAACGAGCTGGGTGTTCGCTACCAGTTGCGCGCGGCGCGCATGGGAGGCGTGTTCATCCGCACGTTGCACGATCCGGAATTCAGCCACATTGAACCGATCCCCGTTGACGCCAAGCAGTTCGAGAGATTCCTGCCTCCACAACGGGTCCACACGATCCGATACCTGCAGGATCTGCACCCCGAAGAAGCTGCCAAACTGCCGCTGGAAGTGCTTTCGCACTGCTACAAGCTGTTCCAGCAGAAGCTCGCCCAACAATACGGCAAATACCCGGGTGCATGCGAGGACGCGTACGCGGAATTCGCCTCCAAGATGAGCGTGGTGGTGAAAGATGACGTGGAGAGCGGAAAGAACACCGTCATCTTCCTGTCCGAACTGCTGCACTACACTCTGCACCAGGCCATCGACACCGAACGCAGAGGCGAGAAAGTCGTCGTCACCAAAGTCGACGACAGCCAGCGCAGCGATTTCCAGTCGAAGGAAGCCGAAATCGAGCAGATGGTGAAAGAGGGAAAGCAAGTCGTGCTGTTCGCGGTCGCGGGCAACACATCCTTCGGCGCACATGACGACTTCTCGTACCTGAAGGGACTGAAGGCAAGACTGCAGCAGAAGTACGGCCGCAGCTTCCAGGTTCACTCGGACGCCGCGTGGGGCTGGACATTGCGTTCGACGGTGCAGGATCCGCATGACGGCTCAATTGTCCCGTACGCCGAACTGCAGCACGAACCCTACTTCGCCGGCGATCTGGGCAAACAACGCTACGATTCCATCGTCGCGATGTCCGAGGTATCGGATTCGATCACGGGTGATGCACACAAAGATGCCGCGCTGAACACCGCCGGCTTTGCCATGATGAAGCATGGAGAGACACTGGCCCCGGTGCTGCTCAATCAGAAAGTGCCGTACCTGAAGATCGACAGCGCCAGCGGCAAGTACGATGCAGATGCCGTGCGCGTGAACCTGTGTTCGCATCCGATGACGGTGACATCCTATCTCTACACCACGATGGTGCTCACGTACCGCAGCGGTGCCATGAAGCAGCGCCACCTTGCGTTGCTGAATGCGGCGGAGGCAGCGCAGGAAAACCTGTCACAAGTCCAAACCCTGACACTGGGCGACGGAACCGCCGTCGACATCGTGCCGGTCGCCTCGCAGACATCGCGCATCATGAACTTCCTCTTCGTTCCAAGAGGAACCACGGACACACGCGTGGTGGACGCACTCAACAACTACATCTCCGAGTACTTCGCCGGCGGCGAAAACACCGATCCGAAAACCGATGGTATAAAGTTCTCCTCGACCGTCTGCAGCGCCCAAAGCTGCCCGACACTGAAGGGAATGGAACACCAGACTCTGCCGTACGTAAGAACCGTACGCATGTGTATGGTAAGCCCCGAGCAGCTCGGAAAGGACACGAAGATCCCCGGATGGAAGAAGAAAGACGGACATTTCTCGTTCGTCGTCAGTCACCTGCAGAAAGCGTTGGCTGCATACACTCCGCCGGTCTTCCCGCCTCCGCCGATAAACCTGCCGACCACCGCGCCTGCGAACGAGAACCCGATGACGCAGTGGAGACGCTCACCGATCGTGCGTGCGTCGATGCAGTACAAACATCTGCCGGAAGCCGAACGGCAATTCCTGGTGGATGCCAGGCAGTTACTGGGAACAGTGAAGATTCCATACAAGGGTTTCGACAAAGGCCATCTCGGTGCACAAGGGGCATCACGCTTCAATTCCATCGTCCCTCTGCAGTCGGGAGACAGGTATGCGGTTATGAAATGTCTTACCGCGTGTATCGATGTGCTGCGCAACGTCGGCAACACGAAAAATGCGAAAGAATTGTCGATGAGAATGGAGGCGCTCGGTCAGGAGTTGGAAATCATCGAAAAACTTCTGCACGATAAGCCGGGTGCAACCATGGAAGCCAAAGCAAACGCACTTGTCAGCCCCCAATCGGGTGCCTATCAGCAAGCATTGCGGCATGCCGCAGAAACCATGGTTACACTGCTTCCGTGGATAGACATCAACGGAAACAGTGAGAGCCGGCCGAACTATTAAGCGCCGTTAACGAATGACCGGCAGCGGCTTCACGCCGACGCCGTTGTTGCCGTACAGCTGCGGATCGATGGTGCGCTCGAAACACGTGCGTTCGGCTTTGTGCATCCAGCTTTCCTCACGGCCGTAGGACGGAGCGACAGAGTTCTCGGGCGTGGCGGTCTTGAAGTCGGCGCACAGCGTGAACGAGAGATCGCCCTTCACCGAATACTCGTAGGCCTTGCCTGTCTCCGGATCTACCGGGGCCTTGAAACCGCTGATGCTGTCGGTGAGCTCGTCCTGGGTCTTCGGCAGCTCCCCTTTCTGAGACCAGTGATTGATGACCTGAGACTGGATGCTTTGCAGATCGTACATGCGGCGCTCGTCGAAACGCACCTGGCGCTGGTACCACGGGGATCCGCCGACGACGAAGCTGACGACGATGCTGGCAATCATGCCGATGACGGCTGCGATCGCGATACCGCGGGTGCGCTTGCGCTCGAAGGCGCCGCTGCGGCGCAGGTCCACCAGGTAATAGCCGAACACGGCCGCGCCGACGACCAGAACCACCAGGACTTTCAGATAGAAACGCACGCTCAGTTCGCCATTCAGGAAGTTATAGACCAGGGTGATAACGTCGATGATGATCATCAGCGCCGACAAGAAGACGGTGAGGTAGGTCAGCCACTTGCGCGCGCCGAGTTCGGCTTTGGCGGGCAGTGCGGCGATGTCGCGGTTGATGAGCCAGGTCATCAGCATGTAGACCGGGAACGCGACTACCAGCATCGCGACCGAGAAGCGGATCATGTCCAACTCACCCGTGTAGTAATAGTAGAGCGCATCCGGATACGCCACGTTGATGCAGGCGAACAGCAGCGCGATGACTGCGTACACGCTCATGTACAGCGTGATGGTCGCGAGCAAATGAAAGAACACGTCCTTCGGAGTGGAGTGGGTTGTGTGGGATTCAAACATGCGGATGGGGAGAAGAGACGGCGGGAAGTATACAGCTGTTTCTACGTTTCGCGGGTTGATTCGTAACCCAAAAATAATCCGTGCAGCACTTGCTTTTTTCCAGGAAGAGGAGATAATTGGGTCAGACACCGTGCACTGGATTCATACCAGGCACTTTGCAACCCACCCGAGAGCTCGCACAGAGCAGACTGCACTCTCTATCGCCTATCCGCGCATTCCTCCGTGAACGGGGGCGTTTTGCTGTATCCGTACTTTCCCCCAACTTCCCATGCGTATCCGCACCAAGGCCGAAATGAATGACTTCCGCGAAGGCGGCGAAGCAAACCATCACCGGCTCCACCTGGACTTCAGCTGCATCGCCGACGAGATCGCCGCCGGTAACAACCCGGCCCGCGAAATCGAGAAAACCCACCGCATGCTCCAACTTGAGTTCATCGAGCTGATGGGCGCACGCTGCCTGCCCGAGCCAAAAAACACATTGCCTGCCCATCATCATGATGATGAAGACGACGCACATGACCCGATGATCGGCGTCGTAAGCCTGACCACCCGCGCCCGCACGTTTGCCGACGCATTCGCACTCAAAAGCGACTCGGCCGCGTACATGAAGTCCGGGATCGATCTGGAGATCGTCACGAACCATCCGACTACCCAGAGCGGTGCATTCTCGCTCGCGAGCGACCGGATTGCATTCGACCTGTCGCATATCTTCACCGAGTCACTGCGGTTCGCTTTCGCGCGCAATCAGCGCAGGGAACCGGTGCAACAGGCTACCGCCATCGCAAAGCGCTAGTATGCACCAATCCATCGCGCCAGCCCGCATGCTGATCCGCCGGACAGCCGGGCTGGTTTTCATTATTCACGGATAGAGGAGTAGGGTGCACGCACTCCTCCCCCAACTTCATGAACGCAAAACGCATTCTGATCCCCGCTCTCGTCCTCGTTGCGATCGTTGCCGCAGGCGCATTCACTACAAACATGAAGCTGAGGGGCTCGCTTTCCGACGGCATGGAGATGGAGAGCCAGGACTTCGGGGCAACAGACAATCAGAACGAGATTGCTGAACAGCTAGGCGCAATGGACATGCAGAACAATGCAACCGCTACCAATACCTCCGCCGCATCGTGCGTGAAGATCACCCAAACCATCCCGGCGAACTTTCCCACCGAGTATTTCTTCTTTCAGGCCACCGGCGAAAGGCAGAGCACATCTGCAGCCGCGGACACGAACGCAATGGCTGCGGCAATCCGCGGAGCCGAAGCGCAATGTGCGATGAACAAGCCATCCTGTCCGTCTACCTGCACTCCGGGCGCGACCACTGCCGCCTACACGCACACCGCCAAAACACTTATCGTGTCGCGCTCCACGACGACCGACAAAGACGCCAAGGGGAAGGTGATCCGCACCTGGCATACCACCGTTGCGAAGAGCGTCGGCAAGTGCGTCACGAGCATTGTCTGCACCACGCCCGCACAGAAGAAAAAATAAGCCTGGCACCGGGGAAATTTGATGGTGTACGATGCGCACATTCCTTCCCAGTGCCATGCTTTCGCGCAAGCACCTCATCACTCTCATCCTTATCGCCGCAGCCATAGTGGCTGTCGCCGGTGCGCTCGCGACGAGCATGCGCATCAGCGGATCGCTTATCTCTGAGGAATTTTCGGTCAGCAGCGCATCATTCGATCCACAACAGTAAACTCTTGAGGTAATCGACCTCTGGATGGTACAAGTTGATCGGATGGTCGAATGCATGCCTGTGACGCTGCAAGATACGAACGTTTCGACGAGCCTGGCGTGCCGCGTGGAACACGACGGTCTGGAAAGTCTGCGGATCCATCTGGTACGAACAGGAGCACGTCAGCAGCAGGCTGCCTGACGGGAGTGACTGCATCGCCATACGGTTCATGTCGGTGTAGGCATGCTTTGCCAGTTCCAGATCTGTCGAGCGTTTCGCGAACGCCGGCGGATCCAGAATGATGAAGTCGTAGGTCTTCGGCTTGGGAGTCCGGCGCAGGAAGTCGAACACGTCTTCTTTGTATCCGGTGAACTGCTCCGCGGCGATGCCGTTCATCTGCATGTGCACTTTTGCTTTGGCGATCGCGTTTTCATCGTAGTCGACCGCATCGGCCGACAGTGCTCCGCCCATCAGCGCATTCAGCGAGAATCCGCCGACGTAGCTGCAGCAGTCGAGCACGGTGCGGCCGGCAGCCAGCTGGCGGACTAAGCTGCGCATTTCACGCTGGTCGATGAACAGGCCGGTCTTTTGGCTTCCAGTAAGCGAAATCAGGTACTTCAGTCCCCTCTCCTTTATTTCGATTTCTGTGCTGCCTCCGTCTTTGACCCAGCCTTCTTTGTTTTCCAAACCTTCTTTCTTGCGAGATGAACCAGTCGACTTCTCGAACACTCCCTCCGGTTTCACCAGATCCATCAGCGTATCGGCGATCCACGGACGCAGTCGGTCCATACCGAGTGTGGTGAGCTGGATGACAACAATCGGACCGTACTGGTCGACAACCAGACCCGGAATGCCATCGCCCTCTGCATTGATCAATCTGAACGCAGTGGTGTCCTCGCCCGAGAGAAACTCTTTGCGTAAGTCGATAGAACGCTTGATATTGCGGCGTAACGATTCCATCGGATCTCCCGGTTCGAAGCTGATCGCGCGTCCGGCGATGTACGCTTTGCGGTTGATGGTCGCGTAACACAAAAATTCATCGGCGCTCGAGTGGATCTCGCCGATCATGCCGTTCTTCACTTCTTCCGGAATCGCGCCGAACGCGGTACGGAAGATCGCATGATGGCGGTTCTTCAGGTGGATCTCGCTGCCGGGTTTTACCTTGATGACGGGGTACGTACTCATACGTGCGAATGAGGGTAGCACGAAAACACCGTCCACATCGGTGAAGAAAATTTACTGTGTGTTCCGCGGGGTAGGATGTTGAGTATTGTTCAAATTTTGTGTTCCTATATTTTGGCTTTTTGGTAATACAAATCGTGTATCAATTTTTTGTACTACTTGGTACTTCGGACTCTCGCCCCTGATGATCGGTGCAGGACCTTTCAGGGTATCAAGAAGTTGTTGATACGCTCTCCGGCTGGTTGTTTTGACGGTGCCAAGCGGGATACCCAAACGCCTTGCAATATCCTCCTGCTTCATCCCATCAATAAATTGTAAAAAAAGAATTTCCCTTTCTTTGGGGGTCAAGTCTTCAGCAGCGGCTTCGCAGATAGTCAAAAGTTTTCTCCGGTGAATCTGCGCCTCTTCCGCGATCAGTCCTTCGGCGGGATCGGGGGTATATGAATTGTCTACGCTGTCTCCAAGGTCCGCAGCCTGTACCATCTTTCGGCTCCAGCATATCCGCCTGGAATCAAGCGCCAGATTATAAGCTATATGAAAAAGCCATCCTCTGAAATTTTCGATCTGCGTGCCGTCAGTGTTTTCCCGGAGAAAACGCAAGGCCTTGAAAAATGTTTGGCCGATGATGTCACCTATATCAATACTTGTTCCGTGTTCTGCAAACAGCGCCGATTCCAGTTCATGAATGATGCCCTCAAGCACCTCTCGGCTGTTTCCGGATTCACCTCGAAGCAACCGGCACAATTCGGCACTGCTTTCTGCATAGTGAATCCGTCTGCTTTCGCGGGCATCGTTTGCCGGCAAGGAATATTGCTTTTCTGGCATCTGAATCAATTGAAGTGTACGGGAGGCATAAGGAAACTAAATTACGATTATTGAACAATTTTTGTATTCTTATTTTTCCTTATATAGAAAACATAATATGTGAGTACATTTTTTGTTCTATTATGCTCTGAGGATCGCATTCACTACCTCGTTGTCGAACGTGCGTTGCTCCAGTCCGCACGCCTGCAGCAGCATCCGGGTGAAGTCATCGTTGGTCATGCGGCCGGAGGCGATATTGCGCCCGTCTTTGCTGGTTGATCCGTAGATGCCGGTCTTGACGGTCGGGCCGGCCATGATGCCGGAATGAATGAGGAAGTGTTTGCGCCCGAACGTGTCGAACTGCGCCAGGGGACGTCCGCCGTCTTTGTCGTAGTGTCCGAATTCGCCACGTACCGCGATGACGACACGGTCACGGTAGTCGTGGATGAGGCCGGCCAAAGCTTGGGAAAACTTCGGACCCCGGTCGCTCATGTCTTTCTCCAGATCGCCGTGGACGTCCCAGTGTCCGGTCTCGACCACGACCAGTGGCACGTTCCCGTGCTGCGGATCTGCCAGACGTCCGGCGATGTCAAAGATTCTTCCGTAGGCGTTATCGCCGTACAGCTTCTTGCGCGCCTCGCGCACTTTGGGATTCGGATCGGTGAACGCATCGGTAATCCCCTTTTGGACGATGGTATCGGCAGTCCGCCTGTGCTCGAGGTACTGTTCTGGCCCGCGTCCCACCGGCCCCCTGGCATCCAGCTGCTGCAGCAAGCCCATACGGCTGTCGTGGCTTGGCGGCTTGTCGAACCTGGCTGCGGTCACGCAGTCTTTTTTGTATTCGTCCCAGCGCATTTCCAGGATCGATGCACCGTGCGACGCGACTTCATCCTTGCGGGCGCGGACAAAATCCGGCACCTCGACGCCGGGCGTGATGAGGTCGACACCGGGAATTCCACCACGCGCATTGCCAGCCAGTGTCGCGAACAGATGGGTGCGTTCTCTGCCGGTACGCAGCCACTCCCCCATCGCCTTATCGTGCACGTCGCTGCTGGCATGCATGCCGCGCATCAGCATGTATTCATCGTCGATCGCACCAAGTGCGGCGAACGGTTCGGTGATCAGCGCATCGCGCGACTTGGTGAGTCCGATCTTGAACGGGCCGCCGATCTCGCCCTTTTGTTTCAGCAGCTCTTTCGGATCCCACGAATCCAACTGGCTCATGCCTCCGGTACAGACAACCAGCACGACGTTGTGTGCTTGTTTCCTGACGCGGTCGACTTCCTGCCCTCTCGCACCGGGAACGTTCAAGAGTGTATGTGCAGCCAGACCGTACGCCGCGCTGAGGAATCCACGGCGCGATAGATCGGGTGAACAAGCCGGGCTGCGGGTACGCATAGGATGGATCCTCGCGGTGGCCTGGGGATGTGTCAAATTTTAGAGGTCTGCTGATTTTTTATCGTCTATATTGATCAATTTTTGTATTCTCAATTTTTGTTATTTATAAGGCCTAAAATCTGAGTATATTTTTTGTTCTATTAGACTTTAAGCAGCGCAGTGATCGCATCGTTATCAAATGTCCTTGGTACGACACCTGCTGCCTGCAACATGAGTCTGCGGAACGTTTCATTCGTGATGCGTCCGGAGTCGACATTTCTGCCGTCACGGCTTGTGGCACCGTATGGTTTGTCGATCTTGATGTTCGGTCCGGTGATGAGGCCCGAGTGAATGGCGTGATGCTGCCTTCCAAAGGTCGGATACGTGTCTTTGTTATAGCGTCCGAACTCCCCCCTCACGACGATGATCACCCTGTCACGAAGTTCGTGAATAAGCGCGGCAAGTCCCCGTGAGAAATTACGGGCGCGTGGCTCCATCCGATCTTTCAATTCGTAATGATGATCCCAATGGCCGGTTGTGACGACTGTAAGTTTGGCATTGCCGCGATCCGGGTCAGCCAGAGCCCCGGCGAGCTGAAACATTTTTCCATGTGCATCGTCTCCGTATGATCGTCTGCGGGCTTCGGCGACTCCGGGATTCGGATCATCAAATGCGTTTGCGAAACCTCTTCTCACGATTGCATCCGCCAAGCGGGCGTTCTCGAGGAATCTGTCGGTGGCCCCGCCGGCGAAACCTCCTCTGCTGTCGAGGCTTCTCAGAAGTTCTGTGCGCGCTTCATGGGACGGCGGTTTGTCGAAACTCACTTTGGTTACACACTTTTTTTCCTTGTCGTCCCAATCCACGCCGATCAACGGACTGCCGCTGTTACCGACATAGTCGCGGCGATATCCGGCAAACACAAACCCCGGCTCTGCCTCAACATCAGGAGTCATCAGATCGCCCCCCGGCATTCTTCCTTGCGTGCCTCTCGTTAGCTGCGGGAACAAGTTCGTCCTCGGATCCCTTTCTTCACTGCGCATCCACAATTCGGCCGCTGTGCTGTGACTTCCGCTGGCATTTTCTGCATCCATGCCGCGCAAAACAGTGTATTCGTCATCGACCGCACCAAGCGCCGCGAATGGTTCGGTAACGAGAGCATTTTTGGTTTTTGTCTGAACGGCGCTGAACGGTCCGCGTATTTCAGCGGGCAGGTGCGGCTTGGGATCGAGTGAATCCAATTGGCTCATGCCGCCTGCAAGAACGACGAAAATGACGTTATATGTCTGCTGCCGGCTCCGATTTACTTCCTGCGCTCTGCCTTGTCCGCCAAACATTGAACTGAGCACGGCACCTGACGTCACTGCGTCGAATGTTGTCGCCATCATTGTTCTTCTGGACATTGCCGGCATACGCATGATGTACGCCGACGCAAGCGCAGGGTCAAAGATCATGAACATGATGATGATTTTCTGGCATCAGCTTGCATCAAAATGACATGTGTATTTTTCTAGACACGGACCAGTGCATTCACCGCCTGGTTATTGAAGGTGCGCGGTACCAATCCGGCCGCCTGCAGGATAAGTTGCTGGAAATCTTCATTGGTGATCATTCCTGAATCGACTCTCCGGCCATCGGTGCTGGTTTCTCCGTATGGTCCGTTTTTGATGTTCGGTCCTGCGACGATGCCCGAGTGCACGCGGTAATGAAGCCGTCCAAAACTGGTATACCCGCCGAAATCTTCGCCGCGATCCAATGCGTATCTGCCGAATTCCCCTCGTACGGCAATGATGGCTTTTCCATGCATCTCGTGGATCAATGCGCCGAGCGACCGGGCCAGCATCGGTCCCCTGCGTCCCATTTCACTTTCGAGCTTGTCATGATCGTCCCAATGACCGGTTTCCAGCACCACGAGCTGGGCGTTGCCGCGCTGCGGATCTGCCAGGCCGGCGGCAATCGAGAACATGCGGCCATACGCATCGTCGCCGTACGCCAGTTCCCTCGCTCTGCGCACGCGCGGATTCGGATCATCGAATGCGTTCGTCACGCCCTCACGCACAATTCTGTCTGCCACGCGCATGTTGTCGGCAAACCTCTCGACCGCAGGTCCCGCAGGCCCCCGGGTATTCAATGCACCCAGCAATCCCATACGTCCTTCATGCCCCTCCGGTTTCTCAAAACTGCTCGCGCTGACACACTCTCTTTTGCGCTCATCCCAGCGCATTTCCAGTAATGCGGCTCCGCTGGCTACGATTTCCTTTTTGCGGATTTCGGTGAATGTAAACGCCGGATCTTCGACGCCGGGCGTAATGAAGTCGACGCCCGGAAGTCTGCCGCGCACGTTATCTGTTACCACCGAAAAAAGATGTGTCCCGCTTACGGGCATACGCATCCAATTACGCATCGCCGTATCGTGCGATCCGCTGGTTTCAGCATACATGCCGCGCAGAAGCGCATACTCTTCATCCACTGCACCGAGTACGGCAAACGGATCGGTGATCAGCGCTTTGCCTGACTTTGTCGGACGTGCTCTGAACGGTCCACGTATTCCAGAGGGAAGGTGCGGCTTTGGATCCAATGAATCCAATTGGCTCAACCCACCGGTGAGCACCACCAGAATGACGTTTTTTGTTGTCTGCCGGTCCCTTGCGACTTCCTGCGCAACAGACTGTTGTGCACCCGGTACCAGCGCTCCGATACCCGCCAGCGCAGCCGCCTTCTCAAAGCCGACCCGCAGGAACCCACGTCGACTGTGGAGATCCGGATTGCAGGCGCGGTTGCGGCTTTGCATACGCATGATGTACGCCCGCGCAAGCCCAGGGTCAAAGATCGTGAACATGATGACGATTTCCAGGCATGAGTCTGCGCGAAAATCATGTCATCGTTAAAAAATATTGAAGAAAGGATGAAAAATGATTTGCATGCCTTGAATAGCGCTATACTCGCCACATGAAGAATATCTGGTTCATCATCAAGTGGCCGATCGGCATCTTCCTCCTGTTATTCGGGCTGGTTGCGCTGGTGACACCGTTCACGCCCGGCGCGTGGCTGGGGTTCGTCGGCATGGAGATACTCGGCATCATGTTTCTGCTGCCCAAGCGCATCCGCGAGCCATGGCTGCAGTTCAAGGCGAAGATGATCGTGAAGCTGCGGCGCATGCTGGGGTATCCGGACACTGACCTTTAAGGTTAGAGTATCCGCATGGTCAGTAATGACACGCAGGCTGTGTTCGACGTCGCCGTTATCGGCGGCGGGCCTGCAGGCATGATGGCTGCCGGACGTGCGGCTGAGTGCGGTGCGTCGGTCGTGCTGCTGGAGAAGAATCCGCGCCCGGGTGAGAAGCTGCTCATCAGCGGCGGCGGCAGATGCAACATCACCAATGCCCAGCCGGACGTGCGGCTGCTGGTCGAACGTTATGGCGAGCGGGGCAAGCCGTTGTTCTCGGTATTCACGCGTTTTTCGTCGGAACACACGTTCGAGTTCTTCGAGTCGCGCGGCTTGCCGCTGAAAGTGGAAGCCGAGCTGCGTGCCTTCCCAAAGTCTGAGAAATCCAACGATGTACTGCAAACACTGATCACGTACATGAAGCAGACCGGTGTGGAACTGCGGAAGTCATCGCCGGTGACAGGTTTTGTGATTGAGGATGGGAAAATCGTCGCCGTGAAAACCAAGGCCAGCGAGGTGCGCGCCAAAAATTTCATCCTGGCCACCGGCGGCAAGTCGCACCCGGAAACCGGATCCACCGGAGAAGGATTCGCGTGGTTGAAGAAGATCGGTGTGAACGTGATCGAGCCGGATCCGGCTCTGGTGCCGGTGGTTGTGAAAGAGAAATGGATAGAGGAGCTGATGGGCCTGAGCATGCCGAAGGTGAAACTCTCGATCATCCAGAACGGCAAACGCCTGCACTCACATGCCGGCAAGATTTTATTCACGCACTTCGGCATGAGCGGACCGGCGCTGCTGAACATGAGCCGCAAGATCGGCGAGACGCTGAAGAACGGCGAGGTGACGCTGGCGATCGACTTCTTCCCATCGACCGATGCGGGCGCGCTGGACCGCAAAATGGTGGAAGTGTTCGACACACACAAGAACAAACGGCTGAAGAACGCCATCGGCGAACTGTTCCCGCCCCGGCTGTGCGGGCCGCTGTTCAGACAAGCCGGCGTGGACGGCGAGACCCATCTGTACCGCCTGCCAAAGGAAGATCGCATGAAACTGGGTGCAGCGCTGAAGGCGTTCACCCTGACTCCGGAAACTTTGCTTGGCCCGGAAGATGCCGTGATCACCAGCGGCGGCGTGGCGCTGGAAGACGTGGACTTCGCGACCATGCGCAGTAAAAAACACCAGAATTTGTTTTTGATCGGTGATGTTCTGGATTTTGATCGACCGTCCGGCGGATTCAGTCTGCAGATATGCTGGGCGACAGGGTATATAGCCGGAGAGAGCGCGGCTTCGGTCTAGATATGACAATTGTCCAACCCTCTCTTTCGCAGATATTGCTGATGATATTCTTCCGCCTTATAAAAAGTTGAAGCCGGTGTGATCTCAGTCACGATCGGACGCTTCCATTTGCCTGACGCTGTCAGCTCTTTCACGTACGCCTCGGCCTCCTTCTTCTGTGCATCTGATGTGAAGAAGATTCCCGAGCGGTACTGCGAACCGATATCCGGCCCCTGCATGTTGAGCGTGGTCGGGTTGTGATTCTCGAAGAAGACTTTCAGCAGGTCTTCGTACTTCACCTGAGCCGGATCGTAGGTGACTTCGACCGCTTCGGCATGGCCGGTGTCGTTGTAGCAGACGTCCTCGTACTTGGGATTCTCAGTCTTGCCGCCGGTATACCCGGAATACGCCTCGGTGACGCCCGGAACCTTGCGGAAGGTCTCCTCGACCCCCCAGAAGCAGCCTGCGGCGAAAATGGCTTTTTCCATGTACGGACAGTATACCATAGCCGAAATCCCGGTGTCCGCGGTACACTGTCGGCGCCATGAAACCCGCTCTGCGAAAGGATCAATTCACCGCATTGTTCCCAAAAGAACCGGCCTTCCGCTGGAAGCAGATCGAACGCGCGCTCTTCCAGCCCAACGTGAACAGCTGGACCGACGTGACCACATTGTCCAAGCCGATGCGCGAAGTGCTGGCGGAACAGATGCCGCTGATGTCGATCACTGCCGACCGCATCTATCGCAGTACCCGCGACGACACCTACAAAGCCGTGCTGCAAACCAGTGACGGTCTGAAGTTCGAAACGGTGCTGATGGAGAACAAGCGCGGACAGTGGACCATCTGTGTGTCATCGCAGATCGGCTGCGCGATGCGTTGCACCTTCTGCGCCACCGGCGCGATGGGCCTGAAGCGCAGCATGACCGCCGATGAGATCATGGATCAGTACCGGTTCTGGACGACGTTCCTGAGGGATCGTCCGCAGCTGAAATCCTCACGCATCAGCAACGTGGTGTTCATGGGCATGGGCGAACCGCTGGCCAACTACGACAACGTAAAGGAGTGCATCCACGCCTGGCTGCGCAACACCGACCTGGGCCCCACGCGCATCACCGTCTCCAGCGTGGGCGTGCTGATGTTCCTGGAAAAAGTGCTCACGGACAAAGATTGGCCGCATGTGCGCATGGCGATTTCGCTGCACAGCGCCAACCAGAAAAAGCGCGAGGAGATAGTCCCGACAACGTCACCGGACTTCCTGAAGAAGCTGGCTGACTGGTCACGGCGCTATGCACAGAGCCTGGGGAACCGGCGTCACTACATCACCTACGAGTACACGCTCATCAGCGGCGTGAACGACAGCGAGCAACTGGCGCGAGAACTCGGCAAGTACATCCTCACAACCGGTGCCAGCATCATCAACCTGATCCCGTACAACCCGGTGCCGGGCAAAGCGTTCCACCGCAGCGCGCAGGAAGGCATCGACAAGTTCAAAGCGGTGATCCTGTCGTTCGGCATCGATGTGACGCAGCGCAAGACCATGGGTGATGACATCGCGGCGGCGTGCGGACAGCTGATCGTTGACGACTCAGCCGAGACCGAGCAGCTGAAAAAACTGCGCATCCCTCTGAGCGTCGGATAGCCGCTGACCCTTTCGGCTGGCCGGAAAACGGTGTTTTGCTGTATACTGGATGAAATCCTTTCCCCACACATCAGTCATGGATTCCCCTCTCTATCTCACTGACGCGGAAAAGTCGGCTCTGTTGGCAATAGTGCCGGCCGGTCTGAAGTCCGCTGTCGAAAAGGCGACTGTCGAAACGATTGACGCCTACGAAAGCGAAGAAGAACTCGCGAGCCGCACCAAGATTCTGGAGAAGGATCCGAAAGCCAAAGCATTGGGCGAGAGAATGAAGGCTGGTGAAATTGAGAAGATCGAATTCGACGATGTGGACGAAGAGGTCATGCCGCAGCTGTTTTACTGCATGGGTGTCGTCGGCATGTCCGTAATCATCGCGATCGTCATGGAGCAGTGCAAAGACGAAGAGACTCTCAACTCACTCACGATGCTCACCAACATCCGCCACCAGCTGAAGGCATCCGTTCCGGCTAACGCATAGCCCTCTCTTTTTCCTCCCTTTCACAACCAATTCTATGACCCCACGAACTCCTGAAAGAGGCCGCCTGGATTTCCCCAAAGAGGGACCCGGCCCGCTTAGAAAAGTCTGGAATGTCATCAAATACCCGCTGCTGCTTGCAGGTGTCACTGCCGGCGCTGTTTACGCAGGTGGTGCATTGCACAAAAACCTTTCCCCGGGCCCCACGGTCGGCCATCCGTGGTCCAGGACCAATTTTGCCAAGACGTTCTACGAAAGAGTGAACTCCGGAACAGCTACTCACATCACAGGCCCGATGCGGCAATGGGCTGAACGCAACGGTGTCCTTGGAAAAACACCGCCTACCGTCGCAAATAATGGGAATATTACATATCCCGGAAATGCGGGAACTGGCCCGGGTGGTGGGGAAACCCCTCCGGAAAACTAAAATCGCTCTCTTTGCCCCGGACCGACGTACGTCACCGGGGCTTTTTTGTAATCCTGGAGCCCGATATAAGCGTATGATGTCGTCATGTCTACCAGCAGAATCCAGTTACGGATCACGGGGATGCACTGCGCCGGTTGTGCCGCGCGGGTCACAGGGAGAATCAAAAGCCTGAACGGCGTGCGCGATGCGAACGTGAACTTTGCCTCCGCGAAGGCGAGTGTGCTGATCGATGCGAATGTGACTGATGCGAATCACGTGATCGAGACCATCAAAGAAGCCGGATACTCAGCTGCAATGGCCGAAGCCGGTGACCGCGAAGCCGGACGTAAGCAGCGGGCCGACGAGGCGGCATCCTACAAAAACAGATTCATCCTGTCGGCAATTCTGAGTGCGCCGTTGTTGGCCTTCATGCTATTGCCGCTGTTCGATGCAGCAATGACCGAAAAAATCATGCCGTGGATGGGCATCGTGTCGTTCCTGTTGGCAACACCTATCCAGGTCTGGCTGGCACGCGACTTTTACCGCGGCTTCTGGGTGAACTTGCGACTTGGAACATTCACGATGGATAGCCTGATAGCGATCGGTACGAGCACTGCGTATCTGTTCAGCTTGTACAATTTTATTGATCAATCTTTTTCTCTTGGTGCAGGGCTTGGCATGATGCATGGCCTATACTTCGAAACGTCAGCGCTTCTCATTACCTTCGTACTGCTGGGTAAGTGGATAGAGGCGCGTGCAAAGGGTGGCACCAGTGATGCGATTGAGAAGCTGATGGATCTGCAGGCACGCACCGCGCGGGTGCTGAAAGACGGCGCGATGAGCGATGTGCCACTGGATCAGGTACACATCGGTGATCTGATCGTCGCACGGCCGGGCGAGAAGATCGCGGTCGATGGAGTCGTGACTGATGGAGGATCATCCATAGATGAATCGATGCTGACCGGTGAAAGCATTCCGGTCGAGAAAACCTCCGGATCGAAGGTCTTCGCTGCGACGGTCAACGGACACGGCAGCATCACCTATCGAGCCGAAAAGGTAGGCGCACAGACTGCAATCGCGCGGATCATCGCGTTCGTGGAAGAGGCGCAGGGATCCAAAGCGCCGATCCAGGATTTCGCCGACAGGGTGTCGGCTCGCTTCGTGCCGGGCGTGATCACGCTCTCGGTACTGACGCTGATCGTATGGCTGCTGCTCGGAGCAACACTGAGCTATGCGCTGCTGGCGTTCGTCTCGGTCATCGTGATCGCCTGTCCGTGCGCGCTGGGACTGGCAACGCCGACTGCGCTGATGGTCGCAACCGGCAGAGGTGCGCAGCTGGGAATCTTGATCCGAGGAGGTGAAGCACTGGAAGCGGCTGCAAAGGTCGACACGGTCGTCTTTGATAAAACCGGCACGCTGACTGCAGGCAAGCCGGTGACGAGCGATATCATCGCGATAGCCGGTATGCGTACGCCGGAAATACTGATGATTGCGGCGAGCCTTGAGCGCCAATCCGAACATCCGCTGGCACAGGCGATACTGGCCAGAGCGTCTACCGATGGGATCGGGCACAAGCCGGTGCAGGAATTCAAGGCGATTCCGGGGCACGGCATCCATGGAGACATCGATGGAAAAATCTACAGACTCGGTAACCGCGCGATGCTTGGCAACGAATACGCACAGCTGCATGAGCACCATCGAATCGCGATCGACACGCTCGAACGGGAAGGCAAAACCGTGATGCTGCTGGCAACCGAGGAAATCATCGGAGCGATTGCCGTGGCCGATACGTTGCGACCTTCATCTGCCGCAGCCATCGCACAACTCAGAAAGAATGGCACCGGCGTGTACCTGATAACCGGCGACAACATCCGCACTGCCAACGCGATTGCGGCTCAAGCGGGCATAGATCTGGACAACGTGCTTGCTGAGATTCTGCCCGAGCAAAAGGCGGCTCAGATCAAAACACTCCAGGCCGGGGGCAAGCGCGTCGCGATGGTCGGCGACGGCATCAACGACAGCCCGGCGCTGGCACAAGCAGACATCGGCATTGCAATGGGCGGCGGCACGGACATCGCGATAGATGCCGGCGGGATCGTGCTGACACGCAATGATCCGGCAGATGTTGTCACAGCCCTGCGGTTAAGCCGCGCCGCCGTCGGGAAAATCCGTCAGAACCTGTTCTTCGCGCTGATCTACAACATCATCGGCATTCCGGTCGCGGCGCGGGTGTTCGCGCACTGGGGCATAGTGCTGAAGCCCGAATTCGCCGGCCTGGCGATGGCACTCAGCTCTGTATCCGTCGTCAGCAATTCGCTGCTGCTGAAACGCTTCGGCAGGAAATAGCTTATTGGTTCGACTTTTTCTGGAGCACCATGCCCTTCCATGCATTCAGCTGAGTCTCAACCACTCTTCTCCAGGCGTCATCGTCACGCCCGGCAAACAAGGGCGGCAGATGATTTGCCATCCTGCTTCCGCGCTCGATGCCGATCTGTCCGCGGAGCTGGTAATCCTCCAGGAAGCGCTGCACGTCGGCGTTCTCGAAGAAATCATTGACGCCTCCGGTCACGTCGTAGTCTTTGCCGACGGCTTCCAGCAAGCCTGCGTTTGCTGAATACAAATGCTTCTTTCCCTTACCGTCGATGAAGATAAATCCGACGTTTCCGACGAACGCGACGTATGAACGGGCTTCCCCGCAATCGGCGTAGACATACGCAGGCAGACCGTATTGCTTGGCAATGTCATTGGGAAGGACAGGCATGGATCCAAGCATGGTCTCCATGCGCTTCGGATCCGGATGATAGAACGACACACGCCGCGATCCCGCGGTCACGTGCACGCCTTCGTCATGCGCCAGCACCAGTTCACCGCTTGCTCCGGTCAGCTTCACAGTCTGCAAGAATCCGCGCTCATTGACTTCAAGACCAGGAATCGCTGGCGGCAGTTTCTTCTCGGGCGGGGGCGGTGGAGACGCATCTTTTTTGACGTCGCGTGCAACAGGCTCGCCTTCGCCTGTTGCCACCTCCTCGGGACGCTTTCCGCTGAGCAATATGACAGTAACAACGACCGAAGCTGCCAGTGCCAATCCGCCGGCAACCGCGGCAACCCGCGACCGCGTCGATCGGAAGAGCCCCTGCAGCGGCTCAGCTACTTCACCGTGCTCTCGCGCGAGCGCGGGGTACATGACTTCTGCATCAGTCAGATCTAACTCGTCGGATACTGTGCCCAGAGGCAGTGTTCGTTTGTGCGGAGGCAAGGTGGCATACCCGTGCAGGAAGTCAGGATGTTTCTTCGACAATGACGACAGTCTCCAGAGTTCATGCGCCACAACCTGCATATCCGGACGAAGGTTTGGGTCTTTCTCCATCATTCTGAGCAGGAACTTCGCAAGCTCCTGATTCTTGATCATACTGACGTCAGGCTTCACATCAGGATCCCCATGTTGCTTGATGATGCTTGCATGTGTCTCTCCGATGTACGGCACACGTGCCGTCAACAAGTGGTACAGCGTGCAACCCAGGCTGTAGACGTCGGCCTTCGGGGTAACCGAAAGCGGCGAATTGATCTGCTCGGGCGACATATACGTAGGCGTTCCCATGATCTGGCCAGCCTGGGTAAGATGCGTTTCATCAGGTGCGTATTCATGCGCGGCGGTCGCAAGACCAGGGTCGATGATTTTCATTTCCCCTTTCTTATTGAGCATCAGGTTATGCGGCTTCACATCCCGGTGCACGATGCCTTTGCGGTGCAGCTCCTGCAGTCGCAGCGCCGCTTCAACGCCGATGGCGCAAACCAGGTCTTTCGGCATAGCCGCGGGTGCGGCCTCCATTCTCAAATCCTCCAACGAACAGCCCTCTATGTATTCCTGGGCGATGCACAGATGTCCGCCTTCTTGAAACATATCACCAACGCTTGCCGGAGTGACTGTGCCCTGCATCAACGTGAGGATTTCGTGCTCTCGCTTGAACCGCGGAATGACTTTTTTCGGATCCGGATCACCTAACTTCTGCATGAGTACTTTCAGCACATACACTCTCTGCCCGTCCGGCTTGTCTTTGTCATACACAAGCAAAGCGGTGCCGAACGAGCCTTTGCCCAACTGCTTAATGATGATCTTCCCATTCAAGGCTCTCTCGATTACTTTCTGCTCAGCCTCTCCGGCTTTCGGCGGCTTGAACAATTCCGCGACCAAAGCCTTCACGGCAACGGCTGACGTCATCAGGGTTGTCAGTGCGGCCGTCGCAGCCTCCCGTTCTCCCGTGGCATCAAATGATGCTTCGGCCACAGCTCTGCGAACGGTGTCTTCGTCCAAAACATCCGTGATTTTGGATTCCAGAAGACGTCTGAATACCTCAGTTCCGACTGTATTCAGCATCGTCGTATCCACTGCCTCAGGAGACGCATCTACTTGAATGAATGTCTCGTCTGCTGCTGCCGCTGTAGGTTCAGCTTGTGACACATGTATACCATACTGAACTTAGCCTTCTAGTCAACTTTCTGTGACATCGACACGTTGTTTAGCGCGGCTTCAGGGCCTTCGGAGCAGATTTCGACGTGCCAGCAGACGTCGCTGTGCCGGCAGAGACAGCCGTACCGGTGCACACGCCGCGCTCGCTGCCCGGAGTGCATCCGCAGCCGCTGTCAGACATGTCGACCATGCTGTCGGAATCGTTGTCGATACCGTCGTAACAGTCACCTGCAACCGGGGACACCGAAGACCTGATAGATGTCTGCGTGCCGGTCGGCATCGGAGCTACCGGAGCTACGGGCATTGGGGCCATCGATGTTGTCATCGACGTACAGTCCGGGTCGGCCATGTCGATCATCGTGTCGGAATCGTTGTCGACGCCGTCGGAACATGCTGTTTCCCTGGAGATAGTCGTTGTTGCAGGTGCGGACGAACGCGTACCGCTGGCTTCCATCATGCTGCCGGGTGTAGTGCATCCCGGGTCGGCCATATCGATCATGCCGTTAGCGTCGTTGTCGATACCGTCGATGCACTGTCCTGCGGATTCTGCGTAGACCTTGGCGACCGGGCGGAACTTCTCGAACACGTTGCTGATACCGTCATGATCACTGTCCTCGTAGAGGTCGGCGATACCGTTGAGGTTCATGTCCTCGGCTGCGTCAGGGACGCCGTCGCGGTTACCGTCGCGGGTGTAGGCCTGGTAGTCCTCCATATAGAGGGAGTGCAGCTCCGGCATGAGTACCGTGAGGAACAGCGCGAAGATGAGCAGGAGCGCCACGCTGGCGAAACGCTGCCTCTTGGCCTGACCGGAAGTGGTTTTGATCATGATGTGTATATTGGAAAGTTGACTTCAGTATAGCTCAAAACGCTCCAAAACACAATTACAGCCGCTTGCCCTGCGGTTTTAGCGGCGTTCGCCCTCGAACGGCAGTGCGACCAAACTGAGCAGCAAGCCGACAAAACCGGCCATGACGATAGAGCCAGCCCACATGTGGATAGACCACCAGATGCCGCTGCTGAAAGCCATAATCACGAAATACGCCGTAAAGAACGTGGCGGGAACGGCGAAGGCGAAGATGCGCAGTGCCTTGCGGTTATCGGTGAGCGGATACAGGTGCAGCGCCAGCAGGTCGGCGACGATGCCGGATGCCACTCCGGCCAGCACGTACACTACGCCATCACGCATCAGCGCCATCGCTAATATGTTAAGCGTCAGCAGGATTGTGAAGGCTCCCATTGCAGGTTTGGCACGCCGGAGCATCAGTAAGATCGTACCAAGCATGAGGGTCGACTGAAGAAGGTAGCCGGCCACGGCAAGTGACTGTGTGGTTGACGCCATCGATCCCGGACGCGGAACGGCTGCCCATGGCTCGATGGGATGCGCGAACTGCGTCATGAACGTGAACAGCGAGAGGATAAATGCCAGCGAGAGAAGCATCGGCAACTGATCAGTCAGTCGCGGCTTGTCGTCCACAGCCGACGCGGTATGCCACCACACCACCAGGTTACTGCTCATCATAAGCGTCAGGCCGGTAGCGAGGATGAGATGCGTGGGGCTGAGCAGTGCCTCGATGTCGGCCTCGATGCCGAACACGCTGTGCCAGATCAAATCGCCGATACCGCCGAAGAAGAAGATCCCGACTCCCAGAACGGCGTACTCATACCCGACCGGAATCGCCTGGCGCCAGGTAACACCGAGAGAGCGCTTGTTGCGCCATGTCAGCCACAGCAATGCAAGCGACAACACCAGGTATCCTGAGTAAAAGATGCCGTGCCATGGTGTGAAGAATGACTCGAGTTCGGGAATGTGATTGTGAGCCCATCCATCGGTGAACAATCCTCCGATGAACCACAGCGAGAAAAACGCGATCATCCACTGGTCGCGCATGCCGGGATGGATGCGGTTGTCGTGTTCGGCGGTCATGCGGCCGCGAAGTCTGCTGAGAAGGTTCATAGGGTGCAAGTATACAACGGGGCGGCGAAGTCGGGCACGACAAACCCGGCAAACAGATTGATACATAGACTTTGTCTGATTGTCTTATCCCGGAGCCCGATAATGTGCTTCGGTTGTAGCGGAGGCCTTACGGCCTCCGCATCCATCTCCGACTGCAATCGTTATACCAACGACTGCACTGCCGAGACGACGAGCATCACGATTCCAACGAGCATGATCAGCGACGCCATAAGGCGGAGCCAATTGAATCGGGGTTTGCCTCCGGTACGCGGGGGTCCGACTCCGATGAGCGCTTGCAGGATCCATTTCCCGATGAGTGCATCGGTCCACGTGGTAAGGCACAGTGTGCCGAACCCGATCAACGTGAATCCGATTCCGCCAAGCGCAAGTAACCAGGGTTCCACTGTCGAAGACTCCTTGTTCCAAAATCCAATGTGTCAGAAGAGCGACGCCAAAGCGGATTATGCGTCGGAATTCATTCTTATGCAATCAGCTCCGCAACACGTCTCTGCGGCTCGAAGAACGGCAGATCCAGCTTTTTGTAGATCTCCTGTTCGGTTTTACCGGCCAGGCGCTTATCGTCCTCATACAGGCCATATTCATTCAGTTTCCAGCCACGTTCTATGGCCCTGCGGCGAAGCGAGATATTGTGCTCCTTGCTGCCGGTGAAGTAGAGCAGCGCGCTGCCCCACTCGCTCTCTGCGACGAAGCGCACGTCCACACGCAGACCCTCGGCCAAATTGAACGCCATGCGCGTTGGCCCGAGCGCGATGACCTTTTTGATCATCGGCAATGCGGCGATGGCTTTCTCCAGTTTCGCGGTAGCCGGATCGATCTCTTCTTTCTCCTTCTTCTTTGCGGCTTTGCGCGCGATGAGGATATCGATGTCGCCGACAGTCTCCTTTTTGCGGCGGTATGAACCGGCGGCTTCCGCATGCAGCACGCCCGGAATCGCGCGGATGGCTTTGAGCACGGACTCGACATCGGACTCGATCTCCTTCAGCGGATAGCGCTTTATGCGGTCACCGACGTTCTTCGCGTTCTCCAGGATTTTTTGTTCCAGCTTTTCCGAAAAACGCGGCAGTGTTCGCAGCTTCCCCTTCTCTGCCGCGGCGATAAGCTCCGCAATCGAATTCACGTTCAGCGTCAGCTGGATCTCGCGCACGCGTTTGGGGCCCAAATCGTCGATCTGCATCAGTTCGATGCCCGGTCCGCCGACTTCGGCTTTCAGCTGATCGAGAAACGACATCGTGCCGGTCTCTGCGAACTCGTGGACTTTGGCTGCGATCGCATCACCGATGCCCGGCAGCTCTTTGAGCTGCTTGATGGTCATGACGGTCGCATCTTGCTGCAGATCTTCGAACGTTTGCGCGGCACGACGATACGCAGCCGGCTTGAACTGCACGCCCTGGTACTCCAGCAAATCGGCAATCTGGTGCAGCATGCCGGCGATACGCTGATTTGTTTCCATGAGGTCTTAGGCGGCGTTCTCTTCCACGTATTTGCGCAACAATTTTTCAAATTGCTTACGCTCGGCCGGTGTGAAGATTTTCAGGCTTTCGTCGGCCTGCTTGCAAAGGAGCTTTTCGGCGGTTGTGAGAATCGTCTTTCCCTTGGGGCGAAGCTTCAGCGTGAAGACTCGCTTGTCGGTTTTGGATGCAATGCGTTCGATGAGGTCACGTTCCGCCAGCAGATCAACGATCTGCGTGACGTTACTCTTGTGGCAGCACAGCTCTTTGCTCAGGGCAGTCATGGAAATGCTGCCGTGTTCGCAGATGTGCATCAGCACCTGCGACTGACAGTGGCTGACGCCGACTTTGTCCAGCGCGGCGTTCATGCAGCGGTCGGAGCACGACGCAGCGTTTTTGATGAGGCCGCAGAGACCGAGACAGGAGTGCATAACGGGCTGATGATACCACGGTTTGCGGCTGCTGTACCCAAAAATGATGAAACATCCTTCACATTCGTGTATCCTCCGCTCATGCCCAAGAAGATCAGCTATAAGGATGCCGGCGTGGATATCGATAATGCCGACAAAACCAAGCGCGAGATGGCCGAAAGCCTGAAGACCGGCAGTTCGCTGGTTCTGAACTCGTTCGGCGCGTTCGCGTCGGTGCTGGACGGCAAATTCCCGGACTACGACCATCCGGTACTGGTGTGCAAGACCGAGGAGCCGGGCAGCAAGCAGCTGCTCGCGTTCAAGCACGGGCGTGTGGAAAGCATCTGCCAGGACATGATCAATCACCTCATCAACGATATCTTGGTGATGGGAGCCAAACCGTTCTTCATCCAGGACCTCATCGTGTGCGGAAAACTGGAAGGCGAAGTGGTGAAGCGGATCGTCGCGGGTATTTCCGCAGCGTGCAAAGCGCAGGACTGCGTGCTCACCGGTGGTGAGACGTCGGAACAGCCGGGCATGCTGCAGGCCGGTACGTACGTACTGGGTGCCAGCGGCATCGGCGTGGCAGAGAAATCCAAACTGATCGACGGTTCGGCAATCAAACCTGGCGACACTGTGCTGGCAGTCGCTTCCAACGGACTGCACACCAACGGCTACACGCTGGTCCGCGCGCTGATGGCACAGGATCCTGAACTGGCCGGACGCGACGTCAACGGCGAGACGTTCCTGGACGCCATCCTGAAGCCGCACACCTGTTACTACCAGCCGATGAAAGGATTATTCGGCCACACCGGACTGCACGGCATGGCACACATTACCGGCGGCGGTATCCCCGGCAACCTGGATCGCATCCTGCCCAAGACGGTGAATGCGAAGATTGATGCTGCCTCTATAAAAATCCTGCCGATCTTCAAGACCGTGCACGAGATGGCGAAGAACGACGACGCCGACATGATCAAGACCTACAACCTGGGTGCGGGACTGACGATCGTTGTGGCACCGGACGCAGTCGATGAAGTCATTGCACACATCACGAAGCACAAACTCGACTGCTACCCGATCGGTGAAATCACGTCGGGAGGAACCGGCATCGTGACGATGGAAGGCACGCTGCGCTGGTAATCGGATCAATCATCGTCGTCACCGTCACCGTAGGGCTCTTCGCAATGGGAAATAAACATTCCCTGCACTGCTGCCAACGACTCGATGCGCTCATTCACGACGGTCCATTTGGAAAGTTGTGTTTGATTCGAAGGCGATTCGAATACACCCTCGCCAAAATGAAACGGCCGGTTGAAACCTAGGGGTGAATTGTATGTATCCAACGCATCCAACAGCCGCGCCTGTGTAAGGCCCCGGGTTTCCAGCATCAGCTCAACCACGGGCATATGCTGATCTGGAACGCCCATGCCACGCAGCAATGGAGCCATTGGCGGCGACGCCGGATCTGCGGTTTTGGCGTCAGTAGTGTTCGCGCTGACAATGACAACAATGGGCATAGCTTCTGCGGATGATCTGCTCATGAACCGACCCTACGCAAGACACGATCACAAGTGCAGCGGAAACGAATCCGAAGTCATCCAGCCCCGGTGAAAAGCCTGCGAGATGAGAAAAAAACGGGGTGCATGAAGATGCTTGCGTATCAGCGCATGCATACTGATACTACGAAGTTGTGTGGCTAGATCGCGATCGGTTTTATGCGTCCGGTCTTTTTTGCCTGATCGGCATCGCCCGGTTCGGCCGGGACTACCGGCACCGGCTCAGCTGCTTTTGGTTGTTCTACTGCATCCAGAGGTGCTGCCGGATTCTCGGCTTCGATGACCGGCTTGAGTGCTTCGGGCTCGGCTGCCGTGTTCTTCTTGTGTGCATGTCCGTTGGTCGTATGTGTCACCGGTTCGGGCTTGGTTCCGGATGCTTTGCGCTGATGGTCGAAGATCTCGTGCTTCCGGACGATCGGCTTCGGCACCGGCGTTCCGGTGTCGTATCCGCCGACGGAATCGCGCACGATCTTGCCGCCTTCCAGGCGCAACACGCGGGTCTGCAGCGCGTCGATCATCAGCTGATCGTGGCTGGCGAGGATCACAGTCGTACCTTCCGCATGAATCTCTCTGAGCAGCTTGAGCATATCCATCGACTGGCGTGGATCGATGTTGCCAGTCGGCTCATCCGCAACCACGATCATCGGCTTGTGGACCAGTGCGCGGGCCAGACCGGCGCGAGCCTTCTCGCCACCAGAGAGCTGACTGGGAAACGCATCTTCGCGTCCGGTGAGCCCGACACGCTTGAGCACTGCGGGCACGCGCTCGGCGATCACCTCATCTGATTCACCACAGACTTCCAGCGCGAATGCGACGTTCTCGTACAACGTGCGGTCGTTGAGCAGTTTGTAATCCTGGAAGAGCACGCCCATGCGGCGGCGGTACATCTGCAGAATCGCCGGTGATAATTTGGCCAGATCCACGCCGTCCACGTCGATGCGGCCGCCGGTCGGGGCCTCGGCACGGATAAGCAGATGGATGATGGTCGACTTGCCGGCACCGCTGGGTCCGGTCACACAGACGAACTCGCCGGGCGTGATCGAAAAACTCGCCTTGTCGATGACTGTCCGTCCGCCGAACGATTTGCTCACATCCGTGAAAACGATCATGGAGCCTATCCTACACAAAAACGGCCATACTTGTGATGCACCGGAAACAAAAACGCGGCGCGTGGCAACAGGACTCAGTGCCCATTATTCCTCCTCCCTCTTCTTGACCGGCTGAGCATGGGTTATCGCCGGATGGTTTTCCGGCAGCACCCGCGCCGACTTGTTCATGTTTGTACAGATGACGTAGACCTCTTTGCTGCTGTCGCGGCTGGCGTCGACGCTGCGGATCTTCAGCGACTGGAACGACATCTTCAGTCCTGCCAGGAACGAATCGAAATCTTTGCCACGGAAGACCTTCATTACCAGCGTCGCGCGCGGACGCAGCCAGTATCGCGCAACGTCGAGGATCTTCTGGTTCAGTTCGACCGATTTCCATTGATCAACGTCCTTGATGCCGCTGGTGTTGGGTGCGATGTCGGAAATGATCAGGTCGACCCACTTCCAGCCGAGTTTCCGTATTTCCTTCTTCAGCAGCACGGGGTCGAATACATCGCAGACCGCAGTGACCACGTTGTCGGCTACGAACTCGATCTCTTTTAAATCCACGCCGAGAACTTTTCCCTTGGGCCCGACTTGTTTGGACGCGAACTGCAGCCAGCTACCAGGAGCCGCGCCGATATCCAGTACGTTCATAGCGGGCTTGAACAGCTTGTAGCGCTCGTCTAATTCTTGCAGCTTGTAGACTGAACGCGCGCGGAAACCCTCGCTCTTCGCGAGTTGCATCCATTTGTCGTGCGGATTGTAGGGCTTGGGCATGAGCAGAGTGTAGAGATGAGTGGTATTTAAAACCACTCTTGTCCCTTGCCAAGTAGACAGGCTGATCCGGATGACTATACTGCCGTTCAGAGGTTGTTTTTTGTCTGAGAGGTTTACCGTTTTTCCCTCATCCGTATGCGCTCTAGCCGCACTTTTGGTTTTTCTCCGGTGCTCATGGTCATGCTGTGCTGCGCCATGGTCGTTATCAGCAGCCTGATCCACCAACTGTAAGAAGGGGAATCGATCTGACTCAGGTCGCGGTTGCGGCCTTTTTACAGTGGCTTGATCTTCGGGAGCCCGTTGCGCCGCGGATACTCATCGGATGTCGGTTCCTGTTTCTTGAACACAAGAATTGTTCGATCTCCCCAGTCTCCGGGCAGGGTGTAGGTGTAATTGCCGCTCAACTTGGCATGCAGAATGGTAGATGCACTGAGGGACTGACGCAGTTCATCGGCAATGTGCGTGCTCTTCCAGAATACAGCGACACCGCCGACTTTCAGAAACGGCACCGCGTACTCCAGCAACACATTCAACGGCGCGACCGCTCGTGCGGTAACGATGTCGAACTTGGCGCGGACATCCGGGTGGCGCGCATAGTCCTCGGCGCGGCCGCAGACGATCTCGGCGTTCTTCAATTCGAGTGATTCGGCCATCGCCTTCACCGCATTCACCTTCTTGCGGACGGCATCCAGACCGACCAGTTGGGCATTCGGCATGCAGATCGCCAGCGGCAGCAACGGGAATCCCCCGCCGGTACCCAAGTCCAGCAGCATCAGCTTCTGCTCGTGCCAATCTTTGCCGAGGATCTCAGCAGCGGAATCCAAAAACGCCAGCGAGTCCAGCACATTGCCGACGCGGACGTGCTCCGGCGTACGGAACGCGGAGAGATTGGTCATCGCATTTTGCTCGAGGAAAATGTCGACGAGACGGCTCAGCTTTTGATCTTGGTCGGGGGTTAGCATCGGAATGAGTATAAAGGAGTGCGAGGATTACGAGGAGTGCGAGGATTTTCTTCGTCTTCGTCGCATTCTTCGCACTCTTCGTACTCCAGCAAAACATCGTCAGCTTGCGAAAACCGCCAACCCCGTGATAGCGTCACCCCATGCCGCATGGTGAACGCATCGCCGAACTCCTGCTCTCCATAGAGGCGGTACGGCTGTCTGTCGATCCCCCGTTCACGTGGACCAGCGGACTGAAGGCGCCGATCTACTGCGACAACCGGATGATGTACGGCCACCCCGCGGCCCGCGATATTGTCGTAGCCGCCTTGGTCAGCCGCGTGAACAACCTGCACATTCCGCCGGACGTCATCGCCGGCACCGCAACCGCAGCCATCGGCTGGGGCGCACTGGTTGCCGACCGTTTGCAGCTGCCGTTCGTGTACGTACGCTCGAAGCCGAAGGAGCACGGCGCAAAGAAGCGCATCGAAGGCGATCTGAAGCCGGGGTCTGATGTAGTGGTGATCGAAGATCTGATTTCTACCGGCGGCAGCTCGGTCTCCACCGTCGACGCGCTGCGCGACGAGGGCAAGTGCTCGGTGACCGACATCGTGTCGATCTTCACCTACGAATTCGCCGAAGCGCAGGAAAAAGCATCTGAGCACAAAGTCCGTCTGCATCCCCTGTGCATGATTTCGACACTGATCAAAGTCGCGGAAGGGCTGGATAAGCTGAGTGCTGAAGATGCCAAACTGGTACTGGAATTCGTCCAGAATCCGCAGGAATGGGGAAAGAACAGATAACTTGCTAAATTTATATAAATATTGTATAATATAGTTAATATCAATATCCACCCACCCTATGGGAAACGATTTCTTCAGTGACCGCGACGGCGATTAGTAGCCGTTTTTAGAACTGTTTCAAGAACCGCAGATCTCCCTGATAAAACGCTCGGAGATCTGTAATTTGGTGCTTAATCATAACTAACCGTTCAACACCGAAGCCGAACGCGAAGCCCTGGTATTCATTCGGATCGATGCCGACGTTCTCCAGCACCTTGGGGTGCACCATGCCGCAGCCGACCACCTCCAGCCAGCGACCCTCGCGGCTCTTGCTCTCGTCACCGCGCCAGCGCATGTCCATTTCCAGTCCTGGTTCAACGAACGGGAAGAATCCCAAGCGCCAGCGGAAGTCGATGTCGGACGCGACCAGTTCGCGCACCGCGGCTTCCATCACGCCTTTCATGTTCGCCAGCGACACGTTCTTGCCGATCATCAATCCCTCGATCTGGTGGAACATCGGCGAGTGCGTTGCGTCAGAATCTTTGCGGTACACCTTACCCAGACAGATCATGCGGAACGGCGGCTTGCGACCCTCCATATAGCGGATCTGCACCGGCGACGTGTGTGTACGCAACACGGTGCGATCCAGCGAGGAGACCCAGAAGGTGTCCTGTGCGTCGCGGGCCGGGTGCGTCTCCGGGATGTTCAACATGTTGAAGTTGTAGTGCTCGGTCTCCAGTTCGGGACCGCCAGCGACATCGAAGCCCATGCGTCCGAATACTTCCTCAGCCTTGCGCATGAATTCGTGCACGAGATGATGGTGTCCGACATCCTGTCCCGGCAGATCCAGCGTGACGTCCAGCTTGTCGGCATCGCCGAGCGACGCCTGCTCTTTGCCGAGCAGTTCGTTTGCGCGTGCGGCAAGCGCTTCAGTGAGTGCGACTTTGATTTCGTTGAAGCGCTGTCCCAGTTCTTTGCGCTCTTCGGGTGTCTTGTTCCCCAAGTCCTTCATGGCAACCGTCACAGCACCGGCCTTGCGGCCGAAGATTTCATGCTCCAGTGCGTCCAGCGCAGCCTTGTCAGCAGCCGACTGGATGCGTGACAGGTAGCCGTCCCAGGGGGAAGAAAGAGTCGTCATTGGGGCAAAGTGTATCGAAGAATTGGCCGCGATGCTACGACTGCAGTGCCAGCTCTATGAAGAGGAAAACGGCGTAAATCAGCACAGCCACCCACCAGTTGAGAATGCCCAGGATCTGGAACAACAGCAGAAGTATGGTCGCTCCACCAAAGAACAATCCCTCGCGCAGTGCGACGGTGATCTTGCGTCCGGCGTCCATCTCCTCGATGGAGACGCTGCACCACAGTCCGTATAGGCCGAGCGTGGTCAGGCTGGATGCCGCCAAAAAAATAGTGATGAAGAACAGGGGTAGTGCAATGCCCGGTGATGTGAGCGGGCTGACACGCATGAGCACCACGAAGAGCGACGTCACCGAGAGGAACGCCGCGGCACCGATGCGCAGAAGAATGGGTGTCATGCGGGAGCCATGATAGCAGGAGCTTTGCTGCCTGGAAGACCGCAGAGATATGCCAAAAACTATACCCTCCAGTATTGACAAATAATAAGAAATCAGTATATTGCCTATCCTCTTTCACGCCGTCGCAAGACGTATGAGAAAGAGGGAATTGTTCTTTCCCAGCAGCAAGAGTCCTGTTCCGCCTGTGTTTCTGTGCTTCGAGCTTAAGACCCGTATTCCTGAGCGAAAGAGAGTGTGGACTATGTCGGGTACCTCCGACCCGGTCGTCGCGGTCAAGAAAGCCGCGATGCCCGTGAACAAGGTGAGCTTCGTGTCGTGGCCGCGGATCGTCTTCGCGTGGCCGCTGGTGCTGGTGATGGCGCTGTTCGGACTGCTGTCGAGCACGGGGGTCGCGCCCTCGTGGTTGAACGGCAGCGTGCTGTGCGGCTCCCTGACGATCATCGTGATGGTCAGGGAATTCGACTTCAAGTCGTACTGGCACGTCCTGATCGGCCTCGCGGTTGTGACGATCGTCTTCCTCGCGTTCCGGACGACCGACGTGAGAATCAACAGGGAGTGGTTCGCGGTCACGGGCCAGGCGTCGCTGTTCATGGCGACGTTAATCGGGGCGGTGATCGTGGTGTCAATCGGTATGAACCGGACGATCGCTATCTTCGACAGGCGTGAAGACGCCTTCACCCTCCGCTTCCGCGGCCGCGAATACCTTCTGACAAGGAAGGTGAAGATCGTGGCGCAGATCGGAGACGTGGCCGAAGGGATGATCTGCACCCTCGGAACGAAGACGTCGGGCTTCATCACGATCCTCCAGCCGAAGGACGGCATGGTCGAGGCGATGGAACTGGTGATCGAGGGGGTGTTCAATCCCCATTCGGTCGTCAGCAAGATCGCGTCGATCATCAAGCCGCCGACGAATACGGCGTGAGTGGATGATTGCTGCTGGGAATTCCGGGAGGGGCGCGAAAGCGCCCTTCCCGGGAAACCTTGAACCGAATTCGCCTTACGCGACTCCGGCTTCTTTGAGGAACTCCCCCAGCGCCTTGAAGTCTGCGTACAAACTTGCACGCAATCCGCCGTTATGAAGCGCGGCTGCGGGATGATAGATCGGGAACACCGTCAGTGAATCGGTAAGCTTCTGCGGTTTTCCGTGGGTTTCGGTGATGGTCTTGGTCGGGAAGAAATGTCCGAGCGAGTGCCGGCCGAGCGTGGCGATGACGCGCGGCTTGATGATTGCCAATTCCATCTGCAGCCATGGCATGCACTGCGCTTTTTCCTCGGGAGTCGGATCGCGGTTTGCAGGCGGACGGTATTTAACAACGTTGGTGATGTAGACGTCCTCGCGCTTCAGGCCGATGGTGCCGAGCAGCTCATCCAAAAATTGGCCGGATGCGCCGACGAACGGCCGCTTCAGCTCATCCTCTTTCTGGCCCGGTGCCTCGCCGATGAAGACAATCTTCGCCTCCGGATTCCCCTCTCCCAGGACCGGATTGGCGGTTTTCGCCAAATCGCAGCCTTTCCATTCGGTCAGTTGGGCGCGGAGAGTGTCGAGGGTCATGGGCTCCATGCCGGGAGCATAGCACAGGATTTAATACTCCCCCTTCACCTTCTTGATGCGCTCGGCGACCTTCGCGCGGATCTTCGGATCGGACTGACCGAGGATCTTGAGTGCGCTGAGTGCGGCATTCTTCGGGTTCAGCACGGTCATCACCGGAACATCCGACGGCATCTGCAGGCTGGAGTGGATGTTGACCTGGTAGTCGGCGAGGTCCTTGAACGGCGGGCAGTTGATGAGCGGGTGCACCAGGCTGGCAGCGGCAACTCCTCCGAGGCCGTTGCTCATACCGACGCACGTGATGACCACGGTCGGCTCGGTGCGCGCGTTGAGCTCTTCGATGATTTTGACCACCTTCTCCGGCACCTTGTGTGCGGAAGCGACGATGATCTCTGAATCGACGCCGTACTCGGTAAGCATGTCGGCGATTTTCTGGGCGTACTCGGTGTCGACTTTGGACCCGAGGAGGAAGGTAACGGATGGCATGGCCGAACTGTACAGGATAGACCGCGCTGTATTCAATATTGATGTTGGTGGAGCTCAGGGGACTCGAACCCCTTACCTCTTCCATGCCATGGAAGCGCTCTACCAGATGAGCTAGAGCCCCACTCGGGACTGGTATGACAGACTCTCAATGAGAGCCAAAGGATCCTAAATCAATGCAGATCCAAGTGCAACGGTTCCGGTCTGCCTTTCGCTCCAGATAACGCTCGGAATACGACTGGAAAAAGCCTTTTGCCTGCTGTAGGCTTCCTTCGCTCTGGACGTCTTCCGCTGGCTTCCAAGCGTGGTTTGTTCTCATACGTGCGCCCGTAGCTCAGCTGGATAGAGCATCAGCTTGCGGAGCTGGGGGTCACAGGTTCGAACCCTGTCGGGCGCACCATCATAGCTAACACAAGCCCGTAGCTCAGCTGGGCTGCTTCGCCGCAGCGAAGCTTTAACAAAGAAGAATGCGAAGCATCAGCTTGCGGAGCTGGGGGTCACAGGTTCGAACCCTGTCGGGCGCACCACTCTAAACGAAAGGAAAACTACGTTTTCCTCTCGTTGGCTCTCTTTTCCTTTAAGCGGTGTCGCTCCAGGCAGGCAGAGCCTGCCTTCGCGAGTCTTTTTGCTTCGCAAGCGAAGCCGGGCTGCCTTCGGCGGTTTTTGAGGCATAGATCAGTTCTTAAATGAACAATAATTGTATTCATCAATCATCATTAGCCACAGCCATTCCCCAGTGGCAAATAGGCCGGTTTTTTGGTATACTGGTTCGATACACACAAATACACATGCCAGTGAAGACTATCGACAACATCGACGAAACCGGCGCGAAGGGCGTCAATGACCAGCTGAATGACGCAATTAACGATGCCTCTGTGAAAACTGAGACCAAGACCGCCTTGCGGAGCGTCATGAACAAAGGCGCGAACCTTCCTGTGCTGAACACCGCCCCGAACACCGCAAAAGACGATCTGCAGAAGTTCAAGAAAGAGGTTCTTCAGCAGCCGACAAAATTCACCGTGGAAGCAATCCGCGCCGACATTCATGACAAAATCTTCGGCGTGCTTGCAGCGTACAACAATGCAGACGGTCTCAACTTCTCGGCCGATGTCGCCGCATTGCGCCCCGGTTTCGCACCACGGCAGGCAGGAGCTACACCAGGCGCCCCTGCTCAAACAGGAGGACCTGCTGAGGAAAAAACCCTGAACTACGACGATTACATGAAAAAGAATTATCCGAACCCGGATGACACCAAGGGATACAAAGCCATCTTTGCAACGATGAGCTATTGGGCCTACCGCGTCGGTCGCTGGTTTGATTGGTCCAAGAAAAACCCGACGACGAACGCGAACGGAAATTCGAACAACCCAAACCAGGACACGGCTCAAAACACTGCCCTTGATTTTGAAAAAGCGACGACTCTGCGGGGATCGGCGCTACTAAATACGAATGTGCGAGCGCTAAGCATCAACACGACCGGACGTATTGAGATCACCGGTACGGGTATTTTTGTGTATGTCACTACTCCAGCTGGGGAGCAGCGCAAGTACAAGATCAAACAAACCGTTACGACTGCCAAGAATGTGAAAGGCAGACCTGTAACGGATTTCTCAGATGCGAATACATTCCAGGGATTGGCATTCGCGGCCAGCGTTGAACGAAAGCAGGGCAAAGTCCTCATTTCGGCACCCCTTGCTGGCACGAAGGAGTTCGATGAAGCACTATTACTCCGAAAAGTCACCGAGGTCACCGCCGCTGCCTATGGCCCAAATGACGTGACTGTAACCGTGCCATACAAACACACGTACACTTTCGGTACGGTTGAACAAAAGAGCGTGGACGTCACGCTTTCGAAGGCGTAGTCAAAAGAACCTGATTCAGAAACGACAACCGGTGTAGGTTGCACATCCCGTGTTCACCGATCGCTTTGATGTGCTCCGGCGTGCCGTAGCCTTTGTGCCGCTGAAAGCCGTAGTGCGGAAAATCTTCTGCGTGCTTCAGCATGATCCGGTCACGCGTGACTTTGGCGATGATGGATGCCGCACCGATGCAACGCCGCAGTGAATCCCCGCGGATGATGGACTGGTGGGGGTGATCGAAACTGAATCTGTCGCGGCCGTCGACCAGCAGATACAGCGACGATTGTTTGGCAGCGACGATCGCAATCGCCTGCCGCATCGCCTTCTCGGTCGCAGCCAGTATCCCGATCGCATCGATCTCGTGCGCGTCGACGATGCCGACGCCGTAGATGCAGCGCGATGTGATCCACGCGAAAGATTCCTCGCGCTGTTGCGCCGTCATCTGCTTACTGTCACCGATGCGCACCGGTGCACGGTTAGCGACCAGAATGCATGCTGCAGCAACAACCGGTCCGGCCAGCGGTCCCCTGCCGGCTTCGTCCACTCCGGCGATAACAGACCCTGCCGGCCGTTGGATCACACTGCGGATCATTGGCTGGATTCGTAGATCAGTTCACCGTCACCGTACCGGTGAACTCCGGCAGCAAGTGATCGTGGAACTGCCAGATGCCGCGCTGATCGAACGTGAAACACCACGTCTCGCCCGGCTTCATCGGCGCTTTCGGATCGAATGCGGAATAGATCTCGTGCGTCGGGTGGATGTTGGATGCCGGCCACCTGCCGTCATCGTCATCGTTCTTCCAACAGACTTTGTCATTCTGGTTGATGGTGAGTTTCTCGGGAGAGAAGCCCGCGTCGTTCATGATGACCGTCACAGCCGCATCGGCGTTGTTGATCGGAGCAGGCGTGCACGCGGCAAGCGCAAGCAGCGCGGCGCAGGGAATCAAAGTGGCGTAACGCATGAGAAAAGGGAGAAGAAACTGATCAGGCGGCAGGAGTTTTTGAGCGGCACCCTTCCTGGAATTCAGTTGGCACTTTGCCGCAGAAGTCTTGATAGTCCTGGGCGTTGAGCACGCCGCTGGCCTGCAACTCCAGCGCCCCGTAGCATACGTCCTTGTCATCAGCCGACACCATCGCGCAGAAGCTTAAGCCCACACTCTGTCCGGCCTTGTCCCAGAACGTGTCTTTGGCGACGCCGTCGATGCACGCATCGCGCAGTTGGCCGGCCGGTGCCAACAGACAGGCAGCCAGCGTCTTGTCATGCTGCCCGCGGTTGTTGCCGCTGACAGTGCGTCCCATGCTGCCGAAGCAGCTGTACTGGCTGGTTGCGGGAGCCTTCAGACAGCCGTCGACCACGCCCTGCCAGCCGGTCTTGGACAGCGCGTACATGCGGTCGGTCTGCAGGAAGTAACAGTCGCTCTTGTATTCGTCTTTTACGATGTCGCAGGGATATTGCGGATCTTCGGATACATACTTGGTGAAGTGTCCGATCTCTTTCGCCTCGGGCGAATCGTTCAACGAACCGATCAGGTTCTCCATAAATACGCCTGTGCGGCAGGAATTCCTGTCGGTTCCTTCGGCAGGCAGCAGGTTGCAGTACTCCAGCGTGGCCGGCAGGTCATAGTTCGACCATGCCATCAGTCCATGACCCAGACCATGCAGACACTGGTGATCGAAGAAGAAGTTGAGCGTATTGGGACAGATCTGCGGCAGCTTTGCCTGCAAATCTGCGGTGCCGTTTTTCTTGAAGTACGCCTCGATGGCACCGTGGTAATAGCCGGAGTGGCATTCGGGGAGATTCAGCTTCAGCACTTCATCGCCGAGCTCTTCGTACGACATGCGGCCGAACTGGTGCGCACGCAGATGGCAGTCGCGGTTCGTGCGTGCGGCGGCGCTGATGATGGCGTCCATGGTCGGCACCAGACCGTAGGTGCGCACGTAGTCGCGCATCACATCGTCACTGGTCATGATCTCATCGGTTTCGGGTGCCAGAACCGCACTGAACGGATCCAGCAATTCCTGACGCTTGGCTTCAGATTGTGCACCTCCGCTTTCCGGCATCAAGCGGCCTACGACGACCAGGAGGATGATGGCGCACAGGACGCCGACGACGATGGTGTTGCGGGAGAGTGTCATTGGGCTATGGGGGTGGAAGCTTTGCCAGCTCCGGATTGGCAGTCTAGCAGATACTGCTCCGGAATGCCGTCGCAGATGTGACTGCCATCATCGGTGGGCAGGACTTCGTTGGTGATGGAACGGCCGATCTCGTGGAAGCAGATCCTTCTGAACTCCTCGGGCACCGCCGAACAAAAGGCGACCATGTTGGTGGTGTTGGTACGATCGAAGTTGGCCAGGTTATCGACTCCGGCCATGACGCACTGATCGCGATAGCCATCCGGGAAGTCGCTGCACACCGACACGGCGTTGGTGATCAGGTCACCTGTGTCTTCCTTTACCAGGCGCTTCTGCCAGTCGATGTTGGTCGCCATCAGCCCGAGGCCCTGGATGCACGCACTGCGGCCGGGCTCTTTGGCATCCAGACAGGCAGCCGAAATCTGGTCTGCATGGCCGTTCCCGCCAAGGCGATTGATCATGTACCCGGCATGGTTCAAGTAACATTGCCACGCGTATTTCTCGTCGAGCGTGTTGCACGGATACAGCAGATCGTCCTGTGAGAAGGAGTCCGACCGCATGTTGCTGGTGTTGTAGCCGTTGGTGTTCTCCATGAAGACGCCCTGCCAACAGCCTTCCTGCTGCGCCATCTCGGGGAAGTTGTTGCACACGTCGAGCGACGCACGCACGTCGTATGCCTTGGCCATCATCACGCCGTGGCCGACGCCGTGATAACAGTAGAAGAAGAATTTGCGAGGTTTGTCCTTCATGCGCTCGGGGTCACAGACGTTGAGCGCGGCCTGCTTGGCATCCGGCGCTTCGACCAGCGCCTGCTCGAAGAATCCGTGCGGACAGCCGTAGTTGAAGGTGACCGGACAGGCAAAGAATGCATCGGCATTCACGCCGAACGCCTTGGCCGTCGCCCTTCCTATCTTATGCACGAAGTCATGGTGATCGCCGCTGCCCAGGTTTGCACCGTTGGAGAGCAGCCATGAAAGCAAGTTGAGCGCCGGTTCCGGTCCGTGATCCGGAATGACATCCAGAATGTTTTTCTGCAGACAGGTAGGCTCATCTGTTCCCGAGCACTCAGCACGCAGCTGTGTTCCGGTCGCGGCGACTTCCTCCGGAGACATGGCTTGAGCCTGCTCGATGACGCGCTTCTCGCCGACCGCACCGGCGTTGTCCGGGTTCTCCCGCAAGAAGAACGGCACAGCCAGCATGCCCACGATCAACGCGAGAGTGGGCAACGCAATGGAACCGCCGTTTTTCAGCCATTTGATCATCTGATCGGAGTATACGATCCGGCCCGTGCAGGTGCAATCATTCTGCTCTATACTGCGTTCACACTCTTCCCTCACCCACAATGAAGTTCTTCATGGATACAGCCAACGTCGACCAAGTAGCCGAAGTCGCGGCGTGGGGCATCCTCGACGGCGTCACCACCAACCCCAGCCTGGTCGCCAAAGAAGGGAAGGATTTCAAGAAAACCGTGCTGGCCATGTGCGCATTGGTTCCGAACGTGAGCGCGCAGGTGACCGCCACCGATTTCGCCGGCATGAAGAAGCAGGGCGAGGAGTACGCCAGCTGGCACAAGAACATCGTGGTGAAAGTGCCGATGACGACCGAGGGACTGAAGGCCGTCTCGTACTTCAGCAAGAAAGGTATCCGCACGAACGTGACACTCGTCTTCTCGTCTGCACAGGCGATGCTTGCGGCCAAGGCCGGCGCGACGATCATCAGCCCGTTCATCGGACGGTTGGACGACATCAGCGAGGACGGCATGGCGCTGATCGCCGAAATCATGCAGATCTGGAGCCACTATGGCTTCAAGACCGAGGTGCTCGTGGCATCCACACGCCACCCGCGCCACGTGGTCGATGCCGCGACACTCGGCGCACACATCTGCACGATCCCGTACGACGTCTTTGCCAAGCTGCCCAAGCACACGCTTACCGACATCGGTCTGAAGAAATTCATGGAAGACTGGGAGAAGGTGAAAAAGAGCGCGAAGTAATTATTCGTCCGAATCGGCCGGGTTGCCCCGGCCTGCTGGTTCGTCGCGATTCATCAGCACAACCGTTGCGGTACGGACGGCATTCTTTCTCTCATCCAGAATTCTGGTTTGCGGTTCCGACATCTCAATGCGGTCCTGAACAGAAAGGGTGTTGACCGGACGAAGGGAATACAGACGGTCGAGAGTGGAGCGGGCCATAGGAATTGGGGGGAGAAAAAAGAAGATGAGCACGTTGTACCGGGGGCTCCCCATGCGTGTCGCGTTTTGCGTCAGAACTATTGTTTTTTATTATTTTTTGTTATATTCATAACACTATGCTCACCCTCAACCAGGCAATTTCCGACCTCGTCATTACGGACTCATTTCTGCAGTACGGCCTGCAGTACGGTCTGTTCAACCTGACCAAGCTCGCTGAACACACCCGCAAACACCTGGAAGCCCGTACGAAGAAGTCGGTATCCGACAGTGCGGTGCTCATGGCGCTGTCGCGCTATCAGCGCAGGCTGAAGAAATTCGCCCCGCATCCGGTCAAATTCAAAGTGCAGCACCTGACGCTGCGTACGCATCTGGCCACCGTGTCAGTCGCGAAGACTTCACAAAGCCTGTCGGCAGTGCATGAGTTCCACACGCGTCTGCAGAAAGCCAAGGGCTACATCACGATCACAGAAAGCACCGGCGAAGTGACGTTGTTGTTCGAGGCTGCGCATTTACCGTTGGCCAAGAAACTGCTTGGCCGTTCGGTCAAATTCACCAATGCCGACCTGGCCGCGCTGGCACTGAACTTCTCTTCCGAGTACTCGGCCGCGCCCGGCTTCCTGTGCACCGTGCTGCAGCAATTGCTGCTCCAGGGCATCAACGTGGTGGAAGTGGCGTCCACGTACACCGAGTTCGTGCTCTATATAGAGGAGAAGGACGCCAAGTTGGCGTTCGATACTCTCTATGGTTTATTCAGGATTTCGGAAAAGAACGGAGTGCGATAGAGTGGCGGCATGTCTCCCAAGCACATCGGACTGATCGGACTCGGCACCATGGGTGCCAACCTGGCACGCAACGCGGCCCGTAACGGCGCGACCGTCGCGGTCTATAACCGGACAACCGAAAAGACTGATGCATTCATGGCCAAGCACGCGTCAGAAGGAAAGTTCATTTCCTGCGCGACGATCACCGACCTGGTGAACTCGCTGCCTGCCCCGCGCTACGTGGTGCTGATGGTGAACGCCGGTGCGCCGGTAGACGCTGTGATTGCAGACCTGACCGGACATCTGTCGCCAGGCGACACGATCATCGATGCCGGAAACAGTTTGTACATCGACACCGAACGCCGTGAACAGGAGCTTCAAGCCAAAGACATCCGCTTCGTCGGCATGGGCGTGAGCGGCGGCGAGCACGGTGCGCTGTGGGGACCCAGCATGATGCCGGGCGGCAACAAGCAGGCTTTCGAGGAGCTGTCTCCTTTATTCACCAAGATGGCGGCAAAGGACGGATCCGGCGGCAAGTGCATGACCTACGTCGGCACCGGCGGAGCGGGCCACTTCGTGAAGATGATCCACAACGGCATCGAGTACGGCGACATGCAGCTGATCGCGGAGGCGTATCACCTGCTGAAAGCCGTGACCGGCATGAACAACGCCCAACTGGCCGAGACATTCGAAGCCTGGAACAAAGGCCGCCAGTTGAAATCGTTTCTCATCGAGATCACCGGCAAGATCTTCCGCACCAAAGACACCGAGACGCCGGCAGACATCATCGACGTGATCAAAGACGCTGCGTCGCAGAAAGGCACCGGCAAGTGGACGGTGCAGGCGGCACTGGACTACGCATCGGTGATCCCGACCATTTCGGCCGCGGTCGACGGGCGCATCTTGTCATCCACAAAAGATCAACGTGGACGCGCAGCCGCGCACTTCGGGCAACTGGAGATAAAGCAGCCCAAGCTGAGCGCGAAACAGATCCGCGACGCGCTGTACCTGAGCAAGATCTGTTCGTACGCGCAGGGATTGGCACTGATCAAGAAGGCCAGCGATGCCCACAACTGGGGCGTGAACCTGGCAGAGACGTGCCGCATCTGGAAGGGCGGCTGCATCATCCGATCCACGCTGTTGAAGACGTTCGAACAGGCATTCACCGCCAACCCGAACCTGGAAAACCTGCTGCTCGATGCGACCATCACCGAAGCCGTGCAGAAGTCACAGCGCAACTGGCGCAAAGTCGTGGCTGCCGGCGCGACCGGCGGTATTCCCCTGCCGGCGATGAGCGGTTCGCTGAGTTACTTCGACGCACAGCGCAGCGCGTGGTTGCCGCAGAACCTGACACAGGCACAGCGTGACTTCTTCGGAGCACACACGTACGAACGCAACGACAAAACCGGCAGTTTCCACACGCAGTGGGAATCCGAAGAGGCTGGCAAGGCGTAAGAATTTATCCGCCTTCAGTACTCACATCCGTCTTTTGGAGCTCGACCTGCGCCTTCTTGTCCTGCGCATCCTGCTTCACCTGCTTTTCGGCGGTCATCTGTGTATCCGCGCCCATCTTGTTTGCCTGCTCTTCCTGCATGCGGCTTTTGGTGCCGATGGATTTGGAGGTGTTAGTCTGTTCCTTCTGCTGCTGGTCTTTCTTGCTTTGATCATCCTTCTGGCCCTCGTTCTGCACTTGCTGCTTGAGCGCCTTCAAATCCTGCTGGCCTTTGGCCTGATCGGCCTTTGCGATGATCTCTTTCTTCAGGCTCTGCTTTTCCATCTGGCGCTTCAGCGCATCTTTCTGCGCCGCCAGGTACGAACCCTTCTGCACGATGTCCGTGCTGCTGGGGGTAACGCCTTCGAATTCGTCGTCTCGGGACATGATAGTTGCCATTATAGCAGATACGGGAGTTGGTGTATTCTGGCCGCAGTGCGCCCGTAGCTCAGCTGGATAGAGTGCCTGGCTTCGAACCAGGAGGTCGTAGGTTCGACTCCTACCGGGCGCACCATTAATCACGGGTGAAACCTGCGGTTTCCCCCGTGGGCCCCCTTCCCTTTAGATTGAGCGGCTCCAGACCGGCAGAGCCGGTCTTCGCGATTTTTTTACAGAAACTGATAAAATGGCAAATATGCGACATTCTGAAAGACTGATTATCGACGACAGCCTGCGCCTGATAGAACCGAGCCTCGATCATGCGCAGGCAAGCCTGTCGTGGGTATCATCGCCGGAAGTGATCGGACTGATGGGCGCAGATTTTTCCGGACCGACTCTCGCCGGTGAAGAAAAAAGAATCAAAGATATTCTGGAAAATGATGATGAATGCAGTTGGATGATTGAGCTCGACAAAAAAATTATTGGTAACGTATCAATCAATTCAATTGCGGAGATGACGGAGAAATTTTCTGTGAAAGCAGGAAATCTGACGATCCTCATCGGTGAAAAGAATCTGTGGGGACAAGGCATCGGTGCAAAAGTCTGCGCGCGCGTTTTGGATTGGTGTTTCGATGCAGCGGGATTCAAACTCATTGCAGCAAGAGCGCTGAAAGAGAACTCCGGCAGCATCCGCACTCTGCTGAAACTTGGCTTTACCGAAAATGGCACTGAGCCATACGATGGCTTACTTAAGGGAAAATCGAGCACTTGGCACAAGTTTCAACTGACAGCAGCTCGCTGGAAGAACGGCACTCATAACTAACAAAAAAACGCCCCGTTGCCAGAGCGTTTTATTTCGTGAAGAAAGAAACGACTAACGCTTCTTTTTCTTGGTGGCCTTCTTGGCCTTCTTTTTCTTCACAACCTTTCTCTTCTTGGCTTTTACCATGATAGGAAGGGGTAAATGGAATATGGATATCAGTATAACCCGCTAATGATTTTTGTGAAGTGCGTTGCGCAAACGCGTGTTGACTGCGCGACACAACATGCCGGAAGATGAAATCATGAAAAAGAAAATAATCCCCAAGAAAAACGGCGTTCTCTCCAAAGTCGTCGAACGAAACATCAACACGATGGTGACGATGCAGCGTCAGCTCGATTCGCAGAAAAGTTTCAGTGACAGAGTCGCGGACAAGATCACCGCGTTCTGCAGCAGCGTGTACTTCGTGTTTTTCCACGTGGTCTGGTTCGGGCTTTGGGTAGCCATAAACCTCGATCTTATCTCGATCATCGGCGTGCATCCGTTCGATCCGTTTCCGTTCGGATTGCTCACGATGATCGTGTCGCTGGAAGCGATATTTTTGTCGACGTTCGTACTCATCAGCCAGAACCGTTCGAATGCCATCGCGGAGAGGAGAGCCGACCTGGATTTGCAGGTGGACCTGGTCGCGGAATATGAAATCACAAAAGTGCTGAGATTGGTCGACGCGATCGCCGATCACCTCGGTGTGAAGGAAGGACTTGATCCGGAACTGGAAGAGTTGGAAGAAATCATTCCGCCCGACGTGGTGATGAAAGCGGTCGACAAACGCAAAAAGGAATTGGGCATCAACGGGGATTGATACTTTAATTTCCGCGGAATGAATTCCGCTCCGTTTCCTCCTGCCTGTTTGCTATACCGATGTGATCTTGTGCCCCATCCGGTCCTTCTTTGTTTTCAGGTACTTGCGCTGACGCTCGCTGACTGGCGAGATCTCCAGCGGCAAAGTCTTGGTAATCCGCAGGCCATAGCCCTCCAGCCCTACAACCTTCTTGGGGTTATTCGTGAGCAGACGGATGTCGCGCACGCCCAGGTCTTTCAGAATTTGCGCACCGATGCCGTACTCACGCAGGTCATCACCCAAACCAAGCGCGCGGTTTGCTTCGACCGTGTCCATGCCGAGGTGCTGCAACTCGTAGGCTTTGATTTTGTTGGTGATGCCGATGTCGCGCCCCTCCTGACGCAGGTACACGATGACTCCCCTCTTCTCTTTCGCGATCTGATCCATCGCCGCGTCGAGTTGTTCGCCGCAATCGCAATGCAATGACCTGAACACATCACCGGTGACGCACTCGGAGTGCACGCGCACCAGAACCGGTTTGCCGTCGGACACTTTTCCTTTCACAAGCGCGAGATGTTCGCGGTGACGGACAAGATCTTCGTAGACCGTGATGCGCCACTCACCGGAACGCGTTTCCAGCAGCGTGCTCGCGGCCTTGCGGATCATGCACTGGTGCTTGCGGCGGTACGCGATGAGGTCGGCGATGCACACGACCGGAATACCGTGCTTTTTGGCAAAGACTTGCAGAGCCGGCAGGCGCATCATCGTGCCGTCTTCGTGCATCAGTTCGGCTCCGACTGCGGCGGGCCGAAGGTCTGCCAGGCGGCACAGATCGACCGATGCCTCGGTGTGACCGGCACGCACAAGTACGCCGCCGTCCTGCGCACGCAACGGGAACACATGGCCGGGCCGGGACAGATCGTCCGGTTCCGCCTTCGGATGGATGGCAGTCAGAATCGTATGCACGCGATCGGTGGCGGATACGCCGGTCTCCACTCCTTCCGCCGCCTCGATGCTGACCGTGAACGGCGTGTGACGCTTGCTCGTGTTGCGTTGCACCATCGGCGGCAGACGCAGTTTGTCGGCAATCGCATTCTCGATCGCAAGAAAAACGATGCCGCTGGTCTGGCGGATGAGCAGCGCCATCTGCTTGGGTGTCACGTGCTCTGCGGCCATCACCAGATCGCCTTCGTTCTCGCGATCCTCGTCATCGACGATGATCACAAACTTGCCCTTCTTGAGCGCCGCCATGGCGTCGGGAATAGCCGAAAATTGTGGCTTCTTCATGCCAAGCCATCATACCATACGCGGCTGAAATAGCGGGACTTTTAGACGATTGCCGCCTTCTTCATGTCACCGGCCATGTCGGGCAATTTCAGCTCGAATGATTGCAGGTGCCTGGCCGGCTCCACCATCGCGGCGGACTTGCTGACCATATCGGGGATGATTTGATCAAGTTTCTTCAGTTTCTCGATAGCGGCGCCGAGCTTTTGGACTGATGCAGAGAGTTCCTGAGCGTGCTTTACCAGCTCTGGCAGATCCTGTGCGACCGCATGTGCTTCCGCGGCGGCGGCCTGAAGCTCTTTCACTTTCGCGGCCAATTCCGGAAGCATCACATTCAGCTGTTTGGCGCCATTGGCGTCAGTAAGCGCTGCGGAATGCTTATCGAACAATGAGGTCATATCTGGAGTTGGAAGTGTGTATGTCATTACTATTATACAATAATATACTAAATAAGTCCAGTTCCTGAGAACCGGACTTATGAGTGTCAGAATGGCTTACAGACTGGTTATTTCCACTTAATCGAGTACGTCAGCTGCTGGGAAACCGGTCCCTTGGTGCGGGCGACGGCAACCGTATAGGTGCCTGGCTCAAACATGTACTCCTTATCACACTGTGGGCCGGAAAAGCCGAGCTGATCGATATCCTTCGGCGTGTAGATGATGCACGACAGCTTCTCGGTCGAGGAGACTTCGACGGTCGCGGTCTTCGCCACGTTTCCGGTGACGGTAAACGTGAACCAGTCGACCAGGTCATTCGGGAGCATGATCTCAATTTTCGTCTTATCGTTATAGATCTGGATTGCCTGCTTGAATCCGTCGTTGGAGTCGCTCACGCCGACTTTGGCTTCTACGGTGTACATCGGATTTTCGGACGTCGGCTGGAGCTGGAGCTGATACTTGCCCGGGCGGACCGCGACGTTGATGAGGCAGCTCAAGTTTTCCTGCATGCCCAGATAGTACTCAGTGGAGTATCCATCGGCATCGATGAGATACAGGCGACAGATGATGCCCGATGTGAAGTTGCCGCTGATGGCCGCGTTCACGTTGATGACGGTGTCATTCGCGATGTCGAACATGTAGCTGGTTGTCAGCTTGCCGGAGAACCTGTCGGTGTCCTTGAACGGGAAATTCACGTTCTTCACGACCGGCTGCGGTCCCGCCTGGGCGGGAGGCGGTGGCGGAGGCGTGGGAGCCGCCTCTTCCTGTTCTGCAGCTGCCTGTACGCGGGCCTTGGCCTTCTGCGCGTTCACAATGTACGCGGCTGCCTCTCCGCGGAGCAGTGCCTTGCCCGGATAGAACTTGCTGCCGGTCTGGCCGGCGATGGGCAACATGCCGTTCTTGTAAGCCACGACAACGTAGTTCATGTACCAGGCGCTCACGTCGAGATCGGCGAACTTCACCAAAGACTTGTCCGAATCCGTCGCCACTTCCACGTCGATATCCAGCACGAGCATGATGATCTTCAGTGCTTCCACACGAGTGACTGCGCGCGTGGGATCCAGCTTTTTGCCATCACCCTGCATGATGCCGTTGGCCATGGCATCGCATGCGTAGTCGCCGTACCAGGTGTTGATTTCGATGTCGGAGGCACACTTCGCCGTGGCGACTTTGGGTTTGCGGTTGGCAGCCAGGTACGCCAGCTTCAGCAGCTCGACGCGGGTCAGTTCATTGTTGGGACGAAAGGTTCCGTCCGGGTTGCCGTGGATGACACCGGCTTCAACCAACGCATCGATCTGCGCCTTGTAGACGAATCCGGTCGGAACGTCTTTGAAGAGGTTCGCGGCGGCTCCGGCGACTGTCGGTGCCAAAATCGTCAAAGAAACAAGCAGCGGGAGAAAGCGAGATCGGCTCATGCGTTAAAGGAAAAGGATAGTACCGGAACGGTACATTGAACACTTTCCTTGTACAAGCTTTCAGGAACGCAATTCGCTGAGTTTTGCAAGAGTAGTCAGCAGTGTGTGAGCCGCAAGCGTGCCTTTACCACCCGCTCCGCTGCAACGTTTGCGCGCGTCTTCCATGGTATCCACAAACAGAATGTCGAACGTGACGGGCACACCGGTGCGCAACTGCACGTCCATGAGTGCGGTGGCTGTGGTCTGCGCGAGAAGGTTGGCGTGATGTGTTCCGCCCTGGATGATGACGCCGAGTGCGATCACGCCATTCACCTGCATGTTCTCTATCGACTCCTGTGCCAACAGCGGCACTTCAAATGAACCGGGTGCATCCACGAAGATGATGTTGTCCTCCGGTACGCCTGCGGCGAGCAATGCAGTCTCTGCATCCGCACTGAGTGCACCGGTCAACTCGCCATGCCAGAGCGACCGCACGATGGCGATCTTCCAATCTGGTTGAGCCTTTACCTTGCCGAATTCGGGTTGCTTGTCGTGCATGCGGCTATGCTAGACGGATGGCTTGTTACGGGCAACAACATACCTCCCCAGTACGTCGGATTCGATATTCACGCCGTCGCCCTCTTTCAGCCCCCCGAGTGTCGTATGCTCCAGTGTGAGAGGGATCAGCGCGATGGAGAATGTCTGACCGTCGGTGTCCGCAACCGTGAGTGACACCCCGTCGACTGCAATGGATCCGTGCGGAACCACGAACTGCTCCAGTCCGGACGGAATAGAGACGGTGATGATGCGGTCGTTTCCATCGGCGGTGATCGACGTCACTTTCCCGACGCCTTCACAGTGACCGAGGACCACGTGTCCGTCCAATCTGCCATTGGCAGGCAGTGCACGTTCCAGGTTCACGGTGTCTCCGGCTTTCAATCCGCCGAGTGTCGTTTTCTTCAGTGTGGTCGGAATCACGTCGAAACTCATCGATGCATCGTCCATCGCGGTGACCGACAGGCATACGCCGGACACGGCGATGGAGCCGCCGGCTTTCAGATCGTCGAACATGGCCGGACGCGCAAGCGTCAGCGATGATCCGCCCGCCTTTTTGACTACAGCCGTCGATTCGATGATTCCGGTGAACATAGGCTTCGCATTCTAGATTAAAACCGCAAATTCCTGTATACTATTTTGATAATGTCTCAAACACACACACAGCATACGGATGGCCAGTGGCTGCGCTACGAGCGGTGGCTGTGCGGATTTTTGATCGTGAAGAAAACCTGGTTCTTCCTCCAGAACCTGGGAACGGTGTTCGGCGGCGATGCCATCGAGCAGATGAAAGTGGTGGACCACATGAACCTGGCACACAGTCTGGGTGTGCGGGAGATGTTTTATTCGTATCATCCGCCTATGGCGTTCCTGCTGACGAAACTCCTGAAATTGGCGACCGGTCTGAGCACGTTGATCAGCGCACAAGCCCTGTCTTTCGCCTGCTCGGTGATCGCCTTTCTGATGCTGCGCGCGACACTGCGTCAGCTGGGACTGCTGGGAAAACCGTCCGCAGTAGCATTCCTCTACATCGCGGCATCCATGCCGGTGCAGTGGTCGCTCGCCAGAGCAGTGACGCTGGATGTCTACATTCTCTGCTTCGCATCCTTCGTATTGTATTTTTCGGTACGCCTGTTCGCGGATATCCGGCGCGATGAGCCGCAGCAACTGGATCCGCTGACAATGAAATTGGCGGTCGTGGGCATGCTTGCCGCAGCACTGCTCACCAAGTTCAACGCCGTGATCATGCTCTCGCTTCCGGTACTGGTCGCAGTCACGATGGGACGCGGAAAGATGATTCGAAGGTGTGTGTCTGCCGCAACTCTCAGCCTGTGCGCCGCGCTTCTGGTGTCGCCGTATTACGTCAACCGGTACGCGATTCCTGAAGGAACGCTGTTCCCCAGCAATCTGGAATGGCTGCAGCCGGAACAGGAGACAATCGCACGGCAGGCCAGGGACCAGGATATCCCCGGATTCATGACGTCGGTGCTGTTTTCGGACGGCAAAGCATACGCCGCGACCGAAGGCAAAGCTCCGGCCGTCCACTTCACGAAGATGTCATGGACCTGGATGCATTTCTGGTCGGACGATCCGCATATCTTCTTCCTCGACATGACGTGGTACGCACGGGGGATGGCACTCGCAGCATTCGCGGGAGCATTGCTGTGGCTGGTGCGCGGCAGAAAGTCAGCAACGCTCTGGCTGCGATTCGGGTGGATGCTTGCTGCCTATGCCGGGCTGCAACTTGCCGGAATGGCCGCCTATGTCTGGAAATATCCGGCGGTCGACTGGCCGACCAACAACGGCCTCTACATCGCGACAGCGGGATGGATTATCGCATTCTTCCTGTGCACATTCAGCGGGCAGATCAAACGCATAGGCGGAAATCCGGCGCTGTTCACGCTGCTCATGCTCTGCGTGCTGAGCCGCGATCTTCTGGATTTCACGCTGTAGCCGCACGGTCAGAGAACACGCGCGATCTTCTCGCCAAGTTCGCCGATTCTCGCATCGGGAATGCCCGAGATGTTGATGCGTCCGTCATCAGTCATGAAGACGCTCTGCTCCTTCTTCAGGCGTCCGACCTGTGCGGCGGTCAGCGGCAGCATGGCAAACATGCCTTCGCCATCGAGCGCGTTTTTGAATGACGGCGGCAGCGCCTGAATCATCGCATTGCGCTTGGATTTGATGATGCCGCGTGCCTCGCGCAGATCTTTCAGCCACTCATCGCGATACGCTTCCTGCACTCTGGCAACAATCATCTGTCCGAACACTGACGCAGCCGAGTGGATGCCGCGCGTGAGCGTGGAATAGTGTCCTTCGACCGTCGCCTTCATTGCCGCATCCTTTACAACAGCGCAAGCCAGGCCGGTGCGCAAGCCGTAGATGGTGTGGTTCTTGGATGCCGACCAGCTGATGAGTGAGGGAATACCGGCATGAATAAACAGATGGATCGGCTTGGCGTCGTCCTCCGGTTCGCCGATGAATCCCTGATATGCGAAATCGAGCAACGCGATCGCCTGCTTGCCTTCCAGTGCGGCGACGATCTCTTTCCATTGCTCTGCGGTGAAGTCGAGGCCGGTCGGATTGTGGCAGCCGACCTGCAGCAGCAGGCTGAACGGGCCGGTTTGCCGCTTGATGACGTCGAGCAATTCGTCGATGCGCGGACGCGCGTCACGCAGATATGGCACATCGATCATGCGGATGCCTGCCGCCCGGCAGACCGGCGGATGATTCCCCCAGGCAGGCATCGGCAGGATGATCGGTGCATCCGGCTGCATCAGCTTGATGAGACGGAGATTGATGGTGACCGCGCCGGTTCCTCCGGTGGTGGCCATCTCAGCCGTGATCGTGCCCGGCTCGAACACCATGCGTGTCACGGATTCGCGGAATGCCGGAACGCCCCACAGCTTCGGATAGCTGAATGTAGTCGCCTGCAGCTGCGCCGCCACATCTTTGATCGCCTTGCGCACGCTCGGCAGCGTGACGACATTCCCCTCTTCGTCCATCACGACACCGATCGTGCCGTTGATGGCCGACGGACCGGCCGCGATCGCCTCGGCCGTGACGGCGAAGATCGGATCTGGCGTGGGTACCGGGAGTGATGCGAAAGGGTTGTAAGACATCAATGGAGAGAAAAAGGATGACGCCAGTGTGTGCCATACGCCACTGTCATGCAAATGCCTTTCTTAGGCTGCCTGTAATACACGCCCGTCGATTTCAGCGCGGAGCAGGGCAACGTGTTCGGCGATGCGCCATTCCTCGCCATCACGCAGTGGAGGGGCTTCCACGCCTTCGGAGCTGGGCAAATATCGCACTCTGCGGACACCAAGTTGACGGAGGAAATCCGTCAACCGTTCTGCAATTCCATCGGGAACGATATATCTGACCTTCTTGTCGACAACGGTCGTTTTCAGCGCATCGTCGGCTATAAGATTCGCAAGACCTCCGACAGAGAGGCCGTCCCAACGGGCATGTGCCCTCTGGACAGAGGCGGATTCTGCGTCGTATGCCGGCAATGTGTACTGATTGGAGAGAGTAGCGGTGTTCATGGGTGAGGTGGGAAATGAGAAATAGGAAAACGATATACACGGAGAGTCACCTCGCATTCTGAGGTGCTCCCCGCCGTACAGCTTTGCCGGTGACGAAATGAGAATGTGGTCATAGAAGAAAGAACCCTCCGGATGGCGGAAGGCTGCAGTTGTGCGATTATTTTCCTAGCGCACGTTCAAGCCCTCCGTCGACGCACAGCAACAACAGACGAGGGACAAGCCGTTGGAGCGCGTGGAGGACATTGGCGTAAGTATAATGATGCGCCAGTCATGCGCAAGAATAAAACTCTCATGCATTACCACTCTCCGAGAATCTGGATCTCGGCCATCTCATTCAATTCCTCCAGAACCTTCTGGGTGCGCGCGTCGTCTTTGGAGCCCTGGAAGTCGATGAAGAAATTGTAGTCGCCGATCCGCTTGCCGGTGGGACGGTTCTCGATGCGGGTCATATTCACGTCGTAGACCTTGAACGGCGTGAGCAATGCATGCAGCAGTCCGGGGCGGTCCACCTTCGGACGCATGTGAAGCGCAATCGCCATATACATGCGCTTCTCGCCGGGGAACGGATCGGTAGCGGAGACGATGCCGAAGCGCGTGGTGTTGCCGGAGCCTTCGATATCGGACGCGATCAGCGGCAGGCCGGATTTTTTGATGAGCACTTCGGACGCGATCGCACCGATCTGATCATCTGCAAGCGCCATGTGCACCGCGGCCGCCGTGCTCGGTGTGGAAAGATGCTCGGCCAGCGGATGGTTGTCGCGCAGCCATTTGCGGCACTGGCGCAGCGCCTGAGCGTGGCTTGCGACGCGCTTGATCTTTTTCACATCGAGCGCCCCGAATGCATGCTTGATGGACACATCATGCATGCGCCAGATCTTGGCCTTAGATTCACGCAGGAGATCGAGGATTTCATCGACCGAGCCGTGCAGGCTGTTCTCGATCGGCACGACACCAAGCGCTTCCGGATGCTGATTGAGAGCATCGAACAGCATGTCGAAGTTCTGTGCGAACGAGATGTCTTTGCCCGGAAAGATGGTTTCGGCGGCGGAATGGGAGAAGGTGCCTGCGGGTCCGAGGGTATAGATGGCCGTCATCGGGAGTTGGAAAGAAGCGCGCGGATGCAAAGCTCGCTGCGATTGCGCGCGCGTGTAAGAAACGGCTTGAAGAACCGCTTGCAGGCAGCATACCTGTTTTCAGCCCGGATGAAATCCCTCTTCTCGGCGATATCGATGTAGGAATCGATGATATCCCGCATATTCCGCAGCACCGGGAGGATGCGGGGATTACGGAAGATGATCGGCATGTAGAGATCGGCATGATCATCCAGGAACCTGCCGACGATGTTGAATTCATGCTCGTAAATGGGAGTGCACAGCGACAGTGTTTTCTTCAGATCCGTTTTGCCTGCACGGAGCACATCGGCGATGAAGAAGCTTTTCAGATGCGGTATAGCCTGGACGGTGGCCATCAGCCGGTCGTGTTCGATGGGGCTCATCACGGTCGTTTTCAATCCTGCCTTGGCCAGCAGCTGCCGCAACGAACGGATAGTGACCTGCTTGGCCCGCGCGGGACACAAAATGACACGCTCCCCGTCCGGATCGGTCGACGGACCGAAGAGCGGGTGCATGCCGATAACCTCGCCTGGAAACGCGAGCATGGCTTTCACCTCGTGCTCTTTTAAGGAGCTGACATCGAGCACCAGCTGGTCGCGGCGGGTGGCATGCCGAGCAAGCTCAGAGATGAATGCCGCCGATCGGCTGAGCGGCAACGCGAAGATGAGAATGTCACAGGTTGCGATGAGCGCGGGGTTGCGATGCGCATCAGCCTGACCCGTCACGCTGACGCGGAACCCGGCTTTGCGCAGAATGCGGGCAAACTGCGAACCCGTACGGCCGCGGCCGCCGATGATGCCGACAGTATGCGTCGTCGCGATCTTCATTTGGATGATTGGATATGTTTGGATTCACGAAGCACCAGATCAAGAAGCTTCAGAGCAAATTCCGGCCGGATGCCGAGCTTTTTGGCCTGTGTCTTCCATACTTTTTTCAATGCAACTTCGCGGCGTTTGTCGGTGACCGGCAGCTTCAGTTTTTTCTTGAGCGGATGCAGGGATTTCACGGCCTTGAAGCGCATCGCGAGGCTCTGCAGCACAAGGAAGTCGGCTGTATCGATGGTATCGCGCAGGTTGCCGAGATCGGCGGACGTGTCGTTGTTTTTCATAGAGAGCTGGGGAATGCGGAATGGGAAACTATTCGTAGGCTTTCTGGAGCAGATAACAATCCGCAAGCACCAGTGCAACCATGGCTTCGACGACCGGAATGACGCGCGGGACAATGCACGGGTCGTGCCGTCCTTCTTTGGCGACCTGTCCGATGGAACTGGCCGGCTTGATGCTGACGCTGATGACCAGATCGTCCCCGGTCGAGATGCCGCCGAGCATGCCGCCGAAATTCTTGGCATCGGCAACGTAGTCCTGACCCTGCATAGTGACGGTGTTGAAGCCGGCGCCGTAGCTGTAACCGGTCACCGCACCGATGGACATGACTGCGTCGGCCAGGCGCGCTTTGAGCTTGCCGAATACCGGATCGCCCAGATTCTTGGGCGGGTTGATGACGCGGACTTCTATCAGTCCCCCGCTGGAATTGGCCTCGGACTTCAGCTTCAGCACATACTCTTCCATTTTCTTGCCGGCTTTGGCGTCCGCGCAGCGCATCGGATTCTTCTCGATGACTTTGGCATCGAATGAGGACGCGACGATGTCACCGACCTGTTTGGTGTGGCCGATGATCTGGGTTTTCTTCGGCAGGATCTTGCGCGCCACGACACCGGCGATCACCCGTGCGACTGTCTCGCGACCCGACTGGCGTCCGCCGCCACGATGGTCGCGATGGCCGTATTTCTCGCTGAAGACTTTGTCGGCATGACCTGCGCGGAAGTTGTTCTTCAGCTTGTCGTAGTCGGAGGATTTCTGATTGGTGTTACCGACGATGACCGCGATCGGCATGCCGGTGGTCTTGCCCTCGAACACGCCCGATAAGATCGTCGGCGCGTCTTCCTCTTTGCGCGCGGTAGTCACGGCACTCTGTCCCGGGCGGCGGCGCTGGAGTTCGGGAACCAGATCGGCCTCGCTGAGCGCGATACCGGCCGGGCAGCCGTCGATGACCACACCGAGTGCAGTGCCGTGGGACTCGCCGAAGGTGGTGATCCGCAGCAGCGAACCGAAGCTATTGCTTGCCATGGGTAGAGAGGGAAGAAAGAAGGGATTGGACGACGTCATCATTCGGCGCGATGCCGGTGAACAGGCGGAACTGGAGCAGCGCCTGGAACAGCAGCATCGAGAGCCCGTTGTGGACCTGGTAGCCGGATGTTTTGGCAGCGATGAGGAAGGCAGTCGGCTTGTTGTAGCGAAGATCAACCGCATGCGCTTTGCCGGACGGTTTGGGCAGCGGGACATCGATATCGTCGGACAGTGTGCAGAAAATCACGTCCGGTGACGCCTCTGCCAAGTCCGCCAGCGGATGCTCCGCGACACCGAATTTTTTGGCGAGTTCGCCGCGCGCATTGGCGTTGCGTGCATAGACCGCGATATTTTTGATGCCGGCCTGCATGCATCCGTCGATGACCGCGGGTGCAACGCCGCCGGATCCGATGATCGCGGCCGATGCGCACTCTTTCAGGAACGGGTAGCCGACCACGACACCTGCAACATCGGTGTTGTACGCGGTCCACTCACCATCTCCATGCACCAGTGTGTTAGCCGAATGCAGGCGTTTGACGATCTCCTGTGTTTCATCGGCCAGGTCGATGGCGTCGCGCTTCCATGGCGCGGTGACCGAGAAGCCTTCGACTCCAAACTCTGCCAGCGCGTTGAATGCGGCGGGCAGATCATCGGTCGGGAACACCGTGTACAAGGCGTCGACTCCGTGCGCCTTGAACAGGATGTTGTGGATGAGAGGACTCAAGCTGGTGACACACGCGGGTCCGCCGAGCAGACCGAACAGGCGCGGCTGCTTCAGATGCGTGAACGCTTTGTACTCAGCCAGCGACACCTGACCCAGCGCACCCTGTTCTCCGTCGAACAGGAACGTGTAGGTGAGTTCATTGCGCAACGGCGAGAGCAGACGCTGAATGCGTGCCAGCGGGCCCATGGCCATGATCGCAAGCTTGGCATCGGTTGTCCCGGCCAATTCACGGCGCAGTGTTTCCAGCGTGAGCAGATCGCGGTACGTCAGCGCGGTCGTGGCGATCTTCAGGATCGCAGGCTTGTGAGAGAGCAGCGTCTTGGCGATAGATTTGAGTTCGGCAAGCGGCGGCGTGCGCTTGTAATCGTGGAAGCTGGCGATGCGGCTGACCCACACCGGTGTCTGCAATTCCTGCTCGTGCAATTCGAGATCAACGAAAGCCGGCTGCAAACGCGTTATCATTTCCTCGTCCGCACCGCGCAGTGCCAACAGCAACGGCAGCGGCGATTCGAAGTCCTGCACGTCCGGCGTCAGATCACCGCGGATTTCCAGCGCACCGGCACCGGCTGCAGCCGCCTGATCGGCGAAACTCTTCGGATCGTATGCGGCCAATGCGGGAAGCGTGACGATGAACATCAGGATGAATGGACGAGTGAACGCAGTTTTTTCTGGACGGTCGGAAGCTGTGCGCCGAACCGCGTCTCTGCCGGCAATGAGATCGTGGCGACCTGGCGGAACTGCGGATCGCGGCGTTGCATGGTCACCCGGACTTCCTGCTCGATGGGCAGGTCGGTGAGCTTTGGGCGCTTGGCGACTTTGAGGCGCTGCAATATGAGACCCTCAGTCGCCTGCATCCAGATCACGACGGCCTTTTCCTTGATCACATTTCTTGTTCGATCTGACTCCAGCGCACCCCCGCCCAGCGAGACAATGCTGCCCGGGTGCAGACTGGTTTCAACCACGCGTTCCTCCTCTTTTCTGAATGCATCCCAACCGTGCTTCTGAACGTATTCCGGAATCTTCCCGTGCAGGCGCTCGAACGCTTTGTCGGTGTCGATGAATTTCAATTTGAGGCGCGAGGCCAACCGGCGCGCGAGATTGGATTTGCCGATCGCACGCATGCCGACGATCGCAATCGGTTTGGTCTGACTGCGGACCGATCGCAGATCGGCGAAGAAGTGCGGGTAACTTTTGGACACGCAGCGCGGGTTGGTGATGCGGATGCCCGGACGTACCGAACCGAGTACTGCGAATGCCATCGCCATGCGGTGATCATCGTGCGGGTCGAGAACGACACTGCTTGTCTGCTTCGCATTTGCCGATCCGCGAACAATGATTCCATCCGGATGCTCCTTGATATCAATCCCCGCCTTTTTCAGTTCTGACGTGATGACAGCCAAACGATCGCACTCTTTCAATCTGAGATTTGCGGCTCCGTTGACGGTAACAGTCCCCTGCCGGAACGCGGCACGCACCGCGATGTTCATCACCTGGTCCGGAATATCGGTGCAGTCGAGGGTGACATCACCGGGTTTGGCGAGCGATGCCATCACACCGATGATCGCACGGTCGGACTGTGCCGATGCGTCGTTCATGCCTTCGAAGCTGATGACGCCACCGGTGATACCGGCCAACGCCGCCCACGCTCCGGCGGCACTCCAGTCTCCCTCGATGACGTAGTTGCCGGGTGATGTGCACCTAGCATGCTGAACACTAAATGTGTTCTCTTCTTTCTTTACTTGTATGCCAAAATCGTTGAGCACATTTTTTGTCAGGTCAACGTAGCCGGGCGATGCGAGTGTGGATGCTATCGTGATGCGCAATCCGTCGGACAACGACGGCGCGATCAGCAGAAGCGACGTCAGAAACTGGCTGCTTTTGGATGCATCGAGCGTGACCGATCCGCCGGTCAGCGCCTTGCCATGGATGCGGATCGGCGGACAGCCGGCCGTATCGTCGATCTGCGCGCCGAGCGATCGCAACGTTTTGACCAGATCGGCGATCGGACGCGTCCGCATGTGCACATCGCCGGTGATGATCCACTCACCCGGAACGATGGAACACAACGACGTGAGGAACCGGACGGTCGTGCCGGCATTGCCGCAGTCGAGCGTCACCGGACGCGTCTGTGCGGCGGGCATGCCGCCTTGGACGCGCAGGTTGCCATTCGGTTTATTGGTCCATTCGATGATGAAGCCCATCTTCTGAAGATTGGCGACCATGAGCGCGACATCGTCACACGGCGTGGCGTTCTCGATCAGCGTCGTCTGCCCCTTGCAGAGACAGGCGGCGATGATCGCGCGGTTGGCGTGCGACTTTGAACCGGGCAAGCGCAATGACGCCTGCAATGGCGCGAACAACGGATCCACTCTTCGAAAGCCTGAGGACTCCTCAGAGGCTCGAAGGCCGGCCGTCGGACCGGGATCGCGGCTCATGCGAATAAGGAAAGGAATTCGGCTTCCGACAGCGCTCGGACATGTGACTCGCCGATCGCAGTGGGTACGGCGAAACGAACCTGACCGGCGGCGTTCTTCTTATCGGTGCGCATCAGCTTCCACAGCTGCTCGGCGCTGTACTCGGCCGGCAGCGTGAGCGGCATGCCGATTTTTGCGAGCAGTGCGGTGATGCGCTCACGCGCCGGGGATTTTGCAATCGTCAGTTCGGCGGCAATGCCGATGCTCACGGCCGCGCCATGCGACAACCGGAAACCGGATGCCGTTTCCACCGCATGACCGACGGTATGACCGAAGTTGAGTGCGAGACGCGCGAACGTGTCTTGCTCGTCCTGTTCCACAATGCGCGACTTCAGGGTAGCGGCGCGCTCGACGCATTCGTGTATGGCTTTCGGTTCACGCTTGAGAACATCGCCCATCAGCTGCTCCAGCCATGCGAAGAACTGCGCATCCGCAACCGCAGCGATTTTGATGACTTCTACCAGACCTTCGCGCAATTGCGGCTCTGGCAACGTGTCGACCAGCTCGGTGTCGATGATCACCGCGCGCGGGTGCGAAATGATACCGATCATGTTCTTGGCTTCGCCCAGATTCACGCCGGTCTTGCCGCCGATGGCCGCGTCGACCATGCCGAGCATGGTGGTCGGCACCGATACACACGCGATGCCGCGCATGTAGATGCTCGCGATGAATCCGCCCAGATCGGTGATCATGCCGCCGCCGACGCAGACCAGCAACGTCGACCGGTCGCATTGCATCTTCAGCATCTCGGACGTGATCCGTTCGGTTTCAGCCAGACACTTGGACGCGTCACCGCTCGCGACTTCTATTCGCTTCGCGCCCGGAATGGTGAGCTCCACGGTGTCAGCGATGTCGCGCACGCCGCGATCGGACAAGATCACGACGCTGCCGAACGATCCGAAGCCGTCGACCAGGTTGCGGATTTTGCTCCGGACACCGGGACCGATGTGGATCGCGGTGGAAGATTGGCGGGCCGGAGGTGTAAGAGTGATGAGAGTCATAGAGGAGCACGTGACAGACACATCCTAGACGACCTTCTTGTGAAGCGCCTTGGCAACTGCCGTGATGCCGTCCATACAGTCGTTCCAGTGTTCGTTGTCGAGCAGCTGCGCGCTGTCGCATGCGGATTCCTCGGGGCGCGGGTGGATCTCGATGATCAAACCGTCGGCTCCGACCGCAACGCCGCCGAGCGACGCGTCTTTCACCCAGCGTGTCTTTCCCATCGCATGGCTGGGGTCGACGATGATCGGCAGGTGGGTCATTTCGCGCAGCGCCGGAATGGAACCCAGGCACAGCGTGAAGCGCACTTCTTCCTCGAACGTGCGGATGCCGCGCTCGCACAGCATCACGTTTTCGTTTCCGCCTTTCAGGAGATATTCCGCCGCGAGCAACCACTCCTCCAGCGTGGCCGCCAATCCGCGCTTCAGCAGCACCGGCTTGCGTGATTTGCCCAGCGCCTTGAGCAGTTCGTAGTTCTGCATGTTGCGTGCGCCGACCTGGAACATGTCCACGTACTCTTCGAACAGCGGCAGATCTTCCGCCTTCATTATCTCAGAAATGGTTGCGAGCCCGTGTTTTTCACCGGCTTTCTTCATCATTTTGAGCGCCGTTTCCCCGTGACCCTGGAATGAGTAGGGTCCGGTGCGGGGTTTGAACGCGCCGCCGCGGAAGATGCTCACGCCGCGTGCCTTGGCCATCGCAGCGGTTTCGTCCAGCAGCCCTTCGGAGTCGATGGAACACGGGCCGGCCATGATGACGAGGGACCCGGGATCGCCGATGACGCACGTGTCCGAGACTTTGATGAGCGTGCGGTTCTTGCGTTCGCGGCTGGCCAACTTGTACGGACGGTCGACGCGGTCAACCGAGCGGACGCCGTCGATACCCTCGATGAACTGGATTTCGACCGCGGCGGTATCGCCGGTGACGGCGAGCACGCGATTGTTGTTGCCGATGATGTGGGACGGGCAACCGTACTTCTTCTGGAGCAGATCCTGCAGATGCGAGATCAGCGCGTTATTGTTCTTTTCCTTGAGAACGATGAGCATAAAAATGAAAAGCCCGCCTCCTCTCTAGAGGGAAGCGTGAGCATGTTCTAGAGAGATAGATGTTAGGCCGTAAAAAAATAAAACCATGCAAAACCGGCCAGCGCAGTGACCACAGCAGCGACGGAGGCGGTGATAACCGTCTCTTTTCGCTTCAGAGCCGCAACTGCAACAGTGTTTCGCATTGCGTTGCAAGAATACCCCCGGAAGGCATGAAGTCAAGCAAAGGAAACCCTGTTTCACCCCGGAATAGTCTCTATCAGGCCACCCAATTCCCGTTCGAAAAACCCCGCACCAGCTCGGTTTGCCAGAACAGCATGCAGAATGCCGCAATCGGCAGAATGATAAGCAGCACTGTTCTCAGCCACCGGCGGGTCAGGGATTGATGGACGAATGCCAACACGAGAAGTGTGAACACCGGAAGCGTGTACCGGACAAGGCCGTTGAGTCCGCGCGTGTAGTAGCCGGCAATCGGCATGTACAGGCAAGCTGCGGCGCCAAGGATGAAACACACACGCAACAGTATGTCGCGGCTGCGGTCGGCGGCCTTGCGGGATACTTCAACCAGGCTTGCAAGGATGATAAGCACCGCCGAAAACGGCACGACGAAGCGATTTAATTCCCAGACACCGTGTAACGGCAACGAGGGCATCATCATCCTGTACAAACGCGCATCGAACGGCGACCAGGGCAGCGTCTCGTGATACCAGCCGATGCGCAGCGATTCAAAATAGAGCGCGAACGTGCCGAACCGCAGTTTGCAGAACAGCAGAAATGCGACAATCCCCAGCGACGACACCGTGGCCAGCGACAGCCAGCGTGTCACCATACGGCCGGACTTGTGATCGGGAAAAAGGGCGTACATCAACGGCAACAGAGCCAGCGGCGCGCCGACAAGACGTGACGAACTCATGACGATGCCGTGTGCCGCGGCCAGAATCCAGTTGCGACGGGTGAGCCCGGCGCTCATCCAGTAGAAGAAGCCCAGCATCGATGCCATCTGCAACGGCTCGGAGTATGCCGTGAGCAGGAAGAATGATGAGGGATACGAAAGAATGGTGATCACCGTCATAACCGACAACCAGAACGGCACCTGCCAACGACGCAGGAAGAGGAGCACGTACGTCCAGAAAACGGCGGTGGCCATCTGCGCCGCGATGAGCAACGAGAGTGCGACCGGCATGCCGGAGACAAACCGGATGATCCGGGCGCTGACCGGGTATGCCGGAAGAAATGCGACGTTGGACGTGATCGGATGATCCTGCGGAACGGGCGGGACTTTGCTTTTGTAGCCGTCCTCCATGATGCTGGCGAACCACACGGAATCCCACTGAAAGAACGAATAATACCTGCTCCGCATGGTGTCGCCTTTCGCGAATGACATCATGATGAACAGGTGCAGCACCATGATGCATGTTCCGGCGAAAGCAAAACCCGCTGCGGACAGTGCGCGTTGCCGGAGCGGTGCATGTGACGTATGCGGCATGAACGAACGCTACTCTACCCCAATTCGCCCGGGGCCGTGTGCTACAGTGAGAACCGCAATGCGGAATTCCACCCAGCAACACAAACGCGACGTTCTCATCGGCATCGACGTCTGCGTGTTCGTCACTGGGGTGATCCTGCTGATCGTACTGATGAAGATGCGCCACCCGATCCCGGGACTGTGGTTCATCGGCACATGCTGCACGGTGTTGCTCACGGCTTTCGCCGGCTTCGCGCTGGAAAGGCACTGGGGCCCGCGCCAGCTGAAGACATGGATCGCAGTGATCTTCATTGCCGGCAGTCTGCTGCGGATCGTCTATATGCTGCAGACCCCGTACTCGGTCCGGGAATACGACACGTTGGGTCATCTGGAATACGTCCGGTACATGACCAATACGTGGAGCGTTCCTCAGGCGGACAAAGGCTGGGAGTTTCATCAGGGGCCGCTGTTTTATGTCGGAGGCGCCGTGGTGATGACGGCCGATAAATGGTTGGGGAACACGTATACCACGGCGATCGAAGACATCCGCTCGTACTCGCTGCTGCTGTCCATCGCGACGCTGGCAGTGTGCGCATGGATGGCATTCTTGCTGTTCGGCGAACGTCAGCGCATGCAGGCCGCGATATTCCTGGCGATCCCCGCCGCATTCCCGAGCCTGGTGTTTTTGTCCGGGCGCATCTCCAATGAAGCGTTGTCGCACCTGCTGGCGTTCCTGTTCTGCGCGGCACTGCTGCTGTGGTGGAAAACCGCGCGGCCGCGCGACTGGTACGCGGCGTGCGTGCTGCTGGGGCTGGGGATGCTAACACGATGGAGCAGCCTGGCGCTCGTCCCGGCACTGCTGCTGTGCCTGCTGATGCGGGACGGAATCCCCGCACGGAAAAAAATCCGCCTGGTGCTGGGTTTCACCCTGATCACGCTGTGCATGGCCGGATGGCTGGCGGCGTTGCGGTATCAGCAGCACGATTTCCACCGCCTGCTGCTGCCGAGCAACGGGGATGATCCGCGATTGCGCATGGTCGCGTCGCTGCAGCACTTTGCAACGTTCAATCCGCTGCGCTTGCTGCGGAACCCGTTTGTGAATTTATTCCCGTCGATGTGGGATCCGCAGTTCTTCCTGGAATACTTCACGCGCTCGTCACTGTTCGGTTTCTGGAATTTCTACCGGCTGCTCGAGCTGGCCAAACTGCTGATGCTGACGCTGTTCTGCACGATGGGGCTGGCGGCATTCGGATTGCTGAAGGGGTGGCGTGAGCCGTTCGCCAAACCGATGACAGTCATCGGCATCACGCTGTTTTTGGCGGCGGCGGTTTACAACGGACTGCACCCGACCACCTCCACGCAAGACTTCAGATTTTCACTTCCGTTGATTTTGCCGCTCGCGTTCTTCGCCGTGACCGGCGCCCGCCTTCTGCCCGGACGCGCGAAGGCGCTCGGTGCAGCGGCTCTGATCGCATTCGCCTGCAGCGCTGCGACGCTGGTGGTGCTGGTACCGCCGATGGGCTGAGAAACGATGCTGTCGAAGGTCTGTTGTCTGCGGAGAAAATACGCCGTGAGCACGCATTCGCGCATGGTGCCGACGGTCGGTGCTTGCGCATCACGCGCGTACACGATGCCGGGAGCCAGAACGAGGAACGAGAAGAATGATTGCACGGCAGCGACGGCATCGGAGATTTCGCCACGCAGCAGGTAGCGCGCCGCGGCGATCCATTCCAGCGCGAGTCTGAGAGGGATCACCCGCATGAGCGAAGGAGCTGGCAGGTTTTTGAGCAGGATGACCAGATTGTTGCGGTGTTCATGAAACCGCTTGCGACGCGGCATGTCACGCCACGCACGGTTGCCGCGGTGGTAGACCAGTGATGACGGCACCGAGCGGATACGCATGCCGGCGGCGCGCAAACGCCACGACAAATCGACTTCCTCCATGTACGCGAACAGCCGTTCGTCGAATCCGCCGACAGCGGAGAATTCGTTACGGCGCATGAGCATGCATGCACCGCTGGCCCAATCGATATCTGCAGGCGTGTCGTACTGTCCGGCATCGCGTTCGATGTTGCCGAACACGCGTCCGCGCAAAAAAGGATAGCCGAGCGAGTCGATGTATCCGCCGCATGCACCGGCGTAATCGAACCGCGCACGGTCATCGAGCGAACGGATTTTGGGCTGGCAGGCAACGATGTCCGGTTCCGCATCCATGGCTTGCATCAGGGGATCCAGCCAGCCTGGCGTGACCTCGGTGTCGTTATTCAGAAACACGACGCGTTCCGCACGCGCCAACCGGACGGCGTGGTTGTTGCCGCCGGCGTATCCCATATTCACATCGCTGCGTTCTATGCGAACCTGTTCGCCAAACTGGGTGCGGAGGATCGCCGCTTCGTCGCGGTGAGAACCGTTATCCAGCACGATGATCTCTTTGTCCGGGCAACCGTCAGCGATGAGCGAGTGCAGGCACCCGCGCGTGTCTTCCAGGCCGTTGAAATTCAGGATGAGGACTGAGACTGCCGGGCGGCGGCTGGAGTGAGTCATTGCAATGGGGCGTTCGTTTGCGCATGCTACAACACGATGTCGGAACTTCCAAAACACCGCGCGTGTCCGGTCTGCAATGCCGATGTGTCATCATGTGTGACGCATGCCGACCCGCAAGTGTCGGATGAAACGTTCACCATCGCCACGTGCGGCAGATGCGGATACGGGGTCACGGTCGATGCGCCGCCGATAGAACATATCGGCAGATACTACGATTCACCGCGCTACCTGTCGCACTACCAGGAATCGTCGGGCATTCTGGGCATTGTCGGGCGGTGGATACGGAATGCCGGACTGAAACGTAAACGCCGGTTTCTGAACAGATTTGCGGCTGGACCCGCACCGCGCGTGCTGGATATCGGCTGCGGAACGGGGCTCTTTCTGCGGACGATGCGGGATGGGGGATGGGAGATCGCAGGCACTGAACTGATGGAGTCCGCCCGGCGGATGTGCGAACAGGAAACCGGAGTGATGCCGGTGGAACCGGATGCGATCTTCGCGATGCAGTCCGGGTCGTTCGATGCGATCACCTTTTGGCACTCACTCGAGCACATTCACGACGCCGAACGTGTGCTGCGCAAATGTGCAGAGCTGCTGGCTCCGGGCGGCGTCTGCATCGTGAATGTTCCGAATCCGGCCGGCCTGGACGCCCGCTGCTTCGGCACACGCTGGACCGCATACGACGTCCCCCGCCACATCCATCACTTCACGCCCGACTCCATGTGCATCATCGCCGAGCGCAACGGACTGCATGTGGAATCGGTGCATCCGATGTTCAGTGACATCCTCTTTGTGTGTGCGATGAGCGCCGGCAAAGGCAGAGGCTGGGGCGGTCTGAAAGGCATGCCGATATTCACTGCAACAGCCGCGCTGAGCCTGGTAAACCCGGCACGCTGCGGATGTGTGACGTACGTGCTGCGGCCCGGAACGGCCTCCGGCGCACCCAGGAGCGGTCTGCCGATCTGCTGATGGTGCCTTGGCCCGGCGTAGTCCCGCAGGACGAAGATGGCTTGACTTAGTTAGTTAACCTAACTAATATTATGGCATGTCTGAACGACTGGTCCATCCCGGCGAAGAATTCTTCCGGCGCGTGACGCTCGCAGCAACGCTCGCACGCAGGAATGCCGAACGGGTGCTCTCCCCTTTCCGCTTGACCGTGGCCGAGTACACGCTGCTGCGCATCATCCGCAACACGCCGGATCTGACTGCGCGCGAAGTGCGCAAGCGCATGCACTCCACCGCCCCGTCGGTTGCCCAGCTGGTGAAGAGCATCCAGGCGAAGGGCCTCATCGACCGGGCAGCCAGTACCGGTGACGCACGCGTGCAGTACATTACGCTCACACCACGCGGAAAAGTCCTGGTTGAAAAAGCGTTCGACGCGGTCACACGGGACTTGCGCGACATGCACATCGACGAACGCGACTTCATCGACACGTCCGGAAAACTCTCACGCATCATCGACTCTCTTTCTTCTTCCCTCCTCCCCCATGGAAACGCGTAGCTCCCCTGCTCCGGCGTATCTCGGCCTTATCAAAAGCGGCCTGAACTGGCTGACATTCGGCTTCATCATGCTGATGGTCTACCAGCTGTTCGGCATCACCTACAGGTATATCAGCCTGGGCAGCATCCTGTTCTCGGTTCTTCCGTCGGTGCTGTGCCTGGTGGGCATCAACAGGATCAGCGGGGCGCTACGGCAGTACGAAGAAGAACACGGCTATGTCCCGAGCCGCGAAGAGATCGATGCAATGTTCACGCATCAGCCGGTGGGCCAGACTGAGGTTGTCACCAAGACGGTGAAGACCGAGCTGCCGGAGAGAAGCTGGAAGCAATCCGCACCTGCGCCGGTTGCAACCAAATCCAAACCCGAGTGGAAAGCACCGGACATCGACTGGGAAGAGTGGGTCGGCAAGAAGCTGCTGCAGAAAGTCGGCATCGTGATCGTGCTCATCGGTATGGCGATCTTCCTGAAGTATTCCATCGACCGCGGCTATCTGGACGAGATGGGACGTCTGGTCCTGAGCGGACTGCTCGGCGCAGGCCTGCTCGCGTTCGGCGAGTGGCACCAGTCGCGCTACAACCAGTGGTCGCATACATTCACCGGCGGCGGCCTGACGATGTTGTACTTCACGGTATGGGCCGCGCACGTCCTGTACGGTCCGGCATTGCAAGCCAACTACGGACTGAGCCTGTCTCCGGTTGTCGCGATGATCCTGTACAGCGCGATCACCGCGCTCGGCGCATTCGCATCGGTGCGGTACAAGGCCCAGACCATCGCATGGTTCGCCATGCTCGGCGGTTACCTGACCCCGATGATCATCAACAACGTTTCGCTCGCGCCGGGCATGCTGACCGTGTATCTGGCGATCCTGACCATGGGCGTCCTTGGCTTGGCATGGTATCAGCGCTGGCGCTGGCTGAACCTGGCCGCATTCGCGCTCACGCATCTGTACCTGGCAGGCACTATCTACCCGGCAGACATGCTGATCACCAGTGCGCATCAGATCGTCATAGCGATCGGATTCTTCATCATCTTCGGCGCGCTGCCTCTGCTGTACCAGTTCCGCCTGAAAGAAAAAGCTCAGGAGGACGACGTGCTGCTGATCGTGGCCAACGCGGTCGCGGTGTTCGCTGCGGTCAACGACGCGCTTGGAGGATTCGGCGGTCACGACACTGCGCTGCTGAGCGTCGCGCTCGCAGCCGTCTACATCGGCTACTCCTCGCTGGCGCTGCTGCGCCGGCCGGAAGACAGCGTGCTGGTGAACACGTACCTGGTCGCCAGCGTGATTCTCACCGCGCTCGCGGTGTACGTGGAACTCAAGCCCGAATGGGTCGCCGCAGGCTGGGCTCCGCTCTCGGTGCTGGTGCTGTGGCTCGCGGTTAAGCTCCGCCGCCCGGGCCTGTGGCACACCAGCTACATCCTGCTGATCGGTTCGCTCATCTTCTTGTCCATCAACATGCCGCTGCTTGGCAGCACCGACTGGCGCCCGTTCGCGTCGGATTGGGCGATGCAGAGCTACGCCGTATTCGCATCGGTTGCGGGATGGCTGTTCCTCAGTAAAAAACTATCCGATGATCTGGTGGTTGCCGACGACAGAAACGTCATGATGCACCTGTTGCACGCTGCCCTGGCGCTGATCGCTTTCTGCGCAGTCAGCTTCGAGGCAACCCAGCTGCAGTTTGGTGTCAGCCTGCACCTGGCGTTCGTGTACCTGGCATTCGCGGGTATCTGTGTGTTTGCATTCACCATGGTGCGATCGGCCGTATGGCTGGCGATGTCATTGTTCGTGCAAGCACTCGTCTTTATTTTCCTGTTCATGTCCGACGTGTCGCCGCTGGCGATATTCGGCGGGGTCGAAGTGACGCCATTCTTCCATGCATGGACTGTCGCATCGCTGTTGCTGCTGGCACTGGCATCTACCGTCATCTGGCTGTCGGCTGAGAAAACCGAATACAAGATCAACATTCCCTCGTTGCGATGGTTGCTGGTAGCCGCCGCAATGGCACAGGTGTGGATCCACGGCACGTCCGAAATTCTCCACATGCAGACGTGGGATCACTGGGGTGACCTGACGACAGCCCGCACACTCGGCGCATGGTGGATCGTCTTCGGACTCGTAACGATCGCGGTGGCGATGCGCTGGAACTTCAAAGGTCTGCTGAAGGCAGGTGTTCTGCTGCTGTTCATCCCCCTGCTGAAAGATTTGATGATGATCGCCTCGGGTGACTCGTCATTCTTCGAGACCATACTCTGGACGGTGTTGCCGATGGGGCTCGCGATTGTGGGAACGGTCCGCAAAGAACACAATCTGCTGAAGGGCGGAATGGTGATGCTAGGCATGACTGCCGCGATCGATATGTTCCTGCGCGGCAGCAGTGACGACGGACTGCTGCATTCCATCTGGTGGGCGATCGCCGCGCTGACCGCGATGGCCTCCGGCTTCGGCTGGCGTGAAAAGATGCTGCGCCGGTTCTCCATCGGTCTGTTCGGAGCGATCACGGTGAAACTGTTGCTGGTCGACTTCGCGGTGTTCGAGCCGCTCACCCGCACCGTCGCATCTGTATGCACCGGACTGCTGATGGTGGGAGCCTCGTACTTCTACCAGCGCTTCGACAGCATCTTCTCGACGAAAAAATAACTCTGCCGAAAAAGATATTCCGAAAGGGTCCGATGAACGTCATCGGGCTCTTTTCAGCGGGACCACGGACCGTCGAAGTGCTTGGAGTCCAAGCCGGACCTGCTCATGCTCGAGAAGATCTCCGTCTTCAGATGAACCGCCGTGGCATGCGTCTTGAATTCCCTCAATCTGAGAACCCAATCGATGAAGCTTTCCACATCCTTGTCGGTGCCTTTCACCTCGATATGTATCCTGCTTTTATCGGTGTCCATTCCGACAAGCGCATACAAATGATGGGGATCATTGTGAGGGACGTGTTCATGGTTGAAGTTATTTTCGTAATTTGCCTTGTACGCGATCCTGTCGAGAAATTTTGTGCGGCTTTCGGCATCTTCCATATAGATCGCCTTGATCACGTACTTCCAGGTGCGGATCTTCGGCTGCTCCTTGACCGGCTGCGAGGGGCGCGCGGGAGTCTGAGGGGTCTCGGTGCGCACAGGCGCCGCGGGCTGATTCGGATTCTTGGAAGGATCCTGCGGCCTGGTAGGCTGCTGTGACGACGGCTGCGCCGGATTTTTGGATGGAGCCGGCTGGCTGTGAGAATTCGATGACTGTGATTTGGACGGGTCTTTGGTCCCGCCGAACATTTTGGAGAAGAGTCCCATAACGAATATTATACCAGAAAACGGGCGTTTTCCCTACCACTGAATTTGGAAATCTTCGCAAAGGCTTGCGCTGCCTTCGGTGACGTCGACCCGCTCGACTTTGGCGTTTGGCGGGCCGGTATGGCACCACTCGATCAGCTGGGCAACTGCCGCCTCATCCCCCTGCGCCTCTATAGAGACAGAGCCATCAGACTCGTTCCTGACAAAGCCGGTCAGACCGAGTCCGGTGGCGTACTTGCGCGTGGAGTCGCGAAACCAGACTCCCTGCACCTTGCCGATCACGTGAATCCGGACTGCGCGTGACATGCGCAAATTCTACACCCGTACGCTACAATCGGCGCCATGCGCATGAAGGCTGCCTGGCTGCTTTGGCTGACACCGTTCGTTCTGGCGGGAATGTTGCTTGTGATGGTGCTGAGCGGTTTTCCGGATCTGGGTCACGACTTCCCGTTTTTCGTCCCGGCACTGCTCGAGGGCAAGTTTCACATCCTGCATCAGGGGGTCACGCCGATGTACTACGCGCCCCACTTCTGCGGAGGCAGCGCGGTGTACGGCAATCCGAATGATATTTTCTACTCGCTGCCGCAGCTGCTTGTCTTTGTGACCGATCCGATGACTGCACTTTTGGCATGGGTAGCGCTGGCGATGATCGCGGGATACGCCGGATGGCAATTCTTCGGACGTGACGTGATGCGCATGAACGGCGCATGGGCCCACGTGCTGGCTGCGACCATGACCGCGCACGGGTTCTTCGCGATGCACGCGGCTGCCGGTCACGTGCAGATGGCGGGCATGCCGCTCATCGGTTGGATGTTATGGCTGCTGCTGGAACAGCGCACCGGCTGGAGTCACGTCAAACGGGCGTCCGTATTCGCTTTGCTGTCAGCCGCGATCGTCTATTCGGCGGGGTATCTGACGATGATCTTCTTCGCGATGACCGTGCTGCTGTTTTTGCCTGCGCTATGGATATGGCCGCGTGCGGTGCCGAAGCGCAAAGAGCTGCTGAGCCGGGCTGCATGGTGCGGCATCGTGTCTTTGCTGCTGGTGCTCAGCAAATGCGTCGCGGTGTACGAGCTGATGCGCGTGTTCCCGCGAAGCGCGTTGTACAGCTCTCTGCCATCGATACCCGCGGCGATGCACTACATCGTTACCGCATTGTGGGCGGTGCCGCAGGATGAAGCACTCTATGCCGGACTGCCCTATTGGCTGTTGCATGAGTACGCGATGTTCATATCACCGGCAGTGATCGTCGGAATGATCGCGGCGGCGTGGATGCTGCGAAAAAATACACGGCGATGGGACATCCTGTTGTACGTCGTCATCGTCGCGTCGGCGATGGTCCTGTTGGCCGGTGGCATTCCCCCTCTTCCGCAACTGATGCGTCATGTGCCATTGCTATCGTCTATGCGGGTGTCATCGCGGTTCCTGTTCGTCTTCACGCTGCCGATGATTCTGGCCGGCATCGCCGGACTGGCAGCTGCATCCGGACATTTGAAGCAACGCAGAGGCAATGCGGTCGCAGTCGGACTGACCGTCCTGACGGTGATCATGTTCTACGCCGTGAATGCGCGGCCGGCGGCGCAGGTGTGGCGCTCCATGCCGTACGCACCGTATGCGGCGATGATGAATTCGATCGACAATGACGGCTTGCTCTCCAGGCCGATCACGACCGTTGTGCCCGATCACACCGACTTTAACGGCACGACCGGCATGCTGTGCAACGACGCGCTGCTCTGGTGGGTGAAGACGCCGGTAGAACCTGCACTGCAACCCGGACCGGTGACCGATATACACGACGGGCACTACAACATGATCAAGCCTGCCTGCTACGCAAACGACCGCGAGAACCGTTGCAACGGTTCAATTCTCATACCCGTCAACGACAAGGAAAATCTGGAACGATTTACCCGCGGCGAGCGAACCACCTGGCGGCAGTCGGTAGACCAGCACATCGCCAACTGGATCAACCTGATCGCGCTGATAGTCATTGCCGGGGTGCTGCTGTCGCCTCTCGCCAGACGAAGAAAAAACGGAACGAAGCGGCGCAAGAAATAAGGTATACTGCGGGCATGCAACTTCTTCTTGGCGGCGGGCTCGGCTCGTCCATGATCACCGGCGGCATACTGCTCATTGTGTTCGGTCTTGCGATCCTCGCGGCGCCCGAACTGCTGGCATACATCGTCGCAACCGTGCTTGTCCTTTCGGGCGTCTCTGCACTCATCGCAGGCATGACCATGCGCAAAGCGCGCAAAGACATGCAGCGGATGTTCATCAATATGAAATAATTTAGGCACACAGAACGGGGGCGGCAATCAGATGACTGCCGCCCTTTTTTGCACTGACTCTCGTCAGCGCCGTCCTGCTCCGGTTCAGTCCGCCAGCAACGCGTTCATGAGCGACTTCAGCTCCGTGAACCTTTTACGGTCTTCCTCGAGCTTCTCGGGCGTGTAGGCCTTGTCGTGCTCCTCACTCCGATTCGCCCAGTGGATCCGCAGGTCCATAAGGTTCAGTTGCCCATCGACGGTGATCATCTCATGGATGACCCACACCGGCTCCAGTTCGCGCTTGAAGTCGTCGCCGAACGGCTGGTCCAGCGGGATCTGGATACCCTTCGCCCGCAGCCGCCGGTGCGCTTCCTGCGTCACGGCGCTGTACACGTCATGGAACAACCGAACGGCTCGATCCTGTCTATCGCCCAACTGCTTGTACTGCTGCCGGACGTCCGGGGCGTTCTCGAGCCAGCCCGCGTCGGCCGCGACGCGGTAGGCCTTTAGGGCGGCCTTGCGCTGACTCGCGCTCCGATACTCCGTGAGTTCACGTTTCAGACTGTTCCGCTGGGCTTGCGGGGTCTGCGTGAGCAAATACCAAACACCCACTGCACTCACGCACACCACGACACACAGACCGATCCGCCAACGACGATCTTCTCGCACGGCACACCTTGGGTTTGCACAGGCGGACTTCCAATCGAGCCGCCGGTCGACACATCACGAAGATGCGCCCAGCGGCAGCTCGATATTCCGTAGGCAGGACGCTTGCCCCTGAAGAATGAATCTCAGGCTCAAGCCGCTACCTACAGACCGATGGAAAAAAGACCGGTATGCCATACTACAATAATTCTGAATTTTGTACAATACCGCATACATGACATTTCAGCATCCTCTAGGCCTGAACTGGCTGGTCTGTGACGAATGATTGACCCTGCATTGCCAACAATGAAGGATGCGCATATGCAAACGCTGGAGCATCACCATTTTGACGATCTTGGGGCAGACGTCTGCGAACCATCCATGGTCGAAACATTCGACGCTCTGATGCTGGAATGCGAAGAGCTGAATTCCAGAATCTCACATCACGAAGCGCTCCAGGCGCTCTGGACACAGGGTTCGTGCATACGCCCCAGCGAGCATTCCGCCGTGTGCTACATGCGCGACGTTCGCGAGCTGGAAAGGAAATACAATACGCTCGTCATCCTGATAAACCGGATGCTCCAGTCGCGTGATGCCGGCATTCCTGAGGATGTGATGGAGACACTGCCGGATTTCCGGGCGGATATTTCTGCCTGGTTGCAGGGTCAGACTGTCGACACCGTGGAAAGTCTGCACCGGGACATGGACGCAATCGCAACCATGGGCGACTTCCGGACGCAAGGAATCGAGAAGCGGCTGGAGGCCGAACGCTACATACTCATGACACGCGAGATCATGCGCGACAAGGTTGGCAATCTGATGCAGCTGGCACACATGCGCTCGCATCTGACGCACGACGAAGAAGGTCTGGTGTCCGATTTGTACCACGTGCTGGAGATCGGAAGCGCGCGACCTGTAAGGGTGGAGGAAGATGTTACCGAATATGTAGCCGCATAATTTTCATACACGCATGCTCGCATTTCCCTATCTGAAACACCCGCCGGCTGACCACTTCGAGATTGAGTCTGTGAATGCGGTTCAGGCTGCCGATACGGAAATCCGCCAACTGATTGAATTAACACGGCGACAAGGCACGAGCCTGGACCAAACTGTCACGCGGGCTTATGAAACCGGAAGGCCAATGCCTTTGGAACTCGCCGAACTGTGTCATCAACAGGAAAGAGAAGTAGAAAGGCTGATCGACGGATTTCTGACTCTGATCGATTCGATTCTTGCATCTCCGCGTGCGTATCTTCTCTCCGGGCATACTCAGTCGTATCTGACGCAATTCCGTGGACAGACATATGAATTTCTTCGGGATGCGATGACTGAAGCTATCCCGAAGATTAATGACCGGCTTCTTGCAGTGGCGTATGCCCATGATGACGATCTCGATCCTGACCGAGCAAGTGGAGTAGAGATAATCCGTACTGACCTGCAGGCCAGACTTGCAAATATCCTGGGTCTTCCTCATCTCCGGGCTTTTCTGGATGAAGACACGCTTGAGCGTTTCGAGCATGCACGCGACACCCTTGCCGCTGCCGCCTGACGCCGCACCTTTTATGTACCTCACCGACACCACCGGCACGGCACGCGACTTCCTTCGGGAGGATCCGAAGGCGCTGGAGATGGAGTTTGACAGGCTTGAAGGCACACTCGCATGCCTTGCCAGATCGGTAGAGCAAGCGCGAATGCAAATCGCGGTGTTGCGGCTGCCGGCAAGCCCACACTATTTCAGCATGGAGGGGACTATGAAGCGCCACGAGCTGAACATGGAATATCAGCGCATCCAACGGGAAATGGAACGGTACACCGAGGGCATACTCAACCGCATCAACGGCATCTTGATACTGGGGATCGGCACCGGCGCGGACATGCGAAGACGTCTGGGCAACCTGGAAGCAGATCTGGCAAACCAAATGCGCGAACGCATTCCCCAGATGATACACACGCTGAACGGTACTATCGCCGTGTTGTGCAATATGCAGCAGTTGATCGAGATGGGACCTGATGATCCGTTCGTCGAGGCACGGATGCGCATAGCGGCTGATATGCGGGACATGCTTACAGAGCTCACCGGCAATCTCTTGCGGCTGCGGAACCTGAATGTCCACATGACACCGGAAATGCGGACGGGCGTGGCAAAAAACCACGACGTTCTCACACAGGGTGTCGGCCTGCGCAAAGCCGCCTGACAAAAAACTAGCCCTATACCTTGCGGTACAGGGCTGAAATGCTTGGGTGTTCTTTCAGCCGGAGGAAGCAACTCTGGCGACGATGGTTTAGCTAATCACGATCTGCTTCACCACCGTCGGCGAGCTGGCGTAGAGGACGTTGCCGGCGAACCACGTGCCCGAGGGGTTGTCGACCAAGCGGGTGAACCGCTTGACCTCGTACCCGTCGGACGCCGCGACCACGACGACCGTGCCGTCCTTGTCCACCAGCGCTACCAGCGTCTTGTCCGCGTTCAGGGCCATCGCCACCGGCGCTTCCACGTTCTCGACCTTGAACTCGATCCCCCGCTCGGAGTCCGGGTCGCCGAGGGTCCAGAACTCCACCCAGCCGCCGGCGTTGATGGCGACGAGGGTGGCGTTGTCGGCGTGGATCACGGCGGCCAGCGCGAGCGACTGGAACGAGTTGTTGAAGTGCAGCAGGTACTTGTAGAGGCTGACGCCGGTCCCGTTCGTGATGTACACCGACATGCCGCTGTTGCCCTCGTTGATCACGACCTGCTTCTTCCCGTCCGGGCTCACCGCGAGCAGCCTGCCCTTCAGCGGGGTGCTCTCCTTCATGCGAATCGCGTTCATCTGACTCTGCCTTTCTGAAAATGATGTTGTCTGCGGACATAGATACCTCACACCATGTGGGCTCTTGTGTCCTGATTCTTGTCCATACGGTGGAGGAACTGCTTCCTCCGACCATGTGAAAGAACTGCCTATAGTATCCAATATTCTGAGTTTTCGTCAACGACCTTGGGCATACCCCGTTTTTTGGCTCCTGTACCGGTACAACAGGATGCTACCGGACTTCGGAATCATCCTGAAAACAGACCTGCACGCATGTCGAACCCCTGCACTCGCGTGCAGGGGTGTGACTGGCAGGTCAGCGGGATACCGTCTATTTCAAAGTTCGAGGCGGAGGTGAGCCGGAATTGGGCTCAACCTTGGAACGTCATTTCCGACTCACGTCGCTACGGAATCGGGTTGAACCCGGCTATGGCGTTTTGCGCCCAGCGGTAGGCCGTTGCCAGAAGCGCAACGACGATCACAGCACCTGCCATGATCCCGAAGCGCTTGTAGACCTTGCGCCAACCTTCGTCCACGATGCCCGTCCTTTCGAATTCGAGACTCAAGGCATATCCGTAAACCGCCAATCCTGCCAAGGATCCCTTCCAAAAACGATCTGGAAGGACGGAGAGTCTACGGCAAAGCTCCACGGAGGACAACGGGCAGGGCTCGGGGAGGGCATTGAAGATTGCCTGCCAATCCAGCCTCCAGCCATGGACAAAAGGGTGGACGGTCGTGTAGGCTCTTTCGGCTATGGTGGACTCTATCGTCCATCGTTATTTCTTATGGATTTCATCAAAGTCAAAGGCGCGCGGATGCACAACCTCAAGAATATTGATGTGGAGATTCCGCGGAACCAGCTGACGGTCATCACCGGCCTGTCCGGTTCGGGCAAATCCACGCTCGCGTTCGACACGATCTTCGCCGAGGGTCAGCGCCGTTACGTGGAGTCGCTCTCCGCTTACGCCCGCCAGTTCATCGCGCAGATGGAGAAGCCGGAAGTGGACAGCATCGAAGGCCTGAGTCCCGCTATTTCCATCGACCAGAAGACAGCCGCCCGCAACCCTCGTTCGACCGTCGGTACGGTCACCGAGATTTACGACTACATGCGTCTGCTGTGGGCCAAGGTCGGCAAAGTGCACTCGCCCATCACCGGAAAACTTTTGACGAAGCAGTCGGCCAGCCAGATCGTGGACATCATCACCGGCATGACCGACGGCAAGAAGATCATGCTGCTCTCGCCGCAGATCACCGGCCGCAAAGGCGCGCACCAGAAGATCCTGGACTCCATCAAGCGCGAAGGTTTCGTGCGCATGCGCATCGACGGACAGGTGGTCACCAGCGACGAAGATCCGCAGCTGGATCCCAAAAAGTCGCACGACGTGGAAATCGTCATCGACCGTATGATCATCCGCGACTTCGAACCGGTGCAGGAAAAACTGTCGGACGGAACGACCATCGAGAAACCGAACCCGAACCGCGTGCGCCTGGCGGACAGCGTGGAACTCGCGCTGAAGAAAAGCGGAGGCATGGTGTCGGTGCTGGATGCCGACACGAACGAGATCGTGAAATTCTCCGACCGCTTCGTGGACCCGGACAATCCGGAGTTGAGCATCCCGGTCATCGAACCGCGCAGCTTCTCGTTCAACTCGCCGCATGGCGCGTGCGAAGTGTGTCACGGTCTCGGCAACATTCTGCAGATCGACAAAGCCAGCATCGTGCCGAACCAGGATCTGACAATCAATGAAGGTGCCATCCATCCGTGGGCAACCTCGGCCGGACGCATGAGCTTCATGACCCAGGCGCTGGAAGCGCTGTCGCAGAAGCTGAAGTTCTCGCTGGATACGCCATGGAAGAAGCTGGATGAAGCCAGCAAGCAGGTCGTGCTGTACGGCCATCCCGACAAGCTGGATGTGGAGTTCAAGACCGAGAATTTGGACGGCCATTATCAGACCGTGTACGAGGGCGTGATCCCCAACCTGGAGCGCCGCCACCGCGAGACCGAGAGCAGTTACACCCGCAGCCAGATTGAAGGATACATGTTCGAACTCCCCTGCCCGGACTGTGGAGGAAAGAGGTTGAAGAAGGAAATCCTGGGCGTGACCGTCGGCGGCAAGAACATCGTGGACGGAACTGCCCTGAGCGTGACCGGATCGCGCACATTCTTCGAGGGGCTGATTCCGGTCAAAGACAAGAAGTCCGACATCACGCTGTCCACCTACGAGTACGCCATCGCCAAGAAGATCATCGCCGAAATCGTCAGCCGCCTCACGTTCCTGGAGAACGTGGGACTCAAGTACCTCACACTGAACCGCTCGGCCGCGACACTGTCCGGCGGCGAAGCGCAGCGCATCCGTCTGGCGACCCAGATCGGCTCCGCGCTGGAAGGCGTGCTGTACGTGCTGGATGAACCGAGCATCGGTCTGCACCAGCGTGACAACAGCAAGCTGATTTCCACCATGACCAACCTGCGCGATATCGGCAACACCGTCATCGTGGTCGAGCACGACCAGGAAACCATCGAGGCCGCCGACTACCTGCTGGAGATCGGTCCAGGCGCCGGCAAGCACGGCGGGCAGGTGATAGCCCAAGGCACACCCAAGCAACTCATCGCGAACCCAAAGTCGGTCACAGGCCAGTACCTGAGCGGCAAGAAGAAGATCGAGATCCCGGACAAGCGCCGCAAGGGTAACGGCAAGTTCCTGAAGATCAACGACGCGTACCACCACAACCTGCAGCACGTCAGCGTATCGCTGCCGCTGGGCTGTCTCATCGGCATCACCGGTGTCTCGGGATCGGGCAAATCCAGCCTGGTGCACGGCATCCTGGCACCCGAACTCGGCCGCACGCTGAACAAAGCGCACAGCAAAGGACAGGACTTCGGATCCATCGAAGGTCTGGAGCTGCTCGACAAGGCGATCATCATCGACCAATCCCCCATCGGACGCACGCCGCGTTCGAACCCGGCCACGTACACCGGCATCTTCACCGAAGTCCGTGACGTGTTTGCGCTGACACCGGAATCCAAAATGCGCGGCTATAAGCCCGGCCGCTTCAGCTTCAACGTCTCGGGCGGACGTTGTGAGGACTGTCAGGGTGACGGACTCAAGCGCATCGAGATGCACTTCCTGCCCGATGTGTATGTGACCTGTGAAACCTGCATGGGTCAGCGCTACAACCGCGAAACGCTGGAGATCACGTATAAGGGGAAGAACATCGCCGATGCGTTGAACATGACCATCACCGACGCACTCGACTTCTTCAACGCCTTCGCATCGATCAAGAACAAACTGCAGACACTCGTCGACGTGGGACTCGGTTACATCCATCTGGGGCAGAGCGCGACCACACTGTCCGGAGGTGAAGCGCAACGCATCAAGCTGGCGACCGAGCTGACCAAGCGCGCCACCGGCAAGACGTTCTACATCCTGGACGAACCCACGACCGGTCTGCACTTCGAGGATATTCAGCGCCTGCTGAGCGTGCTGCAGCGCCTGGTCGACCGCGGCAACACCGTGCTGGTCATCGAGCACAACCTGGACGTCATCAAGTCAGTCGACCACGTTGTCGACATCGGACCGGACGGCGGCGACGAAGGCGGCAAGGTGATCGCGACCGGAACGCCGGAAGACGTGGCGAAGGAGCCGAAGAGCTACACCGGCCAGTATCTGGCGAAGATCCTGGATGCCTAATTTGCCACCATTGAATACTTTTTGTATTCATATATTTTGGCTTCTGTAAAATAAGACTTGCATCTGAGAAGATCTTGTTTATAGTCCCCGGCACTCTGGGGCTTTTCCCCCGGGGTCTCAGCTCTTTCCCCGTTCGGCTGGATCGTCGATGTTCTCCTGCTTCCTGTCGATGCTGCTCACGCGCATCGGCTTCGTCACCCTGGTTCTTGCCGCCCTGGCGGCAATGACCATCGGTATCCTGTGGCTTGCGGGCCAAGACCTGTTCGTGATGACACTTGTCACGATCGGTCTGCTGACCGTGAGCGCCGTGAGTCTGGCGGTGAGCAAAATCCTGGACGAGTACGACGATGGATTCGGCCTTTGGTGAAGTGCCGCCGGCCTGTGCATTCGTGCATGGGCCGGCATCCAAATGAACATATTTTGTGTTCTCTATTTTTGGCTTTATAGAGGCATAGAATACGATATTCACTCTTTCTATTTTCATTGTATAATAGCATTAACTTCAGGGGCCTTCTCCTGGAGCCGATACTTTTCACCGCAGCGAGGGTCCGATGAAACCGTATTTCTGGACGATGCTGGCGCTGTGCGTCGGCGTGCTGTGCCTCGTGTTCGCACTCTTCAGTTGGATCGGCGTGATCGTCGTCTGGCAGATGGGCAAGGACGCGGGTGTGCTGGCGATCGGCGCAGGCGTCCTGACCGCCATTGGCCTGCTGTTCCTCTACGTCTTCTGGAGGCTGCAGAAGGTCGACCGGTACCGCTGGTGAAAACCCGCCGGTCCGTGCGAAAGCGCGGACCGGCTCCCACTGTGCCGCTTGTGAAGCAAAACCGGATTCTGCTAACTTATCGTTACATTCTCTCCCCCTTTCATAATGCGCCGCCTCGTTTCTTTTGCAGCACTGTCATCGCTGCTTCTTACTCCCGTCGCCGGACTTGCGGCGTTCGATCAGCCAGGCCAGTTGTTGCAGGCTATCCGCACGCAGGAACAGCCGCGCACGTTCTCCAGCGAACTGCACGGCCACAAGGGTGACACGTACTTTGCCGCATGGATGAGCGGTTCAGCCAGCTCCTGGAACAGCCCTGCGACCACGAAACTGTGGGGCAAGATGACCGTCGACGTCGTCCGCGGCGTCTTCAAACTGCGCGGCAAACTGCAGGTGACCGTGACCGACGGAAGGGTCTTCATGAAGCTCGACAGCATCGACGTATCCATGGCCGACACCGTGCTCGCGATGAGCGCCACGCTGAACCAGAAGAAGTGGATCGAGGTGCCGATGGATGCCGAAATGCTCCAGCAGTGGCAGGACGCCGCGTCGCTCACGCCACAGAACACCGAGCTCATCGGCGGAGCACTGAACATGACGCACACAATGAACGGTGCAAACCGCGTCTACAAGCTGTCGTTGCAGCCGGAAGTGATGAGCCAGTTCAAAACGATGATCGGCGAGATGTTCTCCGGTTACGGCATGGCAGATCTGCCCGATGCGATGGTGGAATTCGGCATGACCGCAGAGATGACCGCTGCCGATGCGTTCGTCGGAAGCTCTGCCAAGATCCGCGTGGTCTCGGGTGACTTCGAGATGACCGTCGTCGGCAACGAGAAGCGTCTGGGCACGATGACCGCCGTCAGCGTTCCAGCCGACTACCTGACCAGCGACCAGTTCGAGGTGTACATGACATCTCTGGGCATGGGCCTGATGTCCTTCGATGATGACATGGGCATGCCATCTGCAGACGAGGAATGGGCTGATGATGAGTGGACCGACACCGAGATGCCTGTGGAAGACACCGGCATGACCGTCGAGCCCTATGAGCCGCAATATGATGGATCGTGGGATCCCCGCTGTACCGATGAGGAGACCGCTCCGTTGCTGTTGCTGAGCCTGCAGCGTAACGGCGAGTGTCCGACCGTGAAGCCGTCCACGAGATAGTCCGAATCGTTCTCAGAAAGAAAAGTCCGGTGCCATGCGCCGGACTTTTTTGTAGCCGCAAATTTTGAATGTTCAACCGCCGCCGCATGACGCATACTGCTGTCCAATCTGATGTTCCTGACAAACGCTTCCACTTTCTTTTGGGATACGGCGATTGCCCTGATGCTCGCAAGCGGAGTTGCGCTTGTCATTCTGTGCACCGCCCATCTGCGGCGCAGACCGAAGCGTCATCTATGCGCGCGGGCCGGCATCGCGACACTGCGCGCGCTGGCAGTCGTGTGCACACTGATCGTGTTCTACGGTTCGTTCATAGAGCCCCAGCTGCTGACGGTGACGCATCTTCAGGTGTCGCTGCCGATAGAACGGCGGCTGCGGATCGTGGTACTGGCGGACTTCCATGTCGGGCCGTACAAAGGAAGGGAGTACGTGGAACGCGTCGTACACAAAACCAATGAGCTGATGCCGGACATCGTGATTCTGGCCGGAGACTACGTGCTGCAGGAACGCGTCACACTCGCGTCAATCGATCCGCTTACGGCACTGAAAGACCTGCGAACATCGCTAGGCACATTTGCGGTGATGGGTAACCACGATCATGGCCTGCACCGCAGCGTCCTGGGCATGCGCCAGCCGGTGGAAGATCACACCGATATCCTGACCGGGTTCTTCGAACAACTGGGCATCACGGTGCTGGAGAACCGCAACGAAATACTCTCTCTCGGCACCGAGTCGATAGCGATAGCGGGCATTGATGACGTCATCGCAAAAGACGCCGATGTTGCAGCCGCGCTCGGCGGCATACCCGAAGGCGTGGCAGTGATTCTGGCAGCGCATAACCCGGACGTGATGCTGGATCCGCTCAGCTGGCGTGCATCGCTGGTCGTGGCGGGGCACACGCATGGCGGGCAGATCCGGCTGCCGTGGCTCGGACCAGTGGCGATGCTGCCGACACGCCTGGGTCAGCAGTACGATCAGGGGGTTTTTCAGATGACGCCAACAACACAACTGGCGATCACACGTGGCGTCGGTGAATCGGGCGCGCGGGCGCGCTTATTTGCCCCGCCTGAAATACTCCTGCTGGAGTATCCGGGAATGGCTCGACCGGATTAGTTCTTCCACTTGATGGAGCAGCCGATCGCGTTGGCCTCGGGCTTAGAGGGCTGTTCACCTTTCACCAACGCGGCCAGCGCGTCGGACAGGCTGTGCTCGATGACCTGGTCGGGGTGTCTCCAGTTGTCATCGATGCGGCCCTTGTAGCGCAGCCTGCGGTCTACATCGAATACGAAGCAGTGCGGTGTGCACAGCGCACCATAGGCTTTGGCGACGTCCTGTGTTTCGTCCAGACAGTACGGAAACGGGAATGCCTTCTCTTTGTGGCGCACTTTCATGCTCTCGAAAGAATCGTCCGGATAGTTGGTGGCATCGTTGCTGTTGATCAGGACAAACTGGACGCCTTGCGGATCCCCATGCTTGGCCAGCGCAACCAACCTGTCTTCGTAGGCCTGTGCGTAGGGGCAGTGGTTGCAGGTAAAGATGACCGCAAGCACAGGATCTTTGATCATCGATGAATCGACCGTCAGGCCGTCGGTCGCCGGCAGAGAGAACCCGGGCATGGCATCGCCGATGTTGAGCTTCTTGGAGTTGTCGTCGATCAGAACCATGAGGTTGTTGAGGATAGAGCGATCATTGTAGTCGTTTTGCTTCGTTCTGAGAAGGAAGGACGAAGGAAACCGACGAGTCCGAAGAGTCCGAGGATGGTATGATCGGGACACTCTTCGGCTTCCTCGGCCTCGTCGGACTCCTCAAGAATCCTCATGCAAAGACATTTCACAGCGACAGCCTTCATCATTAACTCCAAACAGCAAACCCTCCTGCTGTGGCACAAGCGGCTGGGACGCTGGATGCCGCCGGGCGGACACATAGAACCGGATGAGACACCGCAGGACGCGGCAAGGCGCGAGTGCAAGGAGGAGACCGGCATGGACGTGGAGATCACCGGCGACCCCTCGACCGGGCTCGGGGCAAGTCCCGATCTGTTCGCGGCGAATCCGGACGAGGGATGCATGCTCATCAAGCCGATCGCGATGCTTTTGGAAAATATTCCGGAGAGCAAAGCGCGCAACGAGCCGGCACACCAGCACATGGATTTCCTGTTCGTCGCTCGGCCGCTGGATGAGTCGCAGACACTGACCCTGGCCGAAGAAGAAGGCCGCGAAATGCGCTGGTTCACCAGGAAAGAGGTGGAAGCCCTGGATGAGCGCACGGAGGTCTTTTCCAACGTGAAAGCCTATATTTTGGGGGTTCTGGACCGGTAGGACAAATCGCGGTTGTACGCTATACTTTACCTGATCATGCAGTGGAACGAGTTCCGCTCCCATATTCGGCATCTTCAAGCTCGAGATCTGAAAAGAGTCGAGGAAGCTTTTGAATTGGGCAAAAAAATGCACGAAGGGCAGGTCCGGAAATCGGGTGAACCATACTTTGTGCATCCCATCGCGGTGTCGCACATGCTCGCCGACCTGTCGGCCGACGGCGATACCATCATCGCGGCTCTGTTGCACGACACGGTGGAAGACACGCCGCTGACCCTGGAGGAGATCGACAAGCAGTTCGACGGCGAGGTCGCGACACTCATCGACGGCGTCACGAAACTGTCATCCAAAGACATCGGCACCAGCGCGATCCTGAACGAGCAGATCGAAAGCTTGCGCAAGATCTTCACCCTGATGCAGCAGGATGTGCGCATCATGGTCATCAAACTCTACGACCGCCTGCACAACATGCAAACGGTGGAATTCCTCTCGCAGCAGCGCCGTACCGGCCTGGCGCAGGAAACGTTCGACGTGTTCGTGAAAATCGCCGACAGATTGTGTATGCAGGACGTGCGCGATGACCTGGAAGGACTGTGTTACAACATCTTGTTCCCGACGATGTACGGCCAGCTGGTGGACCTGCGTCTGGAAAACGAATGGCAGGGGCAGCAGGTGGCGCGTGTCATGAGGGAATCCATTCAAGCTCACACGCCCAGAATGGTGCCGGAACCGTCGGTACGCTTCGAGCACAAGAGCTGGGAACAGCTACTGGTAGCCACAAACGAGGGTGGCATCAAGGCCGACCCCGTGTCCGATGTCACCATGGTGTTCGTCACTGACACCATCGAGAACTGTTACGCGGTACTCGGCACGCTGCATCAGCTATGGCAGCGACAGATGGAATCGTTCCAGGACTTCGTCAACGCTCCGAGCGTGAACGGCTACCGCGGCGTGCACACGACCGTCATTCTGCCGGATGGCACGCGCGTGCGGTGTAAAATCCGCACCCACGAGATGCACGAGTATGCCAGACAGGGAGTCACCACCATCTGCTTCACGAGGCGCGACGAAGTCCCGCATATCCTGAAGTGGACCCAGCGCATTTCGCCGCTTTCATCTGACACGCAGGGCAGCAGCGATGATTTCTGGGAGAATCTGAAGAGCGACATCCTGGGTGAGTCCATCACCGTGCACGGAGCCAGCGATCACGTGGTTCAGATTCCGCGCGGATCCACCGCTCTCGACGGCGCGTTTTACCTGTTCGGTGATGATGCGCTTCGCATTGCATCGGTATCTCTCAACGGAGAGACCGTCCCCTTGAACGCACCTCTGAAAAACGCCGACGTGCTGACTGTCGAATTCAAGAACTCAGTGACGGTGCAGAGCACATGGCTAAAGTCAGCACACACCGGAATGGCGACCGCCGCGATCCGCATCGCAGTCTCATCGAAATCTGAACGGGAGCGCCTGGAGACCGGAAAAGAGATGCTCCAGGCGGTGCTGAACGACCGGGCCAAGGGCTTCGTAGAGGAACTCTCCGATAACACGCTGGCCATCTCCCCGCTGGCAGAACCGTATCCGACGCTGAACAGCCTGTATCTGGGCATCGCGGAGGGTCGCATAGATCCGGCACATGCGTACTCGATGCTGTTCGAGAAAAAAGAGGAGGAAGAGAGGCCGCGTCGCTTCGTCGTTCACTATGACGTGCCGGGTCAGAGTCACGCCATTCTGGACCGGTTGCATACCAGCATGTTGAAGTACGACCGCCATATCATGGAGCGTTCCATCCGTCGGCAGCCGAACCACAGCATGGTGAGTGCCAAAGTGACCATGACGTTCGACGAATTATCTGAATTCAAAGATGAACTCGTGCTTGCGGGTGCCGATAACATCGAGGTAGTTGCAGCCGCGGAACGCGACCTCTGGCTGCTGAGCCTGGTCATTTTGCTCTGGAGCTTGAACCCCGTCATCGCCAAGTGGTTCCTGGTCCACGGCGTTGCACCGTTGACGATGATCACGCTGCGCTTCCTGACCTTTGCAGTCTATTCGACCGTCTTCTTCATTCTCTGGCGCTGGCGGAACCCCGCCAAGCTGACGCCGATCCCGAAGCTCTTCAGACTTTCGTTGATGCCGACATTGAGCCTGTGCGGCATGTCGATCTACTTCTATGCCCTGTCACTCGTCCCGCCGTCTCTGCATCTGCTGGTACTGCGCTTCAATACCGTGCTGTATCCGTCGATCACGGCAAAAGAAAGCACCAAACGGCTCAAGCATTTGCTGCAATTTGCGATACTACTCGGCAGCGTCGTGACATTCATGGCCTGGTTCCTCGGCCAACATGTTGTTGCCGGCATGCTGCTCTCGGCGATTACACTGTGCTTCTACCTGCTCTATTCCCTGACCACCGAACACACCTTGCAGCAGAACAAGATCGGCATGCGGTTGCCGTATCTGCTGCTGGTCATCGGTATTTTCTCGGGCATCATCGGACTGATTCTGGTCCCGTTCGTGCCGCTGACCGCTTTGCTCAACAGGTACACGCTGCCGATCGTCGTGTACGTGCTGGTATGCATCTGCATATCGCAAACGCTCTACTCGGCGCTGTTGAAGTCATCCAAGTTCAAACACTTCACCGACTTCCTGCTGCTGGAAGTACCCGTGGCCGTTGTGCTCGAAATCGGCCTGCTGCATATCAACATGCATCCGATTGTCTATGCGGGTATCGGCCTCACGCTGCTCACGCTGCTGAGACTGCGCTGGCACGCTGCAAAGCTGCCGATCCAGAGGGCAGGATAAGCTCTACGGTACAAGACGTTGCTGCCCCCGACGTGACATCGCCTCTGCAATCGCGTGTGCCTCGGCCACGAAACGGGCTGCGTCTTCGAATCCGCCTTTGCTCATCAGCACGCTGTCTTCATCCAGTTCCGCATCCAGAATTGACTGCGGTTTATTGCCGAACACATCGAATCCTATGTCGGCGACGGCGCGTCCCGTGTCATCCTTCATATGCTCCAGAGTATTGCGAACACCGAGGCACATGAATACACCCTCATTGGAACCGCGGATGGCGGCATTCGGCATACCGATAGCCGCATTCCCCGGCTCGGTGGCAACCACGGTATTGTAGATAATCAATTCTTTTTGCCCCAGAACGGCAGCCGCCAACGGGGGCTTGAATCTGTTGTTGAGTCCGCGGCGCCTGCCGGATTTACCAAGCAGTTCCGGAGGCACGACGATGCCCAATTCCGCGAATGCGGAGACAGTGGCCGCATCCATACTGTTGACGACTCCGCTGCGCCATATGGCAAGGATCTTCTTCGCCATTGTGCTGTACTTTCCGTTGCTTCGCGCAATGTCGTTTGGGTCCATATTCGGAAAACGCGGATCGCCGACCGGAAGTTCGGTGAAACCGAAGTTATACGCCATCGGTACGCGCGTTTCAGGTTTGTCCGGATCCACGTACTCCATGAGCAATGCGTAGGTCCTCTCTTTCGTGCCGCGGCAGATATCCGGCAACAAGCCTGGCAGCAGCGCATTCGGCGTCTGTCCTCCCAATTGCAAGAATGCGAATTCATCCGGAGTCAGTCTGAGCCAGTCGTTTCCGACTTCGGCAAATCTGCGCTGGAAATTCTCCAACTGGCGCCGGATTTCGTCGGGCTTCATGACGTGCTGCGAATGCATGATGTCTATCGCACGGGCATCATGCGCTATTTGCGCTTCGCCAAGATCGTTGCCTTCTATGTCGCAACCAGCCAATCGCACGTGTATCCGCCTGTTAATGCCTTGATCAGCGACAGGCAGGGCCGAATGGCTGCGGCCTTTGAATCCCGCAGTGACCCTGGTAAGAATGTCTACCAGAGGAACTTGCCGTTGAGGTGTCTCAGGAGGGCCCATAGCACGCTGAAAAGTATACTATACAATACGCAAAATCTGCAGGGGACGACTATAGTGATCCGCAACCCTAAATACAAGGGTTCAGGGCTTTAGTCCATGTCCTGCAGCTTCGCATCATATTCGCGTGTGCGCTCGGTGCCTTGGTTGCGGAAGTTATCCAACTGCCCCACCAAGGTCTGGCCTTTGTCCTTCATCGCAGTATCCAGAAGCGCCCTGACGATTCCCGTGATCTCATCCTGGTTCACAACCACATTATCTCTTGTTTCAATGAGGTGCATCATAGCCTCTGCGACGAGGAATACGCCGATGCACTCCATAACAAGTTTACGGATTTTGCCCATTGTCCCGATCGCCGCATAATTGGTAGCAGCTGCCGGCCGGATGGCTTCCATGATGACCTCATCGCCTCCCTGTTCTGCGATCACGTCATCCAACGCATCATTCAGGTTCAATGCGATGGTCGGGATCGCGGCCTGGATTCTTCTTTCGACCCATGCGCGGTCGACCTTTTTAGGTGCTTTTTTAGCCTGATCATCAGGCGTCACTAATTTCTTGTGCTTATCGGTACCAGTGCCGGCGGAGAGAACCAGTGTGTCAGTCATAGATTGGCCTCCTAATTGAACGGCTGAGGGGTCTGGCTCATCGCCGATATTGACAGTTTTCTTAACCATGTTTTAGAGTATTATGAGAGATTTAATTCTCCTTGTCAAATATTAAGAATTTTTCACCAATAGTCAACCTTTTTGCCTGTGTGCCTACTCCGGTGGGTCTGGGCGGGCACATATGCTACCATGCCGCGGCATGCCATTTGACCCTGTCGACCCTCAGCAATCGTTTCCTGACCTTGAGCTCGGGATCATCAAATACTGGCGCGAAGAAGATGTCTTCAAGCGCTCTGTTGCCATGCGCGAAGGCTGTGAGACATTCAGCTTTTACGACGGTCCGCCGTTCGCGACCGGCCTTCCCCATTACGGTCACCTTCTCGCCGGCACGATCAAAGACGTCATCCCCCGCTACCAGACGATGCGCGGCAAGAAGGTGCGCCGCCGCTTCGGCTGGGACTGTCACGGTCTGCCTATCGAGAACCTGGTCGAGAAAGAGCATGACATCAAGAGTAAGCAGGACATCGAGGAGATGGGCGTGAAGGCGTTCAATGATTTCTGCCGCGGAACGGTGCAACGCTACACAAAGGAATGGCGCACGACGGTGGAGCGCATGGGACGCTGGGTAGACATGGACTGGGACTACCGCACGATGGACCCGGAGTTCATGGAAAGCATCTGGTGGGTATTCAAGCAGCTGCATGACAAAGGCCTGATTTACGAAGGACACAAACCGATGCACGTGTGCCCGCGCTGCGTGACGCCGCTCAGCAACTTCGAAGTGACACAGGGCTACAAAGACCGCACCGACCAGTCGGTGACATGACGTTCCCGCTGAAGGATGATCCGAAGACGGTGCTCTTGGCATGGACGACGACGCCGTGGTCGCTGCCCGGGAACTTCTGGCTGGCGGTCGGTCCGCACATCGAATACGCAAAAGTGAAATGTGACGGATTGACCTACGTGCTGGCCAAGAAGCTGGTCGAGAAAGTGTTTAAAGGAAAGGAGTACGAGATCACCGGAGAAATCGCGGCCGCCGACCTGAAAGACAAGCACTACGAGCCGCTGTTCCACTACTTCTACGACACGGTGATCCCGTCGACCACAGGCAAGAAGGCCGCGACCTACGGCGACAAAGTCTTCAAGGTGATCTGCAACGAGAGCGTCGAAGTCAGCGACGAAGAAGGCACCGGCATCGTGCATCTGACGTCGTGCACCGGTGAGGATAGCTACGCTGTGGCCAAAGCCGAAGGCGTCGACGTACTGCCGCACATCAACCTGGACGGCACGTTCATCCCGGCAGTCACAGATTTCGTCGGCATGAATGCCAAGCCGGAAGGAAAAGATCCGATGTCGACTGACAAAGCGATCATCGACAACCTGAAGAAGCGCAAGCGCGCGTTCAGTTCGTTCACAATCAATCACAGCTATCCGCACTGCTGGCGCTGCGACACTCCCCTACTGCCGTTCGTCACCGCGTCGTGGTTCGTGGCGGTCGAGAAGATTAAAGCCGACATGCTTGCCAGCAACGCACAGACGCACTGGGTGCCGGAACATTTGCGGGACGGACGCTTCGGCAAATGGCTGGACGGCGCGCGCGACTGGGCGATCTCCCGTAACCGCTACTGGGGCACACCTCTGCCGATCTGGCGGAACTCTGTCACAGGCAAAACAGAAGTCATCGGCTCGCGCGACGAACTGGTGGCCAAAGCCCCGGGGCGCTTCACGAAACTCATCACGGTGCGCCATGCCGAGAGCCAGGGCAACATCGACAAGATTTATCAGGGCGCTGTCCCGGGCAGCGAGCTGACCGCCACCGGCAAGGAGCAAGCCTCCGCGCTTGCAGCATCTATCGCAGCGGCTGCCAAAAACGGCGTGGCCGTCGGCGCGGTGTATTCATCGCCGCTGGCACGCACGCTGGCCACCGCGAAAGCCGTCGCCGACAAACTGGGGCTGGACGTGGTGATCGACGACCGTCTGCGCGAGGTGGAATTCGGCGAGTACGAAGGCAAGCACATCGACTTCGACAATCTGACATTCGTGCGCGAGCGCCGTGCGCACAAGATGTCGAGCAATCAGGTGGAGAGCATTTACCATTTCCAGGGCATGGAAACCTGGGAGAAGATCGAGAAACGCGCCAAAGCATTTCTGGACGACGTGCTGCCCAAGCACCGCGGCCAGACCGTTGTGGTGGTGACGCACGCCGACGTGATGATGAACTTCACGCACCTGTTCACCGGAGAGGACAAACACAAGATCGTGCATCAGCCCTACCCGGGTCTGGGCAAGTCGCGCATCTTCTTCTGGGATCATGAGACCGGCGCGCAGATGGATCTGCACAAGGAGTTCGTCGACGAGATCGTGTGGCAGGACGACAAGGCCAAGACCAAAAAGAGCACGGTGTCGCTGAGTGTGGTGCGCCACGGCGAAACCGACTTCAACAAAAACGGCTTGCTGCAGGGCAGCGAGGCGAATGAGCCACTCAATGAGACGGGCCGCTCTCAGGCCAAGGATCTGGCAAAAGAACTGAAAGGCGCGAAGTTCGACGTGATCATTTCATCCGAGTTGCTGCGTGCCAACCAGACGGCAGAGATACTGGCGAAGGAATTGGGGGTACCCCACATCTCCGGCTGGAACGAACTGAACGAACGCTATGCCGGCGAGTGGAGCGGCAAGAAAGTGAAGGAACTGCTGAAGAAGCACCCCAACGCGATCCCGCATGCAGCGACCCTGACCTTCCATCACGAAACGCCTCCCGGCGGCGAAAGCTTCAACGCTTTCATCGCGCGTGTGCAGCGCGGATGCGACCGCCTGAGCCGCGAGTACGCCGGCAAGAAAGTGCTGGTTGTCTCGCACGGCGGCACGACGCGCGCGTTCAATTACGTCATCAGCAAACTGCCGTACGAGAAAATCCTGGGGATGGATCCGCCGAAGAACGGCTCCATGAGCACGTATACGCTGCACCCGATGATGCGCCGCACGACCGAAGTGCTCGACTGCTGGTTCGAAAGCGGATCCATGCCGTACGCGCAGGAGCACTACCCGTTCGACGCGCCGGACTCCGAGCTGCCGCCGAACTTCCCGGCCGACTTCATCGCCGAAGGCATCGACCAGACCCGCGGCTGGTTCTACACGCTCACGGTTCTCTCGTCAGCCTTGTTCCAGATGCCCGCATTCCATCACTGCGTCGTGAACGGCACGGTGCTGGCCGAGGACGGAAAGAAGATGAGCAAGAAACTGAAGAACTACCCCGAGCCGACGGAGATCGCCAACAAGTACGGCGCCGACGCCGTCCGCTACGCGCTGATGGGTTCACCCGCGGTGCGCGCCGAAGACCTGCGCTTCAGCGAGAAGCTGGTGGCAGAGAATCTCCGCAGCGTCTTGCTGCCGCTGTGGAACGCCTACCGTTTGTTTGTAACGTATGCCAATGGCGCAGGCTGGAAACCCACGCTGGATTTTTCCCTGCGTAACGCGCGGTCGGAAAACCTGATGGACAAGTGGATCATCGCGCGCACGCAGGGGCTCATCAACCGCATGACCGAAGAACTGGAAGCCTACGACCTGTCGGCAACCTGCGGGCATCTGACCGATTCCATCGACGGACTGACGAACTGGTACGTGCGCATGAACCGCCGCCGCTTCGCCGGAAAAGAGGAAGGACAGCAGGAAGCCTTCGACACGCTGTACCGCGTGCTCATCGCGCACTGCCAGCTGCTCGCGCCGTTCTGCCCGTTCATCACCGAGGCGATGTACCTGAACCTGGTGGAAGAAGAACACGGCAGCGTGCACTTCACCAACTGGCCGGAATCCCGTGAGCTGTCCGAAGAAGAAAAGAAAATCATGACCCTGATGCAGAACACGCAGACAATCGTCGGTCTGGGACTCTACCTGCGTTCGGAAGCCAAAGTACGCGTGCGCTGGCCGCTGCAGTCGGTGACGTTCGCATTGCCGCCATCGGACACGGTCGGTGTGCTGCGCGACATCATCAAAGAAGAGCTGAACGTGAAGGACGTCGCAGAGATCAAGGACGCCAGCAACCTGGCTACCCGCACCGTGAGTGTGGACGCGCGCAAAGTCGGCCCGCGCCTGGGCGGCAAGGTGCAAGAGGTGATCAAGGCCGGCAAGGCCGGACAGTTCGAGGAGAAAGACGGCATGATCATCATCATGGGCGAAACGCTGACACCCGAAGAAGCCAAGATCACCTTCCAGAGCAAGGAAGGCCTGAACGTGGCTGCAGACAAAGGCGTCGTGGTCAGTCTGGACACGGACATCACCGACGAGCTGAAGCTGGAAGGTGATGCACGCGAGATCGTCCGCGCCATCCAGCAAATGCGCAAAGATGCCGGGCTGGAGTTCACCGACACCATCAACTTGTCACTCGGCGGTGCCGATGACGTGCTGGCCGTGCACAAGGATTTGATCTTGGAAGAAACCCGCAGCGTACTGGCAGACAATAAAGGAAAGGGCGAAGAAATTGATCTGGATGGACGGAAGGTGCTGATTCAATTTGAGCGCCTCATCCCCTAACCCCTTCTCCCGCCCGGCGGGAGAAGGGGGACGGTTTTTGTATGTTAAAGTTTTCCGAATGCGGGTGTTTGCATAGATGAAACCCGGCGGTAGCGCATTTCTGCGCCACCGCCTTCGCCACGCGTGTTTTCACCTGAAGAGCCAGATGCATGCGCGGAGGAGCCCCGGGATAATCAGGAACCCCCCGATGATCCCGAACCAGCGAGCGGCCGACCGCCAACGCTTGGCGGCCTGCTTGTCCTCACGGATGCTGCGGGTCATGGCCGGCGACCCGCCACCGCGCAACCCGTCTTCGGTCAACTGCTTGGCGCGGTTCTTGGCGTCGATCTCGCCGGCTCCGAACAAAAACACGCTGATCAGCAACAACACCGCGGTGGGCAGCCAGTACGGCCACCACTCCATCAGACCTTTGATCGGGTCCAAGGGAAACTCCAGCTCGAGGAAAAGGAACGTGTGACTAATAGTATTTTACGATAAAATATACACTTCATCAATAAGGTGTTTTTGGCATCTGCATACCCTATCCGTGGTAGAATGACTCCCGCATGGCAGAAGGGTCTACAAACCGGCCTATCAAGATCGCACTGAAGGCAATCGGCAACATCCTGCTGGTTGTCGGGCTGGATCGCGCGATTCCCGACTACTTCAGCGTCTTCGGCGGCTGGCCGGCGTACATCGTCATCGGTTCGCTGCTCACATTGATGAACCTGTTCCTGCGCCCGGCACTCAAACTGCTGACGCTGCCGCTGAAGGCATTCGCGACTCTGCTGACCGTGATCGCGGTGAACGGATTGTTCCTGTGGATCATCTACCGCATCACGCTGCTGATGGATCCGAATCTGATTCTGATGGTGATCGGCGGCGGACTGGCCGGATGGATATTCGTGAGCCTGATAATCGGGTTCGTGAACTGGGTGATGAAGATGGTCATCAGATAAATTTTTGCATGGGCGACCCCTCTACGGAAAGCCGTGAGGGGTCTAGCGTCCTTGCTTGCCCAGATAATCAGTCTTGCTTTTCCGCCTTCACGACCTCTTCGGCCGGCCTGTCTTCCGGCTGGCTGCTGAGGACGGCGATCACGATGATCGCGATGCCCACGCTGCAAACGAACAGCGTGGTGAGGGCCAGAATTAGCTTCATGGCCTTCCTGCGGGTCGACGATGCGGGCATCGCCTGCTCCTGAAACTGGGACAAGGATCCGACATTGATCTGCAGCCCGGCTGCTGATCGCGCATACTATACAATGTATTTCATATATAGCAAAAATGCCCCAAGACCCCTTTTAGCGGCTTGCTGACTAAATTTCAGTTTTTTTACTCATAAAATTGGTGGACCGGCTGCGAAATAGTTGGAACTCTTTTTACGTTTCTGTCAAGGAGTGTGCGGCACTCTTGCGAGCACATAATGAGAAGCCTGAGGATCCGAATGTATGGCCTCTTGCGGCGTGAGTCGAGGAAGGAGCATGCCAGTTGGCAGCCCTCTATAACCCAAGTATGGTCTCTAGCTTCTGAAGTGCTTTCTTCACACTGTCATAGTAAGCGTTCATAGTGCCCAACGTAATGGTTGCATCTTGTCCATGTGCGATTTGATGACGAATATGAACAACGCTGTCGATATGGTCCTTGATCTTCCCATCAATGAAGTTCTCAAATTGCTCGCGCCAGAGGGGGTCGAAGTTGCCAATCAATTGAAGTATCTTGCCTGTTTTTGGGTTGATAAAGCATCGAAGCTGAGATTCAACATAGTTTGTGATTTGTGCTGATGCTCCTGAGCGTCTAGAAGAGTAGTCGGAAAACAAAGATCTAATGCCCATTTCCAGGGTTCCACACACAAGCACGCAAAGGTAACGAGCAAGATGAGCTTGCTCTTCAATAGAAGTCGTCGGCCGCTTACATGAGGCATCGACTTGGGCAAATACCGTTTCTACCTTAGACAACTGCCGAAAGAGCTCCAAGCATGTCATTCAATAGAGTCAAATGCCTCTGTGGCAATTTTCATACGCCCCTTGACGTTTTGCTCGTTGGCAGTAGCTTTCCCGCATAGTGAGAGATAATCAACATTACTAAGCAACTTGTCATACGCCGACTTTATTTGCGTTGTAGAGGTGAGTGGACCCCGTTCAGCTCTTCTGGCCAGACCCACCATTACGGAATCAAAGATTGCGGTGTTGAGAGCAACGCGCAAGCGGAATGGTTTTTCGCCCAAACTTTTCATTACAGCAGTAATTGTAGTCAGAAAGACAGACTTCATCTTCTCTTTTGAAATCTGCTTCTTGAAATGGCGGTGTGCGGACATGAAGTCGTTAAGGAACTCCTTCATTGGCTGTTTGTAGTCGCTAAGATCGAAGTACATTGCCAAGAACCGAAGAATCAGTTCTTGATCGCGCATTTTTTTACTTAACTCTCCAAAAACGGACCGCCAATCAGCAATTTGATTCATTTCCTTCAGGAAGGTTGAGAACTCACCGTAGTAGATGCAGCTGCGGATTTCTTGTGCTGTTAGTTGTTGGCCTCCAGTATTGATACGCTCAAAAATATGGAAAATGCTGCTCTGATCTTTTGAAGGCTGTTCTTGCTTTACAACCGTAGAGTGAATGACTGTGTCGTCCAATCTCCGTCTAACTTCATCAGGCAGTGTCTTGTATGTCTTTCCATTAAATCGCTCGTCTACTACCCTTAACTCAAATTGCTTTTTCGTGTCAGCGAAAATCCCATCATAAAAGAACCTTAGAGTTTGAAGTCGCTGCTGACCGTCCAAAACCATTAGTTTTTGAGTCTCGTCGTCACGAGCTAGAAAGATGCCCGGAACAGGAAGTCCCAGAAGCAGTGACTCAACGAATCTGGAAGCCTCCTGTTGGTTCCAGACATATTGTCGCTGGAATGGAGGAATAAATATATCTCCCGTCGTAACTCTCTTTACCAATCCATCCACTGTGTAGTCCGCGCCATAGCTAGCAATTGAGTAAACGAATCTGGAAGACTCATACTCGTTTCCTTCCGGCGAAAGAGGGTCGTCAATTGCTACTTCTGAAGAATCATCCGGCATACCGCTAGTATTCACTATCTCAGCGACGACGGCTAGTCCAGAAATTAGACCCAATAGGCCATATCAACAAGCTCAAGGGGTGCGCCGTGATTTTGCAAATGCTAGCACCTCTCGCTCCAAGAACACCTTTCCTGTCGACGTCTCCTGGCACCTTAGTTTTCCCTCTTCGACGAGCTTGTCCACGTACTGCCGCGACACGCCGAGCAGCTTTGCCGTGTCGCCCATGCCGAGAACTTTCGGAAAGTCAGCCATTTGTGATATTCACGCTATCGCCGCCGCTTATGTGGGGATAGTTGCTATATAGCAACCTTGCGCTAGACTGTCGTCATGCTGAGCAATGACGAATGGCGGCAGGCACTCGGCAAGCCTGACATGACCGACAAAGAGATCGAGGAGTTCCGGCGTGGTTTACACGTGTTTATCAACGACTTTCTGGATGACTACCTCAAGGAAGACGTCGTAGCCTGAGAGGGGAACAGCAAGATACCCGCCAGAAGGCAGGCTCGTTGCTTGAACGATCTTGCCGGCGAGGTACCCTTGAACCGTAAAATGGGGATACTCTGATGTAAAGTATGGTGGAGATGCCGGGAGTCGAACCCGGGTCCAACGTGTAGAAAGAAGGCCCGTACTATCATGTTCCTCTCGATATTCACGCCTCGTAGGAGAGGAACAGAGAAAGAGGCGTGAAGACGATGTCTGTATACAAGGGCGACTGCAACATCCGACAGTCGTCAGGTCCCGCTAGTGACGCGGCATCCGCTCAGCGAGAATCGGCGGAGACGCGCGGTCCGAATTGAATCAGACCTTATGCAGCGACCATGGACGGTGCGAAGTCGAAAGAGAGACTCTTCAGGCTGTCGACCGCTTTGCGGGCGGATGCAAGAACATTGCTTTTGGCAATTATAAGTTGCAACAAGTGGGTGTCGGGTACCATTGCAAACCCGGATAGAAGCACAAACTCCCTAGAATCACGCTGTCGAAATCCTGTCATCCCCAGAGTGATTCACGTCTTGTGTCAGTCCCGTGTTGTGAGAGATCGGAGATTGTCAGTATAGCAGCATTGAATGCAGTCTGCTGCTACATTCAGCCCTCTTTTTCAGCAAGCCGGTCTTCGCTATTTTTTGTTGGTGCTTCAGCTCAGTGCGGTCGAACAGGCGAGTGCAAGCCAACTCCCCCATCTTCATCATATTTGTAAAACACCGTACCGTCCGATAAAGTGCCGTCATGCCAACAATCAATCCGTACATTAACTTCAATGGAAACGCCGAAGAAGCGTTTACATTTTACAAATCCGTCTTTGGCGGAGAGTTCGGGAAGATCGTCCGTTTTAAAGACCTGGCAAGTGCCGAATTCCCGGTACCGGAGAAAGAAGCGAATAAGATCATGAGAATCACGTTGCCCATCGGCAAAAACACGTTGATCGCCAATGATGTTCCGGAGTTTATGGGACCGGTCAACGAAAATGAAAACCGGTCGAAAATTTCCATCAGCGCACAAAGCCGCGAAGAAGCCGACAAGATATTCAACGGTCTTTCGGCAGGCGGAACAGCGGAAATGCCCATGGGTGACAGTCCATGGGGTACGTACTTTTCAATGTTTCGCGATAAATACGGCATCGAGTGGACGGTCGAGTTTGACGAGAAGACGGGTGCATAACCTCCACGCAAACAGAGCCTGCCTTCACGGCGGCTTTTTGACGATGGTACAATCCGGGCATGACGAAAACGCCAGCACCAAAGTACAGTTCGGCCAAAGACGTTCTTGCGTCACTTGATGAGCAAACCGCGAAAGACAGCCAGGTGCTTATGGATATGATGCAGCGCATAAGCGGAAAGAAACCGAAGGTCTGGAATGTCGCGACCATCGGGTTTGGCAGCTTTCATTACAAATACGACAGCGGACGCGAAGGCGATTGTCACAACAGCGGTTTTTATCCGAGAAAAGGAAAGACAACCATTTACATTCTGGATGGCACGAAACGGTACGCCAAATTACTGGCTACGCTGGGCAAGCACACGTCGAGCGGGTACTGCATCTGGATCAAGAAACTGAGCGATGTAGACCTGCCGATCCTGGAACAAATCGTGCGGCAATCGTATGACTATATAGAGTCCCAGGAAGGCCACATGCACGAAGTCCTGAGCAATCGGTAGGCGCTACTGTGCCTGCTTGCAGCTTCCGCCCTGCTTTAGCTTCACGCCTTCAGCTGAACAGATGCAAGATTTTTCGCGGGTGTCCCAGTTGGCACCGGACGGACATGCGCACGTGCCTTCAGTCGGATCGTAGCCTGTGCCACCGGTGTCGTAACAGGCACGCTTGTCTTTGCCCAGATTCTCGCCGATGCCGCCGATCCCCTGCCACCATCCGCACTCCTCGCCGGGGCGCAGTGTGTGCCAGCTGGATTTGCCGATACCGAAGATGCCGTAGATGATGCCGCTTGGCTTGATTTCGCAGGCGCATGGAGCGTCGTCACCTGCACCCTGACGTACGGATCCGGCCGGACATGCCGGTGCCTTTGGCTCAGCCTGAGCCGCCGCCTGTTGGGCCGCCGGGGTAGCCGCAGCCACTCTTGCCACGATCGCCATACAGCCGGACTTGGTCATCTGTGAGCCGGACCGACTCTGAGTATCACTGCCGATGGCTCCGCATGCTGCAGCGTTCCCATTGGTACTGGCTACGCGGTACAGACAGTCGATCTTTGTATTGGCGATCAGCACGCCTTCCACCTTGTCACACAGCGCCGGGTTGTTGGTAGCCGCAGCGATGGCGGTGAGGCATTCCATCTTTGGCGGATTTTCGATCAGCACTTTCTCGCCCTTGCCGGCCAGGTCGACCTTGAATCGTTCACCGGTGATCTTGTCGCACATCGTAGCGTCCTTCATCTGCACAGCGACGGCCTTGGTGCAGTGGTCGGCATCCAGTTCGGAATGATCTGCAATCGTGCCGCACGCGAACTTTGTGACGGGCTCGCGGGCCGCAAACAGTCCGCCCACTGCGACGCCACCGGCCACGCCGATCGCACCGACGACTTTGGCTGTCTTCAGCAAAAAGCGGCCTACGCGTCTTCCGCCGCTTGCGGCAGCGGAATAGGCTTGCTGTGGGAGGTCAGCAGGTCCAGACATCGCCCTCTTTGTACGCCTGTCCGGGTGGTTCTTCCAGAGAATCCGTTCGCGGCGTACCATACCGCCGATGCTGGTACTCCCCTTCAAGAGCGTCGACGAGTACATCGCGCACTTCCCGAAAGAGGTGCAGCAGTTGCTGAAGGCAATGCGCAAAACGATTCTGGAAACCGCGCCGCACGCAGAAGAGATGATCAAGTACGGCATGCCGACCTACAAATTCCAGGGCACTGTGGTGCACTTCGCAGCGTTCAAGAAGCACCTCGGATTTTTCCCGGGGTCGGGCCCGATCATTTCGTTCGCCGATCGGCTGAAACCGTACAAGCTGGGGAAGGGCACCATCCAGTTTCCGCTGGATAAGCCGCTTCCCCTGGCGCTGGTACGGGACATCATCGTGGATAAAATTCAGAAGAACTGAATCTTAAGCCACAATTGGAGCATTGACTAAAAACATTTTTATAGAATAATACACACATGCCCCACAGATTCGGACAACATGATATGCATGCCGGGACGGACCATTCTCTCAATTCTAGGCTTGTCGTTGAGGCATTGCGGCATAACGGCAAATTGCAACACCAGACGGTCGATCAACCGCCGCATCCCAGCCTGGAAGAGGAGGAAGGCGGATTGGCGGCCATGCATCCGAATGTCGGTTCCGTGTCGCTGGTGAAACCGCGGATCCCGGTTGTCCGCGAATTTCAGGCACTGGTACGCGACACCTTTGCCCGGCATGCGATCCCCGAACGTGAAGGTCTGGACGTAGGTTCAGGCGCGAGCGGCTACATGGTCGGCAAATTACTCCCGCCGAATGCCCAAACAAACTGGGTGCAGATGGAACTGAATCCGGCAGCAGCAAAGCTGAATAGCGAAGCGAATCCGGGGCTGACCGTCGTCACCGGTTCGTATTTGCGTCTTGTCGAACAGCATCTCACGAACATGTTCAAAGTCGTCACCGGCTTGTCATCTCTGGATGCTACCGCCCATATAGACCACGCAGTCGAGCAGATCCGCCAGGCGCTGAAAATGGACGGCTACCTTCTGCATGTGCAGGACACACGCCCCGGCCTGATGGTCGCCCAGCAAGAGTTGGTGCATCTGGGTGGCACTCCGCCGTTTGATGCCATCGGCATGAATGACCCGAACGCGATGCCGAACAATACGATCCTTTACAGGCACGGCTTGGCCACATTCGATGTCATCGAATTATTCCGGCGCCGGCTGGAGCGCGCGATCAGGGACAATGGCGGTTTCGAATTGCTTGAAAGCAAATGGATGACCGCAGTCGGACCTGGCGATGTTCCCGGAGTGGATAAATATTCCGAGCTTGGGGTTCACGTCGGCCTTCAATCGCCTGGAGGGAGGCCACCGAGAAACTCCGCAAGCGCGGCGATCACGGTGGCGAGGCGCAGACGGTAAGTCCGATTATTTTTTCGTCAGTGTCCTGCTGTAGATATTCATCGCATCCCGCATGAACTCCGGCATCCGGGGATCATACTTCTCGTAGTACGCGCGGAAGCGCGGATCGTTTACGTACATCTCACCCAGACCCCGATACAACTCTGGTGACGGATCGTAGAACGTCTCCAGGCTTTTGTAATGCTTGGCGATGAGATCCTGAGTTTTGGCATCAGCCGGCCCTGCATCGATGCACTTCGCCAGCGTCTTCATGAACGTGTCACCGTCTTTGGCCATGCGCTTGTAATCCTCTTTGGTCAGATGCTTGGTGCGCTCTTTGGACTGCTTGTAGGCATCGGTGTGACCCCAGCGCTGCTCGGCTTCGGCTGCGTACTCGGTCTCGTGCTTGTGCCAGAACGCCTCGAACAGTTCGTCATCGGTCATCTCATTTTTGCCGGAGAGTTTACCGAGTGTCTTGTCGATGGTCGCGATGAGACCAGACAGGCGCTGCTGTTTTTTCTCGATCTGTTCACGATGCTTCTTCAGGGCAGCCGGCATGTGGAACCCGGGCTTGTCGAGAAGTTCGGCGATCTCGTCGAGCGGGAACTCCAGCTCACGGTATAGAAGGATCTGCTGCAAGCGGAGCAGCTCCGGCTCGCCGTAGCTTCGGTAGCCATTGGACTCACGGCCGGGAGAGAGCAGGCCGATCTCATCGTAATGATGGAGCGTGCGGACGCTGACGCCGGCGAGGTCTGCCAGTTGTTGGACTGTGTAGGTCATAAGGATTGGGGAATGTGAGTGTACCCTAAGGCCTGACGTTACGTCAGGGTCAACCCGATTTCTGCGAAAGTGTATAGTCGGGTCATGGATCCCAAAGATGTTGATGTAGACGCACTCGCCAACCAGCTGCGGAATCCGCAGGGTGACTTCGGCAACCAGGTCGGCGAGACGATGGCGACCATGAACCTGCCGATAAATGAGTTTGCGATCGAATGTCTCCAGATCCGTCCGACCGACCACGTGCTGGAAATCGGATTCGGGCCGGGCGTGGCAGCCGGCATGATCGCGGACCTGACGCCGGACGGGCACGTGGCCGGCATCGACCATTCGCCGGACATGCTTGCGATGGCCGAACTGCGCAACCGGCGGGCTATCATGGAAGAGCGGATCGAGTTCACGCTCGGTACCGCGGATGAGCTCCCCTATGACGATGAGAGCTTTCACAAAGTCTTCGCTGTGAACGTGTTGCACTTCTGGCCGGACGGGACCAAGGAACTGGCCGAATGCTTCCGCGTCTTGAAGCCGGGTGGAACGGTGCTGTTCTTCCTCACGCATCCGCGATCCTGGTTCAAAGGTCTTGGGAAAACCGGCGTGTTCATCGCACGGGAAGCGCAGGATATAGAACTGATGCTCGCGCGTGCGGGCTTCACGCAGACTGAAACCCGGCCGTTCGCATCCGAAGACGGTAACGGTTTTGCGGTACTGGCAAAGAAGGCGAGCTGAGGTGTCGCCTTCGTTACCCGGTTATTGCAGGTTTACCAGAGCTGCTTGTACTTCGCGCGCTCGTGCCAGAGCAGATATACGTTACAGACCAGCAGGAGAATACCCAGGATGGCGGACGGGCTGACCAAGCCGGTATCCACAAACGCGTGGAAGCAGATCACGTTGACCGTCATTGGCGCGATGATAACGGCTGCCAACGCGGTCTTGCCGAGAAGCATGAGCACCAGGCCCGCTGCGCATGTGATGGCAAGAAGCGGCATCAGGTAACCGGAGGCCATCAGCGCCTGCATGAAGGCCCAGCCTTCCGGAGTGTACAAATCTGCAGTCGGTGCCGGGAACACGCCAAGCGCGCCGAGGATCGGCGTCAGCAGGAGCAGGCCGAACAGGACTTTCACGACGATGGTAAGGATTTTCATGGGGAGAAGTGGGAAGGATTTGGAAGACTATACAATAGGTGACGGCAAAACATCTACCCGCTGTCCGTAAATTTTTGTAGACTGCGACCCAATCTTCCCCCTCCCCCATGACCGCCCGCGCAACTACAATCACCGGCTGGACCTTCGCCATCATCACCGCTTTGCTTTTCACTCTCACCGGACTGCTGAAGTTCATGCCGATCGAACCGGGCACAGAGATGGAAGCCATGATGATCCGTCTGGGCACGTTGGAGATCGAACCGGCACTCGGCGTTCTGCAGTTGATCATCGCCGCGTTGTTCATCATCCCCCGCACCTCCACCGTCGGCCTGGTTCTCATGGTCGGCTACATCGGCGGCGCACTTGCCACCAACATCACCCACGGCTTCACCGCCATGGAAGCCATGCCGTGCTACATCTTCTTCGTGCTCATCATGCTGACAGCCTGGTTCCGCAACCCGGAGCTCACAGCCAGACTGCGCGGAAAGCTGTAATCTAAGCGCTAAAACTCATTTTGACAGATTTGTCTTTTAGTATGTCTTGCTTTACAATGCGCGCGATCTGCTTAGGTAGATCGCGTTCTTTGACACTGGGAACGCGCTGAGTCGTCCCCGCCCGATCCGACGGCAACTTCGCCGCTGGAAAACCTGCAACCTGCTACAGAAAGGAACCCGACAATGCCGCTCCTGGGCAACGTCAACCACGCCGCAGCGGCGTGGTGCTTCCTCTCCGATCGCGTGAAGGACTTAAACACGCGAACGGATGAGCCTGACCCGATGACCATCGAACAGCTGGCTGCGGCCTGCAAATCGATGGGAGTCTCCGCGATCGAACTCGCGGACCCGAAGAACTACGGATTCCTCAAGGCCGAGGGATTCACGATGCCGATGGCGCTGGTTAACCCGTACGCTGCGGAGGGCATCGCGCCCTTCGTCCGCGGATGGAACAACCCGGCCTATCGCGCCCGAGTCATGGCCGCCACGAAGGCGGAGATCGATGCGATGAAGAAGTTCGGCTGGCCGAACGTCATCGCGTTCACGGGCTACTCCGTAGACCCGACCGACAAGGGCACGCCGATCAGCCGCAGGGCTGGGTTCCTCTCGTGCGTCGCCGGCCTCAAGGAGGTGGCGAAGTACGCGGAGGCGAACAACGTCACCGTCTGCGTGGAGCACCTGTCCACGCGTGACCTGACGCACCCGATGAAGAGCCACCCCGGCTATCAGGGTGACGACCTCGACTGGGTGGCCCGGATCGTGCGAGCCGTCAACAGTCGGCGCATCAAGCTCCTGTTCGACATCTACCATGTGCAACTCATGCATGGGGATGTCATCCGCAGGATGCTCGCGCTGATCGCAGAAGGGATCGTCGGGCATGTTCACACCGCCGACTGCCCGGGTCGTGGTGAAGTCGGGAGCGGAGAACTGAACTACACCAACATCATGAAGGCGTTGGTCGGTAGTCAGTATAAGGGATACGTCGGTCACGAGCAGATCCCGGTGTGGGACAACAAGACGGCGTCCCTGCTGAACTCCGTGACGGTGTGCGACGTTTGAGAATTGTTCCCAGTGTCACCTACCTCCGGCGCGCAAGCGCCGGGGGTTTGGTTTGCTTTAGGCTTTTTTACATGCGCCGAACATGCAGCCGATGCTCTTCACCATGCCGTTCATCATGCTGTTCATGGAATCCATCATCGACTTCATTGTGCTTGCGAGGGATTTCAACATCGCCTCCTGCTGCGCAGGAGTGATGGTCATCGGAGCGGACGAGGAAGACGAGGTCTTGGGAGCGGCTGGTGGCGGTTTGATGACTTTGGGCGGAGTCTTGTTGATGATGCGCGCGTCGGTGGTGCAGCGTCCGGGGACGATGCCGTCATCGAGCGAGGTGCAGTGCATCATGCCGGTGCAGTCGCTGGGCGAGTAGCAGGTGGTCTGGGCAAGCGCCCCTGCGGGCACGGTGAAGACGAAGGCAGCCAAAAGAAGGGATGAGCGCATGGGCGAAGGGTATAGATGCCCTCCATAGAGCGCAATCGCATTTGGCCTAGCAGCCGCTGCTGAACATGCAGCCGAGGCCCTTCACGAGAGAGAGCGCCAAATTCATTATCGCCATAAACACACCTACAACCGACTTTGTCACACCTGCAATCATGCCGGGTTTGGCTGCAGCGCTGGAGCTGGACGAAGACATCACCGAGCTGCTGGATGACGACGCTGCGATGCTGGAAGACGAGGACGTCTTCCTGATGATGGGAGTCAGCTTGGCTTTTGTATCGACTGCAACAACCGGCTTTTCACAGACTCCAGGAGGGCCGCCGACGCATTTCTGGGGCGCGACGCAGTCGCTTGGGGAATAGCAGGTCTTCTGAGCAGAGACACTGACAGGCACCAGGAAAAGTACGGCAGCAAAAAGGAGTGAGCGCATGCGCGCAGAGTACTAATACGCGGATATGCGCGCAATTCGATTTTTACGGGTAGACTGCAACCCATGCGCAGGATATGTCTCATCGCAGGCTGTTTGATACTGGCCGCATGCGGTACCAAGCCGCTCCCGCCGACAACCTACGTCGGCGTCGTTATCGATAACCATGAAGATGCACGCGAGTGGCAGCAGGGACTGGAGCATGCGCCGCTGGTGATGGAGCACCTGGTCGAAGGATTCATCACGCGCTTCCTGGCGGTCTTCCCGATAGATGGCCTGCCTGACGTCGTAGGACCGGTGCGATCGATACGGCCGTACGTAGCAGACAGTGCATCCCCTCTCGTCTCGGCGATTTTCCACGTCGGCGGCAGTCCGGAAGGATTGGAGAGACTGGCTGAGAGTGCGTACATCAACGGCTACAACGGCATCGGTTTGGACAAGCATTACTTCTACGACGAGGAGGCACCTGCTCCACACAACCGCTACATCGATGCAGCCAACATCCGGTTGCTCGCCGGGAGTGGCGCGGTTGCGGATCTCGCATCGTTGTTCCCTGTCGGAGAGTTTGTGACAGAGGAATCCGCGCAGATCATCGACATCAATTACTCCAGCCCGCTGCATAACGTGCTGTATGCGTTCATGCCCGACGCGAAAGCGTACGTGCGCGGAGTCGCAGGCAAGCCGATGCCGTTCCCAATCGGCAACGTGCTGGTGCTGGAGACGGACACAAAAGTCGTCGGACCATTCGGCCGCCTGGGCGTGCAAACAAAAGGCAGCGGTGCGATGCTTCTGTTCAGAGATGGTGGCGTGATGCACGGCATGTGGAGCAAAGCCGGTGACGAGACGTTCTTCACGTTCAGGCAAAACGACGGCACGCCGTTACACTTTTCGGATGGACGGGTGTGGATGATGGTTTTGGATTCATTGGACCGTGTCACATGGAAAAACGGGCAAAGTCAGCTGTGATGTAATTGGCGTGTGTTAGAGTCTTTTGGTGCCATATAAAAGGAGTATTGCGGCGCTGCTGTTCACAGCGTTCATCGTGCCGTTTTTTCCGCTGAAGATTGCGGAAGCAGTTCCGCCGCCATTCCCGGACATGGAACACAGCTGGTACCGCTATAACGAAGCGGTCACGTTTCTGCGCGGACGCGATGTGATCGGCGGATATCCGGACGGCACATTCAAACCCAAGCAGACCATCAACCGCGCCGAACTGCTGAAGATCGTCTTTAAAGGAAGGAGCGACATCGTCCCGGTGAGCCGCCGCTGCTTCAGCGATGTGAACCCGAACGCGTGGTTCGCGCCGTACGTGTGCGCGGCCAAAACACGCGGGATCATCAAAGGTTACCCCGACGGCACGTTCAGGGCAGATGAAGCGGTGAACTTCGCCGAAGCGATAAAGATGGTGCTGAACGCCTACGGACAGGAAGTCGCCGAAGGCAGCGGTAAAGACTGGTACCTGCCCTACGCGCAGAAGCTGGAAGAGATGGAGATCCTCCCGCAGCACAGTTACGTGGCCTGGCAGCCGATCAACCGCGAGCGCGCGGCGGATTTGCTGTGGCGGATGCTGAAGCAGCAGGAAGACCGGTTTATACCGAACGAGTCCCCCGGTTGCGGCAAATCTCCGGTGATCATGCCGCCGGCAAGCGTGACGGTCTACGGCGTGCAGCGTGATTTCCTGCTCACAGTGCCCTCCGGCTACAAAGCGCGTGAGCCCGCGCCGTTGATCATTGCATTCCATGGCAGGACCAACAGCAACTCTATGGTGCGCTCCTACATGCGCCTGGACCGCGAGGCGAATGACAGCATCATCGCCTACCCTGCCGGGATAAAGAACGACCAGGGCACGTTCTCCTGGGCCGACCCGGGCAACAAGCCGCAGGAAATCCGCGACATTGCGTTCTTCGATGCGATGGTCGAGCGCCTGGCTGAGGACTACTGCATAGACATGGACCGCATCAGCGTGGTCGGCCACTCGCTGGGCGCATGGATGGCGAACACGGTCGCGTGCGTGCGTGGCGACGTAGTGATGGCTTCAGCCACCGTGGGCGGAGACAGCGTGCAGACGACATGCGCTGGCCCAGCGGCGGCGATGATCATCCATAACCCCAAAGATAACCTGGCACCGTTCAGCGGCGCGGAGAAAGTGCGCAAGCTGCGAGCGGAGACGAACTTTTGCGCGTGGGAAACTGTGGACACAGGCCCCACCGAGCTGAAATGCGTGCGGCACGACACCTGCGCGGGCGGGAATGACATCCTGTGGTGCCCGCATACCATCGATGAAGACGAAAGAGGCGTGTTCTACCCCCACACGTGGCCGAGGGGCACAGGAAAATATATCTCAGAGTTCTTTGAATCCGTGAAGTAAGGTTTGGCCTGCCACGGCGAAGCCCACAGCGAAGCCGGAAGTTTTTTGAGTCGGTGAAATGAGAACTAACTCGCTTATAAGTTATCTGTTATTGCGAAGAGGTGCTTGAGAACTGGCGGGTCGAGAATAAGAACATACTCATCAGATGGCTTATCTTTGATGACAAAAAACTGCTCTTCCTCCCAATCTTCTTCAGTAGAAGCTGCCAAGCAGATTGCAAAATCAATGTTGGGATATTTTTGTGGGTATGAATACATTCTCCAGCTTTCAGTATCATCATCGTATGCGAAGCCAAATCTTTCCAAGATGGTTTCTTTGGAAATTGCTGTGTTGTAACAAAATAATCCACAAAGCGGGTGGCATCCTTTTTCGAGAGATTTGATCAATCCAAAGTTCTCGTTCGTTTTCTCAAAATCTTTACTCGTTGCATTGGACTTTACCTCCAAGACTAGAGAGCACTGTTTGGGTGCAATGCATAGCTGTCCCCCCAAGATGTTCACTGCAAGATTTTGATCATAAAAAATAATATCACATTCTTCACTTTGTTTGCCGCTGCATACGACGGTTCCTTTTCCTCCAATCAATTTGAATCTTCTTTTGGAAATCAATTCCCTCAAAAAATCTTCTCTCACAGTGCCGCGAGGCAGCATAGACATAATCGCATCAGATACTCTGTATTGCGCTCTCAGAAGCTCCTCATGGTATTGATGGAAAAGATCATCCATAAATCTAGTGAGAGTTGCCGAATGTCTCTTGCATGAGTGCATTGAACTGATTTTCAAGCTCATTTTGCTGGGAAAGCATCCTATTTCGTACCAATTCCTTCTGCATGTAAAAATCAACGTACTTTTTTTGATCTTCTCGTGAGGGCACGATCACTTCGAACTTACGAATGTCCGATAGATTGACCGTCTTCTGTGCGACACCCTTGGCACACTTATCTGCCTGTCTTTTTACGAAAGGCATGTTCAACTGGGCAGTCAAAAAAATCCTGTCGATGAGTTTTACGTTGGGCTTCAGATGAGCAATATGTCTCTGGAAAGCGAATGGTCTGTCTGTATCAACCCATACTGCTTTTCCATAGCTGCCAACTGTGGAGTAAAGAATATCGCCCCTTTCAGGTTTTACGTTACGCGTGAGCTCAGAGTAAGTCTGGTCAGAAATGAACTTCTTAGTATCGAAGTCGATATAACCATGAACAATGTTGCGCACAAACAGGAAAGGTACGCCCTTCTCTGAAAAAGGAGGCGGCTGATGAGTGCCATCTGTGATTTTATGGCATATTTCTTTGAGGTTATGTTTTGGTAATTTCTTCGGGTTCATTGTGGGATCACCGAACATTTCCACGAACATTGATAGCACATACTCTTCAAGTAGCTTGATGGACTCCTTACGCTTGTGACGCAAGGAGTCGGCTTGGTCGAGAATAGAGACAACTCTTTTCTGTTCCTCAAGAGAAGGTAGGAGGATTTCGATTTCTCGAATCTTTTTCACTGAGAGATGTTTCACTGTCACAAAAGGAGTTACATCTTCAATTTCCTTTAGCTTTTTGGGTAAAATATACTTCAGGTAATCAGAAAGAAGCTCGTCACCTTTTGCTGAGATTTTGCATACCCGTTGATTCAACAACGCATCTTTACCCTGCCACACTGAAAGATAAAACTCCCCATCCATTGAAATAAGCAAATCACCAGCATGTACTACAAAGATTGGGTCATATGCACCCGAATAAAATGTCTCGGTATGCCCCCGTTGGATGTCTCTGATCCTGATCAGAGGCATTTTGCTAGTATCTTGGCTAAAAAATGAGGATTTGAATGCAAATCCGGAAACAATTTCAGTGACATCGCCGACTTTGACCATTTTTATCATTTATAGGGTACGTAAATTACCAACACCCTCCATGATTTCTTTTTCCAAGCCCTCAATCTTTCCGAGTATGACATCTGGTTTTTCATACTTTACTTCTTCATAGGTCACTTCCTTATAACGACTCAAGCTGAGATCATAATTATTTTCTTCGATCTCTTTTTGATCCACGAAGAAAGATTTTCCTCCACGATTATTCTCCTTTATTTCGTTTCGATTTTTCCACTGCATCACTATGTCAGGAATATCGTTTTCGGCAATCCTGTCGCGTTTGTCATCAAGACTGTAACCATCAGCCTCCATGTCGTAGAACCAGACCTTCTCTGTCTCTCCACCCTTCACAAACACTACAACCGCTGTGCTGACCCCAGCGTATGGCCTGAATACGCCACTCGGCATCGAGATTACCGCTTGCAGCTCACATTTTTCGATAAGCATTTTCCGAGCCAGTTTGTGGGCATTGCTAGAGCCAAAGAGAACGCCATCTGGAACGATCACCGCTGCACGTCCTCCGATCTTTAGTGAATTGATGATGCGATTTATAAACAGCAGCTCCGTTTTGGTAGTAGGCAGCATAAATCCTTCATTAATGTCGCCAGTATCGAGACTTCCCTTAAATGGCGGATTTGCCATGATCACGTCGTACACACCATCTTCACTGTAGTTTTTGGAGAGCGTATCGCGCTGTGTGATGTTCGGGTGACTGATGCCGTGCATCATTAGGTTCATCAGGCCAATGCGTACCATCGCTTCGTCTGCGTCGTAACCAACGAAAGTCTTTTCCTTCAGGTGCTTCCATTGCCGCTCATCAGTCAGCTTGTCTCCCACCAGTCCACGTTGAAGCCCGTTTGCATCGGTCACACGATGCTTCTCACTCGTATGCTGCGTCAGGATGTGCTGGTACGCGCCGAGGAGGAAGCCACCCGTGCCACAGGCAGGGTCACAGATCGTATCTCCGAGCTTTGGGTTTACCAATTCACACATCATTTGAATGATATGGCGGGGAGTACGAAACTGGCCGAGCTTGCCTGCACTGGTGATCTCCGAGAGCAAGTGTTCGTACAGATCACCTTGCGTGTCCTGAAACTCCTGTCCCTCTGTTTGTTCACGCGCGATTTCATCGTAGATTTCGTCGATAATACTGACTGCTTCCACAAGCAGAGAGGGCTTGTTGATAATAAAAACTGCGTTGCCCATGTGCTTGGCGAAAGGACTGTCCGTTTTGCCAAGCGTCTTCAAGAACGGAAATACTTTCTGCTGCATGTGCTCGAGCATCGCCCCACCTTCCATCTGTTTGAACTGACTCCAGCGCAGCCCCTGATTTACTCCATTGAAGAATGACGTGAACTTTTCACCTGTGAACTCCGCATCCTGCGCCTTCTTCAAATCGAGTTCATCAAGCCGCTTCATAAACAGCAGATACGAAATTTGTTCGATGGCGGTCAAAGGATTGGAGATGCCGCCGCTCCAGAACTTGTCCCACAGGCGGTCAACGGCGGAGCGGAGTTTTGGACTAAGCATTGGTAAGGAGTGAAGTAGCGAGTGATAGGATTTCTTCGCGTTCTTTTGGTTTGAATAATCCGAGGAATCCTTTTGCATGGAACCGAGTGAATGGCTCACGCGTGAGATCTTTCTTATCGAGTCTTCCATTCTCGACGATGAAGGTCTGAAGCGTCTGCAAAAACTGAATCTGTTTTGCGGTCATCGTGTTGTGCTGAGTGATGAACTCCGCAAATGCTTCGGATACCTTGTCGAGAAATGTTTTGAGTTCCCCGATCCCCATAATGTACTTGATCAGGTCGAGAAATTGAACCCTTCTGGCGTCGTACGCTTTCTGGAGATTCTTTTCCGTCGGGTAAGGGTCGTATTGCTCCAGTGTGTCGGCAAGCTGCTCAACTTCTTTTGAGGAAAGATTTTCTCCAGCTTTGACCTTTTGCAAGATGGGATTCTCCGTCTCCAGTTTCTTGATGAGTGCTTCCACCTTCTCGCGATACTTTTGTACCGTTACGCGCTCGTTAGCAGGACCGAACTCGATGAACTGCTTATCAGCAGTCAGGTCGCGTAAATTGAGCTTTTCTTGGTCGATCTTGAAACCCTCGTCACGGAACCGCATGAGGGGGCCGAGTGATTGAGTAAGAGTCTGTAGTTCGGCATCGGTGGCATTGTGTATATAGCCCTCATTCAATATTTCGTTTATCAAATCCACTTTTCTTAGAACCGTGTTTACGGTCAACGGCAGATCGGATACTTTTTCGATGATGATTTGCTCCAGCGTTTCTATCTTCTCTGCGTTCGCTTCCAGACGAGCGATAGAGAGCTGAAGCACATTAAGTTCAAGACCCATCTCCTTGAAGTCCTCGTCCGAGCGAGAGCGCATGAGCGGCGCAATTTCTTTCTGAAGATAGAGTTGCTTGTCGCTGTTGAGCGACTTCCAGAACGCATCATCGAGTCTGTCGATTTTCGATTTCGCTTCCAGAACTACGACGTTATTCTCTGGCAGCTTGGCGATGTCAGCGCGTAATGCCTCGATGGTGTTCGCTGCGATCAGCTTTTCTCCAGCCTTCTGCGCAGCGATGTACTTCTGGAGCCTCGTCTCAAAGACGCGCACGGGCAGCGGCTTCGTCGGACGATCTTCCTTGCCCTTCGGGTTCATCTCGAAATACGCAAAGTTATTCCAGCAGTCCATAATGAGGAACTTGTCCTTATTCGAGCACCACGGTTTCATCGCTTTCGGCTCCAGCAAGCGCGTACCGCGTCCGATCATCTGCCAGAACTTCGTGTACGAAAAGACGGGCTTGGCGAAAACAAGGTTCACGATTTCGCGCACGTCGATGCCCGTGTCCAGCATGTCCACGCTGATGGCGATGCGGGGCATGTCGTTGTTCTTGAATTGATCGAGCAAACCACCTCTCCCATGAACGCGGTTATCTTCGGACACAAGCACCTTGGCGATCCTGCCCTTCAGTTCGGGATAAAGACTGTCGAAAATCTCCTGCAAGCGGTATGCGTGTTTCTTCGTCATGGCGAAGAAGATTGTTTTGCCTGGCAGCGTCCCGCTGTCGTCCTTGATGCACTCCTCCATAAACTCCTGAACAATGAGCGCGTTCGTGCCTTTGTTGCTCACTTTCTTCTCCAAATCCGTTCCCTCGAAATTGATATCTTCGGGTTCTTTGCCTTCGGAAAGCAGCTTTTTCTGATCTTCAATCGACAATTTGTCATGGTGGATACCTTCATTCTGGAACTTGGTCTGAATCGAAAACGCTTCAAATGTAGAGAGGTATGGCGGCTTGTTATTCACGGCCTCCTCGTAGGTGTACGCAAACGTTGGATCGCCATCTTCGCACTGAAATAGATCGAAGGTGTTGTGCTCGATTGCATCGGTAGGCGTGGCCGTAAGGCCGAGTTGGATGCAGTCGAAATAGTCAAAGATGTTGCGATAGACGTTGTAGATAGAGCGATGGCTTTCGTCTGCTACGATCAGATCGAAGAAGTGGGGGCTAAGTGGGCAATCCACCTTCTCGATAATATTGAGCAGGGTCGGGTAAGTTCCGATGTAGATACGACGATCTGTTGCGATCTCCTTTTCTCCCTGCTTCGGCCAGATCGGTGCATTGGGTAAAAATTCCCTGAATGCATCACGCGCCTGTTCGAGCAGTGCAACTCTGTCCACGAGGAATAGAACACGTTGAGCGCGATTACCACGCATCAGCACGTCGAGCAGAGAAACGCAGGTGCGTGTTTTGCCTGTACCTGTCGCCATGACGAGCAAGAACTTCCGCTGCGCCTTTTCCGCGCCCTCCAGTACCGTCCGAATCGCCTCGATCTGATATGGCCTCTCGGCAATATCACGATTGATTAACTCCTGTGAAAGCGGCTTGGCCTCGCTACGCAGAAACTTCATACGCTCTAAATCCCTGCGGGTCGGGAAACCATATACCTTGCGCGGCGGATAGCGTTCCGTATCCCAAAAATAGATATCATAGCCGTTTGTATAGAAGACGAATGGCATCTCGCGCCCCTCCTTCGCAGCAATCCTATCTGCATATTGCTTCGCCTGTTCTTGACCTACTCGAGCGTCGCGAGAAGTTTTTTTAGCTTCAACAACTGCAAGTGGGTAACCATCCTCACCAAGAAGTGCATAATCAGCAAATCTATGTCCTTGGAACTCGTTCGTAGGATCTGATGTCTCCTCCGGAAGAAGACCAACCCAAATATCGAGCTCCTCTGTTACTTGTGTAGGATCTTTTACCTTCCAACCGGACTTCTCCAAACGATCATCAATGATTTCTTGCCGAGTTTTGGCTTCTGATGAATGTGGCATGGGAAGGCAGCTAGTTGAGAGCTTAGCCCTAATAACGTCATTCCAACAACCTCACCCCACCCCTCACCTCACCGCCTCTCCGCCTATTCGCAGCCGCAAGCGCTCTGCGATCTTTATCGTCTCCTGCAGGCAGCTCCAGGCTAAAAAGCGCATGCGCTCCCACACACTCCCCAGCCCGCTGTTCGCCATACACGAAAACGGCAGCCGCAAGAGCATCCCCACCTCCTGCCATAGAGTCGGATACACGCCGCGCGGCAGTCCGAACCGCTTCAGGTCATGGACACCTCCCCCATCGCGGCGGTTTCGCTGAACAAAGGCACCAAAACGTTCTTCGGTCGGGTGCCGGACGACCGCATGCTCCGCGAATGCCAGACCGTAACCCGCTTTGCGGATGGCATCCGTCAGCACCCAGTCGGCCAGCGCATGCAGCCGAACATCGAACCAGCCGGCCTTGTCCCCTGCCGGGCGCCGGACGAATGCGTTGGCGGTACAGGCGAAGCCCAGCTCCACGTAGTGCCGCTGGTTCAGGCGCGTACGAAAATCGAACTGCTGCAGCTGCGTCGGCGGCTGCGTACGGTGAAACATCTCCACCTCTCCGCCCACTATGCCCAAGGCCGGATTCTCCAGCAGCATGCGGATACCTTCCTCCAGCCAATCCTGCTCGGGCAGACAGTCGGCATCCGTAAACGCCAGGATCTCACCTTTGGCTGTTGCGATGGCGGTATTGCGGGCTGGATACGCTCCCGGGTCAGCTTCGTGTATCAGCCGGACGTTGCCTGTCTGCGGGACAGACACCGGAGGTTCGGATGCATTGTCGATGACGATCACCTCGTACCGGTCGCGCGGATAGGTCTGGTGCTGCAGGCAATCCAGGCACAGCAACAGGCGCTCCGGATCGTTAAAGACCGGCACGATCACCGATACGAACGGCAGATCTTTTGCTGCCGGCATCGGCTGCCGCTTGCGCAGCGCTATCTGCCAGCCGCTGGTCAGCAGTTCGGCTTCGCGTCCGAACACATGCAGAAAGGAATCGATGGCCGGTTTCGGCCGGCGCAGCGGATGACGGAAGTACTTCCAGTCGTAATCGTCGAAGACGATGATGCCTCCGGGCTTCAGCAACTGCCATGCCAGCACGGCGTCGTTCAACGTCTCGGTGGCCTCGTGTCCGCCATCGACATAAATGAAGTCGAATGTCGCCAGATCCAGCGTGCGCAACATCTGCGACGACCGGCCTTTCAGTTTGCGGACTTTCGCGGTCGCGCCGATCGCCTGCATGTTGGCATCGAACGCCGCCTCTGAACCTGCAATCAGCTGCGGGTGCAGCATCTCTATGGAAGGGCTGCCGGCCCACGTATCCACGCATGTGAGCGTCGATGATTCATGCGTGAGGATGTTCTGCAAAAACCAGCACGCACTCTGGCCCTGCCAGGTACCGATCTCCAGAAAGCGCAGATCCGGCTTGTTTTTATACTCTTCCAACACTTTGGTCAGTGTCGGAATGCGCGTGGAAAACCAGTCGGTGCTGAATACAGGCTCACCCATCCCGGACACTCAAGCAGACTATCGCACTGCCGACAATGTTCACCTCACTCCGTCCCCGCCTTCGTCCGTCTCCGCCTGTAGGCTTCGCCGGACTACGGCGGGCGTTCCGCACCTCACTCCGTCCCGCCGGGCGGGACACCTCTCTCCCTGAACGGGAGAGAGGATGATTTTTCTTGAAGCAGTGCCAAGCTCCCCTCTCCTGTCAGGGAGAGGGGCTGGGGGTGAGGTGAACCTCCGCTATCATCAACTCATGCAACCGCTGTCCGCATCTGAACTGCGCATACTGAAATCCCTGCGCACACCGACGAAGATCCAGGATTTTCTGGACACGATCCCTATGAACTTCGAGAAGCACGGCGAGACGTGCATGTCCCCGCGCAGTGTGCTGCGCGAGCGCAAAGCCCACTGTATAGAAGGTGCGATGCTCGCGGCCGCAGCGCTGCGACTGCATGGATACAAGCCGCTGCTGGTGGACATGAAGGCCACACCGAAAGATTTCGATCATGTCATCGCCGTATTTCAAGAAGGCAAACACTGGGGCGCGATCAGCAAGACAAATCATGGCGTGCTTCGCTACCGCGAACCTATCTACGCCAGCATCCGCGAACTGGTGATGTCGTACTTCCATGAGTACACGACAGATGACGGACGCAAAACGCTGCGTTCGTACTCACGGCCGGTGAACCTGAGCATATTCGACCATCTGGACTGGCTGACCGACGAAGACGATGTGTGGCACATCCCGATTTATCTGGACGAAGCCAAACACTACCCCCTTCTGAAACCCGCGCAGATCAAGAACCTGCGCAAGGCTGATCCGATCGAACGCAAGATCGGGAAAGCTACAGAATGGGCTGCTAGATGAGACTCTTGTATGTTTTGACGGAAATACGTAATATTGTCCTATGGTAGAAGCTGCATGTGCTGCAGAGCGGCAAGTACAGAGAGGAAGTCCGACGATATCGGAGTCGTATATCGCGCAGTCGTTATCGTACGGACGAAAAACGATACAAATCGTTTTCCTGCGGGATCCGAGTAATGGGAAATGGGAAGCCGATAGTTATGTCATGAATTCGGGAGATCTGGATGAGCGCATAGACGGTGAAACGACCGTTCTTCATGCCGAAGCGCGAAGAGTGATCGAGCATCACGTCGCCAGACTGGGCAAAGCGGTCAAATTCCTGTTCACGACCAAGAACCCGGCCATCTATGCATGGGCCGAAGTACACGGCCAAAGGATTTTCGATTGGGAGCGCCAACCGGATGAGCCAAGTGCGAACGGTGTGGCATTCGTCGCGTCAAAAATGTTTGAACCGGAATCCCGGCATTAAGCTACGACCTCCACATCCTCATCTTTCCTCGCCAGCAGATCCTGTAGCTGCACGCGGATAACAGGAGGTGTCTGAGGTTTCGGCTCAGCCATAGTTGTACTGGTGCTTGGCAAGTCCGGTTGCAGCTGCCAGCCTTCCGCATCGGTGAAGACCGTGTTCTTCGCGAACTGATCGGCTTCCAAGTGCATAGACCCGTAGGTCATGTCCGCGTGCTCGGGCTTGTCGCTCAGCAGCAACTCAGCCATCTTCAGGTCGTATGCGGTGATGGCATAGCGCTTGCCGTTATGCGTAACAGTCGTCAAATAGCCGGGGTTGTCCGGCTTGGTCTGCAGCAACGCAGTCACGCGTCCGGGCTTGGCTTTGGCGTGATCCCTGAAGCCGCGCATCATCCGTTGCAACCCTCCGGCGTTGCAGGAAATCGGCTCCAACAGGAAGTTCGTATTGTTGTGTTCGTGCAGCACCGTGTACATCAGGTTGGCGGCGCTCAAGCTGCTCAGGCCAAATTGGAAGCCGGTCTTGTCGCCGTGGGCGAAGATGCGGATGATGATGTCTTCGATGCCCTGTGCTTTCAGCTCTGCTACTTGCCGTTCCAAGCGAGTGGACACACCGCTGCCATCCGGCGATCTGCCTGTGAGTATCGGCTCTTTGGGCCGTACGATTTGATAGCGCTTGCCCAGGATCTCCGGCCAAGCCTCTATCTGCGGCTTTGAACGCTGCAGCACTGCATCTTCCGTGTCGACTAGCATGATCAAACCGATTTTCTTCTTCTTGGGCAGATCGAAGTTCCTCAATCCGCCTGGATCCCCTTTCTCTTTCTTGCGCAGTTCAAGCGTCGTCTTTATGGCATCGGCCAATTCTATCGTACGCAGGAATTTCGCGTCCTTATACAACACTCTTCCTTCTTCCAGAAGAACACACGCTGCCGGGTCCGCAGCGTTGCGCAGGATGTAGTCGGGTTCGCGAAGCACCGTTTTGCCGTCTTTGCAGCCCGACACTCCTACGCAGGTCAGGTGCCAGCGAAAAGCCGGATCGGTTTTACCTCTCGGGTCCGTGCCTATAGACCAGCCCGGCGAACCCGGCAGATCTTTCCAGCAGTTGAATGTCGGTGACGGGTTTTTGGCCTCGGCTTCCAGTAGCGTAACGAGTTCCGGCGGAAAAGCTCTGGGTTCATCTTTCACCGAGTAGATACGGACCAGTTCCGGAATGGCGGCGATGAACTCATTTTTGGTCGGCCACAGCGTCTCATGCTTCTGCGAACATGGATCGATCTCCACCTCGCGCGGCATCGGAGCGACCTCGGGCGGCGGTGGCTCTTTCACTGCCAATGCAGGTACCGGTTCGGGCTCAGGATCGGACGAAGCCACCGGTCGTTTGATGAGATTGTCATGACCGGGAGTCGCCAGCAATACAACCGAAACAAGCGCAGCTTTTACTCCGGCGATGAGGCCGGAACCGCGCCGCGGCGTGTGGTTAGAACTCGGCAAAACCGGGTCCGGAGGGCCGCCTGGAAGGCTTGGGGATCGGGCAAAGTCCATGTGTTTGCATTGTATACTATTATTTACATTTGGCAAGTCTCTGCAGGGAGCCTATTTGTTGAGCTGCAGCTGAAATACGCGCTTTTCCATCAACAAGAGTGTTTTGGTCTTCGGGTCGTAAATCCAGGGTTCGAGCGGGTAATTCTTTGCCGCATCCTGCAAGCGGGGCATATCCAGTGTGACCTCCCATCCGGATTTTTTCTTGCAGCCGGAACCTGCATCGGGCCGGGCCAAAATCGGCTTGGTGTGGGCAACCAACGTTCGCTCGGGGCCTGCTGTCAGCACCACATCCGTGGCTGCACAGCCATCCAGCAACGCCCATCCGCCTATGCGCACCAGCGACCCGGTCTGCTCCACCACCAATGTATCGACCCAGCCTGCGGCGCGCGGATCGGAGCCGAAGTAGCGGACATCGTCCGGAAGATGGAAGATGTGCAGGGCATCCACTCTGTCCAGACGTTCGGCCATTATTCGGGTGAATTCGCCTTTGCCAAAGAAGAGAATTCCCAGACAGTCATTCGTCGCGATGTAGTAGTTTTCCATGCACGTCGCACCGATGCGCAATGACTCGCTGCGTTTGCCGATGAACTCCAGGCCATCCCTGGCGAACGGAATCTGGAGCAGCACCACGGCGGTCAGAATCAAGCCAAGTGTGCGAGTGGTCCGGCGCGATTGGACGATGGCAATGGTCGCGACCAGTGCCAGCACCGGCAAGCACATGAACGAGATGTACCGCGACGACTGTGCGGTAAGCAGGCCGTATTCGTTGCGTCCGATAGTCACGAGAACAGCAGACAGCGTGCCGAACGTGAATATGCAGACCCATGGCAGCAAACGCTTGCGGTGCGCCGGCCAAGAGCGCCACGTCAGCACGATGAAGGTGACAAATACGAACAGGCCGACCAGGAACGTCGGCTTGGGATCGCTGTAGAAAAAATTGGCAATCGGCAGTCCGAACAGTACGAAGAAATAGCGGATGACCTGCCATACGTAGTACGGATTCGACAGTGTACCCGTGGCCGGATGCGGATCGAAGTAACTGAGCGAGAACAGCACGAACGTTGCAGCGGTGCAGAGTATCCAGACAATCGCGTTGATGCGTGTCTGATGGCGCGACTGTGGCAACCGCGGGAACAGGAGAATGGGCAGCAGCGCGATCCACGACATCAGCCCGTTGGAAATGCTGAATGAACTGACGAAACAGAGCATTGCGGCCAGCGCCAACATCCACGGCTTGTGCGGCCGAAGCCACAGCAACGTCAATGCCACCATGAACGAGACCACTGTGAGCGCGAACGAGAAGTTGATCGTCGACCAGGTTTCCCACTGCGACAGCGACAGGAACAGCACGCACATGATGATGAACGTCAGGCGGCGGGTCCATGCGGTGCGATGCGTCATCGTGCTGCGGACAAGCAGTGCCATCATCGCAAGACTGAGCGCTGTGAGAATCGGCGCCATGAAGTCGAGCAGGAACAGATTGCCGGCCGAGAGCGGCGGATACTGCGGAAACAGCAATTCCAGCGCATACATGATGATGATCGGAAACACGACCTGCTGCTCCTGCACCGGCATGAAGATCGAGTCGATATGGAACAACCCGTACTGACGGGAGTTCTCGATAAGATCGACGATGGCGAACGAGTCGCCCACCGGCACCGGCACCGCGTAGTGCCCCACTACCCACAGGGTTATGCAGAACGGCGTGAGACACGCCAAGAAGGTGACCCAGTTGCCGACAGTGATTTTTCTGAGAAAGCGTGCGATTGAATTCACGGCCGGGATTCTATCCGTCTTCGTCCGGTTACGCCACGCTTCACCGGACTTCGCCGGGACAAAGCGTCACCTGCGGCTCCGCGCGATGCGCTTATAGTCGGCGACGATCAGGCTGTTTTTGAGCAGCGGAATACGCAACATCAGCCGGATGTGCGGGCGAAGCTTCTGCTGAAAACCGGTGCTACGCGCCAGTTCGCGTACGGCCTTGGCAGCCTCGCGGTCGTTGTACAGCAGGTAGTCGCGGTATTCCCAGCGCCACCAGTTCAGCGCGTCGCCGATGTGATAGGTCAGATGCGCATCGGTCACATCGATGAATTTCTTGGCATACGCGATCATGGAGCACACCAGCGGCAGGTCGACGTGGCCCGAGCCCAGACAGACATCGCCAAGCAGATAGGAAGGATACGCATCGCGCCGGAACACGAAGCAGTCATAGCCCGGGTGCGGCGCGCCCTCATCGGCCTGCATCTGCGGAATCTGGTCGACTGAGTGATAGTGACTGGCGATGCTGCGACGGTTGATCGTGAACGCGTCATAACCTTGCGAAATAGAATCGGCAACGCGCAGATAGAAGTCCGGCATCAGCGCGATGTCCACGTTGGTGTAGATGAAATACTCGGCCTGTGACGACTGATACAGGCGATCCAGCACATCGCGCAACAGCGGCAGCGGCCGGCTGATGCGGAACTGCCGCAGGTCACATACCGACCGTTCCAGCGGCTCGGTTTTTGTAAAATCAGCCGGCACCGCAGACAAATCTTTGCGGTAGAACGTCGCAAAGTGCTGCACGTCGACCGTCCCTGCAGCGGCCTGCTTAGCCCGGCGCATCGTCTCGAACGTGATCGGCTGGGCGATGCCGTGCTCGGTCTCCGGCGCAGCGGCCATCGGTTTGACGATGTGCGCGACTGTCAGCATGCGGATGTTCTGACGAACAGCAGATCCGCCTGCACCGGACGGCGGCCAAGCACGTCGTTCATCACCAGCATTGTCTTCTTTTCGGTGAACCCGAGCGAACCGAGCAATGCGACGATCTCCGGGTAGAGCATCTGGCCTTTGTACATCAACTCATACGAGACTTCGATCACGATCGCAGATACATGTTCAAGCACCGCAGACGCTCCGCGCAGCACGCGGTCTTCGTAGCCCTGTACATCCAGCTTCAGCAGCAGCGGCGCCCGCAGATTGTAGAGCGGCCACAAGGCATCCAGACTGCGTACCGGCACCGACACCCGGCGCGATTGCACCGCATACGGAAACGCACGGACGCCTTGCCGGGAAATCGGCAACAGCGATGAGCTGGGTGTGAACGCGTTGGCATGCAGCACCGCGTCCCCATGATGATCATCCAGCGCGTAGGGCAGACATGTCCAATCGGCTGTGTCCTCCGCATTGGCTTTGAGCGCCGCGAATGCGATCGGGTTCGGCTCGAACGACACGACCGGAATCCCCGGCAGCACCTCCCGGATCATCAGGGCGAATTCGCCCACATGCGCGCCGGCATCTATCACGCCGCCCAGCTGCATATCGCGCAGACAGTGGTACGGCTCGGCAACCAACGGATCACCGGATACCGCGATCGACGGGCGCAGCATATTGCCGGCGGTGAGCACCGCTTTGCCGATACGGTTCAATGTGTCCATGTCCACAGTGTACACTCGCCAGGTTGGACCTGTTGCGCCGCATCCTCTGGCACACGTGCCCGCCGTTCCTGTGGTGGTGGGGCCGCTGCTGGATGCGCCTTTTCGGCTGCACGGTCGACCGGACTGCGCAGATCTTCGGACGGCCGACGCTGTGGCGTAACCGCGGCAAAGTGATCATCGGCAAGCGGGTGGAGCTGCATTCCATGGCGTCTATCGCGATGATCGGCCAACTGTTCCCGGCGTGTTCGTTCGCCACCAGCAAAGAAGGTGTCATCAGCATCGGCGACGACACGCAGATCGTCGGGCTGGCAGTGTTTGCCCAGAAAGAAGTGACGATAGGCCGGCGTGTGCTCATCGCCGACGGCTGCCGGATCATGGACAGCAACTTCCACCCGGTCGACCAGGTCCCCCGCCGTTTTGTACAAAAGGATGAGGGGAAACCGGTAATCATCGAAGATGACGTCTGGCTATGCACCGACGTGACGGTGTGCCCGGGTGTGCGCATCGGCAAAGGCAGCGTGATCGGTGCGAAGAGCGTGGTCACGTCAGATATTCCGCCGATGTCGGTCGCGGGCGGCATTCCGGCCAAGGTCATCCGGAGCGTGACTGCGTGATCAGACCCGTGCGGCGGCAGGTACCGCCATCAACTCCTCGAAGATCATGTCCAGAGTTTTGGTGACGCTCCACTGCGGATAATCGCGGCGGAACTTGCCGGTATCGGTGATGTAACACTTGTGGTCTCCGGCGCGGCTGTCGCCGGTCAGTTCGATTTCCGGCCGGGTCTCACCGATGCGGGCAAAACGCTCCAGTGCCTCGATGACTGACACGCTGTTCCCCTGTCCTCCGCCCAGGTTGTAGATCGCGGCGATCTTCGGATCCTGGAAAAATGCGTACGCCGCGGCACACACGTCGTGCGCATGCAGGTTGTCGCGTACTTGTTTGCCGGCGTACCCGAGCACGCGGTACGTCCGGCCCTCGCGCACGGCACGGGACATATAGGAGAGGAATCCGTGCAATTCGGCACCCGCCTGGGCTGAACCGGTCAGGCATCCGCAGCGGAAGCACACCGTCGGCATGCCGAACGTGCGGCCGTACTCCTGCACCAGGATGTCAGCCGACAGTTTGGATGCGCCCATCAGTGAATGCATGGATGCATCCAGCGGGAAGGACTCATCGATCCCCTTCATCGCGGGATCTGCATATGCGAAGCGCGTGGGCAGTTCTTTCAGCGCGACACGGTTCACCGAATCGCCGTAGACTTTGTTGGTGCTCAAAAAGACGAACGGCGAACGCGGACAGTGACGCCGGGCGGCTTCAAGCAGATTCAGCGTGCCGACCGCATTCACGTCGAAATCGTCGAACGGGCGGTCTTTGGCCAGGTCATGTGATGGCTGGGCAGCAGCATGCACGATGAACGACGGACGCGTGCGCTTGAAGACGTCGTCCATGGCGGCGCGGTCGCGGATATCCAGCGACAGATGATGAAAGCCGGACGCTGCCAATTGCAAACGCCTGGCTACCGGTGCGGTGTCGCCGTCCGGCCCGAAGAACTCTGCACGCATGTTGTTATCGATGCCGACGGTTTCCCATCCCAGCTGATCCAGAAACAGCACCATCGCCGAACCGATCAATCCGCTGCTGCCGGTAATCAATGCTCGTGTTGCAGGCATACGTTCAAGACAAACTCTACATCACCTCTCGCCCTGAGCCGAGCCGAAGGGTGATAATCGCGCGCTGCACGCGCGAAGTGTAGCAGACTGCGGTGCAGCCGGGCGGAATTTACTGCAGACACTGATGCTCCGCCGGCACGTATCGCGCCTGGCCGGCGCCGATGACCTGCAGCACCACCTCAGATGACCTGTTTGCGGTGAAGAATCCTTTCTTGCCGTCCGATGTCGAATACCTGTCGGCACTCATCTTCAGCACCGTGCCGTCGGCGCTGATCTCTTCGGATTCGATCATGGCGAAAATATCGGCCACAGGCAGCTCGGTGATCTGGGATGTTGCATCGTTCCAGACGATCCGCTGCACTCCGCCTCCGCCGTTCACGCCGGTCATGAGCATTTTCTTTCCGTCGGCGCTGACCGACCTGACGTTGAGGTACTCGGCATCGACGAAGTTCGGGCCGGGCTCGATGCGGCGGGTTACGCCTGTTGCGAGGTTCTTGGCGAACAGGCTGTAGCCGTTCACATCTTCGGCCTGGTACAGAACGGTGTTGTTATCTGCCGTCAGTGCGGTGCCGTGCGTGTCATCGGCCACGAAGGTGAACGTGTTCGATGCACGGTCGTAGACGTACAGCTTGGTTTGAACGGCATCCTGAAGCAGCATATTGCCGTCCGAACCCAGGACAGCCATGCCATTGGCCATGGTGATGCCGGCACCCTCGGCATCCACAGCGCTGCTCGCGCCGGTCTGGATGTTGTACAGCCTCGGCCTCCAGGTATTGCCGAAGTAGACCAGATATTTTTCATCCAAACTGAAACCGCTCACGCCCCACTGGGAATTTCCTGCGAACTCCGCGCCGTCGATGACGATGTATGAACCGTCCTGGCGGTCGAACAGGATCGGCCTGATCTTCTGCTGCTGGACGGTGCCGATGCCTGCGATCAACGCAACGTAGCGGCCGCTCGGGCTGATTTGCGCGTCGGTGCCGCCGTAGACCTGCTGCTGGTCGAACTCCAGTCTGGTGCTGACGCCGGTGGTGCGGTTGTAGACGAAGACAAATGGCGATGTCGGCTGATTCGATCCCTGCGGCTGCTGGAGCCCCTCGCCGATGTACACCATCAGATTGCCGTCGGCACTCAGTGAATGCTGCGTCGTGATGAACGCATCGCTCAGCCAGCACTGGTTCTCGCCGGGCTCGGCCGGAACTCTGGCGTCGATGTCGGCCTGCGTCACCGCCGATGGAGCGACCTGGCACGTAAAGTGCTGTGGCACCATCACGCGGGCCTCGCCGATCTTCTGCACGAACACCCTGTAGTTTTGCTGCCCGCCTTGGTTTATCAGCTCTCTGCCGATATACGCGATGGATTTGCCATCGCCGCTGAGCGTGACGGTGTTCCAGAAGTCTTCTCCCAAGTCAGTCACGCTTCCGCCGATGGTGTAGGCGACGAAGTTTCCGCCCAACCACAACACGAATGTGCTGGCATCGTTGCTCATGCCCATCAGCTTCAGGCTATTCAGACCCGTATAGGCGGGTACATCGATGCGCTGAATCACTCCGGTCGTCATGTTCTTGCGGTAGACGCTGCTGCCCGCTCCGTCAGGTGCCAGGTACGACACCCAGTTGCCGTCGGAACTGATGTACACGTGTCCTATGACGGTGATGCCCGGGGTCCCGGTAGGAGTGACCATCGCATCCGCGACCTCGGTAAAGCTCTTGTCGGTACGGTCGTAGACGTAGATTTTTCCGTCAGTGAAATTGTTTTGATCTTCTTTGGCGCTGAAAGCGATGTAGCGTCCGTCGGGTGTGATGACCGCGTGGTCGCCCATGAAGAAGGCGTGGTTGGGCTGATCCGGTGCGATAGACCGGATAGTGCCGCTCGCGCGCTCGTAGAGCATCAAGTGGCGTCCGGCTGTCTGGTATACGACGTCACCGGTGGCCGCCACCGCGAGCGGGCTGACGTCCTGCTGGATGGTGGTGTGCGTATTGGTGGTGCGGTCGTACAGCGTGAGAATGTTGCGCATGCCGAACCACGCGACCTGCGCGACGTAGCGTCCGCTCTGATCGATCATGATATCGCGGGAGGCATACGAGTCCTCGCCGTACCACGGGTGCGCAGCGAAACTGATGTTGGTGTTGTCGTCGTCCGCAACGTCATACAGGTACAACGATCCGGCTGTCGTGAGTTGGGCGGTCGCGCCGTATGCCACGACAGATCCGCTCTCGGTCAGCGTCACGCGCATGCCGGTGTCCGCGTTGCCATACGATCCTTCGCCGCACGATAACGGGGCTGGGGGCGGTGGTGGCGGAGGTGGCGGGGGTGGAGGCGGCGGCGTGGTCGATCCGCTGCCGGATTCGAAACGGCCGATGTGAAGGGGGTACGTCTGTGGTCCCCCGTCGTAGCCGATCTGCGCGATTCCACCCGGAGAGATCCCCGCGCCCAAGCCGACGTTGGTCGAGAAGCCGTTGATGACACCGACCGCCTTGTGTTCCTGACGATCGTACCGCGCGGCCATGGCCACCATGTTCGTCGTCTGCGAATTGAGCTCGAAACCGATGAACGCGTACCTGCCGTCTTCGCTGATCGACCGCACGCCGACCTTTGTGTTGTGTTCGTACGGGCTGCCGGCCAGCAGCGACGATGACGAACCTGTCTGCAGATCCTCCACCATGATCGAATACTCGCCGTTTGGTGCCATCGTACGATACGTCATGTAGCGCAGGTCTCCGGTCACTTTCGCAAGCGGGTCACCGTTATCATCGATCACCGTGCTCGTCGCAATGGCCACTTCGAGGATGTACCTGGTGTACTGCCCGTTCGAGCCGGCGAATTCAAACAGCACCTTGGAACCGTCATGATTCACGCCGAGCGGATACGCGCGGTTGCTCTCTATGTTTGATGCAAAGGCGACCGTGTCCTGATATGCGCCTGTCGCCGTGCGCTTCACCACATGCAGCTTGTCCAGATTGCCGTAGATGAACGTGCTCGCGTCGCCCGACATATTCGTGCCGAGGGATGCAGACGTCGTATTCACGACTGTCTCGAACTGGTCGAGCTGCCGGTCGTAGCGCAGGATTCTGGCTGCGGGCCCGTTGTGCGCATACAAACCGACATAACGGCCGTCGGAACTCAGGCGCATATATTCGACTCCCGGGTACAGGTCGTAGAACGTCACGAATCCTTCCGGCGGATCCGGCATCAGCGTCAGTTCGTCCGTAAGCATGTCGACGAAGACAATGGTGCCCTGCGGTGTTGCATACGCAGCGACCGATCCGTCCTCGCTGATCACCGGGAACTGGCCGGTCAACGGACCGGCGTTCGCGACACTGTGGAGAGTGATGGTGTCGTCCGGAACCGGCGGATACGGGGACGCGGCAATCGTCGTGCACAACGCGCTGCACGTGCCGTTGAATTCATTGTTGTGCGTGCCCAAGTCGCACTGCTCGGCGGGATCCACCGTAGTGTCTCCGCAGACTTGGCGGACGCGTATGGTCACATCGGTCGCTTCGTTGACGACCAGAAGATACAACGAATTTTTCCACAGGCGCACTGAGCCGGGAGCCATACCCGTAGCCAGGAATGTGATGTCTTTGTCGTCTTCAAACTCAGCCAATGCATTGCCGTACTGGGCGTCTTCGGCACGCGCTTTGGCGGACGCAAAGAACAAGCCCGGGAACCGGATGCGGAAGTCCGGGTCGTTGATGTTGGCGATCTCCTGCGTGGCTTCGGGCGTGGTGTATTTGTATCCGAAGTAACTGACCTCATGACCTGCAATGGAGCCGAGCGACAGATCCAGCGGTACGTTGGAAATATTGCTGTGATCCGGAACGTTGATGAGAAAAATCCGGTTGCCCGGGGGCAGGACTTCGCTGTTGGTGCCCACCGGGAACTCGACTTTGTAGATATCCGCGACTGTGTGGCCGATGAGCGTCACCGACCCGGCCAGCGATGTCTTTTCCAACGGAAACGGCAACGGCATCCCTTCGAATGACGACCGTCCGGGCACGCGGGTAAGCACGACCCCGGTCACGATGATCGCGCCCAAGGCAACGCCTGCAGAAACCGATGACAAACGGAAGCGCACGGACAGGTGGAATGGATGTGTAGTTTTCTTGATAGTATAGCACAAAAGTGCCAAAATGCGCACCTATGCACACCCCACGTTTTATTGGATTGATACTTTTCCCGCTTGCCCTTGCGGCATGTGGTACGCCCGTCGTTGATTTCCAGAACCCGTACCCGGATGACATCCAGATCGACTCCCCGACCGCCGGAGCCACTGTCAGCAGCCCGCTGGTGGTCACAGGCCAGGCACGCGGCGGCTGGTACTTCGAGGCCAGTTTCCCGGTAACGCTGAACGACGCGAACGGCAATACCGTCGCCAAAGGCAACGCCCAGGCGCAGGGCGACTGGATGACCTCCGAATTCGTGCCGTTCAAGGCGACGATGATCTATACATCGACGACCGACGAAGGCACGTTGATACTGGAGAATTCGAATCCGTCCGGCATGGAGGAGAACGCAAAGAGCGTGAGCATGCCTGTGCAGTTCTAATCTCCAGCGACCTTCTTGCCCGGTGCAACAACGGGTGATATGTTGAGTACTGAACTATTTCCCCCGTTTAGCATGTCCCACCTCGAAAGTCTCCAGTGGCGCTACGCCACCAAGAAATTTGATCCAACCAAGAAACTGTCAGATGCGCAGCTGGAAGAGCTGATGGAAGCCGCCCGTCTGTCGGCGTCGTCATACGGATTGCAGCCGTACAAATTCGTGGTTGTGACCGACCCGGCCGTGCGCGCGAAAATCCGCGAGCATGCCTGGGACCAGGCGCAGGTCACCGATGCCTCGCACCTTATCGTCCTGTGTTCGTACCGCACCATGGACCACTCCTACATCGACAAATACATCGCCGAAATCGCCAAAACCCGCGGTATGAAGCCCGAAGACCTGGCCGGTTTCCGCGACATGATGCGCGGTTCGGTCGCCGGAAAAGACGCCAAAGACCTGGCAGACTGGATGAAGCGGCAGTCGTACATCGCACTCGGCTTCCTGCTTTCAGCCGCTGCACATATGCGCATCGACGCATGTCCGATGGAAGGTTTCGACCCGACGCACGTCGACGTCGACCTGGGTCTGGTTGATATGAATCTGACGTCAGCAACGCTGTGTCCGGTCGGCTTCCGCGCATCGGATGATGCGGCCGCACAGTACAAGAAAGTGCGCTTCGCGAAAGACGAGTTGTTCATACGGAAGTAAGCCCTAGTATAAGCCGAATTCCGGGTGTGCAACCGCGCGCCCGGATTTGACGATTCTCTTGATGATACGGTGTCCTTACACTAGCGTATTCATGATGTATTTCCGCTTGTTTCCAATGCGTTCCACGCAGCTCACAACACTGGCGGTACTGACAGTCGGACTTGCGGCATGCACTCCGCGGACACCCCCTGCGGACACGCTGAATATCTCTGGATCGGATACGGAAGTGCAGATGGTTTCAGCCCTTGCCGAAGCGTTCAAAGTCACACACCCGACGGCATCGATCTCTGTGGCCGGAGGCGGAAGCTCCGTCGGCCTTGCCGCACTGCTGAATAAGGAAACGGACATTGCGAACTCATCACGCCAGATGAAGGACACGGAGCGCAAGGTCGCTATGGATAAAGGCATGCAGGTGCAGGAATTCATCGTTGCGCGTGACGGCGTGGCGGTGATCGTCAATCCCGGGAATCCCCTGACGACACTGACGATGCAGCAGTTGGGTGCCATTTACAGAGGTGAAATCACGAACTGGAAAGACGTCGGCGGGCCGGATGCCGCGATCGTGCTCTACGGCCGCCAGAGCACATCCGGCACATTCACGTTCTTCCGCAACGCGGTGCCCAAAGGTGACTACTCGAACGACATGCGCCAGATGGAAGGCAGCCAGGCGATCGTCGACGGTGTCACCGAAGACCGCAACGGGATCGGCTACGTCGGCGTCGGATACGTGAAAGATCCCTCCGGCTCGTTGCTGGGTGACCTGAAGGTCGTGACGGTCTCCGCCAACGACACCAGTCCGGCGATTTCCCCGCTCGATACGGATGCCGTGAAGGACGGCCGATACCCCATCTTCCGCAAAATCTACCAGTATATAGGCAGGCCTCCGGCAAAAGATTCGCTGGCTGCGCAGTTTCTGGCATTCGAGGTATCTGCCGAAGGTCAGGCACTGGTTGAGCAATCCGGATTTTATTCACTGAGCGCCGAGGACGTTGCAAGCAACGCGGCATTCTTCAATGCATTGCAGCCAGAATGAATACGCTTCAGTCCTCCCGGCTCGCCGACCGAATCGCGGCATGGATGTTCGGCGCCATCGCGTCGCTGACGGTGCTGCTGCTCATCGGCATCTTCGCGTTCCTGTGCATCAGCGGCATCGGGGCTTTCGCCGACATCAGCCTGACGGACTTCCTGTTCGGCACGCACTGGAACCCGGAAGCGATGAAAGGGGCGCTGTGGGGCACGATGGGGCTGGCGGCCGGCACCATCTTCGTCTGTATCGGCTCACTCGTTTTTGCAGTTCCGCTCGGGCTGGCACTGGCGATTTACCTGTCACAGCTCGCCGCCCCTAAAATGCGGGAAATCCTGAAGCCGGTGATAGAAATGATCTCCGGTATTCCGTCGGTGGTGCTTGGACTGCTTGGACTGCTGTACATCGCGCCGCTGGTCGCCAGCAGTTTCAACCTGAGTAACGGCCTCACTGCACTCACGGCATCCCTGCTGGTGGGACTGGCAACCGTCCCGACCATCGCCAGCATCTGCGAAGACGCGCTCTCCAGCGTTTCACGGCCCTTGTCCGAGGCAAGCCTGGCTTTGGGCGCCACACAGTGGACGACGATCAAACGGGTGATCATTCCTGCGGCATCATCGGGCATCGCGACTGCGATCATGCTCGGGCTCGGCCGCGCGATCGGTGAAACGATGATCGTACTGATGGTCGCCGGCAACAGCCTTGCCTTCCCGCACTCGCTGTTCAGTCCGGTGCGTCCCATGACCGCGACAATCGCGATAGAGATCCGCGAAGTGGTGGTTGGTGACCTGCACTGGAAGGCGCTGTTCGCGATGGGACTGGTACTGTTCGTCGTCACATTCATCATCAATACCGCCTGCGATCTGCTCTTCCCCAGCCAGCGCCTCCGATCATGAGCAACATACGCCAAGCAACACTGGCTCAGGGAATCTGGTTCACGCTGTTCCGGATGAGTGCGGTGTTCACGGTATGCGTGCTGATCGGCATCCTGCTGCTGTTGCTTAAAACCGGATACCACGTCCTCGACTGGCATTTCCTGACAGCAGAATGGCAGCAGAGCGACATCACCAAAGGAGGTATCTTTCCGGCGATTCTTGGCTCGGTGTATCTGGGGCTCGGCATCACGCTCATCAGTTTCCCGCTGGGTATCGGCACAGCCGTGTTCTTGACCGAATACAGTCAGCACTCTGTCTGGAGCCGCATCATCCAGCTCGCAATCCGCAACCTTGCCGGTGTCCCCTCGGTCGTGTTCGGATTGTTCGGTCTGTCGGTATTCGTCTACCTGCTTTCATTCGGTACATCGCTGATTTCGGCCATCCTGACGCTGTCGGTTATGACGATGCCGTGGATCATCGCGTCATCGGCAGAGGCACTGGAAAGCGTGCCCCAGAAGTTCCGCGACAGCAGCATGGCGCTGGGCGCGACCAAGTGGCAGACCATCCGGCACATCATCATCCCCAGCGCTCTCCCCGGCTGCATCACCGGCGGCATCATCGGCATCGCGCGCGCCCTGGGCGAGACTGCGCCGATCATCCTCATCGGCGCGACGTTCTTCCTCACGCAGCTTCCGTCGTCCCCGTTCGACAAATACATGGCGCTTCCATATCACGTGTTTATCCTGGCAACACAGCATGCCAGTCCGCACGCACGCGAGTACGCCGCGGGCACCTCGCTGGTGCTTATGGCACTGACATTTGTCATGGCATCTGCTGCAATCGCGCTCCGGTACTTCTACCGCAAACGCCGTATCTGGTAACCTCTTCTCACTCATGGATTCCCCTATCATCAACACAACATCTCTCGACATTTGGTATGGCAATGTCCATGCCGTGAAGAACGTGAATCTGCAGATTCCGCGCAACAAAGTCACCGCACTGATCGGGGCATCCGGCAGCGGAAAAACGACGTACCTGCGCTGCCTGAACCGGATGCTCGACGGCATTCCCAACCTGCGCATGTCGGGCACCGCAAAGTTCGGTGACACGGACATCCTGTCCCCGTCGACCGACGTCGTGCTGCTGAGGCGCGATATCGGCATGGTCTTCCAGAACCCGACCCCGTTCCCCAAGTCCGTCTACGACAACATCGCGTACGGCCTGGAGATTCAGGGTATGAAACGCTCGCGTTGGGGTGCGATGTTCGGCAAACGCAAACGCCTTCGCGGAGAAGACGTGGAGCGCAGCGACGATCCGCTCGACCAGGCAGTCGTGCGCAGCCTGAAGGAGGCGACGCTGTGGGACGAAGTGAAAGACCGCCTGGGACACTCTGCCTACCGCCTGTCCGGCGGCCAGCAGCAGCGTCTGTGCATCGCGCGTTCTATCGCCGTGAAGCCCCAAGTCCTCCTGCTGGACGAACCGTGCTCGGCGCTGGACCCCATTTCCATCCGTCACATCGAGGAACTACTCATCGTGCTGAAGCAGAACTACACCATCGTCATCGTGACCCACAATATGCACCAGGCAAGGCGCGTCGCGGACAGGGTCTGCTTCTTCCATGCCGGTGAATTGGTCGAGGTAGGCAGCACCGATGCGATCTTCTCGGAACCATCCAAGCCTCTCACCAAGGAGTATGTGATGGGCGCGTTCGGCTGAACGGGCACTGTTGCAACAACACACTCACAACCTCAACGAGAGCCTTGCGGCTCTCATTGAGGGATCAGTGGTGGTGTATGGATGTTGATGTCCTATCTACTTGATAGCGGCGAAGAATGCGTCGTTCTGGGTCTTGTCGGATGCATTAATGGCGTAGAAACCGCTCTTCTCCGCGATTGCCTGGCCTTCCGCAGACACCTCGAAGCGCAAGAATTTTTCGGCCAGCGAACCTTTGGCCGGGGTACCGGGCAGGTACTGGAAGATCTGGCGCAGAATCGGGTAGTTCAACGACTCGATGGCTGCCTTGTCGAGCGGAGAGTACGCCGTGCTTGCGTCGTCTTTGGAAACCAGCAGGACTTTGATGTCCGTTCGCTGTGCCCCCGCGGCGTCTTTCACGTAGCCGACGCCCGAGTAGCCGATACCCGACTTGTCATCGGCCACGCCGTCGACGATGGCCTGCGTTCCCTCCATCTGGCGCATGCTCGTGGCGTAATCGCCCTTCACCACGGTGTCACGGAAGAATCCGAACGTTCCCGAGGTGCTCTGTCTGCCGTACAGGGAGATCTCCAGATCCGGTCCGCCGAAGTCCTTCCAGTTGGTGACCTTGCCGGAATAGATATCGCCGAGCTGCTTCATGGTGAGCTTCGTGAGCGGGTTGCTGGGATGCACGACCACCGACAGGCCGTCTCTGGCGAGAACGAATTCCTTCGCATCCTTGCCGTTGGTCTTGGCCTTATCCAGCTCTTCCTGCTTCATTTTCCTGGAAGAGTTGGCGATGTCTGTCTCGCCGTTGATAAGGGCTGCGATGCCTACGGCGCTGCCTCCGCCCGCGACGGAAATGTTCCCGTCGGGATTGGTCTTCAGGAATTCTTCAACCAGGCTGGAAACCATCTGCACCTCCGTGTCGGAGCCCGAGATGACGAGAGCCTCCTGCTTTTGGGCGGTGCCCGACGGCGAGCATGCCGCCAGGAGAGCCAGCAGGGAGAGTGCGCCGTAGCGCAGTGTGAAACGTTTCATGGTGAGGGGTGAGGGAGGAAAGAAAGAAATTAACCGTTGTAGCTTGTACCGTTGACAGAGGTCTCCGGGTAGTCGATCCAGCGGAAGCGCGTGCTGCCTCCATTGTCGCGGTCCAACCACTCGATAGAGCTGTAGTTGGCATTGGTGACACCGAAGAGCGTGGCTTTGGAGTTTCCGTTGAAGTTCTGGAGAGACACCTGGAGGGTCGATGTCGACGAGTTGGAGATCTTCGCGTTAGCGATCTCTGCCTCGAGGACGAAGGTGACGTCCGTACCTGGGTCGATTTCGGTGTTAACCGAGCTCGATGCCGGGATGCGGAAGCAGGTCACGACCAGCGAACCGGACGCGGTAGCCTTATCGGCCGTGCAGGTTGCCTTCGTCGTAGCGTCAGCCTTGTTGTACAACATGAAGTCGGATGTGGCGGTCGACGTCTGATCGCCGGAACCGAGCAAGACGTTGGTGGCGTTCACGTTGAAGATGACACCGGACAGCGTCCACTTGTTCGTACCGTTCTTCAGGTTGCTTGCGGCAGCTGTCGCGAACTTGAACTGAGCGATCGCGCGCTGCGTTCCCGTCGGGATTGCAGTACCGTTGTTGTTCGGATCGGCGTTCGTGATCGACGTGACCTTGGACAGAACCACCTGGTTGAAGCTGCCCTGGATGCGTGCGCTGTAGGTGGGCGTGGTGGTTCCGATGAACACCTCGCCGTTGTTGGTCGTGTCATTGTTGTTCTGGTCCAGCTCCTGGCTGGAGGTCGCGCCGCGGGCGCGGACTGCGCCGGTGGACGTGCTGGTGCCGAGTCCGACCATCAGCGTCACTTCGTGGCCGGAGATCGCACCCTCGCTGTCCGTACGCATTCTCGGACGGACGAGGATGTTGGCGTTAGCGTCTTTCTTCACAACGAACTCCTGGTTGTCCATTTTGGCGCACATCGAGCCGGTGAGGACGGAATCCGTTCCACAGCCTGCAACGGTTGCAGAGGCGAACGGTGTGGTATCGCCGATCTTGTACAGTTCAAGGCGATCGACGTTGGTAGCAAAGTTGCTGACGTTGGCACCGGAAGCGGTGAGGACGATGTCCGTCACGTCGATGTCTTCACGGTCAGCAAAGAACTGCAGACGGAGGATTTCATCCGCAAGAGTGCCGCCGAGGAGCTGGCGCGGACGGACCGGCGTGGTGGACTTGGTCACGAACAGCGTGCCCTTGTTGCGGATCGTCAATCTGACGGCCGTAGCGGTCACCACCTGGATGTCTGCTGCGACACCACCATCGGTGTAGCTGCCGTTGCTGGCAACTGCCACCAGAGCGGTGTTCTTGGTCTGGATACCCGAGAGCGACGAGCCGTCGGAAACCTGCTCAGCCTCGATGAAGGTCGAGCCCGTGTCGAAACGCAGTGTCAGGACCGGAGTCGTCTCCGCGAGTGAAGAGGCGATGTCTGCGTGCACCTCGAAGGTGATCGTGGTCTGCTTGGGGACGACGTAGCCGCCGCCCGTCATCTTGTTGAAGCTGACCTGGCCGGTCTGTGCGCTGACACCTTTCTCCAGGATGGTGTCAGTGACACCGTCATCGTTCGTGTCTACCCAAAGCGCGAAGTTCTGGGCATTGATGAGGCTGGAGCTGCCGGCATTCTCGAAAATCAGGTTCGTGAGCAACACGTCAGCAGCCTCGGAAGCGCGAGCCTCGAAGCGGAAGAGTATCCTGTTCTTCGCATTGGAAACGGTGGTAGACGTCGCGGCGGTCGCTTTGCCGGTAACGGTCAGACCAGCGGTCTTGATCTCCTGGTGGTTACCCGAGATCGTTCCACCTGGACGGTAGTCACCGATGCGGTCAGAGGTCGAGAGACCCTTGATCTGCATCTGGTAGGTCGTGACCGTGGTGGCAAACATGCCGCCGAGGGAACAACCGGTGTTGTTGGCAACGAGATCACCCGAAGAGTTCAGAGTGTGGGTGGCCTCTCCACAGATGTGGATGCGGAAGCGGTCGCCGTTGGCCGGAGCCGAGAGGGCGGACGTTCCAGAGTTGTCGACGAAGTTCACGCGGAATTCATACTTCTCCTTGCCGTGAACGACGAAGTCGTCGAAGCGGTAGACCTGGTAAGCACCAGTTCCGGACGCAGCGACAGTAGCGTGGTGATCAGCGCTGAAATCGTTCGAACCAGTCAGGCGGACACCGGAGATGGTGCGGCCGGTCGTGGTGTTGCGGAGTTCAACCTTCTCAAGAGCCTCGTGGATGTTGTCGCCGGTTGTCGGAGCAGCACGTACGTGCGAGAAGGCAGCACCCGTAGAGGTGGTACCGACGATCGCGATGTACAGAGCTTCGACATCGACGTCTTCACCTCCGGTCTCGAACCAGACGTTTGCGAGCACAGCGTTCTTGTCCTTGCGGGTGAACTGCTGAGTCACAGGGCCGTCGATCGAGATCGTGAACTGACCAGCATCGATGCGGACAGTGGACGGGAGGGTAGAAGTCTCAGTCGGCAGAGCGATGGACGAGCCGTAGAGCTGTCCGTTGACGCCGTAGCCGTAGAGAGAACCGACAGCAAAGATGTCGCCGGTCTCATCGAAGTGGATCTTGATGTTCTTGGCAGCTCCACCGAGGATGTCTGCAACGACAGACAAGGTGATGCGGTCACCTTCGAGCACCGTGAACGGTGGGTCGAAGACGAGGGTAGCGAAGTCACCGGACGTGGTAGCCACGGCCTTGGTGAGAACGGTTCCATCGGAACGCTTGATCATGAGGTTACCGAAGTCACCATCAGAAGCGGTGCCGTCGTTTTCGACAGTCATCGAGTAGATGGTCTGGTCCTCAGCAGAGTCGAGAGAGATCTCCCACTTACCGATGGTCACACCCTTCTCGCCGATTTTGATGTCGGCAGGAGTGACGGAGCGGTACGACACGGAAACCGTGCCGGAGCTGACTGCAGCAACGCGGAAGGCCTTGCCCTTGAGCGGGAAGTTGCCTTTGACCTCCTTAGCGTTGGAGACGAAGTCGGAGGGGAGCTCGACAGAGAGCGAGTGCTCGCTGGCGGTCGTAGCCGTGGTCGTCAGGTCACCGGCGATCTGGAGGGTCACAGTCTGACCAGCCTTGATCACGAGCGGCTTGGTGAAGCGCAGCGTGGACGTGTAGCTCTGAGAGTCGATGGTGCGCTTGCGAGAAACGCGTGCTCCTTCCCACACGGCGTAGACGCCGGAGAAGTCGGAGCTGTCACCGAAGCCCTCGTGGAGGATCGTCAGGTTCTCGAGGACGACATCATCGGCAGAAGCCGTGAGGTCGATCGACGTGAAGACGACGCCCTGAGCGCCCTTCGGGATCGTGTCACCGAGAGGGTTCTTGGCCGACAGAGTGGCCTCGAGGATACCGTCACCCTGGACGATGGCGCTGTAACCGGAGAAGGTCTTCGTGTCGGAGAACTTCTTGCCGTCAGTCGTCATCATGTCCACGACGGTGAGGGTGTACTGCTGACCTGCATCCATGGACGTGGTGAGCGTGAGCTCAACAGTGTCGTTGCTGGTCAGTTTGACAGAGTCGATGGGCAAGTTCGGAGCACCGGTAACGGTGTAGTGAGACTTGTCCGTAGCTGCGGTCTGGTCAACGGAGACGTTGAACTGGACCTCAACAACAGTGGAGGACGTCGCGACGACATCCTTAACCATCGGGTCGGAGATTACGACAGAGCCGCAATCCTCACCGAAGGTCAGACCCTGATCGACGCGGTGCATCATGACCACCATTTCTGCGCGGTTCATGTTGTCCGACGGGCGAACGCGGCCGGTTGCATCATCACCCTGGAGGACGCAGTGATCGGCAGCAGTCTGGATGTCGGTCGTGTACCACTGTCCAGATGGGTTGTCGACGAACTGGGGTGCTGCACCCGTGGACTCGAGCCCGAAGGCGCGGACCAAGATGGCAGCTGCCTCAGCGCGGTTGATGTTGGCAGACGGGCGGCCGTAGCAGGGGTGCTCGCCGTAGCAAGAACCGTCACCGCGGACCCAACCCTCCTTGCCGGCCTCCTCGAAGTACTTGTAGTACCAAGCGCCGGTAGCTACGTCGTCGAAAGAGGGAACTGCAGGAGCAGTGTTGATAACGCCGCCGTTGAGGGCGACGACCAGCTTCACGAATTCAGCGCGGTTAGCGAGATCGCCGCCGCGGAAGCGTGCCTGGGTGGCATCGAGGTAGCCAGCATCAACGAAAGCGTTGACGGCATCCTCGTACCAAATGCCCGCAGAGACATCGGAGTAAGCGGCGATGGCCGTTGACACCTGGGTCAACATGATCGCGCTTGCCGAGATACCTGCGAACACCTTCTTGAGAGAAGAAGGCATAGTAGGAAGGGGAAAAAGGGAAAATAAAAGGGGGTTACGCGCGATTGCAGCGTCCAATTCTTCCCAGGTCAATTCTCCATGACGCCCTGTAACGGTGTTTAAATACCGTTATTTTGCCTCACTTCAGAGCTTGTGCTTGAATACATCTATTATTACAGTGAATAGTATTCCTTGATCCCATGGCGTTCCCCCGCGTACGTTTAACCGGCCATCTTCCACCCGATTCTATCTACACCCGGTATATTTCGTGCACCGACGGCACCGAGAGAAAGCATTGGAAAGCCATATGGTTTCTCTCCCGTACAACCAACCCGCTTAGCGTCAAGCAAGCGGCTTTGCAGCTGGGATGCACGTCGGACTGGGTGCGCAAACTCGTGCGCCGCTACAACGCAGACGGGCCGGCCGGCCTGCTGGATGCCAGACGGAAGAACGGTGCCCGCAGGCTGCTGTCTCCCGGCTATCAACAGCAACTCGCGGCGGCATTATCGCGTCCGCCGGTCGGCGGGGGGCGCTGGACGGGTGTGACTGTTGCGGCCGCGATGTCATCCATGCTGGGAAGACCGGTGAGTCCGGTCGTGGGCTGGAGATATCTGCACAGATTGAATCCTTTGCGTTCATCGGAATTCCCGCCGCGATTATGAGCAGTCAGCATTCCCGCCTGCTTGCCATCATGCAGCCGCCCGCCCGCGAGGCGGTCGCGGAGGCGCTGGGATACGCCAGGGAACACCTTCGTGGCATACCCCGCGGCATAGATGGCAACTATGCGACGCACAGCATCCGTTTGGCCGAGACGGTTGCCGAAATGACGACCGATCCCGTGCTGCTGCGCGTTGCACTTCTGCATGACCTGCTGGTGCATCCGCATGGAGACATTCTGCTCAGGCAATCTCCGCTGAACCGCGAAGAGCGCGATCTGGCGCGGAAAATGCACATGCTGCACCATCTGCGGCTGGACAGTGATATGGAGCAGCTGGAGAGCGCGTTGCATGCGTTCATTGACGAACCGCGCATTCTGCCGCTGCGCATGGCGCACCGCCTGCGCGATGTGCGGCAGTTAGCCGATCTTCCGTTCGAATCCGCTCAACGCGTCGCCGCGGAGACTCTGTCCATCTACTGTGCCATCGCCCAGCGTTTCGGGTTCAGTGCCTGGCGCAGAGAGATGGAAAACAGCTGCTTCCGGCTGTTGCATCCGCACGAGGCCGCCGTTACCCAAGCGATGATCGACCGGGCGCATGCGAGTGAGGTGAAGGACATGCGCCGTGCGAAAGAGTGTCTGTCGTGGCACTTCCGCGATGCCGGCGTTGCCGCCCAGATTCACTGCAAAACCAAGTGCCTCTACTCCACATACACCACCATGCAGCGCGAACAGATACCGTTCGAAGAGGTGCATGACCGGCTGCAACTGCGGATGATCGTCGGCAGGAGCGACTGGTGTTATGCGGCGCTTGGCGTAGTGCATTCGGTGCTGCATCCCCTGCCAGGAGCGCTGCAGGACTTCATCGGCAGCCCGAAGGACAACGGGTACCGCTCACTCGACACGTTCGTCCATCCGCATGTCGGCGTCACGTCGCGTCCGCTGGCCATTTCCATCCGCACTCCGCAAATGGATGACGAGTGTGAGTTCGGCATCGGGCGCGGCGGACGTCAGGCCATCACATCCAACGCGTGGCTGGACCTGTTGCGTCATCTGCATGTGCGCGGTCACGAGATGCAATCCCCCGGACAGTTCGCCGAATTTTTGCGAGGGTACTTCGCCGATGGCATCGGGCTCTACGACGGGAAGAACAACTTCTACCGGCTGCGTTCTCCGGTCACGGCTCTGGATTTTATTTGCCATGTGTACGGTCCCGCGTGCGCCGGAATGCAGTCGGTATCGCGCAATGGCGTGAACTGTTCGCCGGAGACGCTGCTGAAAAACGGTGATACGGTCATCGCACGCTTTTCACCGGCAATGTGTGTGACAAAAGAGTGGCTGGATGCCTGCCGTCATGACAGTTCGAAAGACGTGATACGACGGGCTCTGGCAGGGCTGCGATAGTCATTGGCTTTTAGCGGGAATATGGCATACACCTGCTTTGCGCCGTGGGAAAAAGGCTGTTTTTGTGCTATAATAACGGGATTTATGCGTTTCAACCGCCGTACCCGCCACAAGCCGCTCATCAGCCAGCTCTCGACGATCTGGCCGCTGATGATACCGGCAATCCTGGTGATCACGTTCATCGTGCTGGTCGGCGCGTTCTTCTTCATGCGCGGACAGACCATCATGCAGCAGCAGTTGCGCGAGCGATTGCGGAGTACGGCGGCATCGGCAGTGATGCAGTTCGATCCGGATGTCATCGAGGAGATCATTACCAACCCCATGCGCAAGAAGGCAGCGCTGAATGACACCGTCATGCGTCTCCAGCACTTGCGGGAGAGTGTGCCCAACATAAAGTTCGCCTACATCATGCGGCGCGTATCGGAGAGCGATCCGGCAAACCTGGAGTTCGTTGCCGATGCCGACCTGGCGCTGAACGATGTCCAGCTGGACCGCAACCACAACGGCAGCGTGGATGAAGACGAGGTGCCGGGCCAGCCGGGCGATGCGTACGACGCATCCGATTATCCGGCGCTGAAGTATGAAGCGTTTTTGCATCCGACCGTGGACGAAGACATCACGGTCGACCAGTGGGGCAGCCTGGTATCCGGTTACGCGCCGATCCAGAAGAACGGCCACACGGTCGCGGTGCTCGGCATAGATATGTCGGCAGACGAATATGTGGAGTTGTCCCAGAGCATCTTCTCGCCCATCGCAATGCTGCTCGTGGTCACGGCCGCGCTCACCATCGGCGCCAGCCTGATCTTGTTCCTGTTCTCCCGCCGGCTGGAGTCATTGCACAGCCTGGACATGGAACGTTCGGGGCTGCTGCGTCTGGCATTCCATCAAATCGGCCAGCCTTTGGCGATCATCAACTGGTCGCTGGAACTGCTGAAGGAACAGGTAACCGCCAAGGATGCCGCCGGCATTCTGGTGAACATGGAAGAAGGCGTGACACGTCTGCAGCAGATTCTGTACACACTGCGTGACGCCGACCTGATCCACGCCGGAAAAATGCGCTACGACGCGCGTGCCGCATCGCTGAACGAGACCATCCACGAGATCGCGGCCGAAACCAAGCGCCGGCTGGATCAACGCAAGCAGTCACTGAAGGTCACGCTGTCGGACGACGTGCAGATGGAGCTGGACAAGAAGCTGATCGGATCGGTGCTGCGCGAACTGCTCAACAACGCCATAGACTACTCGCCTGTCGGCAGCACAATCGCCATCAGCACCACACGGCGTGTGCGCGATGTGCTGGTGGAAGTGGAAGACCACGGCTGCGGCATCCCGTTGGCCGACAGGGACCGCATCTTCGGCGAGTTCGTGCGCGGATCGAATGCGTACATCTACCGCGCTGACGGCAGCGGACTGGGCTTGTACATCATCCAGGGTATCATCCGCAAAGCCGGCGGAAACATCTGGTTCACCTCCACGCTGGGCAAGGGCAGCACGTTCTCGTTCACGCTGCCGCTGGCGTAAAGGACCTCTGGACAGACGCCAGAGCGCTGGTATTCTTTGCGGTAGGCGGACGACTTCGCGTCCGCGGTTCCCCCACACTCCTCATGTTTGCAGCTTTGCTTATTACCTTGCGTGAAACGCTGGAAGTTTCCTTGGTCGTCGGCATCGTGCTGGCATTCCTGACCTTTACCAAAAACGTGCGGCACAAGAAATACGTATGGGCGGGCGTAGCCGGAGGCCTGGTCGTCAGCATTATCGTTGCATACCTGTTCAACACAATCGGCGAGGGTTTTGAAGGCCGTGCAGAGGAAATCTATGAAGGCGTCACGATGTTCATCGCGGCGGGCCTGCTTACATGGATGATTTTCTGGATGATCAATCAGGGCAGGACCATGAAAAAACACATCGAAGGCAAAGTAGCGGCGCACGTCGAGAACAACCACGCGTTCGGAATTTTCATGCTCGTTCTGGTGGCCGTCGCACGCGAGGGCGTGGAAACCGTGATCTTCCTGCAGGCGGCATTGTTCAGCACCGAAGCCGGTGCAACACTCGCCGGCGCGCTCCTGGGCATCGCGGTCGCGATCCTGCTGGCAGTGCTGTTGTTCAAGGGCTTTTCGGGCGTGGCGTTGCCGACGTTCTTCAAGGCCACCAGCATCCTGTTGCTGCTGTTCGCAGCCGGATTGGTCGCGCACGGCATTCACGAGTTCAACGAAGCGGGCGTTCTGCCTGCACTCATGGACCCGGTCTGGGACATGAACAGCCTGATCAATGAGGACGGCACGCTGGGCGGATTCCTGGAGGGCTTGTTCGGGTACAACGGAAATCCGTCGCTGCTCGAAGTCATCGGCTACGTCGCGTACATCGTGACGGTGTCGGCGCTGTGGAAAAGAATGACCAGCCGCAAGACGGCCTGATCCCCTACCGTGCGTCCGCAATTTCGTCCGGTGCGGCAGCGTGCTGCGTCTGTCCGCTGATAGTCACTGTCAGCGGCCATGCGTCAGCCAGGCTGCGCGGGACTGCGGTGTAGTTGGAGACGAAAACCTCGGACGTCATGTCTGCGCCGGGAGCCGGCAAGATGCGGCGGATCCATGCGATCTGGTTTGCGCGCAGCGGCTTCTTGCCGTCACCGAGCAGATCCTTGGGCGCGGTCTTGCCGAAGTACGGGCCTTCGAGCGCTACGCGGCGGCTGTCGGGGACACCGTAGATATTCACGAACGCCTCATCACCTTCGTAGTACGACTGCACCACCACCGGGTGACCGGTGTCGTTGATGAACGTCAGATCCTGCTTGCCCGGGAAGATGGTCGCATCCAGACCGACGCCGTGCTTCTCATAATAGTGCACGTACAGGCTGTGGCTCTTGCGCTCGACGATCGGGAAACCCGCGTTCAACAGCGCGCGGAACATGGTCGTCGACGACTGGCAGACGCCGCCGCCGGGAGCCATCTCCAGATCCTTGCCGTTGAAAATCGTCAGCGCCATCTGCCAGCCGTTGGACGTGCTGATGCTCTTGCCCAGCACACTGTTGTACGAGAATTCCACGCCCGGAGGAACGATGACGTTGTTCAGATGCTCTCCAAGCGCCTTGCGGACGTTGGCTTTGCGGCCCACGCCGGAACCGCCGAAGTCAGACTTGCCGGCACCGAGCAGCGTGAGGGTTTCTCCGGCCACATTCAACGAACCGGGGGCCTCCGCTAACTGAACCTCGATCGACTTGGGCTCGCTCTTTGTCTCCAGCGCGCGCTTGATGACAGCCGCAATCTGCTTGGACTCGTAGACGTATCCGGGACGCGCAACGCAGTCAGTGGTTGCACGCTCTACGCCCATGGTATCGGTGGACGTCGAAAGAACGGTGCAGGCATCGGGGCGGTCGATGCGCTTGATGGGATTGCGATCCAGCTCTTCGATCACGCGCTCAGTGGATACGACTGCGCGGGATCCTCCGGCACTGACTTCGAACACAATCCACTGGGGATAGTCTTTTGCATTGAAGTTCCAGACACCGACGGTCTTGCCCGTATCGGACACGAATGTCATCGCCAGTCTCCGCTGCAGCATGGCATCGCGTTGTTCGATGGCTTTGGACAAGTTCTGCTTCACGTTCACGGTTGTGCCTGGAGGTGCCAGCGTCTGGCCGTTGCTTGCCTCGACTGACGAGAAACTGCCCAGTTGCACGGCGAGCGTGCACACAAGGATGGCCAAAGACATGGCAAATGCAGCCATCAACGACTGCTGCCTGCGAGCGGAAATGTGTGTGTGTTTCATATGACGTTTTATATTATAACATAATTTAGATATTATGCAACATTTTCGCGCCAACACTCTCAAAAGCCACATGTCAGATCAGACGTCACCAGGAAGCATGTCTGTCTAAAGACCGCTTGCGGAAGCGGATATCAGATGTCCGACACGCAAGTCTTTACGCCGTTGGCGATAACCACCTCACCACACCGAACCCGGTCATGGCCACGATGAACATGACGATTGCGGTCATGCCACCGGCTCCGGTAGCGGGCATGGCGACTCCGGTTTGCGGCTGGTACACCTGTTGCGGGGGCAGCGGCTGTTGCACTTGCTGCGGAGGCGGCGTGGGCCAGGGCTTGAATCCCGACGAGCTGGACGAATAGGGCTTGAAGCCTGACGAGCTGGAAGACATGGTTGGGAATACTCCGCCTATCATCGGTATGGACGACGCCTGAGAACTGTATGCACTCGAAGAAGAGGAAAGGCTGGAACTCTGTGAAGAGCTGGAGCTGCTGGACGACGAACACGGTGCTGTGTTCGAACGGAATTCGAAGTACCGGAACGTCGGGTTGGTGGACGAGAAACCGAGGCTGGAGCTGGAACTGGAGCTGCCGCAGGGAGCGCTGGAAGACGACGATGACGAAGAACTGGACCTGTTTCCGAACAGCGAGAATGCGGATCGCGAGGACGACGAACCGCTGCTGCGGGTGCCGAAGAACGACGAACGCGAGGACGAAGACGAGGAGGCGCTGGCAGGGTTACCGGTGTTGAATGACCAGTTAGAGGAGGAAGATGAACTCATCCCCTGTGTCGCTGCGGCAGATGAATTCTGCGAGCCGAACGAAAATGCGTAGCTGGACGACAGCGCTGTACCGTTTGAACCGGTAGCAATACTGGAATTGGATCCCCCGTTGGATTGCGCAAGCAAGAAGCCGGCGGACGAACTACTCCTGTGAGGAATAACCAATCCTGCGCTCGCGGACGAGCGGGAGCGCTGGTTGCCGGTAGTGAATGACCAGTTAGAGGACGACGACGAACTGATCCCCTGGCCGAAGCCGGAAGAGCGCGATGAGTTGCTGTTGCCCGACGGACTGAACGTGCTGCATGACGACTGCGTGCGCGAGGGCAGGGTGGTGCCCGGGGGCAGCTCTTTCTCCAGGCCAAACGGGATCAGCGGACCCTCGGGGTAACACTTCAATTCAATGAAGCGGAACCTGCCGGGTTCTCCCAAGCCGTTCAGCGCGTCGCCGCGTCCGAACGTGCCGGTCCCCCGCTCTTTCTCCAGACCGAATGGCATGAATGCCGCGCTGGACGACACGCCGCGCAGTTCGATAAAACGGAACTGCGAAGACGACGATGTTCCTGACGTCTGGGCGTGCACTCCCAGAGGAAGGATTAGGCTCAAGCCGATAATAAGGAGAGAGCTATGACGCATGAGTACTGCTGACGGATGAAAGGTGGATACTTTACCTCCAAAACCCCTCTCGCGGTGATGCGAAGAGGGGCAAAGGAGTGGATGTTTAGAGGAACATGCGGGAAGCTTTCAGCGCACCGGCTGCTCCGGCGCCGATCATACCGAGCATGGTGAGGATACCCATCATGCCGGTGGCTCCTCCGGCTGCGGCACCCTGGAACGGGCGCAGGTAGGCGCTGCCGTCACCGAACGGAGCGTAGAAGTCATCCATGGCACCGGTCTGAGGCATCACGCCGTTGTACACAACCTCAGGAGCGGTCTGCGTCTGGGTCTGAGCCTGGTACTGCACCTGGTACACGACTACCGGTTCCACGTCCCTGTAGCGCGGAGGAGGAGGCGGGTTCGGGTTGTACGTGTCGCAGCGCATCTGCGTGGAGATGGTCTGGCTCTGGTTGTTCGAGAAGTTGCTGTCGGTAGCGGTCGTGGTCACCGACGCCATGTTGGTGATGTACGCACACGCCTGGATCGAGGTCGGGATGTTGAACGTCAGGGTGATGTTCCTGGTCTCACCGGAGTTCAGGTTGCCCAGCGAGCAGCTCAGCTGCGTGCCGGAAACAGTGCAGGAGGCGTTCGTGTTCGGGCTGACCGTGGACGAGACGTACTGCAGCTGCGACGGGAACGGGTCGCTGACCGTCACGTTCGTGGCGGTAGCGGGACCGGCATTGGTCACGATGAGCGTGTAGCTCAGCTGCGATCCTGGGATGGCGGTGGCAGGGCCGGCCTTGGTGATGCTGACGTCGGCCGTGTTGGTGGTCGTGCAGGTTACAGTCGTCTGAACGCTGCTGGTGTTGTTGGCGCTGTTCGAGTCCGTCGATGCGCTCTGCACCGTAGCGGTGTTGGTGAACTGCTGGTTGCATGTGGCCGTGGACGCGACCAGGAAGGTCAGGGTGAGTTGCTTGTTCTGTCCGGCGGTCATGTTGCCAAGGGAACACTGGATGGTAGTGCCCGCGGTACACGTGACACCGGTAGTGCCTGCACCATTGGCGAAGCTCACGTAGCTCAGGCCTGTCGGGATGATGTCGCTGACGGTCACACCCGAGGCGGTTCCGGTTCCGTTGTTGGTGACGGAGATGGTGTAGACGATCTGGTTGCCGGCAGTGACGGTCGATGCACCGGTCTTCACAACGCCCACGTCAGTCGTGTTGCAGCTCACCGTAGAGACGGCAGTGCTGGAGTTGTTGGCGCTGTTCGGGTCAGTCACAGAACCCTGCACCGTGGCCGTGTTCTGGAACTGCTGGCTGCAGGTGGCCGTCGACGGGATGGAGAACGTCAGGGTGAACTGCTTGGTCTGGCCGGGGGCGATGCTGCCGAGTGAACACTGGATGGTCGTGCCGGCTGTGCAGGTGACACCGGTGGTGTTTGCACCATTCGCAGAGCTCACGTAGCCCATGCCGGCAGGGATGACGTCATTGACGATCACGCCCGAGGCGGTGCCGGGACCGGTATTGGTCACGGAGATGGTGTAGACAACGTTCGTTCCGGCTGTGACGGTGGCTGCACCGGTCTTCACGATGCCCAGGTCTGCGCTGGGACAGATGATGTCGGTCCTGACGTAGTTGCTCCACAGGAAGCTGTCATCATCGATCTGGATATCGGCATAGTTCATGATGATCGCGCCGCAGGCGGCGGTGTCCAGCACTTTGAACTTCAGCGTGTACACCTTCACCTGGCCGGAGGCATAGTTCTCGGGCGGACAGTTGACGGCGTTGTTGGCGGTATTGAAGGTACAGCCGTGCGTGGAGCTCTCGCTGACGAACTCGGTGTTGGCCGGCACGTTGTCGACGAGACTGACACCGTTGGTAGCGACGCCGAGGTTCGTGACCGTGACCGTGTAGGTGAGGATATCGCCGCGCTGTGCCGTGGTGGTCGTCAGGCCGCCGATGGACTTGGTGATGGTGAAGCGGATGCCCGAACAGACGAGGCTGATGGTGACTTGGCTCTGGTTGTTGCCAGGGTTCGTGTCGATCTGGTCGCTGGTCACGAAGACGGTGTTGTAGATCAGCGCGCCGGTACACTGGGGCTGTGCGGGCGTCTGGACCGTGACGTAGACGTACTTGATTTCACCCGGAGCCACGGAACCGACCTGACAGGACACTTCGGAGTTGGCCGAGGTGCACGTTGCACCGGTTGCAGACACGTAGGTCAGGCCGCCCTGGAGCGGATCGCGGGCCACGACGTTCGTTGCTGTAGCCGTACCCAGGTTTGTGATGATGAACTGGAAGATCATCTGGTCGCCGCGGTTGACGATGGCCGGTTCGGCGATCTTCTGCACGCGCAGGTCGACGGTGCCGTTGGTCGCAGGACATGTCAGCGTGACGGTGATCTGGCTCTGGTTGTCGGCGGGGTTGGCGTCGATGCTGGTGCTGCTCACGTAAGCCGTGTTGTAGACGATGGAAGACGTAGAACACGTCTGGACAGTGGGCGTGGTGGCGATGATTTTGACCGTCTTCGTGTCACCGGCATTCACGGTGCCCAGAGGACAGAGCACGGTGGAACCGGTCAGGGAACAGGTTGCGCCGTTTGCGGAGACGTAGGTCAGGCCACCCTGGAGCGGATCGCGCAGGACCACGTCGGTCGCGGCAGCGCCGCCGGTGTTCTGCACCACGAGGGTGAACTCAACGTTCTGCCCGCGGACGATGCTGGTCGGGCTGGCGGTCTTGGTGACTTTCAGATCTGGCGTGCCGGTCTGCGGACACGTCACGTTCGTGACGACATTGGAGGTGTTGTTGGCCGAGTTGGAATCGGAGTTGTACTCCCCTTCTACGGACGAGTTGTTCTGGAATGAGAACGGGGCGCACGGGCTGACGGATGTGACGCTGAAGGTCAGCTGCACGGTCTTGGACTGGCCGGCGGCAATCGTATAGCCGTAGCCACAATCGATCTCGCGCTGACCCTGCACCGCGTGACAACGGTTATCGGTGTCAGTAGCGGAAACGAACGTGAGCTGCGTCGGATAGAAGTCGCGGATGTGCACCTCCTCGACCGCAGTCGAACCGTTGTTGGTGGCGGTAAGCGTGTACGTGATCTGCTGCGTGCCGTTCACGATGCTGGTCTCACCGGTCTTCACGATGCTCAGGTCGGCAGTGGTGTTCACCGCAGGACACGTCAGCGTGGTGACGGCCTGGTCCAGGTCATCGCTGCCGGTCGGGTCCGGCGTGTCGGTGTAGACGTACGCCGTGGCGAAAGCCTGCGACTGCTGGCAGTTGGCGATAGTCGGCACAGAGTAAGTGACATGGAACTCCTTCTCGGTGTTCACGGCCATAGTGCCGAGCGTGCATTCGATCTGCGTGTTGCCGCTGATCAGGACACAGGGTACGCCGTTGTCGGACGACACGAAGGTCAGACCTCCGGGAACCGGTTCGCGCATGATCACGTTCACCGCAGGTGCGGGGCCATGGTTATAGACGCCGATGGTGTAGGTGAGGTTATTGCCCCTCGCGATGGTGGCGGGAGCCTCGTTCTCCACGGAGATGTTGGTCTGGTTCGGCGTGGAACATGTCAGCGAGAAGTTGGCGATAGCGACGTTGTTGGACGATGCGTTATCGGCCAGAGAAGAGGTGACGTTTGCCTGGTTGGAGGCGGAGGTGGGGCCGGTACAGTTTGCATCGGTCGGCGTGCTGAGGATCAGCTGAACCTGCTTGTCGGCACCGGAAGCCAGTGAGCCGATGGGACATTCAACCGTAGAACCGTTGACGGTACACGTGGTGCCGGCAGCACCGACGAACTGGTAGCCGGCCGGGAGCGTATCGACGATCTTGGCATCGGTTACGGCAGACGGGCCGTTGTTATGTGCAACGAAAGTGAGGGTGACGTTGCCGCCGCGCTCGACGCTGGTCGGCGAAGGGGTGCTGGTGAGCGACAGATCCGCGATGGCTTGGGCTGCACACTGCACCTGGGTGGAAACGCTGTTCGTCGTGGCGATAGTGGTGCTGTTCTGCTGGACGTTGACGGTATTGCTGATGGAACTGTCGCAGGTGGCGGTGAGAGGCACGAGGAACTTGAGCGTGTAATCACGCGACTGCTGGGCGGCGAAATCCTGCGCTGCACATGTGACTGTGGATCCGACCTGTGTACAACCAGCGCTGCTGCCGCCGGTGACAAGCGACAGACCCGAAGGAACCGTATCCGAGATGGTGACGCCGGTCTGCTGTGCTCCTTCGTTGTTGGTGACATGCACCGTGTATTCGATGAATTCACCCGGGGCTACCGTGGCGGAGCCGGTCTTGGTCAACGTTGCCGAGAAGTCGGCGGCGTAGACCGTGGGGATGAAGCGTTGCCAGGCGTCCTGCGGCACGGCTATGGCGAGGGTCTGCACCGTAAGGATGCTCATGACGGTGCCGGCGAGGATTCTGCGGTAATTCATGGAAGGCGCAGGAAGACGGATAAAGGAGGAGAGGAGCGGGAGTTTAGACTATTTTGGCTAGGTAGAGGGCTTTTTAATGACTTTTTCTACTCCCTACTACGACGTTGGCTGGCTATTGTACAAGGAATTTGATCTCAGTCAAGTCCTCTTTACACGCTCTTCGTCATTCCCATGCGTATTCGCCGTCCAGTACAGGACGCAGAAGGGCTTTTGTGGTAACTTGAGCCTCAGGTGCTTAGAGACGTGTTTTACAGCTCTTCCTTACTACCATGCCTCAACCACTGACTCCCCAGGAGATCCTGACAAAGGCATATGACGAGTATTCCGATGCAATCTTTCGCCACTGCTACTTTCGCGTGTTTAACCGCGAAAGGGGCAAGGAGCTGATGCAGGAGACCTTTATGCGTGCCTGGGAGTATCTGCTGTCGGAGCAGGAAATCCTGAATATCAGGGCTTTTCTGTATCGGATAGCCAATAACCTGATTATCGACGAGTCCCGGAAAAAGAAGGAAATGTCGCTGGATGCGCTGCAAGAGCAGGGCTTTGACCCGGCCGGCAAGGACGAGGTTTCCACGATGAAAAGCCGCCTGGAAGAGCAGCGGGTATTGGAAACTCTAAAAAAGATAGATTCTTCGTACCGAGAGACCTTTGTCATGCGTCATATAGACGGACTCTCACCAGCAGAAATCGCAGAGATCATCGGTGAGTCGACCAATACGGTCTCAGTCCGCCTGCACCGGGCAGTCAAACAACTCCGGGTTCTCCTCAATAAGAATGCCACAACCTGACGACATCGACGGCATTATCAAAACGGCACTGCAAGTGCGGCTTACAAAAGAGGAGTCTGCTGTGCTCAAGCAGAACCTGACGAATTTTGTCAGGGACTCTTCTCCGGCACAGGAGCTGGCTGCAAGCGAGCATAGTGCCCAGACACAATCGTTCCTGTCATCCGCCGGAGAGCTGTCCCTCTCGGGCAAAGAGAAGTCGGCGATGCGAGCGGAGCTGATGTCGTTCATGCAGAACAACACTCCCCGTATGGAAGAAGCTGAACCGGTAACTATTGGCGGCATGTGGTCGGCGTTCTCCTTCTTGCTGAAGGTGCCGGTGGTCGCCTGCTTGATGTTGTTCCTCGGTATGGGCGGCGTAGCATACGCAGCACAGACGGCTTTGCCGGGCGCCACGCTCTATCCGATCAAAATCCACGTTCTGGAAGCTGTTGCGGCTCAAGTCGCTTTGTCGGCCGAGTCGCGGGCACAACTGCAGGCGGATCTGGCGATAGAACGTCTGCGCGAAGCACGCTTGTTGCTGAGCAACGGCACTCTGTCCGAATCTGCATCCACGTCGGTCAACGAGAATTTCACTATGCATGTCAGCAGGATGCGCCTGAACCTGCAGGAGATGAACTCCAGGAACGAACAGTCTGCCGCACAACAGATAGAAGTCCGCTTCGCGCAGAGCGCCGCGGAACAGGCCGACGCGCTGGCAACCGACGCGCGCAAATCATCGGACACGCCTGCAGTCACGCGCAACCTGCTGCCCAACGTGGAAGTGGCCGTGCTGCAAAGCCTGCAAACCGAAGCCGATTTCGAAGCATCCGCAACCGCAACCAGCAGCTCAGAGTCATCCGACGAGAACGCTGAGTTCCTTCGGAAGACGGCGGCCAAGCGCGTGTGGACTGTCCGTTCGTACTTGCGCGATCATGGCAAAACTCTCAAGCCCCAGTCCGCAGAGAAAGCCAATGCGCGCCTGGAAGCAGCCGAAGCCGATCTGGATAAAGCAGGCAAGCTCACCCATGGCGGATCGGCAGAGGGAGCAGGACTGCTGAAGACGAGCCTGAAGGCAACCCAGGAAGCAGCGGTTCTATTGCAAGATAAAGACGAGGAGACGATCCAGTCACCAACTACAACACCTGCTTCGTCGTCCGCAGGGCAATCCTCGTCTCAGCCGAAATCCGCATCCTCTTCATCGGAGTCTTCTGCGGGAGCGACATCCTCATCATCCTCGACGCAAGGTGCAGCTTCATCGTCTTCGACTGCCCAGTCTTCTGCTGGTGCATCCAGTGCCGGCGCTTCGTCATCCGCACTGTCGTCGTCCATCGCCATGGTGCCCAGCTCGTCATCCTCGGCAGCATCTGCGGTCGAGAAAGTGATTGATCCGGTCAAGAAACTGATCCCCTAACCAAGGCTTAGATCTCCTGTTTTTGCGGAACCAGCGTGGACGTCGCAATGACAGGCGTCTTTTCTGACTGGGCTACCGAGGCAGCCACACCTTTGCGGGCGTAGGAGCCGATGTATTTCATGTAGCTGAAGATCTCCCAGTACGACTTGATGACTCCGGCCTCATGATACGGGATGTTCTGCTGCTTGCAGTATTCGCGGATGATCGGCTGAACCTTGCGCAGGTTATTGCGCGGCATATGCGGGAAGACGTGGTGCTCTATCTGGTAGTTCAGGCCGCCGAAGACGAAACCTGCCAACGCAGGAACGCGGACGTTGCGGGATGTGGTGGCCTGCTCTCGGACGAATTCGATCTTCTCACCCGGCTTCACGATCGGCATGCCTTTGTGGTTGGGAGCGAAAACCATGCCCATGTAAAAGCCCCACAGCAATTCGTGGACGAAGAAGAACAGCACCGCGTACCAGAACGGCAGGAAGTAGAAGATGAGGCTGAAGTACAGGACGAAGTGCGCCACAAAGCACAGGATGTCGATTTTGGTCTTCCGGAGCGGATGCGTGAGGAACGCGCGGATATGACCGACACGGATGCTGAAGCTGGTGAAGAAGGCCAAACAGAAGTACAACCAGGCCTGGTTGCGCACCAGCCAACGGACGAAGCGGGTCTTCTTGCCGGCGGCGATGTCCTCCGAGAACGCGAAGAACGGGAACGCGAGATCCGGGTCGCTGTCCAAGTGGTTCGGGTTGGCATGATGTTCGTTGTGATGGTCGATCCACTCCTTCAGGCTGATGCCGAGCACTAGCGAGCACGCGTAACCGACGACGTTATCCTTCCACGTGGAAGCGAAGATCTGACGATGACCGGCATCGTGCAGGATGAAGGAGAACTGCATCCAGACACATGCCAGGAACAAGGCGGCGATGAGCTGGAACCAGATGCTGGTGGTGGTGAACAGGATGACGAAACCGGCGATGCCGAGTACCGGCAGTTCGATCGCCTTCCGGATGAAATAGGTCGGTTGGCGCTTCATGAGACCCTTCTCCATGACGATGCGGCGCAGTTCGCCGAAGTTCTTGGCCTGAAGGCCAATGGGCATGAGGTTCATCATCATCGGAGTCGGGAGAAGCAGCTAACTGGCCCGATGGTACGGCAACGCCGAACGCGGGCGCAATCATACGCGCCGGAAAGCGGAGGCGATGGCAACCCGACTTGGCTTCAGCTGGCCATAGCCTCAGGCTCTTCTCCTTCTTCTTCTTTTGCCGGGACTTGCGGTGCCTGTGGGTCACCCTGAACTCTTTGCTTGGGCATGTCGGGCATGAGTATGGCATGCACCCTGTCCAGATATGGGGGTAACTTGATGCTGTAGTACCGAATGTACAAATTCACGCCACCATCGCCCTGCCGGATCTTGTTAAGTTCGTCGCGCATCTCGGCGACAAACCTCGCCCCATCTTGAGGAGGATTGGACAATTCATTCGCGATCCTTGTTTCGACTGCCGCCAAACGATGACGCCAGTTGACCAATGCCTTCGGGAAGAGCCCGTCAACCAATTCGTCTTCATGCACTGGCAACGCATACTTAGCCGCACGATCTCTGCGGGCCAGATATTCGGCATACAGCGCATCTACTTCGCCGCGGAAAAGACCGCATTCCACGAGAAGCTGCTGATACATTTCAGCATGACTCGCAGGTGCATCCAGGTATTGGCTTATCTCGCCGACCTGGGAATCAAAAGCGGCGAATTGGTGCCGTGCAAACTGATTCAGGGCATCAGGCTCAAGATTGTTGTACGCAACTGGACGGAAAAGAGGAGCCAGCTCTCCGAGTTCAGGCTCACCGGGAACATTCGGTTCTGCACCGGCATTCGTCATGGCTTCTGCGATACCGAGGATCTTGTCAGCGGCTCTATGAACGTCCCTGGAGACAACACTCAGCTTTCGCATGACAAGCATATCCATCGCCGTTTCTGTTTTTCCACGCACTCCCTCGAGCTTGTGTGCAAAGCGCTCAGTCAGGACGTCAACGCGCTGCTTGCAAGCTTTTGCAAGCGATGCGGCATCGCAGGTGCAGTCCGGCTGTTCACCGGCAGGATGGAAGATGTGCAGTCGTGCTACAGACATGAGTTGGAGGAAAATTGTGAGCGGCCACTATACCCGCATTGGCCGGAAAAGCCAGGGTCTTAGAGCCCTTTTTCTGTTCAGGCGGATAACCGAAGACCACAACAGAGGCTGCCACACGCTCTTGCGTGGACTACTCCTCCGTCCTGGTCGGAAGCCAGACGCTTCTGCGTACGAGCGCAGAATTGCTGAAATAATTCAGATCCATTCGTGCGACCGTTCTGCCATCGGGAATGGCCATGATGATGTCGACCCCCTGTCTTGTTAGTGGAGCAGGCTCAGCCACCGGCTCCGGACCGGCAATTTCATCGAAGAGCGCGGTGAATCCGGTATCAGCTTCAGTAGCAGCCGCAGGAGTCGGCTCTAGCGCATCAGGCGTAAGATCAACGATGATGCCCAGCTCTGCCTCAACCTTCTGTCCGTTATCCAGTGTCAGCGTGACGCGGGCGATACCGTCCACGTCAGGGTGTGCAACGACAGTGACGACGTTATCGCGGATGTGAAGATCGGAGCTCATGAAGGCTACTTGCTCTCTGGTTTCCTCAGTAGAGCCTGGACCTTCTTCTCCGGTACCTACAATTGTTTGCCCGGGGTTTGCCAGAATATCATCAGGCTGCGCAACGGCGGGCTCAGCCTCAGGAACTTCTCTATCCCATGCGCCCTCTGCAACGGTAGCGCCATCGCGGACAACCGTAGCCGTGATGCGGGTTATAAGCTCGTAGGCATCGGCATGCGGCGTAACGTAGGTCAATTCTTCGGCCACCACCTCTTCGCCGTCAGTCGTCAGTTCAGTCCCGTCGTTGTACGTGACCGTGAATGTGATGGTACCGGGCTGCGGCGAATACAATGCGAATTGGCGAGTGGCGGGATGCGGCTGCAGATGGACAGTCCTCAGAAAGGCGTCAACTTCAGGAGCATTCGGCACAACCACAGGCGGTTCGCGTGTAGTCGCATCAGCCGGGATGATCTCGGTGGGGCGCTCGGGAACCGGAAGCGCAGGTTCGACAGGATCAGTTGCCACCGGCTCAGGCTCAGCCGGAACTTGTCTGGTGGTCGCTTCTGTCGGGATAATTTTGGTCGGCACCTCTGCCGTCGCGGCAGTTCGTGCGGCCAGTTCGGCCGCGGCCTGTACGCGATCCACGCCGGCGCGGAGATCGAAACCAACTTCATTGAATACTTCCTCCAATCTGCGCCTCATTTCCGTACGCACTTGTCTACCATCTGTCGATAGTGCATCGGCAGCCAGCAATTCCTCGGCCGCGAGAGCCGCGCGCTCGCGCTGGGCATCCGTCATTTCAGTCGTAAATACCTCCATAGCCCGACCACGCCCGGCTTCCGGCACCATCAAGTTCTGCAGAGCCAGTCCTACGTATGTCAGGCTTTCCTGCAGCACGGTATCCGCATTCATCACCGGCTGCAGATCCAGACCGGCGTTCCTGAAAGCGGCCAACAAACTGACACGAGCTGCATCTGTAAACACTTGGCCCTCATTGCGAAATAAGACGGTTACAGCTCTATGAACACGTTCCTGATCGTACGCGGGAGATTTGCCTGCATCGATCTCATGAGCCTTCCTCCGCTCAGCCGCGGGGACCGCGAGCCGACGCAATACCCCTTCTAATGCGCTGTTCTTCATAGTGATATTAAAACACTTTTGTAGAATAATAGCAATTTTAGGCTGAATGACCTCTAAAACCTTATTGGGGCACCGTCCGCGCCGGATTCACAATGAGCGGAGGCGTTGCATTTGGGTCAGTCTGAACAACCCTGGGAGCCGGAGGCGCAATGACGAGCGGCGTTGCGTTCGGATCTGCCGCACGAAGAGCAGCGGCAAGATCGGCATGGGTCACGGCAACCATCGGTGTAGCTCTCGGATCGAATCCGGGTGCAGGCGTATCGACAGGAGTCATGGGCTCATGCAGAACAAACTCATCCGGCTCGACACCCAGTCCTCTCAGCATTTTGCGGAGTTCCACCCTTGCGAGGGCAAGCTCGCGACCGGTCATCTCGGAACCTCCAGCCTTGATATGCGCATCGGTTCTCCGTGCTTCTTCGGCTAACGCGCCCCTATCCCGTTCACCAATTCTTGCCATCACCGCAGCATGATTCGCAGGGGGAATGCTCAGATGAACCAGTCCGGCTTCGATTGCCGCTTCGTGTGTGTCGAGAGACATAAACTTATTAAAACATAATATAGAAATAAATCAACTTTGCTCCTCCCGAATATTTACAGAACGCCGATCTGTAGTCAAACCTTCTCATTTTGCCTATACTCGCCGGGCTTTCCCGCATCCACATGCCCAAGACCACCGCAGAGATCCGTACCGCCTATCTGGAATTCTTCAAAGCCAGAGGCCATGCCGTGATCCCGGGAGCCTCGGTGGTGCCGGAGAACGACCCGACCGTGCTGTTCACCACCGCCGGCATGCATCCGCTGGTCCCCTATCTGATGGGCGAACCGCACCCGGCCGGCAAGCGTCTGGTCGACGCGCAGTTGTGCGTGCGCACGCAGGACATCGACGAGGTCGGCGACAACACGCACCTCACGTGCTTCGAGATGATGGGCAACTGGAGTCTTGGTGATTACTTCAAGAAAGAGGCGATCACGTGGAGCTATGAATTTCTGACCGACGAAAAATACTTGGGCATTCCGAAGAACATGCTGGCGGTCACCTGCTTCGAGGGCGACGCCGATGCACCGAAGGACACGGAATCCGCCGGGTACTGGAAGGAATGCGGCATGCCTGAAGAGCGAATCGGATGGCTGCCGAAAGCCAAGAACTGGTGGGGTCCTGCCGGCAAGACCGGCCCGTGCGGCCCGGATACCGAAATGTTCTACTGGGTCGGCGAGGGCGAACCGAAGGGAAACCCGGCTACGCACGACGCCGAGTGGATGGAAATCTGGAACGACGTGTTTCTGCAGTACAACAAAAAAGAGGACGGAACGTTCGAGCCGCTCAAACAGCAGTGTGTGGACACCGGCATGGGACTGGAGCGCGTGGCCGCGGTGTTGCAGGGCGTGAGCAATGTGTACGGAACCGACGCATTCAAAAAACTGATGACCTCTGTGTACCCGGATCAGTCGATGCTCGACGATACCGAGCTCGGCAGGACACTGGCCCGTCACGTGCGCATTGTCACCGATCACATCAAGGCATCGACGTTCATGATCGCCGACGGCGTGCTGCCCTCGAACGTGGATCAGGGCTATGTGCTGCGGCGTTTGATCCGTCGCGCGGTGCGCTCGCTGCGCAAGTTGCGCGTGGAGCAGGGCGGCTTCGACGAAAAGATGCACTGCTCACCGATCGCATCGGCGGTCATCGCCGAGTACGGCGACGCGTATCCCAAACTGAAGGCAAAGTCGGCCGAGATTCTTGCGGCTATCGATAAAGAGGAAAGCCAGTTCAAGAAAACGCTGACCGACGGACTGAAGCAATTCGAGAAAGCCAAAGCCGAATCCGGATCTGTCATCGACGGACTGGCGGCGTTCCATCTATACGACACGTACGGCTTCCCGATAGAGATGACCCAGGAAGTCGCGAAGGAGAATTCGATGACGGTCGACATGCCCGGTTTCACCAAAGCATTCGAAGCACACCAGGCACTCTCACGCGCCGGAGCTGCGCAGAAATTCGCCGGAGGTTTAGCTGATAACTCAGCCGAAACCACCAAGCTGCACACCGCCACACACCTGCTGAACCAGGCGCTGCGCACGGTGCTGGGCGAACACATCTGGCAAAAGGGATCCAACATCACGGCCGAAAGACTCCGCTTTGATTTCTCGCATCCGGACAAAATGGCTGAGGCGCAGATCAAGCAGGTCGAAGAGCTGGTGAACGAGGCGATCAAAGCCGATGCACCGATCAGCTACACCGTGATGACAGTCGACGAGGCAAAAAATGCCGGAGCCATCGGCGTGTTCGATGCCAAGTACGGCGACAAGGTGAAGGTGTACACGATGGGCCAGTTTTCCAAAGAGATCTGCGGCGGACCGCACGTGGCACGCACCGGCATGCTCGGCAGCTTCAAAATCCAGAAAGAAGAAAGCAGCTCGGCGGGCGTCCGGCGCATCAAAGCGGTCGTATCCGGCGGGCCGAAGGAGATTGAGGTGGCTGGGGAAGCCTAGGCTCTGCAACTGGCTTTTCCGGGGGTTTCGTATAGAATTCTTGACCAGCTTCCTTTGGAGGTTGGATTGGGTTCTTTGACAACATTGCAATCAAGAAAAGCTTTGTGACATTGGCACTCTGGATATTTGTACAAGTATCCGGGGTGCCAATGTCCATGAGATGTTTTCCCGATAATCGCCAAGAAAAAAACGGAGGGTGAGGTATGTATCCCTTACTCCGTATTTTTCGATCTATCCCAGCAGGAGTAAAATAGCTGGAAGATCACGCGCGATTCACGAGAAACCACCTCAAAAGCATTTGGCATGTATCCCAAAACCAACGACTTACGCGAAGGACCACGACCATGACCAAGCTCTACACGCCGCCCGCCGACCTCGTCCTGAAGCCGCACCAGATCCCGACCCCCGGTAACGTCGGTGTCTGCGGCCTCCAGTTCGCGGGGTGGGGCCAGCGCCAGTTCTACACGCACCTCGCCGCGCACCGCTACCGCGGGGTCCAGATCATCACCGCCGCCGAGTTGGCCTTGCACCCCAACCACTTCGACTTCGCGGCGCTGACCGACCCGGACCTCAAGCAGCAGGCGCTCGACTACCTGATGGAGACCATGCGCCTGACCAACCACACCCTGAGCGAGGTCTCCGGCCACGCGTCGATGATGGCGCTGCTCTGTCCCCGTGGAGTGATCCACCGGGGATTCGAGCAGTTCCTGCCCGGCGTCTGGACCACCCACTCCTGTGGGGAACCGGACGTCGGTGAGATGCGCAAGAAGACGCTGGGTCTGGCCGAGAAGATCTTCGAGGCCTGCGTCTTCGCCGGGGTTCCGGTGTTCAACCTGTTCACCGGTTCGGGACGGGCCGGCCACGAGGCCGTCCAGTTCCCGCACCTCGGCGGCGACCAGCGCGAGGAGATCATCGGCAAGGACCTCGAGGTACTGGGACAGCTCGGCGTGATCGCGACGCAGGCCGGCATGAAGGAACTGAACATCGAAAACCACATGGAGCAGTTGTTCCACGCCGCCGAGGAGATGCTGGAGTTCGCGCTTCGGTTCCGCAGGGACCCGAAGTTGCGGATCTTCGGCTGCAAGTCCGACATGTCCCACGTTCACATGACCGGGGGCTACGCGCCGGACGTGATCCGGTACGTGACGGCTGGCCTCCGGCAGGCGCAGGAAGTGGACGCCGCCCAGCGGTTGGGCGTCGGCGAGGGCATGGACCGGCAGCGGAACGACGGCAAGTCCACGGAAGCCGACGCGGTGCGCGTAGCGGTGAAGAAGGAGCCCCGATGGACCTTTTTCAAGCGCATGCACGCCAAGTACGGGACGTTCCGGCTGGGCGGGTCGCAGTCCACCCACAGCCGGCTGGACCTCTCGAACCGCGACGGGCAGCGGCCCAACCGGTTCGGGGCGGTGGACCTCGGCGGTGCAGAGTTGTGGGCGGAGACGATGTACGCGTACAACGAACACGGGCTGCCGCAGACCTGCGGGCGGATGATCGAGCACGAGGACGACGCGGTGGTCGGGCTCACGCCCGGCAACCTCGACGTCCGGGTGAACACGGTGTTCCGGGTGGCTGAGTTCGTCTACGACTACCTGTGTTCGGCGTCGTCCACCATGACCCACCAAGAGTTGATGGCCGAGTAAGGAGAAGGAAGACCGGGCACGGGCGGGCAGAGACTGACGGGGACGCCCGGTGCCGACGCGATTGCAATGCGAAGAACCCTTGTTCCAGGCGGGCAGCCGCCTGGAACGTTTTTAGTATGCAAAAAATCTTCTTACCCCACCCACCCTCTCACTCGCACTGCGTCGACAATCCGCTGCACCGCGATGTTGAATGCGGCCTCACGCATAGACAGGTTTTTGCGTTTGGCTTCGCTGCGCACCTGGTCGAACGCTTTGATCATGATGCGCTGCAACTCGCTCTCCACTCGGTCTTCAGTCCACTCATTGCCGCTACGACCCTGCACCCACTCGAAGTAGCTGACGGTCACGCCGCCGGCGTTTGCCAGCACATCGGGCACCACTGTGATCCCCTTCTTATACAGAATCGTATCGGCCTCGGGCGAGACCGGACCGTTGGCCAGTTCCAGGATGATCTTGGCTTTGATCTTCTTGGCATTCTTGTCGGTGATCACGTTATCCAGCGCAGCCGGAACAAGCACGTCGCAGTCGATCTCCAGCAGCTCTTCGTTCGTGATGATGCTCGCCTGGTCGTGTTTCATGCGTTCCAGATCACACACAGAACCTTTGCAATACAGACCTGTCACCTCTCCGGTTTTGCGTTTCTCTTTCTGGATGCGGATGGGATCCAGTCCGACTTTGGAATAGATGCCCCCATGCGAGTCGGAAATCGCGACGATGGTCGCACCGGCGTTGTGCAGGAAGATCGCCATTTCGGATCCGGCATTACCGAAGCCTTGTATCGCCACGCGCAGCTCACGCATGTCGATCGCCTCGATGCCTGCCAATTCACGCAGGATGAAGAACCCGCCGCGCGCGGTAGCACGGTCGCGGCCGACTGAGCCGCCGTACGACAGCGGCTTGCCGGTGATGACGGCAGGCGCGTATCCGCCGCTGACCTTCTCGTACTCGTCGCGCATCCACGCCATGATCTGCGGGTTGGTATTCACATCGGGAGCCGGGACGTCGACATCCGGGCCGATCTGCTTGGCGATGAGGCGCATGTACGCGCGGCTCATGCGCTGGAGTTCGGCCGGTGACAATTTTTTCGGATCCACTTGCAGTCCGCCCTTGGCACCGCCGAATGGAATACCGACCACCGCGGTCTTCACCGACATGAGCGTTGCCAACGCCTTCACCTCTTCTATGTCGGCCTCGGGGTGGTAGCGGATGCCGCCTTTGTACGGGCCGCGTGCGTTGTTGTGCTGGACGCGGTAGCCGTGGACCTTGGTCGTCTTGCCGTTATCCAGCTTGAACGAGACATCGCCTTTGATGATGTTCTGCGGTGTTTCCAGCAACGTGCGTTCTGCCTTGCTGAGTTTCAATCTGTCAAAAGCGTCGCGGACGAAGCGCATCGCGCGGTCATACGGCGTAAGTGTTTTGACCATGGAAAACGGGGGGAGGTTGATACGCAAAGTCTACACCGTTGATGACGTGCAAAAGCCGCTTCTGTGACGAAAATCGGCCTTGGTGGCGTTCCAGGGCTCGGATACACTCGTTCCGTGCGCAGATTCCTGAGAACACCGCTGCTGCTTGCCGCGCTGGCATTGCCCTCATTCGCGCATGCGATAACGATTCAGAGTTTCACATTCGACAGGAATTCGCTGAATGCGACATGGAAAGGCTACGGCCCGGTGGAAGTCCAGCGAGGCGACGACGCCATCATCATGCGTGCAACCGGCACCGGTGCTGTTTTTACCGATCAGCCACTGGTGCTCCTGCCGGACGCCGCCATCCTCACAACGACGTCGGAAACCGACATCAACGGGTTTTTCCTGTGGGTCTTCGAGAATGATCAGCGCCAAATCAACCACAGCCTCCCGATTGTCATTCCCGCGGGCACCAAGGTCAAAAGCCAGTTCCAGATTTATGACCCCAACTGGAAAGCCGGTTCCAAGAGCTTCGGCATCGCGATTCCTCCCGGCGCTACGCTGGCGATCAACGAGCTGGAGATGATGACGTGGTCACCGACCGAGAGACTGGGCGAGATGCTCGCGTCGTTCTGGACGTTCGACGAGTACCGCGCCTATAGCATCAACTTCGTATGGGGCCCGCAGCTGGGCACAAACACCATCCAGCGCCAAATGTTGTACGCGTATCAGCCTCCGCGCGCGTCTTCCGGAACCAGGGCGGTCTTCATCGGCCTCATTCTGGTACTGGTCGCGCTGACCGCGTACCGCTGGCTGCGGTCGACCGACGTGTGGACGCGCCGCCGGAGCATGACCCGCGACTGGGTAGTGGCATTCTTCTGCGCCTGGCTGCTGCTGGACGCACGCATGGGCTCGGAATTCCTCAGCTGGATTTGGCACGATGCCGCGACGTACATCACCCAGCCCGCCGGCGAGCGCACCTTCCGCGACCGCGACCGGTTCTATGACTTTGCCGACTTCGCCAAGCCGCTGGTGGCCGACCGCCAGAGTTACGTGTTCTTCGCGCAATCCATGTGGCCGTTCCTGGGCAACATGCGCTACATCACCTACCCGTCTATCCCCGGCAATGCGTTCGACGAAGACGACACATGGGTCGTCTACAACCGGCCCGACGTGTACATGGGCGAGAACGATGCGCTGATGCTGGGCGAGAACCAAATCACACAGCCGGGCAGGGTCATCGGTCGCTTCGATGACGGCTCGTTCGTCTTCCGCACCACCAACCTCCCCGCACGCAAACCCGCTACCCGCCTGCCCGCCGGAACCGTTTCCCAGTAATCATGCTCTCCGTACTCGCTTTCATCATCGGCCTCGCCATTCCAGCACTGCTGGGCTGGCTGCTGATCCGCGTGATCGAAGGCAAAACGTCTCTGCTGCAGCCGCTGGAGCGTCTGGCATGGTCGCTGGTATGGGGACCGACTGCGATGGCCGCGCTGACTGCGGCGCTGCACTGGGTCCTGGGCGTTCCGCTGAATGCGATGGGATTCCTGGGGGTCGCCATCCTGCTGATCGTGATCTTGTCCGTGCTGATCTTCCGCACTTCGTCATTCCGTCCGTTGCACCCCGCCGCACCGCTCGCGCATAGCAAGCCCTGGAAGCGCAGTGCCCGCATCGGACTGGGCATCCTGTGTGTGTGGACGGTGCTGAAAGTCTTCGCCGGCAGCATCGACCTGTTCACGGTGCCGACGTTCTGGGATGACTCGTTCAACAACTGGAACATGCGCGGAAAAATGTTCTTCGTGGAAGAGAGAATCGAACTGCAGATCCCGATCGGCAACCAGATCGTCAGCGACGAGAAGGGCGTGAGTTCCTACCCGCCGACATTGCCGATGATCAAGACATGGATGGCCGACATACGCGGCGAATGGGTCGAAGGCATGGTGAACGGCATCCATGCGGTGTGGCTGATCGCCCTGTTAGCGATGTTCTACTACGCACTGCGGCGGCATCTGGGCCGTCAGGCAAGCGCTCTGGGCGTGTACCTGCTGGCGTCCATTCCGCTGCTGCTGATACAGGGCACGAACCCGTATGCCGACGCGTGGCTGGCGGCGCACCTGTTCATCTGTGCGGTGTGCCTGCTGCAGGCAGCCCAGGCTGACGTGCATGCATTCAGGCGCTGGCTGATGCTGCTCGGCGTTGGATTGGGCCTGCTGCTTTGGACCAAGAACGAGGCGTTTGTGCTGTATGCCCCGGCGATGGTGATCGCGACGATCGTGCTGGTGCGGGTGAAAACGGTGCGGGAACACCTGGATCAGAAAACGCTGATGAGGCCGCTGTTTGCAGCCGCCGGCATCGGACTGCTGGTGCTCGCTCCATGGCTGCTGTTCAAACTGTTCAACGGCCTGACCTTCGGCAACGCCAAAGGCGTGTTCAGCGTGACGTTCGGCTACAACCCGGCCGTACCGCAGGCGATCTGGTTCCACTTCACGCGCGAACCCAACTGGCTGATCCTGCCGCTGGCATTTGCAGTGACACTGATCGCATCCGGTAAGCGGGCATGGCAATTGCCGTGGATAGCGCTGGTGTTGCCGGTCGTCATCATCGTGCCGGTGCAGATGCTCATCTTCACATTCACGTCGATCGCCAACGAAGCCATCATGCAGACGGGCCTGAGCCGCGGCGTGCTGCACGTGATTCCGGTGATACTGCTGCTGACGATACTGATGACGTACGAATTGATCGCTACGCGGTCGCAAAACCAGCACTGATGCCCTCCATCTGTTTGGGATGGGAGCAGGTGTAGACGCCGCCGGGAGGCAGATTGAGGAACACCGGCCTGAACCGCACATCGTGAAAGTACTGGCGGTAAAACCCGGCATAGAGCGGTACCGGGAACATGGTCAGCTGATGCATGGATCCATTCGGAGCCAGATATCTGCCGACTCCGGCCATGATCTCATCCATAACCGGTTCTGGAATGGACGGACAGGGCAGGCCTGATACAACGTGATCTACTTCCTCCGGCCGGATACCGCGCTGCATCAGGACTTGAGGCAATTCCACTGCATCAGCGAGCACCACATCCTCTTTTGGAAATCGCTCTTTCAGCACCTTGTAGAGCGCCGGACTTTTTTCCAGGATCACACGTCTGAATCTTGCTCCACCCTGCTTGATCAGCTCATTGGTCACAGGTCCCGTGCCCGCGCCAAGTTCGACAACACAGCGTGCCGTGTCCCACTGGATACCGCGAACCATCGCCCTGGCCATCCATGGTGAACTGGGGCAGAACGACGCGATGTCCGTGCCCTTTTTGGAGAATTCTTTGACCAGAACAACGGCTCTCTTCAGCTGAGTGAAGAGGCCATTGTTATTATCTGGCTGATGCATGCCCAAAACGGGATCGGGCCCATGCGATGATTCCCGGAAGAATCGACACGAAGATGATTCCCAGAATCACGATTTCGAAATTGTCGCGGACAATCGGCAGGTTGCCGAACAGGAAACCGGCAATGGTCAGCAACACAACCCACAGTATGCCGCCGATGACGTTGTAGATGACGAACGTGCGGTAGTGCATGCTGGCGGCACCGGCCACGAACGGTGCGAATGTGCGGATGATAGGCATGTAGCGGGCGAAGATGATCGCCTTGGCCCCGTGCTTCTCGTAAAAGGCTTTGGTGCGATCCAGATACTCCCGCTTGATCAAACGGCTGTTTTTCTCGTACACGCGCTTCCCTACCAGTCTGCCGACGGTGTAGTTGATGCTGTCGCCCAGAATAGCCGCGATGCTCAGCAGGATGAGCATGAAGACCAGGTTCAGCGACCCGGTGGCTGCAAAGGCTCCAGCCGCGAACAGCAGTGAATCGCCCGGCAGGAACGGCGTCACGACCAGGCCGGTTTCACACAGGATGATCACGAATAAAATCACGTACGTGAACGTGCCGTAGTGCGTAATCACATCGGCAAGGTGCGAATCCAGGTGAAGAAAGATATCGATGAGCTGGGACATGAGTGGATGTTACTCCAGGGCTGCTTTCGCTGCTGACAATTCGGAAAGCTCCGACGTGATCGTCGCCTGGCGGGTCTGGTTGTAGGTCAACGTGAGGTCGTCGATGATGTCCGATGCGTTGTCGGTGGCGTTGCGCATGGCGACCATGCGGGCGGAGTGCTCTGATGCGGCGGCCTCCAGCACGGCCTGATAGACCTGCACTTCGGTGAGCTGGGGCAGGATCGCGGTAAGCACTTCGGATGCAGACGGCTCGAAGACGTATTCACGGCCATCGACACCCACGAGCGGGTTCTTGGCGCGCTTCTTGTCCGGCATCAGCGATGCGATCATCTCTTTGAGCGACGAGGTGGAAAACGGCAGCAGGACCTTGATACTCGGCTCCTGGCTGAGTGCGGAGATGAAGTCGGTGTAGAACAGCACCACGTGGTCGTAGGTGCCGTCGAGGAACTTGTCGGTGACCAGCTTCTTGATGGGCAGGACGTCACGGAACGTCGGCTTGTTGCTGAGCGCCGGGAACGCCGCGACAATCGCCTGCTTGGTGCGGGACAAGTACTGCTGTGCCTTGCGGCCGACCGCGATGTACTCGATGGACTCGAACGTCCCGATTTCCTTCAGTTTCTGCAGATATGCGGTATTGGCACGGAACAGCTGGGTGTGCATGCTGCCGCACAGGCCGCGGTCCGACGTAAACATCACCGCCAGGACTTTTTTGACAGGCTTGTTCTGGAGTCCGGGATGACTGGCGAATTCGCTGCCACCCAGGCGTGCTGCGATGCGCTCGAGGATCTCAAACGACAGAGAGGCGTACTCGCGCAGCGCAACGGCCTGCTGCACCGCACGGCGCATTTTGGATGCGGATACCAGTTCCATGGCTTTCGTCACCTGTCGGGTAGACTTGAAGCCTTTCATCTTCTGCCGGATATCGCGGAGGTTTCGTCCCAAGTTTTTGAGGTGAGAAGTAGAGTGAGATCATCTTCCTCTCCCGCTCACGGGAGAGGATGTCGCCGCAGCGACAGGTGAGGGCTACGCCTTCTTCGCCCACAGCTCCTTCACGGCAGTCACCTGACGCTTGAGGATTTCCTCGGCGTCCTTGGTGATTTCGGTGGAGAGGGTGGTGAGCACGTCGAAGTGCTTCTCGCGCATGTGCGTAAGGAACATGTCTTTGAATCCGACGATGTCCTTCACCGGCACGTCGTCGACCAGACCGTTCACACCGGCGTACAGGATGGCGACCTGCTCGCCGACCGGGAGCGGCTCGAACTGCTTCTGCTTGAGGATTTCGGTCAGGCGGGCACCGCGGTCCAGCTGGGACTTTGTAGCGGCATCCAGATCGGAACCGAACTGGGCGAACACGGCCATTTCGCGGTACTGGGCCAGGTCCAGGCGGAGCTTGCCGGCGACCTTCTTCATGGATTTCTTCTGCGCTGCGGAACCCACGCGAGACACCGAGTTACCGGCGTTCACGGCGGGGCGGATGCCTTTGTAGAACAGGTCGGACTCCAAGAAGATCTGACCGTCGGTGATGGAGATGACGTTGGTCGGCACGTATGCGGAGATGTCTCCGGCCTGGGTCTCGATGACCGGCAGAGCCGTCAGCGAACCTCCGCCGAATTTGTCGTCCATGCGCACAGCGCGCTCGAGCAGGCGGGAGTGGATGTAGAACACGTCACCCGGGTAGGCTTCGCGTCCAGGCGGACGGCGCAGGAGCAGCGAGATCTGGCGGTAGGCCCATGCATGCTTGGAGAGGTCGTCGTAGATACACAGAACGTCCATGCCTTTGTCGACGAAGTACTCACCCATCGCGCATCCGGCGAACGGGGCGATGTACGACAGAGCCGCGGGCTCGGATGCTCCGGCAGACACGACGATCGTGTACTCCATGGCACCGTGCTTCTGCAGATCAGACACGATTTTGGCGACTTTGGACTCTTTCTGACCGATGGCGACGTAAATACAGATCACCGGACGGTCGGTCTTCTGCGTGTGCTTCTGGTTGATGATCGCGTCGATAACCACGGCGGTCTTGCCGGTCTGACGGTCACCGATGATCAGCTCGCGCTGACCGCGGCCGATGGGGATCATGCCGTCGATACAGATGATGCCGGTCTGGAGCGGGGTGTCGACCGACTTGCGCTGGATGACGCCCGGAGCGATTTTCTCGACCGGGTAGAACGCAGCGGCCTTGATCGGCTTGCCTCCGTCCTTCACCTCGCCGAGCGGCGAGACCACGCGTCCGATGAGCTCTTCGCCGACCGGAACCGAGAGCACCTTGCCCATGGCCTTGGCGGTGTCACCGCGTTTGACCTTGGCCACGTCGCCGAACAGGATCGCACCGACAGAGTCTTCTTCCAGGTTCAGTGCGCTGCCGATCACGCCATTGCCGAAATCGATCATTTCCGACGATCCGATCTTGGAGAGACCGTCGATCTTGGCGATACCGTCACCGACGTCGATGACCGTGCCCACATGTTCGTGGCCGGCATCCTTGCGGTAGGCGTCAACACGCTCGGTGAGCGTCTTCATCAGTGTGTCAGAGAGGTTCATACGAATGGGAGGAAATACTTATTTGGAAATCATGGTGGCAGTGCCTTTCAGCACCTTTTCAGCGCGGTCGAGCGCTCCGCGGATGCTGGAATCGAACAGATCGTCGCCGACCCTCAGCGTGGCTCCTCCTATAAGGTCGGCCTTGTGCTGCTCCAGAGAGACCGGGCGGTTGAGTGCCTTCTCCAGCATGGTGGTGATGGTTTTGCCTTCGGCGCCGGCATCGCCGCTCTTGGTCTTCAGCGTTGCGCGGATGGTGCGGTCGTAGCGGGGCAGCAGGCGCTTCACCTCGCGCTGCAATTCGCCGAGCGGGATGTGCAGTTTGACGGCAGCTCCGATGGCGGCATCCGCAGCCTGGGCGTGATCCTGCTGTGCGACGTCCTTGAGCGACTCAAGCAGGGCTTCGGCCAGTATGGATGCAGGCGACCTCATTATTTGAGCATGGAAGGCAGATCCTTTTCGAGGTTCGTGAGCAGACGCTTCTGGTCGGCATCGCCGAATTCACGCTCCAGGATTTTCTCAGTCATGCGGATGACGACCTTGCCCAACGTGTCCTGCAGGCTGTCGACCGCCTCCTGGCGTTCGGATTCCAGTTGCTTGCGGCCGCGCTCCAGCAGGGCGTCGACTTCGGCCTTGGCCTTGTCGAGCATCTCGGTCTGGATTTTCTCTGCCTGTTTCTTGGCGCGCTGCAGATAGTCGCCGGACTCCTGGTCCAGCTTGCGCAACTGCTCGGTGCGGATCTCGTCCATTTCACGCTTCTGGTTCTCGATCTTGTCAGCGTCCTCCATGGCTTTGCGCGTGGCTTCGCGGCGTTCGTCGATGATCTTCAGCACCGGCTTGTAGACGAACTTTGTGAGGACGAACAGGATGATGCCGAAGTTGATGACCTGAGCGAGCATCAACTGCCAGCTGATGCCTAAGGTTTTAATAATTTCCATTTGTAAGGGGAATGGATCGGCGGGTTGCATACCGCCAGGCAAAAGACGCGATCTGCGTCGTTTAGACGAACTTCATGATCAGCGCGATGACGAGGGCGTAGATAGCGACGGCCTCGGCGAAAGCGATGGCAAGGATTGCGAGCGTCTGGATGCGTGCTGCGGCCTCCGGGTTGCGTCCGATGGCTTCAACGGCCTTTCCACCGATCATACCGATCGCGATGGCAGGAGCGAATGCACCGATGGCGATAGCCATGGCTGCAGCGAAGTTCTTGTCGAACAGAATCGCAGCGGCATCAGAGGCGGCGGCTGCAGTTGTGACTGGATCCATACGGGTGGGAGGAAACGGAAAATAAATAGTTCGCCGAGTATAGGGACGGGGTACGGGACAATCAAGAGCCTTAGAGGCCGCTTTGCCCGGAACAGCTGACCGAATACCTCCCTCCCTAAACCGACGCTCTTCCTGCGAAAGAAAACCTGCTGAATTTTTGAATACAAAATGTATTCGATATATATTTATAGAACATTTCTAGTGTTCAATTTAACTATAGTCAATAAGCCATTTCTTTACTTTTCATCTCTAAAAATATTTTGGCAAAAAAATGGGGGCCTTTCAGCCCCCATCGAGACGAATTTTTGAGTAGATATTTGCAGATTACTCAATAACCATAGGACTTTCGTCCAGCTTGCTGCCTCCCCATTCGACGACAGTGAAACCTTTACGGGTTCCACGCAAGAGGGTGGACGGCTGTGTTTTCTGCATGCCGGCGACGGGCTTGAGCACCATGTACACACGGATCACAGTGTCTGGTACCGGTGTCACCGTGAGCGGTGTGCGTTTGACGTACTCGTCGGTGATGAAGTGCACCAGGTTGTAGTCGCTGGACTCCATGCGCGGCAGCCAGAAGACGATGAAATCGTTACGCTCCTTGGTGTTGAGGCCCATGGTGGTGAGCGACTCTTCCAGGAACGTCTCGCTGTCCTTTCCGGCGACACAGTGCGCAGTTTTATCATCGAACGCGAACGGCTTCTGCGCCTGCGCTTCCCAGAACAGATACGAGTACTCCTTACCGGTGACTTTGTCGGTCAGCTGTCCGTCGGGTGACGCGGTCACGCTCCACTTATCGTCGGTCATCTTCGGATACAGAGCCGAGAACTGTGCGTCCTGCAGGCCGATCGAGACCTCCACGTCGGTGGTCTTCTCAGGGTAGACGTAGATGACCGGCTTGAGGATCATGAGTCCCCTGCCACCGCCACGAAGATTGTCCTTCATTGCGAAGGTTGCCGAGCCGCCGCTGCAAACGCTGAGGATGCGAGGACGGGACGGATCATTCGAGAATACCAGGTAACCGGTGTGTCCGTCCGAACCGGTGTACTGCAGCACGCTGCGCATCGTGCCATCCACGCCCCATCCGCCTGCGGTAATCGCAGCTGAGCCGTTTGCGGGGTTCATTTCGTCGACGACCCGCTGCAGCGTCATCTGCTTCCATGTGAGCTGGCTGAACTGCCCATTACCCAACTCCAGATCCCATCCGCCTTCGGGATTGATGACACCGGACAGACCGCGACTTTCTCCTCCAAACGTCAGCAAGCCTGCACTGGGACGAGCCGGATCAACGTATCTGCGCGGGTTAATGATCAGTTTGCCATCCTTCATGAACATGCCGTACTGGGTCATCAAGTTTGCCGGCGCAGCACTCAGACCTCCACTCAGCGCATTCGGACTGGCCATTGCTGCTTTTTCTTCAGGTGTCACCACATACATCGTGTTCCTGATGGTATTGCGATCGATATTCTGTCCGAAGTACACATTGGCGTTGGTGCCATCAGCTTTGATGAAGACCATCGTGGCCTTTCCTGTCGCATCGATACCGTCGATGCGGAGACCGCCGTCAACAGTCATGCGTGCGGTGCCAACGTCACCGTCATCGCACACGAACATTCTCTCAGGCGTGACGCCGTCCGGCTTCATCTTGTAAATGCAGGTCTTGGTTACACCTTCCTTTTGCAGGGGGCCGATGATGATGCCCTTTGCCTGAAGGAATTCGCGGGCTCCGGGACCGAATGACAGAGTGATTGTCCCGATACGCTCAGGCGCACTCAGCGTGTCTGCAGCGGGGGCCGGTGCCGGCTGGGGCCTTTCTGGCGGAGGAGCCGGGCGGGCTGGAGCGGTCGGATTCGTGCGCAGGTACTCCTGCAGCTTGGTGACCAGCTCCTGCTGCCACACGAGCGGACTGGGCGGCGTGGCTGTGCGCCCATTTATATGAGCGATAGCAATGTCACGTCCATTGGATTCTTCCGTGATGGCGTAGGTCGTTTGAACGGCATTGAGTCCGCCAACTTTCCGCAAATAAAATCGGCTGTTATTCGCAAGCATGAGTGACCTGAATTCGGGTAACACCGGCATATTGCGGATGTCTTCTAAATCCGCGTTGTCTGCATCGATGCGAATGCCGGATCCGCGGAACGTCTCAGTGCTGGTTTCAGGAGCGGCCGGACGCGGGGCAGCAGGCGGGGTTGCTGGCTGAGGCATGCTTGCCACATGCAGTGCGCGGACAGCGTCTGCAAAAGAGGTGATGCGGCTGACGTCCTGTCTGGTGCCGCCGGTAACCAGCTCGATGCTGAAACCTCCGTTGGCCTGAGTGAAGGTGAGCGTGTTGCCATTCGAAGCGTCCCTGACCAGGATGCTGTTTGCAGTGACAGACACGTCGGGGCGGAAAGTGGCCGGATAGGCGGCGATCAATCCCCTGACCTGTTCTGCGACGGCGTTCAGCGGGTTGGCCGGAGCGGCCTCGGGCGGCCGTGAAGGCTGCGGTGCTCTGGGCGCACCAAAGTGCTCTTGCATGAGTGCCCGGACACTTGCAACAGACAGCTGCGAAAAAGGAATGGCAGGGAGATTGGTATCCTGTCCGTTACGCGAAAGCTTCACGTCTACATACGTCGACGGCCCGAGGTTCGATATATTCTGTTGCGTGAATGTAAGTGAAACTCCATCGCGGGAAAAATAGAACGTTCCCAGGCTGTCAGCCGGGTTGTCGATGCCGGCCGGGCCAGTGCCGGATGATACAGCCTGTACATCGGGGAACTCCGGGCGCAATTGCGTGTATATCGCCAGCATTCTCCGCCCCATTTCTACACGAGTATTGGTTTCGGGCCCGACCGGGTTCGGATTTCTGACGGTGGCCATGATGTCTTTGACTGCCTGAAGGGATAGCTGGTCAGGAGTCAGCCAGCGGTACTCGAAGCCTGCGGCGTCCTGAATGATGATTTGCGTCTGGACCCGGTCAAGCGCACCCGTGCCTCCTTCCGTACCGTAGTGCGGCCGGATGGTGAAGGTGCGGGCACCCATGGTGAACCGCATCTCCTGGCCCTCGGCGTACGAACCGGTGATCGTCTGGCCTTCGGCCGTCAGCGCAGCCTGGATGTCGCGCAGCTTGCCTTGCATCAGCACGCGGCTTTGAGCGAATTCAGTCAGTCTGGGGGCATCAGGCGGGCGGGCGGGCTGAGTTGTGCTTGCCACATGCAGCGCGCGAACAGCGTCTGCGAACGACGTGATGCGGCTGACGTCCTGTTTGATTCCGCCTGTGACCAATTCGATGCTGAAGCCTCCGTTGCCTTGGGTGAAGGTAAGCGTGTTGCCGTTGGCGGTGTCTCTGACCACGATGCCATTCGCGATGACAGACACATCGGGGCGGAAGGGGGCCGGATAAGCGGCAACCAACCCCCTGACCTGTTCAGCGAGTGCATTCAGCGGGTTAGCCGGAGCTGCTTCGGGCGGCCTGGTCGTGTCCGGCACGCGCGGAGGCTGGGCTGCGGGCTGCCTGGCAGCATCGATGGCCGGCTTTGTCATCGAGACGAAAGTCCGAATCGCCTGATCGAATGTGGCCAGTGTCCGGGTGTCCTGCTCCTGTCCCCTAATAGACAAACCGATACTGAAGCCGCCCTGCTCTTTGCGGAAAGTCAGTGTGCCTGCACCGTACATGGCATCAACCAGGATTCCATTTGGAGTCACGCGCACATCGTACAAAGCACTATCGGGGCCCAGCATTTGCTTCACGCTTTCTTTAAGAGCTTCGAGCGGATTTTCAGCGGCGGCCTCCGGCCGAGCGGCAGGCTGGGGCTGAGCACGGTCCGGAACTGCGGCTGCAGGCTGACCGGGAAGTGCAAGAGCCTTGAAGGCCTGCACAGCCTGGTTGAAGTCGGTCAGGCGGCTGGTGTCATAGGCCGTGCCTCCGATGGTGACGTTGATCGCGAATCCTCCGTTCGTTGCGGCGAAGAACAGCTCGCTTGTGCCGTTTTTTGGAGTCACAAGGATGCCGGCCGCGCTGACGCGGATATCGTAGGCCGCGGCATCTGCGCCGAGCATGCCTCGTACCTGTTCGCCAAGCTGCTGCATGGGGCGAAGATCAGGCGCCTGCTCAGGAAGAGCTGCGGGCTGGGGTTGCGGCTGTGCCTGCGGAACGTCCAAGGGACCGAGTCTGGAGAGAACGGTGTCTTTCAGCTCCTGCCTCCAGCCTTCGTTGCTGGCGCGGAAACTGCCGACAGCACTCATGCGTGCCGGCCGGTCTGCGGTCGGGATGACGCTGACCGAGTACATGTTGTAGTTGGTCGAATACTCAACCGTGACGATCGGAACTTCTCTGCCGGCCGGCGTGACGTACAACATGGTTGAATTCGGCGACTGGTACCAGTCCACACGCGTGCCGGGAATCGACTGCAGGATCGGCATCACATTGGCCTGAAGCATTTCGTATGAAGGGCCTCTGGGAGCGGCTTCCGTCTGGCTTGGCCTTGCTTCGGCGCCCGGAGCGGGCTGTGCGGGGGCGGCCTCACGAGGCTCGCGTGCGCCCGGAGCGGCATCCAGCGGAGGCCGCGGAGTTGAACCAACCGATGTGAGCACTCCATCGATGTAATCCTTGCAGCCCAAGAATGCTCCGCGATCATTCTGACTCAACTCGATTTCTTTCTGATACTGACCATTCACGATTGCCTCGGCGCGAGCATACTGTTTCGCAAATCCATTGTTGTCGGTGCCGTTGTACATCTTCAACTTCAGTTCAATCACGGTGCCCCGAACGGTGATCCTGATGACTTCTCCGCCCGGTCTGCCCTGCATAGCCGGATGATTGGTGGGCACAAGCGAGACGTTCACGCCGGGTGTGCCCGAATACTGCTGCCTGAGGTCACGGCTAAGCGCGTCCATGGCGCGCAGCGGGTCGGATTCCCACTCCGGGCGAACATCGTCGGTCCTATAGTCTATGCGGCTGGACGGCTGCTGCGGACGGGTCACCGGAGGCGGATTTACCTGTCTGACGAAAGAATCCACAGCGGCATCAAATGTTCCATTCAGCGTAACAAATGGCACTGTGACGGATCGCCCGTTGGTCACCTCGCGCGCGTCGAACTGCGGGGATTCCATAGTGCCTCCGGTCAGGGTCAATGCCAGGCAGTCATTCCCACGCGATATAACGACTGAGTAGTCATTGGACTGCACTGTAAAGCCGCCGGACTGCGGCAAACGCGCTTCAGCCCTACCTGCAACATCACGCAGCATCTGACGCTGTTCCATGAGCGCCCTCGCCTGCTCGGCCTGGTCCGGAGTCATGTTGTCGACGCGGTCCTGGACCCGGCGATACGACCCTTCCGGCTGATTACCGGCCTCAGGAGGCCTGAGTCCCTCATTCGGGTTGGCATTCTGGAACACAAGACGGTGTTCGGAAATGAACGAGCAGCGCATAGGGTGGTATGGGTATTGGTTTCTCCTTATTGTACCAGAAAAAACGCCTTTTCGGAAGCGTAGATATGGCTAAAACTAGGCGTGTGCAGCCTCTCCGTCGTGTCCGTGATCTCCGTGCGCCGTAATCGCCATCTTCAGGAACACGATCGTGAGCATGGAGAACACCAGACCCTGTACCAGTCCGACGAACAGTTCCAGACCCAGGAACGGCACCGGAGCCAGATACGGCATCAGGAAGCTGATGACGACAAGCAGCACTTCTCCGGCAAAGATGTTGCCGAAAAGACGGAAGGTGAACGAGATGGTGCGCGAAACCTCACCAATGATTTCCAGCAATCCGACGAAGGTGTTGATGGGACCCTCGATGCCGCGGGTCTTCCAGGGCATCACGATGAATTTGCCCGAGTAGCTGCGCAGACCCAGATAGATCACGCCGAATACCTGCACCGAAATCATGGAGATCATCGCGATCGCGAGCGTCATGTTCACGTCAGCATTCATGGAGCGGAACAGCGGGATATCCATCGGATGTCCTTCATGCATGCCCTTGATGAAGATGCTGCCGACACCCGGCAAAATGCCCATCCAGTTGCCAAGAACGACGAAGATAAGAATGGTGGCGACGAGCGGGAAGAACATGCGGGTCTGCTTGGTGTCCTGAACGATGGAATCGAAGAAGTCGAACAAGCCGCCGATCATCATTTCCACCAGCATTTGGAATCTGCCCGGCTTGCGCTTCCAGCCGGTGCGGGTGGCCAATAAGGAGAAAACGATCAGCACGGCCATGGCCAGCCAAGCCATCAACAGTGTGTTGCGCAGTTCGAATGTACCGATGTGTCCGACCGTCTCAGAACCGAGAGTCGGAGGCGCGAAGCCGGTCGACTCAACGGTCTCGTGTTCGCCTGCGGCCACCGCGTGTTCTGCGGTTCCGGTGTCGATGGCGGTGTGGGTGGTGTCGGTAGCCATGAGAACTAAAATTACTTGGGGGAGATGCTGCGGACTTTGCGGATGACGGTGATAGCGGAGAGACCGAGTGCGAGAACCAGGCCAACAGCGATGAATAACGGAGAGGTGTGAAAATGTTTATCCAGGTAGGCGCCTCCGAATCCGAAGATGACTGCCGGAATCGAGATCATGTATCCCATTTCCCACGCCAGCTGCAGCGCGGCCCATACAGAGGGATCTTCCGGCTTGGGTGAGCGCACCGGAGTCTGGGGTTCGTCACTCATGAATCAGAACGGGAAGAGGGGGGAATGGGCGGACGTGAACGTGTGCGGTGACGGCGCAAACTCTTGAAGCGTGCCAATTCGCGCTCCATGATCGCAGTTGCTTCGGCAAAGCCTTCGGTGTCTTCGCGGCGCTCAGACTTCAGCTTTTCTGCATCTGCCATAGCCTTGGCGATGACATCCTCCTGCAGATTTTCGGCCCTATCGGCGATATCGGACAAGATGCGTACGGACACGCCGTCGACCTCCACCACGCCGCGTGAAACCGCGAAGTACTGTTCACCGTCTTTGGCACGGATGATGATGGTGCCTGCAACCAGCGTGCCGACCAGCGGGATGTGGTGCGCCAGCACCGTGATCTCTCCGGCAAGGGTCGGGATGGTGACGGACTCTGCGTCGCCGGAGTAAGCCGTGTGCTCGGGGGTGATGATCGTGACTTGCATGGATTGCGGATGAGACCGATTACTCTTTTACTTCTTCGATGCCTCCCTTCATATAGAAGGACTGCTCGCCGACCTTGTCGTACTCGCCGTCCAGAATCGCCTTGAAGCTCTTCACCGTATCCTCGCGCTTTACGAACTTGCCCGGGATGTTGGTGAACATTTCAGCGACGAAGAACGGCTGGCTGAGGAACTTCTGGATCTTGCGGGCGCGGGCGACAGCCAATCTGTCATCCTCGGAAAGCTCTTCCATACCCAGGATCGCGATGATGTCCTGCAGTTCCTTGTAGCGCTGCAGCACGCGCTGCACGCCGCGGGCGGTGTCGTAGTGCTCCTGTCCGACAACGTCTGGGGTCATGATGGTCGATGTGGAATCCAGCGGGTCGACAGCCGGGTAGATACCCAACTCAGCCAGTGAGCGTGTAAGCACGATGGTGGAGTCCAGGTGACCGAAGGTCGTGGCAGGTGCCGGATCGGTGAAGTCGTCGGCAGGAACGTAGACGGCCTGCACTGACGTAATGGAACCTTTGTGCGTGGAGGTGATGCGCTCCTGAACCTGTCCCATTTCTGTGGCCAGCGTCGGCTGGTAACCCACGGCGGACGGAATACGGCCAAGCAGAGCCGAAAGCTCGGCACCGGCCTGGGTGAAGCGGAAGATGTTGTCGATGAACAGCAGCACGTCGCGCTGTTCCTCGTCACGGAAGTACTCGGCCATCGACAAACCGGTGAGGGCCACGCGCAAGCGCGGTCCAGGCGGCTCGTTCATTTGTCCGAACACCAGTGCGGTCTTCTCCAAAACTCCGGACTCCTTCATCTCGTAGTACAAGTCGTTACCCTCGCGGCTGCGCTCACCCACTCCGGCGAAGACGGAGAAACCTCCGTGCTCTTCGGCGATGTTGCGGATCAGCTCTTTCACGATGACGGTCTTGCCCACACCGGCTCCTCCGAACAGACCGACCTTGCCTCCTTTAAGGATGGGACAGATAAGATCGATGACTTTGATGCCGGTCTCCAGCACTTCGCTCTGAGCGGACTGCTCCGAGTAGGAAGGGGCTGGACGGTGGATGGGGTACTTCTTCTTGGTTTTGACTTCCGGCATGCCGTCGATCGGCTCGCCGAGCACGTTGGTCATGCGTCCGAGTGTCTCAGGGCCGACTGGCACGCTGATCGGTGCGCCGGTGTCTTCCACGGCCGTACCGCGGCACAGGCCGTCGGTAGAACCCATCGCCACGGTGCGTACGCCGCCGTCCTTCATGTGGCGCTGTACTTCCAGGGTGAGAGTCTGATCCCCTACTTTGGTGGTCAGAGCGGAATAAATCGCCGGAATCTGATTTTCCGGAAACGCGCAATCGACGACTGCGCCGACGACTTGGGAGATGGTGCCTGGCATACGCTGTAGGGAAGAAAAAGTGACTCGTGAAAAGTGTTCGGACATCCTAAGAGAGGGCCACGTGGAATACAAGACCTTTAGAGCTGACTTTAGGAGATCCGGGCGGGGGTGTTTGCACACACCCACCCAGAAGGTGTCACTGGCTTTGGTTATGACAGTGACTATAGCAAAGTGAACTATCTTCATTAAAAGGTCAAGGGTCTGCCCTGAAGTATCCTGACAGAAACCATGACCAGAGTTGCGGGTCTGATCTGGTCATGTGCAAGCCCAGCGATTGATTGTTAAATCTCGTACACAAAATATACTCAAACCATCGCACTCAAAAATGGGCGAGCCCTAGTATTTGCCAAAAAGTACGGGACGAATATGATGGTATGAACCCTACGGAAAAGAACAGGGTCAATACCAACACACAGACAAAACAGAATACAAACACACACATATGCCGGGGGACGCCCCGGCAAGAAAGATCCTTCACACCATCGCAACCGATCAGAGAGAAAGATGCCTATGGGTGCCTAAAGTTGCACTTGTTCCTCCCGGCCACACACCTTGCATTCATTTGCACAATCCTGGGTATAGAAACTCATGCGACTGCCTCGTAGTCATCCTTCTCTCTGCTCTGCAATGACCGTCCTTCGGAAATGAGGATTCTCCGAAGGATGCACCCACCCTACTCTCCAGTGTTCCCTCAGGGGCTTGCTCCTGCATGGTGAACCGGTCCGGAGACTTCGTCAGGTCGCGAGGAGAAACAAGAGACCAAAGCAGCGCAGAAAGTCGAGGATCCCTCTCCTCAACTCCAGTTTTCCTGGCATCGGCAACGCCATCGCGCAATGTCGAATACACCAAAGAAAACACAAACACAAACAAGCCCGTGAGGGCTTTTTGTTTATAGCACGAAAGGAACCCTACGGTTTCCTCTCGTGAACTCTCCTTCCCTAAGCGGTGCGGCTCCCCTTCGAGGGCCATGAGCCCCTCAGGGTCGAATGGCAGACCGGCAAAGCCGGTCTTCGCGGGTTTTTTTGACTGTATTCATAGATATTCATCTAGATGTGATCCCTCATACGATGAGTAAAAAGCAGCTGCTTTTCAGGCTTTTGAATGGGAAGATATTGCTTTATATAAGCCAAAATCCCCTATTCCCACCCCCGAGGAAAAGCGGCTCCTAGAGCCTTGACACACTAAGAATCATTCTGATAATGGCTCTTAACCTTTTACCTTCTCTACACCCTCTTATGAGACTTTCGACCCCAGGTACGGCACGTGAAGGCGTTACCAGGCGCGAGCTCCTCGGAACCGCAACCCTCGGTGCAGCATTTGGATTGGCCGCTATGGTCGGACATCAGCCTGGCTCTAAACCTCACAACATGAATGGCTCGAAATTGATCCTGCCGGATGGCACCGTGGATATGAAGCAGAAGTTGGATATGAACGCCGAGGAGTTCGACAAACTGTGGAGCATGGGTCCGGAGGCATACATGGCTGACCTGCGCCGTCGTGGCCAGAGACTGCTGGCAGAAAGCGATCCGAATGAAGAAAAGCTCGAGTGTGTCGATGAACGCCAAATGGATGGAGTAACTGACTGTCTGGCTGGATTGGGTGTTCACATCCCAGATCAGCGACCGGCGGTTGCCCGCGAGACCATCGACAGCGCATTGGCCAAGTACGAAGCACGTCGTGGCAAAGGCAATCAAAGGCCGGTGAAGATACGCCTCACGTGGCACGGCGACGGCATGTGCGGTGCAGCGTTGCTTGCCTGCAAACAGGGTGATGCGACCAAGCAGAAGGTATTCACTCCCGCCGAGATCGACCAGAAAGCCCAATTGGGAGCTCTGCTCCTGCAGGGAGAAATCGTGCGGCAACTGACAGCAATGGGAAAAGCCCACACTTGCCAGGTGGTTGTGGAACAAGTCCCCTCAAACAAGGTGCTTAAACCCGACGGTCACCCCGGAAAAGTCGTGCTGCTGAATGCCGATCCGAAGCTGGAGTTCAACCGCACCGAGGATGTTCCCCTCTTAACATACGGTGCGAGCGTCAACGTCTTCGACAGCCATGCTGTCAGTGACGCGGTCCTCTCCGGAAGAATCATGATGGGCGCACATGGCAAGAACCACGTCTACGGCGGCCACAATAAACACGAACACGGTGCACACGAAAAGCTGGCCGAAAGGGACAAGCCCTACTACCTGGTTGTCGGGCCTGTGGACCTGGCACTGAAGGCCAGAGGAAAACTTGTAGACGCACTCAAGGTCCTGCCCGAAGCTGACCAAGATGTCCTGGCAGGCAAGATAGAGCTCTATCCGACTAACGGCAGGAACTAGAAGTCCCCTGTTTTACCGGCTGTTGTGCACATAGTAAAAAAAGTGACTTCAGCCCTTTCTTCTGCGGTTTTTGGATGATTTATTGACCGTACACAAAATATACTCACACCATGACTGTGGAAAGTGGGCGAGCCCTAGTATTTGCCAAAAAGCTTGGGACGATTATGATGGTATGAACCCTCCGGAAAAGACCGGGGTTCGGAACACACAAACACACATATGCCGGGGGACGCCCCGGCCAAACAAATACTCCCTCGCTCATTCGCACCACCGCAATCGAACAGAGAGAATGATGTCTATGAGTGCCTAAAGTTGCACTCGTTCCTCCCGGCCACACACCTTGCATTCATTTGCACACTTCTGGGTATAGAAACTTATGCACTGCCTCGTAGCCATCCTTCTCTCTGCTCTGCAACGATTCGTTCTTGGAAGGCGAGGAACCTTCCGGGAATGCACCCACCCTACTCTCCAGTGTTCCCTCAGAGGCTTGTCTTCTGCATGGTGAACCGGTCCGGAGACTTCGTCAGGTCACGAGGAGAAACAAGAGACCAAAGCAGCGCAGACAGTCGGGGAAGCCTCTCCCCACTCTCCGTTTTCCTGGCATCGGCAACGCCAATAGAGCAATGTCGAATACACCGCGAAAACACAAACACAAACAAGCCCGTGAGGGCTTTTTGTTTTATTCACGAAAGGAAAACTGTGTTTTCCTCTCGTGGACTCTCCTTTCCTTTTAAGCGGAGCCGCTCCCCTTCGAGGGCCATGAGCCCCTCAGGGTCGAATGGCAGACCGGCAGAGCCGGTCTTCGCGGGTTTTTTGATTAGGCTGCTGGATTTGGCGAGTGTGGTTGCGGCTGAGATTCTGCAGCAACTGGCTGCGATTGGGATCTCCTGTCTTGTCGTGCCCTTCCTCCGTACATCATCGCCCACAGGCTATCCAGGCGCTTATGCGGCTCCGGGCCGTGTGCGATTCGCAGGGCGTCCAGATGCCGTTTGCCATGATCCGTCAGCGCGTACTTGCCCTCGAGCAAATCGAAGCAGTTCGCCAGAGTCGTATGCAGCAGATACGTGAAATCCGACGGCTTGGTAGAAAACAGTGTATGGAAAAGCCTGCGCGTCAGCCCGCATTGGGTGTGGATGGCCATGACGACTGTTGCTTCGATTTGCTCACGGGTCTGCGGACCGTTTTTGTCGATCGCATCCAGAACCAGCCATTCATCGATCATACCCAGGGCCATAGGAGGAACAGTGTACCAGCCGCATTGGTTTTCCCTATTCCTTTTCGCTATGCTGCCGACCATGCACTCCTACGCCGCACTCGTCGGGCACCAGCCCTTGCTTAGCAAGGCAGAGCTCGGAGCCGTTTTCGCCGATCTGACGCCCGGCCCTACGTACGATAACCAGTACTACATCTTCAATACCGCCACCGAGATCGACCAGGCTGTTCTGGACACACTCGGCGGCACGCTGATGATCTCCAAGAGAGTCGGCCAGCCGATCAATGACATATCAGAGATTGCGGCATTGCTCTGCGCAGAAGTGGCAACAATGAAAGGCAAGGTCACCTTCGCATTGCGCTTTTCCGGCATCGCTCCGGCGAAAGCCAAAGATCTCTACCGCCAGTGCAAGCAGGCGTTGAAGCAGAAGAGTATTTCCAGCCGGTACGTCGGCAGCGAGCGCGAGGCAGCCAAGGCTATCCAGCTGCACGACGAAGGCCTGCTCGACCCGAAGAAAGGCTGTGAGATCCTTATTCTTCAGGACGAAGAGAACGGACTGTGGGTCGGACGCACCGTCGCCGCACAGAACGTAAAAGCGTACACATTGCGAGATATGGAGAAGCCGGTTCGCGACCTGACGGTGGGACTGCTTCCGCCCAAGCTGGCACAGATCCTGCTCAACTTCGGCGCCTTCATGGCTAAGAAAACCAAAGACATCACGGTGCTGGATCCGTTCTGCGGAACGGGAGTGATCCCGATGGAAGCGCTGCTGCGCCACTGGAACGTGCTGGCATCCGACAACGCGCAGAAGGCCGTTGGCGGTTGCGAGAAGAACATCGAGTGGACGCGCAAAACCTACAAGATCGCCAAGAAAGATGTGGACTGCGAGGTCTGGAAGCAGGACGCCACCAAAGGTTTCGAGTTGAAACAGAAACCGGATGTGATCGTGACCGAAGGCACGTTGGGTCCTAACTTAAAATCCCGCCCGACAATCAAAGACGCCGAACGCCTGCTGAAGAACGCCGAAGATCTGGAGATCAAGTTCCTGGAGAACTGCGCCAAGACGCTCCCCGGCTGCCCGATCGTGATGATCTGGCCGGTGTGGTACGCACAGAAGCGCCCGATGCTGCTGGAAAAAGTGCTCTCCGCCGCAGCCGAAGCCGGCTACAGGATGGTGCTCCCGCCGCATGCGTCGCCGTCGGCTGATGAGAGGCTCACGCTCATCTACCGCAGGCCGGACCAGTTCGTCGGACGCGAAATCGTTCTGCTGCAGCCGAAGAAGGCATAAGCGGAAAGATGTGATACGCTGAGATCCGCAATGAAGAAAGCGGACCCCACACTCACACTCCGGCAGAACCTGATCATCGTCTTTTGCCTTCTGCACATGTTCGCCGTGGCGGTGTTTCTGCTGCCCTCGAATCCGCTGCATACGCTTGTGCGGCCGTACATGCAGCTCACCAGCCAATGGCAGAGCTGGGATATCTTCTCGCCGGATCCGCTGCGCCGCGCGTCGTTCTTCCGTCTGGAAATAGAAACCAAAGACATGCCGGAGACAGTCGCACTATTGGATGCCGCGCACCTGCCATGGTACGAACGGGCTAAAGAACTGAAGGTGCTTGGTCGTTTGTACGACGACTGGGGCGTGCTGGCTGCGGATTATGTGCGGTCGATGTGCCCGCAGTTTCCGCAGGCTGCCGGTGAAGTGATGCGCCTGGTCGCATCGTCGACGGTGATCCCGTCCGACCTGCCGCATCTGGCCACACTGGCGTCATGGAACCCGTCATTTGAAGACCGTACGCTGGCAACCATCCGCTGTCCCCTCCCCGCAACAGAATGAAGACAAAGCCTGCAACACCGGCACAGCGATGGCAGCGCTTCTGGTTCCGTCCGGTATCGGCCGGCGGCTTCGGCATGATGCGCGTGGCATTCGGCCTGACGTGTCTGTGTACGTACCTGATGCAATGGCACAACGTGCAGCGTTTCTACACTGACGATGGAATCCTGCCGCATACGTTGATCGGCGCGGTGATGCGTGAGAGCTGGCGGTTCTCGATACTGGACTGGGTCTCGCCGGGGCTGGTGTTTCCGTTGTACCTGTTGCTGCTGGCGTGTCTGGTACTGGTGATCGTCGGATGGCGGACGCGTGCCGCACTGCTGTTCTCGGTCATCTTGTTGTTTTCGTTCAACGAGTACGGTGTGATCACGCTGGATGGCGGCGATACCCTGCTGCGCATTATCGGCTTCCTGCTGCTGATTTCCCCATGCGACCGCGCCGTCTCGCTGGATGCGCTGCTGCGACGCCTGCGCACCGCGCATGACACCGGCAAAGATCAGGATCCGTCCGAGCGGACGATGCCGATTTGGCCGTACCGCTTGCTGCTCTGGCAGATGATACTGCTGTACGTGAGCTCGGCACTGCATAAATTCGCCGGAACAACCTGGCCGGGAGGATCTGCCGCCTCGATCGCACTGCATCTGCCCGACTTCACGCGGCTCTCCCCTGCCACGGCCGACATGACCGTGCTCATCAGCCCGTACGCGTCGTGGTTCGTACTCATCACACAGGTCGCCTGGATACTGCTGCTCATCCTGCCAGTGTTGGCATGGTTGGGCTTTCCGCGCATCAAGACTCTCAATGGCACACTGAAGCGAACACTGCTTTTGGCAGGTGTGCTGGTGCACGGCGGCATCGTGCTGACCATGGATGTGGGCATGTTCTCGTTCGTGGTGTTCACGGCCTACCTTGGCCTGCTGCTGGATGATGATTTCCGGACGATCCGCGCGGTGATGAACCGCTGGCTGAACAAGCGCAAATACACGGTGCTGTTCGACGGGCGCTGCGGATTCTGCCGGGGCAGCGTGCTGGTACTGAAATCGTTCGATTTTCTGCACCGGCTGGAGTTCGTAAACCTGTACGACAAAGCCAAGCGTGAGGCCATAGCACCGCGCGTCCCGCTGGCACGCCTGGAGCAGGCCATGCACGTCAGGACGCCGGGCGGACGCCTCTACATGGGCTTCGCGGCATTCAAAGAGCTGTCATGGAACCTGCCGCCGCTGTGGATTGTGGCTCCACTGCTGTATCTGCCCGGCATGGGCGCAGTCGGTGACGCTGTCTATGCGCAGATCGCAGTACATCGGAAATAATTCGGAGACGCGGGTTGAAACCCGCTCCCGCATCTTTTGTAATGCGGCAGTACCAAGATGCGGTATCCTCGTTCGGTCATGACGAAAAAACCAGTATCCCGGCTCAAGAGATTTGGACAGTACCTGTACCAGCTGCCGTTTCGGCTGCGACGCAAGTTGCCGCTGATTTTACTGGCGATCTTCTGCGGCGCGTTCCTGGTGCTGGCGGTGAACGTGTACATGATTCTGAACGGCGAACGATTCATAGAAAAAGATGCGGCTGCCTTCACGCATAAGCAGGTGGCGCTGATTCCGGGTGCCAGGATTCTGGGCAAAAACACGGTCTCGTACATCCTGGCCGACCGTCTGGATGCCGGAATCGAGCTGTACCGAGCAGGCAAGGTCGACAAGCTGCTGGTCTCGGGTGATCACGGGCAGCCGGAATACGACGAGGTGAACGTGATGCGGCGCTACCTGCTGGCCGCCGGTATTCCGGCACGCGACATCTTCATGGATCACGCCGGGTTCGATACCTACGACAGCGTCTACCGGGCGCAGGCGATTTTCGGCGTGAAGAGCATGATCATCGTCAGCCAGCGGTTTCACCTGTACCGGGCGATCTACATCGCGCAGGCGCTGGACATAGACGTAGCCGGCATGGATGCCACGCACCGTGACTACGGCGACAAAACCATGCTGCACAACGACGTCCGGGAGACGATGGCCCGGGTGAAGGCGTTCTTCGATGTATTGCTGCACATTGGCCCGACCTACCTGGGCGTGCAGATACCGATTACGGGCGATGGCAGGCTGACAAATGACCAGTAAGTTGCTACTCTACGGCTGATGCAAGCCACAGCCGCCCTCACCGTCCTGTTGTACTACAAATACGTGCCTCTGCCTGACCCGGCAGCGGTAGCCGATGCGCAGCGCGAGCTGTGCCGCAGGCTGGGCATTTTGGGACGGATTTTGATCGGCGCCGAGGGCATCAACGGCACCTGCTGCGGCACGCCCGAGGCGATCGCCGAGTACAAGGCCGCGACGCTCGCCCACCCGCTGCTCAGCGATATCGCATTCAAGGAATCCTCAGCTGAGACACAGCCGTTCTTTAAACTGATCGTGCGTTTGCGCCCCGAAGTGGTCGCGCTGAAGACGCAGGTCGACCTGAAGAACACCGGCAAGCGCATGAGCCCGGAAGAACTGCACACCACGCTGGAAAACGGCGAAGACGTGGTGCTGATCGACATGCGCAACGACTACGAAGCGCACATCGGAAAGTTCAAGGATGCAGTCGTGCTGCCGATGCATAACTTCCGCGATCTGCCGGATATGATGCCCCACCTGGAGCAATACAAAGACAAAAAAGTGATCACGTACTGCACCGGAGGCATCCGCTGCGAAAAGGCCAGTGCGCTGCTCAACGAGCATGGATTTAAAGATGTCTCACAGCTGGAAGGCGGCATAGTCACCTACGCCGAAAAGTTTCCGGACGGCTACTTCGAGGGCGCATGCTTCGTCTTCGATGAACGCATGGCGCTGCGCTACCAGGGAAAGAATCCGCGCAAAATCCTGACCAAATGCACCGTCTGCGACCAGGCATGCGACGAATACATCGACTGCACCGACATCGCCTGCCACGCCATGTTCATCTGCTGCGGGAGCTGCAAAGAAAAAAATAAGGGTTTGTGTGTGAAGCACAAATAACAAACGGGTGGTCAGTGGGCAGTGATCAGTCGGTTTTGGAAAGCCTCACTTCACGCAAAGGCAGTATTTGCAGAAACCGACTCCCTACTGACCACTGACCACTTTCATCACACAGCCCTCGCCATCGGGAACAGGTCTTTTCTCGCGGCACACAGCCGTAAAGCGGGTTCCGGATCGTTGTAAAAACAGGCGTTTTTTGCTATAATAAGCGGATACTTCAATACCAATACACATGGAGACACCCCAGAACAACACCCCCGAAACCAAAAAGCCGGACCAGAAAGCAGAGGTGAAGGAGGCGGATGGAGGTGCTGGTGCGGCAAGGTTTGCACAACGTGCACTGGATAACGCGGCATTGGTACGTAAAAACCAGAGCGCAGAGGAGACGGAGCGCAGAGGCGCATTGAGCGAGATCGAAAACCAGATGGATCGCGCGATTTCCGAGACCACTGCGGAGAAAAAGAGTCCCGAACAGGTGCTTGCGATGCCCAAACCGGAATTGGCAGCCTTCGCCGCGCTTCATGTACCGGAATTCGGCGCATTGAAGGTCACGCCGTTCGTTTCGAAGGCCCAGGTCAAGGATGGTCTTGTCACGTTTACCGCGCACAACCCGGACGATACGTCGGGGTTGCTCTCGGCCGATAACCGCCTGGCGACAATTCAGGTCGACAAAGACGGTGAAGTAAAAGTCACGTCGGACCCCAACATGCAGAAGTGGTATGCCGAAAAGAGCACTGTGAAAGCTGAGGTCAACAAAGCCGATAAAGCTACTGAAGTGGCTCTGATGACGGATGCGCAACGTGCAGAGTTTGCCGCAATCCACCTGCCGGAACTGAAGGTGCTGCCGAACCTGAAAATTGACGCGTCCGATGCAAAGATGAATGGTACCTCGCTTGTGCTGAGTGTGCGTGAAGCAGGCAGCAAGGATCTGCTGGCAACAATCGCGATTGCAAAAGACGGCACGGTGAAGGTGCTACGCGATGAGATAAAGGACATTCTGGCCGACAAGCACTATGACCAGGCGACCGGTCCGCTGAAGGATGGCAAGCGTCTGGATCAGGCATTCCTCGTCAGCCTGAAGGAAAGCATCAAACGTAACGCCGGACTGCCCGAAGATTTCGATGCCGCTAAGTTCTTGCGAGTCGGAGCCACGAGAGGCCCGGAGACAATCGGCAAGTACGCAGTGCAGTTTGAGTTTTCCGTCAAAATGAAGATCTCTGGAGGCCAGGACAACACGGATACCATGGTTCTGGGCCAGATCCTGAAAAATGAAAAAGGCGAGTACGCCGTCGGCAAAAACAACAACCGCTGGGAAGCCCAGATGAAATTTCTGAAAGACCGCAAAGAAGATCTCATTCCGGTCGGACAGTAAAACCGCTCAGACCGTTCGCGTCATCGGGAACAGGTCTTTGCGCCTGAACCACACGACTGCGAGCAGGATGACGCCGAACAGGATCAGGCGTACCGGACCAAGCATGCCCAGCGGCAACGGCACGAACCGCAGGCCTTCTTTCAGCAGTGTCAGCAGCGTGGTCGCAAGCGTGACGCCCAGCACGCTGCCCGGTTTGCCGGCCACCACACATACGATGTAGAAAATCGCGAACGGAAACGCCAGGTCGTTCGGATGCGCCAAGCCGACATACTGGATATAGAAGATGTTGCTGAGCCATGCACCGACACCTGCGATCAGGAATGCCAGCATGTGGACTTTTTTGCGGCTAATGCCGATGGCCTGTGCGTGCCACTCGTTCTCCGATAATGCGGTCAGCCTGCGACCGAGCGATCCCCTGTCTATCCAGAGCAGGAACGTAATCCAGAGCAGCGCAACAATGACGACCGCTATCGCGAACTGAACGGGCGACTGCAGAAAGGGCATCCGCGGGATACGCGGGATGCCGAGCGCGCCGCGGGTCAGGCTGCTCCAGTTCAGGACGACTGCGATAAAGCCGAAGTGGACCGCGATAGTCAGGATCCCGAGCCCGTCCGGCTCCATGCGGAAAGACAGCCATGCGAACAAAGCCGACACGGCCATGGAAAGTGCGAACGCAATGCTGAGACCGGCAAGCCAGCCGCCGCCCTGCGCCAGTGTCACCGCCAAGCCGTAGGTTGCCATCACCGAGACCGCGATGGGGCCGAAGTGCAGGATCTTGCCTTTGCCGAACACCACGTTGTATCCCAGGCTGGCCATGAGCAGCATGCAGACGGACGAGACGATGTGGAGCAGGAAAGCTGTTTCCATGAATTACGATGGAGTATAGCGAATCTAGAAACCTCTCAAAATTGTCCTTATGCGAGGAAACAAGGCAAAATTTCGCGAAACGTATCGGCATACGTTGAGTGAAATTTTGGCGCAGTTGACGAAGCAGAAGGCAATTTTCAGAGGTTTATGCGATGCGGGTTTTGGAACCGAACAGTCCGGACGGTTTTACGAGCAGAACGATCATCATCAGGCCAAGAGCGACTGTGCCCTGGTACCCGGCGGGGATGTAGTACCCGAACCACTGCACGCCGATGGCCAGCTGCTCACAGAGGGCGATGAGATACGCCGCCAGAATGGTGCCCCACAGGCTGTCTTTGCCGCCGACAATCAGCGCGGCATAGGCGCGGATGGTGATAACGAAACCAAGGGTCGGGGTCAGGTTGTGATCTATGCCGACGTAGATGCCGGCCATGGCGGCCAGCACGCCGCTGGCGATGAACACGAGGCGGTGCAAGACGTTCGAACGGATACCAAGACTTTCGGCGGCGTTGCTGTGTTGGACTGTGGCGCGGATACGACGCCCGATCGGCGTGGCGGACAGCAGCCACGCGGTGCCAAGCAACAAGAGCACCGTGATCACGATCAACACCAACTGCTCGACCGAAATGACTGCGCCGTTGAATTCCAGAAGATGTTTGGCCGGACCGAGGATCGACTTCGGATCTTCCTTGAACAGAATCTGCAACAGACCATCCAGGATCATGCTGAATGCGAGTGTTGTCACCAACGGCAGGAACCTGTGCCGCTTGTAGAACGGCGCAACCGAGACCTCGAAAGCGACCCACGACACCAGCGCGCCTGCGACGATACCGCCGACGATACTGACCGCCGCCGGAAGGCCCATCGCCTGATGCAACCACCACGTCACATAGCCGCCAACCAGCGCGAATTGCCCGAGCGACAGGTTGAAGACTTTCAACACGCCGTACACCAAGGCCAGACCACCGGCCATCAGTGCGGCGAAGGAACCTGCGATGAGTGCATTGAACAGCAGTTGCATTGGGGGCGATTGTAGCAGCAGAGGTCAGTGGAAGTAATGAATCAGACGGAGAGGAGTGCGAAGAATACGACGAAGACGACGAGTGCGAGGATCCTCGCCTTCTTCGCACTCCTTGTTTTCTTCGCACTCTTTAAAGGGCGAGGAATCACTTCCCCGCCCTTCTTTTTAATCAAACTAGACAGTTATTTCGCCTCGATCGACTCGAGCTCGACGATCTTGCCGTCCGTAAACGTCTTCAGTGCGTAACCCAGATTCAGCACATCGCCGTTCTCGTCGAATGCCAGCGTGCCTGCGGCACCCGTGTAGCTGGCCTTATCCATGGCTGCCTTCAGCGCTTCGCCTCCTTCCGGAGCTTTGCCGATAGCCTCAGCCAGCAAGCCTGCAGCGTCGTAGCTCAGGGTGGCGTAGCTCATGTTGGACTTGGGCTCGCCGTACTGCTTGCGGAAGCGTGCTGCGAACGAGTTCTCGTCGCCTTCACCCAGCTTGGACGAGGTGTTGATGAACAGCATGCCTTCGACTGCCTCACCTGCCAGCGTACCGAGCGTGGCGGAGTCAGACGTGTCGGAACCCATGAACAGCGCGTCGATCTTCAGTTCGCGGGCCTGCTTGGCCATTTCGGAAACGGTTGCATCGGACTGGCCGTTCACCACGAGCACATCGGCGTCCAATTTCTGGAGACGAGTGAAGAGTGTGCGGTAATCCTTCACGCCCTGGTCGACGACTTCGTCGAAAACCAGCTCAGCGTCATCGGCGAGGTTGTCCTTTACCTTGCTGCGGATACCCTGACAGAAGTCGGTGTTCTCGCTGACAATGGCGACCTTCTTGTAGCCCTTCTCTGCGAAGTACGCGGCGATCGCCTTTCCTTTGAAGGCGTCGCTCGGGATGGTGCGGTACACGTACGGACCGGCGTTGGTGACGTCCGGGCTGGTGCTCACACCGGAGATCAGCGTGACTTTGGCCGGCTCGACGACGACGCCCGCGGCGAGCGTCTCGGAGCTGCACTGTCCGCCGAGGATGGCGATGACCTTGTCGACGTTGACCAGTTTCTGCGCGGCGCTGGTTGCATCTGCACCGTTACAGCGTCCGTCTTCCGCGATCAGCTCGATCTGCTTGCCGTTGATGCCGCCAGCGGCGTTGATCTCGGCGACTTTCATCTGCACGGCGCTGAGCGTGTCTGCACCGTACGAAGCGGCATCACCGGTCAAGGGACCGATGTAACCGATCTTGAATGTATTTCCGGCAGTCGTGCCGCCGCAAGCGGTGAGCATGAGCGCGGAAAGGGAGAGAAGTGCGAGTGAACGTTTCATGGGATGTAGGGAGGAAAAGACGAAAACTGTACGATTTTCGTGGATGGGGTGGCCTGAAACAAGGTCGGAATCTTGGCTATGGCTACAGCAGGCCAAAAAGAGGGGGGTATAAGGGTTGACATATCTAATTTCTAGTTTAGAATCCGACAAATTTTTCCAGTCCTCTCCATGAATTCCCCATCATCAATCCCGGTTACAGCTAAAGACGTCACGACCTACGGCGATTGGATGTCCGCACTCGGCACGCCAGGTACGATGATCACAAATCCGCGTTCGCATACCGTACGCACAGTAATCGGCGGCATGAACGCACGGCTGATGGCCAGGATCGCACAGACTCGTCAGGGACAAGAGGGCAGACAAGAAACTGTGTTCACCACCATGCCCGCCCCTATTCCTCATGAGAAAAACCTGTATTACCTGACTGTGCCAAGCAGCGGAGACAGAGTTCCCGAAGTAGATGGAGGACGCAGCATTCACACCAATTTTTCCAGGGCCATACGCCTGTGCGAAGGCTGGCGACTGGCGCCGGCCGTAAAGGAAGCCGTGAACGCACTGGGCGTGCGCGCCGGAAGCACGATGAAGGTGGATTTCAACAGGCCTTTCTCGGATACCGGCCGTGAACATGTAGAAGCAGTCCCCGACCTGTTCGGAAATCTGGATGAAGCAGCCACAGTTGCAGGGGAGGCTGCCCGCCGGAGCGTGTACGCACTGATCGGACTCGAGATATCCAAACACGTTGCCCTGAAGGAGCTTGTGGCCGATCCGGATATGCTCGGCACTTCGACAAAATCGGTGATGCCGTTGCACCCGATGTATCCGGTACTGCGTCATATAGCACACGATCCTGCGACGGTCACCCCTGGCGATTTGCTTAAACGCATCGCAGGGCACGTGTCGTTTCTGGATACACGAGCGACGCGATAACGCTTTACGACACCGGATCTGCGCCGAAGTAGATCTCTTTCAGTTTCTTGTTGGCGTGGATCTCGTCGGGCTTTCCCTGCATGACGATTTCGCCGAGGTCCAACACGATCACGCGGTCACAGATGGTGCGGATGAACGGCAGATCGTGTTCGATGATCAGCACAGTTTTGCCTTCGCTCTTCAGTCTGCGGATAAGATCGGCAACTTGGCCGGTCATTTTGGGTGAGACACCGGCAGTCGGCTCATCCAAGAGGAATAACTCTTTGCGGCTGGCCAGTGTGCGTGCGATTTCCAGCAGGCGCATCTGCCCGCCGGAGAGGCTGTTAGCTTTCTTTTTGGCATGCGATTCCATGTCGACCATTTTCAGCGTCTCACGGGCCCGCTCACGCAGATTGCCGAGGGTCGAGCGTTCGTCTGCGGGAAGAGCTTCCAACGCGACCAGCACGTTCTCCTCCAGTGTCATCTCGCGGAAAATGCCGAAGTTCTGGAATACGCGGCCAATGCCGATGCGCGACCGTGCGCTGGGCGAGAACGCAGTGATGTCGGCGTCGCGGAACGTCACTGCACCACTGCTTGGCGGCAGGAAGCCGGACAACACGTTGAAGAACGTCGTCTTCCCCGAACCGTTGGGGCCGATGAGCCCGATCACCTCCCCCGGTTCCACCGACAGCGTGACGTCATGCAGGATGCGTTGCGACTGGATGGAGAGCGACAGGTGTTTGACCGTGAGGATCGGCATCTGCCGGAATGCTACCAGAAAATGGGCACTGCACAGAGCTGTTTACTTGGTGGCCTCGGCTTGTTTTGCAAGCGCGGCGTGCAATCCGTCGAGTAAAGCTTTGACCTCCCCTGCAGCACCGGTCTGGATATCCTTACCGCCTAGCCACGCGCGGCCATGGTGCTTTTTCATCAGCGTTGTCGGACGATGCCCCGGCGAATAATGGTCTTCCGCGTATGCCCCTTCTCCGGCAACCGCCAACATGACCGAGTGTGGCCCGGTATTTCCGGCTAACAGCGCACGCAGCGTTTGCACATGTTCGGCGATCACCGCACGGGCTGCGGCCAATTGAGCTTCCCCCACCCCTCTCCCGCCCGTCAGGCGGACGTGCACTTCGGGCAATCCGCCGATGTTCACATTGAACCAGTTGGCGGGTTTACTGTTGCTGTCACGGGCCTGCATGATCTGGGCAGTCACGGCGGCTTCGGGAGTGTCATCGATGACATGGTAGTCAGCGCGATATGGGGACTGATCCGGTAGGGCAACGAGTTTCATGGGAGAAAAAAGAAGGAAGACAAAAAAATACCGCCTCTCAGCGAGGGCGGCAGGACAGCCGGGCACCACTTCTCGCTTACGCGGACGTAATGATAATAATGGCGCCGGAAATCAGAGAGTGCGAGTGCACGAGGGGCAACGTACTGATGCAGCGGTACGACGTCAAGAACCCGGAGGGCAATGCCTTCTTTTAGTCTTCTGTAAGCCAAAATAATGACTACTCCTGCTTCTCGCCAGCCTCACCCTCTGTAGCGGCTGGGGGTGAAGCTTGAACCAGAGCCTTCACAGGCTGCGCCTCAACAGGCGGGGGTGGAACAGAAGCGGGCTGAGGTGCTTTGCGGAGATTATTCTCATGCGCAACGTAGCGCTTCGTTGCATCCAACGCCGCGTCTTCAGGTGTCAGTCCGGCACCGCCGATCTGCACACTTGAGTTGCCGACGATCAGATAGATTCTGACCGCAAAAAAGCGCAGCGTCGTTTCCACTCTTTGGAAAACAAGTTTGCCCTCAGGTTCACCATCGACCGGTTTTCGCGGCTGATTGTAGCTGACGCGGCGAACTGTCATCGATAAGTCATAGTCGTTATATGCAACCCTGGAAGGCAACTCGTGCTTCAGTTTGCGCGCAGCTCCCACTGCCGCAATCACTATGCCTTCGACGGCATCATCTTTGAACTCACCATCGGCAGTGACGTCCTTTTCTGCCGATGCAATCGTCACTTTCTTTCCGGCTGCATCGACAGTCATCGCCGTATCGGCGGGAAAGACGGCATCAGTGTCCAGGTTCTGATCTTGAAGGCCGGGAATCCTGTCGGAGAAAGCATGATCCTGTGAGTGCATGACTAATCCCATGCGGACTTCGTTTGCTGCTTCAGCGACGGCTTTTTCCAGCAATGCATCCACGGGATCGATATGCATGCCTTTGGCGGCAGCTTCCCGCAATGCAGTCGCCTCTCTGGTCTGCTTCTCTACCAGCAATCCATTTGCAGGCTCCAGATTCAGAACATCTGTCGTTGTGTATACCTCATCTCCACCGGTGGCTCGGCGCTTTTCATAGAGGCCGTGCCAAAATGTGGTGTCTGGAGTGTCCGACATAAGAAAAAAGGAGGACGCGTAAATTACGCGGAGGCCGACAGTACGTTTACCGCAGCAGCATGTCAAGAAAACACCCTCAAGCACCCTTGAATGGCCATTGGTAAGCCAAAATGCTCGTATAACGTCAAAAACGGCTTATACTGGCCGCATGCATCAATTTACCGTGGAAACCACGCGCAAGAAGCAGATTGTCGATATCACCGACGAGATCAACGCAAAACTCGCCAAGGGCGACCTGAAGAGCGGACTGTGCAATCTGTTCGTCCTGCACACCACCGCCTGCATCACCACCGCGGACTTGGATCCCGGCACCGATCTGGACATGCTCGATGCATTCGAGGCAATGATGCCGAAGCTGCACTACCGCCATCCGCATAATCCGGCCCACGTCGGCGACCACATCATGTCGTCCATCATCGGACCGTCGGTGCTGCTGCCGTTCCAAAATAAGGAACTGATCCTGGGAACGTGGCAGCGGATCGTACTGGTCGAGTTGGACGGCCCGCGGCCGCGCAAAATCGTCTTTTCTTTGCTGGAAGACCGTTGATACATGAACTACAGTTTACGCATGCAGCACTTCATCACCTCTCACCGCACCCCCGTCGGTTTTCTGAAAATTACCGCGACGGACGATGCGATCACCGGCGTGGACTTCATGAAAGTTCCGGGCAAAGAGAATGATTCGCACCCGATGCTGACCAAAGCGATGAATCAGCTGGATGAATACTTCCGCGGTGAACGTGAAGCATTTGACCTGCCGCTCAATCCGGAAGGCACGGCATTCCAGCAGAAAGTCTGGAAGGCGATGAGCAAGATCAAGCACGGCAAAACCCTTTCCTACGGACAAATCGCAAAGATCGTCGGTTCACCGAACGCATCCCGCGCAGTCGGCAGCGCCTGCGGAAAGAACCCGATCGTGGTCGTGCTCCCCTGCCACCGCGTGAAGGCGTCGGACGGCGGACTGGGTGGCTTCAGCGGAGGTCTGGACCGCAAACAGTTGTTGCTGAATCTGGAGCAACCGGCGGTGCTGCAAGCCGCTTGATGGTGTCGTATCTGCCGTGCAGACCGTACTCGTCGGCAATTTGCTGAATGCGGTCGACGACCGCGTTGAACCGCAACACCGAGGTGCTCTTCGGGCTGAGCAACAGATACGGATGCGTCCGTCCTATTTGATGGCGGCCTTCGTTGGTAATAATTTTGACGCAGGTACGCCAAATGTTGATGAGAACCGCCTCGACGATGATGCGGCGGGCCGCTTCGGTCCGCTCGTTTCGAGCCAAGTATTTCAATTCCTTAGTCACGAGCGCATCCAGCCGACCCAGACTTTGCTCTGCTGCATCCAGGTTTGCCAGGTTGTCCTTCAGCGCAGCAGTCCATGGGTACTCCGTGGGCGTGGTGCAGGCAGGAAATTGCGGACCGTTCATGGGGTATCTTTAAACTATATTTGTAATATTGTCAATGGTCGGAACCCGCATGTGCACTGACTTTGTATCAAAGGCGAGGCGCCTCCCCGGCGCCCCGCCCGAGAAGCGGAATGTTCCGCTCCAAAGACTGTGACGCCCGAACTTACCCGCAATGACACGGATCTTTCTGAATCGCGAAATATGTTTGTCACGACCGCTTTACATTTATTTTGCCAGCCGCTTCAACATAGTGAGGAAGCCGCCTTTGCCATACTGCAACATGCGGGATCCGCGCGTGATTTTGCTTATGCTGATGCCAAGCTTCTCGGAGATTTCGCGCTGCGGCACACCGGCGTGCAATTGCTGGATGAGTTGCCAGCGCTCGCACAGCGAATCGACCTCCTGCGGCGTGAGCATGTCCTGGATGAACTTGTCGGCTTCGGCCTCGCCTTTGATGGCGGCAAACAACTGGCAGAGTTCGGCGTAGTGCTTTTTCGATACGGGCATAGACCGCAGGCTATCATGCCCTTCCCTCGGGTGAAAGCACGTCGGAAAATGACCTACAGACCGAACCAATGGCGCCGATATCCGGAATCTCTTTCACGATCCGGCTGCCGACGATCACCCCATCCGCACCCGCGGCTTTCGCGGCCAGAGCTTGCGTCGGATCGCTGATGCCGAAACCGACGTACAGCGGCAGATCGGTGTGTTTGCGGATCCGTACGAGCAGGGGCGCGAGGTTATCCTGCTTGAGCGCGTTCATGTCGCCAGTGACTCCGGCGTACGACACGACGTAGATGTACCCCTGCGCGACTTTGCAGATCTCGGCCATGCGCTCATCCGATGTAAGTTCGCTGACGATGAACACAGTCGCGATGCCGTGACTGCGCGCCGCAGGCAGAATATCGGCGGCATGCTCCAACGGCAGATCTGCGACCAGCACTGAATTGACTCCGGACGTTTGGCAGTCGGCAAAGAATTTGTCAGCTCCGCGCGCGTGTATCAGGTTGCCGTACACCAGCAGACCGACCGGGATCTGGGTGAATGTGCGGATACGAGTCATCAATGCGAAGCAATCATCGACTTTGACACCGGCTTTCAAGGCTCTGGTGGCCGCGGCTTGGATCACCGGACCGTCGGCAATCGGATCGCTGAACGGAATGCCAAGCTCGAGTGCATCGGCACCGCTCTCGACGAGTGTGCGGATGATTTTCTCAGACTGCGCGATATCCGGGTCACCAAGAACAGTGAATGGCACGAATGCGGGGCGCCTGAGGTTGAGATACGGGTTGCTCATGAGGCTTGGTGGGAAGTGGAACGCTCGACGTGTTCGATGTCTTTGTCTCCCCTGCCCGACAGGTTGATGAGCAGGATGTCATCGGGCTTCAGCGTGGGCGCGATGGTGAGTGCGTACGCCAGCGCATGTGCCGACTCCAGCGCCGGGATGATGCCCTCGCGGCGCGTGAGCAGCCGGAACGCATCGACCGCCTGTGTGTCGGTAACCGCGGCGTACTGCGCGCGTCCGGTGTCTTTCAGGTAACTGTGTTCGGGGCCCACACCGGGGTAATCCAGTCCGGCCGAGATGCTATGGGCTTCCTGTATCTGACCATCATCGTCTTGCAGGCAGTAACTCAACGCGCCGTGCAGGATGCCGGGGCTGCCCATGCACAACGCAGCACCGTGCTTGCCGGTATCCAGCCCTTCACCGGCCGGTTCCACGCCGACCAGGCGGACGTCTTTGTCCGGCACAAACGCGCGGAACATGCCGATGGCGTTGCTGCCGCCGCCGACGCATGCGCACACCGTGTGCGGCAATTTGCCGAAGCGCGTCAGACACTGCGCCCGGGCTTCTATGCCGATGATCTGCTGGAAGTACGCGACGATCTGCGGGAACGGATGCGGGCCGGCCACGGTACCGAACACGTAATACGCGTCGCGGGAGTGGGCGGTCCAGTAGCGCAGTGCGTCGTTGATCGCATCTTTGAGGGTTTGCGAGCCGGACTTCACCGCGATCACCTCTGCACCGAACAGTTTCATGCGCTGCACGTTGGGACTCTGGCGCTCGACATCTTTGGCGCCCATGAAAATCGTCACGGGCAAACCGAACAGCGCACCGGCCATCGCAACCGCGACGCCGTGCTGCCCGGCACCGGTCTCGGCGATGAGGTGTTTGCGGCCCATGCGCCTGGCCAGCAACGCTTGGCCGATGACGTTGTTGGTCTTGTGTGCGCCGCCGTGCACCAGGTCTTCACGCTTCAGCACCAGCCTGCAGCCGTATTCGACGCTCAGGTTGTGCAGCTCGGTCAGCTGCGTCGGGCGTCCGGCAAATTCGGTGAGCAGCCGCGTGAGTTCGGAGGCAAACGCCGGATCGGCCTTGGCGGCTTCGAATGCGGCAGTGACATCGGCGAGTACTGGGACCAGAAGCTCGGAGACGTACATGCCGCCGAAGTCGCCGAAGGTGGGAGAGGAGTGCGTCATGAGAGTGCGGAAATGAAAGCGGAAATGAGCGTGTGATCTTTGATACCGGGTGACGATTCGACGCCGCGTGCGGAGTCGGCTGCGAACGGATGCACGCGGTCGATGGCGTCGCGGACAGTGGCAGGGTTCAGGCCTCCGGCCAGAAATAGTCTCGAACGGATGTCGGCGGGCAGAGAGGCAACCTGACCGAGATCGACATGTCCCTGGCCATCGGCTTTGTCGATGAGGACATAGGGGCACGACGACAGAAACCGGCGCAGCGTTGCCTCATCCGGCACTCCACGGAACGCCTGGATCACCGGGACGGACAGCTTCCCGCAGAGTGTGTGATCCGGGTCGCCATGCAACTGCACGTAGTCCAGACCGACCTCGCGCACGTAGCACTCGATGTCTTCGGCGGAAGCACCGGCAAACACACCCACGACTTTCGCCTTGCCGGCGGAACGACGCAGCGTGGTCGCAAGCTCCAGTGTGACGAGGCGCGGGGAAGATCTCACGAAGACGAACCCCACGAAGTCCGCACCGGCATTCGCGGCGTGCGCGACGTCCTTCGCCCGGGTCAGGCCGCAGATTTTGACAGCGGTCTTCATGATGCGCGGAAGGAATCGATCAACGCACCTGGATCCGGGGCGGACAAGAGTGATGAACCGATGAGAAAAGCATCCACCGACGGCTTCAGTAAGCGCACATCCTGCACCGTAGAAATACCGCTTTCGGTGACGACTGCACCGATGCCGGGCAACAGCGAGCGTACGACCGGCGCCAGTGCGCGGCTGACTGAGATGTCGATGACTGTCGTCTTCAGATTGCGGTTGTTCACGCCGACCGCGATGCGCTTCAGTTCGTCTGGAGTGAAGTGATTCAACAGCCCGATGACCCGGTCCAGCTCGGGGCGGTCATGGATTTCTATCAGCACGTCCAGATTCCGGATCAGCGCGGCCTGCAGTAATTCACCCAATGACTGTGTATCCAGAATGCCGGCAATGAGCAGCGCCGCACTTGCTCCGTTTGCAGCTGCCAGATCCAACTGGCGCTCGTCGAGAATGAATTCTTTGCACAGCAGCGGTTTTTTTGTGAGTGATGAGACGTGTTTCAGCAGCTCGAATCCGCCGCCGAAGAACGGCTGGTCACACAAGACCGAGATGGCCTGCGCATGCGCATCGTATGTCGCAACCATCGTCGGAATAGCCGCAAGCTCTATCAGACGGCCTTTCACCGGCGATACCGGCTTGATCTCGGCGATGATCGCAGGGCCCGATGACTTCAGCGCGTCGATGAACGATGCACCGTGGGCACGGCTGACCGCCTGCGCCGGAAGCGCGCTGATTTCGCGGCGTTTAGACGCGACGATGCGGGAAAGAAGATCTGCGGTCATGGGGTCTGGAGGAAATCGCGGTAACGCGTGAACAACTCGAATGCGGCCCCCGAACGCAGCACCTCACGGGCCTTGCTGATACCGTCTTCAACCGATGTCACTACCCCGGCGACTACCAGCGCATGGCCTGCATTCACCAGTAACAGATGCTGGCGCGGACTGTCGGATTTTTCCTGCAGCATCTCCAAAAAGATTTGTGCATTTTGATCGGGCATTCCACCGGCGATGTCGTCATCGGTAACCTGTGAATCCGTGTGTGATGGAGTGAACAGCGATTGCGTGACGGTACCACCCGAGACAGTGAACACATCCGTCGGCGCGCAGACCGAGACTTCGTCCAGGCCGTCGTGCCCGCGCACGACCATCCCCTGCTGGCCCAGACGATGCATGGCATCCGCAAGCATGCGTGCATTCGATGCGTCGCCGGTTCCGATGAGCTGTCGCGTGATTCCTGCCGGGTTGCACAGCGGCCCGAGCAGATTGAACAGCGTGCGGCGACCGAGCGCTTTTCGCAGCCCAGCGATGCGGCCGAGCGCGGGATGATGTAAGCGCGCGAACAAGAATACGATTCCGCACTCCTCGAAGGCGGCGGCCTCTTGCTCCGGAGTCAGTTCAATGCGCACACCGAGTGCCTCCAGCACATCGAAGCTGCCGCATTTGCCGCTGGCAGCACGGTTACCGTGTTTGGCGACCGGGGCACCTGCTGCGGTAACAACGAACGCAGCAAGCGTGGAGATATTCAGTTTGGATTTGCCGCTGCCACCGGTGCCACATAGGTCGATTGGCGACCCGGAGAGTGCGACCGGAATCATGCGTGTACGCAACGCTTTTGCCGCTTCCACCAGCAGTTCTGCGGTTATCGGCAACCCAACGATGCTGTGAAAAGCGTCGGCTCGCTGACTCTCGGACGATGTATCCGATAACAACACATCAAGAGTGCCTTCTGCCGATGCTATGGAAACGGGAATCATGATCGTGAAGAGGCGGGAATCTTGGCAGTGGCGATAAATGGCTCGATGGCTGACAACGCTGCTTTCATCTTGTTCTCGGTCTCTGCGTACTCCCCCTGCGGATCGGAATCGCGTACGACGCCTGCTCCCGCCTGCACGTGCAGCTGCTTGCCGGTGCGGAACACATTGCGCAAGCCGATGACGAATTCGGCGTTGCCGCTGGCATCGAAGAATCCGAACGACCCGGCGTACATGCCGCGCGGTTTGCCGGCTTCGGCGGCGTGGACGATCTGGCAGGCACGGATTTTTGGCGAGCCGGAGACGGTGCCCATCGGCGACAGGTTTGCATGCGCGTAGACCGGTGACAGATGCGGATCCAGTGTGCCGCGCACGGTCGTGGCGATATGCATGACCGGACCGGCATCCCTGCGCACCATCAGTTCATTGTCCCGGACGGTCACGCTTCCCGGCACGCACGAACGGCCGAGGTCATTGCGGGCCAGGTCGATGAGCATGCGGTGTTCGGCACATTCCTTGGGATGACTTTTCAGCTCTGCAAACAGCGCGGCGTCGGCCACGGCATCCCCTGCCCGACGGCGTGTACCGGCCAGCTGGATGGTGGTGACCTGGTTACCGTCGGCCCGCATCATCAGCTCTGCAAACGACCCGACGCTCTCCATGTCGCCCATCCGCAGCGCGTGCATGTTGGGCGACGGGAACAGCCGGCGGTATTCGCGGTAGACCGGCGCCAACGAACCGTCGATGCGGTACGACTTGCGGCGTGACAGGATGACCTGCTGGGAATTACCGGCATTGATTTCGCTCTCGATAATCGTGCGGACGCCGTTTTCGAAGTCATCCTGACTCATGCCCGCGAACATCTGGCGGATCACCGGCGCGGCACTTGGGCTGTTCGGTGCAGACAGGATCGCGCAGAATTCATCGAAGCGATCGCGACCGCATGAGCAATACAGATACATGCCACGGGCACGGTCGTAGAGGAGGACGTCATCGAAGTAGCCGAACGCGAACGTCTTCTCGTCATCGGGTGTGCTTCCGGGAAATGCTGAGGGCTCGCGATACTGCATCGCCTCGTATGCAAAGAATCCTACCAGGCCGCAGCGCAGCAACTGGCCCGGAGCGACTTCTCCGGTGATACCGGCCAAACGGCGCTGCATTGCATCCAGCGCGTCCAATGGGGACACACTGCCGATGTCGATCTGCACATCGTCAATGAACAGACTGTCGTTGCGGGCGCTGACCGTGAACAACGGCGCACGTCCGAAATACGAGTAGCGACCGGTGTCGCCGCCCACGCGGTACGGCTTGTTCTCGGGATCCAGCGACTCGAAGCAGAAGCAGTGCGGATCACCGTCAAAACGTTCGTAGACCGCCTCGGGCGGAAGATCGGACTGAAACTCGCGCACCACGCTTGGCCGACGTGCGGCCATGACTCCCGCAAGCATGCGCTCGATAGCTTCGGGGAGCTTTGTACCTGCAGATGCGGTATCCGTAGCCGGAGCTGACGATGAGATTGGACTTGGCACGGCCATGAAATTGCCCAGCATGCGGGTGCCGTGCTCTGTGAAGAACGATTCGGGATGGAACTGCACGGCATACACCGGCAGCGTCGCGTGCTGGAACGCCATGTCCAACTGAGCGTCACCGAACGCTGTCGTTCCGGTGGGGATCAGGTCAGCGTGCCTGGTCGCGCGCTCGCAGATCAACGAATGATAGCGCATCACGGTGACTGAGCTGCCGCAGCCGCTGAAAAGATCGGGGTGCGGCAACTGTGGATGGGGCAGGCTGACGATACTGGCTTTGCCGTGCATCACCTCCGGCGCACGGACGATGCGCCCGCCCAGGTGCTTGGCGATAATTTGTTGGCCTAAACAAATCCCCAGGAGCGGGATTCCTTCCCGCGTCGCATAGTCGATGACATCGAACGAGATGCCGACATCCGCCGGGTAGTCCGGCGAACCCGGGCCGGGGCCCAGGATGAGGTGCGTGGGACGCAGAGCGGCCAGCTGTTCGATGGTGACCTCGTCGTTACGCACGACCGTCGCGACATGGCCAAGGGAACCCAGCACATCGCGGATGTTGTAGGTGAACGAATCGTAGTTGTCGATGATGACTGGATGAGACATGGGCAGGAATGGGAACATGCAAAGCTCCACAACACCCGCGATCGCCGCGTCCCGCGGGGCGGGAGGGCGTCGGAGCGGTGGATAAGGAGTGCTGCAGCTCACCAGCGGCACGACACTCCGGCCGGCACTCGCCAGCAGCCTTCCCGGAGGTGTGTCATGTACTGATGCACCGGTACACAATAACAATCCGGCCCTGCCGAGTCAACCCCAAAAACCCTTCCGTGAAAGAAGGCCCGACTCTCCTGAGTAGGGAATGGCGGTCAAAATTCACCTCTGCTCTACCACAGCAGCATTCCAAACAGGAACGCCAACGGGACGAGCGCCTTCGTCATTCTGTTCGAATGTTCTCTGGTCAGTTGCATGGCCATGAGGATGAAGGAAGTAGAAGGTCTCGGCATAGATGACGACAAGGGGCCGGACGTCTTACAAAATTCTTACCCCTGATCTTCCAGAAGTTTCTTGAGGCTCTTCAGCATGCCTTCCCACATCGTGCGTGAATGCTCGGCTGCCTTCTCGTCCTTGTTGTTATCCTGCGACAATGACACGGTCGTCTTACCATCTTCTTCAGCCAGCTCATACGTGAGCGTGTGATAGTTCTCCGGCTCATCGGCATCTCCGGACAGCGGGCTGTAGTGCGACACTTTGAGCAGTGTTTCCGGTTCGATCTTCAGGATCTTGCCTTTGTCTTCGTACGGCTTGTCCTTCCAGACGCCTTTCCACACGATGGGGCTTCCCTCTTCCCAGTCAGATTCGACATCGGTGTCGAACATGTAACGCTTGATGACATCGGGATTCACGAGTGCATCCCATACACCGGAAATAGGGGCGTCGATGCTGGTTTTCGCCGTGACAGTGATTCCTTTGGCCATAAAAGTTGGGGGAACGGATTCAGACGGGTTTCAGGTCTTTCTTCGAAGGGCCGGTCAGCAGTTTGCCGAACCGGTCGTAGCGCGAACCGTGGCAGGGGCAGTCCCAGGACTTCTCCAGGCCGTTCCACGCCACGATGCAGCCCTTGTGCGGGCAAACTGCCGAACAGCGGTGTTCCGCACCTTTCTCGTCGATGTAGAGCGCGATTTTCCTCACGCCCTCACGGACGACCAGACCGATGTCCTTTTTGTCTTTTCTGGAGAGCGGATCATTCGTGACCCAGCCGCCGACCAGGGTTTTGGCGACATGCGCGTTCTGTTTGGCAAATTCTTTGAGGGACTTCGGCCGGACCCGTGACGGGTCGTAGAGCTTTGCCCATGGATTCAGCCGGCCCTGGATAAGATCGGTGATGAGCATCGCGCCGATGGTGCAGTGTGTCATGCCGTTGCCGGAATCTCCGGTGATGATGAACACGTCGCCCTTTTGCCCCGGCTTGCGGCCCAGCATCGCCAGGCCGTCTATCGGCTCCAGCACCTGGCCCGACCAGCGGTATGTGATGTCTTCGACCATCGGAAACCGGCGCTTGGCCCATGTCTCCAGTGCGCGGAAACGCATTGCCGCATCGTCATGCTCGCCGGTACGGTGATCCTCTCCGCCGACAATAAGCGTGTCTTTGCGGTCGCCGGATTCTACGCGGACGTAGTGATACGGCGTCGCATCACCGCCTTTGCTGTATGCGCCGGTGTCCCAGTACAGCCCGTGCGGCACCGAACCCTTCGGTATCTGGCAGCCGATCACGTACGTCCTGTACGGCGCCTGCCGCGAATAAATGAGTGCGTTATCGTTGAACGGCGCATTGGTGGCAACCACGACCGCTCCGGATGTGACCGTATAGCCAGATTCTGTCGCGACGCGGCACGGTGGCCCGGCCTTTACCGACGTTGCACGTGTAAACGTATGAATGTGTCCGCCCATGCGGTCGATAGCGCGACATACCGCAAACAAGTACTGCAACGGATGAAACTCGGCCTGATCCGGGAACATCAGCGACGGCCCGGTATCGAAGGACGGTAACGGCGATGTGCTTTGAAGTTTGACGCCGGTCAGACCGGCGCGATGGATCGCCGCCAGTTCGCGTTCCAGCAATGTGCGCGATTCGCCGTCACTCAAAAACAGATAGCCCGGCAACCGCCGGAATCCACAGGCGATAGTCTCGTCCCGCACGATTTTCTCGATACGGTCTATGGCTGCGGCATGGCTTTGTGCAGCCAGTTTTGTGGCGCGCTGACCATGAAGCTTTTCCAGATCGATATAGCGGTCGTCGAGTGCGGTGACGGCATGCGCCGTAGTGCGCTCGGTCTCGCCGCTGACCACCGGCCCGTCATCCAGCACAACCACGGTCTTCCCCTCTTTCAGCAGCAGATATGCGGTCGTAAGCCCGGCGATACCGGCACCGACCACGCACACATCGACCTGCGTGTTGCGCGCAAGTGGTTTGTAGCCTGGACGACCGGGCGCGGTCATCCAGACGGATGTGGTGGCACCTGAAGAAGTGGGGAGAGTCATCGGGTGTGATGACGTCAAACGCCTCTGAATCTTTCGCTTTACCGTTTGCGCCGCAGGAACGACGGCATGCAATAGTACGAGACAAAAGCCTGCGAACAGGCCAGCACCATCCCCGCTTCTGCCACGCCCCCTTTCACCCAGCCGCGCTTTTGCATCTTCAGGACGTGATGCAGGCCCTTGGCTCTGATAACCGAATACCTCATGCCCTTGCGGCGTGTGTGGTAGTTGAGCGCCAGTTCGATCTGAAAACCTCGACGCTCCTCCGGCGGAACGGCATCCCACACCGCACGCCGGAGCACGCGCTCTCCGCCGATAGCGCCGCGCGGAAACAGGTACTGCAGATAATCGAACCAGTAATCGCGCGCAATGACCGTCATGTCCTGCTTTCGCTGGATGACCGGGCTCGACATATCTTCGAGCATGCCTATCGTCAAACCATGCAGATCGGCGTCTAGGAACATCAGAATATCCTGCGACGCGCGGGTGACGCCCGCCTGCATCGCACCTGCCTTGCCGGTATTGGGTTGATCGATGACAATCGCGCCCGCCTTCCGCGCGACCTCTGCTGTACGGTCGGTGGACCCGTCGCTGACGACGATGATCTCGGAAACCGACGGCAGCAGCTTGGCAACCGCAATTACGGTCTCAATCGTCTTTGCCTCGTTGAACGCCGGGATAATGACGGAGATCATCAGCGATGAGTATAGGTGAATTAACGTGTTGCCGCATCCAGCCGCAGCCGGAACTCTTCGAACGCATCCGAGGGCTCTTCGTATTCATCTTCGGGTTCGACCGGTATTGCGGCAGTGCGGATCGCCTGCTGGATGTCCGGACTGGGCAGATGGATGTTGCCTCGGGCGCAGGGATCGGGATGGATCGGGGCTTCGTCATGCATCATGACGCGGAAGGCCAATACGCGGCTGTGTTCGTCGTTCACGAACAAGGCAGCTGCATTGCGCTTATCGCGGTTGCGCTTTATGCGTTCGCCTTTATGCCCCTTCTCAACCGTGCAGTCGAAGACGCACGTGACGACAGGCTGCGACGAACCGCGATCGAGGGTGAAGACACCGTCGTACTCGCCTTTTTCCGAATGGCCCTCATCGAACACAATGAATCTGGGCCCGGTGAATTCCACATTGTACGGTGCCTGCAGAAACGCAGGCCGCGATCTTTGTGCAACAGATGCATCGCTCAGCAGCGACACCTTGCCTCCGCCACGGCTCACCGAATTGCATAGCAGGCGCATCATGACGTCGAACAGCAATTCGGCCTGATCGCCCAAATTGGAGCCTTCGGTGTTGTCTGGATTGTGTTTGTGGCGCGCGGCGCGTCTGACATACGCATCGAAATCCGCACGGGTGATCTGTGAGGCGGCGTACCATCCTCCGAACTGCTCCCAAAAAGCATGCAGTGCCCTGGCACACACTACGGGATCATCGAACATCCCTTCCGGAAACTCGTGCCGCATGTGTGCCGGCTGCGCCTCCAGCAGGAGCGAACAGGCGGTCTGTACGTCATTGCGGACAGCGAAAATCTCGGGCGCATGGCGCAGCAACACCTCACGCGCGGTAACAGTCTGGAATGCGAGTGCGCAGTGGATCCTGAAGGCGGGGTGTTCTCGCAGAGCCTTGCGGATACTCTCGATGCCGTCGTTCGCCGTAAGCGCCAGTTCTATGTTGCGCGGGTGCTGGGCGTAGCTCGGAATGCTGAGTGCCGGTACGTTCAAATCGGGGTTCATGAGCGCGTACTTCTACGCCTGAACCCCGATGAGGTCAATTTCCGGAGTTATTTCACCATTGGCATTGGGGCGCCGCCGCCCCAGTTCTGCTTCGATGCATCCAGTAACTGCTTGGCCAGCGGGACGATGATCGACTGGCGGTAGACCTGGGCGTCCTTGGGGTCCGACGACTCGATCGGGAAGATGAGGGCCGGAACGATGAGCTCAGAACTCGTGCCCTTGGTCTGGTCGTAGTTGTAGGTCTTCACGAATCCGCGCTGCGGTGTGCCGAGTTTTACCGTGACCTTCTTTATCTTGGTGGCGGACGGCATACCTTCCAGGGCGGAGTAGTTGTCGACTGCGGCCAGATAATCGCGAATGTCTTTCTCAGCCGTGACGGCGTCGTAACCCGACGACTGGTACTTCTGACTGGTGATGCCCCAGACGTCGCTTACCTTCTTGTTGCGGATATCGACGTTCACCGACAAACCGGTGGGCTGACCGCTGTCATCGAAGACGGTCTCACCGTCGACAAGCAGCGGGTACACCACACCGAGACTCTGCGGGACGTAACCCATGCCGCCGGCGGAAACGGTGGTCTCGTAGTCGCGTTTCCAGCTCTTGCCGACCACTGCCGGACCGAACTTGGAGGTGTCGATGCCGTGCTCTTTCACGAAGGCATCAGCAATGGCGATGAGCTGGTCATCTGCCGGAACGTCGGACAGTTTCACGGTATAGCGGGCGAAACAGGCATCATCGCGGCAGTCCTGCTCCGGGTGCGGCCAACGCTGCCAGTTCTGGTTGATACCGATGGAACCGTCGTTCAGGTTCACGTTGATGTAGTAACCGTTCTGGGTGTCCTGCAAGAGCGTGAAGTTCTCGACGCGTGCGCCGTTGAACGATGCCAGATCCACGGCACCAAAACCGAACGAGCTCAGGGTGCCGAGCGGAACGCTGGTGCCGCCGGTCAGGCGCTTCAGCACGTCGACTTTCTGCTCGTCGAGCGCAGGCATCTCGCCGTCAAACACATAGTTGTACTGGGTGAGCTCCTGCGGCGGATAGATCATGCTGTCGGGTGCCATCATTTTGGCATCGCGGGTAGCCGGATCGATGCCCGAACTGACAGCACTGATGCTGACTGACTCGGCGCCTCCGCCGCCAGACTGGGGGCGGGCGGGATTATTGGCCGGAGTGACAGTGACCTGCGTGGAACCGACAATGCCGCCAAAAGCGTTGTCTCCGAGAGCGGTGACCTGGTAGGCGAACATGTCGCCGTCGGCTGCACCTTCGGCTGCCTTGTTCATGGCACCCGGAGCGGACGGGCTGACGACCATGTATGTCACCGGCACGGCGATGACAAGAGCGGCGAATGCGCCGCCGAAGAGGTAGAGAAATTTATTCATAGAAAAAGGGGTAGAAAGAGAAGTGTCGGAAAGTTCGGCTGCTTTTGTCTGCAGGCGGGAGCGCAGTTCCGCGACGAAACGTTCGTCGGGAGCGCGTCCGGGATTGCGCTTTTGCAGCGTCTGGATGAGCGGAATGAGGTGGGCCTCATGCTCGCGCAGACCGGGATCGATCTCGTACAGCTCGCCGAGGATGGAATGCACGTCGGTTGTCATAGAATGGAGGGGTGGATCAGCAGGAGCAGGAACGCGGAGAGCGGGAGATCCTTCCGCAGTTGGGCGATCACGCGCGAGAACGTCATTTTGCAGCTTGCTTCGGTTTTGCCGGTGATGGCGGCGATGTCCTGATAACTCAGGTCGTCCCATACACGCAGCAGTACGATCTCGCGCTTGGCCGGGTCCAGTTTGGAGAGGGCCTCGCGCAGTTGCGCGGCGTTCATATTTCCGTCGGCCGCGGCAGTCGTGTCATCGCCGGAGGCCAGGTCCCACACGTCATCGATGTTCACGGTGCGCTTCATGGACCGGTAATGGTCGGTGAGCGCGTTGCGTGCGATGCCGTAGAGCCAGGCCACCACGCTCCCCTTGCGCCCGTCGTACCGATGGACGTTCTGCAGGGCTTTCATGAACACGGTGCTGGTGATGTCTTCTGCCAGCTGCTTGTCGCGGGTGCGGCGGTAGATGAAGGAAAAGATCGGTCGGACGTACCGCTGGTACAGCGGGTCGAAATCCTGGAGGTGTCCGGCCTGGCAGGATGCGATGAGCTGCTGCTCATCTGACGGTGGTACAGGGGAAGACATGAAAGGAAGGGGTGTGTGCACACGGTAAACAGTCTTCACAAGGATACTACGAAAGACCGTGCTAAAGGTAACAGATGGCTGTACTGATTCCGCCGATGCAGTCCCCTACGCCGTCTTCGCCGCGTGCTTGTTGCTGATTGCGTTCTGCTCGCGCGTCTCGCGGGCTGCCTCCTTCAGTTCGTAGCCGAGGAACAGCGTGAGTGCCGAGCGGATCGCGATGATCGCACACAGTTTGCCGAGGTCATCCCATGTCGGGTGCACCAGCGACTCGATGATGTCTTTACCCACCAGGAACTCCAGACCGAGAGCCAAATGTTGGCCGAGCTCTATACGGATGTTGGCTTGGACGTCGCGCTGCAACAGCGTGCGGCAGATGAACATGTACAGGCCTTTGCAGGCTCCGACGATCATCACAAAAATACCGACGTAGCCGATCACTTCTCCCAGGAGTTTGCTTGCCTCGCTGAGGCCGATGATGGAATGTGCAACTGTAGTCGGCATTGGATATTTGTTTCGTTCTTATTATAGCACAAACGGCTCTGCGAAGCCATATGTGACTCTATGCCCATGCTGCGGATATCCGGAAGCACCCAAAAAATTGACTTAATCCAATTCAGGCTTATAGTGCGCGACTGAGTTTCTCCCCCTTTCTATGCCAAGACGCGCAGTAATAGCCCCGGCCGCAGCCACTATGGTTCCTGAAGCGGACGCCCGCACGGAAGCCGTAGCTGTCCAACCCAATACAACAGGCCACACGCCTGAGTTTATAGCTGAGCAACGCGCAGCATTGGTAGCCGCTCTTCCGGCAGAAGTAACATCCGATCCGATACGAGCAGCCAACGTCGGCATCGGCGGCGACAGAGCAGACCGAGCCGATTTTTTGCACACGGGTGCTTTGGATGCGGCACTTGCAGCGAGTCTTTCGGGTACGAATGCAGCAAGAGTAAGGGCTATCGCCAGAATTGATCAGGGGAGATATGGATATTGCGCGCGTTGCAAGAATCTCATCGAGGCAGATCGTCTGGATGCATTGCCTGAAACGGAAAGCTGCATCACATGCGCAAAAGCCTAACTTCTTTTTCCACAATTCTGTATGGGTGCCGATAATTCAAGAGAGGTTACAGCCACTGCTACTGAGGCAGCACCGAAAACCAAGCGCCAGGGCAGAATGGAGCGCTTAAGAGCGGAATTGCTGGCTAAGCATGCAGATCTGACGAGGAAGAAAATGGGATTCAATGAAGATGGCACCCTGGGAGCAATGCCAGACGCCATGGATCTCGCATTCAATGCACAAGCTGATGAAGTAGAAGGGCAACTGGAAGGCCTGAATGCCGCAACACTGGAACAGGTGGAAGCCGCTTTGGCGAGAATGAGCGCTGGCACCTATGGGCTATGTGTTGCGTGCATGGGAAATATTCTGAGCGCCAGACTGGAAGCCATGCCTTTTGCACCCAACTGCATCCCCTGTCAGCTACAGAGTGAAAGGGATGTGAGAAGCGGACGACGAGACGCAGCTGCCAGGACAAGGGCTCCGGTGATCGTCAGCGACGACGATGAACTGGATGAGCCTCCTGTTTCCGTAGACGCAGTCGCAAAGTAAGCCCCGGCGAAGTCGCACTCCGTGCATCCTCCCGCTACACTTTTTGTCATGTCCTCGCTGGAAGACACGCTCGGCTTGTACGACTACACGTTTCCGCCGGAGATGATTGCAACGTCTCCGGCCAGCCCGCGCGACAGCGCCAAGTTGCTCGTGCATGAACGTAAAACCGGCAAAACGCACTGGTCGACGTTTGCGAGTATCGGCAATTTTTTGCCGAAGAACGCGGTGCTTGTGATCAACGTGACCAAAGTCATTCCGGCAAAAATGGAACTCACGCGCGTGACCGGCGGCAAGGTCAGCGTGCTGGCGCTCGGCACCACCGGTACTCATGTGCGGGCAATGGCCAACCGTAAACTGAAGCCCGGGGAATTCCTGACATTGCATGACAAAAAGGGTTTTACCGTCGGCGGCGATGACGGCAAACATTGGCTCCTGGAGCCGTCTTTCCCGATTGCCGAACTGACGGATGCGCTCAACCGCCACGGCCACATGCCGCTGCCGCCGTACATCAAACGCACGCCCCTGACACCCGAAGAATTGCGCCGCGAATATCAGACCGTGTTCGCCAGTGATGAAGGATCCATCGCCGCTCCGACGGCATCGCTGCATTTTACGGATGCGCTAATGGAATCGCTGAAAGCATCCGGCATCCGCATCGCGCCGGTGACGCTGCATGTGCACCTGGGAACATTCGCGCCGCTGACAGATGAGCAGCTGAAGACCGGCCTGCTGCACGAAGAGGAATACCGGATAGAACCGGCGACCATCAAAATTCTGGAGAAAGCCAAGGCCGCAGGTGACCCTATCGTGGCCGTCGGCACAACCGTTGTACGCACGCTCGAATCGGCAAGCGATGAGCACGGGAAAATCGTCGAGCCTGAAGGACGCACGCGCTTATTCATCCGTGACGACTACACATTTAAGATGGTGGATCACATCATCACAAATTTTCACGTGCCGAAATCCAGCCTGATGATGCTGGTCGCGGCATTCACCGGACGGGAGCGGCTTATGAGCCTTTATATGCAGGCAATTGAGAGGAAATACCGGTTATTCTCGTTCGGGGACGGGATGCTTCTTCTGTAGGGGCTGAAAGTGCCTAAATAGGCATATTTGAGCCTCCCAGGGCTCTTTTGCTATGCCTTTCGAGTATTGGCATTATTTACGTAAATATGTTATAATAATACAATAAAATGAACACTAAAACACACATCCATCGTCTTGTCCATGAACATGGCGCATTCGCCATCGCGGTGCTGTGCGGCATGTGTTTTGCATTCTTCTGCTTGTGGATCCCGAACGTCTTCACTAACAGAGTAAATCAGCCGCGGGTGGTAGTGATGAAAGGATCGCAATATCAGAGTCCACCTGAGTTCGTCGCAGTCACACTATCATCGCAGAGCAGTGAAGCGCCGGCATCGTCCGAGGCATCTGTTGTATCGTCATCCGAAGCTGCACAACAGAATCCCCCGCCGATCGTCGTGATTCTGCCCGAGGCTTCGTCGTCTGCACCGCGTGCACCGGCCGTAGTCAGCAAACCTGTTGTGAAAGCACCCGTAGTCACGCAGGTAACACACCTGGCTGCACCGGAAGCGTCTTCGGAATCATCTGTGAGTTCTACTGAGCCGATAGTGGAGGCACCGCAATCGTCGTCCTCTGCTACGCCTGTGGTCTCCAGTTCCAAGCCGTCCTCCAGCAGTGCGTCGTCCGCAGCAGCCGTTGTAAACGTGCCTAAGGCCACATCCTCGGCTTCGGCATCGTCCAGTGCGTCTGTGGCCCCGGAACGCAATCCAGAGCCCGTACAGCAGACCAACGGCGATTTCCCGGCTTTCGTGCGTGCAGTGCATCCTTTCAGCCGCGTGCCCAACTGGGGCGCGATGACGCTGGCGGAAATGCGCAGGCCTGTCGGCGAGTTCGCCGATGACGAATGGGTGGCGATCCCCGCGTACAACATGAGCACACTGACGACTCCGATGAGCACGCTTCGTCATGATGGCGAGGTGTACCCGGGCAAGGAGTCGATCGTGACCGCCAAGCTGTACTATTCCACGCGCTACATGGGCAAGTACGACCTGGATGCCGCCGAATACAGCGGCGAGCACCCGGGACTGGATCTGAAGCAGCCTTTGGGCACAGGTGTCGGAGCCATCGGCGGCGGACGGGTGTACTCCGTCTCCAATAGCCGCGAACTGGGCATGCATGTCATTATCGAGCACCGCAACGACAGCGGCCGCTTCTTCTCGCTCTACGCGCATCTGAGCTCTGCTAAGGTTGGCACCGGCGATGCAGTCAGGCCGGGCCAGACCATCGGCTTTGTGGGCCTCACCGGCATGACCAGCGGCCCGCATCTGCACCTGGAAGTACACAAGGGCACTCCTGCTGCTGCAGACGGCCTGCATGCCGCCGCATTCAGCGAATCTAACGTCATCAACCCCATGACGTTCATCTCGCGGGGCGGGAAGATGTAACCACATACAAAAACGGCCCCGCACCTGCGGGACCGCTTTGAATCTCTTTGTAGACGCCGATTACTTGGTGCCGACGTTGAAGTTGTTCAACTTGGTCACGGTGTACGGAGCGGGGAGATTGGTGATCTTGTACGGCTTCACCATGGTCATCGTGAAGTGCAGACCTTCGTGATCCGGGTGCTCCCAGACGCCGTTACCGACGTAGAAGGTGTCGCAGCTCTGGCCGGTCTCTTTGACCAGTGTGTACGCAGGCGACTTGCCCTGTACGCAGGTGTCGAAGACGACGTTGCCACGCGAGACCGGGATACCGTCCTGGTTCACGTAGAAGTCGATCGGATCGGGTGCCTTGGCAACCGGTGTGATCGGACGGATGACAGACGTGTTGAGAGGCTCACAGTAGAGCGGATCCCTGAGGAACTCCTCGATCTGCCTTGCCGGGATTTCCAGCGTTGCAGCCAGGATTCTCACGACGTTTTCGATGCGGCCTTCAATCGGGTTTGCGCCAAGCAGACGCTGTGCCAGACAGATGCGGGGGTCGGGTCCTGCACCGAAGGTTCCTCCTTCGCTGTTCTCAAGCGCGAAGTTCAGGGCGGCGCTGTCTCTGTCGAGACGGTTACCGTGGTGACCGCCGGTCTTTTGCTCGTCCCCATCGTCAGTCGATGCGGTGAATGCAGCGAAGCCTTCATCGCCTCCTCCATCGTCACCGAAGTCACAGACGTCGCCGAAGCCATCGTCGTCAGTATCAAGCTGATCCGGGTTTGCAACGAAAGGACAGTTGTCGACACCGTCGAGGACACCGTCCTCATCGGTATCGTCACCGCCGCCAGGCAGTTCGCCTGCGTTACACTGGCCGGCTGCGAGCGTGGAAACCTGGGTAGAAGTCAGTGCGGAGTTGTAGACGCGGACATCGTCGATCAGACCCTTGTAGAACTGCTCGACACCGGCCTGTCCGGTGGAACCGATGAACGTGTCAGAAGTCGTGGTGATGGTCGTGACCGTGCCGTTCTCGATCGGAGTGATGGACTGCTCGGTGCCGTCGATGAAGACGTGCACGTTGGTGCCGTCCCATGAACCGACAACGTTGTGCCAGCCCGGAGTGAGGACGTTGGAATCGACTCCCTTATAGACGCTTCCGTTCTCAACGATGATGAAGCGGATCTTGTTCTCGGCGTTGACGCGCAGCAGGTAGCCGGCGTTGCTCCAGGTGTTGCCGTAGATCGCGTGGTTTGCACCGTCCAGAACCGGGTTGATCCAGGCGGAGACAGTGAACGGAGTGGCAAGCGTGAAGTTACCGACGTTCGTGGTCATAGCCACGGCATCGCTGCCGTCGAACTCGTATGCACCGCCGTTATAGAAGGCAGGGGTCGTCACGCCGGTCTGGCCGGTCGTCGGACCGGAGACAGAACCGTCGTTGCTGTTGGCCGTGGTGTCGAACGCGACAGTCGCGCTCGGAGCCTCGTCCAGCTTCCAGTATGCAATGAGCGTGGAATCAGTCGGGGTGCAGGCCAGTTCCTCCAGCTGACAGATGTTCGAACAGCCGTCACCGTTGTTGAGGTTACCGTCGTCACACTGCTCACCTTCCTCGGCCTCACCGCCGTTTCCACACACCGGTCCTCCAACATCACACTGTCCGGCGTAAAGGCTGCCGAACTGTGCAAGCGTGAGGGTCGTGTTGTAGACGCGGATGTCATCCATCAGACCTGCGTAGCCCTGAGAGTTGGCTACCGTGCGGCGGCCGATCTCAAACGGCTGCGTGTTGTCGATAGTGCCTGCAAGCGTGTCCTGCAGTGAAACACCCGTGACATCGGAACCGTTGACGTAGATCTTCACACCGGAGGCCAGACCGGAACCGTCGTAGCTGAAGCCGACCTGCTGCCAGGTGCCCGTTGTGACGGCTGTCGTTGCTGCTTTGACGAGATAGTTGCTGTTGCCGTAATCATTGAGCATCCAGACCTCGGGCACTCCGTTGTTCAGCGTGAGGAGGTAACCGCGGCGTGCGGCGTTGTTGTCATCAATCTTGTGGATGACAGTCTGGTAACCGCCGACAGATGAAGGCTTCACCCATGCGGATGCGGAGAAGTCGCTTGAGGTATCGAATTTCAGAGCGGTGTTGTCACCCACGGTGACCACATCGCTGGTTCCGTTGAAGGACAAAGCGTACTCGGAGGTGAAACCGCCACCCAAAGCCGGAGTGTCGCTGGACCATGCCGGGAGGTTGAGGGTACCAACGTCGTTGGTGCCGACAGCCGTGTCATTAGCCGTGGTGGCCTCGCCTTCTTCCAGGCTCCAGTAGGCAACCAATTCGGTGTCAGTCGGTGTACAGACAAGCTGTTCGGGCTCGCAGACGCTCGGAGCGCCGGTGCATTCGTAGCCTTCCTCAACGGTGCAGGTTGCGGAACAACCGTCTTCGGGAGTGATGTTGTTGTCATCGCAGGTCTCGGCGCCGGTGATCAGACCGTCACCGCACACAGGGGTACAGATGCTCGGCTCGCCGGTACAAATGAATCCGGACTCGATTCCACACACTGCGGAACATCCATCACCGCCTACAGCGTCACCATCGTCACACTGCTCTGCTCCTTCGATGGCGTTGTCGCCACAGACAGAAGTCGGAGGAATGGTGACGTCACAGGAACCGGCATACAGCTCGCCGACCTGAGCCACGCTGAGCACGCGGTCGTAGATGCGGATGTCGTCGATCAGACCATCCAAGGCCAGAACGGACGGGTGCGGGTTCGTGCCGTCAACCGCGTCGTTGTAGCGGCCGAAGAACAGGTGGAAGCTGCTCTGGAGGTCGGCAGCGGCCTGACCGGAGATGTCGGCAGAAGCCACGGCGGATCCGTCGATGAGCAGGGTCATGTTGCCGTCGCGGTCATAAGTGACCGTAGCCAGGTGCCAGGCGTCGTTGTTCAGACCCGTGATCCGGGGGGTCGTCTCGACGAGAGTCGTGCCATGGAAAGCTGCGTACAGACCCGTTCCCTCGTCTACGAGGAAGAATCGGGATCCTGCACCGCCGTAGAAGCTCTTCGAGAAGAGCGAGAAGTCGGTGTCAGTCGTCTTGAACCACATAGACACGGTGTAGTCGTTCAGACCCATGTCGAGGACGTCACCCATGCTGAGGTAGCTGGTGCCGTCGAGATCCAGAGAGTGCGTGTTGTTGTAGGAGACGGCCGGAGCGTCGGTCGACGACGTCGGAGCGAGGGTCCAGGTTCCGTCGTTGGAGCCTTCGGTGTCGTTAGCGGTCGGGCCGGTGGCCTCATCCAGACGCCAGTAAGCGATAACATCGGCGTCGGTCGGGGTGCAGGCCAAAGCCTGATCCTCACAGGTAGCCGAACAGCCGTCACCATCCATGATGTTGCCGTCGTCACACTGCTCGGGACTCTCTTCGGTGCCGTCGCCACACACCGGTGCAGCGGGGCAGGTCGTGTTCATGACCAGGACGTACTTGTCGGAGGTGATGTTCGTGAAGTTCGGTGCCGTCGGGCTGAGAGTTGCAGCTTCTGCATCGATGACAGACTCACCAGTCTTGTAACCGGCAAGCATGTACGGCTTGCCCGTGGTGCAGTCTGCAGCGACGTTTGCGCCGTCCAGAAGCTCATGTGTGGTGTACGAAGCACCCGCCGTCATGGGCGACGTGGAGATGAAGTAGCTGTTGCCGGTGTCCAGTCCGTAGTTGCCGGTTCCCATTCCCAGGTTTGCGGCGTTCCAGGTGGACTCCATCGGGAAGCCGAGGCTGTTGGCGCTGACTGCCGTGGCCTGTGCTCCGTCGATGTACTTGTGGATCGTGACGTAGACCGGAGGGGTCGTGGACGTGGTTACACCGAGGTTGTCGAACAGGTAACCGTTACCCAGGTTGGCCGGGACGTTTCCGCCCACGTTGTCGCGAGCCTGGATGAGAAGCGAGTCAACGGTCGGAGGGAGCTGGGACAAATCGCGGTAGTACTGCTCCCAGCTGGTGCCGGTCTTCACAAGGTTGCCGTCGATGTAGAGCTTCACGACGTCGTTGGATGCACCATCGATGAATTCCATGGAGAACTTGATCGTGTGCGGAGCCGTGCGGGTCAGCGTGGCAACGTCGGTCTGGTTGAAGGTCGAGGAAGAGTAATCGAAGAATTGGACGTGGATACCGTCGGCCATGTCTTCGAAACGCACAAAGCTCATGCGTGCGCCATCACCGCGATCGGGTGCAACGGCAACCTGCAGACCAGGCTGCTGGTCTGTGCTCGTGGGAGCGAGATCGAACTGCAGATCGAGGTGGTTCTGGCGGGTGCCGCCGGAGAAGCCGCCGTTTACAGCCGTTGTCTCACCGGCTTCGTTCACTGCGGACTTGCTGAAAATCCAGTCTCCGAATGAACCGCTCGTGACGGCGTTGGAAACGCGCAGCGTCTTGCAGCCGAAGGTCGGGTAAGCGTAGATGTTGTCAACGATCTCCTGGTCATAGGGACCGGTAGCAGACCAGCCGTCCTGACCGTTCACCGAACCCAGAGCGAACGTGTCGAAGGTCGTGGAACCGTTACAGACCGGAGGAGGGCTGCTGTTGCCAAAGGTGCAGGTGACAACTTCACCGGCATTCAGATCGACCGTAGCCGTGCGGGTGCCGACGTTTGTCGAGCTCGACAGGTTCGGGTCTGCACAGGTGAGAGTGTCCAAATTCCAGTTGGCCGGAGCGTCCTGGGTGAATGTATAGGCAGTGCCACCGAGGCCCGTGCTGCGGGTCAGGACAATCTCGTTGCTGTTGGTGCCGTCCAAGTCATCGTCCAATGTGAAAGCCTGGGCTCCGCTGTAGACGAAGTCCTGGGCGTTGTTTGGGGTCGAATTCTCGCGGATGACGATGACTCCGTTGGCTCCCTGAGCCTCACAAGAGACAAAGCTGTCGGTTCCGATGATGTCGACACATCCGTCGTTATCGTTGCCTCCGTTGTTCAAGTCGTTGCCTGCCCCTCCTTTAATGGTGTCGTTGTCGTCCTCTCCATAAAGGTTGTCGTTGTTGATGCCTCCGGTGATGATGTCGTCACCGTCGCCGCCGTACAGGTTGTCGTTACCGGCGCCTCCGTCGATGACGTCGTTGCCGTTACCACCGAGAACCTTGTCGTTTCCGAGGTCACCATTGATGGTGTCGTTTCCGTCGTCTCCACAGATGGTGTCGCTGCCGCCTCCACCGTTGATGGTGTCTGCGCCGGGTGAACCGAGGATGACGTCGTTGCCAAAGGTTCCATTGATGGTGCCCGCACCGGTGATGGTGGCTACAAGGCCGTCACAGGTACCTACTACGGCACCAGCGACTGGCGTGAAGACCGGCAAGCCGGAGACCAGTGCGCCAAGGACGATTTGTCCTGTGAGCACCGACAAAGAGAACCCGGAGATCGTTTTGCGAACGTTCCGAGCCAGTACGTGGGAGTACGACATAGAATAAGGAAGGAGGAGGTAGACAAGGCTACGGAGTAGCCCAAAAATCCACGAAATTGTAACAGCCATATGACATTTTGCCCAAATATTGAGGCAGGCAAAAAATGTGTTCGTCCTGCGCGGCTTGGAGATCATGAATTCTGGAATGGCAGCAGTAAAATTCCGCAGTTTCTAAGAACATAATATTTACAATCTTGTCAATTATGCGCTTGGTAGCCTGACAAGCAGCCGATTTGAGAGTTTCCGGCTTCTCAGGTACTTTCCTCACGGATTATCTCTCTCCCCATTTTTATCATGAAGCGTCTCCTCTCCTCCGCTGCAGCCATCGGTTTGCTCGCTGCTCCCGCACTCGCACTCGCACACGAATCCCAGAACTTCAAAATCGGCGGCACCGAATACACTTTCGTAGTCGGCTCGCTGAACGAACCGCTGGTCGTGGATGATAAAAGCGGCGTGGAACTGACTGTCACGACGGTTGAAGAGCATGCTGAAGGCGCTATGGAAGCCCATGAAGACGGTGACGAGCACGAAGCCGGAGGACCGGTGACCGGCCTGGAGTCGACGCTGAAAGTGGAGATCAAAGCCGGAGACAAGTCCCGCACGATGGATCTGACGACCGTCTACGGCAAGCCCGGCAGCTACAAGGCCGTGTTCATCCCGACCGTGCAGACCACGCTGACCTACCGCTTCTTCGGTGAGATCAACAAGATCCCGGTCGACGTGTCGTTCACCTGCAACCCGGCCGGACACCCGGCTACTGCCGAAGACAAAACTGAGACTCAGATTTCCGACGCTGTCGTCCGCACACTGAAGAAAGGTGCATTCGGCTGCGCACAGGCCAAGGCAGATCTTGGCTTCCCGGAGCCGTCTATGACCACCTACGACCTTCAGGAGAGCATCGGCCATGCCACCGGTCCCATGGGCACAACGGGAACTGTGTTCGGCATACTCGGATTCATCTTTGGCGCAGCAGCGCTCAATAAGGTTAGGGCATCGAGAAAGGCCTGATCAAAACCGCGTGAAAAGAGTAGAATCATCCGTATTCTCATGCGCCGTTTTGCCTCCGCTTTTATCATCGCGACCGGATTGCTGCTGCCGCAGCTGGGCTTCGCGCATGCGACGCCGGTAACGTACGGGCCGGAGGCGGGATCTGTGCTGCAGCAAATGCCGGAGGACATCACGATCCGGTTCAGTGAGCGCATAGAAAAAGGTTCAAGCCGCATCACGGTCTTCTCTCCGGACGGCACGACGCTTACTGCAGACAAAGCCACGGTTGATCCGGCCGATGCGTACAGACTGACGACCATGCTCCCGACAGGAGGATCCGGAACATACGCGGTCTCGTGGAGCGTCGTATCGGCTGATGACGGACACTTCACCAAAGGCGCGTTCTCGTTTTCCATCGGCAAGGCCTCTGCAACCGCGACCGACAGCGGATTCTCGGTCACGCACAGCAGTGACGCTCCCGAAGCACTGACTATTTGGCTTGAGCTTGCCGGTCATGCGACATTGCTGGGCATGCTGTGCCTGCTGGCGGCGCTGCGATTTGCCGGTGCCGGAGCGTTGTTTACACGCAGACGGATACTTACAGTGATATGGACGGCCGCATTGCTCGGCATCGCCGGAGGTTTTGCATACATCGGACTGAAATCGTGGATGCTGGCGACCGACCAGGCCAGAAGCTGGTTCACCGTGTTGCATGAATTCATGGGCACCGCAGCCGGACGGTTCACGCTGCTGCGCGCAGCCGTGCTGCTGGCGTATGCAATACTCGCGACGGCGTGGAAGCGCGACTTCGCGGACCGCGACCGCGTGTGGACCGCGCGTGAATCGGCACTGCTGACGCTGCTGTTCATGTGGGCCCTGATGCGGGCACGCGTGAGTCATGCTTCAGCCTCGCCGTTCCTGCCGTCTGTGGCGATACTGGTGAATGCCGTGCACGTGATGGGCAAAGATTTATGGATAGGTTCATTGGTGGCGTTCGTGGTGATGCTGACCGGCCGCAAACCGCGCGCAGTGCGCGAGACCGGGCTGGCGCTGGGTGCAATGACCTTGCTGACCGGAGCCGGATTGCTTGTAGGCGGCACGACCGGTGCGTTCATCACATGGCTGCATTTAAAGGGTGCGGCGAATCTGTTCACCACCATGTGGGGTATGCGGTTTCTAAGCCTGGGTGCCGCGGCTGCATTGCTCATCTCGGTCTTTCTCTATCGTTTGCTGCTTGTGAACCGGGCCACAGAGCGTCTGGCAGCCAAAAACCCACGAGCTGATGATGTCGACACAGTGCGGTCGATCTTGTTTCCGGTGACAATGGAAATGCTGTGCGGACTGCTGGTGTTGCTGCTGTCGGGAAGTTTGATCATCACGACTCCCCCGCTGGATTCGCGGTCGCACTTTGCAGTGAGCAGCGAGAGTCAGGGACTGAACGTCAACCTGGAGGAACATCCGTATGATGATGCCAGCATGCTGGTGACCTTCGCGGAGCCGGACAAGATGCTGGCCGATCCGGGTGTGACCGGCGTGGTCATCACCGCAACAGAGAAGACCAAGAGCATCGGACCGCTGGTGCTGGAAACTGAGCAGAGATTTGCCGGCGGATACACATTCCCGAAGAGTGAACTGTCGCCGCCGGGCAATTGGACGATAGAGATTACCGGCCAACGTGACAGCGGCTACGACGCGACAGCGTCATTCTCGTTTGCGTATCCGACAGACATCGATGCGATGCACCTGCCGCACTCCAACCGAAGCTTTGATGGCTTTGCCTTGCTGTCCGTGCTTACCGCGGTGCTGCTGTTCGTGCTTGGGCTTTTGCTGATCCGCCATGGACGAAGGTTCATCGGACGGATGAGCGCACGCGATACCGGTGACGAGATGAAGAACCTGGGACGCCGTATGCAACTCGCATCGGTGATCATCGGTCTCGCCGTACTTTTCATCTTCGCGCAGCTGCTGAATCACGCACACGGCGCATTCGAAGCCGAGTGCATCAGTAACGGCGACATGTTCCACGAGAGCGTACCGATCCGTGACGGGCGTGCCGTCTCTGCGGTGCCGGTGTTGGGCTGCATGACCGGCATGGGCGCAGGACAGCGCCAGTTCGGCGACATGCGTGAGTACGCTTTCTATGCCAAACCGGCCAAGGCAAGCGCAGACATCACGCTGGATCCGGCGGTACCGGAGGTGCACGAACCGGTGACGATGACGGTGAAGATTCACGATCCCCTGACCGGGCAACCCGTCACGCCAAACATCGAACATGACCGTGTACTGCACGTGATCATCGTCAGCGGCGACACCGGATGGTTCTCGCACCAGCACGTGGAAGATGCCGGACCGGTAACCGCAGACGCGCTGAAAAGCGGCACGTTCCGGATACCGGATGTGACGTTCCATACCACCGGCCGCAACCTGGTTGCTATAGACTACGCAGTGCGTTCCAGACACTACTCCGATGTGCGCTACGTGGATGTGCCGGGTGAGCCCGAAACCGGATCTGGCAGCGTGAGTCCCTTCAAGGACGACGTCCTGCAGAGCGGCCAGTTTGAGGGCTACGCGGTGAGACTGGAACTTCCGAAATCAGGACTGGTAAGCGGTTCGCCAATGACGCTCCGCTACACGATAGAGCGTGACGGAACGCCTATTACCGATCTGCAACCGTACCTGGGTGCCGCGATGCACGTGGCCGCGGTGCGGGATGATCTGCGCAAATTCGTCCATACACACGGACAGGTGCCACGGCCGTGGCTGCTCACGTTCGTGTCACAACTGCCGCTGATCGGCGATCATCAGACCCAGAGCGCAATGAATCACCTGGTGCCGCCGGATGCTTTCGGGCCAAACGTGGAAGCGCCGGTCACGTTCCCGGCAGCCGGGACGTACACGGTGTTTGGAGAGTTTGTGCATAAGGGGAAAGTTGTAACTACCCGTTTCGTTGTAGAAGTTAAATAAATTTTGACAGGTGGTCAGTGGTGAGTAGTAAGTGGGTAGTCGGTTTTTGTATGCCGTACTTTTGCGTGAAGTGAGACTTTCCGAAACCGACTCACCACTACCCACTGACCACTCCCCTCACAACTATCAAGCCACTAACCTACTGCCCTCGGGAGATTCCTCAATTGGCCTCAACGTATGCAACGAGCGCAATTTGCGGATTTCAGGCCATTTCCAGGCGACGAACATCACCGACAAAATCGTGCCGATACCACCGAGCACGACCGAGAGCACCGGACCCATCAGCGCAGCGGTCACACCGGATTCGAATCCCCCAAGCTCGTTGGATGAACTGATGAACACCGAATTCACCGCGCCGACTCTTCCAAGCATCGTGTCCGGCGTGAGCAGCTGCACCAGTGACTGACGGATGATCACGCCGACCGTATCGAACGCGCCGGTGAGCGCCAGCGCGATCATCGACAGTGCGAAGTTCTGAGAGAGACCAAAGATAATTCCGGCCACGCCGAAGCCAGCCACAGCCCACAACATCGCGGGTCCTGCGCGTTTGAGGATCGGCAGATGCGCCAACGAAATCGCCATGACCATCGCACCGATCGGCGGAGCCGCGCGCAGCCAGCCCAGGCCGTCCGGACCGACATGCAGGATGTCTTTGGCAAACATCGGCAACAACGTGATCGCGCCGCCGAACAGCACCGCCATCATGTCGAGCGTGATGGTAGAGAGGATCAGTTTTGTCTGGCCGATGAACCGCACGCCCGCAAGCAGCGAACGGATGCTGACCGGATTTTTTTTGCGTGCCTGTTCCCGGGAACGGACGGTCAGAATCAATGCCGCGAACACGCCTGCAAACGCCGCATCGCACACGTACGGCAGCAGCGCGCTGCCGGTCCAGGCGATGAGCAGTCCGCCCAGCGCAGGGCCGATCATGGTGGCAACCTGACGGCTGCTGCTGCTCCAGGTAATGGCATTGCTGATGATCTGCTTGGGCACGAGTGCCGACACGAACGCGCCGCGCGTGACCATGACGATGGAGTTGCTGATGCCTGTGAGCAACAAACAGGCGTAGATCATCCAGAGCGGGCCGTGCGTGAACGACAGATACGCCAGTCCTGCAGATGCCAATCCCATAATCGACTGGCCGACCAGCAGCATCGACCGCCGGCTATACGCATCCGCGAAGTGGCCGACCGGAATCGCGAGCAAAATCACTGGCAAAAACTGCACCAGGCCGACCAGTCCCAATGCCCACGCAGATGCGGTGCGCTCGTACAGCTCCCATCCGATGGCAACCGCCTGCATCTGCGCACCGAGGATCGCGAACAAGTGACCGCCCAGATACAGGATGAAATCCCGGTACCGGAGAGCCGCATACGGATCGTGCGATGACATGAGGATAGTATCTCACGAATCCGAAGCCGAAGCCCGGATTTCGGTCTGCTACTCGTTCTCTATCACCAGCATCGGGTAGGTATCTATCGCGATCTCTTCATACGGATGCACTGCCTTGATCGCTTTGATGATCGCAGCCACTTGCCCGCGCTCGCATGCGATTTCCACCCGCTCTTCATCCACCGACTGTGGCTTGCCAACCTCGCCTATAGCCGGATCCGCGCCTTTCAGCGGCGTGAATCTGCCGGTGCCTTTAGTGGAAAAGCTGCAGTGTGAATAGTTGCCGAGCTTTCCGGCGTCGGCATCGCCCATGGCTTTACGCACCGCATCTGCATGCGTTTCGGGAACGAAGACGACGAGTTTGACGAGTTCGGTCATCACAGAGAAGTATACACATAAAAGCCGGCCCCTACGTTGTACGCAGGGGCCAGGTCTTTGGCACTGGCAGTTGCCACGGAATCACCACCTACGTCAGGGAGCAAAGACGTAGTTGCGGGCGTCGTGCCACCCGCTGTGGGCGCCGGGCTTGAACCCGGCAAGGTCGAGAACCCGGAGCATGTGCGGCGTGAGCCGCTCGACCTGCCCGTGTTCGGGCGCACGCGTCCACGTGACCTTGACCCCCGTCTTGTAGACGAACATGGACTTGGGGGTCGGGGCTTGAATCATCGCCGTTCCCTTCCCGATGACGACCGGCAGGCTCCGGTCGTCTTTGCGTTCATAGGCAATCCGCCAGTACTTGGCGGACTTGGTCCCTTCGGGCAACTTGCCCTTATCGTCGAGCCCCTCGACGATGACCTTGCCGGTGAACGGGTCCTCTTTCACGCCGAGGACCGCGACGTACAACTTGCGCGTCTCTTCGATGATCTTGGAATCCGGCGGCGGCACTTCCTCGCCCCTGTTGAACAGGACGAAGAAGTGAGTACCTCCGTACTCTTCGATCACCTCGAGCAGCGGTTCGTCGTAGAGCCCCACCTTGGGACTCGTTGCCTGCACGAGCTTATCGCCGAGCTTCTTCGCATCCGCAACGGCCGTGGAGTGGGCCGTCTTGAGCTGCGAGATCTCGGTCGTGAGCGCGTCGATCTGCTTCTGCGCGGCCGCGTCGCGCTTCCCCGCGGCCGTCTCGAGCGCGGCGATCTGGGTCTTTAACCCCTCGACCACCTTCTCATTCGCCTTCACGACCGCCTGCGCGTCCTCCGCCAGCTTGGTGACCAGCTTCAACTGTGCTTCGTCGCGCTTGGTCTGCGCGTCGGAAGCCTGCTTGAGCTGGGCCGCGAACTGCTTGTTCAGCTCCTGTTCGCGGAGCGTCGCCGCTTTGTCTCGTTCGGCGGCGCTCTTCTCGGCATCGGCACCGAGCTTGGCGATCAGCCCGTTCACCTCCTTATCGCGCTTGGTCTGCGCGGCGGTGGCCTCCTTCTGCTGAGACTCGAGCATCTTCGTGAAGTCGTTCTCGCGCTTGGCCTGCGCGGTGACGGCCTCCTTCTGCATCGCCTCGAACCGCTTCTCCGCGGCCTTGAACGCGTCTTCGCGGAGCTTACCCGCCTTCTCGTCGCGTGCGGCCGCGGTCTTCTCTCGCGTGACCGCTTCCTTGTCCCGGTTAACACTGGCGGCCTCGGCCGCCTCGAACTTCTTGTGCGCGAACAGCGCCCCACCGCCGACGACGACGCCGACGAGGAGCACCGTTAACACGGTGTCTAACCACTTCTTCACTGCATTGCCTCGTTCGCGGGTGATGTTCCGTGACATATTCTGCCAGCGATATGTCAAAGACCATCAGTCCCTGCCGTTGGTGCACCGGAGACGTCCGGTGCGGGCAGGACAAGCATTATCCTCGCTTTGCGCGGCAGTACAACGGTCTACCCCTCGTTTTTCTCATTCCCTGCGGATTCCGGCCTTTTGCGGTCGCGCTTGGGATCGCGCTCTTTGGAGCGGTTTTTGAGCTTATTGTTAGTCTCGTCATTCACCATGAAGCGGTCCAGCCCGTGTTCACGGACTTCACGCGAGTAATACGCCATCAGCGGCTGCTCGGCCTGCTTCTTGTAGACGTCGGACATGGTGTCGATGGACGCCTGGCCGTACTCCCCCAACAGATCACGGCGGGTCATGCGCGTCATCAATTCGTCCCAGAATACCTCGTTGTCGTAGCGGCCGATGATCTCATCCATTTCCTGATCCAGCGCTGCAGACGGCATCCATTCACCTGACTTCTCGTCGAGCACGGCGTAGCCCGCGGCAGGTGTGTCCTTCGCGCGTGCGCACAACTCGTAGAGTATGTCGGTCATGCCGAGTTGCTGGCGCTCGTGACGGTCTGCGGGCGTCCAGTCATTGGCAACGGCCTCGCCAAGATAGGCAAGCTTCAGCAGACGTTCGAATTCTTCCGGAGACAGTTCCAAATGCATGGATTGTCATTCTACAACTGACTGCAATACCTTTCCAGCGTTTGAAGCGTGGATTTCTCTTGCAGGGCTTTTAGATGCGGTTTTTCCGTTCCTGCATTCAGGCAAACGGTAAAAAATATGTGTAAGAAATTCAGGCAACGGGCGTCATCAACCGTGGACTCTCTTGTACTTTTCTCCCCTCTTTTATGGAAATCATTTGGTTCCTCCTCATCGGCCTCATTGCCGGCTGGCTCGCCGGTCAGATTTTCTCCGGTCATGGCTACGGCATGATCGCGGACATCGTCATCGGCGTCCTGGGTGCACTCGTCGGCGGTTACATCTTCAACGCACTGGGCGTCACGGCCTACGGCACACTCGGCAACATCGCTATGGCCGTCATCGGCGCGATCGTTCTGCTCTTCGTGCTCCGCATGCTGAGCCCGGGTCATTCGCCAAGACGTTTCTAAGAGTCTCAGACTCCCTCCCCGACCGGGCAGCCCCTGTGCCGCCCGGTTTTTGCGTGTGTCCGATCACACCATATTTTTTTGCCGTTTCTATGCCACAAAACCCCGCTTCCGGGCATATACTCCGCGGGTACTTTTCCCTCTATTTCTCATGAAGAAACATTCTCTTTCGGTTGTATCGGCCGCAACGCTGATCTCCATGGTCGTGCCGTCGGTCGCATTCATGCAGAGTTCGTCCTCATCGTCCGAGTCGATGTCGACCAGCAGTGCGTCGTCTGTGACGTCTTCTGCATCCTCCACAGCCACCAACTCCAGCGCCTCATCCGCAATGTCGAGTTCGACCGGTACCCGCTCCAGCGCCGCAGTCGCGAAGTGCGACGACCGCACCACCAAGAAGCAGGTGGAGATGGAGAAAAAGCGCGCTGAGAAAGATGCCGCTCTGGAGGCCAAGCGCCTGGAGAAAGACGCCACTGTCGCCACCAACCGCGCAGCCAAAGACGCTGCCAAGGCTCCGACCGAGGCACGCACCGCCTACCGCGTCGCGACCGATGCAGCCAGGAACACACGCAGGGCCGCAGTCGATGCAGCATTGAAGGCCCGCCGCGATTCCATTGATGCCGCATTCACCGCCTGGTCCGTCCGCTGCAACCTGAAAGGCGCAGAGCTGAAGGCAGCCAACAAGGCATTCAAGGATACAGTCACGAACGCTCAGAAAACCTTCAGGACGGCTGTCGCCAAGGCGATCACCGACTACAGGGCAGCCGAGAAAGCCGCCTGGGAAACGCTGAAGGCATCTATGACGGCAACCCGTCAGCAGATGCAGTCATCCAAGGCCATGATGAAACAGGAGAAGAAAATGCAACGCATGAGCAGCAGCGCGAGCTCGGCTCAATAATCAGGATCATACGAAAAAAGCCCTTCCGATACGGAGGGGCTTTTTTGATGACGGTCGGATTAACCTTCGATGATGATCTGACCGGTCATGTCCATGTGGCCGGGGCCGCACGGGACATTGCAGCGGAACGCGAACGTTCCAGCCGTGTCGGTCGGGATCTCGATGTCTTTGGTCTCACCCATCGCGATGCCGACGCTGATGTTCAGGTCGCGGATGCCGATGCCGTGTACGCCGGCCGTGTCGGTAAGGCGGATGGTCAGTTTGTCACCCTTTTTGACGCGGATGACGTTGGGCGAGAACTTGAAGTTCTCGACGGTCATGGCAACGACAGTCGTCTCGGAGCCGGATGGCTCGGAGGTTTCCATCGCGGTGTCGTCGGATGACGAAGCGGCAGTCGCTACGGAAGATGATGCTTCCATGGCGGTCGGAGCGGACGACGAGGCGTCAGTGCCGGTGTCGCCGGTAGGAGCGGGTGTGCAGGCGGCAAGCAGCGCGAGGGATGCCAAGCCGGACAAGAAAAGAGAACGTCGCATGAGAAAAGAAGGAGGAAAAGATATCGGCGCACAGTGTACACAATCTCAGATTAAGATGGCATTAAGACGGTTATTCGCGTTTTCAGTGCGGTTTTGGGCGGTTTCTTAACCTCTTCTTAACACGGACGGGTTACACTGATGGATGTATGCATATTCTCGTCATCGAAGACCAGCGCAAGCTGGCCGACAACATCAAGGAGTACCTGGAACTGGAGCGGTACGCGGTGACCGTGGCCAACGACGGCAAAGACGGATTTGAGAAGGCCATGACCCAGGGTGTCGACCTGGTGATTCTGGACATCAACCTGCCGGGCATGGACGGGTATCTGCTCTGCACCATGCTGCGGCAACACAAGAAGAACATGCCGGTGCTCATGCTGACCGCCCGCACCAAACAGCAGGAGATCGTGCACGGACTAAACCTGGGTGCCGACGATTACCTCACCAAACCGTTTGATTTGGACGAACTGCTCGCCCGCGTGCGCGCACTGCTGCGTCGCGGTGCTACCGAAAAAAAGCCGACGCTGACCAGCGGCACGCTCACACTGGACACCAACACGCAGGAAGTGAAGCGCGGCGCCAAACGCATCGACCTGTCACCGAAAGAATATGCGCTGTTGGAATTCTTGATGCGTAACAAAGGCCAGGTGCAGGATCGCCCCAAGATCATCGAGAGCGTGTGGGGTGGCCGCGATGAGCTGCTGTTCTCGCAAACAGTCGATGTGCACATCGCGTATCTGCGCCGGAAACTGGGTAAAAGCACCATCCAGACAGTCCCGGGTAAGGGATATCTGATACCATCGGACTGACATGCTCTTCAGGCGAATCAGCTACACCCTGGCGCTGCAATTCACGGCTTTCGTGTTTCTGCTGTTTTTGGTCAACGGCACCATCTTCTTGCTGGCTGACTTCGGTAATGCACGGCGCGATATGCACTTCCGCATGGCGCGCACATCGCAGACCATCGTGCAGAACGCGCTGCGCTCACCACGTGACATCGGTGCGACTATTCCGCCGATGCTGCGAGACCGTGTGCGTATTTTTGATGCGCTTGGCAGGCCGATGTACGCCGGTGCATTGCTCGCAGATGAACCGTTCACATCGGTACAGGGCTTTGAGAACGCACGTATCAACAACGAAGACTACACTGTGATGACCGCGCAGATCCTGGCCGACGGTCGCCACGGCGGATACGTGCAAATCGCGGAAATTGAACGCTTGCCGCTGGCCGGATTGCCGCTCCGCGCACTGCTGTACCTGATGATCAGCGTAACGGTGTCGGTGCTGACATTCATGGTCGGACTCTTCTTCGCCAGACGCAGCCTACGTCCGGCAGAACAGATGGTGCAGCGACTGGAGCAGTTCACGCAGGACGCCAGCCACGAACTGCGCACCCCGCTGGCCGCGATGAATTCGTCGCTGGATCTGGCCCTTCGCAACGGCAAACACGAGCAAGGCATCCGCTCGGCGAAAGACGACCTGAAACAGGTCGCGACACTTGTCGAACGCCTGCTGGAGTTGGCGCGGCTGGACTCGTTCGCGGTTGCGACCGACCGGGTGGATTTATCTGGACTGCTGGAGGAATCCGCCGACCGCCTGCGCCCGATGGCCGTGGAAAAGAACGTGTCGATCGTTACCGATATCCGTCCGGACGTATCGGTGAACGGCGACGCTGCTCTGCTGCGTCAGGTGATCGGCAATCTCCTGATGAACGCGATCAAGTTCAACAAGCAGGACGGTCACATCAATCTTCGGCTGACGAAAGACGCACTGTCAGTGGAAGATACCGGCATCGGCATCGACCCGGCATCGGTGACGCACATCTTCAACCGCTTCTACCGCGCCGACGCATCGCGCACCGCCGACGGATTCGGATTAGGGCTGGCACTGGTCAAACGCATCGTGGACCTGCATGGCTGGACCATAAACGTGAAAAGCGTGCCCGGAAACCCCTCGACTCCGCTCAGGGCAAGCGGCACGACGTTCACTATCGACTTCAAGGCTCCGAAGGCCGCGAAGAAAAAGAAGGACGACGGTTCTTCCGCGGTGATAGCAGCCGGTTTTATGTCGTCGGATGCTTCCTGTTCTGCAGACTCCGGAGGGTGCCCCTCATAGAGGCTCCGAAACCCCAAAATACCGCAGTTCTGAGGCCTTAATCTGCTCTTAATGGCCCCGGACGTACAGTACGCCTCGGCATCCTTCGATACATACGGAGGTGCTGCTCAATCATCGCATTCGAGCCGAAAAGGAGCCGTGGGAAGGCGGCTCCTTTTTCAGAAGTTCTTGGTCCGCCATTGTCGATTACAGCCAAAAACTGTACGATATGGCCCTCATTTTCTCACTCCTCCCCATGCTGAAAGAGCGCCTGCTGCAATACGCCGATATCGTCATCCCGATGGCGATGCTGTACATCCCCAAAGTGATTCTGGCGCTGCTCACACTGTGGATCGGATTTTGGGTGGTGCGGATCATCATCCGGATCATGCACCGCGCGTTCCAGATGGACCGCGTCGACAAGTCGCTGGCCGGCTTCCTGGAGAGCCTTATTTCGGTAGTGCTGAAAATCATGGTCGTCATCACCGTCGCCACGATGGTTGGTGTGGAGATGACATCGTTCATCGCGCTGCTGGGCGCGATCGGTTTGGCAGTCGGCCTGTCTCTGCAGGGCAGCCTGTCGAACATCGCCGGAGGTATTTTGATCCTGTTCTTCAAGCCGTTCCTGGTCGGCGAGGAAATCACCGCGATGGCTCACCACGGCACGGTAGAGAAGATCGAGATGTTCACGACCATCCTGCGCGGTGAGGGCGGCATCATGATCATTCTGCCGAACGGCCCCTTGAGCAATGGCGTGATCATCAACCACACCCGCACGCCGGGATCGCCGCATAGAAAATAACCCGTAAAGAAGGCCGGGTGAGCGCTAAAAAACCGCTTACAGAAGCGCTCCTCATTCTGCTATAGTGCCTTTTCGCAATCCCATGCTCGAACTCTTCTCTGTCGCCATCGGTTTCATCCTCTTGTCAGGCTTGCTGGCGTTCGTGGACGCCGCGATCCTGAGCGTTACCCGCGCCGAAGCCGAGGAATTGGTATCCCGCAAGGCATGGGGGGCAACATCGCTGAAAGCGGTTAACCGCCGCATCACCCGCGCCGTGATCGTCTTGGTGATCTTCACAAACGTGATCAACATCCTGGGCCCGATTCTGGTCGGCCAGATTGCAGTGGAACTGTACGGCAGCACCGTCATCGGCGTGGTCACCGCGATACTGACGTTCGCCACGATCGTCTTCTCTGAAGTGATTCCCAAATCTCTGGGCGCGCACTACGCGCCGTTTGTCGGCCGTATGGTTGCGCCATTCATCTTGGGCGCGGCGTATGTGCTGTTCCCGGTCGTATGGCTTCTGGAAAAGCTGGTGAACCTGTTCAAGGAGGGCAAGCGCGCCATCGGCACCGAAGAGCAGATCCGCGCACTTGCGCGCATCGGCCACCGCGCCGGGCACATCCGCGAATCCGAAGGCCAGATCATCCAGCGCGCGTTCCTGCTGAACGACAAGACCGCCGCCGATATCATGACAGTCAAAGGGTCAATCGTGACTGTGAGTGCCGATTCGACCATCCGGGGAGCTGCCGACCAGGTGTTCCGTCATTCCTATTCGCGTTACCCGGTCATCGGCACGAACGCGGATGACATCAAAGGCCTGATTTTCAGCCGCGACATCCTCACGTCCCTGTCGGACGGCAAGGACAAGGAAATCATCACCAGCATCGTGAATGAGGTGCCGAAGGTGGATGCGAAGATGCGCGCAGACAAACTGCTGCTACTCCTGCGCGACAAACGCGTGCACCTGGCGATAGTGCGCGAGGGCACCAAAACGGTCGGTCTGGTGACATTGGAAGACGTGTTGGAAGAACTGGTCGGAGAGATCGAAGATGAGGCCGATTAAACCTCACTCCGGCGCTGAGGCGCCACCTCTCTCCCTGAACGGGAGAGAGGAATCCAAGCAATATCTTCTTTTGAAGTAAGACCAAACTCCCCTCTCCTGTTAGGGAGAGGGGCTGGGGGTGAGGTGGGTGAGGGCACCTCAAGGCTTCGGCGAATCCAGCATATCGACGATGAGACCCGACCACGTGAAGTTGTATTCGCCGTATCCTTCACCGGTGAACGGATGGTAATACTCACGGAAGCCGCTCTTGCCGATGGCCCGGCGCACACCGAGCGCCAGCTCTTGGGCCCGGTCCATGCGCTGTTCGCGGAACAGCAGGCGGCACAGGAACCAGTTGTACATCATCCACGACGGCCCTCTCCACAAAAACCACGATTCGGTCGGGCTGTAGGACGGCTCGCTCACCGCCACCGATGGCACGGGGTACGGCGTGGCGAACTCTGAGGGGTTATCCAGGTGGCACCGGATCGCGGGTGCGGCGAGTTCCTTGGGAATGCCGGGCAGCAGAAACGGAAACAGGATCGTAGGCGTGAGCACCTTCAGCTTCTTGTTTTCCGGTCCATGGAGATCGTAGAACGCGAGGGTCTCGGCGTCGTACATCAGCTCCAGCATGGAAGCTGTCGTCCGCGCGGCGCGGCGGCGGAACTCTTCGGCATCGGCCTTGTCCCCGGTGATATCGCACAGTTCGGCGGCGGCCTGCAGATCCAGCACGTACGCGGTGTTCACCATCGTGTCCTTCACCCTGAAGATGTTCGCGGCAGCGATGGACTTCAGCCGGTAACGCCGCACGAAGTTATTCAGATCAACCCGCAGTATGCGCAGCAGCAGGCTCCAATGCGGCTCGGTTCTTTTGTGCCCCAGCACCTGGTCGAACGACGGCTTGAAGTCCATGCCGGATTCGAGCGGATTGATGATGCTGAGTAATCCGTCGCCGTCGAAGTCGCGGTTATCACCCAACCAGCGCAGGTATTTTTTGACGCGCGGCAGCATGTCAGCCAGGTACTCACGGTCGCCGGTCTCCTGCTGGATGCGCAGCAGCGCCTGCGCCACGAACGAGGGCTGGATCAGCGAACTCATGTGCGGACTCGGGAGCCGCAGAGACGGCCTGGCCTGGAGAAAATCGGCCCTGAGTATCGGCCATCTGCGCTGCCAGAAAATCATATGACCCACGAAACCGTCGTTATCCTGCATGGCCATCAGGCTGGAGAGATTGCGCTTGGCCCGCTCGCCCTCGTGCAGCGCACAGAGCATGAACACGTGAAAACACGAATCCCAAAACCACTGGAACGGATACTTTTTCGCCGACGGCATCACGTAACAGTATTCGCTCTTCAGAAATGAAGAACGGCCCTGGACCGTGTTGGCCAGCAGCAACGCGTGCGTGCGCTTGCGCAGTTCGTCGTCGGAGAGAGGGAGGTCGTTGTCAGCCATGACAACCACACATTATTCCATCTGCTTGATGCCGTACATCACCAACATGCCCAGAATGATGCAGACCAACTGGAGAATCGCCTGAACAGGGCGGGACTCTTTGTGCAGTTCGGGGATCAGGTCGGATCCGGCGATGTACAGCAGGTTACCGGCTGCAAACGGCAGCATCAGGGCGGCGAGCATCTGGTATGACGATGCGAAGACCAGTACCGCAACTGCACCGAGGATCGACATCGCAGCCGAGAGGCAGTTGAAGAGAATGGCTTTCTTGCGCGGATATCCGCTGTGCAGCAACACCGCAACGTTGCCGATTTCGTGCGGGATCTCGTGGAACATCACCGCCAGCGCAGTGGAAAAACCGACCGGTATGCCGGCGACGAATGCGGCGGCGATCACCAGGCCGTCGATGAAGTTATGAATCCCCTCTCCGACGGTGCTCACCAGCCCCATCGGATGGTGATGATGCACGTGCTCGTCGCAATCGTGATGATGATGACCCGCAGGCGTCATGTGGCAGTGCCGCCAGTGGATGAATTTCTCCAGCACGAACGAGAACAGCATGCCTCCCAGCAACACGTACAGATCCCTGCCGAATGTGTCGGGCGACTCTGCCAGTTCGGGCACGATGTGAATGAATACGTCTCCCAGCAGCGCTCCGGTGGAAATGCTGACCAGGTACAGCAGGACCTTGCGGATGTGCTTGTCATCGAACAACAGGAACACGATGCCGAGCAGCGACAGCAGGCTGACGCCGATGACGCAGGCGAGGGTGTAGAACGTGATACTCATGAGAAAAAGGGATTACCGGGAACAGGCAGAACAGGCGCCGACGATTTCGCTGACGTGACTGGACGGTTTGAATCCGGCCTTGTGAGCGATGCCGTGCTCGATATTGCAAAGCGCCTCGCTGCAAAACTCTTCCACGTGCCCGCAATCGTGGCAGTGCAGAAAGCCGTGATGTCCCTTGCGGTCGGGAATCGAACACAACGAAAAGTTGCCGTCGCACGGGTGCTTATGAACGATGCCAGCTTTTTCGAATGCGTCGAGCACGCGATAGACCGTCACCTGGTTCATGGCATCGCCTTTCGAGGCCATCCAGCGCTGCAGTTCGTACGGCGAAACCGGCTTTCTGATGCGGGAAAGTGCCTGCATCACCGTACGGCGCGGAAGCGTGTTTTTCAGGCCGAGCGATGTGAAAGCTGAAAGTGGAGTCGGACCGGGCATGGCGGCAGTGTAATGCAACATTGTTGCAATTGCAACAGATGTACAATAACGATATGGAGCACAAACATTTCGTGTCCCCCACCGCTTTCCGCACCTGGCTGGACAAGAACCACGACAAAGAAAAGGAGCTGTGGGTCGCGTACTACAAAAAATCATCAGGCAAAAAGAGTATGACGTACCTGGAGGCTGTGGACGTGGCGCTGTGTTACGGATGGATCGACGGCGTGGGCCGGAGCATCGATGACGAGAGTTATTCGAACAGGTACACACCGCGCAAACCGCGCAGTATCTGGAGCCTGCGCAACGTGGGGCGTGTGGCAGAAATGGAAAAGCTGGGACTGATGACGGATGCAGGACGGGCGGCATTCAAGGCCAGATCCTCCGAGCGCACCGGCGTGTATTCGGCCGAGAACCGGCACAAGTCGGTACTGGATGCGGCATCCGAAAAGCTGTTCAAAGCCAACAAGAAAGCATGGGCGTTTTTCCAGTCGCAGACCGAGAATTACCGCAAGACGGCGATCTGGATCGTCATCAGCGCCAAGCAGGAAGCCACCCGGAAAAAGCGCCTGCAGACGCTGATCAACGATTCGGCTGCCGGACGGAAGCTGAAGCAGCTGACGCGCACGCCAAAGAAGAAGTCTTGAGCCTGTGGCATGAGCAGGTACAATCGCGTGCTCCATGCCAAAAGGATCCACAAGTCGGCTCAACTACGAACAAGTTTTACGACCGCTGATCGGCGAACCCGGCTCACAGAAACCGTTCGTGATGGGACTTGGCGGAGTGCTGCAAAACCCGGCCTACGTCGGACGCACGCTGGACGAAGCAACGGCGGATTTACACGATGAATTGGGACGCCCCGCACAGACGCACGATCATGCAATGATCCAGCACGCACTGAGCGCTTTCGCGGGTCATACCGGCTACGCGATCGGTTCGGCACTTGCACATAACGGCAAGTTTATCGGAGCAGCATGGAACCAGCGGCTCATACCCAAGCCCGGACAAGACAGCGCGTATTCCGAAGTCCGCCTGTTGGAACAGACATACCACGAGCGCCAGGGCATCGATCCGCGAGAGCTGGCGATCTACCAGACCGCTGGCACGGGCGTCATGGGCACCATGTGTCTGGTGAACTCGCACGTGCGGCAAATCGTGCTGGGCGTGCCCGATCTTGGCGGTGGATTTCTGGCGGGGTGTCCTGATGCGCTGCCGCGCGACTATGCGGACATCTGGAGAAAGCACGAGATGGCCGTGCAGCTGGCAGATATTCCTCCCAGCACACGGCATCTGTGCCACGATCTGCTGAATGCCAGTAAACGCGAACTCTTCCACCGCTTTCCGCTGCAGGGCAGCCCGCAATTGATCACGGGCTTTCGCGACACGACCCCGTTTGCAAAACACATGCCGGGCATCGAGCCGATGATCGGCCCGAATAAACCCTTCTTGCGAGATGCAACCTTCGGCATTATCGAAAATCCCGACTATCCGGTGCCGACAAAGGAGGACGTGGCACGCGAAATAGAGGCACTGCCCAAGTACGGCCCGCATGATGGCGATGCGTATTTGTTAGGCGAAGCCCTGAAGGTAGGGCTGAACGCATTGATGGTAGACGGAGCCTATGGCGTGGGCGCAGTTGTATCTGTGGAAACCGGAACAGGGGCAAACAAGAAATCTCAGGTTGTCTCCTACGGTGCCAACCGTCGGACGAAATATGCGAAAGTGCATGACTCGAAATACGAGTGGAACCATGCCGAAGTGATAGGAATCGACGAGTCATGGAGCGCCCGGAACGCGGGTATTCCGGGCATGGGTATTTGCGATCCCCGGGCGATGACACTCACCGCAACATTGGAACCCTGCCCGATGTGCGCTGCTCACGCGATGGCAGCCGGCATACGCAGGCAGAAGATGGGCACACCCGACACCGGCGGTACGTTCGCACTCCAAATGCCGGAGAATCTGCCACCGGATCTGCATGCCATCTGGCATCAGCAGAGTCATGAAGCTGGCATGGCCGATGTGCCGGACAGCATGAAGCTCGCCTCCTGGCGGCTGTTTCTTGCCTCCAGGCATGCACGCCACGTGGAATTGCACGGAACAAACTGATCATGCCGAAGAAGAGAGGGACATTCCCCCTCCCCTGTAGAACGTCACGGACTACTTGTTGTCTGCGTGCGCGTCTGCCTTGCCGTCATCCTTTGCGGCATCGGTGTCATCGGCCGGCTTCTCCTGCTTGGCATCGCCCTCGCCGGGCTGCTTCATGCCGCCTTTGTCATCGGACTTGGTGTCGTCCATATCGAGAAATGTACTCATAAGAAGATGGAGAAAAATGTCCGGGATTACGGACGTGCTCTTTGTGACGTCCCCCGCTGGGCAGACTTACGCACACGCCGAAGGAGGAGCCCCCAGGCCCCCTCCCTCCGGCTGTGAGCGTTGTCACTTATCTGTTGTCGTCACGGGTCTCGTCCTGATCACGGCGGCCCTGATTCATTGGCTGCTTGTCATCACCGCCTTGGCGGTTGCGCATATCATCGCCACCCTGCTGCCTGTCGGTGGTGGCCTGAGTACCGGCCTGCCGGTTCTTCATGGTGTTATCCATAAAAAAAAGAGGGGAAAAGAAATGCCCGGAATACGGACGTGTATCTCATGACGATCCGCTCCGGATTTTCTTTCGGAAATACTCCGGGAAAAAATCCGGCCGTCCCTTCCCATGCCCGGCGAGAAGGGATATGATTGATGTCTCTACTTTTTTGAGCGGCACGCAGGCGCGACATCCGGAGCAGCCTGGGCCGTCATCATACGCAGACCTCTGTCTCCCCTTTTCATTCGGTCATGAGCGAAAAACCGCAGACTCCGGCCAAACCTCCCAAGGGCCCTTCGCTCTTTGGTTTGCTGAAGCCGTACCGCGGACTGGTCTTCGGACTTATCGCTCTGACGGTCGTGGCGAACGGGTTGACGTTGTGGCTGCCGAAGATCACCGCTGACGCCATCGACGATTACGCTACGGGGACATTCGTGCTCGCGCCGGTGCTGCTGACATTCGGCATCGCCACCGTGCTGATTTTCATCTTCGCCTACGCACAGAACATCGTGCAGACCTATGCCGCCGAACGCGTGGCACGGGATCTGCGCACCAGACTGTCATCGGCCATTTCCCTGCATTCCAATGCATACGTGCAGCAAACGACCTCTGCGCTGCTGCTGACCAACCTGACGTCCGACGTGGAAGGCGTGAAAACATTCGTCTCTCAGGCCATCGCTGCAATTATCGCATCGCTGTTCCTTATAGTCGGCTCATCGATCCTGCTCCTGCTGACCGATTGGCGGCTGGCACTGGCGGTGCTGGTGATCATTCCTATCATCAGCGGAACGTTCTTCACCGTGTTCCGGCAGGTCCGCAAACTGTTCAAATCCAGGCAGGAAGTCATCGACTGGCTGAACAGGGTCATCAACGAAAGCATTCTGGGCGCCGCGCTCATCCGCGTGCTCTACTCCCAGCAGACGGAATTCGAGAAGTTCCGCGAAGCGAACCTGAAGGCCAGGGATACCGGCATGCAGATTCTGCGCCTGTTCGCATCCATGATCCCGATCGTGATGTTCGTCTCGAACTCGGCCACCGTCATCATCCTGGCGCTCGGCGGACACTTCGTCATCGGCGGCAGCATGACTCTGGGCACCTTCGCTGCGTTCAACGGCTACCTCGCGATCCTCATCTTCCCCATCTTCGTGCTGGGCTTCATGAGCAACGTCATCGCGCAGGCGTCGGCGTCGTACACGCGCATCGCCGCGGTCTTGGACGCAAAACCGGAACCGGAAACTGGCACACTGACGACCGACCTGAAGGGAAACATCTCCGTGCGGGACCTGACGCTGCGCTTCGGCGAGAAAGAGGCGCTGAAGAATGTGTCGTTCGACATAAAAGGAGGGCAGAAAACCGCCATCATCGGCCCGACCGCCGCAGGCAAGACCCAACTGCTCGCGGTGCTTACCGGGCTCATCAAACCCACGTCCGGCGTCATCGAGTACGACGGAAAGCCGCTCGCGGAATACGAGAAAGAAGCGTTCCACCGCCAGGTCGGGCTGGTATTCCAGGACAGCATCATCTTCAGCCTGCCGCTGCGCGAGAACATCGCGTTCAGCGAAACCGTGACCGAGGAAGCGATGCGTAAAGCCATCGATGCAGCGGAACTGCAGGAGTTTATCACCGCACTGCCGAACGGACTGGAGACGGTCGTATCCGAACGCGGCACCAGCCTCTCCGGCGGCCAGAAGCAGCGCATCATGCTGGCCCGCGCGCTGGCGCTGAACCCCAGGATCCTCTTCCTGGATGACTTCACGGCGCGCGTCGACACACAGACCGAAGCCAAGATCCTGAAAAACATCGAGACGTCATATCCGGGACTGACACTGGTGTCCGTGACGCAGAAGATCGAGGCCGCCGAACGCTGTGACCAGGTGATCGTGCTGATGGAGGGAGAAATGCTGGCAGCAGGCACTCATGCACAACTGATGGAAACGTCACCCGAATACGCGCAGATCGCCCAATCCCAACGCAGTACCAACACCCTATGAACTACGCGCTGAACGCACCCGCCACCGGCCGCAACAGTTCCATGAAGTCCTCGCTGAAGGCATTCCTGCCGCTGCTGTCGAATGAGAAGGTCACGCTCGCGTTCGCGGTCGTGGCGCTGGTGGTCAACGCGGGCATCAACCTGGTCGGGCCGATGATCGTGGGACACGTGATAGATACAGCCATCGTCACCGGCGACTATGCGCGCGTGCTGGGATGGTCAGGATTCCTGCTGCTGCTCTACGCAGTCTCCATGATCGCGGCCTACAAGCAGACCACACTGATGGGCGGCGTGGCACAGCGCATGCTCTACAACCTGCGCAACGGGATCTTCACCAAACTGCAGGCGCTGCCGGTCGCATTCTTCAACCAGAACAAGGCCGGTGACCTGATTTCACGCATCAACAACGACACCGACAAACTGAACCTGTTCTTCTCGCAGTCGCTGATGCAGTTCATCGGCAGCTTCTTCATGATCGTCGGCACGGCCATCTTCCTGCTGGTGCTGAATGTGCGCCTGGGCATCGCGACGCTGGCACCGGCCGCGGGACTGCTGTTGTTCACGCAGGCCATCGGCGGCTGGGTGAAGCGCAAGAATGCCAAGAACCTGCAGGCGACCGGCGACATGAGCGCGGAAATCCAGGAGAGCCTGGATAACTTCAAAGTGATCGTGGCGTTCAACCGCCGTGACTACTTCCGCCGCAAATTCGATACGGCCAACAAGGCCATGTACAGCAGCGCGGTCTCCGCGGGCGTGGCGAACACGATCTTCATCCCCATCTACGGCCTGGTGGCCAACATCGCGCAGCTGGTCGTGCTGACCTACGGCATCGCGCTCATCGCCAGTGGCAACCTGACCGTTGGCTTGCTGATCAGCTATCTGGTGTACGTCACGCGCTTCTACGATCCGCTGCGGCAGATCGCCGCGCTGTGGTCGACGTTCCAGATGGCATTGGCGGGATGGGATCGCATTGCGGTGATTTTGCACATGGAGTCGGACATGACCCCGGTGGAAACCGGCACCGCAAAGCCGGATGCTCCCCTGCTGGAGTTCCACGACGTCCACTTCAGCTATCCGAGCGGCAAAGAAGTCCTGCACGGCATCGACTTCTCGCTGGAGAAGGGCAAGACCTACGCGCTCGTCGGCCCGACCGGCGGCGGAAAGACGACCACAGCTTCGCTGATGGCGCGCCTCTACGACCCGACCAGCGGCACGGTGATGCTGAGCGGCCGCGACATCCGTTCGTACACCGACGCGGAACGCACCAAGAAGATCGGCTTCATCTTGCAGGAACCGTTCCTGTTCTCGGGCACGGTCGGCGAAAACATCGCCTACGGCAACGAAGCCTACGCCGAGTATTCGTCGGAGAAACTCATGCAAGACTTGGAGAAAGCCAACCTGGGCAAGCTGGTCAGCCGGTTCGAGAAAGGCCTGGAAACGCCGGTGAAGAGCACGGGCGACGCGGTGAGCCTGGGTCAGCGCCAGTTGATCGCGTTCATGCGCACGGTGCTGCGCAGCCCGGAATTGCTGATCCTGGACGAGGCGACCGCGAACATCGACACCGTCACGGAGCAATTGCTGGAGGACATCCTGAAAAATCTCTCCGCCGCGACGACCAAGGTGATCATCGCCCACCGCCTGAACACGATAGAGAACGCCGACGAGATCTTCTTCGTGAACAGCGGCTCGGTCGAGCGTGCCGGTTCGTTCGATCACGCGCTGGACATGCTGCTGCACGGCAAGAGAACAAGCTGAAGCCATCTCTGGAGTATTGACATTTTCACGATATATTCTAGTTTGTATGCGTGAAAAACGTGATTACTGCCCCCAGCGGGCTGAAGGCCAAGGTGCTGCTCCCCGGCAAATGGGGTCCGAATAAAGAATCGGCGGGCTTGAAGTACGTCGGCAAAAAAGCCAGGAGCAGGTTGCTGGAAGTCTTCACGCAACGGGGAAACAACATCCAGGTACTCGATATCGCGGCAGACATGAAGGCGTACAAATTCGGATACGTCGACGGCATAGACATCGATCCGTTTGACGGCGGAATGGAAGCGGGTGGCGAGCATGTCTTTCCGATGACGCTGACCATCGACAACATGCCGAATTGCCTGTGGCACTCGGACAACCTGATCTATCGCCCTTTCGCGGGAGAACAGAGAGTGCGCGATACATCTCCGGTGACGTTTTTGTATCCGACCGCTCTTGAAGGCGACCAGAAGCGTACCGGTTTCGCACATCCGGCAGCTGTCGCCGATGCGTACAATGCCTTGCATGCATCCATGCGTCCGGACTCCGTGATCGAACCGACGCTGCCGTCCATACGCGCGTATGCCGACCTGATGTCAAAGAGACTCCTGGACCTGAATGAAGATGATCCGGCATATGCGACACAGATGCTGCACATCGAAAGCGTGCTGTTCGGCACGTATCATCACCTGAACGCCCTGATGACTCCGGACGGCGGGCGCTCGGTGCACTGGCTCAGGCAAAAGCTCGGCAGACTGATGGTGCTGAGCAACGAGAGTGTCGTCCATTCAAATGACCTGGTGCGAAATTACCGCAGAAAGCCCAGACCGAACCAGCACCTGGTTCGGCGCATGCTTCCGGGAATCCCGTGGCAGACGCACAACAGGCCGGTTGCGAAGGAGGAGTAAGAAGCTGGCGGATTACGCCCGTTCCATCATCGTCTCTATCAGCACCTCCTGAAGCACGTCGCCGAATGCCCCCAGGTCTGCCGGAACGATCTGTTCACGGCCATCGTAGAACTCTGGATGACCGGGCTGTTCGCCTTTCATTTGCTCAACCATGCGTTTTCCCATGCAATCAAACAGGATCCTCATGCGTATCCGCGATTCACGGGCAAGCGGCGTCCTATGCGCCAGATAACTCATTTCCGTCGTCTGCCGGAGCAAACCCAGGGCTTTGTGATCGGGAACGTAGAGTCCCAGTTCGCGTGCCATCAAGAGCTGGAAAGCGAAGGCGGGCGGGCATACGCCGTACGTGGAGCCGCTGACATCCACCGGCTCCTGCGGGCGGAAGCCGTCCATCAGCTCACTCAACCCCACCAATCCCTGCGCATCCAGAAAACCGGTACTGGCCTTCTCCCCCACATGCGCCGACGGGACGGCTCTCGACGGATCGTACACAAGTCCGGGGTAGTCTTCTCTGGCGCCCTCATATTCGACGACAATCGGCCGGTCTGACGGCTTCATGATGTCACCGAGCAATGCGACATACTGCCCCTGCATCTTGGCAATGATTTTTTCAGCCGCGCTTTCGGGAAACGCGATATCCATGTTGCAAAGCGCAGCCATGCATTCCGGCATCCGGCGCATAGTGCGAGTGACGTCGGGACTCAGGACCCACTGCGGATGAACAATCACGTTCTGTTTGGCCTCTTTCCGGGCCATGCCCCTGGCATGAGCCTCATCCAAAAACTCGCCCATCGTCAGTGTTTTGCCGCTCACATTGACCAATGTGCCCGCAGTCAAAAACCGGTACATAGTCATCGTCGATTCCGCATCGGATCTGGTTCCCGCCGGCATAGCGGCAAGCACTTGTTCCTGCCGTATTTCGAAGTAATGCGGAGAATGCATTGAACGCATATTGTAAACTTTTTCTTACTTTCGTCAATATTGCGTTCAAACTGCTGCCGGTGCGTCCCTCTCCGGTCGCACCGGCGTCTCTCTTCATCGTAGGCAGCTACCGCAAGAACGAGTTGAACCCGTTCAGTGTGGTACGTAGTCCGTGTCCCCCGCCGGCATTGCCCGTGCAATAAATCTGCGAATCTGCACTGCTGACGTTATTGGAGGAATCGCGATCCTGACTGCTGGTGCTGACAGTGGCTGTGTTGCGGATATCTGCTCCGTAACACGGGCCGTTGATGTGCTGCGGCTGGAATGTGAATTGCAGCTGCACGGACTGGCCGGACTGCAATGTGCCCAGTTCGCAACGGACAACGAAGTGCATCCAGCTGCAGTTGCCGCCGGTTGCCGACAGATACAGCAGTTCCTGCGGAACCGGATCGGTCACGACGACATCATTCGCCGCGGCAGGACCGGTGTTGGTCACTGTGACGGTGTACGTGATGGTCTGACCTCTGGCCACGCTGGCGGCACCGGTTTTGAGGATGGAGACATCGGTGTCAGTTACCGGAGGCGGCGGAGGTGGGGGTGGCGGAGGAGGTGGCTGCAACTGGCAGGTAAGCGTGACCGTGATCTGGCTCTGGTTGTTGGCCGGATTCGTGTCCTGACTTTCGGTCGAGATGAAAGCGGTGTTATACACCAGCGTATTGCCCGGGCACGTCGCGAGAGTGGGTGTGCGCACGGTGATCAGCACGGTTTTGATGGTGCCGGGAGCGATGGAATCCAGCTGACACTGGACCTCGTTGTCATTCAACGAACATGGTGCACCGGTTGCAGACACAAATATCAGGCCGCCCTGCAGCGGATCCCGGAGCACGACATTCTGCGCGATGCCGGTGCCGTTGTTGCGTACATGCAGTGCGAAAGTTGTGTTGCCGCCGCGAACCACCACCGATGGATTTGCGGTTTTGATGACCATAACGTCAACGTTTGTAGCCGGAGGAGGAGGTGGCGGGGGTGGAGGTGGTGGCGGAGGCGGAGTCGTGACGCACGGCGGCATTTTGATCGCCAGGCTGTTCTTGTTTGACGTCGAGGTGATGCCTGCAACCCAATGCCCGGGCGTCTGATGCGGCCAATGGCCGGAGCCGCCGACCCAGCGTGATGCGCCTTTGGTCACCGTCTGGCTGGTATGATGGTAGGTCTGTCCGCAGTATCCGCGAACGGCTACTGCCAACGTGATGGTGTTCGAGTTATGCGGATTCAGCTTGGAGCAGCTGATCGAACTCACCGACAGTTTGGTGCAGCTGAAGCTGCCGGACGTGTGCACCTTGGTCGGAATCGTGGTGGAATTGAACGTGGTCAGATGCGTGACCTTGGCCGGGAAATCCAGCACGACGCTGGTGTAGCGGCAGAAGATCTCGTCGATCACGCGGCCATCCGCGAGGGGCGTAGCCGTCACCGGATCGCATTTCCAATTGTTGACGTACGCCGCATCGGCGGCCGGGATGTTGACCGAGATTGCCACCAGACCGAATAGCACGGCTATGCCAGCGAGGCTGATGCGGGAGAAGAAGGAATGCATGCGCATGAAAGAAAGGGATTAGAGAACAAAGGAATGCAGGAACGCCTGCAGAATGGAGCTGTCGGCAGATGCGCCTTGGCAATGAATCTGCGTGTTCGCGCTGCTCTGGTTGTTGCCTGAATTCTGATCCTGACTGGTGGTGGCCACGGAAGCGGTGTTCTGAATGTCCACGGTGTAGCAACCGCCGCTGATCGACTGAGGCACAAACGTGAACTGCAGTTGAACGGACTGGCCGGGTTGCAGCGTTCCCAAGTCACACTTCACCACGAAGTTCGACCAGTAACAGTTTCCGCCGGTGGCAGAGGAGAACAGCAGCTCGCCCGGGATCGGATCGCTGACGGTAACGTTCTGCGCCGGAGCGGATCCGTTATTGGTTACCGTCACGTTGTACGTCATGGTCTGTCCACGGACGGCGGTGGCAGGTCCGGTCTTCACGATTGCGACATCGACTGTAGTCACCGGAGGGGGCGGCGGGGGTGGAGGAGGCGGAGGTTGGGACTGACAGGTCAACGTGATGGTGATCTGACTCTGGTTGTTGGCCGGATTTGTATCGATGCTGTCGGTGGAAACGAACGCGGTGTTATAGACCAGCGTGTTGCCGGGGCAACCCTGAACCGTCGGTGCGCGCACGGTAATCAGGATGACTTTCACTGCACCGGGTGCCATGCTTCCGAGCTGGCACTTCACCTCGTTGCCGTCCAGCGCGCACGGTGCTCCGGCGGATGCGACGAAGATCAGTCCGCCCTGGAGCGGATCGCGCACGATGACGTTCTGCGCCGTAGCATTGCCGTTGTTGCGGACGCTGAGCGTGAAGGTGGTCGTGGTGCCGCGCAGCACGATGGACGGGATGGCGGTTTTGACGATGGACACATCAACTGTCGGCGTTGGCGGAGGAGGCGGGGGTGGCGGTGGCGGAGGCGGAGGAGTCGGCGTATCGGCTTCGCTGCACTGCGAATCGATCGCCAGATATCCGAATGTCGCGCGCGAGTTGTATCCGCCGCTGTAACCGCATCCGCTCGGAGGGATCACGGTCGTGACCGACTGCGGAACCCAGTACACTTCCACGTCCTTGCCGTTTTTATGGTGGACCCAGCAGCTTCCGCCGTTGCTCTCCACGAGCACGGGCGTGTACGTCGTGTTGGTCACGGTCGATGCCGCCATATCCACAGGCGAACCGCCGCACGCGGCCGTAAATCCGGTGGTCGTGATGTCTTTGGCAAAACAGACGACCTTGTCCATGGAACCGAATGCGCATGGCGAGCCCTTGGACGTGACGTGCTCGGCAGAGACGATGACCTGCGGCGGATACGCGAACGCCTGCTTGAATGCGACGTATTTCTCAAAGACCTTTGAGCACAGCTGTTTGCCGCTCTGGCCGTTGCAGGTGTCGGTCTCTATATCGTGTCCGCTCTCGGCATGACACAGGTCTGACGGGAATGCGATGTAGCCGCCGGCGCCCCAGCTGTGCCAGCCTTCGTATGCGCCGCATGTCTGGCGCGGCGAACCGCTCAGACGGAAGTTGAAACCGTCCTTCGCAATATATTCCGGCCGGGAGAACAGCGCGTCCGTGGTGCCGCCGACGCAGCCGCCCTGCTTGCTGAGGTTCTCCGAAAAGGTCAGCACGTGCGGGATGGCCGTGAACTCGTGATCGTACGTGACTTCCCGCGTGAACGGCTGGTTGCACAGGCCTCCAACGTTCGTGCCTTTACATGACGTCACGTCCAGGCCGTGGGCACCCTGCACTCCGGAACTGGTTTCGACCGCCATCCAGTTGGCCGTCGCGAGCGTCGCCCAGCCGCTCCATGCTCCGCAGCTGGCCCCCACCGGGGAACCGAATGCGACCGCGCGGAAACTGGTGGTGGTGATCTGGTCGGCAAACGCCACGACTTTGTCGGTCGCTGAACCGACACAGCCGCCCTGATTGGAAATGACTCTGGCGGTCAGGGCTACCTGCGGAGGTGTCAGGAACGGCCGCTCGAAGTACACGGTGGTGTAGTACTGTCCAAGGCACAGCCCGCCCTGAAAAGTCCCCTTACAGCTGCGGGGCTTGGCCTCACCGGTCTCGATGTGAAACTGTGACGCCGCGTGCGCCTTTTCTGCGTGTGATCCGTTGGAGGCGCCGGTTGCGGCTGCGAGCGTGAGTGCCAGCGACAGCAGGAGCGGTGTACGAAGTCTGTAGAGGAGAGAGGAGAACATGGAAGAGAGAGGGAAATTACTGATCGCTAAAAGGATTGAAGGGCTGGCCGTTGGAGCCGGACGATGGACTCTGGAAGCTTCGCTGTATGGATGTACTGCCCTGGCTGAAATCAGGCGGGCCCATCTCACAATGGAGCGCGGATCCCACCATGTGGCAGGTCATACCGGGCGCGGAGAACACGACTTGGCCGTCGACAGGAACCGGGGCGGGGGCAGCAGAGGTGGCTGTGCCGATGGCGGGAACGGCGGAGGAAGTGATGGTGCCGTTTTTAGGAGCGGATGAGGCTTGGCTGGAAGCAGTGGAAGAGGAAACGCCCGACTGCTGAGGTTGGGCTGCCGTGGCGCTCGCCGGAGCCACGTAGGTGTCCACGTCGAAATCCCCTCCTGAGGCCGGCTGCTGGGCCGGAGGCGGAGGTGGCGGAGGAACAAACGCCGCAGGGCTGGAGCTGGAACTTTGCTGCGCAGACTGGCTGGGGCATTCGATGGTGATGACGTCCTGGGTCAGGTTGTTCGCGATGTCGCCGTCCTCGCTGTCGGCCGAGACAGATGCCGAGTTGTCGGCCTCACCGGTTTGGCAATTTGCGGTCGTGTTGACTGAAAAGGTCAGGGAGACGGTCCTGTTCTCGCCGCTGTTCATGGTGCCGAGCGTGCAGACCACCTGCCCGATGTCACCGTTGAATGAGCATCCGCCGGCACTGGCAGAGACATAGGTCATATCACCGAAAAGCAGCACGTTGAGCGTTACGCTCTCCGCCGCAGACGGACCGTTGTTGTGCACCGTGAACATGCTGGTCAGGTTCGTACCGCGCATCACCGACGCAGGACCGCTGCGTGTGACTGACAGATCGGCGACGGTTTGAACCGGCTCGGGTTCTACGAAAATCTCGGCATCTTCGGCGACAGTTCTCGGCGCATTCATGGAGAGCGTCATGATCAGCAATGCGATCACACCCATGCATCCGGCCAGAATGGCGGAGATTTTTTTCAGCGGGAGAGAGGAACCGTACATACGTAAATGAAGAAAGGGTTCATGGTACGTCGGAATGATGTATGTCTACAATGCTTTATTGTATGTATGTCTAATAAATACCGACTTTAACCCTTATTAAAGCCATAAATACCTGTCAACCAATGGTTGTCACATTGTCGAATTTCAGCTACAATTGACGTATATGGAGCTTTCCCAAGACATCGAATCGGCATTGTCCGCGATGGGTCTGGTCGACAAAGAAATCGCGCTGTATGTGCTGCTGCTCCAGACCGGTACGTCGCCGGCTTCTTCATTGTCCAAGCGCGCGCGTTTACCCCGAAGCACCGCCCAATACATCTGTCAGCAATTGGCGCGGAAAGGATTCGCGTCGATGACGCAGAAGAACAACGTGTACCTGTTCACGGCCGAACCGCCGGAAAAAATCCTGCGGCTGCTGGAGCGCGAACATGCGCAGATCACGCAGAAAGAGAAACAGATGCAGCGCGTGATGGGAGACCTGCAGCAGATGATGAGCGGCCAGGCGGTGCTGCCTAAAGTGCAGTTTTACGAGGGCAGTGACGGGATGATCGAACTCTATGACAAGATTCTGGATCTGCACTCCCCCATCGACAGCTTCGAGGACAAGGGCGAAATGGTCGCGTTCCTTCCGGACTACGTGAAAGAGCACATCGCCCGGCGTGTGGACCGTAAAATCTGGAACCGCGTGATTTGCCCGTCCAACACCACGGTGAATATCTCGACACCCAAAGAGCACCGCGAAACACGCACGATGACGCCGGAAGATTTTCCGTTCACCTGCGACATCAAAATCTCCAAGGATCTCGTCAGCATTTTCTCATTCCAGCACAGTACGGCGGTCGGCATTGCCATCCGGCATCCTGAAATCGCCGATAACTTCCGGATCCTGTTCAATTCATTCTGGAAGATGCTTGGTGAGCGCGCAGAGAAACGCTAAGCCGCAAGAATCGGCTGCTGGTGCGGGTCTTGGGCCATGGCTCCCTGAGATCTGGGTTCGCTCTGCACGTTAGCATCACGCACTTCCTGCAATAAACGCCCGGACGGATCGAGTAAGCGCAAATATTCTTCATCCGCACATAACTCATCGAGTGTGCGGATCTGATGCTTGTCCGACAACAGCAACTTGGCGCCTCCGATGCGGTCCAGCGTGCCGGCTCGCGGCGTCATAATCACCGAGAGGGGCACTCCGCGCGGGCCCTGGTACTCGTCCTCACCCGGGAACGCGGGGCCGGTGATGACGGATATCTCGACGTCAGGGTTGTACTGGCGGATCTTCGCGCGGATCAGCAGCCATTCTTTCAGGCGTGAGCGGCAACCGTCGTTGTCGCGCATATCGTCGCCAAGATATGCCCCCTCCGGGTCCATGGCATCATGCCCGGCTACCATAAGATTCACGTAGTCTTCGCCGCGTTTGTAGACGCCCGCACGCACCGAGATGATCGCATTCGCCCATCCGGATACCAGCTGCAATTTGCTCAAGTCGCCTGCAAGAGTTCCGGCGGCATCTACGTCGACCAGGCTGCGCACGTCTTTGGGTACGGTGAGATATGCAGCGCAGTTTTCCGTGAGTGCATCTGCGGCTGCCTTAAAAGACGGAGTGTCTGCGGGCAACACGTCGTACGGGTAATACGTCTCCAGCGAACCGTCTTCGCCAACACGATGGCGGCTGATTTTGTCGGGCACGCGCTTGGTTTCGGCTAACCGACGGGCTTTGCGTGGCAGATGTTCCACGATGGCGTTCACGTCTTTTTGCAGCGCAGCTTTCACCTCTTCGTCATAGGCTACCGTTTCGCCATCGGTCTTTCCGTCCTGAATCAGCAGCAACTTCATCAGCATATCGCTAAGTAACTGACGCTCTTCCTGCGGAACCGGCATACCGGTTTTTGCTTCGAGTGCCTTCCAGTCCACAAGCTTTTCAATCAGCGGCGCCAACGGATAGTAGAGCCTATCAGCGATCGCCATGTGCGTGAACGGCGCGGCGCGACGACGCATGTCTTTTTTGAATGCACCGTTACCGGGCCCGAGTTCCAGAACTTTTCCGCGCTTGGATCCGGCGAGTCTGCCAAACGCCGTAGGGACATCCAGACCGATACGCTTGCTGTAATCAATGCGGTTCACCGTCCAGTGCAGCTCCGGCACATGTGACAGAAGCCCGCGTTCTTGCAGGATTTTCAGCACATGGCTGCGGACGTCGGTATTCACGAACGCACGTTCGATCACGGCCTGCGTCTGGACGAACTCATCCATGGATGTGCCACCCTCAGCCAGCGCATGGAGCTGGCGGATGAGAAGCTGTGCGATGTGAACCGAATGCCTGGCGATATCTGCACTCTTCACATTATCGGCGCCGAATCGGTGTGTATCGATTTCCGGGCGGGTGTGCGATGCGGCGAACAGGTTCCTGCACATTTCATGCTGGCAGCGCAGGGTATCAGCCGCACTCATTTGGACACTTGGCGCCTCCGGAATGCCACGCAGGACGGACGGTTCGAACGCCTGCAGGAGTTCGACTGTTTGGGCATCCGGATGCGGAAGACCTCGTCCGAGCATGGATGAAGGAAAGAAGTGTTGTATTTTTACATATTTATAGTTATTTGTCAATGTTTAGAATGGCATAGGAAAGCCATTCATGCACTATTTAGGGGGGTTAATCGGCGTTGTAATCATTCGCCCTCTCAAGCACGCCGGTCATACAGCGCCAACCACCCGGATCCAGGTCACCTTTGTTGCTGTCCATAAGTGAACCGAGAGGCATCGCAATCGGATTGAATCCGAGCAGCCTGAGAAGGATAACTGTCTGCACGGCTTCGGCGGAAACGACCGGGGTCTCCGGGTCCAGCCACAAAATATTGCAACCCATCGTCTCGCGCGGATCGGGCATCATCATGAGATCATCGAACTGGCTGTACAGCGCGTCCGCCGCCTCAGAATGCAACAGGTCTGGCCTGACGATTGCCTTCCGCTTCTCCCGCCGGGAACGCCGTGGCAACGGCGCAATGCCGAAATCCAGATCTTCGTTAGAGTTTTTTGGAATGACAACCATCTGACGGGGCGAACGCCGTTGACCCAGAATGGCTTTGATCGAATCTATGCCTCTGCGCTTGCGTTCATGATCGGCAACCTGCAGAGCAAAGCGACCGGGTTCCGTGTACGGCTGCACATCGTCGAAATAGTCATCGTGTTCCAGCCCGACTAGCAGCGAATCTCCGTAGAGCAACGCGTTCCCCCAGGTGAACAATCCATCAGAGTCAGAGACGGCGCTTGGCGGCAAGCGTTCCAGGATGTTCTGATAGCGGCTTCTTTCGTCTTCCCTGAATTCTGACAACGTCGCCAGAATCCCATGATTGTCGACCACACCCAATAAATCGCGGCAGTATAAACCGTGTCCCAAAAAGTCCTGCTGATTCTCGAGCGTGGGAGTCATGTCCGCCAGATGCGGATATAGTAAACGTACCGCCCGCGCACGCAGCAGTTGGGTGAATGCAAAATGCGCGCGGATATCATCGCTTGCTTCGTTCGGATCAGTAAAAACTTTTGCCGCTTCCGCGATTGTGGAAGTATCAGCAACGGCAAGAATTTCGGGCGAACTGCATCCGCTGACGACAGCCGTTTTCAGTGTGCCGAATTCATTTCTGACATTCGGAATAATCGGCGCTCCCGGGGTCTGGCCTGCAGGACAGAACTCAAACATTGATGTATTTTGAATTACTTTTTATTTTTGTCAATGATCAGATTTGATAGATCTGGACGAGATTGCCGCACGTATCGTCGAAGACAGCCTGCGTCACAGGCCCCATCTCGGTCGGCGGCATAGTGAAAGTCACGCCTGCCTTTTTCAACCGCTCATGCTCAGCCTGGATGTCGTCGACTTGGAATGCCGTGATCGGGATTCCGGCTTTCAAAAGGGACTTCTTGAGTGCCTGTGTTTCGGGATGATTGCCGTTCGGCTCCAGCAGCAACTCTGTGCCATCCGGCTCCTGCGGCGACACGACCGTGATGAAACTGGTGTCCCCCATCGGGATGTCCTGCTTTTTGATGAAGCCGAGTTTCTCCGTATAGAACGCCACGGCCTTCTGAAGATCGATGATCGGAACGCTGGTGAGCTTGATACGCATGACGGATACAGGGAATAAATACGGCCAGCGTACAGCACCCGCGGGCGGCATTCGGAAGATTGTCCTGATTTTGCTACGCTGATGCAGTTTTCATGCCGTCTCTGCGCTTTTCATCGGTGATGCTCATCCGCGACGCCAATCCGTACATTCCGGTGAGCGCCGCCCGCGCGAAGAAAATCAAAGCCGGTTGGAAGAAACCCATGCCGGTGCTGGTGCAAATCAACGGCAAACCGGACAAGCCCTGGCACATCAACATGATGCCCGCGGGTGACGGCAGTTTTTATCTGTATCTGCACGGCAGTGTGCGCAAAGACTCGCGTACGGGCGTCGGTGACCGCGTATCGGTTGAAGTGAGCTTTGACAGCGCATACCGCAACGGGCCAATGCATCCGATGCCACAGTGGTTCGGTGACGCGCTGGCCGGAAACGCAAAAGCCAAACATGCATGGGATGAGCTCATTCCCAGCCGCCAAAAAGAGGTGCTGCGCTATTTTTTGTGGTTGAAGTCGGACGAAGCCCGGGGGCGGAACCTGGCAAAGGTCATGCGTGTGCTGACAGGCAGCAAAGAACGCTTCATGGCACGGGACTGGAACGCCTGAGTATCGGCCGCAGAGAACGAGCGCCATAGAGCCTGTTCCGGGGCAAAAGTCCGGATGCATGCACAGTAAAAGAATGGCTGTTTCAGGCGTCCTGGAACCAGTTTGGACAGGTTTTGAGCCGGGTCTGGGCTGAGCGAATGTTATGGCGCAGTTCAGTCTGGTGACGGAGAAGTCCAGGCACGTCTGGTGAAAAAGGCCATTTTCGGCTATAATTATGAGAAATCTCGGAAAAACCAACACACAAATAATGCACCGTCCGGATATCAGCACCGAGCACATCGCACAGTTCCATCTCTGGATGGACGGAAACACGCTGAGCGACAAAGCCAAACTCCGGCTGCGATGCATTTTGCAGTACCTGGAACACGACCAGTCGATGGACGATGTCGCGGCGATGTTCGGCACGACGCCGAATGCGCTGCTGCGCTGGCTGGACCGGTTCGATCCGACTGATCCATCCACGCTGGAGGACAAGAGCCGCCGTCCGCACGCGGTGCGCTCAACGCAACTGTCAGCCGATGTGGTCGCGCTTATTCATGCATACCGCAAATCCGCACCGAAGACCGGTAAAGAAGAAATTTCTGTCGCGCTGCAGAAAGAGCATGGAGTCGACGCATCGCCGTCGGCCATCGGCCGCGTGATCGAACGCGACTGCCTGTATTTCGCTGACAGCCCTCTGCACATGCGTAAGCGCCTCAGGGCTCGTATGGCCGGTGCACCGCTTGCCGCTGCGATTCCGGTGATGACGGCGGACACCCCGGTGACCATGAACGCCACGGTCGTGACAGTGCCGACGATCAACCGCAAGAAATGGCTGGCAGGAACGATTGTGGCATTGCTGGTGTCTGCGATGGCGTTCGGTTTCGCCATGAGCAACGAATCGGTAGGCGCGAGCGAGGATGCAACATCGACGATGGGGACCGAACAGCCGGCAGAGCATCCGATCCTCCGCACATTGCTGAAGCTGCTCGGATTTGCGGCAGAAAAAGCGTATGCCGAAGATCCGGGACCGATCGTGAATACCGAATCGTTCCAGATCATCGACGACGGCGATTCAACAACGGACGTGGAACTGCGCTTCGGGGATCTGACCGGTGAAAAGCTGTACTGGAATGTGCCGCAGAGCCGCTTCCAGTTCAGCGACGATCTGCATCTGGACGGGAATCTGACAGGCAGCGGCGGCCTGGCCATAGAGCTGAACATCCGCGCGAAGGGCAACATCACGTTCAACAGCGACAATGATGCCGCCGATGCGGTCATGACATTCGGTAACAGCACGCTGCCGCAAACACTGTCGTTCATCCACAACACGCAAAAGTTCCGCTTCTCGGCATCGCTGGATATCGTCGGCACCATGTCCGGTTACGCGCTGACAGTCAGCGGTCTGCGCAACTGTGACTCCATCGACACCGATGCAGACGGTAACTTCGCCTGTGGCACCGACGCAGAGGGCGAAGGCGGGCCGGGTGGCGGCATGGACCAGGTCGACGGCGACGCGCGCTACGTGAACCAGTCAGGCGACACGATGACAGGCTCGCTCACGGTGCGCGGCACCATCTCCGGCTCTGTGCTGAAGGCAAGCAACATGACCGTCTCGGGCGCAGTGGTCTACTCCAGCGGTAATACGCTGAAGCAGTCCGCGAAAGGTCTCTCCGGACAGCTGCTCGTGTCGCAGGGCACGGGTGCACCGAAGTGGGTCACGCCGGTCGGAGGCATGGCATGGTTCCTGGACGGCACGCAGTCCATTGGAACATCGATCGGAGCCAAGGTGATCATGCCGATGAACGTCACACTCACCAGCGTGTCCATGGCGATCAAGGGAACACCGACGGGCACGGCGCTGATCGTGAACATCAAGAAAGACGGCTCGTCCATCTTCTCCACCAGACCGCAGATCAATTCGGGAGCGCTGCTTGGCGGCGGCAATGCGGTCTTCTCGACCACAAAGCTCACCGAAGACTCCATCATCACCCTGGACGTGGATCAGATCGGCAGCACGTTCGCCGGCAGCGGCCTGACTGTGATTCTGAAAGGCGTCAGAGAGTACTAAACCGCTGGCTAGAACCCGAAGAAGTAGAAGAACTTGTTCGTGGTGTTGTCGCCCGAATGGTTGACGTCGTAAATCGGTACGCGGTTATTCGTAGCATCAATCACAAACAGCTTGCCCGACGTCCGGTCGTAGGTGAGCTGCCTGGGACCGGTCAAACCAACCTGGCTGGTACCGGCCGTAGCCGAGAGGAACGTCTGCTGACCGAGTACGGCAATGGCATTCTCGCCGTCTGTGACAGAGTTCACGTCATACGCGACGATGCGGTTATTGGTGAAATCCGCCGCAAACAGTGTGTTACCGGTCGGGTCATACGCCAATCCTGCCGGCAAGCTGAGGCCCGCCTGCGTCGTGTTCACGCCACCCAGCCAGTACAGCGGCTGACCGAGCACGCCGTCAGCGATGAAGTCGGCCGGAAGATGCGCGTCGTTGAGGTTGTAGAGCAAGATGCGGTTGTTGGCGGAATCCGCCACAAACAACCTGTTATTGGTCGTGTCCAGCACGAAGCCTTGCGGGCCGCTGATGCCGGTACGGTTTATTCCGTTGTTGGCCGTGGCTTTCAGGTATGCAGGTCCGGGTGGGTTCAGGCCGTCATATTGGCCGAGAAGGTTTACCGCGCCTTCACCGTCGCTGATCGCGGCGATGTCGAAAACAGACACGCGGTTACCGGTGCTCTGCGTGACGTAGAGCCGGTTGCTTTCCTCATCGACGTACGCGCCCATCGGCACGTTCAAGCCGGCCTGCGAGGTGACGGCAGTGGCAGTGGTGAAGATCGGTTGGCCAATGACTTTGATCGCGTTCATGCCGTTGGTGACCTGCGCGACCGAACCTGAGAATACCGATACGCGGTTGGCCGTCGACTGCGCGACGAACAGCTTGCTGTGTGTCTCGTCGTATTCGATGCCACGGGGAACGTTAAGACCGGCCTGCGTCGTGGCGGCGCCTACGGCGATAAACGTCGTCTGGCCGATGACCTTGGTCGCGTTCATGCCGTCGGCAAGCAGGGCCACCGAACCGGAGTACACCAGCACGCGGTTGTTGGTCAGATCGGACACGAACAGGCGCGACGTAGTGTAGTCATACGCGACGGAGTACGGCGAGCTCAACGTGCTCTGCGTACTGCCCACCGCGGTGTTGGTGAAGTTCGTCTGCCCGAGAACTTTGTTCGCCAGTTTGCCGTTGCCTATGCCGAGTGTCAGGTTGTACGAGAGCACACGGCTGGTGGTGGAATCCAGCACGTAGGCACGGTTATGCGCGGGATCGGTCAGCACACCGGTCGGCGCATTCAGACCTTCCTGGAATACACCGGCCGTGATGGTTGTGAAGTTCGGCTGGCCCAGCACGTTGATGGCGGGTTCCCCTCTCACGATGGCCGCAAGATCGTAAATCGTCACGCGGTTGCCGGTTGTCTGCGCGACGAACAGGCGCTGGTTGGTATTGTCGTATCCCAAGCCGGTCGGGGCGTTCATGCCCGCCTGGGTGTTACCCAGTGTGGCGACAGTGAATACGGTTTGCCCCAGCACCTGCGACGCGTTCATGCCGAGTGTCAGGTTGGCGACGGATCCGGAATAGACCAGGACGCGGTTGTTGGTGAGGTCAGCCACGTACAGCCAGTTTCTGGTCGTGTCATAGGCCAGGTCGCGCGGTCCGCTCATGCCCACCTGCGTGGTGGCGACGGAAGTCGCGGTATAGTTCACCTGTCCCAGAACTTTCGTCGCGTTCATGCCGTTGGTCAGGTTGGCGACTGCACCCGAGTACACGGTCACGCGGTTACCTGCACCTTGCGAGACGAACAAACGGCTGGTGGCCGCGTCATATGCCACTCCGTAGGGAATGTTCATACCTCCCTGAGTGGTGTTCGGCGAGCCGCCCGTGAAGCTGGTCTGACCCAGCACCTTGGTAGCGTTCAGACCGTTGGTAAGCTCGGCAACGGAACCGGAAAAAACCGAGACACGGTTCGCTGTATTTTGCGCGACGAACAGACGGTCGGTAGCGTTGTCATACGCGATGCCGGCCGGCACGTTGAGACCGGCCTGGGTAGTGGCCGGCGCGTTGCTGTAGAAGTTTGATTGTCCGAGCACGAAGTCCGGAATGCGATCGTCGAGCAGATCGTTCGCGTCCAGTTGATACACAAGAATGCGGTTATTGCCGGTATCGGAGACGAAGAGGCGATGATCGGTAGGATCGAGCGCGAGACCGATAACCGGAGCGCTCAAACCGAACCTGTTCGGACCGTTGTTGGCGGCAGTCTTCGTGTAGACCGGAAGCGGAGCGACCGTGCTGTCGTCATACTGGCCGATGGCATCAACGGCATTTTCACCACGTACGAATGTCGACAGATCGTACATCGTCGCACGACTGGAACCCGACTGCAGAATGTAGGCTTCGTTGTTGGCTTCGTCGATCATCACGCCTGTCGGTGTGTTCACGCCGGCCTGGGTGTTGCCCGCCGTGATGGTCGTGAAGTTCACCTGTCCCAGCACCTGCGTCGCGTTCATGCCATTGCTCAGGTTGGCGACCGATCCCGAGTAGACGGTGACACGGTTACCGGTTGCCTGAGCGACGTAGAGCAGGTCTCTGGTACCGTCATACGCTATGCCACGCGGCGCGTTCATACCTACCTGCGTGTTGCCGAGCGCGGTGTTCGTGAAGTTGGTCTGGCCCAGCACCTTCGTGGCGTTCATGCCGTTGGTCAGGTTGGCGACCGATCCCGAGTAGACCGTGACGCGGTTACCCGTGCTCTGAGACACGAAGATCCTGCTGGTGTCGGCATCGAACGCGACATCGTAGGGAATGTTCATGCCCACCTGCGTGGTCGCGGCGGTCGTGACCGTAAATGAGCTCTGTCCCAGGATCTTCGTGGCCGGCATGCCGTTGGTCAGCTGCAGGAGAGAGCCGGAATAGACGGTGACACGGTTGCCGGTGATTTGGGCGACGAAAAGGCGGCCGGTGGCATCGTCGTACGCGACGCCGGTCGGCACGTTCATACCGACCTGGGTCGTGGCGGCGGTCGTGCCGGTGAAGTTGATCTGGCCGAGAACGTTGATCGCGTTCATGCCGTCGGTGATGGACGACGTAAAGAAGACTTTCACGCGGTTTCCTCCCGCCTCCGCCACGAACAGGCGGTTGTTGGTGCTGTCGAAAGCCAGGCCGTTCGGCGCGCTGAGACCGATCTGGGTGTTGGCGGCCGCGTTGCTGTAGAAGTTGAGCTGCCCGAGGACGTTATCCGGAATGCGATCGACGAGGTTGTTGCTGCCGTCCAGGTTGTACACGAGCACGCGGTTGTTGACCGTGTCGGACATGAACAGCCTGTGACCCGTGCTGTCCAATGCCATGCCGATGACCGGCGCACTTATACCTAAAATATTCGGACCGTTATGAGCAGCGGTCTTGGTGTAGATGGGGCTTGGATCCGCCATATACGTGTCGTTCTGGCCAAGCGCGTTGTTGGCATTCAGGTTATCGGCCAAGCCGCCGGTGAGGTTGTACACCGTCACGCGGTTGCCTCCGGTCTGGGGAACGAACAGACGGCCGGTCGGAGGATCGTATGCGACATCCGTCGGCACGTTCATGCCCACCTGCGAGGTGACTGCGGTGACAGTGGTGTAGTTCACCTGTCCGAGCACATTGGTGGCGTCTTCTCCGTCGGTGATGCTGCTGACATCGAATACCGACACGCGGTTACCCGTGGTCTGTGCCACGAACAACCTGTTGTTTACCCTGTCCAATGACAAGCCGGCCGGTCCGCTGGTACCGGCCCTGGTAGAGACGGCAGCGCTGGTGTAGTAGTTCGTCTGCCCCAGGACGTTATCGGGCATGCGGTCGATCAGAATGTTGTTGCTATCCAGGTTGTACACCAGAACGCGGTTATTGCCGGAGTCAGACACGAACAGGCGGTGGTTCACTTCGTCCAGCACGATCCCGACCGTCGGGGCGCTCAGGCCCAGCTTGGTCGGGCCGTCGTTGACCGCGACTTTCGTGAAAATCGGCTGCACCGGCGATGCCAATCCGTCGGTCTGCCCGATTACCGAGGCGGCGTTTTTTGCGTCGAGGATGATCGTGAGATCGTAAATCAGCACGCGGTTATTACCCGTATCAGCAACGTAGAGCTGCTTCGTGCTGCCGTCGTACTCTATCTGCCTGGGTGACGAGAGGCCGATCTGGCTAGTGCCCGCCGTGGCGGTGACGAAGTTGATCTGCCCGAGCACGTTGGCGGCGTTCATGCCGTTGGCCAGCACTGCCGCATTGAAAACAAGGATGCGGCTGTTGGTCATGTCCGACACGAAGATCAGGTTACGGCCCAGGTCGACCGCCACTCCGGCCGGAGCGCTCATGCCGGCCTGCGTGGTGCCCACCGTGTTGGTGTAGAAGTTGGGCTGGCCCAGGACGTAATCCGGAAACATGTCGATCGGCGTGTTGTTGGCGTCCAGGTTGTAAATGAGCACGCGGTTATTGGTCATGTCCGCCACGAGCAACCGGTGATTCAGCGGATCCACCGCTATGCCCTGGGGAACGTTCAGGCCGTACTGGCTGGGGCCGTCGTTTGCGGTCGCCTTCGTGAAGATGGGGTTCGGCGCGCCGGTCGTGTCGTCGTACTGTCCGAGCACGTCGCCGGCGTTCTCTCCGCGGTTGAAGAGCACCAGGTTGAAAATGGAAACGCGGTGAGCGCCGGACTGCATCACGTACGCCTTGTTGTTAGCACTATCCACTACCACCCCGTTCGGGGCGTTCAAACCAGATTGCGTGCTGCCTGCGGTCGCGGTGCCGAACGTCAGCTGTCCCAGCACCTGGGTCGCGTTCATGCCGTTGCTCAGGTTCGCGACGGAGCCCGAAAACACCAGCACGCGGTTATTTGTCGTCTCGGCCACGAACAGCAAGCCCCGGCTTTCGTCGTACGTCAGGCCGCGCGGTCCGCTCATGCCGGTCTGGCTGGTAGCCACGGCGGTGGCGGTGAAGTTGGCCTGCCCGATCACCTTGGTGGCTGCCATGCCGTTGCTCAGAAGCAAAGTTGATCCCGAATACACCGTGACGCGGTTACCGGTGCCCTGCGACACGAAAAGCCTGTCAGTCGCCGTGTCATATGCCAAACCATAGGGCACGTTCATGCCGGCTTGGGTCGTTGCGGCGGTCGGAGTCACGAAGTCGGCCTGTCCGAGCACTTTGATGGCCGGTTCACCGTCAGCAACATCGGTCACATCGAAGACTGTCACGCGGTTTGCGGTGTTCTGTGCGACGAACAGGCGGGTGGCCGTGCCGTCGAGCGTTGCGTCGGTAGGCGCGTTCAAACCCACCTGCGTGGTGGCGGCTGTCGCGACGATGTGGGTCGCCTGGCCGATCACGTTGTTCGCGTTCATGCCATCGACGATCGTCGTGGTGTCATAGACCTTCACGCGGTTATTGGTCGTATCGACGACGAACAGGCGGTTGTTCGTGGAATCAAATGCCAACCCGTTGGGCGCGCTCATGCCGATCTGCGTGGTGGCGACCGCGTTAGCGTAGAAGTTGATCTGCCCCAGAACGTTATCCGGAATACGGTCGAGCAGGTTGTTGCCGCCATCCAGGTTGTAGATGAGCACGCGGTTATTGCTCGTGTCGGACACGAACAGGCGGTGGTACGTCACATCGAACGCCATGCCGATGAGCGGCGCGCTCAGGCCATGCTTGTTGGCGGTGTCGTGGATCGCCGCTTTGTTGTAGATCGGCTGGGGCGCAGTGACGTCACCATCGGACTGCCCGAGCAGCGTGAAAATCGGCTGCGTGTTGACGATAGCCGCGTGTGCAACGGGTACTCCGGCGAAGACGATCCCCATTCCGATAAACACCGAAATGCTGAGTGCGAGGCGAGCCGGTAGAAGCGGGATCTTTTTCAGAGCGCGAAAAGAGTACCAAAGATCACCGGTGCCACGAAGTGTATTACGGCTTCTTCTTGCGGATTAACAAGAGCAGGTTGTCGGCTTCGGCCGGCCGGCCGAACTTCTTCGCGAGCAACGCTTCTTTCTCCGCATTTTTCATTGAGTCGCTCTGGTAATACACCAACGCCAGGTTGTAGTGCGCATCCGCCGCTTCCGGATCGATCCCTATGGCCCGATTGCAGGCATCTTCGGCATCGATGATTTTGCTCATGTTCATGTAGAGCGCGCAGAGATTGCTCCATGCCGTGCCGTTGGACGGGTTGAGCTTGATCGCGGTCCGGAACGATTCCTCTGCATCCGTAAAACGTCCGTTCTCGGCCTCGGCGATGCCGCGGTCGTTGAACGAGACGGAGTCCTGCGCCGGATTCACAGCCAATGACGGAGCGACGCTTCCGCTTGCGGTCTGCGGCTTCGGCGGCGGAGAGCCTGCCGGACGGTAGCGCCGTGCGCTCCAGGTATATCCGGCCTTGTCGAAGACCGAGACGATGAAACCGTAGTTGATATTCGGATAACTGTTGCCGGCCAATCTGAGCAGCGTGCGATACGCGTCGGCGGCCGGGTTCCACTGCCCTTTGTTCACATACATCGTCGCCAAAATCGCATACGGCTCCGGCATGGACGGGCGGATACGCATGACATCGGATGTCAGTGCGACGACATCTTCCTCGTGCCCCTGCCGCAGCGCGATCTTCGCAAGTGCAAGCGTTGCCTTGACTCCCTGGGGGTTGCCGTCGCGAATGCGGGTCAGCTCGTGAATCACCGTCGGCAAATCAGCCGCCGGAACCAGGTCGAAACCGCTGTCGAATTGCAGTGTGGTCGGGCTGACAAACTTGTACTGCAGCCGGTCGATAAGCGGCCGGTTGAACGGGATGTCCTTCAGGTAGACGGCTACCCAGTCGTCCAGATACACCAGCGGCCACTGCTTGTCCTTGTCCAGAATCGTGCTGTACGGCAGATCTTTCTCGCGCTGGATGGCATCGTAATCGACAATTGCGTAGGTGAAGTTGTATGTGTCCTCCAGCTCTTTCCATCGCGAAGCATCCACACCGGCTGCATACGCCCGCGCCATGTAATCGAAGCCATAATCCACGTTGCGCCCGTCTATGAACACTTTGCGGTCCGGGTACCCGCGATAGATGAGATATCCGCCGATGCCGTAGGTATTGAACATGGTGCCGCCGATGTTCTCGCTCGCGATGAAGTCGGTTGCACCGCGCGCCAGATCGAACTGCCCGAAACCGAATAAATTGTCGCGCCGTTCGAACTCGAATGAGCGGCCGGCAGCGGTGTGCACCGCAATGATGAAAACCGCGATGGCGGTTGCCACAAAAACGAACCGGTGACGGTTGATCCATACTGCAGCCCGCGCAGGGAATGTGCTGCGGTCCAGCTGATAGAACACGGTGCCGATCGATGCGAAGACGAAGATCACCTCGTGGCGGATAGCCTGACGTGAGAGATATGCCGTGGCCAACAGCAGCAAGCCGTTGAAGACCATATGCTTTCTGCCGGATCCGAGAGCCGCAACAGACAGCAGGATGAACGGCCACAGATCTAACAGGTATGCGCTCCATCCGCGCGGCTGCCATTCGGCAATGAACACGATGGTCTGGTCGCTCATCAGCTGCGAAAGATAATCGATGGTCGCAAAGCCGTTGGGCGGAAGCACAAGCGCAACTGCCATCAGCACCAGCGTTCCGGCCGGGAGCAATGCATCACGCGCATATCCTGTCCTTCGCATGGCATTCACAAGTGCCTGAAGCACGAGGAACGTCACTATCGCGCACCCGAGCAACGCGGCACCGCCGTGCATGTTCACCCACAGCACTTCCAGAACAACGAATGCGGCGCAGATGCGCATACGGATGCGCGGAGCGACGGCATCTAAAAATCTGAATGCCAGGAGCACAAATGCGCAGAAGAACACGAAGGTGAAGAGTTGGGGCCGCTCCAGAAAGCTGCCTTTCATGATCACCACCGCCCACACTGCCAGCGCGGCGTACGCGATCCGCCACTGCCTGGCCAGCATCAGCAACAATCCGACCGACGTGCAGGCGATAACGCCGCGAAACAGAATGGTGCCGGTTGCACCGCTCAAGTGATAAACGAGGTACAAAACGATCTGCGCCAGCCACTCATGCGTCGCCAGGTACGGCAGACCGGCCCGCGCGTACGCGAACGGATCGGTCGTGATCATCGCGTGCGTATCCAGCAGGATCTCGCCGGCCTTGATGTGCCACCAGAAATCGCGGTCCATGATCTTGTACGTGCAGATCCAGAAAATCGCCGCTGCACCGGACACAAACGCCAGTATCCGCAGAGAGCGGATGACGCGCGCGGAAGGCTGCCAACGGAAAAATGACGGGAGCCGCATGTATCCGGCATTGTACACATTTTTTCAGGTCGATTGGATGTGCAAGGGGAAGTGCTTCGCGATTATTTTACTTTTTGCCGCGTTACATTAGAGTTGTCCGCATGACACCTGAAATCCTTCTCGTACTCGCGCTCGTCCTGGGTGCCGAGTTTATTAATGGATACACGGACGCGCCGAATGCCACTGCGACTGCGGTTGCAACCGGCTTGTTATCGCGCAAACACGCACTGTGGTGGGCAGCCATCTCCAACCTGCTCGGACTGCTTCCGGCTCTTGTTTTCGGAGCCGCCGTAGCCCAGACAATCGGCAAAGGCATTATCGACCCCGCCGCGGTGAACCTGGACCTTATTGCAGCGGCCATGTGCGGTGTGGTCATGTGGGGAAGGATCGCCGCTGTCATCGGATTACCTGTAAGCAAATCGCATGCCTTGTTCGCCGCATTGGCAGGAGCCGCATACATCGGCGGAGGCGCGGATGCTCTGATGGCAGCCGGTTGGATAAAGATCGCCTACGGCATCGGTATTTCCATCGCGGTGGCCGGTCCGATGTCCTGGGTGCTGGGACGGCTGGTTCATATGATCGAGAAACGGTACAAGGTATCGGCCCGAAACTGGCGCCGTCTGCAACTGACCACGCTGACGCTGGTGGCAGGCGTGCACGGCTGGAATGATGGATTGAAGTTCGTCGGCGTCTTCGCGCTTGTGCTGCTTCTGGGCGGTGTGACCGATACGTTCGCCGTCACTCCGCTGATCATTTTGATCTGCGCCGTGGTCATGGGCGCGGGTACGCTCTGCGGCGGATGGCGCATTGTCGCGCGCATCAAGAAGATGGCCAAAAACGACTGTCAGCCATGGCAAGGCGTCACAGCGGAAGCCGTATCTGCTCTGTGCATCGGCGCATCGGCGTTCGGCGGCGTGCCGATGAGCACAACGCACACCGTCGTATCGTCCATCGCCGGAGTAAAAGCGTCCGTCCGCGTGCGGGACGTGCACTGGAACACCGCCGGACTGATTGCGTGGGGGTGGCTGCTGACGATCATCTTCTGCAGTTCGGCGACGGCCCTCTTTACAATTATCGGATGGAAAGTGGCCATCGGCCTGTATGTGCTGGGCGAGATCGGACTGCATTTCTTCGAGAAGGGCCGCACGATCGATCTGCTGGAAGTGAAGATGGCGAAGGAACTGCAGTTCTGAGATGACGCTGTTTCAAGGCCGGATCGGCTTGAGACGCAGCCAGGAAAGAGGAGAATGTCAGGTATGCCAGACTCAGCATCACGCCTTTCGCGCATCCCCTTTCGCCGGGTGACGTGCGTTGCGGTGCTTGGCATATGCGTACTGGCGACGGGCTGCGCCACATCCAGAGATGACGGCGTGCCGGGTGACTGTGACACGGCTTTCAGTTTGCTGAACCCGCGCTGGAGATGCGAGAAGGACGAACCGCCGAAGAGCCAGGAGTACGACATGCTGCTGAATGACCTGATATGGAGGATCGACGACTGGAAGAAGCGGGGCATGGTCACGCATGTCTCGGTGTACTTCCGGGACCTGGAGAACGGCACGCCTTTCGGCATAGGAGGAACGGAACGCTTTGCGCCCGCCAGCTTGTTGAAGGTGCCGGTCATGATCGCGCTGTTCAAATATTCCGAATCCCACCCGGCCGTCATGGAGGACGAGGTCGCAGTCGGAGATCTGATGCCCGATCTGGCAAACCTGTCCGATCCGGACAAAACCCTGCTGCCCGGTAAAACCTACACGGTGCGCGAGGCCCTGCGCCGCATGATCGTCTACTCCGACAATACCGCGAAAGAAGTGCTGCGGCTGCATCTGGAATCCCTCTCGCCGGGAATCATGGATCAGACATTCGTGGATTTGGGCATCTCGCTGCAGAATCCTGACGGTTCGGCGTATATCACGGTCCGGTCATACGCATCACTGTTCCGCACGCTGTTCAACGGGTCATACCTCAACCGGACCATGTCGCAGCAGGCGCTGAAGCTGCTCAGCGAAGCCGAATTTGATGACGGCATCGTCGCAGGCCTTCCGCCAAACATTGAAACGGCAAACAAATTCGGTTTTGTGAACGCGGACGGTGTAACCGAAGAACAGTTGCATGACTGTGGCATCATCTATCACCCCAAAAAGCCGTACCTGCTTTGCGTGATGACCCGGGGTCATGATGACAAAGTCCAGTCATCGGTGATCGCGGATATATCGAAAGCCGTGTACAAAGAGGTCTCGCTGAGGCAATCCGAGTAGAGGAAAAATCCCGGAAGATTTTCGCCCGTCGTCCGTCAGCAATAGCATTCTCCCCCTTCTATATGTCCAAAAAACTCCTCATTCCATTGGCATTTCTTCTTCTTGCCGCCTGCACACCGTCCGAGCAGGCCATGAACGGCGACGAGCACAGCAGCCACGGCAACGACAGCAGCATGGCGGCCAGCGTCGACCGCCTCAGCAATTCGCCGCGCCACCAGGAATGGGTCGAGGTGAAGAACGGCGACAAGACGATTTACACGTGGGTGGTCTACCCGGAAGTCAGTACGTCCGCACCGGTTGTGGTGCTCATTCACGAGAACAAAGGCCTCAACGATTGGGCGCGCGGATTGGCGGACCAGGTAGCCGAAGAAGGGTACATCGCGGTTGCGCCGGATCTGCTCTCGGGTTTCAGCGACGAGATGACCCGTACCAGCGACTTCCCGACGCCCGATGAGGCGACCAAGGCCATCGGGCAGCTGAAGCCGGATGACGTGATGTCTGACCTGAAAGCCGTGACCGAATGGGCCAAGTCCATCGAGGCAAGCGACGGCACGATCGTTTCGGCCGGTTTCTGCTGGGGTGGCGGACAGTCCTTCCGGCTGGCGACCGAGACCGAAGACCTGTCGGCAGCACTGGTGTTCTACGGCACGGCTCCGACAGATGCATCCGCGTACGACAACATTTCCGCGCCGGTATTCGGCTTCTACGGCGGGGCTGACGCCCGCATCACCGGAACAGTCGAGCAAACCGCGAAATTCATGAAAGACGCGAACAAGGACTATGACTACAAGATCTACGAGGGTGCCGGCCACGCGTTCATGCGCCTGGGCGAAGATCCTTCCGGCAGCGGCGCGAATGTCGCTGCACGCAACGCCGCATGGACACGCATGAAAGAGATTCTGGCGACGCTGCGCTGAACGGCTTTTACTTGAGCACAGAAAGCGGGTCGATCCATCCGGAAAGATCCGCTTCTTTTTGCGCGTATCCGCGCAGTTCGACCGCCGTCCCCTTGTGCACGCTCAGGTGCAGGTGCGGACGCTCGCCGTCGGTCTCGGAGGAAAAGCCTGTACCCAGCCGCCCGACCGGATCGACTCGGCGGAGTTGGGTGCCCAGGGGCGGCATGGATGCCGCGTCCAGGTGGCCGTACAGCACTGTCACTTCCTGACCGTCGATACTGCAACGCTGCACCAGCACGCCACCGTAACCGCTTGCGGTGCGCGCACTCACGACTGGTCCTTCACAGATGGCTGGAACGCGGAACGCGTGAGCGTCTTCCCCTTCTTTCAGTTCGAAATCGGCACCGGTGTGGTAACCGCTGAATTTCTCAGGCTGTACCGGTGAGGTTGCCGGATCGATGCGGATACCGAACGGTTTCAATGTGACGCGGGCAGGATCAAGCACTTCAGGCGTTACCGGCGTCAGCCAGCGGCGGAAGTGTGCGGCCGACTGGCGCATGAAGTCGGTCCACTGGCCGGCGAACTCGTGGCCTTCGCCTTCGTACTCGACGTAATCGATGAATTTTTCCTCTTCGATCAGCTTTGCAAACAGGGCATCCGACCACGCCTTGGGCACGTCTTTGTCATTGGTACCGTGGAACAGCAGGATCGGCGTCGCGATGTCGCCGAGCTTCGAGAGTGAGGACAGCGCATCCCATGCGGCCGGATTTTCTTCACGCGTGCCCAGCGCCGCGATGGTGCGGTCGCCTTCGGGGCGTTCCCTGCGCCAGCGGACGAAGTTCTCCCAGGCATCGCTGTTTACCGGCGCGTACAGCACGGCTGCAGTGACTAAGTCCGGGTGACTGGTAAGCACATCCAGGGTGACGCCACCGCCGAGTGAGTGACCAAGCATGCCGACACGGGTTGCATCGATGGACGGCAACTTCGCGGCACGTACGGCAAGAATCGCATTCATGCTGTCTATGGCGTACTCAAAACCGGCGTCGTAGATCTCGCGCGTATCGGGGCTCTCGTCGCTCTCGCCATGGCCGCGGTAATCGGTATGCAGCACGGCGAAGCCCTGCTTGGCCATGTAGTCCTGCTCGCGGCGCAGCCCGCGGCCGACGGTGTAGATCTCCGGCGGGATGTGCCCGTGGTTGTAGATCACCAGCGGGAACGGCCCTGTGCCTTTGGGGATATTCAGGATGCCGCTGATCTTCAGCCCGTTGCTGTAGTACGAAATCTGATGCTGGGTGTAGGACTCATTGTTGATCAGCACTTTTTCCAGCACGAGATCCCTCCCCTCCAGCCGCATTTTTGACAGATGATCGATCGACAACTCGGATGGCACTTGCTCCAGCTCGGTTTGAACCGGCGTTGCGACGGACGATGACATCGATGAAGAAACCGCTTGAGGCTCCGGCAATGACGGAGCGGCAACACAGGCGGAAACCAGAATGGAAGCAGTAAAGATGGTAGATCGGCGCATTCCCAGATTGTATCATTCTCGGGATCTCAAACCGATTTTTGCGCTAGAAAACGCAGCAGAAGCCCCGTTAGAGTTATTGATTTATTATGAAAATATGTCATAATTCACTTATGAGTGACACTCTCACGCCCGGCAATCTTGGCGATGATGTCGGCCGTCATCTGCTGGAGCTTGATCGTCTCCTGAAAGCATCGCCGGATCCGGCAGGGCTTGAGGCAATCATGGAGCAAGTGCGGCGATGGATGGCCGAGAAAGAGCTTTTGCTGCTTCAGGAGCCGGATGTGCCCGGATTTGATCCGGGAAAGACGGAAGACGTTGATCTGGTTTTCTGCGAATCCACGGGGCAAGGAAAGAAAATCGGACCGGGTGGCGGTGAGGGCATCGATCTTCCCGAAGCAACCGACCGCGTGCAGGAATTTGAACGTTTATTGGAAGCTCATGGTTTCAAAGGGTGCTATGACCTGAAAATCGGGCGCCCGGGCACTACAAAATTTGACAGGTTTCCGTACTATCTTTTTACATTCCTCAAGAAAGCCCGAGGACAGGTTCTTGTATCTTCAGGCAGTAAGGCAGGAACGTACGTAAGCGACGAGATCCGCCCGCCTCAAGCCTACGCAGGTTCAAAAAACAACTTACGCCAGGCCCCAGGCATCCAGTTCGTGCGGTACGACAGCAAAGACCAGTGGGAAGCCACGATGCTCGGATTTCTGGGCGGGTACTACCGCAGTCGCCTACATGTGCAGCGCGATTTATCCGAGTTTGCAAGACAAGCCGGCGTGACGACGGAGAAACTGAGTGCGGAGCATATGAAGCATGTAACCATCCGCTGCAGCAACGGTCAGCAGTTGAACGGTCCCCAATACCTGTCCATCGCGGTGTTGTCATTCGGTTGGGCGACGGGCTCAAGGGATTCGTACGCCATGCAGTCCACCGGACTGGATGAATTGAAGCGCATTGCATACGGCATCCACGAGTACAACAAACGCGACGCGCTCTACTTCACAGATGCCGGGAATATCCGGCACGATCTGGAGGCATTCGCGGCAGCGACCGGAACGACACCGCAGGCGCTGGTCACAGGTCATATAGAGAGCGTGACCATCCGCACCAAAAGCGGTGGCCGCGTCACGGGCGACACGTACTTGCGGGAAGGAGGCATTGCCTTTGGCATGGCTGAAAACGCGAGAGGTGCCTCTAAAGGGGCAGAGTACCTGGCAGCGCTGAAACGGGCAGCGGGCTATCCGGTCGTCACGACCGGGAAAATGCATGCGCCGTATTTCCATGCAAACGTCGCGGCCGATCTCGCCACGTTCGCCGCTGGCGTTCATACATCAGTCGCCGAACTGACAGCCGGTATGATAGGAAGCACTCGCATCCGCTGTGCCAATGGTGAAGAGGTGACGGGCAACGCGTATGTACTGAGGGCCGGCGTGGCGCTGGGCATCGCAAAGAACCAGACAGAAGCTGCGAACAAGTCGCATGCGGTTTTCGCAAGACTGCAGGATATGATCCGCAATCCGCAGCCTCCTCCGCAGCCTCCCGTTCCGCCGGAGAACGGAGGATGGGAAACGTTCCTGGCCACTCTGGAAGAGGCAGGTCAGGAGCTTCAACGGGAAGCGTGACATGCCTGAGCGATTGCGGAGACTCACCACCCTGGAGCGCCGCGCGCAGCTGGGCTACACTCCGCCCAACCCATGGAAGAGACGCTCATCGAGTTCTTTTCGGCACACAAACGCATCTTTTTGACGCTGCATCTGGCAGGAGTCGCAGTCGGCATGGGCGGTGCAACCATCACCGATGTCCTGTTCTTCAACTTCCTGCGCGACCTGAAAATCTCCCGGAAAGAAGCCGAGGTCATGCGCGTGCTCTCCAATTTGATCGTGGCCGCGCTGGTCGTGCTGTATCTGTCGGGCATCGCGCTGTTCTTCTCGGATGCCGCCGCCTACAGCCAATCGGCTCCGTTCCTGTCCAAGGCCGCGATTCTGGTCGTATTGACCATAAACGGCATCCTGATGCACAAATTCATCGCGCCGCACATGGTGAAATTCTCGTTCTTGCACGGCAAAAGGCCTGTCACCATGGTCAAAATGCGCGCGGTGTCATTCGCGATGGGCGCGGTCTCGTTCGTATCGTGGTACTCGGTGTTCTGCATCGCAATGCTGAAGTCGTATCTGCCGGAGGGCATCCGTACCTGGGAGATCCTGGTGATCTACGGCCTGATCGTGTTGTGTGCCGTGCTCGTCAGCCAAATCATGCACCGGCATCTGCACAAGAAGAGCCTGGCATAGGGCGTGGTATACTGTGTCGCATGAACATGTTCAAAGCGACCAAGGCGAAGACCGTCAAGGAGTACATGGACGCCGTACCGGCCGACCGCAAGGAGCTCATGAATGCGGTGCATGCACTCATCCAGAAAACCGCACCCAAACTGAAGCCGCACTTCGCCTACAACATGATCGGCTACGGCTCATTCCCGTGGAGAAACTACAAGCACGAGCCGATCGAATGGCCGGTGATCTCTCTGGCGAACCAGAAGCAGTACATCAGCCTGTACATATGCTCGGTCGTGGACGGCAAGTACGTGGCCGAAACGCACAAGAAAGAGCTGGGCAAAGTCAGCGTCGGTAAAAGCTGCATCCGCTTCAAGAAGCTTGACGACGTGAACATCGCAGGACTGAAAAAAGTGATCAAGATCGCCGAAAAGAACCGGGGGTTCGCGGATCTGGGAAAGAAGAAATAACGCGCGTCACTTGGCGTCGATCATCGCCAGCAACTTGGTGGTGGTGTTCCAGTTTCGTATGGTCATGTGCCTGTATGCCGCTTTGCCCATCAACTTCGATAAATGGCTCTGCGTCCGCCTGCTTTCCAGACGCGAGAAGTAGAGCGCGTCTTTGCCTGCATGCGCCGTATCCACGCCTTCTTTCAGGCTGAGTGCCTTCATCGCTTCGGCGGGCGTGAGCGGCTTGCGCAGGAAGATGACATCGTAGCGGTACTCGGTTGGCTTGGTGCCGAATCCTTTTGGCGCTTTCTCTACCGCATGGCGCAGTTGGGCACCCGGTACCAGCACGGTCGGAACCGCGAAACCGTATCGCTTCTCCAGCGCCTGTTCGATCTTTGCCGCCAGCTTGTCCATGTCCCCCGCCGGAGCGGTAAAGACCACGTTTCCGCTTTGGATAAACGTGGCCACGTCACGCAGTCCAAGTGATTCGAAACACGTCTTCAGATCGGTCATCTTTATAACGTGATTGCCGCCGACATTGATGCCGCGCAGGAGCGCGAGACAAGAGGTGGATGCCATGCCGGTTCTAGCGCCAGAGCACGACGATCAGCGTGACCACCACCATAGAGACCAGGTGATACACGACTTCGAACAGGTACAAATCCATCTTCCTCTTCTCCCACAGCACCAGGTTGAGCTGGATGGTGACGATGAAGCCGAACCAGAGCAGCGCGGCGAACATCACTGCCGACGTCGCATCGGAGATCAGCAGAGCGTTTGCGAGGAACGAGATGACAAGCGCCACCACCACCTGCTGCACGTACGCGGCGATCATCTGCGGAATCATCGGTCCCATGCCCTTGGCCTGTGCCGCTTCCATTTCAGCCTTTGGGATACCCATCATTTTGATCCAGTACTTGCCGAACAGGGGGCCGTGCCACATGAATCCGATGAAGAATGCGGCGAGAGCGGCAACGAAAATCGCAGGGAAATTGACTGTGGAGAGATCGAACATGAAAGATGGGGTAGGAACGTCATAACGCTATGCTTCGGGGTTGGAATCGTCAACATACGGCTGTTCACCGTAAGTTTCGCCGTCGCCGCACGTCCCGATGGTATACTCCAAACTATTATGCAAAAGATCGTCCCCCATCTCTGGTTCGATACACAGGCAAAAGAAGCGGCTGATTTCTACGTTTCGGCGTTCGGCAAAGGCTCCAAAGTCACGCACACAAGCATCATTCACGACACTCCCTCCGGCGACTGCGACATCGTGTCATTCACGCTGCGCGGCTATTGACTTCATGGGCATCAGCGCAGGGCCGGCCTTCAAGATCAACCCGACGATATCGTTCATGCTGAACTTCGACCCGTCGGAGAACAAGGACGCCCGCAAAGACCTGGATGCGCTGTGGGAAAAGCTGTCGGACGGAGGCAACGTGCTCATGAAATTGGACAAGTATCCGACTTCAGCGAGCACTACGGCTGGATCCAGGACAAGTACGGCGTGTCGTGGCAGCTGATCCTGACAAAGCCCGAAAGCGAGCCGCGGCCGTTCATCATCCCGTCGATGATGTTCACCGGTGACCTCACGGGCAAGGCCGGTGAAGCGATTGATTTCTACGTATCAGTCTTCAAAGACGCCCCTTCGACAAGCTCAGGGCAGGCAAAACGGGGCATGACCGCGGAGTACCCGCCCGGCGCATCGCCGGAAAAAGACGCGAAAATCATGTTCGCCGAGTTCATGCTGGAAGGCCAGTGGTTCACGGCGATGGACAGCGGCCACATGCACAAATTCGGCTTCAACGAGGCGATTTCGCTGCTGGTGCGTCTGCAAGGACCAGAAGGAGATCGATTATTACTGGGACAAGCTCTCAGCCGTCCCGGAAGCCGAGCAGTGCGGCTGGCTGAAGGACAAATACGGAGTCTCATGGCAGATCTCCCCCGTCGCCATCCACGAAATCTTCCAAACCGGCGACGAGAAAAAAATCTCCCGCGTCACCCAGGCATTCCTGACAATGAAGAAGTTCGACCTGGCGAAGATGAAGAAGGCGGCGGAGTGATCTGCGATGTTACCTTTCGGCTTCCTGAACGTAGAGTAGGCATATGCAAAAAGCACTCATCATCATCGCTGTTGTCGCCGTTGTACTCGTCGGCGGCTTTTACACGCTGAACGCCCACATCTATAACGAGAAGCAGGGCGAGCCATCGGATGTCCGCTCCTACCGCGGAACGCTGTCTGGCGACGTCGTGTGCCTGCCTCACCGCGATAAAGACGGCCCGCAGAGCAAAGAATGCGCCATAGGCCTGCGCACGGATGTCGGCGAACACTACGGGCTGGATCTCACCGTACTTTCCCAGCAACACCCGCCGCTGAACACCGGCGAACGCTTTTCCGCCAGCGGTCTTATCACGCCTATCGAAATGCTGAGCTCCGACCAGTGGCAAAAGTACGACGTGGTGGGGATCTTGTCGGTAACGGATACGGTGAACATCGACTGATCCGTCCGTCATCACGGAAGCACCTTCGCCAGTACCGTGTCATCGGTCATCATGATGCGCGGCAATTTCATGGCGTCGTCGGTCATCTTGGCGTTTCTGGGATCCATGATCGTGGCCGTCACGTAGCCTGCGGCTGCAGCTGCGGTACGGATGCGCTGGTTTTGCGCCGTTGATGGATACGCGAGGTGCCGCACCGGCGTGCCCAAGAGCGTCTCCAGCGTCTTCCTGCTCTCCGTAAGCTCGCGGGTCAGGTTCTTGACCGAGAGATTGGTCATGGTGGCATGCGAGACCGAATGCGACTGGATATCCATGCCTCCGGCAGACATCGTGCGGATTTCATCTTCGGTGAGGAACCCCGCGTTCTTCAGGCGGTTGCTGATCATGTAGAACACGGCTTTCTGTCCGTTCTTGGAGAGGACGGGATACGCGAGCTCGTACTGGCTGCGGTTGTTGTCATCGAACGTGATGACAACCGGCTTGGCGACCGCCTTCTTCGCACCGCTGCGCAGAGCCACATACTCGTCGAGTGTGATGGTCGTGTATCCCTTGTCCTTCAGCCACTGCATCTGCTTTTCGAACACCGAAGGTGAGACCGACATTTTGTAACTCCACGTCGACTTGGGGTACGGCTTGGTGGCGCGGATGTGGTGGTAGACCAAAATCGGAATCGGGCTTTCGTACGGCGTGGAAGGCGGAACCGGCGCTGCACTGGATGACGCACCCGCCACGGCTTTGGCGGCATCGCTGACACCGTGCATGCCGAAAGCGGCGAACCCGAGAATACCGAGGACGAGAGCCATGGCCGCGACCGACGTAGTGCGCATGGCGAAGAGTGTACCCTACGGAGAGTTCTGCAAAAAGTTTCAGCCGTAGTTCTTCTTGCTGTGCCGGAACGACAGCGTGATGATCTTGGCGAGAACTGCCAGATCGACATCGGAAAGTGTGTTGATATGCAGGCATCCCCCGCTGGCTTTGTGCTTGCCGAGTTTTGGCAGCAGCTTGCGGCCTTCATGACCGCCTCCCAGGACATACAGCGTCAGATTCTGTTTGCGCGGGGAAAACGCGGCCAACGGCCACACATTTTCTTTTTTGCCCGACAGGACGGTGTACTTCCCGAATCCGACGATGCTCGTGCCCCACATGACCGCTTTTTCACCGGTGATTTTTTCGAACATGGCGAGCAGCGTCAGGCTGTCGTCACGCTTTTGGGCCGGTTCGATCTTGCTCAAAGCAGCTTTCGCGCTCTGTGCCGTCGGTTTGGTCTTCACGTCAGCCATGCATGCATTCTATCACTTCAGCCGTTTCAACCCGCCTTTGTTCTTCCTGATGTTTTTGTAATCCCACTGGATGTCCCTGCTTTTCTTCAGCCAGCGGGCCAGTGCTTTCGTATCGATGTCTTTTGCGGACAGGTAGCGGGCCTCTGCGGCCTTGAAGCTGCCTTCATTCGCCAATCCGTCTTCGTGGAAGGACTGGCCGCTCCAGAACATCAACCGGACGTTATCTTTCAGTTTGTGATACCCGACGATCGGATTTCCGTCCAAAAACCATACCGGATGCGCGTGCCAGATTTTGTACTCGGCCTCAGGCAGGCCGCGAAGGATTTCGGCAGCCAGTACATCGCAGATGTCCCTGTCCGTTTTGGCGAGTGCGGCATGATATGCCTGAATCTCTTTGTGCATATCGGTCATTGTACAGCATGTGCCTGTGGTACACTTCCGGCTTATGAACCCGGGTCTCAAGACGTTCCTCTATCTCGCCATCGGCGGCATGACGCTCAGCGTCGTCTCGTTTGTCATCTGGCTCTACGTGAACAGCGGCATCGGCGGACCGATATTCGGCCATGTCGTCACCGTCGGGCAGTCATCCATATCCATCACCGACCGCGATAACAGGATCCGGATGATCCTGGTCGAATCGGGCGCCGTCATCACCAACAACGGCCGGCTGGTGCCCGTAATGGAGATTCCCATCGGCCAGTTCGTCCAAGTCTCCGGAAGACGCCTGGAACACGGCATGATCGACGCCGACGTGATCCGGCTGATGCAATCCCCGCGCCGCGACAAGCCGCCACATGAGACGCCTCAATAAGAAGAAGATCATCGGCATCTGCGCCATCGCGGGAACCGTCATCTTCTCGCTGCTGCTCGTGTCCACGCCCACGGACACGATTCTCGGCTACATCGGCACCGAAAACGCGTACGTCTTCGTCTATGTCATCGCGCTGCTCGGGAGCATCACGACTTTCGCCAGCATCCCGTATCCGCTGATCCTTATCGGCCTGGTGGCCGGCGGGCTGAATCCGCTGCTGGCCGGCATCCTCTCCGGGATGGGGGTGATCACATCGGATACGCTCACGTTCTTCGCCGCGCGCCAGGGACGCGCGCTGCTGCCCGAGCATGTCGCGGGATCACTGACAAAGATTTCGGGCTGGACGGAGAAACACCCGAAGCTGTTCCTGCCCGGGCTGGCGCTGTATGGCACGCTCTCGCCGCTCTCGAATGACTTCGCCGTGATTTCCATGTCGTTGATGCAGCATTCCTTCTGGCGTGTCGTGCCGGCGCTGGCGGTAGGAAACATGATCTACAACATCGGCATAGCGTTCCTGGGCGTCTACGCGCACGACTGGATCAGTGCACTGGTGTAAAAATCGAGAAACGATACATTTTTATTGTAATTCGATAAATCATGTGCTTCAATGCCCGCACATTCTTTCTTCTTCACGTATGAACGCCATACCACTGAAACACGTTTCAACATTGTTTCTGAAAGCGGTGCTCGTCGTCATCGGCAGCGCCGTGACAGCCCTGTGTGTCTTCTCTTTCTGGAGCGTGTGGCACGGAGTGGCAATCGAATGGCCCGGATACCCGCGCGTGCTCTTCACCGGAATACTGGGCATCTACGCGACGGCGATACCGTTTTTGTTCGCGCTGTATCAGGCGTTCAAACTGCTCAAGTACATCGACAAGAACACCGCCTTCTCGGAATTGTCGATCAACGCGTTGAATATCATCAAATACTGCGCGGTCGCCATGACCGCTCTGTATGCGACTGCACTGCCGCTGGCCTATGTCGTGGCGGAGCTGGACGATGCTCCCGGCCTCATCATCATCTCCACCGCTTGCGCAGCCGCTCCATTGGTCGTCGCGACGTTCGCTGCCGTACTGCAGAAGCTGGTCCAGAGCGCCATCGCGCTGAAGCAGGAAAACGATTTAACCATTTAACCCGCACACATAGTTCGATTCCCCTCACTACAAGTGCCTATCCTCATCAATCTCGATGTCATGCTGGCCAAGCGGAAAATGAGCGTCACCGAACTCTCGACCCAAGTGGGCATCACCATGGCAAATATTTCGATCCTGAAAAACGGCAAAGCCAAGGCGATCCGTTTGCCGACGCTGGATGCGATCTGCAAGGCGCTGGACTGTCAGCCCGGGGATATCCTGGAATATAAGCGCTCGTAACATTTCACCCCTTTGCCTATGACCAATACACCTCTCAAGCGCCTGTCACTGTTATTTTGGCAGGCAGTCCTTGTTCTCATCGGCATCGGCACTCTTGTCTTTCTACTGTGGGAGCCGCAGGTCGAGGGCAGGAACGCGAGCGCCACACTCTTTCAGATCTACTTCAATGATCTATTCTTGGCATATGTATACATAGCATCCATCCCGTTTTTCGTAGCACTCTATCAAGGGATCACTCTGCTGAGAGACATGCGACAAAACAACGCATTCTCGCTGAAATCTCTGCGTACTGCACGGACAATGCGATACTGCGCGGTAACCCTCCTTGCCTCTATCGTGGGAGCAGAGGCCTACATCTTCATGGCGCAGAGCGGCAAGGATGACATTGCGGGCGGTGTTGTCATGGGTGTTTTCGCAGCACTGATATCCATCGTCATTGCCACTGCCGCAACCCTGGCCGAAAGCCAAGTACAGCGTGGCCTGGAGAGAAAATCTGAAGGCGATCTGAAGGCGTAGCGGCTCACATTCAACTGCCGATCTGCTCCGCCAGCTCCACGATGATCCCCTCCGGTCCGTGCAGGTAGATCAGCTTGTAGACACCTTGGTAGTCCTGAATCTCGCTGAACGTCTTCACGCCTTTCTTTTTCATCTTGGCGACGATGGCTTCGATATCTGTGACCGCGAAGCAGACATGCCGGAGGCCGAGAGTATTTGCCGCAGAATCCTGAATGCCCTTTTCGTCGGCCGGCCTGATGAATTTGGCCAGCTCCAGGGTCGCCTCGCCGTCCTTCGTTTCCATCATCACTATTTCCGTTTTCGCGTTCTTGTAACCCGTGACCGCATCCAGCAGTTCGCTTTCCAATCCCGCTTCTCCCTGCACCGTCAGGCCGAGATCCAGAAAAAACTGCTTGGCGGCAGCCAAGTCATTCACGATAACGCCGACGTGATCCAAGCGGTGGATTTTCATGGTTTTGTGCGCAGAATTTTCTCCATCGGCCTGCCATTTGCCAACTCATCGATCAGTTTATCCATGTAACGGACTTCCCGCATGACCGGATCCTTGATCTCTTCTATCCGGTCACCACAGATGACACCCGTAATCAGCTTCCGTAAAGGATTCAGCTTTGGAGCTTCCGCGAACAAATTCTCCAGATTCGTCTCTTTTTTCAGGTGACTTTCCAGGCCTTTCTGCGTGAGTCCCGTCAGCCAACGGAGGATCTCATCAACTTCGGCTTTGGTGCGGCCTTTCCGTTCTACCTTGGCGATGTACATAGGATACACGCGCGCAAAGGTCATGGCGTAGACCCGTGCCAGTGTCTTGGCATCGTTCTTCATGGGATCTGGATTGTAACACGAAAATTGCTCCCCAGGCATGCCGGAGCTACGAACCAGCTGATTGAGGAAATCATTCTCTTGTACAAAGTATTCCGTAACTATTGAGCATCTGCAGCTCCAGCTTCAGGATCGGATTTCTTTCGATAATTGAATTCCTGCACTTCTATACCATCAGGAATTCTTAGCTTTTCCATTTTGTGCACCAAGCCCCAACGTATGCCTTGTACGGGATCAATGACCACCGTGTGCTCACGAAACATTGCCCTGATTATTCTTGGCGGTACGGTTGTCCTTGAAGAAACAAGAGTCTCCAAACGACGTCGCTCACTTTTAATAAGGGTGAGGTATCTCACTACGTCTAGCTCGGACCAACTTTCTAGCACAGTTCCTAAATTGAACTCCTGAGGGTGAAACATCATGTGTCGGCGCGGATGAAGAATTCTTTCTTCTCCACCGAGAAATACGAATGAGGCAGCAGATTCCACATTTGTTTCCCCATAGGTTGTGACGGGCCTCCCTAATTCCTGAAGCATATAGGACATGTCCAAGCCTGAATTTGTCTTGCCGCCCAAGGAATCAATCAACACAAATATTCTATCCTTGTTTGCCCTCACAGCTGCTTCACATGCTTCTCGCAATGCTTTCTCTCCTTCTTCGTGAATTCTACCCGCATATCTAATGTAATGATTAGGACTTTCAGTTGGCATGTGACTAATTTAATATAAATTTTTTATTTGTCAAATTAGTCCGAATTCCGCTGTACTAGCCAAATAATCTAGATTCAAAAACCGGCGAAGTCTGGCTTCGCCAGACTGGAGCCGCACCGATTTGGGAAGGGGGCTCGTGGGGGAAACCGAAGGTTTCACCCACGCATAAAATGGCTCCCCGGGCTGGATTCGAACCAGCAACCCCCTCGTTAACAGCGAGGTGCTCTACCATTGAGCTACCAGGGAATAGTCGATACAAAAGGAACTTTAAAGCAGGAGCATTATATGAGGCTTCTGGCGCTTGTCGAGGGTAGTTCAGGGCAAATACAAGCCTTATTGCAACTCGTTCAGATCTTTATCCGGCAGGTACAGAACCCCGATGCCGACGATAAATGCGATTAGTGCCAGCCAGCCTTCATGCCCAACAAAGAATAGGTCTTCGAGATAATCGATGAACCACCAAATGCTGTACCAGATCAAAACGACTCCAGAAACGCAGGAAATACTTTTGGCGCAGTGATGAAGATGCTCTCGCACTTTCTTGGCCATACAGAAGATGGTACCGGATCAAAATCAATATGTACAACAAAGTTTACTGCCCTTCAATCCAGTCCAGGGAGCCATTTTTCGGAAAAACTAATCACAGTTCGGAATCTTCAGCATCTGACATTTATAGATGTCTTCGGCTAAACCGATGAAGATGAAGAGGAACATCGCAAGCACAAGCACCGACAGAATAGTATTCAGGATAGGCATTTTCCGGACGCCATCCTTTCCGCTAAACAGCATCGGGTGAATGGCAACAAGAGCACCCACCGGGAGAAAAAGTAGGAGCATCAAAGGGAAAATCGGGGTCGATCGAAGAATCGGAAACGAACCCAGCAATGCGTAGAAAGGTTCTATGCGGAACGACACGATGAAATTTATGATGAAGAAAGGCAGCACACAGAGAAGGCCAAGAAGAGCCGCACGAGAATCCCAGGCTATGACTTTCATAGGCCCAGTATACCAAACGGGTTCACCAGCAATGCACCACTTACATCCAGAAATTCCACGCAATCAGCCCCAACACCGCAGCCACAATCAGTAACTGTGCCCCCTGCTTCACGCGAATCCAGAACAAGAGCGGTGCCGGTGTCACCCACACAAAGAGTGTGTCTTCGGGGATGTGCTGCCTGGCCAGTCTCAGAAATCCATGTCGATGAGCCTGCCCTAAGACGAATGCAGCAAGAATGACTGTCGACGGTCTGCGGGGGAGCAGCTCTTTCCGCTCGCGCTCGGACTGTTCGATAATCGCCTGAAACATAGCGCGATCGCGCTCCGGGCTGGCGAGCGCTTTGTTGAATGCTTTGGCCAGTTCGCTGTAGCGGACTGCAATTTCGTACTCGGCCTTGTTGAGCTTGCGGCCTTCTTTCGCCTGCACCGAACGGAATTCGTCAGTCGCGCGGATCGTCTCCATCTCGGCCGTGATCCTCCGGATGTTCTCCCCACTGCGCCGTGAATCTTGGCATCTTCTATCGGGAAAATCGCCACCTCCGGCTGCAACGCCTGCAGCACCACCAAGCCGTTCAGGCGGCCTGCTTCTGCGATGACTTCGGCCTGTCTTCCGTGCTTCAGCGCCTTCCTCCAACGTGACGCCGTACGGGACAGGAACTCATCCGGGCCGGAACGATCAACGTCGGCTTTCACTTCCTGCAACAGTTCATCCACGACTCTCGCGCGCGAACCGCCGGGAGCAGAGGCGAATCCTTCCTGTCCGAAGATGTCGACATGCTCCACCTCGTGCAGTTTTTTGCAGGACTTGAAGATCCACGACTGCGTGAGCGCGATGCGCATGGCCTTGAAGAATCCGAACTTGCCCTGATGCACCGGGTGCATCTGGCCGATACCCAAAATCATGAAGCGCACGTGTCGGCTGGTACATACGCACTTCACGCTGGCTAGCGGAAAAACGCGCTCGGCGCGCAAACGACGCAGAAGCGTCTTGGCCTCGCCCTGAACGGGGAAGATGCGTCTCCAGGGATAAAAATTCATTGCATCCAGTATACCGGAAAAGTGCCCGAGATGCCATGCTCTAGGAGCTCTGTGCCGATGTGAAACCGGCGCTGCATCAGGTCTACCTCTCCCCCGGCCGTTGCTGTATTCTCGGCACATCTTATGGCCAAAAACCCCGTCACCCCGCGCGCCCAGAACTTTCCTCAGTGGTATCAGGATGTCATCAGCCGTGCACCGGACCTGTACGACGAGTCCCCTGTCACCGGATGCATCACGTTCGGCGCACTGTCGACGGCCATCTGGGCCAACATCCGCAAGTACGTGGACAAGCGCCTGCGCCACATGGGTGTGGAGAACATCATGCTGCCGATGCTCATTCCGCAGAGCTTCTTCGCCCGTGAGAAGGAACACGTGGAAGGCTTCGCTCCGGAATGCGCGATCGTCACCGAAGCCGGCGGCGAACCGCTGGCAGACCCGTACGCTGTACGCCCGACATCAGAGACATTGTTCGTCGACTGGTACAGCCGCTCGGGACGTGTACAAAGCCACCGCGACCTGCCACTGCTGGCCAACCAGTGGTGCAGCGTGATGCGTTGGGAAAAGCGGCCGCGCGCGTTCCTGCGCACGACCGAGTTCCACTGGCACGAGGGTCACTGCATCTTCGCCACACAGGATCAGTGCCGCACGTTCACGCTCGGCATTCTGGATCTGTACGCCGAACTGTGCGAGGAAGTGCTGGCGATCCCGGTTGTGAAAGGCGACAAGCCCAAGCACGAGGTGTTTGCCGGAGCCATCGGCACCTACACCATCGAAAGCATGATGCAGGACGGCAAGGCGCTGCAGATGGGCACAAGCCACATGCTGTCGCAGAACTTCTTGATTGGAAGCGACGGCAAGCCGGTTGTGTCGTTTTTGGATGAGAACGAGAAGCAGACTGTCCCCTGGTATGACTCTTGGGCTGTGACCACCCGCCTCATCGGCGCGATGATCATGGTGCACGGCGATGATGACGGCATCGTGCTCCCTCCTCGCATCGCACCGGTGCAAGCCGCAGTGCTCCCGGTCTATGCCGGCGAACCGGCCGAGAACGCAGCTGTGGAGAAGGCCGCTCGTGAATTGGCGATCGAGATCGCTAACTTTGCAGACCCGTTCGGCAAACTGACCATCACCGGCGCCACGCCCTACAAGGTCCAGAGCCGGACCGATGGGTTCGAGCAGATCGACGGCAACATCACGGTCCGGATGGATAACCGCAAAGAACTGCGATTGGGTGACAAAACATTCCACCAGATCCGCGGCGGCACGCCTGTGCGCGTGGAAATCGGCGCACGCGACCTGGCCGAGCAGAGCTGCATCGTGAAGAGCCGCATCCGCACGCGCGAGGAGGCGGTGAAGACCAGCCTGAAGGAAGCCCCGGCCGTCGTGGCCCGCATGCTGAAGGAGGACCAGGAGGCATTGTTTGAGAAAGCCCTGCGCTTGCAGCAGGAGAAGACGGTGCAGGCACAGAGCTACGACGAGGTGAAGAAGGCCCTGGAGGATGGCAAGTGGGCCAGTATCGCCTGGGACGGCACTCCGGAGACCGTGGCCAAGCTAAAAGCTGATACAACCGGAGGTACGTACCGCTGCTTCCCGTTTGCAGCTGAAGCTGATGCCAAAAACCTGAAAGATCCGATTTCTGGGAAGCCGAGTGCTTTCGATAAGCGGATTATCGTGGGGAAGGCGTACTAGAATTGTAAAATTTAAGTCAAACTATCAGATTAGATCTTTTAGATGTACGATTTTTGCATGTGGATTTATTTCGTGCTTTTGAGCACATTGGCTTGGGCGTTAGTAAATATTTTAAATTCTGTATTAGTACATCACCACATTAAATCGCCAGTTGTACTTACCTGGATTCAGTCACTGATAAGCCTGCCACTGCTCCTAATACTTAGCTTTAACATTGATATCACATCAAGCTGGAGTGTGACACTTTTGCTATTTGGGATTACTGCTTATTTCGGAGACTTGTGGTTTTTCTATGTCCTTAAACATGTCGATGCCTCTGTCTTAAATGCATCATGGTCTATTCTTTCGTTATTACTAAGCTTAACTGGATTTATCTTCTTGGGAGAAAAGTGGTCGATTTACCAGTCTTTCGGTGCCTTTTTAATTATTGGCGGAACTCTATTGCTATCTCTTTATCATAAACACATAAACTTCAGACGTACCCTTTTGCTCTTTTCGATTTTGGCTGTTCTCTATCTGCCTTACTATCTTGCAAAAAAAGTTGCTGTAGATAACGGGGGAAATGCGCTCTCTGTTTTTTTCTGGTTGCTAGTAGGACGAGAGTTGCTATCTCTAGTCGTACCTATTTTTTCTTCAACTGTACGCAAATCGACTTATACAACAATCAAATCAAGCCATGGTTTCCTGGTTCTTTGTCTAATTACGACGATTTTATATATTCTTGCTGAATACTTTGGGACACTAGCCTATTTGGATGGACCACTATCTTTAGTCGCAATTTTCGCCAATCTGCAGCCATTTTTCGTGATTGGTATTGGATGGGCTTACTATCTAGCGAGCCCTCTAAAGGCTCCAAAAGAGCTTTTTACCAAGGAATCAATCAAAATAAAGATGTTAAGCTTTGGGTTAGTATTTGTCGGCACAATATTAGTAACAAGGGCTTACTGAAGAGAAAAAGTACATGTGCAAGTAGTATTTACAATATGTAAAGTTTATTTGTAATTTTAATCATTTAGAGATATAATAATAGGTGATGCGTGCGCACCTTATATTGGCAGCGACATTTGTGCTCTGTATGGCCATTATTGCGCCAATAGGCTCAAATTTTTATAAGTACTACGTTACCAAGAATTACGATTACCTGATCGAGGCAGAGTGCGATCCTTCTAGTGAAATTTGCGCATCGAGAGACTGCTCAAATGAAGAATGCCCGCCAAATGGCCTGGATAACTACAAAAGCTTTTACGTTAAATCCTATGATTTTCAAAAATGTACCTACAACTCCTGCGCGGATGAGTGCAGGAATGGCTTAATTGAATGTGAGCCTGTCCCATGCGACGAACTCGTAGAAAATTGTACAACCCTTCCGATATGAAAACTCAGCCAAACTTAGACAATATCATAGTCGAAAAAATTATTGCTAATCAGCAGTATTTTAACGAGTTTGTATATACTCCAATTCTGAAAGCAAAGATGGAAATACAAAGGAGGTGGGATAGCAAAAGCCTTGAGAAAAAACTCAAAAGCTATTTTAAAAATGATATTCCAAAACCGATGACAGATAAATTTAAAGCTGTAATTTTCCGGCAGCTTTGCACTCCCAATAACGAGTTAAAATACTTTATGAATATCGTTGATGCATTAAAAATTGACCCCCTTCTTTTTGAGCATCATAGCGACAAATTTGCATCTGTTAATCCCGTTAAGCATTCACTTGGAAAGCTAAGGTTTATTCAAAGCATAAGAGAGAAAAATACTAAGATTGGCCCCAAAAATATTATTGAGTTTAATATAAGCGACAACAAGAGGCTGGATCAGATGAAAACTACTTGGAATCAGCAATTGATTGAGTTCCACCATGAGCTTCTTGAGTCTGTTTACCCTGATAGCAAAAAGCTGTTATTTAATGCTTCTGAATGGTTTGCTAGAATAGGGGGAAGTGCCAGGATCTACTATGAGAAGTATCTTTCGCTATTTATTAGAAATGGAATTTTATTTGAGAATTTCATTCTGAACGGCGAAGAACTATCTTTTGTTAGAGATGTATTTTTACCTGCATTTATTAAAGCTTGGAAGGTAACAGGCGAAAAGCCGATTATAGTTGCCTTATTACCTATAGAGACGCAGGAAGATCGATTTTGGCTTTCTCAAAATCCTGAAGCAATACGACTAATAAAAAACAAAAATCTGCTCAAATAATATCTATGGACTTAAACACATGTTTTGAAACAACAAAAGACTATCATGCGATAGCATTCTATTCGCACCTAATCCCTGCCATGCTTACTTTTGTAGTAAGCACCTTTGTACTTGTTGAATCAAAATTTTCGCTTGTTTCTAAGGTATTCGCCTTATTTACAGGCAGTTTCTGTGTATGGCTTCTAGGTGATGTGATTCTTTGGACATCGGATAAATATGACTTAGTTTCATTTTTTTGGGCGCCACTTGATTATATAAATATTCTTGCCTACCTCTTTGGTGCCTACTTCTTTGCGATCTTAATTCGAGAAAAGGACATTTATTTATGGCAAAAAATTATTATTGCCATTCTTGCCCTACCCGCTTGGTGGATAACATTTAATAACCAATCAATTTCTGCGTTCTATCAACCTACATGCGAAGCTCTGAATAACGATTTTTTGTCGCAGTACAAATTTGGGATTGAGGTACTTGTGATTGCATTTGTTATGTTCTACGGCCTTTGGGCCTGGAGAAAAGCTAGTAATAACAAGCGTTGGCAAATAGTAACTGTTGGTTTCGCGCTGGTAATGTTTTTTGCAAGCTTCTCGGTAACCGAATACATATCAAGTAAAACTGGCATTTACGAGATAAATCTCTACAGCCTGTTTGTGCTACCAGTATTTTTATTCATAATTATTTACTCAATTACCAATCTGGAAATTCTAAAAATTCGACTAATCGGATCTCAGTTACTTGCCTATGTTTTAGTTATAATGGTTGGATCGCAATTCTTTTTCTTAAAAGACACATCTGATAAAACGTTCACCGTAATCACTTTCCTCTTGTCGTTAGGATTTGGAATTTTACTTGTCAAAAGCGGCAAGCGAGAGGTCGGCGCTCGAAAGAAAATTGAAAAGCTGGCAATGGACTTGGAGCAAGCTAACGACCAGCTTCAGGAGCTAGATAGGCAAAAGGATTCTGTTCTACATATGGTAGCGCATCAATTTAAAGGTCCTCTAACTACTATTAACTATACGACTGAACTCCTTCTGGACGGAACATATGGCTCAATGGATGCGGAGCAAAAAGATAGTATTACCACTATTCGAAAAGCCTCGCAGAAAATGGGGCTACAATCGGAAATGGTGCTCGATGCCGCAAAAATTACCTTAAATAAGCTCCCACTTTCGCCTGAGCCCATCAACTTAGCTGATTTGATGAAGGAAGTTGTTGAAGAGGCATCAAATCACGCAAAAGAAAGAAGGGTGCATTTTGACGTCGTATTACCGGTCAATCCCCTTCCAACTGCGACACTGGATCGTAAATACACTCAGTTGGCATTGGATAACTTGCTGAGTAACGCCGTAAAATACACTGCCCTAAAGGCAGAATGGGGAAATGTGAACTTTAATGTGGAACTTAGAAATAACACCCTCTTCTGTGCAGTTAAGGACAATGGTATTGGTATTCCAAAGGCGGAGCAGGGAAATATCTTCAAAGAGCTTTATCGTGCAAGTAATGCTGGCAAGGAGGGAAATGGCTTAGGGCTTAGGGTTGCAAGGGGCGCAATCGAAGCGCAGGGCGGAAAAATGACATACGAAAGTCAGGAAAATGTTGGCACCACTTTCTACATCGAACTTCCTTTGAAACTAGTTCCTCTAGTGGATAAATAGCTAATTTTGAAGTGGTTAGGCATCAAGCAGAAGCTTAGGAGAAGGAATTTTTAAATAAGAAATCGCTTCTTGATGGTACTGACAGTTGCTATACTCATTAGTAATAACGAAAAAAGTCCAAAAAAAGCTAATGGAAAGCTAAACTTTGCTGTCATTGCTTCTTTAATTTTTGAAATATCCATATCAACCTCTAGAGCAGCTATATTTCTTCCTTCTGCATCCTTAATTGGTGCATACCCGGAAATAAATGTCCCCCACTGATCCACAACCATATCCATATCTGCTGCTGGCATTTCAAAACCAAGTGGAAAAGTTCGAGACAAAGTCACGTATCGAACTCCAGGTGCAACCGCCTCATCAGTCTCGTCTAAAATTCCATCATTATTCAAATCGACTAAGAAGGGTAAATTGTAATTAGAATCAGCGTCTGCGATAAATTCATAGACTTCTGGATCCTCCGTACGTCGCATTATGTATACATAAACAATATTTTCATTGTTATCCCGTATCTCATTCAGTTTTTTAAAAACCTTCTGATACGCCTCTTTTTTCATATCTCTTGCGAAATGAAGTTCGTCTAAATCCTTGGCTTCAAACTCAGAGGCAGCTGTAGACGCAATTGACTTTAGTTGTTCTGCAAGCTGATTTCGCAGTAGTTTCGCTGTGTAGGTATGCATTCCATATGTAATCCCCAGTGCAAGTAGGCTGCAAATCGTGAGCAAGGCAACTACATTTCTGACCTGCACCAATTTAATTGCTTCTCTGAATAAAGATTTATTTTGTGCTGCAAAACGAGTGGCAATAAACAAAAGAAATACTCCGAGAAAGCAAAGAATGAAATTAAATGAATGCTTATTCAACTCTGAAAGTGTCCCTGCAAGAACGTCTATTGCAAGTACTCCAGCTGTCTTTCCATCGAGATCCCTAATTGGTGCATAACCAGTAACCATTTTCCCCCATTGGTCTTCATAGAAGTCACTGGTCGACGTGGGCTTGCTATAGCCATCAAAGGCCTCTGGAGGAATTGTGTCATATGGCTGACCTGGCCATTGTAAGAGATTCGCTCCTGAGTCGGCTGCATTCATGATCCCATCTCCATTTGCGTCGACCTTCACATCTACATCATTGTTGGGATCGTCATCGATATTTGCGTACGGATTCAAGGAATATGAATCGGCGACAAATTCACCGAAATTGGGATTATCTTTGCTGCGCCTGATTATGTACGCAAACACCACATCTTCATTCGACTCCCGAATCAGCTTTAATTGATTGACGACTTTGGACCATTCAGGTCGTTGCCAATCAGCTTCAACCTGAAGCTTCTCAACATCCTGCACTTCAAATTGGAAGGCGCCTGTAGTAGCGATAGACTGTGCTCGCTCCCGTATTCTTTGAAAATTCAAATTCTTCGTGTGTTGATACAACCCAAACGTAATCGTCCCGGCCAAGATCGCAAAAATCAGGAAACTAGGAATGCTTGCCCTGTTAAGAAAAAACTCCCGTAATTGAGAGAGAAAGCGCGTCTTGAGTGGCACAACGGTCACCACAGGAACTGCTGGCTTTTGCTCTTCACTCAGAGGCAAATCCACCTTTTTCTCCAGTTGGCTCCACAGCTTCTCGAATACTGCCCGTTCGGATTTGGCAAAATCCGGGTAGCGAATAAAACAAGCACGCTGCGCGGAGTAGTCGATGCACGCCACGATGTCGTTGACGATGACTTTATGGAAATGCACCCCAAAATCCCCTTCTGGAATCAGTATCGTCTTGCGGTACTCAAACGGATCGCGTGACTGGAATCGTCGAGCGAGCGGTGTGTCCGGCCCGATAATGCGGGAATAAATCCTGCGTCGGCGACGCTCGCGGAAATACTCGACCTTGAAGTCACGCAGCGGATCATCCTCGGCTTTATACGGAATAGGATCGTATTCCAGCAGCTCCAGTTGCGGCTCCAGGAGTAGTGCGTATGCCTTCTTCAGACCATCCCACCCCTCGAAGTACTGCATTTCCGGCCGGTGCTTGTCCATTTGCAGCGTTGCTACGAAGGATTCGAAGTTCGAATGCCGGCGCTCCAACATCTCGTGTTTCTGCTTCATGTCTTTCTGCATCCAGTCCTGAATCGGCTGCAACGACATGAGCGTGTACTTGGGCTGATCATTAATCACCTCTCGGCTGAGGATTTTCTTCCCTATCAGTTTTTTCACAGCCTGATCCAGTACGCCCGTGCTTTTGCCGGTCTTGGCAGCCAGTTCGCGGAGGGTAAGAGCATCATCTATCAGCAATTTTTGCAGAATAATGATCTCGGTGACTGAGAATCCGGCCTCTTTGAGGTAGGACTCGACGCTGGAGGGGAGGACGATCATGCGGTTGGGAAAAGACAAACCTGCACTCTACCCTACTTTTTCAGTATGTAAAGTATGGTTGCCAGAGGGCTTTTATGTCGCCATCACCAAAAATGCAAAGTAAACCGTACTTTTTGGCTTCTAGCCAACCGGCTCAAGAATGTCACCAGACCATGGGCCTGAGCCCCAAATCAGGCCGTTCCATGGGGGTCTAGAACACCCTTTTGTCCGCTCCCAGACAAGCAAAAGGCCGATTGATACCGGTGCGCTTCTCAATGGCACCTTTTGACCTCTGTCTTGTAGGCATTGAATGAGGTTGTTTTCACTCCCCTCACACATGCCAAGCAGCCCAAGAAACATCGCAGATCATTCTCCTGACACTCTCGCAGCCGCAATCGACAAGTATTCGGTTGCTGTAGGCGATCCAATCGCTCCCCAGAACACTACAGAACGCCCTCAGCACGGTCCGATATTGAAAGGCCAGACACACTCCAAGCAGCGCACTTGGGGCATTCTGCAGACCGTACGTGACGTTGTAGGCAGGCTCATGCCTCAACGCAGCCCGGCCTCATCCGGATCCCCTCGCAGCGTGCAGCTGAACCTGGAAGGCTTGCATAAGTACATAATGCCGAGTGCGACAATGGCGCCTGTGCCTCTCAACGAAGCGCTGATTGCCAGCAATCCCGAAGCAGAGCATTACACAGAAGCGGTAACAGTGAACTTCGATACCCTGGCAGCCGGAGCAAATGCGAATAATTCTGTTTTGGAATATGCGGATACCGGCCGTTTGCGGGTGAGCACCGGTACCGGACAGAGCTTCATCCAGGAGAACGGCTCGGTGCGCTCGGGCACCAACGGCAATGACCACATCATCGTGTCGTTGCTGGATGGCCAACAATTCGTGAAGTCCATCACCTATCACAGCATCGGCAACGGCGCTGGCCTCATCAATGTCAGTGACTCTGCAAACCACTACTCCTCTATTAGCGGCAGCGGGACACTCACAGTCAACCGCTTCGGCGACCAGATCAGCATGGTCGTACAAGTCGGCGGCATTGTGCTGGACTCGATTACTTTTGAAGTAGACAGAGTGCACGGTGAAGAAACGCTGCCAGCCCCCAAGAGCGCGGAGCTGCTCATTCTGGAAGCCCAGCTGGTGCAGGCACAAGCGGACAAGGCGGCAGCCCAGGCCGCACTGGACGATCTGACATCCCATCCGGTCACGGAAACTGTCACCGGCAACGTGACATCGACCTTTTCGTCTATTGCGGCTGGCAATCTGCCTGACGCGTACCCCATCACTATCCCCGGCATCGGCGGTGCCAAGGTGTACCGCGGCGGGAACACGCCGATCATGGCGATGGCCGATGGCAGTCTGCGCACGGGAGTAAACGGATCACACTTGGTCGTGAACTTCGACGCTCCGGCATATGTCTCTGCACTGACACTGAAAAGCTGGGGCGGCCTCAGTAAATATAATCTTGGCAGCGGGTACGTGACCTTCACCGGCACGCAGACGATCAATGCTAACCGGGTCATGGATAGCATCAGCATCCTCGTTTACGCAGGAGCTGTGGCGGAATGGAAAGACTACACCACTCAGATAACCCAGCAGGTGCCTACTGCCGCCTACACCTCGGCGCTGCAGGCGGCACAGGCAGGGGTTGCAAGTTTGACCACGCAGATCGCCAGCTTGATCCAGCAATGCGAGGATCAGGCTGAAGCAGATGCCCTGGCAAACGTGGAATTGTTCATCGCACAGAATGAGCCTGAGGAGGAAGAGGAAGCTGAGGAGACACTGAACACTACCGATTTCAGCTCATTGGCACTGACGGCTCTGGCGCAGGTCACCACGGTAAACCTGGGGGACTTGGGCAGCACGAAGATAGAGCAGGGCGGCAGTCATGCGCTGCAGGTAGTCGGTTCGGGACTGCAGGCCGGGCCGGACGGCCGGGATCATGTCGTGCTGACTTTCCGCGACGGCCAGAAGTTCATCACATCGGTAAAGGTGACGTATCTGGGAGGCGGAGGCAGCCGACTGGCGATCGGTGCAGATACAGGTACGACTCGCTACATCGATATCAATGGCGGTGGCGTGATCAATATCGGCCAGTTGGTGCGCTCGATTGCGATCGTCTCCACCGGAAATGGCGGGGCAAGATTGGATGAGCTTACGCAGGATATGGCGCAGGCAACGGTGGCTCCGTTGACGCAGAACTGGCAACAAACTGAAGACACACTGCGCCGCGGCGGCAGTCCGGGCTATCTGGCTCTTGGACGATTCGCACCGAACGCTGTCGGCATCCGGAGAGACCCGTCGCAGTACAGCGTTATCAAGCTCATCGGCACCAATGACAGGGCAGTCGCAACAAACGTCAGATATCACACGGCTGGCGGCGATGCCGCGCTCCCCGCTGAATACTTCGATCTCATCGACGGCTTCGTGGTGCTGCATCCGGGTGCCCCCGAGCAGATCGTCATCTACATGGGCAATCCGGATGGGCATGACCCGCAAGGCATCAACGTAAACGTCCATCATCGCCAATCAGCAACACTGGAAGAGATTCTGCCGCCGGAACTGATGACTGTACGCACGGATATTCTGGCAATTCGCGACATCAACTCCGGGTCAGAGGGGGTTGGACCGGCTCTGACGGAAATTGCTGATACGGGCAGAGCTACCACTCCCACTCAGGGCAAAGCACTGCTCAACGTCTGGAATGACGGCAGACAAGGCGGGACTGTGCGGGTCGTCACAGGCTATGGCACGCCACAGGCGCATGAAATCTCGCTTCAGCTCGGCGCACAACAGGGCAAGTCTGTGACGATCAATTTCACAGTGCCGGCCAACGGGGTCCTAAGTATCACAACTATCATGCCGGATGGCAGGATGGTGACGGATGGACGAACACTGAAGACGCAGGGTGAAACCAGTGACAGGCGCGTTGCGACCCGGCAGCCGGATGGGACGTGGAAGCTGGAGTGGAAGGGTTCCGATTACACCGGACCGGCAGTGGTGGATAATGGAATTGTGGATCCGGGCTTTGTCGCTTGGAAGCAGCAGCGAATGGCGATTGATCCGAGTGTGGCGGATCCGGCGAATTATGAGAGGGCGGTGCTGGCGTACGCAGAGGAAAGAGTCGTACAGCGAACGCTACTTATAGATCCGGGTACCGGCGGCAGTACGGATATCACAAAATTGCCACAGGCAATCGCCCTATATGACGCAACTCATTCGGTTCCTGGAAACCTGGAAGAGCGAGTCGACTCACACGGAATGATTGGCAAGATTATTCTGGGTACTGCACAGAAATTGTGGCTCGAAAATGACGGTAGTGCACGCACGACAATTGCAAACAAGGCAGCGGCAGTAACGGGTGTGGATGCCGCACATCTTCTCGCCATCCCACGTACAAATATTGATGTCTTCGCAAGACGTGTACAAAGCGCATTCACGCAGGCCGGATTTGCCTTTCTATTCCAAGGTATAACTTTGGCCGCTGAGCAGAACATGGTTTCTGCCGCAGATCGCCCGGTTTCGAAAGGCGGAATGGTCACTGTACGCTGGGATCTAGCTGATGCCGGACGACCGCTGCATCATGTGCGAGTGTACATAGTGGATGATGCCACCGGTCATCAATATGACTTCAGTGGCGATTTGCCCCCTGCTTTTTCATACTCTGTTCCTGTAAATCCGGTTGCTAGGGCAAACATCAGTGTAATGCGTGTGAAAATCGTCGCATGGTTTGCAGATGGAAATGGCAACCCAATCGATGAAGGACACCTTACGACTACGACCTCAAGGCTGTTGGTCGAAGAAGGTCCTGAGGCAGGTGGATCATTTGATCTGTCTACCAGAGCAGCCAATGATCCCCTGAAGGCAGTTGAAGACTCCATTTTAACTGAGATCTCTAAGCACTTCCCGCTTCAAGGCAATGGATGGCGACAAACGATTGCATCTGATTATCACCTTGGAGCTCACTTGCACGCGGTGGATTTGAACTTTGGCACAGGTAATGATGATCAAGGAAAAGCTGTCTATGCTGTTGCAAAGGGCATTGTGGTAAAGAATGAGATTGATAGTCTGGGAAATTCAACACTCATTCTTAAACATACAACTGCAAGCGGAGTGATATGGTTCTCTGAGTATCTGCACATACAGCCAATTGGCTACCAAAATGGCGACACGCAATTACTGACTCCATGGCAGGAAGGCAATGAAGTTGAGGCAGGTACCCAGATTGCCGAAGTCGGCAAAATCTCTGATGACACGAGCATGAAAGCCCACTTACATTTTGAGGTGCATGATGCTCAGGGTAATTTGATTGATATAAGACGCCTGATTGAAGCAAGGGATATCGCCACTAAGGCAACGGATGGATTCAGTCGTGAGTTTGCAGTTGAATGGAATGTGGAACAACAACAGTGGACGGCAACTGAGTCAGATGCACAAGGTCTGGTATTCGTTTGTGATGGTAATAGTTCATCAAATGGACAGGCAAATGTGTGGTTAGCTTGGCATCCTGATGCCACAAAGCGAGCAGCCGTTTCCTTGATAGCAAATAATGATGGTAATTTGATCTGGGTAAGAATGAAGGATGGCCAAGTGGAACGAACCCCGGCGGGTAAATCTTGGCAGTGGCTGAATGGCGATTGGCAAGAAATTTCCCTATCATAGATCTATGAAGCACTATTCAATCTTCTTCGTTTGTATAACATTGGCTTTAATGGGCTGCGCTAGCAATGGTGCAGATGAAATAATTTCGTTGGATCCACTGATTTGGTCTGAATATTCTAACGATACCTATGAATACTCTGTTGGAATCCCTAAGGCGACTTTTTCTTTGGAAAAAAGTAATACCGGAAGCCGGATTTTCTTCAGCAATGTAAAGCGTTTTGAAGAAAATACGTTAGACGCCTTGAGCATAGAAATATTCGGATCAAACACATTGGACCATTGTAATAATATTGGCATTAGTGAACCTAGTGAGAACTCTGACAAGTATGGAAATTTGGTAATCAAAGGGCATGTTGATGAGGTGCCCTGGGATAGCGATCCAGTGCCTGTGCCAAATTGTATGATTGGAAAAAAAGATAAGGGTGAGATTTATTCTGCCTCGTATATCTTGTGCTCAGAAAAAGGTGACCGAAAAGTGGCTATATGTATAAAGCAGATCACCGACAACCCCGCCCTCGCCGAACAGATCTTCAGCACGTTCCGCTGGAATGACTAATTAACCGGACAAAATCCACTTTGTGATCAGAATGCCGGATCATATCCAGCATTCTTTTCATGAAGTCATCTTCAGCATACTAGAGCCATAAACCCACTGGACAAGTCACCTCCCAGAGATGGCGTTCTGCTGCGGCATGGAACGACTTAAATGGCTTACCAAAGCCATTTTCTCAATTGCACAGAGTTATAGACGTACCGGTACATCTACCCGGGACTTCTGCGTCGTCTTAGAGTAATAAACTGCGCTTCTTCCGTTTTTGTCCTCCTTTTCTCTCAAGATTTATGTTCATAAAAAGATATACGGTCATCGGCATTCCTGAGACGAGTCTCTGCATGCCACTTACAGATAGTGTTCATTTGAACGAAAACGTTCAATTGCAAGATTCACGAGAAGAAATTGCAGCATGGCTGGAGTCCAAAACTCTAGATAATCATCTAAATGATGAAGATTGTGAACTCGATGAAGACTTTGCCGTGGGATACATGTAATTCTCAATCCACAGTCCCTCTTTTACAGCAACTCATCCAAAAATAGATCGAAATGCTTCATCAGGGTCTTCAGAGCCTCGGGTATTTGGAGCACCTGCTGGTCAACCAGCGACAGCGGCATGATCTTTGACGAGGTGCTCGTCAGGAACGCCCCGTCATACTCTGCCAGGCTCAGCAGCGGAATCGGCTCGTATGCCACGGTATAGCCGTGTTTGCCGGCCACCTCAAGCACGTGCATCAGTGTGACACCTTCCAGAATCTCCTCCACCGGCGGCGAAATGAGCGTGGTTCCGCGCATGGCAAAGAAGTTGGTACGCGTGCCTTCGGTTATGCAGCCTTCGCGATTCACGCACAGAGCGTCGTAACAACCGGCGGTCTTTGCTTTGCGGTAGGCCAGATAGCTGGGGAGCATGTTCAGGCTCTTCGCATGCGGCAAGAAGCGTTCCAGCGGCACCGTGAGTGCCGTTGCACCCTTGGTATACAAACGCTTGTCCGGAAACAGCGGCGCCAGCGGGATAATATAGAGCGTTGCATCCTGCGCCGTCCTGCCGCCGACCAACTGCATCTTTAGGTTAAACGCATCCGTCTCCAGCGCCGACACCAGCGCCTCGGTCCATGCCGTCATATCCGCTTCGGTGAACCCGTGTTCCAGTCCGATGATCGTCGCCGAGTGCAGCAGCCGTCGCAGATGATCGGCAAGAAACAACGCCCTGCCGCGCACGACGCGGATGGATTCGTACACGCCGAAGCCGTACGTGTATTCGATTTTCGACAATGGCACCGTCGCCTCCGCAGCATCGAGAATCTCGCCGTTCCTGGAAAAGACACCAAAGGCCACGGACGAAGGATACCACTTAATCGACCAATCCCTCTTTCTGCAGCCGCTTGAAGTCCTTATCGAACGTCACCATGCCCTTGTCGGCACTGGTCTGAATGACGCTCGGCAGTTCTGCCAGGCGCTGCTCGCGGATGATGTTGGCTACTGCGGGCGTATTCACCAGGATCTCACGGTTGGCGATGCGGTTGCCGTCCTTTGCCGGCACCAGCTGCTGGGCGATGACCGCCTTCAGCGACAATGACAGCTGCAAACGGATCTGCGACTGCTGGTGCGACGGGAACACGTCCACGATGCGGTCGATGGTCTGGAACGAGTTCGGGGTGTGCAGCGTGGCAAGCACCAGGTGTCCCGTCTCCGCCAGGGTGAGTGCCAGAGCAATGCTCTCCAGGTCGCGCATTTCGCCGACCATCACGATGTCCGGGTCCTGGCGCAGCACATGCTTCAGGCCTTCCGGGAAGTTGGGGAAGTCCATTCCCAGTTCGCGCTGGCTGATGAGCGCTTTGTCGGATTCGTAGAGGAACTCGATCGGATCCTCCAGTGTGATGATGCGCAGTGCGCTCTCTTTGTTGATCTGATTGATGATCGCGGCGAGCGTCGTGGTCTTTCCGGAGCCAGTCGGACCGGTAACCAGGATAAGACCTTCGGTCTGGCGGCAGATGTCCATGACGATCTCCGGCAGCTTGATCTCCTCGACCGTCGGAGCCTCGCTGGGGATGAGGCGCGCGGCAAAGGCGGGCTGACCCCGTACCAGGTGGCAGTTGATGCGCAGACGCTCTCCTGTGCTTACCTCGTGCGAACAGTCGATATCCCCCATCTCCATCAGCTTCTTGAATTCACCCTCGGGCAAAAACTCGAGCATCAGTTTTTTGACCTCTTCCGTGGTGAGCGGCTTTGGGCCAGCGGCTTCCAGTTTGCCGTCGACACGGAACATCGGCACATGGCCGGTGAGGACGTGCACGTCCGACGCACCGCGTTCTATGGCAAGCGACCAGAGATCTTTGTTTGGCATTCTCTCCAGTATACCAGATTTTGGCTTGTGGATCTAGGTTTCGACCGCCTTCTGCGACATATCCATGACGGACTTACAGACCTTCTCCAGGCCGTTTTCGTCCAGGTCATGGTCGAAGCCTTCTTCCAGCCAGTTGCTCAGCACCTGTGCTTCGCGGTCCTGGTCGGTTCCCTCTTCGTCACGGATAGTGGCTACCTGACGCACTAAAGCGGCCCTTCGGCCGAGCAATTCTACGATCTGGCGGTCGAGTGTATCGACCTGCCGGCGGATGTCTGAAACGGATGGCATAGCGGTGCGTATACTCCGCATTTTTAGACGGATAGCAATTGACAAGAAAATTCATTGGGTGCGAATACTATCTGAGCCATTTTTCACAGCATCTTGTACAATGCACGTAATGGATAAAGCGACCGCACATAAACGCATCGAGAGCCTGAAAGCCGAGATCTGGCGCTACAACCGTGCCTACTTCATCGATAACAAGCCGCTGGTGTCCGAAGCGGTGCGTGACAGCCTGAAGAAAGAGCTGATCGCGCTGGAGACGCAGTTTCCGGAGCTGATCACCTCAGACTCCCCCACACAGCGCGTCGGTGCACCGTTGGACGGCAGATTGCCGAAGGTGAAGCATCTGCATCCCAAAGAATCTTTGCAGGACGCCTTCTCGCACGAAGATATGGAGGAATGGGTGACGATGATGCAGCGTGCGCTGGGAAAAGCTGATCTGGCGTTTGAATTTGAGTGTGAACTGAAGATCGACGGACTGAACATCTCGCTGGTGTATGAGCTGATCGAAGAAAAGCCGCTGACCTACCGTTACCTGCGTGCGGTCACGCGCGGCAACGGCGTGGAAGGCGAAGATGTCAGTCACGCGGTGAGGACAATAGAGTCTGTGCCGCTGAAAATAGAACTGGATGCGAAAAAAATGAGCGGCAAACCCCCGGCGCTGATCGAAATCGGCGGCGAGGTCTACATGGATAAAGACAGTCTGGTCCGCATCAACAAAGATCTGCCGGAAGAGGAGCAGTTCGCCAACCCGCGCAATGCCGCAGCAGGCTCGGTGCGCCAGTTGGACCCCAGCATCGCGGCACAGCGCGAGCTGAAGATGCTGTGTTACATCCTGGATGAAGCCAGCGTGGCCGCATTCGGCATAGAGACGCAGCACGAGATGATGGAGTTCCTCCACCATGCCGGTTTTCCGGTCGAGAAAAGCCATAAAGTTGTGCATTCACTGGCAGAGATCGAGAAGCTGTACGAGAGCGTCGGCAAAAAGCGCGAGTCGTTGCAGTTCGATATCGACGGCATCGTCATCAAGCTGAACGACAAGCGCATGCAGAAAGATCTGGGATCGACTGCCAAGGCTCCGCGCTACGCCCGTGCGTACAAGTTCGCCGCACAGCAGGGCACCGCGCAGATCCTGGATATAGAACTGCAGGTCGGCCGCACCGGCGCGATCACACCAGTCGCTCATCTGACGCCGGTGCAGTTGGCCGGCACGACCGTCACGCGCGCGACTCTCCACAACGAAGACGAGATCGTGCGCCAGGACATCCACATCGGCGACACAGTGGTAGTGCAGAAGGCCGGTGACATCATCCCGGAAGTCATGGAAGTGCTGACCAATCTGCGTAAACCGGGAACTGTCGCGTTCCGCTACCCCAAGCACTGTCCCAGCTGCGGCACGGAACTGGTCAGGCCCGAGGGCGAGGTGGTGCACCGCTGTCCGAATCCGGACTGCAGCGGCGTGCGTCAGGAGCGCATCGAACACTTTGCCTCGCGCTATGCCATGAACATCGAGGGTCTCGGTAAAGAAACGATAGAGGCGCTGATCACCGCCGGCATGGTGACCGACTACGGCGACATCTACTTCGTGACCGAGCAGGATTTCTTGTCACTGCCGTTGTTCAAAGAAAAGAAAGCGACCAATGCGCTGCAGTCGATAGAGAAGTCGCGGACGATCCCGCTGGGACGCTTCCTGTTCGCGCTGGGCATACGTCACGTGGGACGCGAGACGGCTGACCTGCTGGCGATGCGCGTGCATTGGAACGCCAAGGACAAACAACTGCTGCCAAGTGAGGTCGGTCACACGCTGCAGACGGCTTCTGAAGCTGATCTGGATGCGATCGATGGCATCGGCGGGGCGGTCGTGGAATCGGTGCGAGAATGGGTCGGCGATGAGGACCACAGGGCGCTGCTGCACAAACTGGAGAACGGGGGCGTGCGCTGCACGTTGCCGGAGAGTTCGGCCTTGCCGCAGATCTTTGCCGGGAAAACATTCGTCATCACCGGAACGCTGCCGACGCTGGGCCGTGAGGATGCAAAAGAAATGATCAAAGCCCGTGGCGGAAAAGTGAGCGGTTCAGTCAGCAAGAAAACAAGTTACCTGTTGCTCGGTGCCGAACCGGGAAGCAAGCACGACGACGCGTTAGCTCTGGGAGTTCCGGTCATCGAGGAAGCAGACTTCAAAAAACTCATGGATTGAACTCTACTCGCGCTTTTCCCCACGGACTGTGTAGGACTTCGGCGTAATCGTGACCAGAGAGAATTTATCGTCGGGATGATTCGTATTCCATGTTTCAACGCTGCCTTTCCAATTATGCGCGCCGCCATAGACGGTCACTGCGAACGGATCGTTCTTTTTCGAGACGATTTCCAAAAGGGCGTTTTCGCGCCCAAGCATGACGGCCGCATCGTATTCGGCCTGGGTCGGGCGCTTCGGTGGATTCTTGGCGTTTTCATCCGGGGTTCCTGCCGGTGCATACATTTCCTTGTTCATTTTTAATGCCTGGGCATGCGCCTTCTCTGTCTCAGCAGGTACCAGTGGGATGCCGTATGTATAGCCAAACTCACCGGCTGCATGGTGCTGCGTGATTCTCTCGTCTACTTCGTCGATCCTTTGCCGCGTGTCGGCCAGAAGCAGTTCACAGTTCAAACGTTCTTTTTGGATGGCCGCTTTCTGGATTTTATCCGAATCCCCATCGGCAGAAGCCTCCGTTTTCCGCAGATCCTCAAGCTTTGAAATCAACTCAGCTTCCACGTTCCGCAACTGCTTGAGAGAGGACTTATTTTCCCGGGTCCTTTCCGGCGGCAACGTACGGTAAGAATCCCTTCTGCCCTCCTGATAAATTCGCTGAAGTCCTGAGCCTTGTTTCAGCTTCAAAAGAATCAGATGAATATCGGTCTGCACTGTCCGCAGCAGTACATCATTATCGGAACGCGAACGCTCTATAGTCTTACGCAACATGATTTCACCTGGCGCCTCGTGCACCTGACGAATGTGAACGAGAGTGTGTTTTGCACCCGGGACAATCATCTTTTCCACGCTCGCGGCTCCCGGCAGGCTGTCTGGAATTGTATCGGCCATCTCATTCGGAGATTTGCCTTTAAACTTCGGTGCCAATGACACATCGGTTATGCGGGCCTCTTCAGCCAGTTCGGCTGGAGACTTAACAACGCGGGGTGTCGGCCCCATTTCAGGTGTTTCCGGCATGAAATGTGGATGTGTATGTTTCCGTCTATTCTATCATTTTTCGCAGAAAGTTGCCAGTGAGTGAGTCCTGAGGCGCACACGAGTCTGTTTTCTGAAACGAGCTCTTCTATCTGGGCTGAAACTCATCTGGCCAACCGAAAAAAGAGGGGGTACACTGCCGTTCCGTATGCGTAGTTCTATACGGCGTGGTCCTCAACCGACACCGATTCTCCTTCCGCTTGTGGCAGGGCTGATCGTCTTTGGCATGCTCATGACAGCTTGTTCACCGGTCGCTCCGGCAGAGACAGGCACCGTGTCTTCGTCCGAGGCTGCAGCCACACTGTAGCTTCTGAGAGCAGTGGTCCTAATATTTGACTTCCTGTCGAATAGATTTACCATGCGCTTCCGGCCGCGAGGCCGGATTCATGGGATCTATCACCCATCCATCGGCTGCGGTCTCCGCGCAATACTACCGCGAGTTCCGCGCCAAAAAATTTGTCGTTCAGGTACCCGCCGACGGATTTTTGCAGAATACGGAGGAAGCAAAAACGATTATCGATGCCGTCCGTATCTTCCGGGAGCATGACATCGGCATTGTGCTTGCTCCGGCGCTGGGCCAGAAACTGTCCACGGAGATCTTGGGGCTGCCTGTAGACAGGCATTATGAAAAACCGATCGTGCCTCCATCGCTGCTCGCCGATATCGGCAAAGAAAGTGCCGCGACCAACAACGCAATTGCCACACTATTGCTTCATGAGCGCATGAACCCCGACCTGATGCCGGACAACACGATTACGGCTGAGCGGACGCGCGGGAACACCGGACGGATCATGTCCGTTGAGGGAAAGCATGCCACGCGTTTGATCACGGCACACAGAACGCCCATCTTGCCGGTAGGCGGCAGAGACATGCATAACCAGTATTTGTGGGTAAATCCCGACGACGCGGTCGCCGAGTTCGCACATGAGGTCAGCGCAGCCAAACTCATATTCATGCAGGAGGAAGGGCCCCTGTCCCGCCCGTCACGTGCCGGGAACGGCCCGCGGAAAGTCAGCTACATGGATTACGACGGCGGCATGCGGCGGTTCAGGGAAATGAATGACCCTGCACAAGCGCCGATGGTTTCCAGGCTTTTAGCCGGGCTTCGCGCGGTGTCCGGAAACGTGCATCAGGTGCACTATCTGTATCCCGATGGGCAGGCATTGCTGGATGAAGTGCTCACCCATACCGGAGGCGAGCGCGGCGGGACTCTGGTGGAATACCGCCAGAGCCAGAACATAGGCGTTGCCGCAGAAGGCGATCTGCAAAGCATCATGGAATTGCGCGAAGCATGTTCGACCGCTGCGCATCATAAAACGCCGAATGGCACGCAATATTTGAAGCCGATGACTGCCGATATGATCGTAGATATCATCAGGACAGGGCGGATGATTGTCTTTAGGCACCGTAATTTCGTAGTAGGGACGATTTACCTGAAGCCGGTCAATGGCGACCCCGAGACGATGGAAATCGGCGGATTCGCCGTGTCGGAAAACCACCAAAACTCCCAGTTTGGCCGGGACCTGCTGGAGCACGCGCTGGAACTTGCCGACGATTTGGGCTGCAGGCGCGTGATAAGCCTGACCGCCTCGGATGCCGTGAAGAAACTCTACAGCCAATACGGAACACCCGATGCCGGCGAATTCGAACCGATCGTCTCCAATGCCGCGAAGCGGTACGGCACGGACGGACATCTGCTGAAAGCATATGTGTTCGACCTCACCACAGAGCAACCTAACTGAGGTATCCCCTTCTCATATCCAGCTTCTGGATTTTGCCGTGCACGGACACTTCCCATTCTAGATTGATCTTCACTGACAGGCGCGAGTCCGAACGAATGTCGAGTGTGACGCTTTCGCCTTTCTTCAGGCTGACCGGCTCGACCACCGGCAGATAAATCTGGTCCCAGTGCGTGCGCGGTTCGAAAGGACTGGTGGAAATGGACACGCCGGGAATCAGCTGCGACTCCCACCACACGCAGAAACCATAGACCGTCTGCGGTGCACTGACCTTCCAGCTGAGCTTGGCAGAGCGCTTGCTTGCATTCTTCCTGGTGAAGTCGATCGTGTCCCAGCATGTAGCTGAATCGGCCAGCAGATCAGCTGACTCCACCGCGCGGACGTATATGTTGTTCATGCACACGGTCTTGGCAAGTGACAGATTCAAATCAAACCCGACCGAGTCCCACACGTTGATCTCGTCGTACATCCGGGATGAGGTGACCGGTGCAACGAACTGCTTCAGACCATGCGGGATGATGGTGCCGCCCGGCTTCAGGAAGCGATGTGCATCGTTAAGGGTCTCGATGATGTTTTCTTCCAGTGCGTAGTTGCCGAGAGTTTCCGAGATGACGATATCAGCCTTCGGCGGACGCTTGGCCTGCGTCGAATGCATCGGGATGAAATGACAGTTGGAAATCCCGTTGGCTTTCGCCAGGGCTCGGCTGAGTTCCAGGACTTCAGAAAATTCGTACAAATAACACTCTTTGGCGCCCAGGGCGGACGCCAAAAAGCTGAGGAAGCCCGTCCCGGAGCCGATATCGGCCACGATGCTCTCCCCCGGCACGATGACCTTTTTCAGCGCGTCGTAGAACGCCTGATTGCGCGGATTGTCGCCCAGAAGCTTGCGGTGCAGCTCGATCATGTCCAAAGGCTACACGTGACAGCGAGTCGGTGGAAGTCCGGATCACATGCAAGCCGTTTTGTCGTGTTTTCGTTGCAACCGGGCTTGGTCTTGCTGTAGTAGTAGAGGAATCTACTTTCTTCACTGCGTATGATCTTCTCGCCTCTTCCCGGTACCCCGCTCATCACCCAGGGATTTGGCCAGAACCCGCAGTTGTATCAGCCGTTCGGATTCCAGGGACACAACGGCATAGATTTCGGCGTGCCCGAAGGCACCATCGTCTACGCGCCGCATGATGGCGTGGCCACCGTGACCAACGATGGCGGCAACGGGTACGGGCTGTGGATTTGCATAGAAGACACCAAGCGGCGCAGCATTTTGGCGCACTTGTCACAGGCGACCGTTCAAACCGGCCAGACGATTTATCAGGGCGATCCGATCGGCAAAAGCGGCAAGAGCGGCATGGCCACCGCGGCGCATTTGCATTGGTCCTATAAAATCATGAAAAACGGCACTGTGCAGAACAAGACCAACGGCTACGACGGCGCGGTGGACGTGAGCGAATTCACCCGGCTGTGGCAGGATCAGGATCTGCATTACAACGCGGAATATACGGATGATGCCAAGCAGTACCTGGCGATGACGTTCACAGACCAGCAGTACCTGAAAAACCCGGCCAGGACAGCCTGAGGGAATCTTGTAAGACAACACCGGATCATTCGTCATAAAGGGCGTATCCTCCCCCTCTTTTTATGCCTACAGCATCCGATCTGGCCAAGCAGAAACGCGACGCGGACAAGATGAGAGTGGAAGCCGACCGTGCCGCTGCCCAACAGCGTGAAGTGTTGCGCCGCCATGGAGCAGAAATCGATTCGCAGATCGCCGCGCTTCAGCAGCAGAAAGCCCGCAACAGCGCAGAGCTCTCCAGGCTGCCTTAATCGTCGTACTCGTCTTCACCGTCAGGCACTACATGCGGCCTGCCGTTCAGAAGGCTAAACCAGATGATGTCTGATGGCCGCTCCTTGCGTGTCTCGCCTGTATTCAGGACTTCACGTGCATGCATCGGTCTATTGGACATCAGCAGAACCTCGCCAGGGCTGAGTCTGCGCGACAGCACCCGCTTGTTTTGGGCAAGAACCGCATTGATCTCCTGAATCAATCCAAGGAAGTGAGAGTGGCGACCGCTTTTCCTGGCGACCCACTCGAGATCGAACATCAATCTGGTCATTTTTTGATTGGATGGAGTGCCACCTTTCAGAATAGTCGTCAGGATGTCATGCGCCTCGTGCGTGTACATTTGAAAATCCAGAAATTCACTTTTCGTACGGGCGAGCTTCCGGATATTGACGTTCACGATCTCGAAGAGCTCATAGATGTGGTGCTTGACCGCCGCCACCAGATCTTTATTTTCGGTGAGCAGTGTCGCTTCGGCACGTTCTGTACCGGAATGAGGCAAGGCCAGAGCGGTCATTTCGCGGGTTTTGCCAAATTCGTGCGCATGCCACACATGGGCCAATGCTCCGGCATCCATGCCATGCCAATGATCTGACAATGTGCGTATATCAACGTCATCCGGCACCTGCAGTGTCGCAGAGCCAAACCTATGAACCGATTGTTCAATGCCGCCAATCGCATCTCGGAACCGGCTGGCAAAAAGCTGCCTGCCCCTGCCACTTTCAGCTCCACACCGAATGCAGGAAATTCTTTTCCTCCCCAATTCGGATGCAACACTCTTCCCGTTACGCCTGTGCCGCAATGTACGTCCGGGCGCTTCATAAATACATAATTTAATATTTTTATTGATTTGTCAAAAAACACGGGCATGCCTGGCCAAAGACGCTGCTTCGAGCCTTTGTTTGGCTTGTTCCGGCTGTAAGGCCTGCTACACTCCTCCAGCGTTCTTTTTGAAAACCGTGCCCAGGTGGCGAAATGGCAGACGCACTACCTTGAGGTGGTAGCGAGAGCAATCTCGTGGAGGTTCGAATCCTCTCCTGGGCACCAGACAATGCACGAAATGAAGACTACGTTTTCTCGGGTGTGATAGCATGTACGACATGAAACACTCCCTCCTCTCCTCCGCAGCGTTCTGTCTGCTTTTTTCGGCATGTGCGCCAACCCCGGTCACACCGGTCGAAGTAACACCTGTGGCAAGCGTGACTGTCGGACAGCCTTGTAATGTGCAGACTGACTCGGACGTGGATACCAAAGGCATGCAGTGTCACTGGTACGGCGAGGTTGATGACCGCAAAGCCGTGTGGATCGTTCCAGAGATACCGTTCCCCCACCCCGGCGACTACACGGTGTTCATGGGCGGATGGAAGACGTTCACCAGCGCCGACAAAAGTTTCTCTGTGAAATACCCGCCTACCGGTCTGGTCGAAACTGCCAACCTGGACTCCCAGGGATATGTGCGCGTATTGCATGCGAAACCGGTCGGTGATGCGGGGGTCGGTGTGTTGATCGAAAATCTCCAGGCGGACTCTTTGGCCTTGGAGAACAGCATCAAGGAGATTGCACTGCGTTCCGGAGCAGTGCGCAGGACCGACGATTTTGACATGAACGGCGTGACCGCAATCCGGCTCGATTCGGTGCCCAAAGGGTCGTTGGGTCCGGACCACATCGATATTTTTGTGCCCCGGGATGACTATTACATCCATCTGGCTGCATCCACCTTCGGCAAGAGCTCCGGAGAACCTTTTTACGACGCGTTCAGTGAAGCGGTCATCAGCTCGTTCGTGGCGAAGTAGAGCTCCCTACATCCCCATCAGCTTCTCCAGCGTGCGCTTGTCCTTGCCGGGAATCTCCAGTTTTTCGACGAAATCCAGCAGCATCTGCTTGGTGACTTTGGTGCCGCGCGTGAGCGCCTTCATGCGTTCGTAGGCATCGGTGAAGCCGTGCTTGCGCATGACCGTCTGGATCGCCTCGCCGTAGACTTCCGGGTGATCATCCAGTTCCTGCTGCACGCGCTGTGCATCCACGGACAATTTCTTCAGTCCCTTCTGAAGCGATGCGAGTGCGAGCACGTGATAGCCGAACGCGACGCCGATATTGCGCTGTACGGTGGAATCGCTGAGATCACGCTGCAAACGGCTGATCGGCAGCTTCTCGGCGAAGTGGCCAAACAGCGCTGAAGAAAGCCCCAAATTGCCTTCGGCATTCTCGAAGTCGATCGGGTTCACTTTGTGGGGCATGGTGGATGAACCGGTCTCGGTCTTCACAACCTTCTGTTTGAACACGCCGCGAGAAATGTACGTCCACGCGTCGCGGCACAGGTCGATGCTGATGGTGTTGATGCGCTGGTAAAGATGGCTGAGCTCGGCAATGTCATCGTGCGGATTGATCTGCGTGGTGTTGGCCAGCGGATCCAGACCGAGCGAACGCACGAACTTGCGGCCGAAGTTCTCCCAGTTCACATCCGGATACGCGGCTTTGTGCGCCATGAAGTTGCCGACTGCGCCGCCGAACTTGCCCTGCATTTTGAATGCACCGAGCTGGTCACGCTGACGCTCCAGGCGATCGGCGAACACCATCATCTCTTTGCCGAGCGTCGTGGGCGTAGCCGGCTGGCCGTGTGTCAGGCTGAGCATCTCGCGGCTCTTGTTGGCCGTTGCGATAGAGCGGATGGACGCGATGAGTGCCTGCAATTCCGGCTTCAGGACGCGGCGAATGGCATCCTGCACCAGCACGCCGTAGGCCAGGTTGTTCACGTCTTCGCTGGTGAGTGCGAAGTGCACGAACTCTTTGCGGATTTTGACGCCGGCGATTTTCTCGATCTGTTTGCGCAGGTAATACTCGACCGCTTTCACGTCGTGGTTGGTGACCTTCTCGATCACGCGGACTTTGTCGGCCTCTTTTTCATCAAATGTATCGATGATCGCCTGCAACGCTTTCTTCTCTTTCACTTTCAGCGGCTTCAGTTCTTTGATCCCCTTCTCGTCGGCCAATGCGCCGAAGTAACTGACTTCCACGTAGATCCGCGCGCGGATGAGCGCGTCTTCGGTGAAGAACGGGCGGAGAGCGTTGACCTTGGACGCGTAGCGCCCGTCGAGGGGGGAGAGCGGTTGCATGAGCCAAGTGTAGCGCTAAACAAAGGTGTAATCACCTCAATCCGCCGGAGCTTCGTTCCCGACGCGCTGCTTGGAAGCCAGTCTCCGCAATTCTGCCATCGCGGCAGCTATAAGCACCTTTTCTGGAGCGGTTTTATCCTGTTTCCATGCGCGCTCAACGGCATTGTCCACAAGACCCTGATACCTGCCATACAGGGCCAGAAAAGTAATGTCGGTCTCCCGCACCCAGTCCATAATGGCATTGCTGCTCGGAGGTCGCGGTTCCTGGGGTGGCAGTGGTACGTATCTGAATGGTTGCGGCGGGCGGACCGGAACAGGCGGTGGCAATGCGGATTTCGCAGCCGGAACCGTCGGCTTTGGCGGCAGCGCAACAGGCGCCTGCTTGGCTGCCCGCACAACGACGTGTACCGGTTTCTTCGCTGCTGCGACGGGTTTTATCTGCGGTGATTCCGGTACCGGGCGGCTTGCATCAATCTTGGCCCTGGCCGCGACCGCAATTTCTTCGACGACTCCAATCAGCTGTTCTTCCAGAGCCGCCCATCCTGGTTTCTCCAGCTTGGATCGTATGTGCTGTTCCAGGTGCAAAAGGTCGGCTCTTGTTGCCAAGGCGATTTTCGGTTTTTTCTTTTTTGCGGCATCAATCATCTGATCGCCGGAAATACCCCACAAATTCCGCAGTGGACGCAGTTTCGAACGCTGGGTTTCGCTGGCAATACGACGCGCTTTGGCGGTGACTTCATCTGTGAACAAAGTCCAGAGCGCCTGTGCCGCAGCCAGGTTGGGAGCAACGGCATACGCCAGCTGCCCTGCCGACAATAATGGTGACTGCTCTCCTTCCCTTACATTGATGACGTGCTGCGAGGGCTTATGCTTGATGTGCTTTCCCAGATCGAACACCCTTGCGAGCTCGACATTGGTGATGCCACGCTCGGCTTGAATACGCTGCACCTCGGACGAAAATGTCGTGCGTTGCGACTCCTGCTTCAGCTCATCTTCCCAACGCGTTTCAAATACGCCGTAGGCAGTTGCACCCATGGCATCACGCAGCCGGTCGGTAACTGGAGCAATGACGGGGAAAGGCACTATCTCGAAGTTCGCAAGCACCTTTGCGGCCTTTGGACGTCCGAGAGTGGCCGCAAGCGCAGTGCCGTCCGTGCGGATGCCGGCCAGCTGCGCATAGGTGTGAAACGCGGCGACAGGGTCGGACACTCCTCTGGCTTTCAGATTGGCCAGGCTCTCGGTGGTCCACGTGCCCCGCGCATCATCATGCCAGAATGCATCAAAATTCTCTGCTGACGCATCCGTGATGTTCCGCCCGCATTTTTCCGCGACGGCAACGACTTCATGAAACGCCTTCACCGAGAAAATCCGCTTTTGCAGATCGCGCTGCTGCCATACGCCCCTCGGTGTCAGGCCGCTGACGCCGGTGCCCGCCGTGGGACCGTAAAAATCCGGCACCTGATGCGCCCAGCGGTCATAGAGTCCGGGGATCGTTTCCGAATCCTCCGCAGGTATGCGCAGACGCAGCACCATGTCGCGTGTCTCCTCCAGCTTCCGTTTCAACTCGGGCGGCAGAGCATTCTTGCCTGTCATCAGGCCCAACTCTCTCCAATAGTTCAGCAGACCGGCGATTGTCGGACGCTCCGCTTTCTTTTCCTTTTTCTCACTGTCACCGATCGTGCCTTTGTTCAGTCCGGTGTTCTCCGCATATTCGGCCTTGGATTGGCGGAGATCCGACCAGCGCGTGCCGATGAGCAGCTGATATACCTCCCATTGGCTGGCCGATTCGGCGTCCGTAAGCGCAGCTGTAAGCAGGTCGTTATCATTTGCCCCGTGCGTATGCGGAAAGTCGCCCTCGGGCACGAGCGGATACCGTGCAAGCTTGTCGATGGCGTCGGGTTTTCCCATGGGGGGAGAGTGTGGAATCATGGCGAACCATCGTCAATCCGATTCGGATGCAACACTCGTACCAGCGCCCGGATCCATCGAAAAATCCCCCTCTTCACACACAGAACCGCCGATCGTAACCGTCATCTATGGTAGAATGTCCGTCATCTTCCCTCCCGCTTCCATGAAACGCTTCCCCGCTCTCGCCGCATCCGCAGCAATCCTGTTGTCAGCATCCATGCCGGCTTTCGCACAGACACCGGTATTTTCGTTGCCGGCAACGTCCGGATGGACGCAAGCCAGCACCGGCGAATCGAACATCATGATGTCGACCTCGGACGACACGTACATGGCCGGAGAACTGGCGGATACCGACGCTCCGGTGAGCGGCGACGTGGTGGCGACCGCCGGACAGGTGAACATTGATGACGACATAGAGGGTGACCTGATGGCCGCAGGAGGCAACGTGACCATTTCGGCCGACATCGGCGACGACGTGCGCGTGGCGGGCGGCTTTGTGACCATAAGCGGCACGGTCGGCGACGATCTGATCATTGCCGGAGGCACGGTGCACGTACTGAAAAGCGCTGTCATCCAGGGCGAAGTCGTCGCATTCGGAGGAACGGTCACCATCTCCGGCACGGTACACGGCGGAGTGCAGTCGAAGGGCGGCAAAATCACGCTCGACGGCACGGTGGACGGCGGCGTGTCGCTTCACGGTGAGGACATAGTCATAAACGGAACGGTTGGCAGTGACGCCAAGCTGGTGGGCGAAGACCTGCGCATCGGCCCCAACGCATCGTTCAAGGGAGCCGTGGAATACTGGACCGACAGCGGCGAAGCCGACTTCGGTCAGAGTGTGGCCACCGGATCGGCGGTGTACAACCCGGACCTGCGCAGGCACCCGGATCGCGCGGACGGAGTGAAAGCCGCCGGGATGTTCGGCGTCTTTGCGATTCTGTGGAGTGCGTTCAGCGTGCTCTCAGCAGCGCTGCTGATTTTCCTGTTCATGCTTGTTCCGGTCGACGTATTCGGTCGCGCGGCCAAGCGCCTGAAGACATCGCCTTGGCTCAGCCTCCTCCTCGGCTTCCTGTTCGTTGCCGTGACGCCGGTGCTGCTGGTCGCAGTGGCGGTCACGCTGATCGGCATCCCGCTGGCAATGGTGGGAGCCGCGCTCTACGCGTTTACCATCTACGCTTCCGGCGTGTTTGCGGCGATGGTAGCCGCACGCTGGCTGGAGCAACGCCATGCAAAGCGCTGGGGCAGTCTGAAGGTCTACTTCGTGAGCCTGGGATTGTTCGTCGTCCTACAGTTACTGTGGTTTGTGCCGGTGCTCGGATGGATCGTGCGCTGTGTGGTGAAAGTGTTCGCCATCGGTGCCGTGATGCTGGCCAAGGGTGATCTGTGGGCATCGCTGCGCAAATGATCGCCCCCAAACTGAAACCAGGCGACACCGCCCGTGTCATCGCGCCGTCCGGCAGCTATTTGAGCAGCTGGATCACCGACGACATGAAGCGATTCGCGGCTGACGTGCTGACCCAGAAACTGGGACTGAAGGTGACGTACGGCAAACACCTGAACGACATTGATGAGTTCACAAGCAGCCCGATCGACCATCGCCTGGAAGACCTGCATGACGCGTTTGCCGACCCGGTCGTGAAGCTGGTGATCTGCGCACGGGGCGGATTCAACTCCAACCAGCTGTTCAGCCGGCTGGACTGGGATCTGATCGGCAAAAACCCGAAGATTCTCTGCGGATTTTCGGACATTACGGCGCTTGCACACGCCATCTACGTGAAAACCGGACTGATGACGTATTCGGGCCCGAACTTCTGCACGCTCGGCCACGCCGGTGAGATCGCGCACACGGTCGACGCGTTCCAGAAGTGCCTGTTTTCAGATCAGCCATTCGAAGTCACGTCATCGAAGACCTGGTTTGAATTCCCCCACGATGGCGGTGTCATAGTGCCGCACGAGAACAGCGGCATGTTTACCGTGAACCCGGGAAGCGCCGAAGGAACGCTGCTTGGCGCCAACGCCTGCACCATGAACATGCTGCAGGGCACGGAGTATTTCCCCGATCTGACCGATTCGGTTTTGTTCTTCGAGGACGATTATGAATCCCAGCCGCATCACATCAACAGCCATCTGCAGTCGCTGATCCTGCTGCCGTCGTTCGCCGGAGTACGCGGGATGGTCATGGGCCGGTTCGAAGCCAAGAGCGGCATGACAGAGGAGTTGATCCGCAAAACCGTCGGCTTCTACCCGGAACTCAAGAAAATCCCGGTGATCGCAGGGGCCGACTTCGGCCACTCGCTGCCGATGTTCACGTTCCCCATCGGCGGACGCGTGAAGCTGGAGGCAACCGGAACGACGGCGAAATTGGGGATACTGGAGCATTAGGCGACCGGAACTGCCTGTTTTTTGCCCTTCTGGCTGCTGAAAAGCCGCAAGTCCCTTGCGGTGACGTTTACAGCGCCCGTGACGGCTGGTACGGTAGCCCCGCTGACACATTGTTTCGCCGCCTCCTGCTCCTCCAGCGCCTCCGCCTCCGTGCGGCGGGCCTAGCAGATACGCGGATAGACGCGAACTGCAGACGCCCTCCAAACGGATCGGGCGGTTTTCCTCATTCATGAATCCCCTCACTCACACCACAGGCTTCCCGTTCGACAGTTACGTGTTCGACTTCGACTCGACGATGGTCACGCTGGAGTCGCTCGATAAACTGATCGAGCTGGCGATAGACGGCGCTCCCGAAGGAGAAAAAGCCGCGCTGCTGGCAGCGATCACCGCCATCACGGACGCGGGCATGGGCGGAAAAAAAGAATTGCGTGACTCCATCCGGGATCGTCTCCGGCAGGTGCAGCCGGACCGGGACGCGATGCTCAAATTCAAGGAGCTCGTCGTCACCTGCATTACCGAAGGCATCCGGGAATTGATCGAAGAACTGATCCGGCGCGGCAAGAAAGTGTTCGTGGTCAGCGGCGGCCTGAGAGAGTGCATCCTGCCCGTATCGCGCCAGCTGGGAATTCCGGATGAGGCCGTGTTTGCCAATATGCCGAAGGTCTCGGATGCAGGATTGATCACCGACTTCCTCGAGCATCCGCTGGCCTACAGCAGCGGAAAAGTGGACCTGGTCAGGGAAATGCGCACTGCGGGAACGATACCGGGAACGGCGTGTGCCGTCGGCGACGGGTCTACCGATCTGCGGCTGTTCACCGACGGCGCCGTAGACTACTTCTTCGGTTTCGGCGGGGTGGCAGACCGGAAGAACGTGCGTGAAGGCTCGCCTGAGTTTCATCTGCTTATGAAAGACATTCACGACCGTCTCGCTTCTCTCGATTCCATCCCTTCCACCGCCGCATGACGCATCACTCACTCAGCAAATCCAAGATCAACGTCGTGCTGCTCGGCGGTGTCCATCCGGCGGCCAAAGAGCTGTTGATCCGTGACGGCTACACCAACACGACACTGCTGGAGCGCGAACTGGCCGGCGACGCGCTGCTGAAGGCCGTGGAGAAAGCGCATATCCTCGGCATCCGTTCAGCCACGCAGATCGATGCGACGGTGCTGGATCAGGCAAAAAAACTGATCGCATTGGGATGCTTCTGCATCGGCACGAACCAGGTGGATGTGAATCACGCCAAAAAACTGGGCATCCCGGTATTCAACTCGCCGTACGCAAACACCCGCAGCGTGGCAGAGCTGGTGATCGGATTCATGCTGATGCTGCTGCGCGGCGTGCCCGCCAAGAATGCAGCGGCACACCGCGGCGAATGGCTGAAATCGGCCAACAACTGCTACGAGGCGCGCGGCAAAACGTTGGGTATTGTCGGCTACGGCCACATCGGCACGCAGGTCGGCATTCTGGCCGAAGGTCTCGGCATGCACGTGCTGTACCACGACATCGTGCCGAAGCTGGCACTGGGCAACGCCAAATCCGCGGATTCGCTGAAGGAACTGCTGGCTGCGTCGGACGTCGTGACACTGCACGTGCCCGGCGGCAAAGCGACCGAGGGACTCATCGGCAAAAAGGAGATCGGCCTGATGAAGCCGGGGGCGCTGCTGCTGAATGCCGCGCGAGGCAAGATCATCGACACACCGGCGCTGGCTGAAGCACTCGCATCGGGCAAGATCGGCGGCGCAGCCATCGATGTGCATCCGAAGGAGCCCAAAGCCAACGATGAAGCGTTCGTCTCTCCCCTGCAGGCCTTCGACAACGTAATCCTGACGCCGCACATCGGCGGCAGCACGCAAGAGGCGCAGTACGGCATCGGGCAGGAGGTTGCCGAACAGCTGATTGCCTACAGCAACGCCGGTTCGACGCTGTCAGCCGTGAACTTCCCGCAGGCACATCTGCCGCTGCAGGAAGGCAAGCATCGCATCCTGCACATCCACAAAAACCGCCCGGGCATGATGGCGGCCATCAACGACACCATGGCGCAGGCGAAGATCAACATCTCCAGCCAGTATCTGGCCAGCGACGCCGACGTCGGCTACGTGATCATCGACATCGACGACAACAAGGCTGCCGGGGTTTTCCCGCTGCTGAAAGCCATTCCGGATACGATCCGGAGCCGCATTCTGTATTAATCCCCTCTCTCCGATGCAACCCGTCACCTTCAACCCCGGCCCGTCGCAGGTTTCGCCCGATACGAAACAGGACATGCGCGAGGCGGCGGACTCGGGCGTGCTGGAGATGAGCCACCGCAGTGCCGCTTTCAACGACATGAGCAGTGCAACGATGCGCGAGTTGCGTGCGTTCTACGCGATTCCTGACGATTACACCGTGTTCTATACGTCGTCGGCCACCGAGGCGATGGAACTGACAATCCGTAACCTGGTGCGCAAGCACAGCTTTCATTTCACGCAGGGCAGCTTCTCGCGGTTGTTCCAGGAAGTCTCCGAGAGCCTGGGCAAGGATGCCGCATCCATAGACGTGGCATGGGGCGCATCGCACGACTATGCGCACGCACAGGTTCCGCGCGAAGCCGAACTCATCACGGTCACGTATAACGAAACCAGTACCGGCGTGATGTGCTCGGAAACTGACATTGCAGCCGTACGCACGGCAAACCCCGATGCGCTGACGGCAGTGGACATCACATCGATCGCGGCCATGAAACGGCACGAGATACTCAGCGCCGACATCTGGCTGTTCTCGGTACAGAAAGGCTTCGGCCTGCCGGCCGGCCTGGGGATACTGATCGTATCGCCCCGCGCTATGGAGCGCGCTGCAAGACTGGAGGAGGAAGGCCGCAATCAGGCCGGTATCTTCACGTTCGCGGCGATGCAGGAATACATGAGCAAGGGCTGCCAGACGGTCTGCACGCCGAATGTGCTGGGTATTTTCCTGTTCGGCAGACAGCTGCAGCGCTGGAATGCGGCCGGCGGACTGGTCCGCCTGGAAGAAGCGACTCAGGAAAAATCGCACCTGCTGTACAACCTGCTGGAGGATCACCGCACACTTTCGTGCTTTGTGCGCGAACCCAAAGACCGTTCACTGTCGATCGTGTGTCTGACCGGATCGCCAGAACTGATTGTGTCGCTGCATGCGCAGGCCAAAGAGGGGGGCATGACACTCGGCAAAGGCTACGGAAAGCTGAAAGAAACGACCATACGCATCGCGACGTTCCCGTCGGTAGGACTGGAAGATGTCCGCAAGGTGGCTGCATTGCTAAAACCCGCGATACGTGGATAATGCGTTCCCCCATACAGCGAAGCATCTATCTTTTTTGCCTCCTGGAATCCCATGCACAAGAATGCGATTACCACCACGATGAAGTCACCCGTATGGCCTCAAGACCTGACGTTTACCCATACACAAACGCCACGCAACGGAGGCTCGCGGGCTCCGCGTCTGCTGCACACGTATAAGCTGACAGACATCAATTACGACACCGGCACCGCCGTTTTCCGCATTGTGAATACAAAGCCGTGCGGCCCCGACCTCGGAACCAATGATCGTCCCAACGTTCTTCAGATTATGACAGACGTGAATGGTCAGGTGATGCACGTTGTCTTCACCGAAAGCCCGATGAACCAGCCGCGCTCTGCGCCGGAAGTGACCATGGATGTCAGCACACGGCCGCTGGGTGAACACGAGCATGGTGTGCGGATGCCAGCCAGAAATACAGATCAGGTCACTGTGGCCCCTCATGCAGACGACGCTGAATCTGGGCACAGAAGACACGCCGTACCTGACGCGGCGTAATCGTTTATCTGGCCGTCTCTTTGCGCACCATGCGGCTGACGGTCAGCTCATACCCCTGCCACTCGAACGTGCGCTGTTCGGCTGTATCGTAGAACCGCGACAAAGACTGGAACTGCTCGTCATTCAGGTAGTCCGGATAGTGCGGGAAATACAGCTGCGCGGGGGCGTCGGCTGACACAAAAACATGTGTGTCGCGGGTGGAGACAAATCGCGGTGTGATCGAGGTATTCAGTGATGTCGCCAGGCCACCGGTGACTGGATTGATTTTGTCGACGGCGACCATCCACCAATCAACAGCGATGACCGTCGAGGCTGTCGGCTGTATCCAGCGGTATGCCTGATCCTGCAATTTCCTGATAGCGGTCATAAATTCCAGGCTGTACAGCAGCTGATCGCGGCCGTAGCCGCAGCAACCGTCATGCGACGCCGTGCCGTACGCCAGAATGTCGTGTGCGCCGAAACGGAACGTGCCTGCATAGTGCTTGGAAACCGGATCTACCGTTCGCAGGATGGAGACGGCTTGCAGGACAACCACAAACGCCAAGATGCAGTTGCGGGCGGATATATCGGCAACGACACGGCGCAAGGCAACGCAGAACGTAAGTACGATAAGCGGATAGACCGGTCCCAAATACCGCAGATTGTTGGACGTCGGAAACCGTGTGAGGAAGTAGACCGTGAATACAGTGAACGCCAACAACACAGTAGTGGTACGCACATCGATGGTCTGATGCCTGTTCTTCTGTTCGGAACCGACGATGAAGCGCGCTGCGCAGAGTACGGCTGCAGCCGCGATGAACAGAGCCGGAACCCAGGAAAAATTCACCACGAACAAGTTTGCCAGCCGCGCAAGGAATGCCGGATCCAGCAGATCGATGCGGAAGAAATATTTATATGTTTCACCGTGCAGCACTGCGCCCATCAGTTCGGACGCGTTGGCATTTACCGGGTACCCGATCGTGTACCACTTCAGCGCCAGATACACCGCAAATCCGGCAACAGGCAGCAATAACGCGAAAGCGCGGTCCAGGTGACCGATGATCTGTTTCCGCGTGTGGCCGCTGCGGCAGAGGGACACCGCAAGCCACATGCATGTTGCGACGACATAGAGCACGATCCCGGCCTCCTTGGAGAAAACGAGCACCAGTCCGGCCAGCGTTGCAGCGACGTACCGCTGTCCGAACAGGCATGCGAGCAGGATCATCGTCACGACCATCAGACCGGTATCCGGGGTGAAATTGAGCGTAACGGAGAGAATAACGGGATGCAGAGCGTACAGCAGTGTCATCAGCATGTATGTGAGTTTTTCCTCGCGCGGGAGCAGGCGCCGCAGCAGTGAGTGCACAGCCGTGACGCCGCACGCACCGAGCAGGATTGTCACGGCGTTGAATGCGTGGAGGCTCCCGCCAAAAACTTTGAGTGCAAACACGTAGGGAAGTGCCAGCAGCAGAGTGGGGTGCTTGTAACAGAACAACGATGAAAAACGCAGCGACGTCTCACTGGCGGCATGCTGCAAACATTCCAAATAGGCGTTGCCGTCGAAGATATCCGCATGCCCCAGCCACGGCAGGAGCAAGAGCACATAGACCGTCAGCGGGACGACGAGGGTCCACCGTGAGCGCAGCCACACAGCCGCTCTCAATGGTGGCTTCATGCAGCCTTTGCGTCGGATTCCTTCGTCTTGGCAACCTTCTTCTTGCCGCCCTCGAAGATCTCGGTGAATTCCTCCACGCTCATGGTTTCGGTCTTGAGCAGGATCTCCACCAGTTCGTCGAGCTTGGCCTTGTGCTGCTTCAGCATGCCCTTGGCGCGCTCGTACTGCGTCTCGATGGTCTTCTTCACGAATGCATCGATCTTGCGGGCGATGTCTTCGGAATAGTTGCGGGAGGTTCCCATGTCGACACCCAGATACGCAGTGCCCTGCTTTTCGCCGTACGCGACGATGCCGAGGTCTTCGTCCATGCCGTAGCGCGTTGCCATGTTGCGCGCGATGGCGGTGGCTTTCTCGATGTCGTTCGATGCGCCGGTGGTGATCTCGTTGAAGATGATTTCTTCAGCCGCGCGTCCGCCCAACAGGCCGCAGATTTCGTCGATGAACTTGGTCTTGCTGGTGGTGTACTGGTCTTCTTTGGGCAGGAACCACGTCACGCCGAGTGCGAAACCGCGCGAAACGATGGAAACCTTATGCAGCGGATCGGACTCCGGACACAAGTGGCCGACGATGGCGTGACCCATCTCGTGATAGGCGGTGATGTGCTTTTCGCGCTCGGTAAGCTTGCGCGATTTCTTCTCGGAACCGATGGTGACCTTCTCGACCGCGTTCACCAGATCCTGCTGCTGCACGACCTTCTGTCCGCGGCGTGCCGCGAAGATAGCGGCTTCGTTCATGATGTTTTCCAGATCAGCACCGGCCAAACCGACGGTCTGACCCGCAATCGGCTCCAGATCGATGTCTTTCCCCATCTTCTTGTTGCGGGCGTGGACTTCCAGAATCGCTTTGCGTGCGACGAGATCGGGCTTGTCGATGAAGATGCGGCGGTCGAAACGTCCCGGACGGAGAAGTGCCACGTCCAGCACATCCGGACGGTTGGTTGCTGCCATGACGATCACGTTGGTCTCTTTGTCAAAGCCGTCCATTTCGGTGAGGATCTGGTTCAGGGTCTGCTCACGTTCGTCGTGTCCGCCGCCGAAGCCTGCACCTCCGCGCTGGCGGCCAACTGCGTCAATTTCGTCGATGAAGATGATGCACGGCGCATTGCGCTTGGCCTTCAGGAACAGGTCACGCACGCGGCTGGCACCCACACCCACGAACATCTCCACGAACTCGGAACCCGAAATGGAGAAGAACGGCACGCCGGCCTCGCCTGCAACGGCTCTGGCAAGCAGCGTCTTGCCGGTACCCGGAGGGCCGACAAGCAGCGCTCCACGCGGAATTTTGGCACCGATAGTCGTGTATTTGCGTGGGTTCTTCAGGAAGTCGACGATCTCTTTCAGCTCTTCTTTGGCCTCTTCCGCTCCGGCCACGTCACGGAAAGTGGTCTTCACGTCACGCGCATCGGCGATGCGGGCGCGGGACTTGCCGAACGAGAGCGCGGTGCTCTGGCTCTTCGCGATGGAGCGGAACACCCACATGGCGGTCACGATGATCAGGAAGAAGAACAGGAAGTCGCCGATGTGCGCCTTGAAGAAGTTCTTGATCTCGATGTTGTCGATCTCCACTTTGGTCGGGTTCTTGGAATCGTTCCAGCCGAGTGCCGAAATGCTGTCGGCCGTCTCCTTATACGACTGGATGAAGCTGCCCGAGAGCGTCTTGCCGTAGATGTTGTTGCCGCGAACCAAAATGCTCTCCAGCTCGCCATCGGCATACGCATGCGTCATTTCGCTGATAGACACGACCGGCGCAGCAGAGTATTTCTCGTCTTCGCTGCGTTGCGGCGCGGTGATGTAGTACAGCGAACTGAGCACCAGGAATCCGATGAGGATCACGGTGAAAAATTGGCTGTGTCGCTTGTTTCTGGGTGGGATGAGACCGGTCGGCATAACGAAAGAGATTATATCGTAGTTTTAAAGACGGTGCTATATATCGAGAACGGAAAAGGCAGGATGGCAGAAAGGCAAAACTAAAAACGGAGACCTTCCGGCCCCCGTTTTAGAATTGCTAAAGGAAACTCTATTGAGCGGCCGGTGCCTGGCTGGTTGCGGCTGCCGTCTGAGGCTCCAACTGAACCGGAACGACATCGATGATCATGTCCTTGTCCGGATCGTACAGAATGGCGCGGGTCGGAGTGACGATGAGATGGTCGCCGTTCTTGGCCTGCTTGTAGAAGTCGTTGCGCAGTTTGAGCGTTTCGACGTCCACGATGGTTGCAACGGTCGGATCCACATCGCCCGGGATGTTGATGTGCTTCTTCACCTTCTCGACGATAGCCTTGGCCTGCGCGACGTTCTGAGGGTTGTTGCCGGTCTTCAGCTGCTCCATTTGCATGGTGAGCTTCTCCAGTTCTGCGGCCACCTGGACGCGCTTGTTGTATTCGACGAATGCGAGGACGGCGAGTGCGATGACGAGGACCGTCACGAGCAACTTGCTCATACCATCGGTTTTCTTGACTGGGGTTGGGGTTGTGGGATCCATACGGTGTAAATGAGGAAAGAAGTGTCGGGAACAAGTGTAGGAGCGCAGTGCGCTATTGGCAATGAAGATTTTCCCTCACCTGCAAAAGATTCTTTGCACGTACAACACGATCAAACTCGCGAACATCTGCGGACCGTCCTTCAGTAACCGGACTTTGGACTCCGGAACCGCGGTCCACCGCACCGGTACTTCACTGATGCGATAGCCCCAGCGCAGTGCCAGTGCCAGCACTTCTACATCGAATGCGAACCGGTTGATGCGCTGACGGCTGAAGAGCTTGCGTGCTGCGGCGATGCGGAACAATTTGCAGCCGCAAGCCGTGTCGTGGATGCCGGGCACCAGACGGGAACAGAGCGAGTGATAGATGCGCCCGATGATCCTGCGGTGTGAACTCATGGACACAAGCGATCCCCCGCCGGACACGCGTGATCCGATGGCAATGTCACTGCCGTCCCGGATGAGTGCGCCGAAGAGATTGTTCACCTCGGTGATCGGCGTCGCGCTGTCGGCGTCATACATAAGTATCAGATCGCCATGCGCCGCGAGCGCGCCTGCCCGGACTGCCGCGCCTTTGCCACGGTTGCATCTGAAGTCGATTGTCACGACCGGCAGTGAACCGGACCATTTACGTGCAACTGCCAGCGTGCCGTCGCTGCTGCCGTCATCCACCACAATGACCTCCATCAAATCCAGATCGTGCATCCTCGCCTGCGACCAGGCATCCGCGATCAATGAAAGAGTCACGCCGAGGCGCGCCTCTTCGTTGAATGCAGGAATGACAATCGAAAGTTTCATGCGAGAGCCAGCTTAGAGATAACGGGGCTCGGGTGAAAGGCAACTTGTCATCGCCCTCTTGTCCTACGACTGTGGCGGCACATCAATCACCTCTCCATCGCCACCGTCGATCTGGTTGGATTCGGAGCTGGAGGAAGACGATTCAGGCTGCTCTGATGCACTGGAAGAAGAAGATTCCTGGCTTGCACTGGAGCTCGACGAGCTTGCCGGTTCCGAGGAAGCGGCTGACGATGACTCAGACGAAGCGCTGGAAGAGGCCTCCGATGAACTGCTGGAGGATGCTGCCGGCTCGGACGAACTGCTGCTGCTCGAGGAAGGCGCCTGATTGGCAATAGTGACTAGCTCGTAGCCCGCGGGGATGGTGAAGACTGGCGGATCGCTGTTCGGGTTGTAGGTGAACTCAACGATCAGATCCGGGTGGAGGTAGGTGTGACCTCCGACTCTGTAACGGCTGCAGTTGTAGGGATTGCCGTCGCCATCCAGCGTGACTGTGCCCTGGACGCAGGACGTCCAGATGGGATCAGTCTGTGAGAACGGCCGGCCGAGCTCATCGACCGGGAACGGCAGCAGCGTGATTTTGCCATCGGAGTCACCGCCAAGCGTGGTGATCGGCGCGTCGGTAGAGAGGGCGTGCCAGGAGAATGTGATCGGTTCGGTTGCCGGAGCTGCGATGCGGATGGTGAAGCCTGTACCGACGGCCTTGGACACTGCGAACAGAACCGGCACATCTGGAGATGCGGTGACGATCGGACGTGCGACGAAGCCCGTCTGGAAGAGCACAGTGACCGAGGTGCCGCCTGTCGGGACGACAGCGTAACCGGCCTGCTTGCCGCTGACGATCAATTCACCCTGTACACGCGCATGACCCAGGAAGGTCGTCAGACCCTCGATAGTGACGTCACCAATGACCTTCAGGCTGCCTGCGCTCATCAGGCTGCCGATGGCAACCTGTGAACCGGAGAATGTCATGGAGCCGATACCGAAGCCATTACCCGGCACCAACGGTCCGGAGAACAGCAGGCCTCCGCTTTCGGCCGAGATGCTGGCTGCATGCAATACGTTTACATTCAGCGACTGCACGTTCAGAGCGCCGACGCTGAGATCATTCAGGCTGAAGTTCGAGCCGAGGCGGATATCCAGCACGCGGTTCACTTCGCCAGCAAGATCGATCGCGTTGATCTGCATCTGAACCGCAGCCGCAACCGATGCATCGATGCCCGAGGTTTGCACGGCGGACTGGATCATCTGTGCGATCTGATCGCCGATGTTCATTTCTGCGATGCTGTTGGTGACCTCCTCTTCGATCTGCGCGACCAGGTCAGACTGGTTCTTGCGCGTGATGAGCACTTCGATCGTACCCTGGCCGGATGCAAGATTTGTCAGCGCGACACCCACCGTGGACTCTCCCGGCTTGGCCTTGCGGATGAAGCCCGGCTTGGCGGCGGCTGCAAGCGCATCGCCGATTTTGATAGCCCCGGAGGCGTTTTCGACGATGGTCTTGGCCGGCAACTGACCGATGAGACCCACCAGCACGCTGCCGGAATCCTTGGCCGGAGCGCCATCGGCGCCGTAGTACTTGTCACCCACGAATGCAGGCTTGGTGGAGACCACACCCATGATGTTGGAGTCACCCGAGCGGTCACAACGGCGGACCGTGTTTTCCTTGAGCGGATCCAGACAGACCGCTTCACCGGGTTTCAGGCCGGGCGTGGAGGACAGGAATCGCTCGGCGTAGTCGGCGCCGCCGCCGTTGAAGAATCCGTCGGCGTATGCGTCTCCTCCCGTGGTGAAGCGGAAGATCCTGTTGTGCTTACCGGCTCCAAGAGGCACCTGACCGTTATCGGAGAAGGCCTCGAAGATGCTGTTGCCCTGCGTCGCGCTGGTGGACTCCAATTTGAGCAGCGTGCGTCCGGTGCCGCCGCGGAGGAGGAGCGTGCCGCTGCTTGCCAGCGTGCCGGTGCCCGCACGGTACAGGTTGGTGTCGTACTGACCCTTGTAACCGAACAGGATGTGCGAGCTGAAGCTGGTCGAACCGGTCGAGTTGCCGTTGTAGCTGTCGAGCGCGAGCACTGCACCGGACTTGCCGCGGTTCACGATGGTGGCGCCGGTGAGGTACTTGATGGTGCCGCCGGAACCGACGATGATCGACAGCGGGCCGTCCGACTTGATGCCACCCTGACCGACGTTGAGCGCGAAACCGACGGACACGATGTTGTCGAAGACCGCGTCGTTCGTGACGTTCAAGAACTGCAGCCCGAGCGTGCCGATGGTGGCGCTCGGTGCATCGATACCGTTGGCGTCGTAGATGAGGAATTCGACGCCTGCCACACCCGTGCCGTCGCCGTTGCCGAGGCCTGCGTACAGGTATTTACCGGACACCAATAGAGTCGAGACAGATGCATTCGGCTCGATGCTGCCAACTTCCACCGGCGCCGAGGCATTCTGAACGTTGAAGATTCGGATGTCATTGCCGCTGGTCATGCCACCGGTAGTCGTTGTGCCACCTCCGACGTAGGCGTAATTGCCGGCGATGGAGACGGTGTTGAAACGCTCGGTAATGCTGGTAGTCACATTGTAACCACCGACCGCTGAAACGCTGGTCGGATTGCTGATGTCGTAGATGCGGAATTCACAACCGGTGACAGTGGTACCGGAACACGTGCCGTTCAGGCCGGTGTTCACCGCGTAGGCGTAGCGTCCGACAACGGCGATGCCGCGGCCAGATGCGCCGAAGTCGGCGCCGCCGACGATAACCGGAGCGAGCGGATTGCTGATATCGATGACGCGCAATTCATTGCCGGCGGTGGCATCCTGGACGACGTATGCGTACTTGCCGATGACCGAGAGGCCGCGGCCGTTGGTACCGAGGTTCACACCGGAGAGCGACTTGGGCGCGTACGGGTTGGTGATGTCGAAGATCCTGAAGTCATTGCCCACGATCGTATTGGTCACCACGTACGCGTATTTGCCGGCGACAGTGATGGCATTGATGCCCACGCTCAGGTTCACACCGGAGAGAGCCTTCGGGCTGCTCGGGTTGCTGACATCGATGATGCGCAGATCCGGACCAGGAGCATTGCTGAACATACCGACGTACGCGTATTTGCCGGCGACCGCAATGGCCGTGATGCCTGTGCCGAAGTCCACGCCACCAACGACCTGAGGCTTGAGAACGTTGCTGGTGTCGATGATCTTCAGTTCCTGACCGGCGATGTTCATGCTTCCGACGTAGGCGTACCTGCCGGCAGATGTGATGGTCGTGACGTCCGTGCCACCGATGTTTACACCGGAGAGAGTCTTGGGTGTGCCACCGGCAACGTTCAGAATCGTGCCACCGGAGACGGTGAGCTTCTGGGTCGGGGTGTTTGTGCCGATACCCACGGCAGAGTTGGCGCTGCTGGTGAAGATAAGCGGCTTGATTCCGCCGGTACCGGTGACGACCAGCTGCTTGCCGGACATCGTTCCGAAGATGCTCAGGTATGAGCCCGAGATGGAACCCAGCACGTCCAACGTGGCCTTGGGGTTGTTCTTGCCGACACCGATGCTGTTGGTCGAAGCGTCAACGAAGAACGCGTTCACGTTGCCGTCAGACTCGATGCGGAAGTCCACGTCGCGGCTCTGCTCGTTGAAGACTGTCGAACCGGAAGCGCTGATGGTAATGCCCGTGCCGGCCAGGGTGGCTCCCTTGCTCACGAACAGTGTATCGCCCGACATGGTCTGCAGAACGTTCAGGCCGATAGTGCCGGAGGTGAGGCTGATGCGCAGTGCGCCGGTCATAGTGTCGCCTGCTTTGCGGACGTAGCGGCTGTCACCGATAATCTTCACCGCGCCGGAGAATGCCTGTGTGCCGACTTCGGGCGTGCTGGATCCCCCACCCGTATCATCATCGCCACAGACGAACTTCTTGGTTGTTGCGTCCCAAGCCAGCGTCTGGTTGTCGGCGTCACAATCAGTCAAACCGGCTCCGGCGAATGTCTTGTTGGCGTAGATGTAGCTGCCGGACATGGAATCTGCGGCGTACAGGTTCGTACCCGATGCAGTGCCGACGACGTCAAGCGTGGCTTTGGGGTTGTTTGTGCCGATACCGACTTTGCCTGTGGTGCCGTTGTCGAGGATCACCATCAGAGTATTGGAACCGTCGGTGAACCCGATGGTGCCGTCGACGCTGTTGTCGATGACCTCTCCATTCTGCAAGACCACGCTTGAGTCGAAGAAAGCGACGCCATCGACCTCCAGGCTGCCCAAGATGAACAAGTCCGTGCTCATGCCCACGTGCGTCGCGGTGCCGCCGTTGCTGATGGCGTTGTAGCCGATGCCCGTAATACCGCCGATGTTGACCAGGCCCTTCAGGACGGATACGCCGTTCACGACCAGAGTCCCCGACGACGACAGACCCTTCTCGGCATGTATGTAGTTTCCGGATGCCGTCTCGATGATCTTCAGTCCGATGCCGGCAGTAACGCCGGTCAGGTCAATGGTGAGCGCGCCAGTCATGGTGTCGCCGGCCTTGCGGACGTAGCGGCTGTCGCCGATGATCTTCACCGAGCCGGAGAAGGCCTGGGTGCCCACTTCGGGCGAGCCCGATCCTCCGGTCTGGTCTGTTCCGCAGGAGAATTGCTTGGTGGCGCTGTTCCAGAGCAGCTTGGAGGTGACGCTGTTGGAACAAGATGCGAGTCCGGCTCCACCGAAGGTCTTGGCTGCAAACAGGTGCGAGCCAGAGATGGAGTTCGCAGCATAGAGATCGGTTCCGGATGCGGTGCCGAGGACGTCGAGCGTTGCCTTGGGGGCGTTGGTGTTTATACCGACGCGGTCAGCCGAGGCATCCGAGAAGAACAGCGAGGTAGCAGTGTCTCCGCTGATCTGGAAGTCGCCGGTCGCATTGCCCTGCACGTTGAAGTTGGCACCGCCGGTTCTCAAAATCTCAACCGAGGTGCTGGCACCATTCAGCATCTGGATGGAGACCGGACCGTTGAGCAGACGTACCGTATCGGTGCTGTCGACAAACGCGGCTGCGGCTGTGGATGAGCCCTTTCTAACGTTAAGAGCGTATGTCTGCGAGACGTCGCCGTGGATGATGACCGTCGAACCGGACATGATGCCCGCAACTTCCAGCATCGTTTCCGGAGCGTTGGTGCCGATGCCGATTCTATTTGTGGAGCCGTCGACGAAGAACATGCTGGAGTTTCCGTCAGATTCGATGCGGAAGTCGACGTCGCGGCTCTGCTCGTTGAAGACAGTCGAACCGGAGCTGCTGATGGTGATGCCGGTGCCGGCGAGGGTGGCTCCCTTGCTTACAAAGAGGGTGTTGCCGGACATGGTCTGCAAGACGTTCAGGCCGATGGTTCCGGTGGTGAGGTTGATCCTCAGGGCACCGGTCATGGTGTCACCCGACGTGTTGACGTAACGGTTGTCGAAGGCGGTCTGCAGCGAACCGGTGTTAGACCAGTTGCCGCCGGATGATCCTCCGGTCTGATCCGTTCCACAGGAGAACTGCTTGGTCGTGCTGTTGTAGAGCAGCTTGCTGGTGACGGAGTTCGAACAGGATCCGAGCCCGGCACCGCCGAAGGTCTTGGCGGCGTAGAGGTGAGAACCGGTAACGGAGTTGGTTGCAAAGAGGTTCAGACCGGATGCAGTACCGATGACTTCAAGCGCGGTACCGGTCTGGGCCTGACCCGCTCCCAGAGTGCCGTTCGGGTTGATGATGACGGATCCAGAAACTGACAAGCGGCTGCCCGGTGCATTGGTGCCGATGCCGACGTTGCCCGTGGACAGTATCTGCATCGCCTGTACACCCGCCGTGCTGAATCCCATTGAAGTCGATGTCGGGAAGTAGATACCCGTATCGCCCCCGCCGGAGCTGATGCCTGGAGTGGCGGCAGTGCCTCCTACGGTCACGCGCACCTGGGTTGGATACACAATCAGCTGGCTGACTCCTCCGGCATTCAGCTGCAAGCCGTTGGTGCCGTCGAACGACAAGCCGGTCACCGTGCTGTTAGTAAACGAGTAGGTCGGCGCGGCATTGCTGCCGTTCGGTCCGAAGAACTGGGCCTGCGTAGTGACATTGCCCTTCAGCAGTGAGGTGGTGTTCACCGTGAGATTTCCGGACGATGACAGGCCTTTCTCGGCATGCAGATAGTTTCCGGATGCGGTTTCGGCGATGTTCAGTCCGAGGAATCCGCTGGTCGTCAGATCGATTCTGAGTGCACCGGTCATGGTGTCACCCTGCTTCTTGACGTAGCGAGCGTCGCCGTCGGTCTGGCTCATACCGGAAGCGGCGCTCTGGTCGGTGCCGCATTCGAATTTCTTGGTGGCGCTGTTGTACATCAGCTTGCTGCTGACGCCGTTATTACAGGAGCTCAGTCCGGCACCTCCGAAGGTCTTCGCGGCGTAGAGGTAGCTGCCGGAGATGGAGTTTGCGGCATACAAGTCGGTTCCGGAGGCAGTGCCGAGGACGTCGAGCGTGGCCTTGGGACCATTGGTGCCGATACCGACACGGTTCGCAGAAGCGTCGACAAAGAACATGCTCATGCTGCCGTCAGATTCGATACGGAAGTCGACATCGCGGCTCTGTTCGTTGAAGACAGTCTGACCAGTGGACGTGATGACGACACCGGAGTTTGCGAACACCGCGTTCTTGCTGACCGACAGATAGTTGCCGGACATGCCGCCCGACGTGAGCAGGTTGAACGAGTTCGTGCCCGAGCTGGAACGGACCAGCAGGTTGCCGGTCATGGTGTCGCCGTGGACGTTGACGTAGCGGCGGTCGAAGCCGGTCTGTAGTGCACCTGTGTTGGACCAGTTGGTGTTGTAATCCGTACCACAGGAGAACTGCTTGGTGGCCGAGTTGTAGAGCAACTTGCTGGTAACCGAATTCGAACAGGAGGCCAGCCCCGCGCCGCCGAAGGTTGTTGCGGCATACAGGTACGTGCCGGAGATCGACTTGTTGGCGAAGATGTTCGAACCGGACACGTTGCGCGATGCATACAGATCGGTTCCGGAAGCGGTGCCCAGCACGTCCAGTGTTGCCTTCGGACCGTTGGTGCCGATACCGACACGGTTGGTGGAAGCGTCGACGAAGAATGCGTTGGCATTGCCATCGGATTCGATGCGGAAGTCGACATCGCGGCTCTGTTCGTTGAAGACGGTCGAACCGGAAGCGCTGATGGTGATGCCCGTGCCAGCCAGTGTTGCACCCTTGCTTACAAAGAGTGTGTTACCGGACATAGTCTGCAAGACGTTCAGACCGATGGTGCCAGTGGTGAGATTGATCCTCAGTGCACCGGTCATAGTGTCGCCCGACGTGTTGACGTAGCGGTTGTCGAAGGCGTTCTGGAGCGAGCCAGTCGACGTACCGCCGCCGCCGCTCAGATCTGTACCACAGCTGAACTGCTTGGTGGCGCTGTTGTAGAGCAGCTTGCTGTTACCGGCACTGCAGGATGCCAATCCTGCGCCACCGAAGGTCTTGGCGGCGTAGAGGTGAGAGCCGGTGATAGAGGAGGTGGCATAGAGGTTCTGACCCGAGGCAGTGCCGAGAACTTCGAGCGCTGTGCCTGTCTGCGCCTGGAGGGCGTCCATCGCGCCATTTGCGCCGATGATGACCGCGCCAGAGACGGACAGCTTGGAGCCCGGCGTGCCCATTCCGATGCCGACTTTACCGCTGAGCAGGTTCATCAACACGTTGTTTGCGCCGACCCCCGCGTTCAACGCAAGCGGCTGGGCGTTGTAGCTTTCGATGCGCTGGTACGTGGCATCCGACGAGAGCATCATCTGGATGGAGCCGTTCCTGAACAGCGACACGCTGTCATGGAACCGCGAGAGACCTTCGACAATAAGAGTGCCCGAGGACCTGAGTGCATCCTGGGCATGCAGAACCGTGCCGGAGATAGTGCCGATGACTTCCAGTTTGGTGTTGGCGGAGCCCGTGGCACCAACCAGCAGGTTGTCAGTGGAATCCGTGAGGTAGGTGAAGGCGCCTGCATCCGTAAACAGGCTGGAGCCGCCGGCAGCGTTGGCGCCTGCGATGCCATCCACCTGGATGGCGGAGAGTGTCGGACCCTGCCCGTTTCCGACGGCCAGCGTGAAGCTGGAACCGCCGTTGCTCGACACGAAACACTCGAGGTAGTCGCCTGGCACGAGCGAGAAGACGTCATGCGCGAGGCCGCTGAAGGCTCCGTTCGTGCCGTTATAGACGTGCGTGGACGCCGCAATCGCACCGTTCTTGTAGATGGCCGTGAAGATGCTGGTCGCTCCTCCGGCGGCAGTGCCCTGGTTCCAGGTACAGGTGGCGGCGTACTTGCCGGCCTTCGTCACGACGATCCTGTCGTTCAACAGATCTGCGATATTCCCCTGGTCAAATTCGGTGTCGTTGAATGTGAGCTGGGTGGTTGTGTTGTTATTGATGGACTGGCCAGCGTCGCTCGTCATCTTGACCATGTGGATGGATCCGGATCCGCTCTGGAGCTCGGACCAGGCCGTGGCCCCGTCCGTGTTTTTCCAGATCTTGCCCGTGTCCGTGGCGAAGAAGAGCGAGGCTGCCTGCGCGGAGACGGAGCCATTGGGATTGCCGAGACCCGTGCGCATGGAGATTTCGTCGGTGTTGGTGGTGTTCTTCAGGGTGAGCAGGTTGGCATTTGCCACTCCCTGCAGTATCAGCGTACCGGTCATCGTGTCGCCCGCGACGTTGACGTAGCGGTTGTCGAAGGCGGTCTGCAGCGAGCCGGTGTTGGACCATGACTGTCCCTGATCCGTACCGCAGGAGAACTGCTTGGTGGCGCTGTTATAAAGCAGCTTGGACGTCGCTGCGTTCGAACAGGATGCAAGTCCGGCTCCACCGAAGGTCTTGGCAGCAAAGAGGTATGAACCGGAGATCGAGTTTGCGGCGTACAGATCGGTTCCGGAAGCGGTGCCGAGCACGTCGAGCGTAGCCTTGGGACCGTTGGTACCGATACCCACGCGGTTCGTCGATGCATCCACAAAGAAGGCGTTTACGTTGCCGTCGGATTCGATGCGGAAGTCGACGTTGCGGCTCTGTTCGTTGAAGACAGTCTGGCCGCTGGCGGTGATGATGACGCCCGAGTTGGCGAATACCGCGTTCTTGCTGACCGACAGGAAGTTGCCGGACATGCCGCCCGAGGTCAGGAAGTTCAGGGCAGATGCGCCAGATGTCGAACGGATGACCAGGTTGCCGGTCATCGTGTCACCGTGGGTGTTCACGTAGCGCCTGTCGCCCTCTGTCTGGGAGATCGTCGAGCCGTTTCCCCCACAGATGATCACACCTGTGGACGACGTGGTCAGTCCATCACAGCCCGTCAGAGATGGCAGCGTGACATCGCCGTTCGGGAACAACTGAAGGCGTGATCCTCCTACCGAGAAGTTCATGTTCCGGCTGCTGGTGTTATAGGAGATGGTGCCTTCGTTACCGGTTTCGCCCAAATGAATGGTGCCGCCGGACATGTACAGATCCCTCCAGCGATGTCCATCCGAGCCCAAGTCGTAGCGGAAATTCGCAGCCGGGAGCAGGCTGCCGCTGAGCATCAGCTGCTCGGATCCATTGCGGTATAGCGCGACGTCGAACCTGCCCCTGTAACCGAACAGGATGTGCTTGCTGGCACCGGTTCCATTCTGTGCTTCGAGCGCCAAGACCGTGCCGGCTGCGGTGATGTACGCACCGGTGCTGTACTGGGCATTTTGCACGACCAGCAAGGCTCCGGAGCCGTAGCGTATGTCCTGCTGCACTTGCAAAGCGGCATTGGAGACATCGATTCCGATACCTACGTTACCAGCCAGATAGAAGATGCTGCCGTCGGTGTTCAGCGTCCAGAGACTGTCGCTTCCGCCACCGCTGTCTTCGTCCGTGAGGATATGAATGGAGCCGTCGCTCAGGCGGACCATGAGTTCCGGCGATGCGTCTCCGTATGCCACAACCGGAGGTGTGAAGCCCGAGCTTCCGTACCGTGCGCTTTCGGAGATACGGACTTCATCCAGGTAGCCTGAGAACGGCATGTCGCCGCCGAATTTATTGGCGAACTGGAGATAGGAGAACGGAAGCGTCCGCAATACACCAGCGCTGGTCTCGTTATCCACGCGCACGCCGTCCTCATACAGGTTGAAGACGTTTCCGTGGCGCTCGAGCGCGATGTGAACCCACTGATCGGTCGGCATGGGCAATATGCTGTTCAGCGTCACTTCGCTGAGGTCTTCATGCATGACCATTCCCTGCAGCTGGTTGCTGGCGTTGAGCATGAGCCTCCACTGGTACCGGGCCTTTGCATTGTTCGTAACGATGACCCTGTTGGTGCTGTCGTGGGCATCCACGTACACCCACATATCGACCGTAAAGTTGCCAGAAATAAAGTAATCATCATCGAAGTTGCCGTTGCGATAGGCGTCGAAGCTGCTGCAGCTGGTCAGATCCCAGCTGTGCGAACCGAATTTGGTGGGAGAGTTGGCGAAGGTGGTGGTACATGCCCCCAGGAAATCCGACAGGTTGGTCTTGGCATTCGCATCGTTATCCAGGTTGTCGTTGGAATGCAGAAGTAAGGTCGTAAAGTCATCGTTACCGCCGGCGCCGGAACCGGTGCGGGCATAAATGCGGGCGTAATTGCTTTCGGTAGTCGGATCGACCGCGATTTCTTTCAGATCGAAGCTGCCGGAAGCTGTCAGGCGGAACTCAGGCGTGCCGGCGGCGCCTAGATCAAACTGCAGTCGGTTGGCAGTCGTGTTGTACTGCAAACGCGCTTCATCCCCGGCGGCCCCGAGGTAAATGGTGCTGCCGGACAGGTACAGATCGCGCCAGCGCAGTGTGTTCGAGCCCAAGTCGTAGGTGTTGTTGACGTTCGGGATCAGGCTTCCGGACAGGCGGGACCGGATGGTCACGAGGTCCGATGACGAATCACCAAGGACAACAGAGCCGGAGAACGTTGCGCGGTTGCTAATAACCAGGTGCCTGCCTGAGAGCGTGCCGACGATATCGAGGGTGGCCTTCGGCGCATTGGTGCCGATACCGATGCGGTTGGCAGAGCCGTCAACAAAGAACATGTTAGCGTCGCCGTCGGACTCGATGCGGAAGTCCACATCGCGGCTCTGTTCGTTGAACACAGTCTGGCCGCTGGCAGTGATGGTGACGCCGGAGTTGGCGAATACCGCATTCTTGCTGACTGACAGATAGTTGCCCGACATGCCGCCTGATGTCAGGAAGTTGAACATGCTGGCTCCAGATGTCGAACGAATGATCAGGTTGCCGGTCATCGTGTCACCGAAGACGTTCACGTAGCGGCGGTCGAACGCATTCTGCAGGGCTCCGGTCGATGTTCCGCCGTTGCTGTAATCCACGCCGCAGGTGAACTGCTTGGTCGCGGAGTTATAGAGGAGCTTCGATGTCTGGGCATTGCTGCAGGAAGCCAAGCCGGCTCCGCCGAAGGTCTTGGCTGCGTAGAGGTAGGAACCGGAGATGGAGTTTGCGGCATACAGATCGGTTCCGGATGCGGTGCCGAGCACGTCGAGTGTGGCTTTGGGACCGACAGTTCCGATACCGACGCGGTCTGCGGAACCATCGACGAAGAACATATTGGTGTTGCCGTCGGATTCGATGCGGAAGTCGACTGCCCTGCTCTGCTCGTTGAACACCGTGGCACCGGTAGTGCTGATAAGCACGCCGGAGTTTGCAAACGATGCCTGCTTGTTGATAAAGAGGTAGTTGCCGGACATGCCGCCCAGTACCGTGAGGTTGTTGGAGTTGGAGCCGGAGGTGGAGCGGATGATCAGGCTGCCGGTCATCGTGTCACCATGGACGTTGACGAAGCGGCGGTCGAATGCGGTCTGCAGTGCGCCGGTGGACGTTCCGCCGGCACCGGTCTGATCTGTGCCACAGCTGAACGTCTTGGTGGCAGAGTTCCAGATCAGCTTGCTGTTGGATGCGCTGCAAGACGTCAGTCCTGCACCTGCAAACGTCTTGTTGGCGTAGATATAGGAACCTGAGATGGAGTTTGCAGAATACAGATCTGTGCCCGAGATGGTTCCAATGGTGTCGAGCGCCGCCTTCGGACCGTTTGTGCCGATGCCGACGCGGCTGGTCGACGCATCTACAAAGAAGGCGTTTGCATTAGTGTCGGATTCGATGCGGAAGTCGACGTCGCGTGACTGTTCGTTGAATACTGTCTGGCCCGAGGCGCTGATGACGACGCCCGAGTTGGCGAAGGCAGCCAGCTTGTTGATAGAGAGGTAGTTGCCCGACATGCCTCCCTGCACCAGGAAGTTCAGCATGGAGGCACCCGACGTCGAACGGATGATAAGGTTGCCGGTCATCGTGTCTCCTGCGACGTTGACGTAGCGGCGGTCGAAACCGCTCTGCAGTGAACCTGTGTTGGACCAGTTGGTGTTGAAGTCCACACCGCAGCTAAAGGTCTTGGTAGTGCTGTTCCAGAGCAACTTGGACGTGGTGGCGTTGGAACAGGAAGTCAGTCCCGCACCCGCGAACGTCTTGTTAGCATAGATGTAGCTGCCGGAGATGGAATCAGCGGCATAGATGTTTGTGCCGGAGACGGTTCCAACGACATCGAGCGTAGCTTTCGGGCCGTTGGTGCCGATGCCGATGCGGTCAGCGGAACCGTCGACGAACAGCATGTTGGCGTTACCGTCGGATTCGACGCGGAAGTCCACTGCGCGGCTCTGCTCGTTGAACACGGTCTGGCCGGTTGCAGTGATGATGACGCCCGAGTTGGCGAACACCGCGTTCTTGCTGATAGAGAGGTAATTGCCCGACATGCCTCCCTGCACCAGGAAATTGAGCATCGACGCTCCGGACGTGGAGCGGATGATCAAGTTACCGGTCATTGTGTCGCCGGAAACGTTCACGAAGCGGCGATCGAATGCGTTTTGGAGAGCGCCGGTCGATGTACCTCCAGCGCCGAAGTCGACGCCACAGGAGAATGTCTTTGTCGTGGCGTTCCAGAGCAGCTTGCTGGTCTGGGCGTTGCTGCAGGACGTCAGGCCGGCTCCGGCAAAAGTCTTGTTGGCGTAGATGTAGGAACCCGAGATGGAATCCGCAGCGTAAATGTTTGTACCCGAGATGGTGCCAATGACATCAAGAGCGGCCTTCGGTCCGTTGGTGCCCATGCCGATGCGACTCGTCGATGCGTCAACAAAGAAGGCATTCGCGTTGGTGTCGGATTCGATACGGAAGTCGACATCGCGGCTCTGTTCGTTAAAGACCGTGGAACCCGAAGCGCTGATGACAACGCCAGAGTTGGCGAATGCAGCCAGCTTGTTGATAGAGAGGTAGTTGCCGGACATGCCTCCCTGCACCAAGAAGTTCAGCATAGAGGCACCCGACGTCGAACGGATGATAAGGTTGCCGGTCATTGTGTCGCCGGAAACGTTCACGAAGCGGCGGTCGAAGCCGAGCTGGAGCGATCCGGTCGAGACTCCGCCCGCACCGGTGAGGTCGGTGGCACAGCTGAATGTCTTGGTGGCGGAATTCCAGACCAGCTTGCTGTTGGACGCGCTGCAGCTGGTGAGTCCGGCGCCGGCAAAGGTCTTGTTGGCATAGATATAAGAACCGGAGATAGAGTCGGCGGCGTAGAGGTTGGCGCCCGACACCGTGCCGACGGCATAGAAGCTGCCGTTTGTTTTCAGGATGCCGGCAGAGACGCGGAACAGGTTGACGTCATAGTTCAGGCCTCCGGAACCGAAGATGATGTGCGGCGCGCCCTGCGTGGACAGGCGGATGGCACCGGTCGCGCTGGAGCTGCCGGTGCCGAGGATATCGATACCGATCTTGGCTGCGCTGCGCGGCGATACGGTGATGGTGCCCGAGGCGGTCGTGCTGGTGTCCGAGCGCAGGAACTGCGTCGAATCCAGACCGTCGAGCGTGTTGGCGTTGTGCGCGTACGGCACGGAAGCGAAGCGGCGGCGCGGCATGAAGATTTCTTCGTAGACGCCGTCGTTGCCCGGGTCGAATTCCACCTGCAGGTACAGGTTGTCGGTATTGAAGTTGACCGATCCGGTCATGGTGACGTGCGTGCCCAGCTGGATGCTGAACAGACCGCCAGTCGCCGTGACGCGCTGGGTGCCGGTGTTCCAGGTCTCGGTCCACAGCGGGACTCCGCCGGAAGCCGCAGAGAAGATCTTGAATTGCATGTTGTACTGGCCGTCCGTGATGGACACTCCTCCGGTGGACGTCAGTTTGCCCTGGTAGTTGATCGGACGGTAAATACCGGCGGCGGCATCCGCTTTCGGTGCAAGCACGCTGATCGCCATGAACATCAGCGCAAGCGCCAGCAGCGGGACAAGAGTCCTGCCGAGGGAGCGTGCGTGCCGATGGAGGGCGAAAAGTTTTTCCATCAGTTGAGATTGAGTTCGGTATGCGTGTAGACCGCGGGCTGATCATCCGCAGCGGCATGACGCTGTTGCGCGTTGTCGTGTTCCCAGAACGCGGTAGCGAGCATCAGACCGATGAGGACGAGGTTGATAGCGAGGCTTGTAAACAGCAGTGCACGGCGGAATGACTGCCATCCGCGCGAGCGGATCGTGCAGAACAGGCAGTGCGGTGTGTGAGCATGATGCGTTTCAGCCGAAGCGCGAGTGACCGGAACATGCACGGTCTCGTGCGCCTGAGGTTCTGTGATGAAAGGCTCCACGATTTCCATCGCCGGCATGTCGACCGTCATCTGTTCCGTCTCGTCGGTTTCAGAAACCTGCCTGTCGGAGTGCTGGTGCAGACGCTTCTTCCAGTGCAACGGCGTGTCGCCGAAGTACATGCACTCACGTTCGATGATGCGTCCGATGCTGGACGCAGAGATGGCCATGGAATGATCTTCCTGCAGTAACTGCTGCAAACGCTCCTTGCCGATCTGCGGCCAGCGCATGCGGTATCTGCGGATGAGTTCGATGACTTCCTGAGGCACTGTCGCCTGGCGTGCGTTCACCGGATCATGTGCCCGCTCTTCCAGCGTGCTCAGGTCGTTCGGATCGAATCTGTCCATCCAGCGGTGGAACGTGCTGCGTGCAATACCGAAGTGCGAGCATGTGCTGGAGACAGACTTCTCGTGTTCGACGAAATGCAGGAACCACTGCAAACGTTCACATGCACGACTGCTCAACCCAGCGCTGCGAGCACGCTCGAGCAACTGCTTCATCTGGTCGGCCGACGGGGTATTGAAATATTGCATGTATGTGTGTGTTCCTCTTATGCGTGGAAAATTTTCTAAATATCATACCACGAACGCACTTTTTTCACAAGTGTCATATGGACGTACGGCATGTGTTGCATGAACGCCAAAAGCGTTGGGCCTTGGCCACTGTCCGGCGACAGGTTTACAGGCAGCCGGAAAATAACGGGTTTTTGGCTTTGAGATCTGCCTGCCGGGCATGACTGCCCGGAACCCCGGCATCCGTGAACAGGGCATGAACTTTTCCAGTGGCCGTATAACCGACGTGCGGATCCTTCTGGACTTTTGTCCGATACACTTCGGCTGCATCGTTTTACTAAACTAATGGCTTCTGTATGCCACGAGAGCATGCAAAAAAATTACGACACATTCTATGCTGTATTGTCAATGTACGGCAGTATTTTTTGACCTATAAACCTATAACTGTCAAAACAACGGTTGCACTGTACGTACCGCTGGGTTGAAGCACAGATGACCCGATTTCAGCCCGATACTGAATGATTTCTACCGAGCCTGCCGGAGGAGTCGATGTCGCCCGGCTGATAATGGTGCGGCCGACGGTGGAAATATTCAGCCATTTGTCCGTGGTGTTATCGGTCCCCCACTCTGCGGCGGTGTCGGTGCTGATGGAACGCACGCGTGCTCCCCACTCGGCCTGCGATGTCGTGACTGACCATGTTTCGGGAACGTTCGCGACGGCCGGCGTGAACTGTCCGATGGTGTCGTTGTACTGGCTGATGAGTTTTCCGGTGTTCGTGCCGCCGCTGCCGGTAGGCACGCTCCAGCGCAGCTGGTAGCCGTTAAACGCATCCGTGTAGATCGTGCATGTGCCGCTTCCGGAACGCTGTCCTATGCCGCTGACCGATCCCAAATCCGCCGTCGCGCTGCAGCTGATCGTGAGCAAATTCGCACTCGACGGCTGACGGTAACCGCTGTCGAGGTTGTAGTTCGTCGCCGCTCCATGACCGATGACGGCTTCGCCGATGGAGTCGCTCAGCAGATAGCGCGTGGATTTCGACCAGTCGGCGCCTCCGCTGTTGATGACATCCGGACGCAGTTTATAGTCGGTCGAACCCTGGTAGCCCTGCGGACCGGTGAACCAGTTGATCGTGTTGCCGCCGTCGACGCATCCGACCGCGCAGGACATGATGAGAAAGGCGGTGTTATTGTTGTCCTTCACGTCCAGGTAACTGGTACTGCGCGTGCCCGACGGATTGATTTTGGCCTGCACGCCCGAGACGTTTGTACGCAAGGACAGCAGATTCGACGTGGCTCCGCTCAATGCGAAATGGTTGGTGATTGTCTGTGTCGTGGTCGCGGCGAATGTCAGTGTCGCCGCGCTGGTGACGTACTTGGACAGGTTGTAGAACGTGGTCGAACCGGAGAGCGTCTGGTTGCCGCCGTCCAGGATGACCGATGACGATCCGGGCGTGAATATTGCGGCCGATGACTTGATCCACGCACCCGAGAATACGAGTGTCGTCGCGCCATCGGTGCCGTTCGAGGCAGTAAGTGTGCCATGTAAGAAAACGCTTCCAGATGCCGAAATCTCGTAACCGTCGGTGATGAGCACGTCACCTGTCCCGACCGTGAGATTTCCGACCGTGATGTCGGTCAGAAGCGTCGTCGTGTCCGGACTCGTACCGATCTGCAGATTTCCGAGACGCTTGGTCGCCGGGGCGGACAGAGTCAGATCTCCGTCGAGAATCAGTTTGGAACTGTTGGGTGACGCGACAAATGTGGCGGATGAATCGATGCGGACATTGCCGCTGATACTGACGTTGCTGGTGCCATGACGGAACGTGCCGCCGCCGAGAACGAACGGGCCGTTTATATCGAGCAGGCTGGACCCGCCGTTGAAAGTGCCGCCGCTTTGGGTGTACTGGCCAAGGGTCAGAATATTGGCACCCTGATTCAATGTGCCGTCGACATGGATGGAATCGGTTCGTATGGCGCCTCCCGGGCTGTAGGACTTCGCTGACCACACCTTCAGTTTCTTGCCTGCAACCAGGGTGAGATCCTGATTGCTCATGCTGTAGATGGCACTGATGTCGCTGTCGGCGTTGTTATCCGCAACTGCCAGATGCGCATTCGTCAGGGCGACCGAGCCGGAATCCGAGCGGACCACGAGCTGATTCCTGTACAAATGCACACCGGTCATGGTGCTGCCGGAGCCGAGCGTGACGGTGACTGCATCGTCGCTGCTATTGTCGATATACAGCGTGACGATGGTGCCGCCGGTCATGGCGACACCGCTGAGAACGTACTGGCCGCCGCCGTCGGTCGCATCCGTCTTGACTGCGGTTCCGCCGTTCAACGACACCGCCACCGTTGTACCGGCGCCGATGTTGAGCCCGCTCTCGTTGAGGAACACCTTGCCGGTGATGTCGCTGCCGGTTGAATTCGACAGGAACCAGTTGGTGGTATTGCCTGCGTCCACACAGGCCTCGCTGTTGATGTAACACACCAGCTGGTATCCGCCGCTTGCGTCGTTATCCTTCACGTTCAGGTGGTCGATGGATTGCAGACCCGTGTCCCCGTCGAGGAGCAGGTTCGTCGCGCTGCCCGATCGCGTCGTGCGCAATGACATCAACTGGCTTTCCGCACCCTGCAGCGTCAGCGTGCCGGATGCCGTCTGACGCGCCGTGTGGTCGAAGAACAGGGTTTTTGCGGCACTGAGGGTTTTGGTGAAGTTGTGGAACGCGGTCGAACCGGAAATCGTCTGGTTCCCCGTACCGTCGAGCGTGAACGTGCTGCCGGAATCTTTTACATAGTCTCCGTGAATGTCGGTGTTTCCGGCAACGGTGACCGTCTGGCTGGATGCATTCAGCGTGCCGCTGATGATGGTGAGATTGCCGTTCACATCCAGCGTGGAGCCGAGCGTGTACACGCCGGAACCGGTCGACTTCGTGCCGGCGTAGAGCGCCGCGATTTCTGAGGCCGAGAGAGCACGATCGTAGATGCGCACGTCATCGATTTTTCCGTCCCAATGCTGCGTAACACCTTCGCGCGCGCCGATGTAGACGGGGTTCGTGGGAGCCAATGAGTTTGTGTTCGCGACGCCCTTCAGCACGCCGTTCAGGTAGGCGCGGTACCCGTTGGTGACCGAGTTGCCCTCACGTACGAAGACCATGTGATACCACGTGCCGGAGGACAGTCCGGTGACACCCATGTTGCCGCCGCCCAAACCGTCGTTGGACCAGAACGATCCGTTGAAAGTGTTGTCGACGTCCATGAGTATGTACGACGGGTTGCCGACGGACATGATCGTGGAGAATCCGAATTCACCGGGGATGGTGTCGAATGTGAACCATGTCGACCATGTGAATGCCGGCGACGGCGGAATGTAGGTGGAGACGACTCTGTCAGTACCGTCAAAATCGAGCGTATTCGGATTGAAGAACTTGAGCTTGGACGTCACGCCCGTGACCCAGTCTGTTGCGGTTTCCATTGCGGTCAGCGTTGCAACGTTGCCGTTGCCAGAGACATCGCGGGCCTTGTTGCCGCTGCCCTCGTCGAACGACCAGTATGCGGCAAGACCGTTATTGATGGTCAGGTTCTGGAAACTGTTGGAACCCGGATTCAGCGTCTCGCTGTTGCCGGTGCTGTTCAGCAGCACGCCGGTAGACGTGGTAAAGGTGCCGGCATTGGCGATGAACGAACCGGAGGCAGTCAGGCCATTGGTGCCCATGGCCATGGTGCCCCTGACTTCCAGATCGTGCGTCTTCACGCGTCCGCCCGGCGTGTAGGAATATGCCGGCCAGACGTACAGCTCTTTGTCCGGTTTCACCTGCAGCGTGGTGTTGGAATCCCCCATCGCATAGATGGCAGACGTGTCGGCTGTAATCCCGTTATCGGCGATGGCCAGATGCGCATTGGTGAGCGCAGTGCCGCTGTTGCCGCGTACGGACAGATGGTTTTTGTACAGGTTCACGCCGGTCATCGAACTGCCGGAGCCGAGTGTGACTGTCACCGCACGGTTCGATGAATTTTGGCTGTAAATGGTAACAATCGATCCGCCGGTGAGCGTAACGCCGGTGAAGTGGAAATAACCGTTCGCGGCGGCATTGACCGCGCCATAATCGTCGTTATTCACCTTCATTCCGACCAAGGCTGCAACCCCTGTGCCACCCGTGTCATCGGTGAGGAACCGGCCGGTGATGGTCTGGTTGATGGGGTCGGCGGCGATCTGGAACTGGCGGTGCTCGATGTACCGGTAGCGCGAAATTGTGCGGCGCAGCGTGGACGGCAACTGAACGGTGCCGGGCTGCGCGCCGAACGGGCGGCGTGCGGGTGCGACCGTGCGTTCGATGATGACACTCTCGGAACCCGGCACCAGTGTCTGAGCCAGCGGTCCGGCCGCGCCGGAGGCCAGCACCTGCCACAGGAACAGCAGCAGCGTGAGTGTGAGCAGGATGGTCGTGATCACCTGCCTGCGGTTGGGAAGATACAACTTGCGGCGTTCGACGCGATGCAGCGCGTGATCCCCGGTCATTGCGTTCATGATGCCGCGCCACTCGACGATCAGCAGCATGCACAGGATGCATCCGCCCAATATGACCACTGTCTGCGCGAACGGATGATCACCGCGAATGACGGTCAGCACTGCCGCGGTTGCGGTACCGACTGCCGCGATGCCAGCCAGGTGCAGAATGAGCAGCATCCACAAACCGGCGATGGTGCCCAGCATGATCAACAGGCGATGCCGGTGCGTGCGGACTTTGGCAGTGTGCCAAGCCGTGCGCAGCGCCGCTCGTCGCGTGCCGGAACTCATCGTGTTGTCGCGGAATCTTCCACCAGCTGGCCGTCGATTTCTATCGGTCCCACCAGATGCAGCGCAGGGCTGACATCGGGCGCGTCATACGTGTAGCGCAGCGGATACGTTTTGCCTTTCTCGAACGATCCGGTCCAGGTGATGAACACTTCTCCGGTGACGGGATCGGTAGTGACCGCCGCGGGCGGAGTGGTGCCGCTGACTGTGAATCCGGGCGGCAGTTTGTCGCTGATCCTTCCCTGGAAGGTATGCGACGGGCGGAACGTGATGTCCATGGGGTATGCCGCGGGCGGGTAGATACGGGCCATGGAATTGCGGGTGATGTCGGGCAGATCGCGCGCCGAGACTTCCACCCGCTCTATCGCGGTACGGAGTCCGTTGGGTGTGTCGGCAGTGATGGTGAATGCATAGGTTCCGCGCTCGCTCAGGACGACGGTGCCCGAGTAGTCCGGAATGTTCGTAACTTCTTTGTCCTTACAGGCAGGGTTACGCTTGATGCGGCCGTTGATGGTGGAGATCGTCTCGCTCTTACCGGACGGCGCGGTGACACGCACGGTGAGGTCTGCCGTACAGATGGTGACACCTTCATCATTCAGCACGCCGAACTGGATGGTCGCGGTTTCTCCGGGCGCGTATACATCGCTGTCGGGGTCGAACGCGAGCACACCCCACGTGAAGTCCTGCTGGTACAACAAAACGCTCTGCCCCGCGGTCTGACCCTGGACTGCGCTACGTACTTCCAGACGGTATTTGCCTGGACGGAACGTATCGGGCGGATCCAGCGAGACCACCAGATCTCCTTCGGGAGTCTTGGAAAGATAGTCGGAAGTGAGTACCAGCGCTTTGCCGTTGGCGATCACCGAGACTTCCAGCAGTCCGCTGGCCGCGATCGCCTGCTGCACGCTGACGCCCGGCACCACGATTTGCGGCGCGACTGCGGGGTGGCGCCAGAAGGGAACGTCAGAAAGAACATCCGCGCCGGTGTATACCTCGACAATCGTCGGCCGCGATGACGCAACTTGCGGAGCCGGTGCGGGCTGGCGTACGGGCGCTCCATCGGGAACAGGCCGCTCCAGATGATCGATCTGCACCGGAGTTTTAGCCGGCCGTATGACAAGTGCGCCGGTCTGGTCTTCTATGGTGATGTCTTCCCACTTGGAGCCGTAGAACGTGTCGCTGGGCTGCTGCCACCAGTACCAAATCAGCCCGCCCAGCAGTGCCAAAAACAAAACGGCAAGAAACGTCCAGAAGAAGCCCGATTTGAATATCCGCCTGACCGGAGGCAACCACCATTCGCGTGATGCGACCAGCGCAACAAACGCGAGAATGACGAGCAAAGTCTGCATGGCGAACATCCTAGCAACCGGAGGGGTCGCGGGCTAGGAAGAGCGGGTGGCCAAAATTTAAAGAAATGTCTGCACGTCGCGGGTCCGTCCGTCGGGATACAACGGCTGCAGCGGCTGCTGTCCGACCATCGACGAGAGGATTTTGCCGGTTTTGGTCTGCATGACATTCGTCAGCTCGGCGACGGATTTGTTGTATTCGCGGAGCAGCGGGCTGGCATTGCCGTTGCCGCTCAGTTCTTTGTTGAGCAAGGCGAAGTGTTCGTTGGACTGGAATTCGGGGGACAAATCGGTGCGGCCGAAGAGGCGGGAAAGCGCGACTTGGACGTGCGTGACAGTTTCGGTCGTATCAGCTCCGGGCAGGGCCTTGATGGCATCCTCCAGTTCCCGGACTGCCTCGCGTTCCGCATCGCTTACAGAAGCCGAACGCAGCGCTTGGACGTGCTCATCCAATGCCTGATAACTCTCAACCACCGCTTGCAAGCGGGCATGTGCTTGGGAGCGTACGCGGAAGAATGCGAGCGAACTGACCGACGTCTGGAACACAACTGCCGCGACCAGAATGACAACGACAGCGATCAACCATTTTTTATTCTGTGAGTGCATGGCAATCATCGTACAGATGCGGCGGCAGTTTCTCAAATCGCCGGCACAAAAACGGAATCCATTGTCTGCTCCGCCTGCATCCTCTACCGTAGGCAACCATGAAGAGCATCTGCAGGACTTTCAGGTTTTTCGTAGCATCGGGAATCATCACCAGCCTTCTGCTGCCGTCTTTTGCGCTGGCCCAGGAAGGAATCGCATCTTCCATCGCACCAAGCGCGGTACCCGTCAGTCAGGAGGGAGGCATTCCTGTGCGTAACGATTTCCAGGTCAGCCCGACCCGCTTCACCATGGAGCTGGAACCGGGAGAGGAGCAGACGGTGCAGATTTCCCTGCTCAGCAGATCCGACGATGAGTACACGTACTCCATCACTGCCGAAGATTTCGGAGCAGATGAAGAAGAGGACATCCGCCTTTTCGGCGGACAGGATGGCCCGTTCAGCGCAAGGAGATGGGCAAAAACGCCTATTACAAGTTTGAAGCTGAGCCATGGTGAGCATGCCACCATCCCCGTGACGGTCACGGTGCCGGCGAATGCCGCAGCCGGTGATCATTACGTGGCGGTGTTATTCCAGCGCGATCCAAAGGAGGGACCGCAGGCAGGCTTCAACATCATCGCACGCGTGGGCGTGTTGTTCCTGATTACAGTGAAGGGACCGGCAGTGAAGAAAGGCCATCTGGAAACGTTCAAATCACTGTTACCGGTGTACTGGTGGTTGCCGGCGGAGTTCAGCCTGCAGTACCGCAATGAAGGCACTGTCCACCTGGTTCCGCAGGGTTCGGTGCAGATCAAGAATATTTTCGGCATCACGGTTGATGATATTCCGGTGAGAGACTGGTACGTGCTGCGTGCGTCTGCGCGCAACCGCCTGATCACCTGGAAGCCGCATTTCGCGCTTGGTTACTACAAAGCAACCGTCAAAGTGAAGACCGAAGCCAACCCGGAATCCGAAGAAATCAGCGTGGCGTTCTGGGTCGTGCCGGTCATTCCGGTGTCGATCGGACTCATCGCCATCTTCCTGGTCTCGTTCATCGTCCAGATGTTCTTCAGCCGGTTCGAAATCCGGACTAAGAAGAAGAAATAAGCCGGTAGAGAGCACAGACGTCCGGGCATCTTTCTCTGAAGCCGTTTTTGTGCTAAAATAAGCGTAATACCAATACCACCACCAGATATGACTCCCGCACGTCCCAAGGACGATACGAACGCCAGCGACGGTTCTGTCCTCCGCGCCATCGCGCAGGCCGAACGTTTTCTGCGCCGCGCCGAACGTCTAAAGCAGCGATTCGCCCGCATTACCAAGCAATACGGAATCGTCTATGCCGCGGGCAAAGTCAGGCGTGACGGCGGTTCACCGGAAGGCAAAAAAACGGAAAGCCCGGATGCCGGGAAAGATGCACCGGTGGAGACGCTGGAGTCCATGTTGAGCGAATTGAAGAACTCAGTCGGAACGCTGCGTGACAACGTGACATCGGCCAGTGCGCAGGTTCCCGAAACCGATCCAGCGGCTGCCGATTTGCGCGAAGTGTTCATAGACACAAACGATCTGTACAACGAGATTGAAGCCTGGCGTGCGGGCGAGGTCGTGGATCTCACCGAACGCAAAGAAGAAGTGTCGGCATTGCCAGCGAGCGATCAGCTGGCCACGCGATTGGACACGATCCAGCGCATGCTGGATGCATACGAGGGAAAGCCCGGCACACCGAATCTGGAAGAAGTGCGCAGCGCCATCAGCGAACGCGTTGAACCCCGGCCTGAACCGGCGCCGGCACTCCCGGAGCCCCCGGCTGAACCGAGGGCCGAGGTCCGCCCGGAACCTGCAGCACTTCCTCCCCCGGCACCGCCAGCTCCCGAACCTCTGCGCCCCGTCACAGGCGAAGTTCTGCCATGGCCTGCCGGCAAGGAAGCCATTCGCGCACAGTTCACGTACTCTCCCGAGAAGTTCGGCACGCCGAAGGAATTTGTCGATCACCTGGCAGTGCAGCTGAACACCGACGAGAAACTGAACCAGTATCTGGCAGCAATGTACGAGTACTCTCTTACGCGCGACACTGGCAGAAGCCAGACAACGGTCAATAACGGCGCTACCGAGAGGGACGAACACTGGGAGCAGCCGCTGACGTTCTTCACCACGCACAATGCGAACGGAAAAATCTACGGCGACTGTGACGATCTTGCGATCGCGTTCACGCATTTGAAAAAACTCCAGGGCAAACCGGCATTCACGTTATCCACCTACACATCTGAAAAGAAGGCCGACGGCGGCATCTCCGCGAAAGGTCACGTGATCAGCGCATGGTTCGAGACGGATGCGTCTGGCAACCGCGTCGCGAAGATGATCGATACGACCGGCATTACAGGCGAGTCCCAGGCGCGTCTGCGCCAGGTAATTGCCAACCCTGGGGAGAGCGAGAACTCACTACTGGAGCGGTTGTATGCGCTCAGAACCAGAGGAGCCGACCCGCTCAACCCACGCGCAATTACATCGACGCATCTGCTCCCGGACAACAGAGCATTCGATATTCCGGCCAACCTTGCGTTGGTAAAGCGTCATGAGGAGATCGAAGGACACCTGAAGAACTCCAGATATGACGCGGTTCTGGCAATCGTGGAACACGAACTCGCGGCAGACCCGACCAACCTGAATCTGCACATGTCGAAAATCCAGTTCTTGCTTCTCACGAATGCATCACGCGACACCGTGATTGCAGCAGTCGCTAAACTCAAAGGACCGCCGGAAGCCGAAAAACCGATCACGCACAACGCGTATGAGCCGCTGACGGTCGTCAACCTGCTGGCAAGAGCAACTCCGCCCTACAGAGCGGAAATCGACGCAATACGGGCGCATACAGCGTAGGTATCGTCGCGTTACAGCTGCACATCGCTGCCTGAAGGAAGCCGCAACCGCGTCTTTCTTCATGCCATGGCCAAGAACTGCCTTTCCAAACAAGCCATATTTGTGGTAAAATAACCAGAAATGCCAAAAAAACAGACACACAGAAAAAAAGGCTGGCACGCTCTGCATATCGGGCATCGCCTGTCGGTGCTCGGATGCGTCATGGCAATGTCCGGCGGAGCGCTGATCGCGATGCTCCAGACGCAGGCCGCCACATCCACGGTAGGAATGGTTGTATCCAGCGCAATCTTGATCGATGTGATCGCGATTCCGGAGAAGCGTATTCCCGCAAGCGGCAATAACTCGACGCATCTGACGATCGAGGTGCGCGATGTCGGCTCCCCCGTCGCTCTCAATTCGACCACGGTCACGACCGGATCGGGCGGCGCGTACAGCGGAGTCACGCTGCAGCTGACGCCGGGAACCTACGACGTCGTCGCCAAGGGATACTCGCATCTGCGACGCAAGAAAGGCAGCGTGGCTCTGGGCGGCAACGTCACCATCGATTTCACCGACGGAGGCACCAACAAGCTGATGTCAGGAGACGTAAACAGCACTGACGGCGACAACAAAGTGAACGGCATCGACCTGTCGATCATCGTCGCCGGATTACTCAGCACCACTGAACGTCTGGACGTGAACCGCGACGGCCTGGTGAACGGCATCGATCTGACCAACTCGGTAACCAATCTCAATATCACCGGTGACTAACGCATCCCGCCACTCACAGGCAAAGGCGATCAACGTCCGCAGCATGATTATGTGGGCTGGAACGCTCACGACCGTGCTGCTGATCATCGCGGCGACGCTGGGCACAGAGATCCGCTTTGCCCATGCCGCAGCCGGGCAGATCCTGAAAGTCGTGACGTCGGACGGCGGCTCTACATTCTACGTCGGCCGCTGTTTCCGCACTGATTTCAGAGTCCAGACCGACAACCTGAACGCCAACTCGGTTGACGTCATCATCCCCTACAACCCCAGCTACCTCGCCCCTTACACCGGATCTGGCTGCACGGTTGCGGCGACTGCCATCAACAGCAATCACCTGTTCCCGTCGTATCCGTCCAACACGATTTCGGGCAACCAGGTCATCGTGACCGGCTACGACCCGTCGGGCACCAGCCCGGTGAATACCGGCGCTGCGCCCGCAGACAGAACGCTCGGCCATCTGTTCTGGAAAGTGCTGGCTGCCAGCGGCGCGTACAACATGAACTACTCATTCACGCTGGGCAGCACGATAGATACGAACATGGCGGAGTCCGGCGGTAACGGCACCGACGTGCTGGATGCGGTCGAGAACCTGACACTGGTCCTGGCCAACGACTCAACCGCTCCGACCTACACCAACCTCAGCCCTGCCAGCGGCGCCAGCAACGTATCGGTGACGAGCGGCATCAGCTACACGTTCAACGATGCAGGTGCCGGCGTGAACACCGGTTCGCTCACGACCAGGCTGCTGGGCTCGAGCAAGCCGCTGACGTTCTCATCCTGCACCCGGACCAACAGCAACCGTATTCCGTCGTGCAACGTCACGGTCGGCAGCGTCGGCACGCTGGCATATGCCACCAACTACCAGGTCGCCGCAACCGGCGCCGACCTTGCCAGACCAACGGCGAACACCGGCTCGACGGCGTGGAACTTCTCGACCGAAGACGATACCGATGCCCCGTACGTGCAGAGCCAGAACCCTTCCAACGGCGCGACAGGCGTGGCCGTGAATACCAACATCGTGTTCCATGTGAAGGATTACAAAGGCAACGCCGGCGTCACGCCCGGCCTGGGCGTCAACATCGCCACCGTGTCGGTCACCGTGACTCCCGCCGGCGGCTCGCCGATAACCTACACCAGCGCCAGCCCGCAGTTCGGCTACACCGGAACGTCGGCGGATTACACCGTCACCATCAACCCCGCCGCGGACTTCGCGCAGAACAAAGTCGTCGCCGTCACGGTGGACGCGTCCGATCTGCACAGCCCGTCACCCAACGTCATGAGCACGGTCTCGTACTCGTTCACGACGGTCGACAGCGATGCACCGACCATCACCTCGTTCGTCCCGGCACAGAGCGCCACTGACGTCGCTGCAGATACAAACGTGTCGTTCCACATCTTGGACGGAGCCGGCGGAGCGGGCGTGGATATCGCCAACACCAGCGTGACCGTCGCAGGCACGACATACACCAGCGTCAGCCCGCAGTTCAGTTACACCGGAACATCCGCCGACTACGCCATCACCATCAACCCAAGCAGCAATTTCTCGGGCAACCAGTCCGTATCGGTTTCCATCAGCACGCGGGACCTGGCATCCACGCCCAACACCGCCAGCGCTTCGTACAGCTTCACTATCGCCAGCAGCTGCAGCACGTGCTTCGTCGACAGCGAATCACCGGCACGGTTTACGACTTCGGCTGCGCTTACAAACACCATTTCGTTCCGCGTGAAAGATACCGGCGACGGCATTTTAAGCAGCAGTATCCGCATCACACTCATCGGCACCGGAGCGGCCATTCCCTCGAGCCCGCTGACTCTCAGCGGCTCCAACCCGATGGTATCCATCACCGGAACAACCGCGAACTACCTGGTGACGATCACGCTCCCGGCGTCGATGGAGGTCAACCTCCCGGTATCGGTGTACATCGCGGCTACCAACGTCAACGGTCTGACCATGGCTCCGGTCGGCTATACCATCTCCACGATTTCCGGCAGTGGCACGACCATCGTGACCGTACAGTCGTCCTGCCCTGCAGTGCAGGAATGCACGGCAACCACCACCACTCAGCCAAACGGCGGAAACCGCGACGTATCGCGCATCATTGAGAGTATTCCCTCCGAGGACCTGCCGACCGTCGTGGCCCGCAGGCGTCTGCCGGACAACACTGTGCAGGACCGCGAACTGACTCCGGATGAGTTGAACGGCATCGACAAATGCTACGTGGACGAAGACGCTCTCAGGCACCGCGCCGCTCCGATGACGCCGTACACCGACGTGCATCCGGGCGACTGGTACGAAAGCGCCGTGAAATCGTTCCTGGACCTCGGCATTCTGGACGCGACCAAGACCACGTTCCGTGGCAACGACTCGGCGATCCGCGCCGAATTCGCCAAAGTGCTCGCGAAACTGGGCAAACAGGACGCTGAGATTCCGCCTGTGCCGACGTTCGATGACGTCCGCAAAACGGACTGGTTCTTCCCGTACATCGAAATGATTGCACAGAAGGGCATCATGAAGGGCTACGGCGAATGCATCGGCACACACCCGTGTATGACAAAGCCTGGCGCCATCATCTCCCGCGCCGAGGCCGCCGCCATGATCGTCCGGTTCTACGATATGAAGTCCACGCAGGCCGCTCCCCGCTTCACCGATGTGTCCGCGGACGCATGGTATCTGCAGGTGATGCAGACCGCAGCCGACCACTGTGTGATACAGGGACGCCCCGGTTCGTTCACATCACGGCCAGGCGACCCCATCAACCGCGCCGAAATGATCGTGATGCTGCAGCGCGCGATGAAGAGCCTGAACTACCGTGCAGATTGTCCGTGGGGCGGAACGGCGAAAGCCGTGCCACCTACGCCGGCCCGCGTACTACCGGCTGCCTCTTCCAGCCAAGCCGCAAGCGTCGCCGCGTCCTCGCCTGCAGCAAGTATCGCCGCAGCGTCTTCCTCCTCCTCGTCATCGTCCATCGCTGCAACGGCAACAGCGTCTTCCTCTGCTCAGCAGGACGCAGTCGGCTCCCCGGTTCATCCGGCAGCCGCGGCTGCCGGAACCGGCCCGTCAATGACATTCGTGCTGCTCACAACCGCGCTCGGCATGTTGGCTGTTGGCGGCCGGATGCTTTTCTTCCGCTAGCTTCCCGATGCGCCTCTCCATACGTTTGTCCGCCGGGTTCACGGTTATGGCGATTGCCACGGGCCTTTCTGCTGCTGCGCAGAATTCTCTCCCGGGCGACGTACTGCTGTACAACGTCAAAATACACATCAATGAGCCGCTGCTCGGACTGGCGTTCACAGCCGAAGGACGCACGAATGCGGCGCTGAAACAGGCGAGGATCCGTCTGCGCGAAGCCGAACGACTGGGCGCACTCAACCGGCTAAGTTGGGCCACCGCTACAAGCAACGCCGAAGCATTTGAAGCCCATGCCATGGCCGTCGTGCAAGGCATCGACACGCTCGCGCGCGGCAACGCACGGGCCGGGGCAACAGTCGCCGCGCTGTTCGCAGCCGATCTCAACGCGCATGGGACTATACTGCAGGGCCTGCATGTCCCGCAGACAGAGAAGCTGACTGCACGTATCGCCAAAGTCCAAACCAGTCTGGCCGTTACGGGCAACAGAGCAACGCGTGCTCTGCTCTCCGGGCGCGCCGGAGCCGACATGCAAACGGATGCAGGACTCGCTATCAAAGCGGCTGAGTCCGATTTCCGCACAGTATCGGCAATGGTGTCAGCGGCGCGGACTGCCGACGGATTGCATGCGGCAGCCGATGATTTGCAGCTGTCGGTCGCGTGGGATGCATTGGCGACCGCCAGATCCAAAATGGAGGATAAAGCATACGCTGAAGCATTCGAACTGGCGCTGCGAGCAAACACACAGACGCATGCCGTCGGGATAGCTCTGGAATCTGCCGGGGACGCGCTCTGACCAGGCGGATCACGTACCTGAAGCCTATGACGACCCCGGGCTTCTGCGCTCGTGAGGACTGTATTTGCTATATTTTATTAAATATAGTATAATATAGGAAACACAAGTATTCATGACATATACAAACACTCCATCACAGGCCATTCAGCTCCTGAGTCCGGAGCGTCGTATGAACGTGTTGAGTGTCGGCTTTTCAGCGGCACTGTGCTTGTACATGCTGATGGCATTCGTTGCAGAACCTGCACGAACACTTGCGGCTACCTCTGCAAATACTGTCGTCAGCCTGGAGATCGCCGGCGCTTCGCTGCTCACCTGCTCTCCGACGGTGTCCATTACTACCTCGACCGGCGCCATTCCGACCGGCAACTCTACGTATGGAACCGGTGGCACTATGGCGACCTGCATTGCAATTACGAACAGCGCACTCGGCTACACACTGAAGTGGCAAATACAGACCGGTTCCGGCGGCTACGGCACCGGACACCTGACCAGCAATAACTTCAGTAACTCTATTAACGGCGCTTCCGGCGGCGCATACAACTCCGGTTCTCCGGCAGCCGATCTGGTTCTAGCGTACAAAGTGGCTACAGCAGGCACTCCCGAGCTGTGGGCCTCTCCGAACGTCGCCAACCCGGCTAGCACGTCCCGCTGGGCAGGCCGCGTGAAGTCGTCCAGCACGACGGTTGCAGGTGCAGGTTCTGTGACCTGGGGCACGGACGGCTCATCCGAGAAATTCCTCAACATCGGTACGGGGGCAGCTGTGTCGCTCATCAAACGTACCAGTCCGACATCCCTGGCGGGCGATATTGAGTACATCCAGTTCAAGGCGAATATCGGTGCAACCAGCGCCCAGCCCACCGGAACATACAAAGCCACCGTGATCATCTCGCTCCTCGAAAACTAGGATTTGCAATTTTTCATCTTTTAGACTATAATAGTATGAAACAGTAAAAAAAATCTCGCTATCTCAATATCAATATCAATTCCCTTCCCCAGTATGACACACCTTATCTCCCAAGATCGTCGTGGACGCATTGCCTCCGTTGGCATAGCAGCCACGGTGTGTCTCTATCTCCTGATGGCGTTCGTCGCTGAACCGACGCACTCGCTCGCAGCGACATCCGCCAACACGGTGGTTAGCCTTACTGTCGTCAGCACGGCTTCCATCACCTGTTCGGCTACCGTGTCGATCACCTCTTCGACCGGTGCTATCCCGACCGGCAACTCCACCTACGGAACCGGTGGAACGATGGCAACCTGTGTACCTATCACCAACAACTCTCTCGGTTACACGCTCAAGTGGAACGTGCTGACGGGCTCCGGCGGTTACGGCACCGGACACCTGACCAGCAACAACTTCAGCACCACGATCTCCGGTGCATCCGGTGGCGCATACAACTCCGGTTCTCCGGCTGCCGACCTGATCCTTGCCTACAAGATGGCTACGGCAGGCACGCCCGAGCTGTGGGCCTCTCCGAACGTCGCCAACCCGGCTAGCACGTCCCGCTGGGCAGGCCGCGTGAAGTCGTCCAGCACGACGGTTGCAGGTGCAGGTTCTGTGACCTGGGGCACGGACGGCTCATCCGAGAAATTCCTCAACGTCGGTACCGGCGCAGCAGTCTCTCTCATCAAGCGCACAACGGAAACTGCAACGACCGGCGACCTGGAGTACATCCAGTTCAAGGCCAACATCGGTTCTACCTCTGCTCAGCCGACTGGAACCTACAAGGCTACCGTGATCTTCACGATCGTGGACAACTAGACCAGCGCGAGACCAATTGAAACTTACTTCTGTACTCAACTCTCATAACACACCTGCTTTCCCCTGATCGGCACGCACGCATTGCTCCAGTAGGAATCGCGGCTACGGTGAGTCTCTATCTCCTGATGGCGTTCGTCGCTGAGCCGACGCACTCACTCGCAGCAACATCTGCCAACACGGTGGTCAGCCTTACTGTCGTCAGTACGGCTTCGATCACCTGTTCGGCTACCGTGTCGATCACCTCCTCGACCGGCGCTATCCCGACCGGCAACTCCACCTACGGAACCGGCGGAACAATGGCGACCTGCAGGCCTATCACCAACAACTCGCTCGGTTACACGCTCAAGTGGAACGTGCTGACGGGCTCCGGCGGCTACGGCACCGGACACCTGACCAGCAACAACTTCGGCGCCACCATCAGCGGTGCATCCGGCGGTGCGTATAACTCCACCTCTCCGGCTGCAGACCTGATCCTGGCCTACAAGATGGCTACGGCAGGCACGCCTGAGCTGTGGGCCTCTCCGAACGTCGCCAACCCGGCCAGCACCTCGCGTTGGGCAGGCCGCGTGAAGTCGTCCAGCACAACGGTTGCAGGTGCAGGTTCCGTAACGTGGGGAACTGACGGCTCATCCGAGAAGTTCCTGAACGTCGGCACGGGAGCAGCCGTGTCATTGATCAAGCGCACAACGGAAACTGCAACGACCGGCGACATTGAGTACATCCAGTTCAAGGCCAACATCGGTTCTACCTCCGCTCAGCCGACCGGAACGTACAAGGCTACCGTGATCTTCACGATCGTGGACAACTAGACCGGTGTCTTTCGCATCACTCTCAAGAAAAGCCCTTCCACACGGAGGGGCTTTTTCGTTGCCTCAGGAATTGCTATGCTCCGCACATGCCCGCACTCTCACCCGACCAAATCCGACCGTTTCTTGCATCCACCCTGGATGAAACGAATTTCACGTTCCTTGGCCCCAAATACACCGGCAAGGTTCGCGACGTGTATGCGCAGAAATCGCAAAGCATCCTGATAGCCACAGATCGCCAGTCGGCATTTGACCTGAGCTGGTGCACCATCCCGCTGAAGGGCCAGACGTTGAACCAGTTGAGCGCATGGTGGTTCGAGCAGGTGAAGGACATCATGCCCACGCATGTCATCAGCGTGCCTGATCCCAATGCCATGGTGGTCAAAACCCTCACGATGCTGAAAGTGGAGATCGTGGTGCGCGCGTACCTGGCCGGATCCACCGGCACATCCGCATGGGTGAACTATTCGAAAGGCGTGCGTGATTTCTGCGGCAACCGCCTGCCTGAAGGCATGGTGAAGAACCAGAAATTCCCGGCACCCATCATCACCCCGACTACGAAGAGCGAGAACGACGAACTTATCGATCCGGCCGGCATCATCCAGACCGGACTTGCAACCAAAGAGCAGTGGGAAGAGATCACGACCAAGGCATTCGCATTGTTCAAGCGAGGACAGGAAGTGGCAGCCGGCCGCGGACTCATCCTGGTGGATACCAAGTACGAAATGGGATATGACGCCAATGGAACCCTGACGATTGCAGACGAAGTGCACACGCCAGATTCATCGCGCTACTGGGTGGCCTCGTCATACGAGGAGCGAATGGCAAAGGGCCAGGAACCCGAGAGTCTGGACAAGGAATTCTTCCGTCTGTGGCTGCGCGAGCAGGGATTCGATTACGGCAAACCCAAGCCGGAAATCACCGATGACGTGCGCATCATGCTGGCCGGTAAATACCTGCAGCTCTACGAGCGCATGACCGGCAAACCGCTCACGCTGCCGGACAGTCCGGACGTGGTCGGACGCATCGACAAAAACCTGCGGCAGTTTGCGGCGTAACGGCGGTTACTCCGGCCTGGCCACCTGGTTCACCTGCTTCAGATCCATGGTCCAGCCGACGCCGATGCCATGATCGACACGGAAGTTCTTGCTGACCTCCAGCGCGTACTGTGCGACCTCCTCGGAATCGTAGGTCGGGCATGGCTCCTGGGTGCAAGGCTGCATTTCGTAGGCGTTGATGAAACGTCCACGCTCATCGAAGAACATGATCTCCAGCGGGATCTTCGTATTGCGCATCCAGAAGCTGAGCATCTGAGGCTCCTTGAATGCGAACAGCATGCCGTGGTCCTGGTCCAGATTCTCGCGGTACATCAGGCCTTTCTCGCGCTCCTTGGGTGTATCGGCAATTTCGACCGTCACGTCGACCGTCTTGGTTGCGTCTGCGGACGACAAAGTCAGGGTGTGCATGCTGCCAGAGCATGCAGCAAGGGACATGCATGCCGCAACTGCAAGCAGAAGACCGCGGGTGGAAGGAGGGATACTCATTGGTCGTACAGTATTCATGTTTAGCGACACAGTGTCAATCGTCGGCGCGGAGCGAGGCGATGGCTTTTGCCCTGTCCTTTGCGCCGAAGACGAAGCTGCCGGCAACGAGGTTGTTAACGCCGGCTGCCCTGGCGAGCTGGGCGGTTTCGGCATTGATGCCGCCGTCAATCTGGATCATCAGTTCGGGATGAGCGTCGCGCAGCTCTTTCACTTTCTTGAGGACATCCATGATGAACACCTGGCCGCCAAAACCCGGATTGATAGACATGATCAGCACCAGATCGACATCGCCGATGACGTCGGCGATTGCGGAGACGGGTGTGCCCGGATTGATGGCGATGCCGGCAGTGGCACCGGCTTTGTGGATATTTTTGATGAGATCTTTGCGGTCGCGGCCGTCGGTGACCTCGGCATGAAAGGTGATGTTCTTGGCTCCGGCTGCGATGCACTCATCGACACGGTCAGCCGGGTTCAGCACCATCAGATGCACATCCAGCAGCAGCTTGGTTTTGATCCACTTCATCACCGGCGCGCCGAAGCTGAGGTTCGGCACGAAGTGACCGTCCATCACGTCCACCTGGATCCAGTCGGCGTACGCTTCGATGGAATCGACCTCCTGCTGCAGATGCGCCAGGTCAGCGGCCAGGATGGAGGGTGCAATGATCGTCTTCATGCGTCGTAATCGGGAAACTGCTCAAGGCGTTTCTGATGGCGGCCGCCTTCAAACTCGGTAGCCAAAAAAATATCCGTCATCTTGCACGCCAGATCCGGCGGGGTCACGCGTCCGCCCAAGCTCATGACCTGTGCGTCGTTGTGCTTGCGGCCCATCTCGGCGTCCCACTCGCTGACACAACGTGCGCAGCGGATGCCGTGAACCTTGTTGGCGACCATGGCTTCGCCGTTGCCGCTGCCGCCGAAGATGATCCCGGGGCACTTGTATTCCAAAACGGCCGCGCATGCCTGCTGCATGATCGGTGGGTAGTCGACAGACTCTTCCGATGACGTTCCGCAATCGATCACATCGATCCCCTTCGCGATCAGGTGCTTCTTCACGGCTTCTTTGAGCACGTAACCGGCATGATCGGTACCGAGGACGACACGCTGGGGAGCCTTCATGTGCCGAGCATAGCAGTCCGAAACATTTTTGTATAAGCTTGGAGCATATGGGTCGCTCACGCATCATCGCAGCAAACTGGAAAATGAACCCCGTGCCAAACGGTGCGTTCAACGCAAACTCGGCATACATGCCGGGTAAAGCCGTTGCCGTTGCCGTCTTTCCGGCGTTGCTGGATTTGAAGGATTGCGTGCAGTCGGGCATCAAGACGGGCGGACAGTGGGCATCGCCGCTGCCGAACGGCGCACAAACCGGCGACGTAAGCATGTCGATGCTGAAGGAGGCCGGCTGCATGTACGTAATGTGCGGGCACTCTGAACGCAGGCAGCACCACAAGGAAAGCGATGCGTACGTGGCCGAACAGGTGAAGGCTGCGTTAGCCGTGGGACTCATTCCGTTCCTGTGTATCGGCGAAACCGCCGACGAGCGCGAGATGGGACAAACGAACGAAGTGCTGAAGCGCCAGTTGGCTCCGGTCACACTCACGCCGAAGGTCGTCATCGCCTACGAGCCGGTGTGGGCTATAGGCACGGGTAAAACCGCAACGCCGCAGGATGCGCAGAAGACGCACGCGTACATCCGCTCGCTGCTGCCGTTCCAGGATACGGCGATCCTCTACGGCGGTTCGATGAACGAGAAAAATGCGAGAGATCTGCTGGCTCAGCCGGATATCGACGGCGGACTTATCGGCGGTGCGTCGCTGGAGCCGGCGAAATTCGCCGCGATTGTCGCAACGGCGGGGAAATAAGGTATTGTTTCTGGTATGGATTTGAGTCAGGTATACATCGACACAGAAAGGCTATCACTTGTGCCGATCACAATCAGATATGCAAAGCTTATTTTTGACGAGTATCGGGAGCCGGTGACCGCATATATGAATCACGGTGCGCCGGAGAGCCTGGAGATTCTGGAGGCCCGCATCAAGGAACGCGAAATTGAGATGAAAAAAGGCATTATGTTATTCATGGCGGTACTGTTGAAAGAGTCCGGCGAATTCCTCGGATGTTTTGCATTGGAAGATTTGGATCAGCAGCATCCCGAAATGGGCGGATGGCTGAAACAATCCGCTCATGGAAATCGCTACGGCCAGGAAGCGGCAGCCACTCTGAAAAAGTGGGCTGAGGCCAATCTCGAGTATGGTCATATCGTCTGGCCGTGCGCTGCTATGAATGTATCAAGTCGAAAAGTCGCAGAATCACTCGGAGGAACAGTTCAGAGGGAATACGAAAAGACCACGGCAAGCGGGAATGTATGGCCATACGTGGAATATTGGATACCTAGGAACAACCAAGGATAAGTGCGCGGCAAAAGCCAATTATAAATGTTTCTTCGAAAATGCTCTTCCCGAATGAGATTTGAGATAACGCAATCCCGGCGAAGTTCCATCCTCAGATGGAACGAAGACGGATGGAGCCGACGACCGGAATTGAACCGGTGACCCACGGTTTACGATACCGTTGCTCTACCAACTGAGCTACGTCGGCCTAGGTACGAGAGACGTTCTGCGAAGAGGAAGAACCCCTGCGCAGCGCATATTCTGGGGATGAACGCCTGCTTTGGCAATAGAACAATCCGGGAATGTCCCGCCAGACCAAAAGCTGCGTATAATCGCCCATATGCACGCCGAAACGATGCTCCGCTGGTCATGGATGAACGTCCTCACGAAGAGGCGGTACGACCTGCTGCTGGAACGCTTCAAGTCGCTGGATGCAGCGTTGGAAAATGTGAACGAGGAACTGTTGCGGGGTCTGGGCTGTGGACAGGACACGGCGATAAAAGCATTGAATCGTCTGGAAGAATTCGATCCGCAGGCGCATCTGCACGAACTGGAGAAACGGAATCTGTCATTGCTGGATATCGAAGATCCGGATTTCCCGGCCAAGCTGCTGACTATCGCCGATCCGCCGGTGTTTCTGTATTGGCGCGGCGATCTGGAGCTTCTCAACCAGCCGTGCATCGCATTGGTCGGCAGCCGCGAGATGACCGAGTACGGCAAGCGCGTCACCGCAGAGATTGTCCCGGGCATCGTGCGCGCCGGTGTCGTGACTGTGAGCGGCCTGGCGTATGGAATTGATGCCGAAGTGGCCAAAGAAACCCTGGCTGCAGGCGGCAAAACGGTCGGCGTCTTGGGCCATGGACTGGGGAAAATTTATCCCAGCGCGAATGCAACACTGGCTAATGAGATCGTGGAGCAGGGTGGATTGTTGCTCTCGGAGTTTCCATTGGATGCCCAAGCCGACAGATTTACCTTCCCTGCCCGCAATCGGATCATTGCCGGACTCAGCGAGGCAACAGTCGTGCTGGAAGCGGCCGAAGATTCCGGTTCGCTGATCACCGCTGACCTGGCACTGGAATACGGACGCGACGTATTTGCGGTGCCCGGACAGATCTTCGACCCGTCGTACGCGGGCTGCCATAAGATCATCGCCAAAGGCCACGCCAGACTGGCGACCTCCTCCGCGGAGATCCTCCAGGAACTGGGGATACTCACCCGGGATGAAGCGGTTCAACCGGCACTTGCACTGGCAGATCCGGAATTTTCTTCAGCCCAGGAGGAAGCCGTTTTCCGGCAACTCACCACGATGCCGAAAGCGCTGGATGAAATCCTGGTACAAGCCAAGTTGGACGCCGCCACGGCCAATGCCACGCTGACCATGCTGGAGCTGCGTGGCATCGTGAAAAATGTGGGTGCAGGACGATGGGTGAGAGCGTAAGCTCTGCCTCCAGATTGATTTTGCATCCATATGAAGAAGCTTGCAGCCGCCATACCGTTCGATGCCCAGGGCCGCGGCTTGTTTGATGTGAATATAAAATACGGATGCCGCGTCACGCCCATCGGCGGAAAAGTTGATGATGCAGACGCTTCGACAGAGGCTGCTGCCGTACGGGAAGCCCGGGAAGAATTTGGCCTGCTCTTGAGGGTGACCGGCAGCATGGGCGAGCACAACACTGTGTCCAAAGGCGAAGGTCCGTTTCCGGTACACACATTCGCCTGCGAGGTCGTGGACGATTCGGATGCGGTCTGCGAGGGCGAGACGGTACGCGCGAAGGAACCGGGGAAATCGGCGCACGCGGTATGGTTAAGCCTGCAAGAACTCTTTGCGCTGGGCGAGCGCAATATGCTGGCACCCAATCTGCACAGCATGATCATGGGCTGGCGTAAGCGCTACGTAGATTTCTATGGTCCGTTGTCGGACACCATGACCTTGCAGGCCTTGTACGAGGCCGTCGAAAAGCCCTTCCAAGGGGACAGGAACGAGCCCGACGAAGGTGAGGGCTGGGTCCGAGTCCGCTTCCGTGCAACAAGCGCTGCGATGGCCTACTGAGATCTATCTGTAGAACGCCGTGCTCTCGGGCGCGAGCATTTCCGGTACGCGCAGATCGGCAAAGTGTTCGCGCACAAACCGGTCGGCCTGGGTGCCGGTATCGAACTCGTTATCTTTCCACTGGATGGCCTCCACACGGCGCTTGCCGAGGAAAGTGACCGCGGCAGGGACGTACTTGCCCGTGGCCGGGACGCGGTAGGTATCAATCAAATATGACAAGGTCGGAGCTCTCCTGCTTCTGGTATATACCGGCTTCGTGAGTTCAGTCGGTGCGGTCGCAAACGTAAGAACAGTTGCGGTCATGGGGAGTGGGGAGAAAGTGACGCCTATGATGACGGGCTCTGTGGGCAAGACTTACGTGCCGGATGTTGCAAAAAGCCTCTGCCGAGGCTCTGGTGGCAGTAAGGGCTATTTTCGCATTTTGTGCGAATATGGCAGTAAGCTGCGCCACATCATGGCTAATAATTAATAATATTGTATAATATACAAACAGTGCTTTCGGGCATTGTATGTTCCTTTACAACCAATCACTGCCTCGGGTTCTTGAAGTGAATAGAGATGTCCCCTTCCAGAACCCGAGGATCTGCAAGTGCGATCTGCGTCCTCGGGGTACCTACCTGCTAGAAAGGCAGGATCCGATGTCGGAATTCGTGTTTGTCCCTCCCAAGGGAAAGCTGAATGAGCAGGATGAGTTACTGCAACGGCTGCGCACCGAAGAGACCCTCCTGGCATTGGGCCAGCCGGTCGTGATCCATTACAACGAGTCGTTCGACCACGGCGACTCGTTGGGCTCCCGCCCGAAAACCCTCGTCGGGGTGCCGAACCCCATCCGCTTCTCGCTCATCGTCTGGTACGGGGACAGCATCAAGCGCGCCGCAGTCTTCACCGTCCCACCCGGCCACGTGCTCGTTTTCCCCGCGACAATTGATATGTTTTTGCTCATCGGGGTGAACAAGTACGAGGTGGCGGACGGCAAGCACTCCGACCGGGGCGAAATGAAGGCGACCGCACTGCAGCCGAAGTAATGGGTTAGTGATTGGTATCAAAGGATTCCCGGTCCCGCGCGAAAGTGCGGGACCGGGGGTTTCGTTTTGCGCATGTTTCAGCCCAGGAATGAGCTCATAAAATTGACTATTTTACATTTTAATTGTATTATACGCATAGCCAGAAAACAGCTTTCTGGTGCGATCTTTGAGAGGTTAGAGACGCCGGCACTGTCGCAATGCGAGTCGTTGCGAGTGTGCCGGTGTTTCCCCACACTACCAACCGGCACCCCAAGTGAGGACGTTCGATGTTCCGCTCCAGCACCGCCGAGGTCACGATCGAGCAGAAGGGCCTTGCCCTCGTCGGGAAGCGCCAGGACAGCATCTGCCGCTTCGAGTGCACGGACGTGAACCCGGGTCAGGTGACCCTCCGGTACACGAACCGCGCCGACAAGCCCGCCCGGCTCTGGCTGTTCCACCGCCAGGGGATGGGCAACGAGATGCACCGCGAGCGGACCGTCGCCCCCGGGGCGTTCACCGAGTACACCGAGGTGGTCGCGGTCGCCACGGTGTCCGAGTTCCTGTTCGAGTGGCAGCTCAGCGACCAGGACGGGTCCGACAACCGGACCGCCCGGATCACCTGCAAGCCGAAGTAGTAGAGTGGGACTGCAACCACTCAAGGATCTCCGGCCCCGCGCGAAAGTGCGGGGCCGGGGTGTCTTTGTTATCTGCTTATTTCTGGATCGACTTCTTGATGGAGGCGAGAGCCTCTTTCTTGCCCAGGAAGTCCCTGACCTTCACCCACTTGCCCTTCTCCAGGTCTTTGTAGCGCGCGAAGAAGTGCGAGATTTTTTCGAGTGTCAGTTCGTCGATGTCCTTGATGTCATTGATGCGTGCGTACGTGCGGTCGATCTTCAGTCCCGGCACGGCGATGATCTTCGTATCGATGCCGGCCTCGTCCTCCATCTCCAACATGCCGATGACGCGCGATGGGATCACGCAGCCCGGGGCAATCGGCTGGGCCGACAGTACGAGCACGTCGACCGGATCGCCGTCCTCGGACAGCGTGTGCGGCACGAACCCGTAGTTGAACGGGTAGTACATCGCGGTGGAGAGGAAGCGGTCGACCATCACGGCGCCCGACTTCTTGTCGAGTTCGTATTTGATGGACGATCCTTGCGGGATCTCTATCACGACGTTGATTTGTTCGGGAAAGTCCCCGAGCGAAAGGTGTTGGATATTCATGAACGCATAGTAGCGGATGGAAAAGATCAAGACGAGGGCCTCATTCCGCCTGTGCCTCATCCGGCCGCCCGAGGCGGCCACCTTCTCCCCGACGGGAGAAGGGACGAGATTGCAGCCCGACTTTGTAAGCTTGATCCGTGCGACCCGTCGTAATCTTTGCCGGATGCCCTGAGTGCAATGAAAAAGCCACGAATGAACAAGATATCGTCGCAACCGGCATGCAACGCCTGAGGCGGCTTGCAGCTCGATTGCGACCAGGGCATCCGACCTTGAATGGCCCTCACTTCCTCCCCCTCCCCACCATGACCTGGATCTACCTGCGAGATGATGACGGCGATGACGATGAGAAGACCGACGAGCCCGAGCCCGCAACGGACGTCGGACGCAATGCACGCACTGATGCCGGCGACAACTTGGACAACAAAGACGAGGAAGGCCTGACCGATATCAAAGGCGATCCTCAAACCTGAAAACAGGTACAGAAAACAGTACATGGTACTGCACGCCTTCTCTGGAAACAGGGCAAGGGTAATGCCGTGAACGGAAACGTGTTTTCTGTTATACTGTTTGGATTTGAAGAGGCCAGAAATCGAACACACAAACTCACACCCACACACAATGTCGATCGAAGCTTGTATCGCCCATGCAATCCACAAGGACCTGGACATCGTCGAGGTCCTGCCGGAAGTGTATGAAATGCCTGTCGAGGAGCTGGAGAACCACATCGACGACTACATCCACTCGTTACAGCAGAGCCTGGTGCGCACCATCAAGACGCTGGGCGAGCCGTACATCCGCTCGAAGGACGCCGCAGGCCTCTGCGTGACGTGCCTGCGTGCCGGTGTGACCGTACCCCCGGAGATGCTGCTGAAGATGTGCCACACCATCCTCCAGCTGTCCGCACTCGACGCCAAATTCATCGCAGACACCGAGGAAGGCGAGGCGATCTATTACATGAAGCTGACCATCGCGAAATAACCGAACATCTTCTTGAGAGAAGAGGATAAAAAAAAGAGAGCCGGGGGGCTCTCTTTTCGTATGTGCTGAGTGAGATTAACGCTTGGAGAACTGAGGTGCGCGGCGTGCTCCGTGCAGACCCGGCTTCTTGCGTTCCTTGATGCGGCTGTCGCGGCGGAGGAATCCGGCGTGCTTCAGTGCGGTGCGGTGGTTCGGGTCGATGAGCATGAGTGCGCGGCTGATGCCGAGGCGCACGGCGTCGCTCTGTGCGACCTTGCCTCCGCCTTCGATGAAGATCTGCAGATCGACGGTCTTCAGCTGATCGGTCATGGCCAGCGGGGCCAGGCTGTTCTCTACCAGTATGCCGAAGAAGTACTCGCTCATCTTCTGGCCGTTCACTGTGAACTTGCCCTCTCCCATCTGGAACAGGCGGACGCGGGCGATAGCGCTCTTGCGCTTGCCTAGGCCATAGTAATACGGGCGGAGTGCTTCGGCGGCCATGATTAGTACGGGAAGGGGGATGGATTCTGCGCCTCGTGCTTGTGCTCTGCACCGGCGTAGACGTGGAGTTGCTTGAGGGTGTGCTCGCGGGTGGCGTTCTTCGGGAGCATGCCTTTTACGGCGAGCGTGATGACTTTGGTCGGGTTGTCTTCAAGCATGTGCTTTACCGAGGTCTCGCGGAGAGAACCGAACCAACCGGTGTGGCGGAAGTAGCTCTTCTGCTCGATTTTGCGGCCGGTCAGCTTGATCTTGTCAGCGTTGATGACCACGACGTGATCACCGCAGCGCCACATCGGGACGAACGAGGACTTGTGCCTGCCGCGCAGGACGATGGCGATCTCGGCGGACAGACGACCGAGCACTTTGTCGGAGGCGTCGACGACGAACCAGTTGGGTTTAGCCGGCTTGGGGAACGAGGTCTTCATTATTTGGAGGTGGCAGAGGTGTCAGGAGATGCCTTGGTCGTTGCGGCCTTGGCTTTTGGGGTCTTCTTGGCGGCTGGAGCTGCGGCAACGGGAGCCACATCTTTGCCTTCCACGAGCATCACGTCAACCAATTCTGCGCCGTCACCCTGACGGGAACCGACAGCCTTGATGCGCGTGTAACCGGACGTGCGGTCGTCATAGCGGTGGATGAACACCTCCAGGATTTTGCGGCACGCGTTCTCGTCGCTGACAACCTCGTTGATGCGGCGGATAGCCAGATCTTTGCGGGGTCCGCGTCCCAGGTTGATGGCCTTGTCGACCATCGGCTTCAGCACCTGTGCGCGCTTCTTGGTGGTGCGGATGCGCTCGTAGAGCAGCAGGGACGTGAGCATGTTACGCATCATCAGACGCGCGATGTGCGGTTTCTGGGAGAGCCGTTTGGAGTGATTGCGATGACGCACTTGAGTATGGAAGAACTGGAGGTAAAGGAGGTTTAATCTTCAGCGAGTTTCAGGCTGCGCGTAGCGAGGGTCTGTTTGACCTCCTCAAGCGCCTTGGTTCCGAAACCGCGGAAGTTGCTCAGTGTAGCAGGAGAACACTTCACAAGCTGCTCAATCGAGCCGACTCCGGCGTTGATCAGCGAGTTCAGGGTGCGGGGCGACAGGTTGAGGATCTCGATAGGGGTGTAGCTCTCCTTCACCGGCTGACGGTCAGCCTCTGGCGTAGCCTGGCTGGTGCGGGTGAAGTCGGCCAGGAACTCTTTCTCGACCGTTTCCTGATCCAGACTGAAGAAGCTGAAGTAGTTGTTCAGCAACTGGCTGGCGAAGCGGACTGCCTCGTCTGCCGTGAGCGAACCGTTCGTGACGACTTCCAGGACGAGCTTTTCCAGGTTGGTGCGCTGACCGACGCGGGTGGACTCGACTTCGAAGCGGACTTTCTCGACCGGCGAGAAGATCGTATCGATGTGGATGAGGCCCGGCTCGTTGTGCTTCTTGTTCTTCTCGGAGGCCGGAGCGTAACCGACACCTTTCTCGACCGTGAGGTCCAGCTTGATGGATGCGCCTTTCTCCAGGTGGATGAGGGGCAAGTCGGGGTTGAGCACCTCGATGTCCGAGCTGGCCTTGATGTCCTTGGCCGTGAGGGTCTTGGGGCCCTTGCCTTCCAGGATGACAACCTCCGGATCTTTGTGATGCTTGCGGAGTTTGACCTGCTTCAGGTTGAGAGTGATGTCGAGTACCGACTCGCGGACACCCTTCACTGCGGTGTACTCGTGATTGGCACCGCTTACGCGGACCGCACTGATGGCGGCACCGGGGAGGCTGCTCAAGAGCACGCGGCGCAGGGAGTTGCCCAGCGTCATTCCGTATCCGGGAGGCAGCGGGCCTACCGTGAAGATAGCGTGCGTGGAGTCGCCCTTTTTAACGAGGGTGTGGGTGACCTTGGGCAGGCCAATCTCTTCCTGAATGATGTGCATAAAAGTTTGGAAGAAGGGGGGTGTGGTCGAGAAGGTCCCGGACGCCGGGACCAGCAGCAATTACCGAGAGTAGAAACCGATCACTTTGCGCATGTCGATCGCCTGATCGAAATGCTTTTCCTCACCGGGCACTGCGACGATGTCGAAGGCCAGCTTGGAGGTGTCGCTCTTGAGCCAATCCGGCGGCGTATAGCGCTGGTGTGACTCGATGATGGGAGCGAATACGGGCGATGCCTTGGCTTGCTTGCGTGCCTCGATCTTGTCCCCTGCCTTGATCTGGTAGGACGCGATGGTCACGCGCTGACCGTTCACTGTGAACAGACCGTGCGAGACGAACTGGCGAGCCTGCAGACGGCTGTTGGCGAAGCCGGCGCGGAACAGTGCGTTGTCCAGGCGGCGCTCCAGGATGATCTTCATCATTCTGTCGGTCTGACCCTGGGTGCGGCTGGCTGCGCTGTAGATGGACTTCAATTGCTTCTCGGTGACACCGTACATGTAGCAGACCTTCTGCTTTTCCATCAGCTGACGACCGAACTCAGACAGCTTGGCCGGGCGACCGGAAGCTTTAGGATCCTTTCCCGGAGGCGTGGGACGCTTCTGGAGAATCTTGTCGTACTTCTCGGAACCAAACAGGTTGAACCCCTGTCTGCGACAACGCCGTGCTTTTGGACCTGTATAACGCATAGTTGAGAAGGATGAGAGCGGGCATTCTCGCCCGCGGGTTTGGAAACGAAATTAAACGCGCCTCGGCTTGGGAGCCCGGCATCCGCCGTGTGCGATAGGCGTCCTGTCGACGATTGCATCGAACGTTACACCGGACACCTGCAATCCACGGATAGCCTGCTCGCGGCCGGGGCCGATCCCCTTCACTTCGATCTGAAGCGACTGGATACCGAACGACGTAACGAGGCTCATGGCTTTCTCAGCGGCGACCTTGGCCGAGTACGGAGTAGCCTTGCGGCTGCCCTTGAAACCCGACGAGCCGCTGCTGGCCCAACCGAGAACCTGACCGTTGAGGTCGGTGATGGTGACGATGGTGTTGTTCTCTCCCGCACAGATGCATGCACGGGCCTTGGTGACCACGCGCTTGTTCTTCTTGGCCTTCTTGCGCGGAGCATCCGGCTTGGCATCTGCGGCGCCGCCCATCGGCTTGGCATCCAGGATTTCCTGTACCGTGAGCTTCTTGGCTTCGGGGGCTGCAGTTGGCGGCGTTGTGGGCTTCTGGTCGACCATGAGAGTGAGAGATGGAGGAGGCGAGGATTAAGTCTTGGTGAGAGTGACACGTCCCGACAGACCGGTCTTCTTCTTTCCACGGCGGGTGCGTGCGTTGCGGCGGGATGTCTGTCCGCGAACCGGCAACTTCTTGCGGTGACGCATGCCGCGCCACGTGCCGATGTCCTGCAGACGCTTGATATCGAGTGAGACTTTGCGGACCAGGTCACCCTCGGTGACGAGCTTCTCCACGGCGGAGCGCAGCAGTGCTTCCTGCGTCTCGTTCAGTTTGTCGGCCTTGGTGTTGAAGTCGATCTTGGACTCCGTGAGGATCCTGCGCGACATCGGACGTCCGACGCCTTTGATGGCAGTCATGGCGACTTCGATGCGCTTGTTACCCGGGAGAACGACACCTGCGATACGGACCATAGTTGAGGGGATGAACGCGGGCGTAGTGCCCGCGATGGAAAGGATATTACCCTTGGCGCTGCTTGTGACGAGGGTTCTTGCAGACGATGCGACGCACGCCCTTGCGGATAATGCGGCGACAGTCTTTGCAGCGGGGTTTGATGGAGGGACGGACTTTCATAATCTGAGGGAAGCGTTAGGCAGCCAGGGGAGCTTTCGGAGGGATGATGTCGTCGGCGCGGAAGCGATAGACGATGCGGCCCTTCTGCAGATCGTAGGGGGTCATCTCTACGCGCACCCGGTCACCCGGCAAGATACGCACCTTGTGAACCCGCATGCGCCCGGCCAGGTGGCAGAGCAGCTTGTGGTCACGCGCTTCCTCGGAGGTGATTCGAACGCTGAACGTCGTATTTGGGTACGATTCCTCTACGACGCCGATGAGTTCGATTACATCCTTGGACAACGAGTACGAATGAAGAAAGTGCTATCAAAAAGCCGATGGATCCTACAGACTGGTCTTTGCGCGTGCAAGCCATAGGACTATAAAAAACAATCTGCACAGATTAATTGGCTTGCGTAAAACATCTTTATATTGTTTTGAAAAATCTGCCCTTTCGCAACAGGTCAACGCACTGGATTCGTTTGTAGGAATAGCGAATTTCTGCTATGCTATGTAGATATTTCTTCACAAAAACCCTTTATGGACGCTTCTACGTTCCTCGCCAGACTGCAGGCGCTCTCCAGTTTCCCGGAGCCGTTGCGGCAGTACGCCGCGACCACCGGCGGCAAGCTGACAGACGACGGTCGCGAAAAGCTCATGCTGAAATTGGAAGCAGAGCACGCGGATCTCGTACAGCTGGAAAACCGCAAGAACAAGCGCCAGGAGGAGATGATCGAAGAACTCGTCGCGTTCAAGAAGAAGAACGTCGACCCGCTCCAGAAGAAGATCGAGGCCGCCGACAAGGACAAGGCCGAGTCCGATCTGGACGCGCAGCTGGAAGATATGAAATCTCCCAAGTCTCCAAAGAAAAAGAAATAACCTTCCCGGGTTCTTCCCCATCAGACTATGAAACACACATACACACACCGCACATTCGATTCCCACTCGGAGCGAGAGCACCGATTGGCCTACGAATTGCCCGCTGCGCCAGAAAGGCCTGTCGTCCCGACGCCGGAGGCACCCAGGGATGCACTGGATACACGGAACACCCCCAGCCTGGCCAAGCTGAAAGACGAAAGCACAAGGCTGAGAGGCCGTATGGAGCAGCTGATCAAGGACACGGGGGACAAGAACGACAAACTCAAACTCGCCAGCCAGGCAGTCCAGGATAAGGTGGACGCACTGATGAGGCGCCAGTCGTTTGACTTGGCCGACCTGAATAAGTCTATCGACCAGAAAATCGACGAGGCCTATGCGGCAATCGGTGCCGCTCAGGACGCCGTCTACGACGCAGAGAAGCGGCAGGCCAACCCGACGAACTTCCGGCTCGAGAAAATGGAGAACGGCTACCCGGTCTATAAATTCGATTTGCCTGGCACCGATCTGAACAACGCAGGACCTTCGGTGTCCTTCAACGGCACCTTTGCGTACAACTGCCAGCAATACCAGCGTGTAAACGGCGTGTGCCAGCTTGTAACCGTACGGCAAGAGATGCCTGTATCGTTTGGCGGATTCGCTCCGTTCTCTCCGGGCAGCAGCTACGTGGGTCTCAGCAGCACTCCTGCGTACAACTTCGTCACTATCGACAGGGCAGTCCAGAGCGACGGCACGGTCGGCTACACCATGAAATTTGCCAACGGCTTCAGCGGAACTGCGAACGTCAACACCAGCGTGGGCAACGTGAGCACCGACAGGATGCCGGTCACACCGGTCCGTACCGATACGGTGACAACCACGAAGGGAGAAGTGAAGGGTGACCTCAGCAAGGAACTCGAGGACAAAATCACTGTGCTCCCTGCGCTGACAACCATGTCGCCGGAATCCGGCGTGGTCACATTTCCTACCGACCCGTCACGGCCTGTATCGATCGGGCGCGATAGCTTGGCTCCCTACAACTGGTCCGCTGCCGGGCAGCATTCGTGGAACCCCGGTGTACGTGAAGGCGACAATTACATCGCATACACACGCGATGCGGCTGGCAGAGCGTCGATCCAGGTATTGCCAGACACCAAGCCCGGTAACTACACACTGAAAGTCGGTGAGAAGTCGGTTGTCATCAAAGTGGAGAACCTCGCATATGAACTCAATATCTATAACCAGCGTATAACAGAAGCCAGGGCCGCTGCGCCCGCTGTCGTTGGTGCCTTGACCGGTGCCGGCACAGTAGAGGGAGGTGTGCAGACACTGCTCGACGGCCTGAACACCAGGATCACCGGCTTGCAGGTACCCGCCACCAAGACGCCTGAGCAGGTCGTGACAGATGTATTTGGCGCCACAAGCGTCACCGCAACCAACGGCAACAGGTTCACCATCGCCTTTGAAGGAGGCAGGTTCACCATCACGGCTGCAACTGTTGCACCGCCTGTCATTGTGCCGCCGCCTGGTGGACTACCGGCTATCGTACCGCCCCCGGGGGGCAGACCCGAAGGTGCACCGGAAGCCGAGCAGGGCAGACTGGCGCTGGAGGCTCTCCAGAACGCCAAGAACGGCTATCCGAATGCCGTGGCAAACGTCGCAGATCTGCGTCCGCTCATCGAAGCAGTGAACACGAAATACCTGCCTGGCCTGAAGGCTGAGCGCGGCGCTGCATACACTACATATCTCCCCTTCACCGACAACGCCGTGCAGGGTCACCCGAACTGGCACGTCGTGTTCAATGGCACGAGCGGCAAGTTTGAGCTGGTCGACCGCACCGCAGAAAATGCAGAGCGTGCCCGCGCTGCAATGGAAGCATTGCAGAACGCAAAGAACGGCTATCCGCGCGCTGTGACAGATGTGGCAGAACTCCGTCCGCTTATCGAAGCAGCCAACACGTATTACCTGCCTTCACTCAGGGCTCAGCACGGTCCGACTGCATATACACCGTACCTCCCATTCACCGACAACGCAGTGCAGGGTCATCCGAACTGGCATGTCGTGTTCAATGGCACCAAGGGTGATTTTGAACTGGTCGAGAGAAGGGTCGCAGCACCCGATGTCGTGGATGTTGACCGCGAGCAGCTTGGCAACGCACAGGCAGCACTCACGGCTGCGAGGAACAACTCAAACAGAGTCAGTACAAGCGGCTACACCGTCGCAGATCTGAAGCCCGTCCAAGACGAATGCGACAAGGTCACGGCTGCACTGGCACTCATGACTCCCGCAGGCCGCACTGCAGCCATTACGACGCTTGGCCTGAGCGTGCCGATTGTGCTGGATGTGAAAATACTGCGCGGAAGCGATGATCTGGAAATCGCGCTTGAGGGCGACAAAGTGGTTGTCCGCGAACGCAATGAAGCCGCTGATAAAGACCGCGAGCAGCTGGCCAACGCACAGGCAGCACTCACGGCTGCGAGGAACAATTCAAACAGGGTCAGTACAACAGGCTACAACGCCGAAGATCTGAAACCCGTCCAAGATGAATGTGACAAAGTCACGGCTGCACTGGCACTCATGACTCCCGCAGGCCGCGCCGCAGCCATCACGACGCTTGGCCTGAATGCGCCGATCGTGCTGGATGTGAAAATCCTGCGCGGAAGCGACGATCTGGAAATTGCACTCGACGGCAACAAGGTTGTCGTACGGGAGCACAAGGTTGAGCCTGTTAAGCCTCCCGAAGGCGAAGGCAAACCAACCGAACTGCCGACCGAAGCTATCTTGAACAAGGACGGTGAAGTCACGCTGACTATCAACCGCAAGGACACGCTCTACATGCGTCTCCCCAGCAGCCCGGCTACGGGTAAGGGCATGTCGGTCAAACCGGGAGAATTTTTTGAGCGCGATTTCTATCCCACCGCGGATCGCTCTAACGATCCCGATACTACTACCTTCAAATGGGGCGGTATCGCTAGCGCCGAGTACATCACTCTCACCGTCGGCGACAAAACCTGCAAGCTCGTACTGAAAAACGAAGGCGGAGCCGACAGGACTGTCGAATCCAGCCAGGACAAAGTCGTGGCAAAAGCCATCTCTGTCCGGGACAAGATTTTGGCCACTCCAGTGCAAGCGCCGGGAGAGATTCCTGCGTCGCTCGATGCTCTGAATGCACTGCAGGCAACCGCCCGTCCGCATGGCGGCCCGGCCGACATTAAGAACATCCTCAATGGCGTCAAATTCGGCGAAGCAGCCGCAGGCGAAGCACCCAAAGGCTACGTCATCAGCGTCGATGACAGAGGCGCCTCGACCTACAGGGCACTCAGGGGACCGTTCACGCCCAGGGGTCCAGAGGCACCTGCTGCAGAAACAAAAACGGAACTGCCGGCGGAAGGTACGACGCTACCAAGAAATGCAGAGACAGCATTCCCGATCAAGAAGGGCTCTATGCTTACGGTGACGGGACCAAACGCAAAATTCATCGAGGTTCCAGCTGGCCAGCCTGGTAACGAAACGCGGGCCTTCGTCGCAGCTCTGCCTATCGTACACAAAGGTGAGTCTGTAGTCCTGAAGCCGGATAATGACACGGCGCCAGGAAGATACGTTCTGGCAGTCGACGGCGTGCGGACGACTGTGGTCGTGCCGCCGCTGGCCGCACCGCCGCCTGCAGCTCCGCCAGCTCCCGCAGAGAAAATAGAAGTCAATCTGCCTGTCAGCGTCGACCTGCAAGTGGGTCAGCCTAGGGCTTTCACCGTACCAATCGGACCCACAGTGGAGATGCGCATCGCAAACCCCGACGGCACTTCATGGAGCGGCGACCTGGCGCACACAGATTCAGTCACTCAAAACGGAGTGACTGTGACTGTAGCCGACAACGTACCGCCAAACGGTTCCTGGAATGTGAGTGTCACCTTCATCAATCCCCTGGCAGACGGAGAGCCATCGCGCTCGCATACTGTCTCCGTCGCAGGCAAGAACATGAACGTGAACATTCTCCCCCCTGGTCTCACGCCCGGTGCCGAACCTGCGCCACCCGAAGGAGCGGTCGATGTTATGGGAAAAGTGACCGGTGAGTGGCAGACAGCCGCAGCCGTCGGTCTTACCGGCGAAGCGTGGAACAGTTGGGAAGTCCGCAGCGCCGGCGGCGTCGTCTACTCTGCCAAAAAGGGTAACGGCCTCGCATATATCATGACTGCAGGGACGAATCCTGCCGAACCCGATGCAAAACCTATTGCGGATTTCAGTCCGGAACAGAAAGCATTTGTGTTCAATACACTGCCGACGGACGTGAAGCTTTCCGGCGATGCCACCCCAGGAGGTTACAAAGGATATGACTACGCTCATGTGGGCAATCTCATTGCATGCCGCAACCGCACCGACGGCAAATATCAGGCTATTAACAAGGATGGCCTCTCATGGATTGAAACTGCAGCTGAAAATATTCCTCCAGCGGTTAGAGCAATCCTCGAACCGCCCGAAGCCGTAGCTAAGCCCGATCTCCCGACGCAGACCGTCAATGGAACAGGCGACGTGCCGTTCAAAGTCGTCGCAACTGACACACTGACTATCACGAAGCCGGACGGCACCGTTATGACCATGGCTCCCCTCGGAGAGCTGTCAGAACGTTCTACATCCGAGGCAGGCGTAACTGTCATACAGCTGCCCGACGGCGGCGGATTGAACCGTATCACTGTTCGGTTCACCGATTCCGCGGCGAAAGTTGCGTACAAGCTTTCCGCCGGAGGCAAAGAAGGCACTATCACAGTCACTGAATTCACGCCGTCTAAGCCGACTGCCAAAGTCGTAGGAGCAGTCGCTGATGGATTGACGACTGCGACTGGCGCCGTGGCCGACGTTGCAGGCGGTGGAGTACGCAAAGGTGTAGCAGCTATCGCTGATGTACTTAAAAGATTAAATGACAGCACCGCTCCGATTGGTGCAGATCTGCCTCCGACCGGTCCTGCCGGAGGAGTCGAAGCCGCTCCCAAGATTCCAACTACGAGGGTTCCGGATTTCGAGTCCTATGTTGGAGGACCTCCGACCACATTCACTCTCCCCACAAGCGAGACATTGCGAGTCGCTGGTGCCGATGGTGTGGGTAAGGCCATATTCGGTGAAGTCACTGAAAACGTCGATGGACTACAAATCACTAGACGAAGGAACGGAGCCGGCGCGGATACCATCACTGTAACCGCCACCGATACCGCAAAGCCCGGTAACTTCAAACTCTCAACTCGAGCGGCAGATGGAGCCAGCGCAGTCTCGGAAACCAAAATCAGCGTAAAGTCAGTCGTAAACGGTTTCCCGCCAGCCGCCGAGGTGTACTACAACGACAAAGCGACATTCTTGGTGCCGGCAGACGCCGAATTCAACATCAAGGTTCCGGGCGGACACAGCACGATAGTCATGTCGGGTCTGGGTGGAGCCGATTCTACAATCCAGGGTGTCACCATGAGGCGAGAGGTGGCACCGGGTGGCAAGCACCTGGTCACACTCACCTTCACGCGCGCAGCGGTGCAAGGCACATTCGAACTGGTAGGCAAGGATTCGACGCATTTGGGCAACATCTTCCTGAGAAGGGTCGAATTACAGCCGACGGACTTTCCGCAAAGGCTTCCGGCAAAGATAGGTAAAAGCGTATCCTTCTCGGTTCCAAGGAACGGCGAAATCAACTTGAAGCTGCCAGGAACGAATACGTACTTGGTCACTCCAGACGACGAGCGGACCGGAGGATCCTCTGTTGAGGGTGTCATCGTCAGCCGTCAGCCAGGTCCGGACGGAAAGGATGTGATGACTATCACTTTTGCCGCAGACGCGAAGACAGGCACGTACGATATTGTCGCCAAGTCGGAGAGCAAACCGCTTGGAAGCATTGTGGTCGCACCGTAATACAACAATCACAAAAATTGCTGAACCGCAGCCCCGCACGGGGCTGCTTTCAGTATGGTCAGGCCAATATCTCACACCCGCCCTCCAGCACCAGCACGGTGTGTTCAAAGTGGCATGACAGCGAGCCGTCGGTAGTGCGGATAGTCCAGCCGTCGTCTTCGGTGAAGACCTCGGGTGATCCGATGGTCGGGATCGGTTCGATAGCGATGAGTGTGTTTGCCGGAAGCGTGGCACCGGTGCCGGCCTTGCCGCTGTTGGGCACATCCGGGTACTGGTGCAGCGTGGAACCCAGCCCGTGGCCAGTCAGCGTGGGCACAGGATGATAGCCGGACTTCTCCAGGCGGCGCTGGATGAACGACGAGATGTCCCCCACTCTGGCGCCCTTGCGGACGACCGTACGCACCACGTCCTCCAGCGTGTCGGAGGTCACCTGCAGGAAGCGCTTCAGCTCGGGCTCTATCTCCCCTACACCCAGCGTCACGCAGGCATCCGTGTAGATACCCTCGTAAATCACGCCGCCATCTAAAGAGACGATATCGCCATCCTGCAGTATCCGTTTACCGGGAATGCCATGCACCACTTCGTCGTTGACCGAAATGCAGAACGTACCGGTGAATCCGCCGTAGCCTTTGAACGCCGGACGACCGCCGCTCTTCACGATGAACGCCTCAGCCTCGCGGTCCAGTTCACCAGTGGTGATGCCGGGGCGCACCAGCGCCGACACGTGCTTCAGGCACTCACGCAGGATCTTGCCGCTCATGCGGGCGGCATCGATCTGGTGGGGCAGGAGGATTTGGCAGGATGAAGACATGGATCAGGAATGCTTGCTGAGAATATGTTCCAGATCGGCATAGACCTCGTCCATGCCGCGGTCGCCTTCCACCGTGATCAGTTTTCCGGAAGCGGTGTAGGCATCGATGACGGGCACGGTCTTGGTCGTGAAGGTGTGGATGCGCTTGCGGATGACGGCGTCATCGGCGTCGTCCACGCGGCCTTCCTGCTTGGCGCGGCCGAGGATGCGCTCGATCGCCTTCTGCTCGGATAACAGCAGCTGGATGCCGAAAAAATCACGTCCAGCCTCACTCATGATCGTATCGAAATCCTTCATCTGATCGGTATCGCGCGGGATGCCGTCGAACAGAATGCGCTGCGTTTTGGGGCGAGCCGCGATCGCCTCTTTTACCACCTGCATGATGATCTGGTGCGGCACCAGATTGCCGGCATTGATGTACGACGCGACGGTCTTGCCCAGCTCGGATCCGCTGGCCACGATCTTCCGCAATTCGCCCCCGGCCTCGAAGATATCGAAGTTGAATTTGGCTGCCAGCTTCTTGGCTTGAGTGCCTTTACCGCTGCCTTGTATACCGAAGAAGACGAGGTCTTTCATGCGTGCAGAATACCGTAAACAGACCGCAAAGAAACCATGAACTCCGCGTCGCTCTTAGACCAGTTTCTCGTAGTCATGCACCAGCAGCTGCGCGTTAACCTGGCGCACCAACTCCAACACGACACCGACGATGATGATCAGACCTGAACCGGAGACGATCAGATCCTGATCGTTGAGGGTCGAATACCTGGTGAAGATGAGCGGGATGATAGCCACAACACCCAGGAAGATGCCGCCCCACAAATTCAGGCGGTTGCTGGTGCGTGCCAGCATCTCAGCGGTCTGCTTACCCGGGCGCACGCCAGGGATGAAGCCGCCGCGCTTCTGGATGTTCTCTGCGACCTGATCCGGCTTGAACGTCACCGACACGTAGAAGTACGTGAAGGCCATGACGAGCAGGAAGTAGATCGCGATATACAGGATGGTCGGCTGAGCCGAATCCAGGTTGGTTTTGATGAAGGTCACCAGACCGGCAAAGCGCGGAGCGGTCTGCAGGAACTGGGCGATGATGCCCGGGAAGGTGATGAGCGAGATGGCGAAGATGATCGGCACCATGCCCGCCTGGTTGAGGCGGATGGGGATGTTGGCCTTCACGCCGCGGCCTGCGCCCTGGTTGGCGTAGGTGATGGGGATGGCGCGGTGAGCGTCGGTGAACAGCACGACTGCGACCAGCAGCGCCAGCGACACGATCAGGAACAGGTAGAACGCGCTCTGTGTGCCGGAGTCGGCGTAGAACATGCGGGCCAGCGTCTCCGGAATACCGGCGACGATACCTGCGAAGATGATGAGCGAGATTCCGTTGCCGATACCCTTCTCGGTGATCAGTTCGCCGAGCCACATGGTGAAGATACAACCCGTCGTCACGAACAACATCGGCAGGAGCACATCCGGGAAGCCAAGCGGCACGATGTTGCCTGCACCGCCTGCATTCAGCAGGAGCAGGAATCCGTAGCTCTGCACGAATGCGAGAGGAACAGTGAGCCAGCGGGTGTAGGTGTTGATCTGCTGCTGACCCTGGATGCCCTCTTTGCTGATGGCCTCCAGCCTGGGGAAGATGACCGTTGCGAGCTGCAGGATGATGGATGCGTTGATGTACGGCGACAGTCCGAGCAGGATCACCGAGAAGTTACGGAGTGATCCACCGGTGAGCGCAGTGAATATACCGAGCGCGCCGCTGGTCTGACCACCGGTTGCGAGGAACTGCTTCAGCTGGTCCTGGTCTGCACCCGGAATAGCGACGTGCGAAGCGAACCTGTACAGCACGAGCAATCCGATCGTCAGAATGATCCGCTTGCGCAGATCGGGTGAGTGCCAGAGTTGACGCAGGTACGTGAACACGGGATTAGGCTTTGGCGATGGTCACGGAACCTCCGGCCTTCTCGATTGCCTCTTTGGCGCTATCCGAGACGGCGTGAACGGTGAGTGCGAATTTCTTGGTGACTTTGCCGCGGCCGAGAACTTTCACCGGGCGACCTCCGTCGACCAGGCGGGCCTTGCTCAGGCTGTCCTTGTCGTACGTGCCGGCTTCCAGTTTGGACTCCAGTACATCAAGGTTGAGGATTTCGTAGTCGGGGCGGCGCGGCGCGATGAATCCACCGAGCTTGGGCTGGCGGCGGGCGATAGGAGTCTGACCTCCTTCGAAGCCCGGCTTGCGTCCCTTACCGGTGCGCGACTGCTGACCTTTGGTACCGCGTCCGGCGGTTGTGCCCTGTCCGGAACCATTACCACGCGCAACGCGCTTTTTCTGTTTGGTGGAACCGTAGTTGGGCTTGAGCGTGTGTAACATACAATGCGGGGCAGAGGCGATTCACAAATCGCCAGATAAAGAAGGGATATTCCGGCACAGACGCCATGGCGCCCTATGCGGGTATGCAGAGTAGAGGCTGGAAATCCAAAGGTAAAGGGAATTTGTGAGCGCCAGGACTGGTTTCTTCGCACTTCTCTACACTGATATTTCCTCTTTTTTAAGCCAAAAAATACACATACGCACCGCAAAATGCTTGCATTCGTTTTTCGGGCGTGGAAAATATGCGCGTCATGAACAGACCATCCTCTCTCCTCCAGCTGCTTGCTCTCGCCCTCATCCTTGAGGACGGACAGCGCTGCGCGTAAGAGAGTCTCGACTTACCACGCACACCCGTCCGATCCGGAGGGGGTGTTTTTGTTTCATTTTTTCTTTCACTTTTATGTCCGTACTGACCGCACCGAATACGTTTCAGCCGATGGCATCCGGCGGCATTGTGCTTCCGACATGGGAACAGGCTCTCGCGGTCGCGAAGGCCAGACACTCCCAGCGGCTAGACTATGCGTTCATCGTGGACACGCTGAATGACCCAACTCAAGGTGGCAGACACAGAGCTGAAGAAATCGCTTCGCATCTGCGTCCACGCGTGACGAAGGGCGTGGAGATAACCGGATTCGATCCCGCGGTCGCAGGTCAAGCGCAGGACTTCGGCGCACGGCTGGAAGACTTGCTGGCAGGAGGCAAAACCAATGTGCTGATTGTCACAAATTATTTTGCGTTGGGGTTACTGAAGGATGTCGAAGATGCGGTGCATGCAACCGGCAACGGCGTACGCGCATGGGTGGCAACCTGCTGCCCGCAAGCGAACGTGATCAAGCGGAAGAAAGCGATGAGCGTCAGATTGGGCACGCGTCATATTCCCTACAACTCATCAGACCCGCGCGTCATGCATGAAGCGATTAGCGAAGCACTACAGGTCTAGAATGCGAAAATTTCACACTTTCGCGCATTGTTCTTGCTTTTTAGAACTAGCTATGGAAAATAGTGAAGACATGAAGACCCTCCACATCTCCTCTACGTACTTTACCTCCCTCCTCCTCACGATTCGTGAGGCCGGATGGCGTTGTGCATAAAGGAAATACTGCGATTCCCCCCACGCCCCATCCGGATCCGGAAGGGGCGTTTTTGAAACAACGTTCCGCCTACTCTCCTCCCCACTCCTCCATTTCCCCCCTCACTCTATGAGTGCATCTGCTGCTCCCCGTCTCCACGTCAGGACCAGACGTATTGCAACACGGCAACGCCGTCACGAAGTGACGCCAGGAATTCAGGTCCAGGGACTTGACAGTCAGGAAAATACGTTCAGGATGTCGCAAACGACTTTTTCCCGTTCACCGTACTCACTGCCCATGAAGACCGACGTACAGCTGAATATCTGGCTTCCAAACGTCCCCGGCGAGCTCGCAAAGCTCACTGACAGGCTGCGGTCTGCAGACGTGAACATCGAGGCTGTTTTCTGTACCGATCTGGACCGCGAGACGATTCTGCACCTCATCGTGGATGACATCGAAACTGCGAAGATCGTGCTGCAGCCGTACGGCAAAATGACCACAGTTGAGGTGTTGGCATTCGACCTGAAGAACAAGCCGGGCGCCATCGCGAATATCTCCCGCACGTGTGCCGGAGCGAACGTGAACATCCGCCAGATCTACGCCACCACCAGCGGACACGGAAAGAGCTCCATGCTCTACGTCGTCGTGGACGACATGGAGAAAGGCAAGCAGTTGTTCGGGGGAAAATAGGCGAAGAGTCCGACGAAGCCGACGAGTCCGAAGAGTCCGAGGAACAACATCCTCGGCTTCTTCGGTTTCCTCGGACTCCTTAATTCACTTTCAGCATCGCCAACGCCCGTCCAAATTCCTCAGCCGCCTCCGGCCCGTTGCCGGTGACGATGCGTCCGTCCACCGTGACCAAGTCACCGGTGTAGGTGACGCCTTCTTTAGCGAACAGTTTTTCCGGCTCCCCGTCTTTGTTCCAGACCGTGGCCTTTTTGCCCTTCAGGACTCCGGCCTTGGCCAGGATGGTGGGTGCGATACAGATGGCCCCCAGGACGATATCCCCTGCCCCGTAGGCGTCTTTGGCGACCCGGATGGCGTCTGGGTCGTCAGCCAACGGACCGGCCCCCGGACCGCCGATAAACGCTATTTTGTCGTACTCAGACACGTCTACCCCCTTCAAAGCGATCTCTGCCCGCTCGATAGAGCCGAATTTGCCGGTGCAATCGCCGGCAGCGGTGCTGGCCAGCGTGATATGAAAGCCTGCATCGATAAGACCCTGCCGCGTACCGGCCAGTTCATGATCCTGGAAACCGTTCTGCGCGATGATGATGAGGGCGTGCTGCATATCCTCCAGTATACGCCTTCGTAACTACGATGAATTCCAGATACCAAAGAAAAAGACGACTCTCGTCGTCCTCGTCTTTTTGAATGCAATGATGATTCTGACTAATCGACCTTTCCGATCTGCTTGCGGGCAGCCTCTTTGGCGTCGACCTCTTTCTTGGTAACGGTCTTCACGTTCAGGTTCTCTTCTGGAGTGTCCTGCAGACCGAGATCCTTGTTGCTGCGATCCTTTAATCCGCCTCCTGCGGGTGCTGCACCCGGCTTGCCTCCTGCGACTGCGGGAGCGGACGATGCGGCGATGTTGCGGTTACCGCGGAGCAGTTCCAAGGCCATCATTCCGGCCTGAGCATTCACGAGTTTGTTCTTGGTGCCGAAACGCTTAGCCAGGATGTCCTTCACGCCTGCGAGATCGAGGATCACGCGCAGCGGGCCTCCGGCGATGATACCGGTACCCTTGGAAGCTGGCATCAGGCGGAGCTTGGCGCTCTTGAACTTGATATTCACCTCGTGCGGGATGGTGTCGCCGTGCATCGGGACGATGATCATGTTGCGTTTGGCGGCGCGGTTGGCCTTCTGAACGGCTGCCTGCACTTCCGTTGCCTTGCCGGTACCCAGACCGACCTTGCCCTTCTTGTTTCCCAGAACGACCGTAGCGCGGAAGCGCATGCGGCGGCCTCCTTTCACCACGCGGGTAACGCGGTCGATAGCGAGCGTGACATCCTCGTACTCAGACGGCTCCTTGCGGTTGTTCCTGCCTCCTCCTCCACGACGGTCGCCGCCGCCACGGTTTCCACCGCGCTGCTGCTTGTTGTCCGGCCGTGGTGAGGTGTTGTTGGGTGGTGGCATGAGTGAGGTAAGAGAGGAGTGTGAGTGGAATTAGAATTGAAGTCCGCCTTCGCGGGCGGCATCGGCCAGGGCCTTGATGCGGCCGTGGTACTTGCGGGAGTTGCGATCGAAAACGATGGAGGTGATCTTTGCGTCCTTGGCCTTCTTGGCAACGGTGACGCCGACTTTCTTGGCGGCCTCGATGTTCTTGCCCTTGGCACCGGCCTCCTTGGAGGTGACGGCGACGAGCGTCTTGCCAGCCGTGTCGTCGATGATCTGAGCAGAGATGCTGGTCAGCGAGCAGAACACAGTGAGGCGCGGACGTGCAGACGTGCCGGTTACCTTGGCGCGGATGCGACGCTTGCGAGCTTGCCGGAGTTGGGTCTTCGTGGGACGCATGAGAGGAGGATGGGATTACGCGGCGGTCTTGGCTGCGGCGGCTTTGCCCGGCTTGCGGCGGACGTGCTCGTCGGTGTAACGGATGCCCTTGCCCTTGTACGGCTCCGGCGGGCGCAGGCTGCGCAGATCTGCGGCAACTTGGCCGACCAGCTGCTTGTCGATGCCCTTAAAAGTGAGCATTGATTTGTTCTTCTCATCCTGGACGACTTCGATACCTTCCGGAATGGCGAATTCGACCGGGTGCGAGAAACCCAGGCTCATCACGAGCACCTTGCCCTTGGGCTGAGCCTTGTAACCCACTCCGACGATCTCCAGCTTGCGCTCGTGACCGAGGTTCACGCCTTTGATCATATTGGAGATCAGGCTGCGTGCCAGACCGTGGCGGGCCTTGGCGTCGCTGTTGTCTTTTACGCGCACAACCTTCACCACGCTGCCCTCCACCTGCACGCCGACTTCGGGCAACAGGACGTAGGTCAGGGTTCCCTTCGGGCCGGTGACATGCACAGTCCCCTGCTTCACCTCTACGGTGACGCCGGACGGGATATCGATGGCTTTAGCTCCAATGCGTGACATGGTGACTGGGTGACTTTAGGAAATGGTGCAGAGAATTTCTCCTCCGATGTTTCTCTTGTTGGCTTCTTTGTGCGTGAGCAAACCCTGGCTGGTGGAGACGATGGCGATGTTGGCTCCGTGGAGAGACGAACGGCTGCCGTATGCGCCGGCGTACTTGCGGCCGCCTGGAGTGGAGACGCGCTTCAGTTGCAGTTTGGGACGGGTGTCGAGGAACGTGACATTGATCATCTTCTCGATCTTCTCGCCGGTCACGGCGACGTCGGCGACGTAGCCCTCTTTCTTCAGCAGCTCGCAGATAGCCTGCTTGATCTTCGACCATGGGATCGCGCACTCCGTATGACGGGCGTGCTGGGCATTTCTCATGCGGGTGAGAAGGTCGCCGATGGGGTCGTTAACGGGCATTAGGAGAGAAGAATTGGAGAATTACCAGGAAGATTTCTTGATGCCGGGGACGTCGCCGTTGATGGCGAGCTCACGGAAGCAGATGCGACAGATCCCGAAGAAGCGCATGTAACCATGGCGACGGGAGCACAGCTGGCAGCGGTTGTAGATGCGGGTCGGGAACTTCGGCTTCTTACCCGCAGCCTTCGCCTTCATGTAGGCGTCCTGCTTTTTCTTCTGGCTGTTGATGAGTGCGAGTCTGGTCATTGGATGGGAAAGGTGTGGAGAGCGGGAGTATGCAGGAGTTAGGCCTTCTTTTCAACCGCGCTGTCTGTTTTGGCGGCGGTCTTGGCGGGCTTGCGGAACGGAACGCCCATCTGCTTCAGCAGGGCCATGCCGCGCTCATCGGTGCCGGCGTTGGTCGTGATCTGGATCTGCATGCCGAAGATCTTGTTGGCTTCTGGGGCGGGCAGTTCCGGGAAAATCGACTGATCGGTGATACCGATGGCGTAGTTGCCGTGACCGTCGAGCTTGGTGGGCAGACCGCGGAAGTCGCGGATGCGGGGAAGGGCGTAGTGAAGGAGACGATCGAGGAAGTTGTACATGTTCTTGCCGCGCAATGTGACGGCCATACCGACGATCATGTTCTCGCGGATGTTGAAGTTGCTGATGGACATGCGAGAGCGGCGCACGGACGGCTTCTGTCCGGTGATGGTGGCCAGCGTCTCTGCGATGAATGCCTGGATGTCTTTCGCCGAGTACTTCTTCTGGCTGAGACCGACGTTCACGATCACTTTGGTGAGCTTGGGGAGAGCGTTGACGTTGGTGATACCGAGATCCTTTTTCAAGGCTTCTGCGATATCCGTCTTGAGCCGTTGCTGGAGAGGTTTGAAGGGTGCCATAAAGGTTTACGAGCCGCGACCGGCGGAACGGGTGTGAGTTGGTGATGACTTTTCTGCGCCAGAGCTTGGCTTGCTGGAACCGTCTGCGGCATCCTTGCCGAATCCTCCTGCCCTGTTCCAGAAGCGGGACTTCTTGGAAGGCGTCTTCGTCTCTTCTGCAGCCTGCTGCTTGTCTTTGGCAGGCTCCTGCTTGGCCTTCGGGGCCTCGACCTTCGTGCGGCCGATAGCCTGGCCGCTGACCTTGGCGAAACGCTCTTTCTTGCCGGTCTTCGGATCGATGCGGTAACCGACGCGGGTCGGCTTGCCGGTCTTTGGATCCAACAGCATCACCTTGGACGTCGACATCGGGGCTTCGCGCTTGATGATGCGACCGGTCTGCTCAGCGGTCTTTTTGACGTGCTTGGTGATCATGTTGATGCCCGAGACAACCACGCGGTTGGTGTCGGTGAACACCTTGAGGATCGAGCCTTTCTTGCCCTTGTCCTTGCCGGTGATGACGACGACAGTGTCGCCCGTACAGAGTTTCATAAAATTAGAGGACGTCGGGAGCTTGAGAGATAATTTTCTGGTAGCCGGCGGAGCGGAGCTCTCTGGCGACCGGGCCGAACACGCGAGTTCCTTTGGGTTCCCTGTTACCGTCGATGATCACGCAGGCGTTGTCATCGAACCTTACTCCGCTGCCGTCTTTGCGGCGCGTCATCTTCTTGGTGCGGACAACGACGGCGCGCTCCACGGCGTGGTTGCGGACGATGCCGCGAGGAGCTGCATCTTTGATGGCAACGACGATGATGTCGCCCACGTGTGCGTAGCGGCGCTTGCTGGCGCCGAGCACTTTGATACACATGCACGACTTTGCACCTGTGTTATCGGCCACTTGGAGGACGGTAAATGCTTGGATCATGATTTCGGGGTGGTGGCGGCTTTCTCGAAGTTTTCATCGCGGTGGTCACGCTTGCTCTGCTTCTCGATATCCTCCTCCTTGAAGCTTGCAACCTGCAGAGCCTTCTTGATGACCTCGGTGACTTTGAATGACTTGCGCTTGGAGATCGGGCGGCACTCGGTGATCTGCACCTCGTCGCCCACGTTCAGTCCGGTGTTGCCGTTCGTGTCAGCCAGGAACTTCTTGCTGACGCGGAAGCGCTTGCTGTACTTGTCGTGCATCACGTAGCGGTGCACAGTCACGGTGACCGTGTTCTGCATCTTGGCCGATGTGATGACTCCGAGTTTCGTACGCATTGGATAGGGAGAGTGGTTGAGCGCGGGTTTTCTACCCGCGGAAGGAAGGGGAGATGCTTAGGATTTCTTGGCTTTCTTGGCGGTTGATTTGGCTGGCTTGGTTTCGGAGCTGGGACTTTTTACAGCATTCTTGGCGGTTTTGGAAGCCGTTTTCTCGGCGGGGGCCTCCGTCTTTGCTGTCTTGGCAGCCTTTCTTTCAGCTTTCTCCATGTCTGCGAGCACCATGGTCATGCGGGCGATGCTGCGGCGGCCGTTGCGGTGCGCTGCATGGTTCTTCTCGCTCTGCATTTCCAGGTCCAGGCGCATCTTGGCGGTTTCGGCACGCTTCATGTTCAACTCCTTGCGGAGTTCTGTTGGCGTCATGCGCTTGAGGTCGGCAATGGAGACGAGAGTACTCATGATGCGTGCTTGGTGTGGCTGAAGATAAACTTGGTAGCAACTGGCAATTTGTGGGCGGCAAGACGCAGTGCCTCGCGCGCGGTAACCTCAGACAGACCGTCCATCTCGAACAGGATCGTGCCGGGCTTGACCACGGCGGCGTAGAACTCGACTGCTCCTTTACCGGCTCCCATGGGTACCTCTGGCGACTTACGCGTAATGGCTTTGTGGGGGAAGATGCGGATCCAAATCTTGCCTCCGCGAGCGACTTCGTGCGTCATGGCGCGGCGGGCTGCCTCCAGCTGGCGAGAGGTGATCTCACCTGCCTCCTGGCACTTCAAACCGTACGTGCCGAAGGCGAGCGTGTTGCAGCGCGTTGCCTTGCCAGCGAACTGGCCGCGGCCGCGATGCATCTTCCGGTATTTGGTGCGAATGGGTTGGAGCATGGGATTGGACGATTATTCGTCTTTGGGAAGGCTTGTGAGGGCTGCGGACTTCACGTCCGAGACTTTCTTGAACACCATTCCCTTGAACACGTACACCTGCACACCGATGGTGCCCTGGGGCGTAGCTGCGTGGCGGGTGGCGAACTGGATGTTGGCGCGGAGTGTCTGGAGTGGAACGTTGCCCTCTTTGAACATATCGCTGCGGGCGATTTCAGCACCGTTCAGACGTCCGGAGACGCCGATCTTGATGCCAATTGCACCAGCCTGCATTGCCTTCTCCATAGCCATCTTGCATGCGCGGCGATAGGGCATGCGGCGCTGGATCTGACCCTGGACGCTCTCGGCGATGCACTCTGCATCGGCCTCTGCGTTGCGGATTTCATGAACGTTGATCTCGAACGATCCTCCGAACTTCTTCTCCAGCTCCTTGCGCAGATCCTCGATGGCAGAACCCTGCTTGCCGATGATCACGCCTGGCTTGCTGGTGTTGATGACGACGGAGACCTTCTTCTCGCGGGCGATCTCGATGGAGCTGATACCGGACTCCGGGAACTTCTTGCGCAGGAAACGGCGGATGCGCGTGTCGTCGAGCAAGTTCTGGCGGAACTTGTCGCGGGTAGCGAACCAGGTGCTCGGCCACGTGTGCGTGATACCAAGTCTGAAGCCGTTGGGGTTAACTTTTTGTCCCATGATTAGGAAGCAGAGGAATCGGAAGCGGTTGTTTTCTTCTTGGTAGCGGGCTTGGCAGCAGCTGCTTTTACGGCACCTTTCGGAGTCTGGGAAGCTTTTGCGACGACTTTCTTGGCCGGCTTCTTGTCCTCGACCGGACCCATTCCCTCGGGGAAACCGAGAGTGACTTCGATGTGACACAGGAACTTGCGGATCGGGCGGACGCGGCCGCGGGCCATCGGCACACCACGGCGGTATGCGGTGCCCTGGTTCACGATGATCGTCTTCACGATCATGCTCTGGGCGTTCTGCTTGAAGTTATGCTCGGCGTTGGCCATGGCCGACAGAAGCACATCTTCGATCAGACGGGCGCCCTTCTTGGAGGTGTTGCGCAGAAGTTCGACAGCGTCGGGTACGCTCATTCCACGGACCATCTTGGCAACGATGTTAGCCTTCTTAGGAGCGAGCCGGGCGGATGTGTGGTGAGCGTGCATGAGAGAGATTATTTAGCGGGAGCTGGAGCTGGCTTGGGAGCGGTGGCGGCTGCGGTCTCGGCTTTGCTCATCTTGCCGCCGTGGACACGGAATTTAGTGGTGAAGGAGAACTCGCCCAGTTTGTGACCGACCATCTGCTCGGTGACGTACACCGGCAGGAACTCTTTGCCGTTGTGAACCGCGAAGGTGAATCCCACGAACTCCGGCGGGATGTCGCAGTCGCGAGCCCAAGTTTTGATGATCTTCTTCTCCTGCTTGTTGATCATATTCATGATCTTCTTCAGAAGTTTCTGATCAATGTTGGGGCCTTTTTTGAGAGAGCGTGTCATTGGGTGAGATTAAAAGCTGGTTGTGGTGAGTACGAATGCGATAGCGATGAGCGGGATGATGATCTTGTAGTACATGGCTCGGGGGAATGAAAACTGGAGGGTTGAATGCAGACGGAAACAGATCATAGACTATTTCTTCCTCTTTTTGATACGCCTTCGGATGATCAAATCGCTGCCGGCCCTGTGCTTGCGGCGCGTCTTCACACCGATGGCATTGCGGCCCCATGGAGTCTTCGGGTGCTTCAGACCGATCGGCGAGTGACCTTCTCCTCCTCCGTGCGGGTGGTCCACGGCGTTCATGGACTTACCGAGAACGGTCGGCCTCCATCCCTTCCAGCGGTTACGTCCTGCCTTGCCGATAGAGATGAGGTGATGGTCGGGGTTGCTGACGGTACCGATGGAGGCGTAGCACTCCTGGCGGATCTTGCGCATTTCGCCGCTTGGCATCTGGAGCAGAGCGTACGGACCGTCGAAACCGACGAGAACCGCGCTGGTGCCTGCTGAACGGACGACCTGTCCGCCTTTGCCCATCTGCATTTCGACGTTGAAGATGCGGTAACCGACCGGAACGTGTTCCAGCTTCATGCGGTTGCCCGGCTTCACTTTGGTGCGCTCAGCGCAGACGACCTCGTCGCCGACCTTGAGTCCTTCCGGAGCCAGCATGTAGCGCTTCTCACCGTCCATATAGTGGATGAGGGCGATGTATGCGGTGCGTCCTGGATCGTACTCGAGTGTGGCAACCTTGCCGACGATACCGGCCTTGTCGTTCTGCTTGAAGTCGACGATGCGTACCAAACGCTTGTGTCCTCCGCCACGGTGACGGACGGTCACGCGGCCCAGGTTGTTACGGCCGGACTGCTGCTGCTTTCCGAACACCAAGCTCTTCTCGGGCCTCACTTTGCTGAGGTGCGAGAAGTCCGCGATCGACATCTGGCGTCGTGCGTTCGTCGTTGGTTTCTGTTGACGGACTGGCATGGGGGATTAGGAAGCTTTGAAGGTAGAGAGATCGAGGGTCTTGCTCTTCTTGGCGAGGCGGACGAGCATGTGCTTGTTGCGGTGACGCTTCTCCATAGTCTTGCCTGCACCCAGGACGCGGACCTTCGGAACGGTGTTCAGTACGCGGACGGATGCGACTTCGACGTCGTAGTAGCGGCGCAGGGCGTTCTTCACATCGACTTTGGTAGCGGTGCTGCGGACCCTCAGGGTGTAGACACCTGCAGCCTTCAGGCGCTCTGCCTTCTCGGTGACGACCGGGCCGATAATGATGGATGCAAGGTGCGTCATCGGTTATTTGGAAGCGGCGGGAGCCTTCTTGGCGGCGGTCTTCTTCTTGGCGGGAGCTTTCTTGGCTGCTTTCGGAGCGGCCTCTTTCTTGGCCGGAGCCTCTTTCACGGTGCGAACCACACCCTTACCGAAGGTCTCTTCGGCGATCTTGAGAGCATCAACCAAGAAGATGATGTTCTTGGCGCCAAGGACGTCCTCGGGGTTCAGGTAGTTGGCAAGCAGGGTTTTGACGCGCGGGATGTTGCGGGCCGACATCTCCAGTCCTTTGTGGTGAGCGGGGATGACCATGATGATGCTGCGGCCGATCTGCACCGGCAGTTTCTGCAGCAGTGCGAACAGCGTCTTGGTCTTCATCTGATCCGGGTACGACTCCAGGCCGATCAGCGTGCCCTCTTCTTTGGCGCGGTAGCTGAGGCAGGAGAGGATAGCGGCGCGGCGCATCTTCTGGGGCATGTCTTTGGTGAAGTTGTTCTCTTTGCGGGGACCGAACGACTTGCCTCCACCGCGGAGCAAGGGTGAGCGAATCGAACCCCGGCGTGCGCGACCCGTTCCTTTCTGCTGATAGAGCTTCTTGGTGGAACCGGCGACCTCGCTGCGGCGCTTCACGTGAGCGATAGGATGACGCCTGTTGCTCTGCTGGCGGATGAGCGCCAGGTGCATCAGACCCTTGTTAACCTTGGCTTCAAACAGCGAAGCTGGCAGGTCGACGGCCTGTGCGGGAGAGCCTGTGGAGGAAAATACAGAGAGTTTCATATGGGAAGGCTATTTTTTCTTCGGAGTTTCTAAAACAACGTAGACAAGTCCGCCATTCGGACCGGGGACAGCGCCCTTGATGGCCAACACGCGCTCTGCGGCGTCGGACGATACAACGGCCCTGTGCTTGATGGTGATGGCGTCTCCTCCCATGCGTCCTGGCATTTTCTTTCCTTTGTGGATGCGGCCCGGCCACGTTCTCATACCGACGGATCCCGGCTCGCGCTTGAAGTGAGAACCGTGCGTAGCCGGACCTCCGGCGAAGTGGTGGCGCTTGATGACACCCTGGAAACCCTTTCCTTTGCTGACACCCTTTACGGTGACGAGGCTGTCGACCGGGAGCATCTCAACCGTGAGCTTGCCGCCCTGAGCGAATCCTTCGAGCGTGTCGACCATGAACTCTTTCTGGTTCCTCATGGTTTTGACCTCCTTTCCTTTGCGGGTCCTGACCATCTTCTCGTCGATACCCAGCACAACGGCGTTGTAGCCGTCTTTCTCCTTGGACTTGGTGCGGACGATCGTGTTGTCCTGCACCTGCAGGTACGTCACAGCAACCGCATCTCCGCTGGGGAGAAACACGCGAGACATGCCGATTTTTCTAGCAATGAGTCCAAGAGACATAAAACTTAGAGGTTCATCTGGCCCGGGTAGAAGGGGAAGCCCTTCGCCGGACTTGAACGTAAGAAAGCCGGAGCACTCTACGTTGCAAGAAAGGGCAGGTCAACAGCAATTGACGCATTTGTGTGTTCAGAGGTGCCGCCTTTATGAAATGGAGGTGGGTAGCCTTTACTCCACGGCCAGGGTGGTGAGTAGGTAGTAGGGAGTGGCCAGTCGGTTTCGGTAAGCCGCACTTCACGCAAAAGTGAAATGAGCAGAAACCGACTACCCACTGACTACTCACCACCACTCGCGAGTATTTCGTTCAAACACTTCACGCTGTATGCTGCCATCATGGATCCAATCAGATTTGAAAAAGCCCAACAGCTACGCAGCATGAAGCGCAATCCGTACGCCGCATTGTTCCAGCGTACGCACACTATGAAGAAAGGAGGAGAACTGGAGGACGGCACACCACTGCGTGTTGCGGGCCGCGTGATGCTGTTCCGCGACATGGGCAAGCTGACGTTCGCCACGCTGCAGGATCACACCGGACGATTGCAGATCGCGTTCAATCAGGAGGATCTCGGCGCCGAGGAGTACAAGCACATTCTGAAACTTATCGATCTCGGTGACATCATCGGCGTGACCGGCGAAAGGTTCACCACAAAGAAAGGAGAGCCGACTGTGAAAGTGAAGGAGTGGCAGATGCTCAGCAAGGCGCTGCGCCCCCTGCCCGAGAAATGGCATGGGCTAGCGGATCGCGAGACCGCCTACCGCCAGCGCTACCTGGACCTCATCAGCAACCGTGAGTCGTTTGACCGCATGCTGTTCCGCTCGGCGTTCGTGAAAGCGATGCGAGAGTTCTATTGGAAGCATGACTTCGTGGAGGTGGATCTTCCGGTGCTGGTGAACTCGCCATCGGGCGCGTTGGCCACGCCGTTCGCCACGCACCACAACGCATTGGATCTGGACGTGTATCTGCGCATCGCGCTGGAGACGCATCAGAAGGAGTGTCTGGTCGGCGGCTTCGACAGGACGTTCTCGCTCGGCCCGGTGTTCCGCAATGAAGGAATGGATCCGAGCCACCTGCAGGAGTTCACGATGTGTGAACACTATGCGTCGTACTGGGACTACGAGGAGAACATGCTGTTCACCGAGCAGATGCTGAAAGAAATTTTGATGAACACACGCGGCACGACCAAGACGACCATTCCCGACCGCGACGGAAAAATGATCGAGGTCGACTTCGGCGGAGAGTGGCCGAAGATCTCGATGCGCGATTTGATCCTGCGCGACTGCGGCATCGACTTCGACAAGCACACCACTGCCGATGCTCTAAGGAAAGCCATAAAAGACAAGGGTATCAAACTGGAGGTCGACGTCAGCAAGCTCGGTCGCGGCAATCTGATCGATCAGCTCTATAAGAAGGTAAGCCGCCCAAGCATCGTCGCGCCATTGTTCGTCACCCAGCATCCGATCGACCTGTCCCCGCTCGCCCGCCGCAATGACGAAAATCCGGCAGTGACCGACAGGTTCCAGCTGGTGGTCGGCGGATGGGAGATCGTGAACGCCTACAGCGAGCTGGTGGATCCGGTCGACCAGGCCCAGCGCTTCGCGGAGCAATCCGAAGCTAAGGAAGGCGGCGACACCGAAGCCCACGGCAAAGATGACGAGTTCGTGACCGCGCTGGAATACGGCTGCCCGCCGTGCTCCGGCTGGGGCATGGGCATCGACCGCATCGTCGCGCTGCTCACCGCACAGAACAACGTGAAGGATGTCGTGCTGTTCCCGATCATGAAGCCCGATGAGAAAGGTCAGAAGAAACCCGTACCTCATTCCCCCGCTCCCATGACCTCACCCGCCCTCCCGCTGCCGATGCTGAACGAGTTGCCTGCGCCCGATGGGCACCACCTGCTCCAGCACGCTGACTATGGGCATCTGCTGACGGCAGCGCACGGACTTATAGAGGAGCACGCCGTGCAGACGAAGGCGCATCTTATCGCCACAGGTGCCGCCATGGAGGCCCTCGCCAAGAAGTTGGGCGGTGATCCGGCAACATGGAAAGTCGCGGGCATGCTGCATGACCTGGACTGGGATAAACTCGATAAGGATGCCGAAAAACACTGTGGTACCACGCTGGAACAGATGCTCTCGACCATCAAAGCGCCGGCCGAATTGCTGGCTGACATCCGTGCGCACTACGCACACAAGTACGGCGCCGAATACCCGCTGGATACGATGCTGCGCAAAGCGCTCTACTGCGTGGACGAGCTGACCGGCTTCATCATCGCGGTGACCAAGGTCCGCCCGAGCAAGAAGATCGCCGAAGTGGAAGTGAGCAGCGTGACCAAGAAGATGAAGGACAAAGGTTTCGCCGCGCAGGTCGACCGTGAGCAGATGAAAAAGTGCGAGGAACTGCTCGGCATCCCGCTCAATGAATTTGTCGGCATCACGCTGGAGGCCATGAAGCCGCTTGCTGATCAGCTGGGACTGTAGTCTATCGCTCTAGCGGATGTTGGCGACGCACCGGTAGAGTCCTGTGCATGCCTTCCCACTCCTCTTCACGAATCGCCATCAGCGTAGTAGTCCTCGTCATCATCGCCGTGGTCTATGCCGTCACGCTTACGCAGGGTCCTTCGACTGCTTCCCTGCTGGCTCCGTCGGCTGACATAAATACTGCTGCCGGCGCAACAGCCACCGTGTGGTGGTGCCGCAAAGGGATAGATGGCACATGCATTGCCTACACCGGCAACGATACTGCCAGGTGCTATTCCCGTGTTCAGCTCATCAACTTTCCAGATCAAGGATCCTGCAACCAGTCGCAAAATCCGTACTACGCGTGGTGTTATAGCAACCCTGTTGGATGCATGGAGTACAAGCTGGATTCAAAGCCATTGCCCAAGTACTGCAACACGCCAGGCAGGACCAGCTATGCGGATAAGCAGGCATGTGAATTGACCAACGGCACCGGCACGCCTGTCACTCCTCCACCAACAAATCCGGGCACGATGATGCAGACATCACCGGCAGGCACGTTCTAACTGCCTTACACCGGGCGTCCGTCCGGTCCCAGAACCCTGTCCAGGCCCTCCTGTGCGCCAGCATTCAGCACTGCGCCTCCGGCCCTGTTTACGCCTCGTTCTGCGGCTGCACCGGCAATCCTGCCACCCACGCGCCTGACGGCATTTCCGGCAGCACGTGCGCCAGGGATAGGAATGAGGTCAAGAGCGGTGCTGGCAATGGCGCCGGCCATCCTGCGGTCGTTGCCGGGCGCACCGGGGTTGATGCTCGTCTCTGCTATGGCAACTCCCAGGGCTCCTCCAGGAAGCCATTCAGCCGCTTCGCGTATCGCGCCGTCGGCCCTGCCCAGAGCGGCACGTGCGGAGTCGAACTGCGCGTTTGCGACACTGTAATCCGGCTGACGGATAGCCTGCCTGACTGCTGCGGCAATACCATCGATGCGTGTCTGAGGGAAAAGGGCATTGGTGGCGAATTGTTCCATCCAAGAGCGAGCTCCTTGCGCATTCGCTATGAAAGCCTCGTCAGCGTTGATGGTGGCTTCGATGGCTGCGGTTGCACCGCTCAGCCTGCTCACCGAGCTGTCGATGAAGTCCATTCTGTCGATGCGCGCGCGGTCGTCGGCGATTTTGTTGCGGGTGACGGCGATCCATCTGTCGACGCGCTGTGCACCCAGAGCAAACGCCTGATCGGCCTGACTGATTTTGGCGCGCTTGATTTCCATCACCGCTTTTAATGATGCGATGATAGCATTCACTACCTGGGGTTGGACGCCTGGAATCGCACGCAATGCGTCTATCGCTGTCTCCGCAGTCATGATGTCCTGGTAGCTTTTTGCACCGTCAATCATCTGATTGCATCGCACGACCGCAGCCTGTGCGGCAGTGCGCTGGTACTCTACGGCAGCTGTTAGCTCTGGAGCTGCAGGAGCTGTTTCAGGCTGAGGAATAGGCGCTGGGCTTGGAGCGGCCGCGGGGGCGGGGGCTGGGGTAGGACCGGGCGCTGGTGCGGTATCCGGTGTCTGTGGAGTGTCGACTGGAGGGACTGGCTGATCTTCGGACTGTGCTCCAGCTATCTTTCGCAAAACCTCGCCTTTTTGACCGGCGGGCCACTGGCCTTTCCGTATCAGCGATTCAACTTCCTCCGCACGACCCTTCACCGTCTTGAGCGTGTTCGTTTTGACGGTATCAACTTTTTTGCCCGTCATGGACAGAATCGCTGAAAGGATCCTATCGAGCGGAGTCTCTGCGAGACCTTTCATTTCAGACTGCGGCTGCTCCACCTTGCCCTGCGATTCCTGGATGCAGATCATTCTCTGCTCGCGGGACAGGTACACGCCGGCACTGTGACGGAAACAACGGGGATGCATTTGTGTGTGGATATGTGGACGCGTCGGCGCCGTTTACAGGTCGTAGACTGCCTCGCGTTCGGGCATGATCACTTCGGTTTTCATGACAGCGGTTGTGCGCTCTGCCAACGCGAACATGGCACGCTCTTCACCGTGCACGAAGAAGACTTTCTTCAGTGTTTTCTGGTTCTGCAAATATTTGTCCAGATCGTGCTTGTCGGCATGGCCGGAGTACGCGTTGATGTAGACGATTTCGGCCTTCTTCTCGACGACCTCCTCGAAGATCTTCACCTCGTGGATGTCTTTATCCAGGATGCGCCTGCCAAGCGTGTTCTCGGCCATAAAGCCGACTGCGACCACGGTGTTCAGCGCGTTCTCCAACTCGTTTTTCAGGTGATGGCGGATGCGTCCGGCCTCGCACATGCCGGAACCGGCCATGATGATCATGGGGCCGCGGGCGTTGTTCAGCTCTTTGCTTTCGTCGACGCTCTCGGTGTAATTCACCAGCGAGAACTGGAACGGGTTGTGCGATTTGCTGAGGAACTTGTCGAACATCTCCTGGTCGTAACACTCCGGATGTTTGCGGAAAATATCGGTGACTTTGGAGGCCAGCGGCGAATCGATGATGATGGGGATTGCCGGGATTTCCTTGGCATCCCACAGCACATGCAGGTCGTAGACGATCTCCTGCGTGCGCTCCAGCGAGAAAGCGGGGATGAGGACTTTTCCGTTGCGTGCTGCGGTTTTCACGATGATGTCGCGCAGGCTGTTGCGGGCGATACCGATGTCGTCATGCGCGCGGTCACCGTACGTGCTCTCGCAGATCAGATAGTCCACCTGCGGCATCTCCTGAGGATCACGGATGATCGGCAGCGTGTTGCGTCCCAGGTCACCGGAGAATCCGACGCGGACAGTTTTGCCGTTCTCTTCGATTTCCAGCAGCAGCATGGCTGCACCGAGAATGTGACCGGCCTCGAAGAACGTGCAGTACACGCCGGGGATCACCTGAAAACGCTCGTTGTAGTTGCGACCGACGAACAGCTTCATGCATTCGGCGGCGTCCTGCTGGTTGAACAGCGGTCCGGGTGAGGGCAGCATGCTGTTCTCCAGATGGCGGTGGAAGAACTCTTCGTCTTTCTCCTGAATGTACGCGGCATCCTGGAGCATCACTGCGGACAGGTCTTGCGTGGCATAGGTGGAGAAAATAGGACCCTGGTAGCCCTTCTTGTAGAGCAAAGGCAGGCGTCCGGCATGATCCATGTGGGCATGACTCAAGATGACCGCATCGATGTCTTTGGCGGGATTGAAGGTAAAGCCGGCGTTCTTGTCGGCAGCCTCTTTGCGCTTGCCCTGGAATAGTCCGCAGTCCAGCAGGATGCGCTTTCCGCCTATTCTCAATTCGTGACACGTACCGGTTACTTCTCGTGCGGCTCCATGGGATACAAATTGCATTGTGTGTGGGGGATGACGGAATTCTTAGACTTATAGATAAGTATACTCTTTTTTCAGTAAAAAGTCTATATTTCGGCTTGCCCTAGGGCTGCAGAGAGTTTGAAGATGACTATAATCCGACCGATTTCAGCAACGCCTTTGTCTCCGTCGGCGTGAGTGTCCTGGTAGTGCCGATTTTCAGTTTGGCATCCTCCAGAGTCATGATCCGGACACGCTTCAAGTCCTTCACGGTGTAGCCCACATGCTGGCACATACGGCGGATCTGGCGGTTCTTGCCTTCGGTAAGGATGATGCGGATAACCTCCGGCTCGACCTTTTTGACTGTCATGGATTTGGTTTTGGAGCCATCCAGCATGAAGCCCTTCTCCAGGGTTTTCATGGCGAGTGGTTCGATTGGGCGATCCAGAACGACCTCGTATTCTTTGTCATGCTCGAATTTCGGATGCGTCAGGCGATAGGCAAGCACGCCGTCATTGGTGAACAGCAGCAGTCCGCAGGAGTCTTTGTCCAGACGTCCGACCGGATAGATTTTACCCTGCAGTTCCTTGGGCAGAATATCGCGAACGGTGGAGGACGGATCCTGGTAATCCGACGTCGACTTGCCGCCTTTTTTCAGACGGTCCTTGCGCGGCAGGTTGGTGGTCACCACGCCGACCGGCTTGTTCATAACGTAGTACATCATCTCTTTCCGGTCTTGGATGACCTTCCCCTCCACGGTGATCTTGTCGAGCTCTGGGTCGGCTTTTTGGCCTAAATTAGCCACCTTTCCGTTGACCTTCACCAGGCCCTCCAGAATGTACTCTTCGGCTTTCCTGCGGGAACAGACTCCCCGGCCGGAGAGGATTTTTTGTAAGCGTTCTTGCATGCATTGACTGTACTCCTTTTCACCAGATTTATCCTACTAATACGGTAGGTTGCCTGCATGCGGGGCTGCGACACTCACGGGCGGCCTTTCGGCGATCTTCATCGAGCTTTTGGGTGATAAGGCCTCGTACCAAACCGGCATACCAGGCGCAGTCTGCACACACTCGCGTGTGCGCCTCAACTTTCTTATCTGCGTCAGTCAGCCCTTCTGGCTGAGTAACCTGCTTACGCGCGAGCTCCTGCACCCCACTCACGTCGACCAGATGATCTTCGACGCCCGGCTGGCCTTCGGAACGGTAGTTGATAGTGTAGTAACTGACCGGATGTATGTCACCGCGCAATGCCATGGGAGAGAAGGAGAAAAAGTGATGCGCCTTTGTACCATGCCGTTTTCAGCTTGTCTACAAATTGAACAACACAAACCATTTATGGCTTACTATTGACATAATAATGATATTTCATTTATCGAAAAACTGCTGTGCTATAGTGGCCCCCATGATCGAAAGTTTCATGGCAAGCAGCGCAATCGACGGAGTCACATGGGGGCATATCATCCGGATTTGCCTTGCGGCTGTCTTGGGTGCCGTTTTGGGTATTGAACGCGAACTGAACGGCCGGCCGGCAGGACTGCGCACCGGCATGATGGTGGCCGTCGGAGCGTGCTTATTCACGATTTTGTCTATCCAGGGCTTCCCCGGCCAAGACACCACCCGTATTGCCTCACAAATCGTCATAGGCGTGGGTTTCCTGGGCAGCGGGGCACTGATCCGCGGAGACAAGGAAATACACGGTTTAACGACCGCTGCAGACATCTGGCTGGTCGCGGGCATCGGTATGGCCGTCGGCGCCGGGATGGAGGTCCTGGGCATGTTTGTGGCCGCTTTTGCGGTCATCATGCTCACGGTGCTCAGGCCGATCAGCAAACGCCTGGCGCGGGTAGGCGAAAGGCGCAGTCATCCGAAACCGGCAGCGAGGAAGCGGTAATTGCTCAGAATTCCCGGCTAGACGCCTCTTTGTCGAGGATAAAGCTCGCAAAACGAGAGTATGCCGACAGAAACGTTGCGCGAACAAGCTGCAGGTCAGCCAATAATTGCCTTCGCTTAAACTCAGCCTCCGGAAGATCAGGGTCGATAACGAAGCCGACTTCGAGCCCTTGAGGTGGACGCGTCGTACTGAAGCGACTGGGCATCGGCATTGCAGCGACTTCGCGCTCCAGCCTGTCCAACGTTGCCATGAGCTGTTGAAGGCCGGCTTCGGCTTGCACGCTTTCGATGATCGCATCTCCCTCGGGCCAGCCACTACCTTCCACAGGCACAAACCCAACGCTGACGAAGTTTGTCAGTTCCGGCGGAACACTAATGCGATCGAGGGTCATAAAAATGATGGAAGTTGCCTAATATAGGTCATTCGGCAGGTTTTTTGTACGCCAAAAAACGCCTTTCGGCGTTCCTTGGGTTGATATCAATATCAGCGGCAGGGTCCTCTCTCTTTCAGCACTCAGTCTTGGCACCGATCTACTCTTGCGAGCCGTAGCAGCTCACTACCATCGACGCATACGAGCTTAACTGCCGTGTTCGGAATGGGAACGGGTGTTTCCCCGTAGCTATAGGCACCAAGACAGAATGCTGAGAAAGAAAGGAAATGAATGATGTTGAGGACAATAATGTCCACGGACTGCCCGCTCTCATGAGACATGAACAGCACAGACAATCAAAAGTACATGTTCAATCGCCCGTTAGTATCACTAAGCTGAGCGCATTGCTGCGCGTACACATGTGACCTATCTACCACCTGTTCTGGATGGGGGCTTATGGGGAAAATTGATCTTGAGATGAGCTTCCCACTTAGATGCTTTCAGCGGTTATCTCGTCCGAACATAGCTACCCTGCAATGCGGCTGACGCCACAACAGGCACACCAGAGGTTCGTTCACTCCGGTCCTCTCGTACTAGGAGCAAGTTCTCGCAATTTTCCAGTTGATCACGGAGGATAGAGGCCAAACTGTCTCACGACGTTCTGAACCCAGCTCGCGTACCGCTTTAATTGGCGAACAGCCAAACCCTTGGGACCTTCTCCAGCCCCAGGATGCGATGAGCCGACATCGAGGTGCCAAACCAGTTCGTCGCTGTGGGCGCTTGGAACTGATCAGCCTGTTATCCCTAGAGTAACTTTTATCCGTTGAGCGACAGCCCACCCACGTGGTAAGGACATAAGTAAATATGTCCGGCTGCCGGATCACTATCACCGCTTTCGCTCTCTGCTCGGGTTGTCACCCTCACAGTCAGGCTCACTTGTGCGATTACACGACCGCGCCGATTTCCATCCGGCGTTAGTGAACCATTGCGCGCCTCCGTTACTTTTTAGGAGGCAACCGCCCCAGTTAAACTGCCCAGCAAACAATGTCCCTGTGGTGGTAGAAATGCTCTTGTCAGGAATGCACAGACGAGCCAAGCGAGGGGGAATTCCCCCACACGAAAGCATCATCTGCAATCCCCAACGAAGCGCTTCTAACACACAGGTGAGTGACATCGGAACACGAGGGTGGTATCTCAAGGATGACTCCACCGCGGCCAAAGCCACGGCTTCAAAGTCTCCCACCTATCCTGCGCACGCGATCCAATGGCACAATGTCAGCGTACAGTAAAGCTTCATAGGGTCTTTTCGTCCTACCGTGATTAACCCGGCATTTTTACCGGGTTTGCAATTTCACCGGGCCTTGCGTCGAGACAGTGCCCCCACCGTGATACCATTCGTGCGGGTCGGAACTTCGTAGTCAGGTTCCTCTCGTTGGTTAGACGAGAACCCGGGTTAAGACCCGGGCGCACAACCGTATCCTTGCGGATATCGCTGGTTTTTTAGCTGCGCAACGGTTCTGCGCACCCTCTATCGCTAAGGGATCGGACTATATCATCTCCTGTTTCCAGGAGCGTCGCGTGTAGTCTCTGAGGAGCTCGCGGCAAAGCCGGATTTCCTGCTGATTGTCCCCACCCCGTACCTTGCGGCATAGGGGATACTGGGAGTTTCCAGCATATAGCGACGTTTTACACTGATAATGGTAATCGTTAGGTAGTTCTGTCTCAGACATTTCGTTTGAAACTAAATTCATAGCTCTTTCTAAAGAGATTTCGCGTAAATCTTAAGTCCGCTCCACGGATTACTCCTGGAGCATCCCGCACGGATGCGGGAGACCTTCCAAAAACATTAGCTCGTTCCTCAGTGCTGAATCTTGCGATTCATGCGGGCAAGTGTCGTTACCGACCACCCGACAAGGAATTTCGCTACCTTAGGACCGTTATAGTTACGGCCGGCGTTCATCAGGGCTTGGATCGAAGGCTTGCACCTCCTCACGTGACCTTCTGACACTGGCCAGGCATCAGCCCCTATACATTGCCTTACGGCTTCGCAGGGACCTGTGTTTTTGGTAAACAGTCGCAGGGACTCTTTCGCTGCGGGCCCCGGAGTTAACCAGGGTCAGTCCTTATCCCGAAGTTACGGACGCTATTATTGCAGAGTTCCTTAACGCAAGTTGTCCCGATCGCCTTAGTCTACTCGACCATCCCACCAGTGTTGGTTTGCGGTACGGTTTCATACAAGTCTCGGTGCGACAGTTTTCTTGGAAGCTGAAACAGTCAGACTCAGCCCTCAGAGAGGGGTGATCGGTCAACACTCAACTCAAACCGGGGATTTGCCTCCGGCTCTCAACGTTTCGTGTCTCTCACGTCCAGTCAATACAGACGCTCTGGTGTTCCTTCTCCGTCATGCCTCACCTAGGTAACCAAAATCCTTTCCGATCGACATACCCTTTCCGCTCAAGATTCTCTCAGGAATCCTGGGTGGAAAGGGCAGTGGCCAACCAGATTATCAAATGGCTCCCTTGATCGATTTGTACGAGGTACAGGAATATTAACCTGCTGTCCATCGGCTACGCCGTTTGGCCTCACCTTAGGACCGACTAACCCCACGCCGATCGACGTTGCGTGGGAAACCTTGGGAATTCGGCGGGCAGGGTTCTCACCTGCCTTGTAGTTACTCATTCCAACATTCTCACTTCTATCCGCTCCACTCGACCTTACAGTCGGGCTTCAATGCTGAATAGAACGCTCTTCTACTGCGCCGGGAGCACGCATGCTCCCGACACTCGCTGTTTCGGTTACCGTTTAGCCCCGTGAATTTTCGGCGCATCAATCGCATCGACCAGTGAGCTGTTACGCTTTCTTTAAAGGATGGCTGCTTCTAAGCCAACCTCCTGGTTGTCAAAGCGATCTACACTTCCTTTTCCACTGAACCGGTATTTGGGACCTTAGCAAATGATCTGGGCTGTTTCCCTCTCGACAATGGCAGTTCGCTGTCACTGTCTCACTCCCGTATCTCTAAGGGCAGGTATTCGGAGTTTGTCAGGATTTGGTAGGCCTAGAAGACCCCCTCATCCAAACAGTAGCTCTACCCCCTGCCGTATAATACGAGGCTGTCCCTAAAGACATTTCGAAGAGAACCAGCTATCTCCGGGTTCGGTTAGCTTTTCACTCCAATCCACAAGTCATCCCAATGTCTTGCGACACATTATGGTTCGGACCTCCAGCTATCTTTCGATAGCCTTCATCCTGCTCATGGATAGCTCACCCGGTTTCGGGTCTAGTGCTAGCGACAATACGCCCTATTCGAGACTCGCTTTCGCTCCGGCTCCGACTATAACTGTCTTAGCCAAGCCACTGAGCAACTAAGTCGTTGGATCATTATGCAAAAGGAACGCGGTAACCCCCGAAGGGGCGTCCACTCCTTGTTCGCATCAGATTTCAGAGACTATTTCATCCCCCTTGCGGGGTGCTTTTCACCTTTCCCTCACGGTACTATCCGCTATTGATCTCTAAACCTGTTTAGCCTTGGAAGGTGGTCCTCCCGGATTCGGGCCGGATTTCACGTGTCCGACCTTACTTAGGAATCTCCTACCGTGCACTTGCCTTTCGACGACGGGGCTATCACCCTCTATGGCCGCCCTTTCCAGGGACGTTGATCTAGACTTGTGCAGTCGGATATTGGAGTCCTGCAACCCCTCATATAAATATGAGGTTTAGGCTGATCCCGGTTCGCTCGCCACTACTACGGGAATCTCTATTTGATTTCTTTTCCCCCGCTACTGAGATGTTTCAGTTCGCAGAGTATTCCTCTCACTTGCGTGAGTCACAGACCATTCCGTCTGTGGGGTTTCCCCATTCGGATATCTTCGGCTGGTAGCGCCTGCCTAGCGGCTGACCGAAGCTTTTCGCAGCTGGCCACGTCCTTCATCGGAGTTTGGAGTCGAGGCATCCGTCTGATGCGTTGAGTAACATATACTTTCGAGACCAGACACATCGGCCTTGCGGCCTTTGTGCGTGGTGAAATTGTGCTGTTCACGGATCATGGAGCAGGCAGTTCGTAGACACGAACCACTCACTCCTGATTTCGTGACATGCGTCATAATCACATAATTTTTATAATCAATCTTTCAAATTGCAGTAATTCATTCATTTCCTGCCGGTGCTGACAATGAGCACGGTACACTCGCAGCCCGAATGATTTGACCGCCCGAAAGCGGGCCAAAAAAAACGGGTGCTCGCGCACCCGTAGAACCAGATTCCCTAGAAGGGACGTCTAATGCTACGGGTAAGCGAGATGAAACATCATGTGCGGACATTGTAAGGATAAGTTTGGCAGGGTCAAGAAGAAAAAGGGTGATTTCTGTAAGTCTTTGCGGTCTGGTAAATCAAGTGAAAAATAGCTCCTGAGACTGACCGGACCGGCACTGAATTTTCGCTGTCTGGAAGCCATTTTTAGAGAATGTGCCAATTCACGGATATTTTGAGCGCACAGACGACTGCAGCGCCGGCGACGATCAAGAAAAGTCGTCACTGGAACGACGGATTACGACTCCGATTCCGTCAGCACTTGCTGGACTGAGTCGATGACGAGCCGCGGCATATCCAAATCTGAGAGTGCTGCGTACGTTTCGCGGACATCCCGCGCAACCTCATGATAGACACCGATCGCATCTTGCACTTCATGATCGTCATCGTCCTCCGCATACCGCATCGCCGCTCTCACCTGGTCCGCAACCGCTTCCATCTGCCATAAGAGCGCCGCAAATACCTGCATGGACAGATGCTCGCGCAGCTCGGGATTCTCGTATTCTCCGCATATCCGAATGGCGTCGGCCGTCAGCAAGCAGAGTTCATGCGCGTTGAGGGGGTCATAATCACCGGATGGATTGCCTGCGGCCAACGCACGCAAATGAAACAGATAAATATTCGCATCCACGTCACGGATCCAATGCTCTTCGAAAGGCACCACTTCAAATCCGTCAGCGAGTGCGGCATCGCGCGCATAGCGGAGTCTCCTGATGATCTGATCACCACGCGGCGTTTCCTGAAGGATTCCGGTGCGGGCATACATATCCGCAGCGTCAAAAGCTGCGCCGTAGCGTTTGTCCGATGGAGGAATCCTGGAAGTCATTCGCCCGCGATTGTGAAGGCTGTGTGCGCATAGTCAATTTCCCCATGTAAGAATAGCTGAAAATCGGCTCCCAGACTCATGTATTGAGCCTTGTAATCAGTGCGCTCAGCTCATCCAAACATATACCCGGAAGTATGTCGGGATACTGGGATCGCAGACATTGGATTTCATCGAACAGACCTTGTCCGGCCTCGATAACCCGTACGATATCCGCAGGCTTAAAGTAATTCTGCCATGCGAGCATGTTGGTCAATTCACTCACAATACAATCCAGTTGTTTGCCGACCACCTCGACGGCGATTTCATTAAATGCAATGCGTCGCTCATCATCCTCGTCCCAGCCGGACATCATCATCGCATGCGCAACGTCGCCTACAAGCAATGTGACGGTAAATGAGTCGTACTCTCCGGCTTGCGGCTGCTGCTGCAATTCATGAAGCAACCGCATGCCATTTCGAACATCGCGGCGCCACAGGGTGCTGAAGGATGGCGGTGCAAGCGATATATCCAGCCCATCGGTGAAGACGGCATTCAGTGTCCGACGCAACGCCTTGGTGAGGTCCGATGCGCGCAGACCCGGTGATTGCTGCCCCTGCCGCAGATACTCATGAGCGGCTTCTACCGCTTGGCAGTACTGCACCATAGATTCCGGGGCCGGGTCACCTGGTTGGAGAAAAGCCATGGGCGGGCGATTGTGGTACCGCCGGGCTGCGCAGTCAACAAGATTGGCAGCAGCATACGAAAAAGCCGGTCTCCGCACTGCGGGACCGGCCTTCTCTGTAGACGATGACAATTGATTATTTCGCGGCTGCGGAGTCGCCTTCGTCCTCGATCGACTCGGCCATTTCGGCCTTGGCGGTGACGCCGGCTGCCTCGCCCAAGTCACCTTCCTCGATGCCTTTTTTGATCTCGTCGGGATCCTCCTCCTCCAGGTTGAGGTCGGAGATCTTGTCGCCGGCGGGGATCAGCTCGTCCTGCTCGGACTCTTCATCGAAGCGTGTCTTGAGTTTGACGACCTCGGCCACTTTGCCCTCTTCTTCGAGCACCACGACCGGGACCTCTTTGCTCTCGACCTCGTCGGCGAACTTCAGCAGGTCGACCTTCAGACACAGTGCCTGGAGTTCTTTGACCAAGACGTTGAAGGACTCCGGAGTGGAGGGCTTCTTGATGGCCTCGCCTTTGACGATAGCCTCGTACGCCTTGGAACGGCCCACCACGTCATCGGACTTGATCGTGAGCATTTCCTGCAGCGTGTGCGCTGCACCGTAGGCCTCCAGCGCCCACACTTCCATTTCTCCGAAGCGCTGTCCTCCGTGCTGAGCTTTGCCTCCCAGAGGCTGCTGCGTGACGAGAGAGTACGGACCGACGGAGCGGGCGTGAATCTTGTCTTCGACCAGGTGGAGAAGTTTGAGCATGTACACCTCACCGACCGTGGTCTGGTGGGCAAACGGCTCTCCGGTGCGGCCGTCGAACAGCTGCACTTTGCCGCTCTCGGACAGTCCTGCGATCTTCAGGTAACCCGTGATCTGATCCGGCGAGATACCGTTGAGTGCGGGCGTGGCGATCTTGATGCCGAGCGCCTTGCAGGCCCAACCGAGGTGGGTCTCCAGCATCTGACCGATGTTCATGCGGGAGGTCACACCGAGCGGGTTCAGGATGATATCAACGTAATGACCGTCCGCGAGGAACGGCATGTCTTCCTTGGCGACGATGCGCGCGACCACACCTTTGTTACCGTGGCGGCCGGCCATCTTGTCACCCACCTGCATCTTTGCGGGTCTGTGCGACGAAGACTTTGATCTGCTTGATGACACCTGTCGGGAGCTCGTCGCCCTCGGCGCGGTCGAAGATATGCACGTCGACCACCTTGCCTCCGGCTCCACCGGGCAGGCGCAGCGAGCTGTCTTTCACGTCCTTGGCCTTGTCACCGAAGATAGCCTGCAGAATGCGCTCTTCCGGAGTCAGTTCGGTCTCGCCCTTCGGCGTGATCTTACCGACCAGGATGTCGCCTTCGTGCACGGTTGCACCGATGCGGACGATGCCGTCGACGTCGAGATCTTTCAGCTTGTTCTCGCCGACGTTCGGGATGTCGCGGGTGACGGTTTCGGATCCGAGTTTCGTGTCGCGGACGTCGGTGATGTAGGACTCGATGTGCACCGAGTCGAACATTCCCTGCTCCACGACGCGGTCGGAAATGATGATGGCATCTTCGAAGTTATAACCTCCCCACGGCATGTAGGCCACGAGCAGGTTCTGGCCCAGGGCCAGCTCTCCCTGCTCGACGGATGAACCGTCGGCCAGCACGTCGTCTTTCTTCACTTTCATGCCGCTCTCCACACACGGACGCATGTGGAAACACGTACCCTGGTTGGAGCGCACGAAGGTGTCCAGCAGGTGGGTCGCCTTCTTGCCGGAGTGGTACATCGACGACGATCTCGCGACCGTCGACGTACAGTCACTTCGCCGTCGTCCTGCGCGAGCAGAACGTGACCGGATGCGCGTGCGGCGACGCTTTCCATTCCGGTACCGACCAACGGGGAGTGGCCGCGGATGAGCGGCACAGCCTGGCGTTGCATGTTCGTACCCATGGATGCGCGTGTGTTGTCGTCGTGCTCCAGGAACGGGATGAGCGAGGTGGAGACGGACAAGATCTGCTTCGGGGAGACGTCGGTGTGCGTGACGTCACGGACGTGCGCAAGCACCGGCTCGCCGAACTTGCGTGCGTGCACGCGGGTCTCGATGTATTCGTTCTTTGCGTTGAGTGCGGTGTTGGCCTGGGCAATGGTGAGGTGACGCTCGCGGTCGGCATCGACGTAGAGCTCTTTCATCACGACGTATGCGCGGACCTGGATCTCGGTCATGTTCTCTTTCTTCAGCAGCGAGACGATCTTGGTTGCGAGCGCCTTGCTGTCGATGACATCGCCTTCTTTGGCGACGACCTTGCGGCCGTCACGCACCGTGAGGTCGATGGATGCGCCCGAACAGCGCGTCTGCGTCCATCTTCACCGTGTGTTTCACCTCGTAGTACGGGGTCTCCAGGAAGCCGTATTCGTTGACGCTTGCGAAGCTGGCCAAGTGCACGACGAGACCGATGTTCGGTCCTTCCGGTGTGGCGATCGGACAGATGCGGCCGTAGTGAGACGGGTGCACGTCACGAACGTCGAACGATGCGCGCTCGCGGGAGAGTCCTCCGGGACCCATCGCGGACAAGCGGCGCTTGTGCGCCAGTTCGGAGAGCGGGTTGGTCTGGTCCATGAACTGTGACAGCTGCGAGCTGGCGAAGAATTCGCGCATGGCAGCGGTGATCGGGCGGCAGTTGATGAGCTGGGTCGGCGTGACCGTCTCCAGATCCATGACCGTCATACGGTCTTTCATGATGCGCTCCGTGCGCATGAGACCGACGCGGTACTTGTTCTGCACGAGCTCACCGACCGAGCGGACGCGGCGGTTGCTCAGGTGGTCGATGTCGTCGGGCGTGCCCTCGCCGTTGTTCAGACGAATGAGTTCTTTCAGGATTTCGATGAAGTCCTTCACCTGGAACACGCGGTGCTCTTCGTCGTTCGGGGTATCCATCTCGAAACGGCGGTTCAGTTTGTAGCGGGCGATGTTGCCCATGTCGTACTTCTTGAAGTCGAAGAACAGCGCGTCGATGAGCGACTTGGCGTTCTCGGCCGTGGCCAGGTCACCCGGGCGGATCTTGCGGTAGATGCTCTGGTAGGCCTCCTCCACGGTGCGGATGGTGTCCTTCTCCAGCGTTGCGAGGATGTAGTCCTTGTCGGCCTTCACCGTGTCCTTGAATAGATCGAGGATATCGGAATCGTTCTTGTAACCGAAGATGCGCAACAGCTGCGTGATCGGGATTTTGCGCTTGCGGTCGATTTTGCAGGAGATGACTCCACGGCGGTCGGTCTCGATTTCCATCCAGACACCGCGCTTCGGGATGATCTTTGCGGCGTGGTGCTTGGGGAAGTCAGGCATGGTCGAGAAGAACACGCCCGGCGAGCGGACGAGCTGGTGACTACCACGCGCTCGATGCCGCCGACGATGAACGTGCCGGAGTCGGTCATGAGCGGGATGGAGCCCAGGAACACGTCCTGCTCCTTGATTTCACCGGTCTCTTTGTTGATGAGCTGCACGTAGGCCTTCATGGCTGCCTCGTAGCTGAGGTTGCGGCGGCGGCAGGTGGCGGGGTCGTACTTCGGGGCGTCGAACGTGTGGCCCAGGAAGTTGAGCTCCATCTTCTTTCCGGAGAAGTCGGTGATCGGGCTGATTTCTTTCAGCAGCTCGGCCAGACCTTCGGTGAGGAACCACTTGTAGCTGAGGATCTGCACGTCGATGAGCGAGCGGATTTTCTCGATGGAATCATCGTCGGTAAGGAACACGCGGCCGGCGGAGATCATGCGCGGAGCCAGGTCGCCCTTCGTGTCCTTCAGGGACAACGGCATGCGCTCGTGCGAGGAGATCTTAAATCCGGTGAGCTGCGGCAGAATCGCCTGCTCCACGTCGAACGTGTACTCCTGGCGCTTGCCCCAGTCTTTCTTCATGGCTTTGTTGGCTTTCTTGTCGACGGCCACCAGCATCTTTGCGGCGACCTTGGACTTGCCGTCCGGCTTGGCCGTCTTGACGACAGGCTTAGCGGCGACCTTGGCGACTGCCTTGGCTTTTACGGCCACAACTTTCTTGACCGGCTTTGCAGCGGCCTTCGGTTTGGCTTTCGGCTTTGGCTTCGGTTTCGGTTTGGCTTTCGGGGCGACTTTCTTCTTGGGTTTCTGCTTCTTCGGAGTCATGACAGAGAGAGGAAAAATATGAAAGCGCCCGAACACGGTGCGCGAACCTGCACCACGAAAGACGGGTGAAGGGCCGTGCAGCGCTCAGAACACAATCGGAAGCCAGCTGTACGTCGCGTATTCTAGCGACGAAGCGGGGGGTGTCAAACCCAATTTACGGTTTTTTTGGCTCGGTTATCTGATCTGGATCGACCCCATGTCCGGAACAGTCGCGGGCGGGGGTGTCGGAGTCGGCACGGCAGTGCAGTTCGCCACACAGCTTTTGATGTCCGGAAACGACTCCTGATGCTGATCCGCAGGATCGCATTTGTTCGTATCGACGCCGTAGCAGCCGCCGTCCTTCTTGCAGCAGAAGCTCTGCGGTGGCGGCTCTTTCGCCACCGGCACCTGCATCATCCTTCCTTGCAGCGATGCAGTCTAAGCCTGCATGCCGGACATGTATCCGACTGAGAGGACTGCAGTGGTCACGACTGTAGCAGCAGCCAGTAGCAGAAGATTTTTTTTATCCATGGGTAGCAGGTGGAATTTTCGAGACTATCTGGAGGGCATGCTGGCCGCAGGTGCGGTCGGTATCTTCGAGCAGACGTATCGATGCGTGCAGCGGATCTGCGCTTCGCCATCTGCATCATCCTTGCAGCTGCAAGGCAGTGCACAACCAGGATCTGTGATCTGATATCCTTTCTGGCAGGCCGGGAATACAGGCGGATTGTTTTCATCGTCGCATGTCGGCGTCTCATCCTCATCAAACCGTGCGGCACAACTGAGCGGGTTAGCTGCAAAAGAAGAGCTAAAGGCACGAGCGGAAGAAGACATTGCAACACCTGTTCCGCATGCCGAACTACAAGCATCGACAGTGGCGAAGAGCGGACCCGTTGCCAGCGTTCCCAGACTGCACTTATCGATATAGTTGTCTGTACCACCCACTCGGGTGCAGAAAGACTGGGTCACGGTTGTTGACATAGGATCTTGCATGCAGCAGCGATACTGCAGAGGAGAGGTGCCCGCCATCATGCTCGAAGAAGGGACGCCTCCGGTCAATTCACCCTGCAGCGTCACCTCAGATGACATCGTCGTGACGGCGATGACACCGACTGCAACCACTGCAACCGCGCTAATCAAAAGATTGTTTTTCTTGCTCATGGGAAGGAAGGGAAGAATTACCGGTCATTCTATCCCTCAACCCATGTGGCACAAGGTGAACTGCTCGAGGCGATTACTTCGCCTCCGCAAACCGCTTGCCAACCTCACTCCAGTTCACCCTTCGACTCTCCCGCTCTCGCGGGATCGCTCAGGGCAAGCCACGTCTCCGGTTATTTAGCTTCTGCGTAGCGTTTCTGGACTTCCGACCAATTCACCACGTTCCAGAATGCTTTCACATAATCCGGACGCTTGTTCTGGTAGTTGAGATAGTACGCATGCTCCCAGACATCCAGGCCGAGAATCGGCGTCTTGCCCTCGGTGACCGGGTTGTCCTGGTTCGGCGTGCTGACGACCGACAGCTTGCCGCCGTCGACGACCAGCCAGGCCCAGCCTGAGCCGAAACGCGTGGCTGCGGCATCTGCAAATTTAGCGGTGAAGTCGTCGAACGAACCGAAGGCCGCATCGATCGCTTTAGCCAACTCCCCTTCCGGTTTGCCGCCGCCTTTCGGGCTCATGATCTCCCAGAAGAACGAGTGGTTCACGTGTCCCCCGCCGTTGTTGCGGACGGCCATGCGGATGTCCTCCGGCACCATGTCCAGATCGGCGATCAATTCCTCGGCCGTTTTCTCAGCCAGCTCCTTGTGCTTCTCCAGCGCGGCGTTGAGTTTGTCGATGTACGCCTGATGGTGCTTGGTATGATGGATTTCCATCGTCTTTGCATCGATGTGCGGCTCAAGGGCTTTGTAGTCGTAGGGCAATACTGGAAGCGTGTGTGCCATGGGCGTTGGGGAGAAACGGATGGAGTGAGTCGAGCTTACCATAGTGATGACGGACACTCAGGAAAAGAATGACATGCTATTATCTGACCCATGCATTCCATCCGACTGTTGGACGGCCAAGACGACATCGCGCGTTACGACGCGTGGGTGCGGTCGCAGTACTCCGGCTCACTGTGGCAATCTCGCGATTGGCGGGACTATCAAAGTGCGCTGGGACGGCAGACCAAAATCTATGTGGCGGAGGATGCCGGCGCGATTGTTGCCGGCGCGCTGATCGTGATCGATCGAACAACCGGCGGGTATTCCACCTGGGAATGTCCGCGCGGTCCGCTGTCGACCGGTGAACGCCGCGAAGTCAGCGATGAACCTCTGGAAGAACTGGTGAATACAATCATTGCCGATGCAAAACGCGACAAGTGCGTGGCGTTGTATCTGTCACCGCCGGTGGCGTTGCCGCCGACCATCCGCGATGACGCCAGATGGAAGCAGTCACCCCGCCACGAACAGCCTCAGGCGACGATTGTTCTGGATCTGCGATTGAGCGATGAGGAATTGCTGGGTCAAATGCACCCCAAGGGCCGCTACAACATCAAGGTAGCCCAGCGGCATGGGGTGGAAATACGCCAATCAGTCGATACTGACGCGTTTTATGAGTTGATGCGCGCCACGGCTAAACGCGATGGCTTCACAATAGGCACCAAACGCCGTTATAGCGCTTTTCTCAGTGAAGTCGGCCATGCAGTGCTTTTGATGGCATACCACGCTGATACGCCAATTGCAGGCCTTTTGGGCGTTTGCTGGGGTACTACCGGCATCTACTACTACGGTGCGTCGTCCTCCGAGCACCGGCACCTCATGGCGCCGTATCTGCTGCAGTGGCAGGCGATCCAGCACTGCAAGGCCCAGGGCTGCACACGCTACGACCTGCTGGGAGTGGATCCTCCGGGCAAAGTCAGCGCCTGGATCGGTGTGACTGAGTTTAAGCGAAAGCTTGGCGGGCAGATCATCGAGTATCCGGCTGAAACCATGATGGTGCTGAAGCCGCTGGTGTACAGGGGGCTGCAGATGAAGAGGAAAATCTTGGGATAAGGACCTCACTCCGGCGCTGAGGCGCCACCTCTCTCCCCGACGGGAGAGAGGAAGTCTTGTAGTGAAGCAATCCCGAACGCCCCTCTCCCATCAGGGAGAGGGGTTGGGGGTGAGGCGCTTTGTGGCTTACGCCAAAAACCCCCCGCGGTTAGGCGGGGGGTCGTTTGGTTATCAGCTACTGAGCCGATGGGGAGAACTATCTCCGATACTAGCCGTTGTAGCTCGTACCGTTGACAGAGGTCTCCGGGTAGTCGATCCAGCGGAAGCGCGTGCTGCCTCCGTTGTCACGATCCAACCACTCGATTGAGCTGTAGTTGGAGTTCGTGGTTCCGAAGAGCGTGGCCTTCGGGTTGCTGTTGAAGTTCTGGAGAGACACCTGGAGGGTCGACGTCGACGAGTTGGAGATCTTCGCGTTAGCGATCTCTGCCTCGAGGACGAAGGTGACGTCCGTACCTGGATCGATTTCGGTGTTAACCGAGCTCGATGCCGGGATGCGGAAACAGGTCACGACAAGGGCGCCGGATGCAGTAGCTTTGTCAGCCGTGCAGGTAGCCTTCGTCGTAGCGTCAGCCTTGTTGTACAACTTGAAGTCGGAGGTGGCGCTCGAAGTCTGATCGCCGGAACCGAGCAAGACGTTGGTGGCGTTAACGTTGAAGATAACACCGGACAGCGTCCACTTGTTCGTACCGTTCTTCAGGTTGTTAGCTGCGGCGGTCGCGAACTTGAACTGAGCAATAGCGCGCTGCGTTCCCGTCGGGATAGCAGTACCGTTGTTGTTCGGATCGGCGTTCGTGATCGACGTGACCTTGGACAGAACCACCTGGTTGAAGCTGCCCGAGATCGGTGCATTGAACGTCGGGGACGACGTTCCAACGAACACCTCACCTTCCGGAGACGTGTTGTTGTTGTTGTTGCTCAGGTTGTTGCTCGAAAGCAAACCGCGAGCGCGAACAGCACCAGTGGAGGTAGAAGTGCTCAGATCCATCTTGAGAGTCACTTCGTTACCCGAGGTTGCACCTTCGCTGTCCGTGCGCATTCTCGGACGGACCAAGATGTTCGTGTTGGAGCCCTTCGGAACGATGAACTCCTGGTTCTTCATCTTGGCACACATCGAGCCGGTGAGAACGGAATCCGTTCCACAGCCTGCAACAGTTGCAGAAGCGAACGGAGTCGTTGCGCCGACCTTGTACAGCTCAAGGCGATCGACGTTGGTTGCGAAGTTCGCAACGTTAGCGCCGGAAGCGGTGAGGACGAGGTCAGTCACATCGATGTCTTCGTACTCAGCGTGGAACTGCAGGCGGAGGATTTCATCCGCAAGAGTGCCGCCGAGGAGCTGACGACTGCGAACAGGCGTCGAAGACTTGGTGACGTACAGGTCACCCTGGTTGCGCAGCGTGTACAAAGTAGCTGGCTGCGTCAAAACCTGGATGTCTGCTGCGACACCTCCGTCCGTGTAGCTGCCGTTAGAGGCAACGACGACGAGAGCGGTGTTCTTGGTCTGGATACCCGAGAGCGACGAGCCGTCGGAAACCTGCTCAGCCTGGATGTAGGTTGAACCGGTGTCGAAGCGGATCGAGAGCAATGGGTTCGTGCCCGTGATCGAGGACGAGATGTCTGCGTGTACCTCGAAGACTACGGACTTCTGCTTAGCGATAACGTATCCGCCGCCAGTCAGCTGGTCGAAGGTGACCGTCTGGTTGGAAACAGTGGATCCACCCTGAGAGGCCTCGCCTTTCTGGAGGATGGTGTCGGTGACACCGTCATCGTTCGTGTCTACCCAGAGCGCGTAGTTCTGAGCGTTCACGAGGGTCGAGCTGCCTCCTGCTTCAAAGATGAAGTCGGTGACGAGCACGTCAGCAGCCTCGGAAGCGCGAGCCTCGAAGCGGAAGAGCGTGACGTTCTTGGCGTTCTCGACAGTCGTGTCGGTGGACTGCGTAGCCTTACCAGTGATGGTCAGACCAGCGGTCTTGATCTCCTGGTGGTTACCCGAGATCGTTCCACCTGGACGGTAGTCACCGATGCGGTCAGAGGTCGAGAGACCCTTGATCTGCATCTGGTAGGTCGTGACCGTGGTGGCAAACATGCCGCCGAGGGAACAACCGGTGTTGTTGGCAACGAGATCACCCGAAGAGTTCAGAGTGTGGGTGGCCTCTCCACAGATGTGGATGCGGAAGCGGTCGCCGTTGGCCGGAGCCGAGAGGGCGGACGTTCCAGAGTTGTCGACGAAGTTCACGCGGAATTCATACTTCTCCTTGCCGTGAACGACGAAGTCGTCGAAGCGGTAGACCTGGTAAGCACCAGTTCCGGACGCAGCGACAGTAGCGTGGTGATCAGCGCTGAAATCGTTCGAACCAGTCAGGCGGACACCGGAGATGGTGCGGCCGGTCGTGGTGTTGCGGAGTTCAACCTTCTCAAGAGCCTCGTGGATGTTGTCGCCGGTTGTCGGAGCAGCACGTACGTGCGAGAAGGCAGCACCCGTAGAGGTGGTACCGACGATCGCGATGTACAGAGCTTCGACATCGACGTCTTCACCTCCGGTCTCGAACCAGACGTTTGCGAGCACAGCGTTCTTGTCCTTGCGGGTGAACTGCTGAGTCACAGGGCCGTCGATCGAGATCGTGAACTGACCAGCATCGATGCGGACAGTGGACGGGAGGGTAGAAGTCTCAGTCGGCAGAGCGATGGACGAGCCGTAGAGCTGTCCGTTGACGCCGTAGCCGTAGAGAGAACCGACAGCAAAGATGTCGCCGGTCTCATCGAAGTGGATCTTGATGTTCTTGGCAGCTCCACCGAGGATGTCTGCAACGACAGACAAGGTGATGCGGTCACCTTCGAGCACCGTGAACGGTGGGTCGAAGACGAGGGTAGCGAAGTCACCGGACGTGGTAGCCACGGCCTTGGTGAGAACGGTTCCATCGGAACGCTTGATCATGAGGTTACCGAAGTCACCATCAGAAGCGGTGCCGTCGTTTTCGACAGTCATCGAGTAGATGGTCTGGTCCTCAGCAGAGTCGAGAGAGATCTCGAACTTACCGATGGTCACGCCCTTCTCGCCGATTTTGATGTCGGCAGGAGTGACGGAGCGGTACGACACGGAAACCGTGCCGGAGCTGACTGCAGCAACGCGGAAGGCCTTGCCCTTGAGCGGGAAGTTGCCTTTGACCTCCTTAGCGTTGGAGACGAAGTCGGAGGGGAGCTCGACAGAGAGCGAGTGCTCGCTGGCGGTCGTAGCCGTGGTCGTCAGGTCACCGGCGATCTGGAGGGTCACAGTCTGACCAGCCTTGATCACGAGCGGCTTGGTGAAGCGCAGCGTGGACGTGTAGCTCTGAGAGTCGATGGTGCGCTTGCGAGAAACGCGTGCTCCTTCCCACACGGCGTAGACGCCGGAGAAGTCGGAGCTGTCACCGAAGCCCTCGTGGAGGATCGTCAGGTTCTCGAGGACGACATCATCGGCAGAAGCCGTGAGGTCGATCGACGTGAAGACGACGCCCTGAGCGCCCTTCGGGATCGTGTCACCGAGAGGGTTCTTGGCCGACAGAGTGGCCTCGAGGATACCGTCACCCTGGACGATGGCGCTGTAACCGGAGAAGGTCTTCGTGTCGGAGAACTTCTTGCCGTCAGTCGTCATCATGTCCACGACGGTGAGGGTGTACTGCTGACCTGCATCCATGGACGTGGTGAGCGTGAGCTCAACAGTGTCGTTGCTGGTCAGTTTGACAGAGTCGATGGGCAAGTTCGGAGCACCGGTAACGGTGTAGTGAGACTTGTCCGTAGCTGCGGTCTGGTCAACGGAGACGTTGAACTGGACCTCAACAACAGTGGAGGACGTCGCGACGACATCCTTAACCATCGGGTCGGAGATTACGACAGAGCCGCAATCCTCACCGAAGGTCAGACCCTGATCGACGCGGTGCATCATGACCACCATTTCTGCGCGGTTCATGTTGTCCGACGGGCGAACGCGGCCGGTTGCATCATCACCCTGGAGGACGCAGTGATCGGCAGCAGTCTGGATGTCGGTCGTGTACCACTGTCCAGATGGGTTGTCGACGAACTGGGGTGCTGCACCCGTGGACTCGAGCCCGAAGGCGCGGACCAAGATGGCAGCTGCCTCAGCGCGGTTGATGTTGGCAGACGGGCGGCCGTAGCAGGGGTGCTCGCCGTAGCAAGAACCGTCACCGCGGACCCAACCCTCCTTGCCGGCCTCCTCGAAGTACTTGTAGTACCAAGCGCCGGTAGCTACGTCGTCGAAAGAGGGAACTGCAGGAGCAGTGTTGATAACGCCGCCGTTGAGGGCGACGACCAGCTTCACGAATTCAGCGCGGTTAGCGAGATCGCCGCCGCGGAAGCGTGCCTGGGTGGCATCGAGGTAGCCAGCATCAACGAAAGCGTTGACGGCATCCTCGTACCAAATGCCCGCAGAGACATCGGAGTAAGCGGCGATAGCCGTTGACACCTGGGTCAACATGATCGCGCTTGCCGAGATACCTGCGAACACCTTCTTGAGAGAAGAAAGGTTCATATAAATAAGGTGTAAGGAAAGGGGGGAAGTGAATCAAGTGAGGGACGCCAGATCCTTACGCTGACGTGTACATCGTCGTCGTACTAGGTGTCTTGCACGGGAACGCGAAGACTTCTCCATACATGTATAGAGGGGAATACGAAGTGACGATGCTCACAGGTTGAATTGATAGTTGTAGTGGTCTTACACGATTCGAATTCGTCCCGCAGAGCGGGAGAACTGAATGTGAGAATCCTACGTCTGGTAAAACCTGACGTGGGAGTGCCTGTGTGTTAAAGAACCTGTACATGGATCAGGTCCCGCATTGCGGGACGGTTCCTCACTCCCCTTGTGGGGGGAATTTATGGACTGATCAGGGAGATCCTAGCGGCAATTCGATTGCCTGATCAAGATCTGCACCTGCTCTCCGTGCGTACTCTTAAACGTGTGCGCGCCCTGATTTGTTACAACTTTCGTTGCGTTACATTTGGCATCCAGATGCGCAGGGATGGGCACTCTCTGGTCTGTAACAAGGCAAAAACGACTCTTTTTTAGATTTTTTGAAAAGATGAATCGGATTGATCAAAGATAGTGTTCATGGTGTTTATATATATGCTCTGATCGAAGAAATCATTCGAAATGTACATCAAACTATACAAGTCGAACCCTGCTCTTCACGTTATTGTCATTTTTTGGCTCAGATAAGCCATTTGATTTTGGACATAGACACGAAATCAAAACAACGGTTTTGTGCAGATTCTTTTCAACCAAAAATTGTACAATAAACTGTACAAGTGTAAGGCGAATCTGTACACGATCGCCCAGGCAGTGTCGAAAATGAGTCGGCGGCTGCATACTCATCTTTCCAGCTGCGAAAGCTTATATCGCATTTGTGAGCGTCGTTTTTCCAATCGTGAACAGAATGTTGCTCTGAAAGTTTCGTCATCCGCAAAGTCTGCAACCTGCTGAAAAATCCTTACAGTTTTTTCAACACCTGTTCGCTGCCCGTGTCGCGCACTTCGTATCCCCTCTTTTTTAATTCATCTCGCAACCGATCCGATGCGGCGAAGTCTTTTCCTTTCCGTGCCGCAGCACGCTCATCCAGCAATGCCTGCACGTCATTCGGAATCGCGGCGTCGACTGCCGGCACATCGAAACAACCAAACGTGTGCTTGAATGCCTCGATGAACGCAAACAGAGCCGAACAATCCTGCGCGTTGAGGTCCGTGCATTTGCGTGACCACGTCATCACTTCGAACACGGATGCGAGTGCGCCCGATACATTCAGATCGTTGTTCATGCACACGAAGAATTCATGGCGGTGTTGCTTCAGTTCTTCGTGAGCTTCCAGCATCGCATGATCTGCACTAACGCCATGCGCCAGGCAGCGGTGATGAATATCCTCTATCCATTCGAGAATCTTGCGGCGGGCTTTGCGCGCATCATCCAAACCCTTCCACGTGAACTTCAAACGCGTGCGGTAGTGCACAGAGAGCAATAAATACCGCAGATCCAGGGGATCGTAGCCCTTAGCCATTATGTCACTTACGGTTAACACGTTGCCAAGACTTTTTGACATTTTCTGCTCTCCGGAGTCGTCCAGATCGATATCGATGCGGCGGCGATGCACCCAGTAGCGCACGAACGGAACGCCGGATGCGCACTCACTCTGCGCGATCTCGCATTCGTGATGCGGGAAGATATTGTCTTCACCGCCGGTGTGGATGTCGATGGTCTTGCCCAAAAATTTCGTGCTCATCGCACTGCACTCAATATGCCAACCCGGAAATCCGTCGCCCCATGGTGATGGCCACTTCAGAATGTGATGCGCATTGTTGCCGACGGTTTTTTTCCAGAGCGCGAAGTCGGCGGGATGTTTTTTATTCTCGTCGACCGCGATGCGTGCGCCGGAATCCAATTTATCCAGCGTGTTTCCGGACAGTTGCCCGTACGCCGGGAATTTCTCGACCGCAAAATACACACCGTCCGGAGTTTCATACGCGTATTCCTTCTCTACCAGCGTCTTGATGATCTCGATCATCTCCGGGATCGTCTCGGTCGCACGCGGACGGGCGTGAGGCGTCAGGAAATGGAGGAACTTCTCGTCATCGAGGTAGAAGACCGTGTACTTTCTGGCTATGGCTAGCGGATCCTGCTTCTCTTCGCGTGCCTGCTTCTCGATCTTGTCCTCGCCGGTATCGGCATCTGCGACCAGATGACCGACGTCTGTGATGTTCTTCACGTGCTTTACATCCATGCCATGCCCGGCCTCCAGCCAGCGCCGCAACAGATCCGCCATAAGAAAGGAGGAGTAGTTGCCGATGTGCGGACGGCCGTAAACGGTAGGACCGCAGGTGTACATGGAAACCTTTCCTTCCTCCTGCGGGACGAATTCTTCTTCCTTCTTTGTGAACGAGTTGTAGAGCTTCAGCGGCATGTACGGAGTATGAATGAAGAGTTGTAAAGAATGAAATCGTTTTACCGGATGCTTGAAATAGGTCCGCATATCTCACCATTTAAGGTAATGATATGCGGACCAGGCTGGTCAGGCCCGATCGCTTTCGCGACCTGGCACCTTCCGTTCCTGCAGAGTGTGGTACCCCTTCCGGCCTTTCGACCGAGGTTGTACCTCTGCGGTTTGCAGGTGAGTGGGCCACGGGGCCCGCGGACGGGTTTCCGACGCACCTCAACTCCGGAGAGCTGAGGTCAAATACAGTACACCATAAAGAAAATCCAAGGCAATGCATGAATACGGCACGCTGAAATGGCTCGCACAAGTGAATCCTCCATGGAGACCTCCCGAAGGCATCCGGAGGCCAAAAAATGGAGGCCACCGGCCTCCGTAGAAAACGCTGATTCGAGCCCTAGCCTAAGCGACAGTGATCTCTTTGCAGAGGTACACCGACTGGATGGCATTCAGTATCTCAATCCCCTCCTTCTTCGGCTTTTGGAAGGCCTTGCGACCGGAGATAAGACCCATGCCACCGGCGCGCTTGTTGATGATGGCGGTAACAACCGCGGCCTGCAGATCGTTCTTGCCCGATTCGCCTCCGGAGTTGATGAGACCCATGCGGCCCATGTAACAGTTCGCCACCTGATAGCGGCACAAATCGATAGGGTGATCTGACGAGAGCTCCGTATACATGCGGTCGTCCAGCTTGCCGTAGCTGCTGTCGCCGGTGTTGAGTGCCTTGAATCCCCCGTTGTTGGTGGGCAGCTTCTGCTTGATGATGTCGGCCTGGATCGTGACGCCCAAATGGTTGGCTTGTGCGGTGAGGTCTGCTGCGTTGTGATAGTCCTTATCGGCCTTGAACGCCTTGTTGCGCAGGTAGCACCACAGCACGGTGAACATGCCCAGTTTGTGCGCCTCGTAGAACGCCTGAGCCACTTCCACGATCTGTCGGCCGGAATTGTCCGATCCGAAGTAGATCGTGGCGCCTACGCCCAGTGCACCCATATCTTTGGCCTGCTGCACGCTGCCGAACATTATTTGATCAGCCTTGTTCGGATACGTGAGCAGTTCGTTGTGGTTGATCTTCACGATGAACGGGATCTTGTCGGCATACTTCTTCGAGACGCTGCCGAGCACGCCGTACGTAGATGCGACTGCATTGCATCCGCCATCGACTGCCAGCTTCACAATGTTCTCCGGGTCGAAGTAGTCCGGGTTCTTGGCGAACGACGCTCCTGCAGAGTGTTCTATGCCCTGATCCACCGGCAGGATGGAGATGTAACCGCTGCCAGCCAGGCTGCCGTGGTCAAACATCTGCTGGAGGCCCTTCTGGACGTCCTTGGGACGGTCAGAAATACCGAAGATATCCTTCACGAAATCCGGGCCGGGAACGTGCAATCTCTCCTTGGAAATCTTTGGAGACGAAAATCCGAGTAGTGCATCGGCCTGGTCGCCGAGAATGGTTTTGATATCGGTGAAGGAAAGCATGTGGTGAGGTGGAAATTGTTTCGAGTATAGCAGAATGTGATGAGTGGTCAGTGGGTAGTGGCTAGTCGGTTTTTGTATGTGTATACAGAGCGTGAGTTTTACAGCAAAAACCTTGCAACTCGCCTGCGTACTGACCACTACCCACTCGCCACCTTTCAAGCGTACGGAAGCGAATCCAACCTCTCTACACTTTGACCTTCTCCCTCATCACGTACCACTGCTGACCGATGCCGAAGAGTGTCGACACGCCCCAGTACAACGCGACGGCTGCCGGGAACTGGAAGGCAAAGAAACCGATCATGAGCGGCAGGGCGTAGAGCATGATGGTCTGCTGGTTCATTTCGGGCATCCAGGACTTCTTGGCCGGGATAGTGATGACCTTCTTGTCGTCAACTTTCTTGCTCTTGGCGAACATCATCTTCATCTGGATGTACTGCAAGACGACCAAGCTGATCGGCATGATGTACACCTCTGGCTTCAGCAGGTTGACCCACAAGAACTGCGTGCCGAAGAACGTGGCAGGCAGATCCTGATAGAACGAGTACATCAGGTGCTTGGATGTGGCGATAGCGGAGCCGCCCTGGACCACGTAATACAAGCCGATAAGAATCGGGAATTGGAGCAGTGTGGGCAGGCAGGACTGCAGCGGGTTGATGTTGTACTCCTTCCACAGTTTCATTGTTTCCTCCTGCTGCTTCTTGGAATCTCCGGGGTATTTCTTCTTGAGTTCCTCCAGCTTGGGCTGCAGCAGCTGAAGTTTGCGCTGGCCCTCCAGCGCGTGCTGGTTCGGCACCAAAAGGATCACGCGGACCAGGATAGTAAGCAGGATGATCGCGACACCCAGGTTGTGACCCGGCGTGTACGACGCGATGAAAATAAGCGCGTTGAACAGCGGCTTGGAGATGAACGTGCGGAACAGCTTGGTGAAGAACCCTGCTTCGCCGATGGTGAACTGCGTTGAAAGGTGCGAACCGCTCCCCTCTCCGACGAAACCGGAGGGCAGATCCAGGTTTACCTGGTACGTTCCTTTCTCATTCAGCAGGCTGTACTTCCACGCCGCCAAATTCACGTTGGCAGTCTCGCCGGCAGCCACGAGCGTAAGCTCTTCGCACGGGATGGCGGTCTGATTTGCCATACGATCTACAAACGCGCCGGAACCAGTCTGACCGGGCTGCAAGAATGCGATATCCACCGGCGGCTGCGGGCAGCGTGCGGGCAACGGCATGTCTTTATCTGTGTGGTTGGCGATGCGCACGACCGGATCGCTGCCTTCGCCCAGGCTGGCGTCCTGCATGGTCATCGTCACGATCGGAGCGGGCTTCTTGCCGAACTGAGCCGGGAAGAAATACTGCAATGCCCAGTTCGTCACGAAAAAGAGCACCACGAAGGTGAGGATTACCTCTAGCGTCGAACCTTTGCTTTTCTGTGCGGGAGTCACCGTGTGATCGAAGTGAGGAAAATCGAGGCGTCGGCTGACAGCTCTTCGAAGTCGCAACGCAGGCTAGAGGATCGGGGCAAAAGTAGCAACTGATGGGACGGCAAAGCGGCTATCTTTTTGAGCGCAAGACGCAGCGCTTCGCGGCAGCGTCTGCGCATCCGGTTCCGGCGCACGGCAGATGCATCCAGACGCGCTGATGCAACTGTGCCGACATAGATCCCCTCTTTCACTGCGTCCGGGCCCAGGTTGCGCGGAGCGCCCTTCAGCCAGCGGACTTGCATATGCTTGCCCTTCCACAAGGCGCCGCTGGTTTTAACCCGCTCGCATGCCTTTCGGCCCGAGAGATGTAGAGGGTGCATGGATATGAGGATAGCAGAGACGCGACCGTATTGTTCGTTTGATCGTTCTTCGTTATCCTCTCCGCGCATGGCATCCATCACCAAAGCACAGGTAGAACACATCGCGAAACTGGCACGGCTCACGCTGGATGCCGATCGCCTGGAAAAAATGACCAAGGAATTGGGCGCGATTCTGGGATACGTCGACATACTGGGCGAAGTGAATACCGATAACGTCGAACCCACTGCCCAAGTCACCGGTTTGACCAGCGTGTTCCGCCCTGATGAGGTGATCGCCAACCAGGCCTCTCCAGAAGACCTTCTGGCGTGCTCCCCCCTGCCCGTGGAGGACCGACAGATCGTCACGCCATCTGCCCACTAAGAGTAAATACGGAGCCCTATAATAAGCCATTTCTCTGCTTTCAATGCTTTCGTCCCTGACCATCGCCGAAGCCCACCGGAGGCTCGCCAAGAAGGAGGTCTCCGCGACTGAGCTTACGCAGGCCTGTTTGGATCGCATCGCCGCGGTAGACAAGACCCTGAACGCGGTGGTCTACCTGAATGCGGACAAGGCAATCGCCCAGGCGAAAGAGATCGACAAGAAGGGTGACTTCTCGAATCCGTTGAGTGGTATCCCCTACCTGGCCAAGGACGTGTACTGCGAAGCCGGTGTTCCGACCACCGCATGTTCCAACATGCTGCGTGAGAAAACCTACACTCCCCCGTTCGATTCCACGACGACCAAGAGATTGAAAGCCGCCGGTGCTATCAGTATCGGCAAAAGCAACACCGATGAGTTCACCATGGGTGCCTCTACCGAGACATCGTGCTATGGAGTGACGCGTTGCCCATGGGATACAACCCGTGTTGCTGGAGGCTCCTCAGGAGGCTCCGCGGCGGGGGTGTCGGCGGACGAATGTCTGTTCGCATTGGGTACCGACACCGGTGGCTCCATCCGTCAGCCGGCAGGCTTCTGCAACTGCACCGGTATTCGCACGACGTACGGGCGCACCAGCCGCTATGGAGTCATGAGTATGGCCAGTTCGCTGGATACCATAGGGCCGATTTGCAAAACAGTTGAGGACACGGCACACGTGCTGAAGGCGATTGCGGGAAAAGATTCTATGGATGCAACCACGTCTGACATGCCGGTGCCGGATTATCCGGCGCTGTTGAAGAAGGATGTGAAGGGCCTCCGCGTAGGGATCCCCAAGGAGTACTTCATCGACGGCATGGATGGGGGAGTAGAAGGTGCCGTCCGCGAGGCTGCCAAAGTATTGCAGTCACTCGGCGCGACGCTGGTCGACATCAGCCTGCCTCACACCAAGTACGCACTCGCGACGTACTATGTTTTGTGTCCGTGCGAAGTGAGCTCGAACATGGCCCGCTACGACGGCATCCGATTTGGACACACCACCAAGAATGCCGGCGACCTTGCAGACTATTATAAAGGAGCACGATCGAGCGGATTCGGAGTGGAAGTGCAGCGCCGCATTATGATAGGTACCTATGCGCTGTCATCCGGATACTACGACGCGTACTACCTGAAGGCTCAGAAGGTGCGCACACTGATTTGCCAGGACTTCAAGGAGGCCTTCGCGGAGGTGGATGTGGTGATCTCCCCGGTTTCCCCGACGCCTGCATTCAGGGTTGGAGCGCATGCCAATGACCCCGTCGCCATGTACCTGGAGGATGCCTTCATGGATGGCGCCGTGATGGCGGGCATCCCGGCATTGTCGGTGCAGTGCGGCTTCTCCAAGGAGAATCTGCCGATCGGTTTGCAGATGATGGGACCACAATGGGGAGAGGCGACACTGCTATCTGCAGCACACGCCTACCAGTGCGCTACGGACTGGCACACGAGGAAACCTCAATTATAAGAAATATCTGAATTCCGTCACCTCACCCCCCAACCCCTCTCCCTGACGGGAGAGGGGAGTTTGGCACGACTTCACATACAGATACAGTATGGATTCCTCTCTCCCGTCGCCGGGAGAGAGGTGGCGCATCAGCGCCGGAGTGAGGTTACAAAAAAAGCCGCCCCACTGCGGGACGGCTTTGTATCTTGCGAATGTTCTACGGGAACGGGTTCGGCGTGGTCAACTGACACTGATTGTTACAGTCGTCGTTGTTATTCTGGTTACCGTCGTCACACTGCTCATTGCCTTCGATGATGCTGTTGCCACACATGGCGGGCGCATCGCCGTAGAGAGTGGAATGCACGGTGTCGTACGGCAGATCGAACCAGGTGAAGCTGCGCTGGTCGGGATAGAAATACGAGGAATCTTTATCCAGCCAGCGTATGTGGCTGACCACGCCGCCTTGTGCATTCAGCAGCGGCTTATTGATATCGCTGAAGTCGGTCAGTGACACACCCAGAACAGACGGGAGCGCGCTGTTGATCTTTGCATTGATGACCTCCAGCTGGAGGACGAACACGTTCGAGCTGGCGGCATCCAGAGCTGTGAGCATGGGTGAGTTCTCCAGACCGGTGCAGCGGACGAGACGGGTGTTCGGAGCAACGGTTCCGGGCATGTACTGACAATCTTGTTTCACGGTCGAATCGGCTTTGTTGTACATCTTCGGATTCGTCTCGTTCACCTGCACGTTGTCGGCGAGAACCGTAAAGTACACATCGCGCAGTTGTATTTTGTTCACGCCATTCTGCGTATTCGTGTTTGCAAGCGTCGTGAACTTGAACTGGCCGACTGCACGCTGCGCTCCAGTCGGAATGCTCGTACCGTTGAAGTCCGGGTTGGCATTCTCGATAGAGGCGAGTTTGGACAACACGATGTGATGCTTCTGGGTCGCCATTTCCAGGTCGTAGCTGGTAGCCGGGTATGCAACGAGAGAAGAGCGTCCGACGATCACTTCGCCCTCCAGGACGCTGTCTTTGTCGTTGTTCTGGAGAGTCTCCTGCGACGCGACGCCGCGGGCGGTCACCGGACGGTAGGTGAGCCCCTCCGTCTGCGAGCCGTAGCCCGGGACAAGCGTGAAAGTGACGCCGACATTGTTGGTCGTGCCTGCGTTGGCATCTGACCTCATGACCGGGCGCACGAGAACCTGTGTTGCCTCGCCCTGATGAACGATGAATTCCTGGTTCATCATGGTTGCGCAGAAGGTCGTGTGTTCCATCGACGGAACAGACTGCATTCCACAGCCGGCCTGGGTGGCCGACGCGAATGGCGTCGTTGCTCCAACGACATACAGTTCCAGGCGATCAACCGACATACCTGCGTTGTTGGTGGATTTGGCTGTGATATTGATATTCATGACATCGATGTCCTCTTTGCGTGCCTCGAAAGAGAAGCGCGCCACAGCCCCTCCGAGAACTCCTCCAAGAAGCTGCTTGGAGGCCACCGGCGTGGAGCTGAGGGTAACCAGGAGGTCACCACGTGAACCATTCCATTGGCAGACGCTTGGGCTGCCCGAACAAGTGTAGCCCGTCAGGACATGGCATTGTTCGTTACAGCCGTCATGGTCAATGACGCCGTTATCACACTCCTCGGCGGCCTCCACGATGCTGTTACCGCAGAATCCGTTGTTTCCGCGGACCTTGACCGTTGCTCCCTGCGCTTCATTCACAATGAAGAGGTAGAGCTGGTTGCGCTCCATATCGACCTGATCACCATTGGTTCCGTCAGTCGGATGCCAGGTGATGCCGTTGGCCGTGGCAAACTGCTGGAGGCTTGGATCCTGCTGGAGAGCCGTAGCCGATGCGAAAAACTCTTCAGGGAAGCGTACGTTGAACGGATCGTTTGGGTTCGCTGCCTTCTCACGGTTGGCATCGGGTGAGTAGTGGTAACCGTAAAAGTTCTTGTTGCTGCCGAGAGCGGTATCTAATGCGACCGTGTTCACATCGGAGGTGTCCGGTGAGTAGAGAAGATAAATATGGTCTTCGGCCAGCTGCTCAGACTCCAGTCCGTCCGGGAACGTGACCTTGTACACGTTGCGTCCGATCTGGGTGATGTCTCCTTTCAGTCCGGATGTGGAGGCTCCGCCGAAGGGGAGGGGAATGTTGAATTCGCCGTCTTTGCTGACTGCGGATTCGTTACCGGAGGCATCCTTGGCGCCGGTCATCACTTCGACTTTGGCGGCGGCGTGCTTGGTGCCGGTCGTGCGTCCGCCGGCGACGATGAAGCCGGTGATCACGATGAGAAGAAACGATGAAGCACCGATGACAAGCTGTAACCGGCTCAGGGTCGTGCGTTCCATGGAGATGGGGTTAAATGGTGACGGGAACCGTCATGCGTGCGCGGCGCCACATGTAGGCCATGGTGCCGAGCAAAGAGAAAGCGAAAGCGAAGAGTGCGACAGTGGTCTCCGGGCCGGAGGCCGTGATGAGCGGAGCGCCGCTGTGCAGCACGTTTCCATTTCCGTCGTACACGGTGCTGCCACCGCCCTGACCGCCGATGATGATGATCGGAGCACCCTGGTTACCGGCAGCTGAACGGAGACGGGCCTGACGGAGTTCGTACTGACACTCGTCATCCAGACACGTCGTGTTCGGCTGATCGGGCTCCACATATGGATCATCCGGAGCTGCGCCGTGCAATGCGGCCTGCTCAGCTTCGCGCTGTGCAGCGATGGTCCTTTCGCGTGACTGCACGACACTGGAAGCTTCGCGCGCAGTCGGAGGCGGCTGCTGGAAGTTCTGGTTTGCGAGGCTGTCGAACTGATCCGGCGTGAAATACGTCAGTGCAGTTGCAGGCATCAACAGTGCGAGAACGCCGGCGGCAAGTGTGAGTTTGGTGCGCATATTTTTGTGGATTTCAGATCATTATATCATAAATCGGTCATTTTGGACAAGCATCCTTTACAGCTGATTTAGTTTGAACTGGTAGTCGGTCATGCTCTGGAAGGTCTCGCTCTTACGCGGATCGGTCTCGCAGTTCTTCGCTTTGGTGTCTGCGCAGTCCCATTTGCCGTTCTGGTTCATGTCCTCACCTTGTACCGGCGAGCTGACAGCCTCGTAGCAGATGCGGCCTCCCGGATCGGTAGGCAGTGTGCAGACCTGGCGGCGCTCCTCGGGGCATCCGCCTGCATCACCGTTGCCATCGCACAGGCCGTCTTTGTCGGTGTCGGGATCCTTTGGGCTGGTACCGGTTGAGACCTCGATGTAATCGTTCAGGCCGTCACCATCGGTGTCCGGATTCCTGATATCGGTCTTCGTCTGGAACAATTCACGGCCGTCATTCAGACCCTCGCCATCGGTGTCACCGCCGTTCGGATTCGTGCCGAGGTCGTTTTCGCGCTTGTCGGGAATGCCGTCCTCGTCGCTATCCGGACTGGCGTACAGGATGGCGCTGGACATGACGTAACACGTCTCGCCGCCGGTGAAGTACGCGATCTGCGAACCACGCACCTGACGCACCTGGCCCTGAGCCCTGTTGCGCAGCGCGAGAAGATCGCTGTCGCCGGCTTCGATCGGCTGATTCATGAATTTGGCTTCCGCTCCGGAGTAATAGAAGCGTCCGTCGAACTGCTGCGAACCGGTCAGACCGAGTTCTTTGTTCTTCTTTTCGTTGCCGCTGTAACAGTACATCCAGAAGCGATTCTGATCGTAATCCGGTCCGCCGAAGAACGTCATGATCGGCACGTTCAATCCGCGCGGAATGCTGAGGATAACGTGTGTGTCAGCCGGAACGCTGGCGCCGCCCTGTGCAATCTGCGCGCTTCCGATATTCGCAATCGGCGTCGTGCCCTGTGTCTGCGGCGCGACCAATCGGCCCGCGATATTGGCCGTTCCGTTATTCGTATCGACCAATGCCGTCACAGTCACAACAGCCCCGAGCACGAGCATCGTGAGCATCGAGTATTTGAGGGCGTGAAGTATGTATCGGTTTGAGGACATCATAATAGTATACCTGATTTTCACGGCTTTTAAAAGGTAAGACAAAGCCGGGAAAACGTGTACTATGCACGCTCGAACCGTATGGCAAAGGACTACTACAGCATTCTCGGCGTAACAAAGGGCGCCTCCGAACAGGAGATAAAGCAGGCCTACCGCAAACTGAGCAAGGAGCTGCACCCGGACAAGCACAAGGGTGACAAGCAGAAGGAGGAGCAATTTAAGGCGGTAAACGAGGCCTACGAGGTTCTAAGCGACCCGAAGAAGAAGCAGACGTTCGACCAGTTCGGAACGGCTGACGGGCCGTTTGCAGGCGGAGGCGGGGGCGGGGGATTCGGCGGCTTCGAAGGATTCGATTTCGGCGGAGGCGGCATGGGCGATATCTTCGAAAGTTTTTTCGGGGGCGCGGGCGGACGACGGCCGCGCAAGAACGACACGCGCGGGCGCGACGTGGAAATAGAACTGACCGTCCCATTCATGGACGCGGTGAACGGCGCCGAGCGCGAGATCAGTTTCCGCACGCTGGTGAAATGTGCGACGTGCGATGGCAACGGCAACCAGGAAGGCTCCAAAGTGGTCACATGTCCCACCTGTAACGGCAGCGGGCAGGTGATGCGCACCGCGCGATCATTGTTCGGCACCATTCAGCAGGCGATGTTGTGCGACAACTGCGGCGGCTCCGGAAAAATCCCGGAGAAGCCGTGCAAAGACTGCAATGGCGAAGGCAGGAAAGAGGACAAGAAAACCGTAAAGATCAACATCCCGGCCGGCATCATGAGCGGCCAGTCGCTGCGTGTCACCGGCGAAGGTGAAGCCGGAAAGCAGGGTGGCGTGGCAGGGGATTTATTCATCCGCATGCGGGTGGATGAGGACGCGCGGTTCACGCGCAACGACGACGACATCCGCACAATGCTGAAGATCCCGCTGCTCGACGCGGTGCTTGGCTCGACGAAAGATGTGGAGACCGTGCATGGTCCAGTATCACTGACGATCCCCGCAGGCACGCAGCCGGAACAGGTTTTCAGGATCAAGGGAAAAGGCATGCCGCTTCTGAACACCAGCCGCTTCGGCGACCACTACGTGGAAGTGGAGGTGGAGATCCCGAAGAAACTCAGCAGACACGAAAAAGAACTGTACGAGCAGCTGAGGAATCAGGCGTAATTAGACGTCCAGATTCTCCAATCCGTCATCGCTCGGAGCCATGACCGGGGAGAGTTCTTCACTGACGGTTTCGGTGCTCTTCGACACTTTGTCACCGGCCTTCAGGCGGATGACCACCTGGCGGTAGTCGCCTTCTCCGATGCTCTCGGTCATCAAATCTGCAAGCGCCGGGGTAGTCGACACATGCGTGTGCACGACGCGGCGGAAGTACGGGCTCATCGGCGGGAGCGTGACGCGCGAACCGGTGCGGCGCACGAAGTCGGCCTTTGCCTCGGCGATTTTGCGGACTTTTTCTTCCTGCATCTGGCGGTAGCCGTCGACTTCCATGACGATGAACGGCGCGCGCTCGGTCTTCTGCAGCGTGCGCAGAACGGACTTCAGCACGTGCTGCACAGAGTTCAGCGTCTCACCGTGCCAGCCGATCAAACGGCTTGGCTCTGCGGAAACGACTTCCACGCGGATCATCTCTCCGTCTTTCGTGACTTTGATATCACTGAAAGGGATCGCGAGAAGATTCAGGAGCTGGCCGAGGATGTCGACAATCATTTTGTCCATGCCGGCGCATGATAGCGAAGGAAGGAGGCGATGACAAAGCATCACGCGTCATGTTCCGGGGAAGCTCAGGCTTTGCTACCGTAAACACATGGAAGCGACCTGCGACTTCGAAACAAGCATACCGTTGGCCACCCGTCTGACGACTCTGTTGCAAGGACGTCTGGATGCATTCGCAACCCGCGTCGACGAAGCAGAAGACGCCAGCGCATGGCCGGATATCATGAAGCTGGCAGCTGAATTGGACGCAAGCGGCGCAATTGTTGAATCGGAATTGGCTTCATTGACGCCCGGTGATGGGACAGCCGTATTTGCGGTACATTTTTTCAACGAGTGCTGCATAGCATTCGACACGGCCATGCGTCACTCCACCTGCACTACGGAAGCATGGACTGCGCTGGGTATCTATGACGCCAGAGCACAAACACGCATGGGAGCTGCAGATCGTATCGCACATCAACCGCGCGTGGTGCAGTCTGTCGCCGCCACAGCCACAGCCGTAACCGGCCGGATAAAACTGCGCCTGTACGATGGCAGTGCGGATGAAGAAAAATAACATACAAAAAGAGCCTCCCTACGGAGGCTCTTTTCTACAGACAATGCAGTAACCCTAATTAACGGACAGCGTCCTTGAGGGTCTTGCCAGCCTTGAAGGACGGAACCTTCATAGCCGGGATGCTGATCTTCTGCGTCGGGTTGCGTGGGTTGACACCCGTGCGAGCCTGGCGCTTGCTGATGCGGAACGTTCCGAAACCGGTGATGGTCACGTTGTGACCTTTCTTGAGCTCCTTCGTGATGGTGGAGATCAAAGCCTCGAGGGCGTCGGCAGCGGCACGCTTCGTGACACCGGAGGCGTCGGCAATAGCGGCGATAAGATCTTGCTTGGACATGGGATCTTAGGGGAAAAAGAAATAAGACAGCCGCATTGTATCGAGCGAAACCGCTGTAGCAAGCCAAAAATCACTTGCAAAAGAATTTCAGGCGTGAGTGATCGCTATAAATGGCTTAGATAAGCCAAAAGAATTTTGTTCAACAAATTTTCTCATTTGGCATGGAGGCGTGCATTGCAAGTACAAATGCCAAAAACGTCAAATGCTTCTCTCCTCCATGGAGGGCTGAGTGGAGCCGCTTACGCAGCCAGTCTGCGATCTGCAGCCGCCTCTCCTCTCTGTACTTGGCGCTGCTGTTCAGCCGCAGTCTGACGACTCTCCGATGACTTGGCTTTATTCATGAGATAGTTCACGCCATAGAGCGCGGCACCAACGACCGCTGCGATTCCCATGCTGGAACCTGCGGCTGGAGCGAGTGCGACCAATCCGGCGATCGCAGCTGCTTTCGCCAAAAATCCGCCGACGCGTTTCGGAACACCGAGACGCTGCAACTGCTCACCTGCTTTTGCGACTGCAGCAGTTCCGAGTGTGCCACCGACTACTCCGACAACCGTGCCTACCGGACCTGCGACCAGTGTGGATGCAGCCGTGATCATGCCTGCCCATAGCGCGCCGTTGGCTGCGCCGTTCAGCGGACCGGTGATCGGGCCGGCTTCGGCCTGCTGGTGAGAGTACTGCCTGAGTCCTCCGCCGACACTGCCCAATTTCTCGTACACATATCCTCTGAATGGAAGCGATGCAGTCGGATCCTGAAGGAGGGAACTACGCTTCGCCTCAACCGCCTGCGCAAGTTTTTCGGCGTCGTCGGTTCCGATCTCCTGTGCTTCGCGTGCTTGCTGAATGCTCTGATCCACCCTCGCCAACTGCTGAATCGCAATGATCTCGCGCAACTCACCCAACTGCCTGCCTGCATTCGCGGCATTCGGCGGCACCACAATTTCAGACAGCGTGTTCGGCAACGCGTCGACCTGCTGCTGCAATGTCATACGCTCTTGCGCCGGACTGGCGGGCTGCTCTGCGGGGGTCTCGATGTTTGTGCGCATGTCTTTTGGGGGCATGCACCCAGTATACGCTATTTCGGGGTAAATCCCAAGATGTCATGAATGGCTAAAGCTCTTACGCAAGCGGTTTTCCCGCTTTATTGCGAAAATACTTTTTGACAACCACGCTCATGCAACACTAAGGTGCACTCTCGCATGCCAATGAATCTCGTCATCGTCGAAAGCCCGACCAAAGCCAAAACCATCAAACGGTTTTTGGGGAAGGACTACATCGTGGAGTCCAGCATGGGCCATATCCGCGACCTGCCCACAAAGGAGCTGGGCATCGACGTGGACAAAGATTTCGAACCGACGTACATCATCCCGAAAGAGAAGGCGACAACGGTGAAGACACTGCAGGCCGCGATGAAGAAAGCCGACACACTCTGGATCGCAACCGATGAAGACCGCGAAGGAGAGGCAATCGGTTGGCACCTGCTGAAGGCGCTGAAAGTGAAGGGGATCGAGAAGATCAACCGCATCGTTTTCCATGAGATCACCGAAGGCGCAATAAAGGAGGCAATCGCCAACCCGCGCACCATCGATATGAAATTGGTGGAGGCACAGCAGGCACGCCGCGTGCTGGATCGTCTGGTGGGTTACACGCTGTCGCCATTCCTCTGGAAGAAGGTCTACCGCGGTCTCTCCGCAGGACGCGTGCAGTCGGTGGCCGTGCGTTTGATCGTCGACCGCGAGCGCGAAATCCGCGCATTCAATGCCGAAGAATACTGGACCATCGCAGCACAGATGAAGAAAAATTCGGGTGAGGAATTCACTGCTGACTTCAAAGAGAAGGCCGGCGAGAAGTTCGTGCCGACGTCGGAAGCTGAGGCAACCGGCGTGGTGACGGACATCGAGAAGCAGCCGTTCGCCGTGAAAGATGTCGACACGCGCGAGCTGAAGAAAAGCCCGCCTGCGCCGTTCACCACATCCACGCTGCAGCAGGAAGGCGCCCGCAAGCTGGGCTTCTCCGTGAAGCAGACGATGGTGGTGGCACAGCAGCTGTACGAAGGTGTGAACCTGGGCAAAGGCGAAGGCACCTCGGGTCTTATCACCTACATGCGTACCGACTCGGTGAACCTGAGCCAGAAGGCATTGGACGATACCAAAGAGACGATACAGAAGCTGTACGGCCGCGAATACATCCTGCCTGCTCCCCGCAAGTACAAGACGAAATCCAAGGGTGCACAGGAAGCGCACGAAGCCATCCGCCCTACCGAAATCAGCCGCACTCCGCAGTCGTTGGCAAGCGTGCTGGATGACCAGCAATTGAAGCTGTACACACTGATCTGGAACCGCACGATGGCAACGCAGATGGCCGAAGCGGAGATCAAGCGCGTCGGTGCCGACATCGAAGTGAAGGGCAAGAGCGGAACGGCGTACGTCTTCCGTGCGACCGGTCAGACGATCGTCTTCGATGGATTCTTGCGCGTGTACTTCGAGGATAAGGACGAAGAGCAGACGCGCAAAGACACCGAGGCCGGCGAAGCCGACGGTGAGAAGTTCCTGCCGGAACTGGCCAAAGGTGAAGCTCTGGACTGCGAGCAGGTGACACCTGAACAGCACTTCACCAAACCGCCACCACGCTACACAGAAGCCAGCCTTGTGAAGAAACTGGAAGAGGAAGGCATCGGCCGTCCGAGCACCTACGCTCCGACCATCAGCACCATCCAGCAGCGCGGATACATCAAAAAAGAGGGCAAGCAGCTGGCACCGGAGGACATCGCGTTCACGGTTACCGATCTGCTCACTGAACATTTCCCGGACGTGACCGACCTGACGTTCACGGCGCGCATGGAGCAGAAGCTGGATGATATCGCCGAAGGCGAGACTGAGTGGGTGCCGTTCTTGCGCAGCTTCTACAAGCCGTTCCACGCACTTGTCGAGAGCAAGACGAAGGAGATCAAGAAAGAAGATGTCTTGAAGGACCGCGTGCTCGGCGATGACCCGGAATCCGGATTGCCGATTGTGGTGCGCACCGGAAGATTCGGCGCATACGTGCAGCTGGGACTGTGGGACAAAGAGAAAGGCAAGAAGGCCAAGCCGAAGGCAGCATCGCTGTTCAAGGACATGCACGCCGACACGGTAACCCTGGAAGAAGCCAAGGCACTGCTTAGCTTCCCGCGCATGTTGGGACGCGACGCAGCAGGCAATCCGATCGAGCTGCACCTGGGACGCTTCGGCCCGTACCTGAAGGCAGGCACGGTCACGGCTTCCGTTGGCAAGGACATCCACCCGTTCAGCGTGGATGAGGCGATGGCCAAGACGCTGATCACCGACACCGCCGCACGCAAATCTGCCGGACCGCTGCGCACGCTGGGAGAGGATCCGACGTCGAAGGGGCAGATCCTGGTGAAGGACGGCCGCTTCGGCCCATACATCACCGACGGCAAGACCAACGCGTCGCTGGGCAAGAAATTCGCTCCAGACACGATTACGCTGGAAGAGGCGATTGCCATGCTCGACAAGAAGCGCAACGCGCCCCCGAGCAAGTGGAAGGGCAGGGGAGGCTGGGGCAAGAAGAAGACGGCGTAATCGGGTTTTCCTTTGGGCCCAAAAAACGTAGGATGGGCGAGCTTTAAGAAATAGGCGCTTAGCTCAGTTGGTAGAGCGTCGGTCTCCAAAACCGAAGGTCGTAGGTTCGATCCCTACAGCGCCTGCCACTTACACACGAAAGGAAAACTACTGCATCCTCTGCCCCTGCGTGCCGACGATGCCCTGGTCGATCAGCGACTGCAGCAATGCCAATGCATCGGGGTGTTTGCGCTCGATTTGCAGCGCGCTGCGGAGATAATTGAGCGCCTCGTCGTAGCGCTTTTGATCAATGCGAATTGCGGCAAGTGCGGCAAGAATATCCGGCGTGTACGGACTGAGTTCGTCGGCGGTGAGCAGATGTGTTTCGGCCTCGGCCAATTTGCCCTGCGCATGCAGAATGCGGCCGACGTTGTACTGACCCTCCATGAAGTTCGGGTTGTAAGCGAGCGCCTGGTTGAAATACGTCAGCGCTTTGTCGAGTTCGTTGCGCTCCATGTAGATGCTGGCCAGGTTGTTGGTCGCGGCGACGTACGACGGATCCATGTCTATCGCGTGCTGATAGTCGCGGATGGCAGCGTCGATTTGTCCGCGGTCGCTCTGGAGTGAGCCACGGTAGAAGTACGGTTCCGGATTCGTGGGATCCGCACGCATTGCCTGTTCGTATTTCACCAGTGCCTCGTCGAATTTGCTCTGCTGCGCATAGACCGAGCCGATGCCATCCAGCAGACTGACGTCGTTTGGCGTGTACTTCAGGCCGTCCTGCATCACCTTCAGCTCGTCCTCCTGGCGGCCGTCCTGACGGTAGATGGCAGCCAAACCCGAGCGTGCGGAGACGGACTCCGGATACAGAGCCAACGCGTGTTCGTAGAGTGTTTGAGAGTCATTCCAGACGCCGGTCTGACGCATCGACAACACAACTAATACCAGACACACGACACTACCGACCTGCGTGGCGAGACGCTGTGCCCGCTGCGATCCCATATTTTTTTCCCATTGATCGGCGATCATGGTGCAGACAACTGCGATGATGAAGAACAGTCCGATGGACGGCAAATACGCGTAGCGGTCGACCGCGAAGAATGTCACTTCGCCTTTTTGGAAGTTGAGGAATGTGGGCGTGAGCGTAACCAGGAAGAAGAGGATACCGAAGGTCAGCCACGTGCGGCGGCGCCAGGCCCATGCGGCGACACCAACTGACGCTGCAACCAGCAGCGCCGGTACGAAGAACAACGGCATGGACGGAGTAATGGCGCCAAGGTGCGGGTAGAACACGCTCAGCTGCACTGGAAGGGCAAATTTGCCTGCGTAAAAAACGGTGCTGCGTCCTGCCATGAGTGCCGTCTCCAGCAACGTGCTGGCAGCAAGCACGCGCTCCTTGCCGGCGACGGCGACGACCATGAACGCGCCTGCCAGAACGATGTACGGCAGTTTGTCGGCCAGCATGGCAACGCTCAGTTTGCGGCGTTCAACCAGCAAATCTGCAAGCAGCAACACCAGCGGCAACGGTGCGACCATCACCTTGGACAAGAGCGCCAAGAGGAACAGCACGATGCTGAGCAGATAGGCGTACTGCACGCGGTGTCGGTACAGGACATAGCCGATGCACGTGCCCAGGAAAAAGAACGTGGAGAGCAGGTCTTTGCGTCCGGAAATCCAGACGACTGCTTCGGTGTTCAGCGGATGAATGGCGAACAGCAGGCCGCAGAGGATGGCGATCCAGCCTTTCGCCCGGCTGGCAGGCCAGCCGGTTCCGAGCAAAAGATAGAGCAACCACGCCAGAAGCACGGCGTTTCCGGAATGAATCAGGAGGTTTGTAAGATGAAACAGTTCGGCATGCAGACCGCCGAGCATGTAGTCAATTTGATACGTGAACAGTGTGAGCGGAACGTACAGCTCCGGATCGAACGTGGTGAAAATGGTTTTGAGATGATCGACCGTCACACCGCGGATGGCCAGGTTATTCACGACCAGATACGTGTCGTCGATCTGATGAAAATTCTGAAACAGCGATCCGCCGAATGCGATGAGCACCGCGAAAAACATCAGCGCAAATACGCCGAGTGCGACCTGCCAATGCGGCACCAGCCGCGATGTCTTCTGATTGTGCATACGCAGCCGAGTCTAGCACCCTTCTTGGCGTCTGGAAGGCAACATCCGATTTATTTGACATATGGAAAATCAAGTTTAAAGTGTGCGGACTTCGGCTATGGCGCGGGGAAACCTGCGACAGAACACCCGCCGGAGCACGCTCTTTGGAGAGACGCATGTCTCCCCTGGTCACCCGTCCCATGGTCGCACTGCCGAAGGGGCAGCACGCCCGGCTGGACGTCGCGATCTTCCTGTTCTCCCTGCTGGCCAGCATGCCGCTCAACCTGCGCGCGCTGCTGACCGAGGGCGTCGTTCCCGCCGGCGACGGGCGGGACTCGATCATCCGCCTGTGCCCGGGCCTGCTGCTCCCGACCACCGGGGCGATCATGCCCTGCATGGTCGATCTGGTGCTCGTCTCGGTCGAGACGAGCGGCGCGCTAACCGACTTCGGGAAGGCGCTGCTGCGGGAACTGCCGATCTGATGAGCGCCGTCTGTGGCGAAACCCACAGGCAACGGCCGTCCCTTTACCCGGGGGCGGCCAGTTACGAATGCTCCATGAAGGCCTTCGCGATCGGAGGCCTGATTATTGCTGCATCGCGGCTGCACCGCCGGCTTTCACGCGGCGGGCTTCGTCGGCCATGTTCTTTGCGATCGTCTGCATTTGGACTGCGATGTTGGTCAAACTGGGGCTGAACTGCTTAGCCTTCTCGGCCAGATTCCAGCCGTCTTTTGCCAGTGTCAGCACCTTGTCCAGCTCGCCGTTCATGCCGGCTTCGTACGCCAGGATGAGCGTCTGGAACCCTTCGGCGGTCTTCACGGCGCCCTTCACGATAGGCTCATTCGGCTTGCTCTGGAGTGCGCCAAGCGCTGTCAGGCGTGAACGTGCGGATGCGTACTTGGCGTCATCGATTCTTTTAACGTCCAGCATCTGAAGTGCGGCGACGATGTTCGCTTCAGTCTCGGACAAACCTGCCTGCGTGCGTCGGCCGGCGCGGTACATATCCAGGCGGTAGAAGAAGATCGCCATCTGTGCGCGGGTGATCTGCAACTCAGGCTGCAGCAGACCGTCCTTGTTCACAGTCGTGATGGTGCTTGCCAGTGCGTAGCGCATGTAGGGGTAATCCCAACGAGCGACATCCTTTTCATCCGGCGACAGCGCCAACTTGATATCGCCGTACGACGACATTGCGTCGATCTGCCGTGCACCGATAAGCATCTTGATGAATGCTGCTTTCGTCACGAACTGCTTATCATCAAAAGTCGTGGCCTTCGGCGGGCCGTCGATGACGCCCAACTCGGCACCCAAATACACATACTTCTCATACCATGCTCCTGCAGGGATGTTGGTGAATCCGGGGTTGCTCGCCTTATCCAGTTGTCCGGGCTGCGCGATGGCGGCCACGAAAATCTTCACTGCTTCTGCTTTGGTCAGTTTGGCGTCCGGGTTGAACTTTCCGTCTGTACCCTGGACGATGTTTTTAGCCTTCAGATACTCCGCTGCGGCGAATGCCTGGTGCGTGGGTCCGACATCGGAGAAGGATTGTGTGTCGGCGGCGTGCACACTGAGTGGAACTGCGAGTGCAGCCAGCAGAATTGCGGATCGTCGAAGGAAGGACGAAGATGGGTACATAAAGCGGGTTATGAATCGAACAAGTTTGGTGATCATATCAATAGCCTTCTGCGAACCGCAAGCAAACAAAAGATTATAGAGGTGCCGAAAGTCCGGAGAGAATCGATACAACCTCCATTTGCAACAGCAGGCAAATGGAAGATGGCTTCTAAAAGGGCTTCTTGCGCATGGTGCTTTTCACGAAAAAATGCTGATTTTACAGCAACAGCCCTGACTCTTAGCGGAAGTTCAGACACATCCGATACATACAAACAGATCTCCGCGGATGCAGTGAAAAAGTTCGCGCTCATACGATACAAAATGACCTCTTCATTGAAGTCGGGAGGTCAGTTGACAAAGAATTCATTAGTTCTATTACAACTAATACAAGGTTGCATCGGTGTCTGGCAACGCAGAGGTACCATCCCTTGCCGACCGAAAAAGACCAATGAGATACGCTACAGCATTCACACAGAATTCTACTGAATAGCGTGTGTGTGCGGCTGTTGCAGCAGGGGAAAACTGCGAACCAGCCGAAAATCCATATAGATCGATTTCGTCTTACCTCAGGCAAAAATCAGGTATTTCCGATGTCGATATGGCAAAAGTTCCTTCACAACCGAAGCACCTATTATGACATGATCTACTTTTGCCTATTTAGCCCTTACTAAAGCCAAAAGATCATTATCATTGTAGCTATTGACTGAAGCAATAAATAATTTTTTTATGCTAAAAATTGGTATTCTCAATGAAAGCTCAGACACAACTACTCCACACTGGATATGGCTACGCAACTACTGAATTATGGCTTCAGAAAGCGAAGCTCAGAATCATATCCTACAGACTATAGACAACTTTTCACATCTCTGCTACAATATAGGCAAGAATAGTGAAATTCACAAAGAGTGCACCAAACATTACGCAGACACGTTCTGCACAAAATCCACACACATGTCACTGCATCGCGTCACACTACAGGACGTCAGACGACTGCTCAAGCAGGCGGTTTCGCTTGAGCTGAGTGCAGGAGCAGTGCTGCGTTTGAAGTGGTTCCTGTACGCGTGCGAGCACGACGGCAACGTGAGTCTCACGTGCCGCCATTTCGGCATCGCGCGGACGACGTTGCTCCGCTGGATGGAACGTTTCGATGCATCGGATATTTCCACGCTGGAAGAAGAGTCGCGCCGGCCGCACACCGTCCGCGCGCCGGAGACCGATGCGCATGTCATCGAGTTGATCCGTGTTATCCGCCGGGAGCAGCCGACACTCGGCAAGCTGCCGATTCAGCAACTGCTGATGGAACGCCATGGCATGCATGTCTCGGCGTCCACGATCGGACGCATCATCACCAGACATCAGCTGTTCTTTGGCGAGACTCCGGCTCATGAACGCAAACGCATCAACGCACAGGAGCCGGCAGAGCACGAGATTGAGACTCACACCGACAACACAACCGAGACTGTCCGCCCCGCTCCGACCGACGGAACGATGGACGGCCCGATTCCGTTCCTGCCTTCTTCCGACTTGCGCCTCCTGTAACGATGCTCCGCCTCTTCGCCCGCATCGGCCTCTCACTCCTCTGCATCCTCTGGATGACCGGAGTACCGCAGCGTGTGTTGGCACAGCAGAGCGCATCATTCCAGCTGCAGGAATCCAGCGAAGGTGATGGAGGCGACAGCGACGAGATCGCCTCGGGATCCATAGAAGGTGAAGCTCCGACTCCACCGCCGCCGCCACCGCCACCGCCTGTTTCAGACTCGCAAGGTGCCACGACGCCGGGAAGCACTGCCCAAACCACGCCTAGTATCGGAGATGGAGGAGGAACGAGCAGGACTGCTGCCCGTGTGAAAACGCAGTCCACAGGCAAGGCAACTGCAACGCCTGCGAAAACTGCTCCTGCAGTGAGGGTGAAGAAGCCCACGGCTCAGACAAAACCGGCTACCGCGAAGCCGGCCGCACCCGCCAATAAACCTTCACTGTTCAAGCCGTTCAACAATGGAACTTTCGTGCCGCGCCTGCTGCCTTCCTATGAGAAGATCGGCGGCAAAGATCTGTCGTTCTTCGATGCAACCACAAGCAGCGAGTGTGAGGTTGCCAGCGGAATGCACGGTGCGGCCACCGAAAACAGAATGAGCGGTCTTTCGGCCCTGATGTTCGCAAGCGTTGCCGGACACATTCTTATTGTCAGGCGCAAAAATATTTCAAAGTCATGGCGCAGGCACACCAAAAAGCGCAGGCGCCAGGCACTCCGCTGTCTGATACTGCTCATTGCCGGACTCTCTTTGACCGGGCTGACCTTCGGCCTGGTGTCGCACGCCTATGCCGCGAACGAATCCACTCTGGATCAGCGCTCCTATAAAGGAACACTTCGCGACAGTAACGGAAACGCCGTGACGAGCCCGGTGAACATCCGCTTCAGCTACTGGAAGAGCCCTGATTATGTCCCCACCGACAGCACGGGTACCGGGGCGATCAATGCCGCTGCAGCCAACTACCTCCACTGGTACGAGGTGCTCACGATCACTCCGGCCTCAAACGGATACTTCTCTGTCTCACTCGGTAAAGTCAACCCGCTGCCGAACTTGAGCCAGCTGGGCGAAGGCGTGTTGAAGTCACTGAGCCTGCAGGTGGAAGTGAAATTGACGACAACTCCGGATACCGGCTACGAGCTGCTGGACGCCGACGTCAACGATCCACTGGTCGACCGCAGCCGGACGCTTCCAGTTCCGCTGGCCCGCAACTCCGACTTCTTGGACCAGCATGACACCGGTACCGGCGCTGCCGACATCCCCGTGCTGAACAACAACGGACAACTGCTCTTCAGCACCATCCCTGGCGGTACTACCATCGACTTCTTCACCATCGATACCGACAACACCTCCGGCACTTTCATAGAACTGAAGTTCGGCAGCGCCTTGGGCAAGAAGCTGTCGTATAACGTCCTGCTGAATAAGTTCATCTTCAACGCAAGTTTGGAAGTGCAGGGAAACCTGACAGTCACCGGACTCATCAACGGCGTCGACCTGACCAGCTTCCAGAGCGTGACCGATTCGCTGAAGGCATCGTCCGGCGGCGGCCTGAACCTGAACGTCACCGGCGGCGGCTACCGCTTGCGCGGACAGATCATCAACTACGGCGGCGGCACCATCGGCATGGCACCGAACTCCACGAACTTCGTATTCTTCGGTTCGGGCGGACTGCAGAAGTCAACAACCGGTTTCCCGACTGATGAAAGCTCTATCAACATCGCCCAGGTCGTGACGTCGGCCGGCGCGATCCTGACTGTTACCGACCGCCGCATCACGCAAAACGACGACCGGGAAAAGAACGTCCAGGCACTGTACGCACCGCTGTTCGAGAAAGCCGTGTATCAGGGTGACGGCTCGGACAACGTCGGACAACTGGTCGACAGCCACGATAATATCTCCATGCGCAACTACTACCTGTGGACCAGCACCAGGCCCACGATGCAGGACTACGACATCATTCTGCGCGTGCCGGTTTCCCAGGACTTCGTTCGCTGGCAGCGTGACGGCGTGACGAACCCGATCAGCATCAACTACCGTTCCACGTCCGGCGATCCGGCCAACAACAAGCTGGACATCACGGCATTCGATACCAATGGAACACCCGTGTCGTTCTCCGGCAGCACCACCGGCCTGAACTCGACGTCGTGGGCTACTGCGAATCTGGAATTCAACGGCAACCCGACGTGGACACCCGGACAGGAGTTCATCCTGCGCCTGAAGGTATCAGCCAAAAACAGCTTCCAGATTCATGTCGGCAGCATCAAGATGAACTACGTCGACTTGGATAAGTAATAAGAGAGGGTCGCACTGAACAGATTTTCTTCATACCACTTTTTAGATGTGTCAACTTGTTAGGGGTGCACAATATTGTCAAATTTGGTATACTGTTTGGAATTCACAAAAACAAATATATGTTTTCTCTCCCCACAACTCAGCTGCGCCGTAGCCTTTGGGCACGTCGTATTGCGGCAGTTGTATCTGCAGTCATTCTGACTGCGGGTCCGCTGATCCCGCAGATCGCTGTAGCGCAAAGCACGTGGAACCCCACGCTGCTGGTGAACACGGAATCGTTCCAGAGCATCGATGGAGGAGACGGAACCACGAACATTGAATTGAAATTCGGCACCGCTATCGACGCGCGCCTTATCTTTGATCTGACCAACGGAGGCCGCTTCAGACTGACCAAAGGTCTGTTCATTATGGGATCGCTGACCGCAACGGGCAGCGTGTACGTACAGCAGAACATCACCGCTACCGGTTCGATCACCGCCAAGGGCACGCTCTCCGGCAGAAACCTGGTGATCTCTGGAGTGTCGTCACTCTCGGGCGCCACCGTGTTCCGCACGACGGCTACCGTGAAAGGCACGTTGTCGGGCCAGACCTTGCGTGTGACCGGCAACGCCGACGTGAACGGGGCATTGGCTCTGACCGGCTCATTGAGGACTGACAGCAACATCACTATCAATGACGATGCTGACTCCAACAACGCCGTGTTGACCTTCGGTAACACATCCGGCAACCAGACCATCACGTTCGTGAACTCTTCGCAGACAATCCAGTTCAGCAAGGGCATCAGCGTGATCGGTGCGATTTCGGGCTCCTCACTGCGCATCGACAACAACGCCAACGTGATGGGAACGCTCTCGACTCAGAACCTTGTCGCTACCGGCTCAATCACTGCCAAGGGCACATTGTCCGGCAAGAGCTTGGTGATTTCGGGCGGTGCATCCATCTCCGGAGCAACGCTCTTCCGCACCACGGTCACGACCAAAGGAACGTTCTCCGGTCAGACTTTGCGTGTGACCGGCAATGCCGACGTGAACGGAGCATTGGCACTGACGGGTTCGCTCAGAACTGACAGCAACATCACCATCAACGACGATGCTGATTCCAACAACGCCGTGCTGACCTTCGGTAACGCCACCGGCAACCAGACCTTCACGTTCGTGAATGCCAGCCAGGGCTTCCAGTTCAGCAAGAGCATCAGCGTGATCGGTACGATCTCCGGTTCCTCACTGCGCATCGACAACAACGCCAACGTGATGGGAACGCTTTCCGCCCAGAACATAGTCGCTACCGGTTCGATCACCGCCAAGGGCACGTTGTCCGGCAAGAACCTTGTGATCTCCGGCGCCTCTTCGTTCTCCGGCGCGGCACTGTTCCGCACCAGCGTGACGACGAAAGGAGCCTTCTCCGGCGCATCGCTCTTCGGAGCCGGCCTCGGTGACTGTAACAACTCCACGACCAGCAAACTGATCTACAACCCGATCACCGGCAAATTCAACTGTGCGCTGGATCAGACTGGTGCAGGCAGCAGCTCAAGCGGCGAAATCCTCTCGCTGCACCCGGAGTACCCGAACAACGTCTACTACCACAGCGGATCCAGCTTCATCGGTCAGCTGACGGCTTCCGGCGGAAACATCGGACAGTACGAGAACTTCTACCACTGGACATCCACGAAGGCCGGCATTCAGGACTACTGGATCTCGGTACGCGTGCGCATCCCCGACAACTTCTCGTCATGGGATCCGGTGAAGTCACTGCAGCTGCGCTACCGCACCGGAGTCGGCGGCGGAACCGTCTCGACCAACCACATCACGGTACGCGTCATCGACAGCGCCGGAGTCGTGCGCGACGGAACAGGCTCACTGAACAACAACTCGTTCACGACCGCCAACATCCCGCTCAGCGCCGGCACCTGGACTCCGAAGACCAACATCACGGTGCTCATCAAGATGGCATCCAACTCGTCGGGCTTCGCTGAAGTGGGCTTCCTGAACTTCAACTGGGAGAACAACATCCCGTAGCATGACCTGAGGCCATAGCATTCGCATTCCAAACCCCTCCTGACCGGAGGGGTTTTTGTTTACGGATTGGCCTTCATCTTGTCATCGACTTCGGTGTAGACGCGGTGCGAAACCTCCCGCAGGAAGAGGACTCCTTTTTCGAGATCCTTTGCGCGGGTCATGATGCAGAGCAGGTACGGATGGTTGGGGTAATAGACGATGCCGCAATCATGAAACTGCTTGGTTTGCTCGTCATCCAGAGCCCGCACCCCGAATTTGTGGGCGACCACCGTCCCGGGCGGCACGCCTGCCACCAGTCCGTGCACGAACACCGAGCTCTTGAGAAGATCGAGCGCTTTCTGCGACGACGTTTGTGACAGATACCGGGCGTTATACAGAATGCGGAACAACGATGAGTATGATTTCACCGTAAGCGTGTTTTTATCCTCCGCCGCCAGCATGCCGATTTCTTTGTAGACCGCGCTGACGGAATCGCCGTCGGGCGTGAGCGGATCCATAGCCTGCTGCAGGATGTCGCGCGACGCGTTGTCCGAGTAGACGATCATTTTGTACAGCAGTTCATCGACAGTGTAAGGCTTACCCGGCTGCATGGACTGGCTCGCCGGATCGTCAACGTTGTTGACGCCCAAATATGCGCCGGACATCTCCAGTTGCTGGCTGAGTAAGAGCGGATTTTTATCGGCCGCATGCAGGATGGCGATCATCAGCGGCACTTTCAGCAAACTGGCAGGCACAAACTCGGCGCGCTCGTTGATGCCGAACCACGGGCCGGCGCGCAGATCGCGGAAGTAGACGCCCGCTTCTTCTATGGAACCCTTGGCCTTCTGCTGTTCCACCCAGTCTTCCAGTTGCGCCTCGAACTCTTCGTATTCCGCGACGAACTTCACGCCATCTCCGTCGGGGCAACGCGCATTCGGGCTCAGCAGTGAAAAATCCGGGTCATTGCAGCCGGGGACATGCGTCGCACAACCTGCCAGCAGACCGCAGCAGAGCAGCAGCGCAAACCCGGCCGGGCGTACTGAAATTTTCATGTTAAGGCTCATACTCCCCGCGCTTTCGGGAAAACGCAACATGCCGGAGGCCGGAAACAGCGCAAAGGCGTGTGGATGCGGCGGTTATGAGAAATGCTATCACGCTACAAGCGCCCTGATACAACCGCTGATCTCCGGCTGCAGAAAGCATGTCGCCCGGTTCGCTCCGGCGGCAAACGTGGCATCCCTGGCTTCGTCAAACGGCTGGCCCAGCGGACGGGCGGTAATGCAGTCGATAAATGCGCGGCTGTTACGGATCCGCAGTGCGCGGACGATGTCCTCACCGTTGCGGTCTTCACGCGGAAAATCGAAATCGATCAGTGCCTGATCGTACTCTTTGCCTCTGGCACCGATCATCTGCAGCGCCTGCTTGGCCGATGTCGCGATATCGATGACGGTGCCGCGCGGGAGCGCCGATGCCGCGGCCCTATACATGACATGCAGTTTCTCGGGCGTATCGTCGGCGATGAGCATTCGACCGGGCATATGCATGGTGGGGAAAAGAGTGCGGGCACTGTGAGGGAACCGGCACAAGAGTTCACGCGACAGGCAGCGCAAAACGCCCGCGTTACCAAGATTTGGCTCGGGTATGACCGGAAGTACGGACGGACGATGTTCAGGATTTTAGAGCGACCCCAGGCTCGCGTGGGACGTGACCTCGTCGTAGACCAGCTTCGAGATATCGGCGATGGTGCCGGTCATAACACTCAGATCGCTGCCACGGGTCATGATGCACAGTGTGTACGGTGCCTGCGGATGATAGATGATGCCGCAGTCATGCATCTGCAGGAGCTCTTTCTTGGCCTTGTCGCCGACGAAGTAGCCAAACTTGTGAGCCACTCTCACATCCGGAGGCAGATCGGCCTTAAGTCCGGCCAAAAAATCGCTTTGCGCTAGCAGGTTGAGGGCTTTTTGCGAAAGTTCTCTGTCCAGGAATTGCCGGTTGTAAAGGATACGGAAAATGGATGAGTACTCTTTCACTGAAAGCGTAAATGTCTTCTCATCGACGTGCAGCATGCCGAGTTCTTTGAACGCTTTCAGCAGAAAGTCCTGTGAGCCAGTGACATCGGCGATGAACACCTTCAGCAGGAAATCGGAGTAGTTATCGGAGTAAACGATGGAGCGGCGCAGCACCTCGTCGACCGTGTAGACCTCTCCGACGATCAGCGTTTTGGCGGAATCAGACGGGTTCACGCTGGCTACGACCGGCGGCGCTTCTTCCAATCCGATCTTTTTCTGCAGCACGTCCGGGGTGCGTTCGGCGATCTTCAGGAGCGTAAGCATGGTCGGAAGTTTACTGAGACTCGCGGGGTAAAACTCCGTTTCCTCGCCGATGCCAAACCAGGGACCGGACTGCAGATCGCGGAAATACAGCGCGACTTCGACGCCTTGGGTCTTTCGGAGATCTTCCAGCAAGAGGACAAGCTCATCTTTGAATGCCTCGTACTCTCGCTTGAGCGGCGGAGTCTCGCCGCATCGCCATTGCGGATTCAGCAGGTCGTACGAATGCTGGCAATTCCAGGCGACGATCCCCTGAAACAGAAACAGTGCGGCAAGAAAGATGACGGATGCCAACGGGGGCATCCACCAACGGTACCGCCGGCCAACAACCCCCATGAATCCTGACTGCTTCATGGAGAGGATTGTCACGTGTCGCGCGCTTCCTGTAAAGCCGCAGCAGACACGGTCATCCTATTTTGTCCACGCACGGATGTAGTCAATGTCGAGCTGTCTCGTACCCGTGGCGCCCGTTCTGGAGACATACACCGCACCGACGCCTAGGCGTTCTTTCACGTTGGAAGGATCACCTATGCCGCAGTTGATGAAGTCGATACCGTCGGTCGTATCGGGATCCACGCGGAAACGGACACGGTTCGGCGATTCGGTCGTGATGTCGAACAACGCGTACTTGCCGTAGCCGGTCTGGATGTTCGCTCCAGGGCAACGCAGATACGTACTGACGCCGGTGGCAGGGTTGATGGTGGCGCGCCATTCGGTGGTACCCGACCCGGTAAAGTACATGCCCTGCGCCGGTTCGTTCACGTTGTTGGCAGCAACCGTGCCGAACATGCCAATCCACACATGGGTGCTGGTAGTCGTGGTGTTGATGCGCGCCTTCGACACAACGCGCGCCCAGCTTCCGGTCGAGGTGATGAAGTTCATCGGGTCACCGGCCGCCAGACCCATGTACAAGTTGCATCCCGTTCCGGCGGAACCGGTTGTCGCTCCGGCGATCTGCGAACGGTGTACGGTGGGCCACATGTCATCGGGCACGGCGAACGAACAGGTGGTCGCGCTGACGTCCCCCACCCACGACTGGTTGTCGCCCCATACGACGTTATCGGCGGTCACGGCAGCCTTCTCGTCATTGAACTCTTCGCCCAAATACCCGTTGTATCCGTTGAAGCCGCGGAACGCATCGGCGAAGCCGTCATCACGCACCGAGAACATCATGGTGCCGGTGAGGTTTTTGATGTCCAGGCCGGTGTAGAGCGAGCCGGTGCTGGTGGATTGCACCGACAAAGGGCCGCGTAGGTTGACGCCACCGCGACCGACGTTGAGACCGTTACCGATGTACAGCGTGTTGTTGATGCGCGCATTTTCGGTGATCGTCAGGTTGCTGCCCTGGATGGATCCGATGGTGGCGCTCGGCGCCTCTATGCCCGGCGCGTCGAGAATGAAGAACTCGTTGCCCGCAGCCTGCGAATCCGCACCCAGGTAAAGGAATTTTCCGGCCAGCACGACGCTGTTCAGGCCGGTGCCCAGCTCCCTGCCGCCTACGCCAAGGGGAACGGCCGGGTTGGCCACTTCGATGCTACGCAATTCCGCTCCGGCATTGCTGCCGAGACCGGCAAAGATCGTGTTTGCCGCGATTTCGACGGAGTTCACCGTGACACCGAAGTCCAGGCCGCCCACGGCGGTCGGGGTGCTGGGATTACCGACATCATAGATACGGAATTCACAGCCCGTGACGGTGGCTCCGGAGCACGCGCCGCCATCAGCGGTCGTGCCGATGTAGGCATACTTGCCGGACACGGTGATGGAGTTGAAGTTGAGACCGTTCACACCGGAGTTGATGCCGGCGATACCCTGGATGTTGCTGTGGTTGTTGATGGCGAAAATCTTGAGCTCGTTACCGGCGCCGTTGTCCGAATCGTAGACGATGAGCGCCTGTGCGCCGTTGATGTACAGACCACGGGCATCGACGGTGTCGTTGATGCCACCAATGGGAGCCGGCATGTACGGGTTCGAGATGTCGTACACACGAAACTCGCAGCCGTTGAGTGTCGCGCCAGTGAGCGCGCTACACGTGCCGGAGACGACGTCGTTGGCGATGTACGCAAGTTCACCGATAACCTGCATATCGTTCACACCGACGCCGAAATCAACGCCGCCGAACGCAACGGGGCTGGAAAGATTGCTGACATCGTAGATGCGGAACTCACAGCCGGTGACCGTATTGCGGGTACAGGTACCAGCGACAGCGCTTGTGCCGACGTAGAGGAATTTACCAACACGGATTATCACGTTCACGTTCGCACCGACGTCGATGCCGCTCATGAACGTGGGGTTGGAGCGGTTATGGACGTCGAAGATGCGCAGATCGTGACCGGCCACCGAATCCAATCCGACGAATGCATACTTGCCGCTGACGTAGATGCTGCGGACATTCGCGCCGACGTTCGCGCCGGTCATCTGGAGAGGACTGCCGTACGGCGACACATGCAGGACTCCTCCTGAGAGGTTGAGCACATCTCCGCTGGCATAGTCGATATGCAACGCGCCGGTCATACTGTCACCGCTCTGATTGACGTACCGCGCATCGGCCGCGGTCTGCGAAATGCCTCCACCGCCTCCGCCCTGATCGGCGCCACAGCTGAATTTTCCGGTCGTCGGGTTATACAACACTTTGTCTGTCGTCGCTCCCATACAGCTGCCGAGGCCTGAGCCGAAGAAGCTGGCACCCGAGAACGACGTCTTGGTCGTGATGGAGCGCAAAGCGAGCATGGCACCGGAGAATGACGAGGAACCCGAGACCACCAATGAACTGCCGGATATCGCTCCGGCCGTTACCTGTCCGGCTATGGTGATGCCTTTGCTGAGTTGGAATGTCTGGTTGGAGTTAAAGAAAGACAAATACTGGTTTCCGGACGGGTTGCCGAAAAACAGTGAGGCGTCAGTCGCGGTGGCGTCATCGTTGAGCGAGAGGTTGGCGTCGAAATGCACGGCTCCGCTGGCGCTCAGGATGCCGGTGACGTCGGCATTGCCGCTGACACGGAGTGTCTGGCCGGAGAAGGTGCCCTTGGTCTGCACGGTAGTGCGGAAGAGCGCGGCGCCGGAGAATGACGACGCACCGGAGACGATCAGTGACGCGCCGGAGATCACTCCGACTGTTTCGAACGTGGCTTTGGGTCCTGAAGACCGGTTCACCGACACCTGGTTGTTTGCGGAATCGATGAACAGCGTGCCACCGTCGAACAGACCGTTGCCGAGTACCCGGAGAGCGCCGGAGAACGAACCGTTTTTATCGATGACGAGCGTGGTACCGGAAATGGTGCCAGGCACAGAAATGCCCCTGGAGAAACGGAACGTCTGGCTGGCATGCGCGAATTTAATCGTCTGGCCGGCGACCGAGTTGCCGAAGTTCAGGATGGCATCCTGCGCAAGCGCGGAGTCATTCAGTGTCACTCCGGAGTCTGTACGGATGGCGCCGCTCGAGGTGAGTGAGCCATGCACCGTGGCATTGTTGCTGACACGCAGCATGTTGCCGGACATTGTTGCCGCGACGTTCAGTCCGATTCCAGCATTGCCTGCTGTTGGGCGAATTGTCAGCTGGCCGGTCATAGTGTCGCCACCCTGGTTCACGAATACGCCGGAAGCAGTCGTGAAGCTTAAGCCCCCTCCGCCACCAGTCTGGTCAGTGGCACAGATGAATTTTCCGGTCGCGGGGTTGTAGACGATTTTGGAGGTGGTGGTGTTGGCACAATCGCCGAGACCCGCACCGTACAAGCTGGCACCGGAGAATGCGCCTTTGGTTGTGACTGTCGTGCGGAACAGCGTCGCACCCGAGATGGATGCTGCACCGGAGATGATCAGGGATTTACCGGAAAGCGTGCCCGCGGCAGTGATGGATCCGGTAGCCGTAACGTCACCGGCAACCGCAAGGCTGCGTGTGAATTGGAATCGCAAGTTCGTTCTGTCGTAGTACAGACGCTGGCCGAGCGCGGTACCGAACCGCAGGTCGAGTGTTGTCGCAGTGCTATCGCTGTTATCGATGACCGAGAAGGCCTCGGTGCTGAACAAAGTCTCTGCGGCGGCGTACGCCGGAGTGTTCAGAAAAAGCGTGTGTGCCAGCATCGCGGCAATCGAAATCCACGTCGCGATTTTTGCCACGCGACAGTGGTCAGCCGTGAATGGTTTTTTGTGTGAATACAATCGTATGATTATACCAGAAAAAGGCCTCTTTCGGACGGGGTCCTATTTGCTAATACTACAAGAATGTTTTATTTGAATATTTTAGTACTCACCGGGACGGTTTTTCTGCATTTTCAGGCCTTTTCTAAGCCAAAAACACATCCACCAGCTTCTGCTTGAAAAGCCGGTATCCGCCCCCGCGCCAGTCTGCACTGAGGCCTGGTTTGGAGTTCAATTCGATAAGTTTCCATACGCCGTCATGACCGCGCCCAAGGTCGACGCAAAACACCCGTTTTGGATAGTGCGACAGGCGGCTGTCGATATCACGGAAAATCTTCATCACGTCGGCCGGGACTTTGTCGGCCGGGACTTCTGTTTCGGTGCCTCCCTGTGAAACGTTGGCGACCAGTTTTCCCTCGGCGGGCGTGCGCACGAAGGCCAGCACCATCTCTCCGCAAATGGAGTGCAAACGCAGATCGTGCAATCCGTCCGCGATGCCTGGAATGCCGCCGGAGGTATCTATGAATTCCTGTACCAAAGCCGGAAATTGGCTTTCTGCAGCCAGAATGTCGGCAGCTGAACCGATGATCACGCCCTTGCCCTCTTCACCGTCCTTCGGCTTGAAGACGATTCTGTCTTCCGGAAATTTCTTCAGTGCCGCACGGAGTTCCTTTTCATCGTGGACCAACTCGGTGTGCGGCGAATACTCCGGAAAACGCTGGCAGGTTTTCCATTTGTCGACGCACAGATCGTCGAGTTCGCGGTCGTTAAGCACGGCCGAAGCACCGTCGGAAACGAAGTGGCCTTTGTCATAAATCACGTCCAGCGTTATCGGCTCCTCGACTGCCTCAAATTCGGCGTTCCCGAAGCGCCAGCCGCGGGAAAACCGGTTGTTGCCCAAGAACGTGTCCTGCCCGCGGACGATGAAAAACTGCCCGCCTTGCCTGGCAAACTCGGTTGCGAGTTCATCGTACGCCACGACGTACTCCTCGATATCGAAGGGATACTCGTGATAGCCGGGCGCGTCAAAAAAGACACCGATCTTTTTCATACTAAAAGTATAACACGGACAACTCGCGCAAAATCCAAAATTCAGGTATACTTATCCGATACCCATGCAAATACAAATCAACATTCCGCGGCCGTGGACTTTACTCGGCATGATGACTGTCGGTGTATTGTTTTACACCGGACATTCGATTTCACAGTCCTCCGCCAATGGCGTAGGAGGTACGGACAGTGCTTCGCTGATCTCGCAATCGCAGCAGGTCATCGACCGTGTTCGCGTGAACAAAGAAGTACTGGCGCAGAAAGAGGACATCCTTCGCTATCAGCTGATTCAGCTGGAAGACGAAGCCCTGCGTAACGAAAATTCACCGGAAATCGTGCGGCAGGTGAATGACAGCCGCCAGGTGCTGCTTGCGATCATTAAAGAGCGCGAAGCGTCTGACAGGCTGCTGACTGCATCGCTGCACCAGTTGTGGGATGCACAGGGCACCGACTTTACCAGAAATACGCCCAAGAAGTCGTTCCGCTTCAGCTGGCCGGTGAAACCGCTGCTCGGCCTGTCTGCGCACTTCGACGACGCAAACTACCGCAAGATCTTCGGTGTTGATCACCATGCGACCGACATCCCGACCACACAGGGAACGAAGATACTTGCTCCTGCCGACGGCACGGTGAAAACCGTCTCGCTCAACGGGCTTGGCTACAGCTACATCGTGCTGACGCATGATGACGGATTTGAAACGGGCTACGGCCACATCAGCGAAGCGCTGGTAAAAGAAGGTGCCGTGGTCATGCGCGGAGACGCGATCGCAAAATCCGGCGGACGCCCCGGTTCGCAAGGTGCCGGTCTGATGACTACCGGTGAACACCTGCACTGGTTTATAAAAGTGGATGGCGTACTGGTGGATCCGGAGGATTATGTGGAGCCGTTCAGGCTATAAAGCGGCGTGTCGCTCGATAGCGAAGGTATCCGTCATCCCGGCGATGTAGTCCTTCACCGCGTCTTCACGGTCTCCGCCATTGCGCTCATGCAGGGCGGTGACTTTGGCCGGGGGATTCTTCATATAGGCATCGAAGAGCCCTGCGATCACGTGCCGGCCCTGGTCGGCCTGAGCCACCACCGGAGGACTGAGGTACATGCGCTTCCAGAAGAAGCCGCGCAGTTCATCGGCCATTGCCTGCATATCCGGGGAAAACGCTGCAAGCGGGGACGTGGCGGCATACACGTCGTTCAAAGACTGAATGCGGTGCTGCTTCAGAAGCGTGGCGATCGTCTGGTACAAATCTGTGACCAGGAAATAGACGACCGAGCCCCGGATCTCGGTGCCTTTGCCCTTCGCCCGTTCGGCTGCCATAGCGCCAAGCTTGAGCCCGCGCAGATCTGCCATCGTGAACAAATCGGCACGGATGCCGTCATCGATGTCGTGCGCGGTGTAGGCGATTTCGTCAGCCAGGTTGACCACCTGCGCCTCCAGCGACGGCGAGCGGGGGATGGGCTGCGTATTGGGCTGGTCGTGCGGCGTGCGGTGCTTCATGAGGCCCTCCAGTACTTCCAGATGCAGGTTCAGTCCACGGTGTGATGATGAGTGATCTTCCAGCAGTGTGACCGTGCGAAGTGACTGCTCGTTGTGCTCGAACGTTTTGCCGTACTTTTTCATGCACGCGTCCATCGCGTCTTCACCGGCGTGACCGAACGGCGTGTGACCCAAGTCGTGCGCCAGCGCGATCGCTTCGGCCAAATCTTCGTTCAATCCGAGTGTACGAGCCAGGTTTCGGCTGACCTGCACCACCTCGAACGTGTGGGTGATGCGGGTGCGATAGTGATCGCCATGACCCGACACGAACACCTGCGTTTTGTGCTTCAGGCGGCGGAACGCCTGGGTGTGGATGATGCGGTCGCGGTCATGCTGGAACGGAAAGCGCGTCTCATCCGGTGGCTCTGGAACGGTACGGCCAAGCCCGTCCGAATGCTTCACGGCAAGCGGCGAGAGCAGCGCGTCGGCTTTCTGCATGCGGTCGGTGAGCGGCTGGAGGAGTTCCATAGGAGAACGTCATGATACCGTATTTCGACAATACGCGGGCGGAATGCCTGCTCCGAATTCCTAAATGGCAAGAAATACACCAACCTCAATGTTCGCTTGCGTAAGAAAAAACCGGCGAAGACCGGCTCTGCCGGTCTGGAGCCGCACCTCTTCGGAAGGAGAGCCCACGAGAGGAAACCTTTAGGTTTCCTTTCGTGCCGCATATCAAGACGACCGTTGTGCGCTCGGCTCGTCCCTGGTTGCCCAGGTGGGTGGCCGCATCCAGGATCCACGGACCCCGGAGATTAAGCCTCCCGTAACGAATATCAGAGAAAAAGCGTTTGCGCACTCACGTATCGTCGAGATACCCGCGATAGTACGCCTGACTAAAAAGCATGGCGAGCAAAAGGACGGCGAATTATTTCAACGCCGCAGCGAAGGCGTTGATATTCCCGTTGGTCACTTCTTCCCGATGTCCGCCGCGGTAGGTCCAGTACGTGTCCGGATTGCAGCGCGTGCAGTCCGGCGAACGTTCGATAGCGGAAGCGGGAACGCCAAGCTCTTTCAGCTGATCGTCTGCCGCAGCCTGCAGATCCACGCATCGTCCGACCGTATACTTCTGCAATGACGGCACTTCCTTGGCAGGATCGGTGAAATCAGCGCATTTCAGGCACAGCGACGGCCCAATGCCGACCAGAACCTGGTCCGGGTTGATGTCCCACTCCTCTTTAAGTGCCAGAAAAAACGACGGAATGACGCCTGCGATGACGCCGCGCCACCCGGCGTGGATGAGACCCACCACGTTTTTTCCCGGGGCGTAGACGACCAGTCCCTGGCAATCAGCAAAACGGATGGTGAGCGTGAGGCCGGGTACATCTGTAATCAGCCCGTCACCCTGCAATATGCGCGAGGACGGCTCACGGACGACGTGCACGACGTTGCCGTGTAGCTGGCGCAGACCAACGGTCTTTGCTGAACCTGTCACGCTGCCGATGTCGGCATCGTTGCCGACCGCGTCCTGTTTGACGAGGAAGTCGAGCCGCAGCCGGTCCCGCAGGGCGGGACCGAACAAAGTGAACGGAGAGCTGATCATGCGGTTGTGAGCTTGTGCAGTAACCCCGGAATGCACTCGATGACGTGCGCGGTGCCGTAGGCGTAGCCGTGTGTTTCGTAGAGCATTTTTCCGGCGCGCTTGATGACGGTGCTGGCGAGAACACAGGCTTCGAACCGGCTTGTGCCTTGCGCCATCAGACCCGCGATCAGGCCTGCAGTCGCATCGCCCGTGCCGCCAACGGTAAGACCGGCGTTGCCACCGGAGACTTCGTGCGTGTCGCCCATTTCGGAGACGGCCAGACTGGTTTCGGATTTCAGAAGAATCACGGCATTGTGCTCTTTCGCGATGGCAGGAAGATCGTCGATCTGCATGCCCATCCGTTCCAGTTCGCCCAAATGCGGCGTGAGGACGGTCTGTTTACCGGTAGCAGCCTTCAGAGTGCCCGGCTGCAGTGCTGACGCATCCAGCACCAATGGGCAGGGCGCAGAGGCAACCAGACGGTCGATGGCCTTCAGAGATGATGCCGAGCGCGACAAACCCGGACCGATCACTGCGCAATCCATGGTCGCAAGCACCTTCAGCATCCGTTTGATATCGTCATCACTCATCTCGTCACCTGCTTTCGAGTCATCGCCGAACGTGTGCACCTGGAAATTCAGCGATGCAGCTTTCGCGACTTCTTCGTGGCAGGCCGGTACGAACACATACAAAAGATCTGCTCCGGACTTCTCGGCGGCCAACGCGGAGAAAAGCGGCGCACCATGCTGATGGCGGCTGCCGCCAATGATGGCGACCTTGCCGTTCTCGCCTTTGTGCGAACTCCGGGAGCGCTGCATACGTCTATGTTAGCGCGCGGACACGACCTCCGCACCACCCCCCTTTTCTTCGTCATGAACCTCGACGTCAAAATGCGCCTTGTACCGCTCCCAGCCGGACTTAATAGGATTGGTGTAGTCGTACGGCATGCTCAAGGTAAACGACTTACTCGGTTTGAGCGACTTTGCAGCCAGCGGGGCTCCGCCGACGAGGGCAGCAAGGAGAAGCTTTTCTTTTTCTTTCTTGACCGCTTCATTACCGCGCACTGTGCGATCCGTGACATGCGCATCGATCATTCCGATAATCTCAGCTTCGCCGACCTGTACCTTGCCCAGCACGGAAAAATTCGCCTCCAGCGCATAGAATCCGTCCGGCTTCTGTATAACCCGCACCGGGGTCTTTTTGGTCAGCGAGCCACGAAAATCTTCGCCTAGTCTGTAAGCGACTTTTTCATGCGGATCACCCGCAGAGGGGCCTGGAGATGTAACGCTGAAGCGGATTTCGCCGTCTTCATTTTCCGCGCATTCCTTGGGGGTTTTGCATTCATAAAAACGCAGCACGTGCTGACCGACCTGTATGTCTTCCCCCAAGACTTTCATGAGATTTTTATTTTTCAGTTCGGCAAAAGTCAGCGGGGGTTTGGGGATATTCAGCGTGGCTGCTTTGGCCTCGCGCTTCTGGAGTAAATCATCGGCTTCACGCTGATCCTTTGCGTCCTCGATCACACGATTGACCTTGTAGACCACACCCGCAATGGCAACCGTAAAAAGCGTTGCCGCGGTGACTGCCGTCAGTGCCCGAAGCGTGCGCATCGCGATACGGCGAACTCTGGAGCGTGATTGTTGAGCGATGACCTCGGCAGCTGCAGGGGTGTCGGCAGCTTCATGCACAGCAACAACTTCTACCGCGCCGACTTTCTCCTGAACTTGCATTTAAAAACGATCATAGACTGCTGTTGGCAAAGCGCAATCGGTAAAATCGGCTGCGTCTGTGCAGGCAGTGTGTATGCGCAAAAATACGCGTATCACATCAAGCGCATGCGGCGGCGCACCTGCAACATCGTCACTCCCAGCGCGAACAATACCGACCCGATTGCAATCGTCGTTCCGGGGCCGGATGACGTCATGATCGGCGCACCGGAATGCAGTTCGCCATCACCGGTCAAAGCGAATAACTCTGCGTATGTCTGATCACGCTCTTCGGACGGAGCTGCGGCATAGTCAGTCGATTCGGCAGACGGCTCAGGTGCCGGAGAAGGAGCGGGCGGCAGCTCGTTGCTGCGCGTCGGCGTTGCGACAAAATCGGTATGCGCCTGGTTATCGTATGAAGCCAGCGAAGGAGGTGGCGGAGGTGGTGCCGGCATAAACGCCTGCGCCTTCGGAAGATTCGGATAATTTGGAGGAGGCGGGGGTGGCGGAGGATTTGGCGTCGGTGAAGGAGGCGGTGGCGGGGGAGGTGGAGGCGGCGGGGGTGGGGGAGGGGGAGGCGTACCTGTTGTAGACGATGAACTGGTGCCTGATGCCTGCGACGATGAAGAATCGCCCTCACCAAATGGCAACGGCGGCAAACTGGAGCTGGACGACGACTGCACAATTGGCGGAGGGGGCGGAGGAGTCGGCGATGGTGGAGGTGGCGGAGGAGGTGGCGGTGGCGGATTTTGACCGCCGCCGAACACATCAGCCGGGCTCAAATACGCATGCGCAGCAACCGGGCACAACACAAGCACCAGACAGACGCCGATGAGCGATACCTTTGAGCGCGTAATGAATATGGGTATTTCCCCTCAGTATAGCACAAAACGGCCCTTTTTACACTTGCCTCCGGAACAGGCTTACTTTGCCGGAGGAATGGGTGCTCCAGGCGCTCCTGTTATATTCGAGGGCAGGTGGGCATCGGCCTGTCGTACCAGCCAATCGCTGCCTTGGGTCACCCCGTACTTGGCATTGTCGATCGTCCAGTTCGCGGCCCTGCCCAACTTGTCCTGAATACCCATATCCGGGAATCTGCGGTCGACCAGCTTGGTCAGTGCAGCCGCACCTATCAGAAGCGAGCCCCATTTGATTCCCTTCCACAGCAGGCTCTTGGTTCCGCTTACAGTGCTCTGCACCGGGTGTGTTACGGCGTTCATTGTGCGCCTACCCCAACCGGGTCCGAGCCTGGCCTGCAATGCGTCAAAATTCTGCTTCTGTATCGCCAATTGCTGCCTGAGCGTTTCGTTCTGCGCTCTCAACGTAGTCTCATTTGGATTCTCTTGTGGTGTTCTTGCGGTAGCCATGACAAAGGGAGGGAAGAGGGATTACGCGCGACCCGCGAGATTGGTTTCGAGCAATGCATGACGGATGACCGACAGCGTCGCGGCTGCGTCGGCAGCTTCGGCGGCCGTGCTGGTGCGCAGAACCGTGATGATCATGTCGGTGAGTCCGTGTGCTCCGATGAGGAACAGCAGCGCTTCGATGCTGCCTTCGGTCATGTCGGCGGGCAGTTCATCGAGGTCACCGGACTTCGAGAGACGCTCACAGATGTCATGCGCGGCCTTCTGCACCTCGCCGTATTCCTGTCCGGCCAGCAGATTCAGGCGGGCTTCCATTTCGTTGGGGGTTTCGAATCCTTCGGCGGTTTCGCTGACGACCGTGTACTTTTTGCGGACGACATCGTCGAACATCAAGAACAGTTTTTGTTCCGGGGCGGTCAGGTAGACGTTTTCCATAGAGGGAGGGTGGAAGTGATTTTATGCTAGCACGCGGGTTTTTCGCGTCAATGACTGTTGCACCGTTTCAGAAATGCGCCGCTTGAACTCGCCATCCGAAAAACGCCGGGCGTGTTCGCGGATGCCGGCGCGGTTCCATGCGATGCCGTTGGCGCGGGTGATCGCAGCAGAGAATGCATCCACAGTTTGATCCGGAACAAGTAACCCTGTTACACCATCGACGACGACATCCAGTGCGCCGCCCCTCCCAAGCGCGATGACAGGCGTACCGCTGGCCATGGCTTCCAGAGGGACGATTCCGGCATCTTCAACCTGCGGGAACAGCACTGCTTTTGCACCCGCGTACAGCGTCGGAAGATCGGCATCCGGCACGAAGCCCAGAAATTTTACAGTCGGTCCGGCCATGGCCTGCAAGCGCGCACGCTCGGTGCCGGTACCGCCGATCCAAAGTGGAAGCCTCAGTACGTTTGCGAGTTCGATGAGCAGATCGAAACGCTTGTACGGAACAAGCCGTCCGATCGCCAAAAAATAGGAATCTGAGTTTTGAGACGTTGAGGGCGCATCAAAAAACCTGTCCTCTACGGGCGGAGAAATGACAGTACTCTCGCGTCCGTAAATGCGCGCGATGCGTTCCTGTGTTTCGGACGAGTTCGCGATGAACACGTCGACGCGTTTGGCAGTCGACAAATCCCACCGGCGCAAACGCTTGAGCTGGCGACGAACGATAGTCTTCAGCGGTTCGCGGATACGGAAGTCCTTCAGGTATTCCTCTTCCATCTCCCAGGCGTACCGCATGGGCGTGTGGCAGTAACACACATGCACCGCATTCGACGGAGGAATGACTCCTTTGCCGACCGCATGCGATGAACTGATAATGAGGTCGTAGCCGCGCAGATCGATGTCCTCGATGGCACGCGGCATCAGCGGCAGCAGATACTGGTGGCGTCCGATGAGACGGTACAGCCACTGCAGCCTGCCGGTACGGATATCGGCGGCATCCAGCGGGCCCAGATTGCCGCGCTTGGCGACCGTCGTGAACACCGGCGCATCCGGCCAGATGCCCCGCAGTGCGGAGACCACGTGTTCTGCTCCGCCAAACGTCGGGAGCCAGTCTGCAATGAGAGCCGTGCGCATCGGGGTCACTATACGATACACTCCATCCGATGTCTCTGCGTCCTCCGTCGCGGCTGCCCAAAAGTTTGAACCGGCCGACCGGCCCGATGGCACAATCCATCGCCAAACGTTACTCGCGCGCTCCCGCCCGCGGGTTTAAACGGCGGCGCGAGCAATTCGGCCGCAACACCAGGCGCTGGAATAAGAGCCTGAAGGTGTTCTGGGTGGAGTTCCGCATGTGGCTGGCGATCCTGCTGGCAGCGGTGATCCTGGTCGGTATCTGCACGCTGCTGTTTTCGCCGATCTTCAACGTGAAGCAGATCCAGATCCGCCGTCAGGATCCGCGCATCGACATAGAAGAGATTCAACAGGCGCTGTCACCGCTGTTCCAGGGACGGCTGCTGTTTGTGAGCAAAGCGCAGGTGACCGAGATGCTATCGGAACAGTTTCCCGACATCCGCAGCGTCGATATCGAAAAAACATATCCATCCACGCTGGCTGTGTCGCTGTATTTAGATCCGGTGATCGCCGAACTGGATTTGGAGGGTGAAGACCAACCTGTTGTGACAGGAACCGGCGCGACCGAAACCGGCTCGATGACGTATGCGTATGTGACCTCCCGCGGCCATGCGGTTTTCTCGTCAATCAAGCTTTCCAAAGAGAAACTCCCGCGCATCATTCTGGTGGACTGGGGCGTACGGCCTGCAAACCGCTCTTTGGTGATCGCTCCGGCGGTACTCCGAACGCTATTTGACGCCAGAAACACGCTGCAGACCGACTTCGGGTACCAGGTGACCGGAATGACCATGTATTTGCGTGCCCAGGAGTTCCATATTCGCCTGGAAAAGGTCTCGCTCTGGTTTGATTTGAGCAGCCCGCTTGACGTACAATTTCGCCGCTTCCGAGAGTTCCTGCGCTCGCTTTCGCTTGACCAGGTGAAGGAGTACATCGACCTCCGAATTTCAGACAGAGTCATTTACAAGTGATCCGGCTCCATCGCCCCGGTCGCGCGGGACGATTGCCCCCTGATTTGCTGCCACTCGCACATGATCCGAACCCTTGCCTCGCTGCTGCTGCTCGGCGCCATTCCGGCGTCGCACGGCGTCCAATCCCTCGTTCCGCCGCCGGGCGTGGAAGTCATGCGCGTCAGCAGTCCGTCGGTGCTGCACAGCCACACTATCCAGAGTCCCGTGCTCTCGGCATCTGGCGTGCTGTTGGTGGATGTGGAAAGCGGCGAAGAGCTGATGGCAATCAACCCGGATGAGCAGCGTCCGATGGCAAGCCTGACCAAGATCATGACCGCGTTGCTGGTGCTGGAACATCACAAACTGACCGATGTGGTGACCATTCCCACGGTGGCGTCGGCAGTCGGAGGAAGCACTGTGGGCCTGAAGACCGGCGAACACATGAACGTGAACGATTTGTTGCGCGCGCTGCTGATTCCTTCGGCGAACGACGTGGCATACGCGCTGGCGGCATACGACGGGAAGAGCGTGTCGTCATTCGTGAAAATGATGAATGAGCGCGCGGTGCAGCTGGGACTGAAGAACACCAGCTTCGCCAATCCGGCCGGACTGGATAACGATCTGCAATACTCGACCCCGCGCGACATGACCTGGCTGACACTGGCCGCATTGCGAAAGCCCGCATTCAGGAAAATCGTCGCGATCCGTTCGGCGACGGTGACCAGCGCGGAAGGCACCGTCTTCCCGCTGATCAACACGAATGAGATGCTCCATATCAGCGAGAATGTGCTTGGCGTGAAAACCGGAACGACAGACAATGCCGGAGAGTGTCTGATTGTGCTGTTCACAGATAACGGGCGGCAGTACCTGCTGGTTCTCCTGAAATCGAATGACCGCTACACTGATGCTCTGAACGTTATGCAGGCTGTCCACGAAGCCTCCTGACATTTATGCGCCAGAATCCAACCAGCGCACAACATTGGCTTTCCCTGCGGGTGCGAATCGCGTGCTCGGTGGTTTTCGTGCTCTCCATGTTCGTGCCGCCCTACGTGCCGGACAGCTCGGCTGAATCTCAGCCTGCAGTGGCCGGAGCCGAAGAAGAGGGTCAGTTCATGCTGGTGGAAGAAGGCTTCCTGCTGAAGACATCCGCGCTCACGGAACAGGGCACTCGCAGCGCGTACAGCCAGGGAATCCTGTACACGGTTGAGCAGGGCGACAGCATCACGAGCATCGCCAAGGGCAACGGCATCAGCGCGGATACGATCCGCTGGGCCAACGGCATGACCGACAAAGACCAGGCGAAGCCGGGCCAGAAGCTGCTGGTGCTGCCGGTCGACGGACTGCTGCACAAAGTGAAGCGCGGACAAAACCTGTCGGCGATCGCAGAGCTGTACAACGTGCCGTCGGATCTTATCGCACAACAGAACAACATCGACGGCGGATATTTGCTGGCCGGGCAGGAACTGATTATCCCGGGCGGCAAACCGATCATCGAGTCGACCAAGATCGCGGTGAATCTGCCGGCCGGGACATTCACGCTGCCGGACCAGCCGGGCGCCAAACCGGCCACGCCGGGTGCCGCTGCGAAGGTCGCTGTCGTCGCCACCGCGCCGGACGTCATCGCCACGCCGAGCGCGGGAATCCTGCAGATGCCGTGCGACTGTTTCTACACCCAGTACTTCAGCGGCGGACACTACGGCGTAGACCTGCAGCACAAAGGCGGCAGCCCGATTTTCGCGGCAGAAGCAGGCACTGTCTTGCGCGCCGATTACGGCTGGAACGGCGGCTACGGCAACGTGATAGAGATCGACCATGGCAACGGCCTGGTGACGCTGTATGCGCACAACAAGGCGCTGTACGTGAAGGCCGGCGACACCATCACCCGCGGCCAGGCGATTTCGTACATGGGTAACACCGGACTGGTGCACGGCCCAACCGGTATCCACCTGCACTTCGAAGTACGCGTGAACGGAACGAAGAAGAACCCGAGGATTTACCTCGACGATTAATCAGATCATCGCGATGACCTCCAGTTCTTCGGCGACTTTCGCGATCGGAAGATCTGCGGCGTGTCCGCCTTGCACTTTCTTCAGCACGTCCATTTTCGCTTTGCCGGTTACCAGCAGCACGCGCTGTCTGGCTTCCTGGAGCATAGGCAGCGAGACAGTGATGCGGTCGAACACTGCGAACCGGTCTGTGGTGGTGTGCGCCGCGCGCGCGGGGCCAAGCACATTGTCGGACAGCGGCGGGAACAATGACGCGATATGCCCGTCATCGCCCATGCCAAGCACGACGACATCGAATGTGAGTTCCTCCAGCGCCTGAGCGAATGCCGGTACGCATGCCTCCAGCGGGAGATCGGTATCCGGCGCGATGAAATGTGCTTTATATGCAGGAGAGCCTTTTACCAGCAGCGTGCGCTCGATCATGCCGTAGTTGCTGTCGGGATGATCGGCGGGTACATAGCGTTCGTCGATGAGCACGACCGTGACCTTGTGCCAGTCGATGTCGGTGCGTTTGCCGAGCGCGGCGTAGACCGGACCGGGTGTGGAACCGCCGGACAAGCCGATCGCGCATGAACCGTGCGTGGCGATGGCAGCCTTGATCGCATCGGCGATAGTCTGCTCTGCTCGAGCGCGGAAGTCCTCCGGTGTTTTCAGGGTAAAGATCTCCATATCAGAACCAGGTGAAACCGCTCTTGGCGATGAACGCGTTCGACTCTTTCGGTCCGTCGGTACCGGACGCATACAACGGCAGCGGCGTGGATTTGTCGTCGAGGTGTTTCTGGAGAGGATCGATGAGATTCCAGCACGTTTCGGATTCCTGGGGATCCAGGAACCACTGCTGGTTGCCGTTGATCGCCTCGAGCAGCAGCAGGCTGTGTTCGACCATGCAGTCACCCATGCACACCAGCGGGTCTTCCATGACCAGTGCGCGGAACTTTGGCTCGGATCCGCCGAGTTTGGTCTGCAGATGCAAACGCAGTCCGGCTTCGCCCTGCAGAATGATGTCGAGGCGGTTGCGCGGACAGTCTTTGCCGACCAGTCCGAGTGACTCCTGGAATTCGATGGAGATGCGGGTCTCTTTGGACTTCATGCGCTTGCCTGACCGCAGGAAGAAGGGCACACCCTCCCAACGGGACGAGCGTGTCATCAGCTTCATCGCGGCGAACGTCGGCGTGCGTGAACCGGGCGCGACACCATCTTCTTCCGAGTAGGCCGGAGCCGGCTTTCCGTTGGCTTCGCCCTTCCCGTACTGCGCCTGCATGACGATATCGTCGAGCGAGGCGGCATGCGGCAGATAGAATTTGCGGATGGCCTCCAAACGTCCGGCTTTGATCGCATCGCCTTCGGGCACGACACGCATGGTCAGCAGCGCCATGATCTGCAGTAAGTGGCTCTGGAACATGTCGCGCAGCGTGCCGACTGCATCGAAGTATCCGGCCCTGCCTTCCAGTCCGGCAGTTTCGGACGCAGTGATCTGCACGTGCGAGATGAGCGTGTTTTTGAGCAGCCGTTCGATGACCGGGTTGGCGAAACGCAGGTAGTACGCGTTGCGCACGGCCTCTTTGCCAAGATAGTGATCCAGGAAGTAGACCTCGTTCTGCTCGAAGCACGAGAACAGAAGATCGCGGACTTCGGTGAAAGTTTTCACGTCGCTGCCGACCGGCTTTTCCACGATGCAGCGGAAGTCCCCTGCGGCTCCGTGCGCATGCACCTTGCCTTCATTGAGATTCTTCACCACTGCCGGGAACACTGCAGGCGGAATGGAGAAGTACGCGAGACGCACGACGTTCTTCCATCCTTTTTCCAGTTCAGTCAGGCGTTTGGCCAGCGAGGCGAAATCTTGCGTCTGATCGTACTGGCCGGGCTGATAGAAGACGTGCGTCAGCATCTCTTCCAATACTTTCGCATTCACTTCCAGCACGTACTTGTTCACCGCGTCGGCGAATTCTTTGCGGAACGTCGCGTCGTCCATCGCGGTGCGCGCGTAGCCTATGATCGAGTACTCCGCCGGCAGGCGCTTTTTGAGCGCGAGGAAATACAACGCCGGGAAAATCTTGATCTTTGCGAGGTGCCCGGAAGCTCCGAACAGGACGAGTGAGAATGGGTGATCGGCTTTGAGCATGAAGTGCAGCAGGCGGCGGAAAAACCAGAGTGATTATGTTACTGGTGTGCTTTACCCAGTATACTCCAACTATGGATAAATTACTCGCGCTTCTCGGCGAACTCGGCATCGCATTCGAGCGGTTCGATCATCCGGCCGTATTCACATGCGACGAGTCGGAAAAGATCTGCCAACCCATGCCAGGCGCGCATACAAAACAACTGTTGATGAAGGGGAAGCGCAGCGACAAAATGATTCTGGCGATCGTCATGCACGATAAGCGCGTCGATACGAGGACACTGGCAAAGGAATACAACGAGGCCAGCTTCAGCTTTGCGTCGCCCGAACTGCTCAAACAACTCCTCGGTGTGGAGCCGGGATCGGTGACGCCATTCGGCCTGATGTTCGACCTCGATAAAAAAGTGGAGGTAATCGTGGATGAAGATGCATGGAACACCGGGCAGTTCAGATTCCATCCGCTCATCAACACCGCGACTCTGATCATCGATCAGGACGGGTTCAGGAAGTTTACGGAGCACACGGGGCATGCGTTCACAGTGCGGGCGATTCCGCAGCGGGAAAAGTAAATCAAGCCATTCCTACGAACCATTCCAAGATATTGACAGTATATATTTATAATTTATAATATGTCTCTATTTATCCAATCATATGTATGGCTATCGGATCTATGGATGCCGGCAACGACCACGATCAAGCTGACGAACCAATCGGGGATGATGCGGCGGCGGCAGACCTCGCGGCGCTGGACCAACTGATCGACCATATCCGCGCGAACTTGAAGGAAGGTGGCCCGCCGGTCGATTTTGCAGCCCTGCATGCCTATATAGACCGCGATCTTTCGGTGGGGGACACGCTTGAAGTGCAGCGCCGGATCAACACCTGGAAGGCTTGGCACAACGCCTATCACGAGACCCGGACACTCTTGGAAGGAACAGGAGTCCTCGATCAGAATTCGTAGTTCTGTCTTAAGTGACACTGTACACACATCTTGTGTCTGGTGTAGATTCTCCAGCGACATCATCGCTCTATCCAGAGTGGCGTGTGAGAACTGGCTCCATACACGTCCCCCAACCTCTCCGAGACCGGAGTAAGGTGGGCCCTCCAGCCCCGCACTAGCGGGGAAAGATAGCGCCACAATCTGAGCCTAGCTTTTCCCCTCAAGGGAAAGAGCGTTTTCCGGTGTCATATTCCCAACCCTTTATGTCCTCTTTATTCACGTCCGAGTCGGTGACCGAAGGTCATCCCGATAAGGTCTGCGACCAGATCAGCGATGCTGTGCTGGACTACGCGCTGGGCAAAGACCCGGCTTCGCACGTCGCGTGCGAGTGTCTCGTCACCACCGGCCTCGTGGTCGTCGCAGGCGAGATCAAGACAAACATTTATATTCCTATCGCCGAATTGGCGCGCAACACGATCCGCGACATCGGTTACGACGACGCGGTCTACGGCTTCGACCACAAGGCATGCGCCGTGATGGTGTGCGTGGGCGAGCAGAGCGCCGACATCGACATGGGTGTCGCAGAGACCAAGAAGAAAGAAGAGCAGGGAGCCGGTGACCAGGGTCTGATGTTCGGCTTCGCCTGCGATGAGACTCCGGAACTGATGCCGTTGCCGATCAGCCTGGCCCACCAGCTGACCCGCAAACTGTCTGAAGTCCGCAAGGCCAAGGGACTCACGTTCCTGCGCCCGGACGGCAAGAGCCAGGTCACCGTGGAGTACGGTGAGGACGGCCTGCCCAAGCGCGTGCACACGGTGGTCATTTCCACCCAGCACGACGACGAAGTCACGCACGAGCAGATCTGCGCCGACGTGAAGAAGCACATCATCGAACCGGTGTGCGGCAAGTGGCTCGACGAGAAAACCGTGTATCACATCAACCCGACCGGACGCTTCGTCATCGGAGGCCCTCCCGGCGACTGCGGCCTGACCGGACGCAAAATCATCGTCGACACCTACGGCGGCTACAGCCGTCACGGCGGAGGCGCGTTCTCCGGCAAAGACCCGAGCAAGGTCGACCGCTCTGCTGCATATGCCGCACGCTGGGTCGCCAAGCACGTGGTGAAGGCAGGCTTCGCCAAGAAGTGTGAAGTGCAGGTGGCCTACGCCATCGGCGTCGCCGCTCCCGTCTCGCTGCGCGTTGACACGTTCGGCACCGGCACGGTGGACGAGCGCAAGCTGGAGGCCGCGATCGCCAAGACGTTTGATCTGCGCCCGGCGCACATCATCCGCGATCTGGACCTGCTGAAGCCCCAGTACAAGAAGCTGGCTGCCTACGGCCACATGGGCCGCGAGGACCTGGGAGTGAAGTGGGAGATCTGCGACCGCGTTGAAGCGCTCAAAAAGGCTATGTAATTGCCTCCCCAAACAGCCCGCTCCGAATTCCGGGGCGGGTTTTTTATTTGGAATCAGGACGATATCCGCTCCACACGGTGCGATCCAGAAACCTATAGAACAATTCACGACGCGGATGCTGACAACCGGGATACCACGGCTTGTTGCCGATGAAATGCAGAATCTTCGCACTTCGTTCGACGGACTTGATAGAGAACCAGCGCAGCGGATTCAGCGTAACAGTCCAGCCGCTGGCACGGATGCCTTCGGTGGTTGAATTCCAGCGCGGATCCAACCGCAGCCAATGAAATGCGAGTGCCACGTTCAGTCCGTCCTGATCCCATAATCTGACATCGGCTGCGCGTGCGAGGCTGAAGTCCAGAACCTGACCAGAGATGTTCTTGCTTCGCCATGTGTCCAAGTCGATCAGCATCACGCCGCCGTTGAATACCGGCTGATCTGCACTGAATCCCAGCTCACTGAAGTTCTTGATGCCCCAGCGCGGATGACCGAACGTCCGCACTGCCAAATCCGGTGCTGCGGCGACGATGTTGCCCCGCAAATCCGTCTCCCACAGAGATGTGATGTCGGCGAGAATCAGCATGTCGGTGTCCAGATACAGCACGCGTGAACATGTATTCGGCAAAACCATCGGCAGCAGCAGGCGATAATACGTGGCTTGTGATTTTTCAGTGACCATCAGGCCTTCCGGCAGCATCGACCGGACGTCGATCCATGTGACCGTCAGGCGCGGATCGTTCCACGATGCGAGCATCTTCTCACTCGTGTCGGCCGCGATCTCACCATGCATCAAATGCAGGGCAATACGGCGGTCCTGCGGCAGGGAGTTCAGCAGCGAGCGGATCATGACCGCGCATCCCAGCGCGAACATCTCGTCCACGCCGCAGGCGATGACCATGGGTTCTTGCCGTGAATTGGAGGCCTCTGTGCGCAAACAGTGTCATACTAGCAGCATGCTGTTCCCCGTCCCGCTCTCACCGCCGCTGCTGGAGAAGGCTCAACGCCTGGGCATCCACCCGGAGGACGTCTCGGAGCAGTTCGTGCGCGGATCTGGCGCCGGCGGCCAGAAGATCAACAAGACCAACAGCTGCGTGCTGCTGCGCCATCTGCCGACCGGGACCGAGGTGCGTTGCCAGCGACACCGTGAGCAAAGCCTGAACCGCCTATCTGCTTACAAATTGCTGATCTTGAAAATCGAGGAAGTAAAACTGGGGAAGCAGTCGGTGATCGCACAGAAGATTTTCAAATTGCGGAAGCAGAAGAAACGGCGCAGCAAAAAAGCCAAAGAGAAAATGATGGAGGCGAAGAAGCACCGCAGCACTATCAAACAAAACAGGGGACGGGTAGTCTGATGTGTATGCGTACCTTCCCACGCTTCATCGGCACATCGTTGATCGTATCTGCTTTGCTCTTTGCCCCAGCCTTGGCTTCGGCAGCCGCCAAGAAACCTGCCAAGAGTTCATCGGCTGCAACATGCACAATCAAGGGCAACATCTCGACCTCGAAGGGCCATGAGAAAATCTATCACCTGCCCGGATGCACGTCGTATAACGCGACAGTGATCACCACATCAGCTGGCGAGCGCTGGTTCTGCACCGAAAAGCAGGCCAAGGATGCGGGCTGGAGGAAAGCATTGAACTGCCCGAAATAAAAACCGGCGAAGGCAGGCTCTGCCTGCCTGGAGCCGCACAGCTTTAAGGAAAGGAGAGCACACGAGAGGAAAACGTAGTTTTCCTTTCGTGAATTAGTTATTCGCCGAGGTCGATCCTATCCGTGATCTCAATCTGATCAACGAACTCCGGCATGTGGCTGACCATGATGATACAGCCCGCGTAGTTCTGGATGGCTTCGGCGATCACCGGCAGGTGGCGGAAGTTGATGTGGTTCGTCGGCTCATCGAGAATGAGCAGTCCCGGCTTCTGCAGCATGAAGCGTGCGTAGCACAGCAGCCCTTTCTGGCCTTCGCTGAGCGAGCCCACAGTATTCTCGATCATGTTCCCCGGAATGAGGAAGTGCGCGGCGGTGGAGAAGATCATCTGCTGGTTGATGGGATCCATCACCTTGGAGAGCGTCTGCATCACGGTTGAGTCGAAGTCCAATCCGGCGAAGTCCTGGTGGTAGTAGCCGACCTTCACGCCCTCGGTGATGTGCGCGTCCTTTGATTTGCCGGTCGCCAGCGTCTGCAGCAGCGTGCTCTTGCCGACGCCGTTGGGACCGCTGATGAGGACACGCATGCGCTTGCGCAGCGTGATGCCGAGGGATTTGCGCTCGATTTCGCCGTTGCGCATGAAGCTGACCGCCTTGATTTCGCCGATCGGCTTGCTGAAATCCTGGTTCTCAATACTGAACCCGCGGATGGCGCGGTCTTCTTTGCGCACGTCGACCATGTTGTCCTCAGCCTCCTCCACAGCGTCGCGCATTTTGCTGGCCAGTTTGCGCATCTTGCCTCCCTTGTGCGAGAAGAAGTTGATCTTCTCTTTGCTGTCGATGATGTCTTTCTTCAGAAGCGCATTCGCCCGCTGTTCGCGTTCGATGCGGGCCGAAATTTCCTCGATCACGGTCAGGTAGTCGCCGACGAACTGCTCGACGGTGTGCACATGGCTGTCCAGATACAAGACTCCGTGCGTGAATGCGTTCAAGAAGTCTGCATCGTGGGAGATGACGACGACAGTGCCCTCGTACATCACCAGGAAGCCGGTCAGATGATCGATGCCGGCTTTGTCCAGGTTGTTGGTCGGCTCATCCAGCAGCAGGATGTCGGGCTTCTGGATAAGCGCATGTGCAAGCAGCAGGCGGGCCTGCTGTCCGCCGGAGTGCGCACGGACGGTCTTCTTGAGATCGGTAGTGAGGTTCACCGCTTCCAGCACTTCGGCGATGTGACGGTCGATGTCGTGCTTCTTCTCTTTGAACGCGCTCTGGAAGTACTCGCGCACCGTCAGATCCAACATGTCCTTGGCCATGATCTGCTTGGCGATGCCGATGGTGGAGCCTTTGCGGATGTGGATCTTGCCTTCCTGCGGTGACAGTTCGCCGGTGATCATTTTGAAGATCGTCGTCTTGCCGGCGCCGTTCTGTCCCATGATGGTGATCTTTGCATTTTCGCGCACTGAGAAACTCGCGCCTTTCAGCACTTCTTTTTTGTGGCCGTATTTGAATGTCACCTCGTCGAAGCGGACGATGACATCTCCGTGTTCGTAGCTCATGTGCGGCATAGGGTAGGGCAAATCGCTGGCTTTGGCCAGTCTTACTCCTTCAGGGTGCCTTCGGCCCTGACCGCGCGGAATTCATCGTTGAATATCGCGTTCACTCGGTCGCCGAGCTCTTTGCGGCCACCAAGCTTGAAGCCGGTGTCCCCGTTTTCATCACCGAACATATCCACCGGCGGCCCCACCTCTCTGATAGCCCGCTCGATCGCATTTCTGCGCACATGCATCATCGTGAAAAACCTGTCGGCCGGATAATCGTGGTCCGTGCGGATCTCGACTCCCGAGTTATTGGTGAAGACCTTGGCTAAGGCGGGAACGCTCGGGGCAGTATCCGTGACAACGCCGGGGAGTTCGGTGGCCTTGAAAGTCACATCGCCGAGTTTGTTGGTTTTGTCATTCCTTGCCTTCCGCAACTTCCATTTCACACCCATTCTCGTGAAGAATCCCGTCACGCGGGATGCGATCATGGCATGGATTCCGGCATTTTTCTGCCTGCGCACATCGGCCATATCATCCAGCAGTTCCCGTATACCAGGCTCTGTGATTCGCTGCTCCAGTAACCGCAGCGCCTCCGGATCGTGCGGCGAATGGAACAGAAGTTCCGTATCCTCCAACGTGTGCAGCGGAGCTCCTCCGAGCGCCAGCAGCGCCGATGCACTGTGCAGCTTGGATCCGCCGTACGTTTCGGTCGCAACACCGCGCTGCCTGAGCGCCTCACGCGAGAGATCCAGCACCATCAGTGACGCCTGGCTGCCGCCTATGTTATCCAGAAGCAGACGATAATCGAATCGCTGTGATTCCAGCATCGTCAAAAACCATGGAGTCAGACGACCGGCATCGCGCTCTGCGTCCGTCAGCAACTTCTTTTCGGCAGCTCCCATCACATTTTCATCGAGGATTCGCCTGCGGGGGCCTTGCAATGCCACACGGGCTAGACCGAGAACACCACGTTCAATAACAGTAACGGCTCCAGCCGGATCCACGTGCTGGACGTCTGTGTGCAGGACCTTATCCAGCTTCAGCGTAGAGTCGAAAGCGACGATGATTTGAGGCAGGCGTTCGGCCATAGGCCGCGCATTATATACTCTTTTCTCAAAAAGTCATTATCCCTGTATTCGGCTTAAAACTGGCCTAAACGCGTCCCCGGATAGTAATACTGCAGTATCTGCTCTGCGCTGCGGCCTTCGTTTGCCTGACCCTTGGCACCGCAACCGGACATGCCCACGCCATGGCCGCGCAAGGTCATGCCCTTGCACCATGGATCGTCTTTGGATGTGAAGATGTCGATGAACGGGAACGTGGTCCAGCCCGCCTCTTTAGGAGTGCGTGTGCGGCCGTCGTCGGATGAGAAGTACGGCGGTTTGATGAGTTGGCCGTTGAACATCAGCACCTGACCGGCGGTGGAGGTGACTGCGTCGAGCCAACGCGGGTTGGCTTCCTCGAATGTGACACCGGTGTAGGACTGGAAGATGGCCGGATCATCCGAACCGTCGTACGGTTTGCCCGGGAATTTGCGGTTGGCATCGGCCATGTAGTACGCGGCGTACGTGCGTGCGGCGATGGCGAACGCGCGCTGCTTTTGGTACGGCTCGGTGTCGGGCTCCTCACTGAGTCCGTTCATGTAATCGTCGAGGGAGAGCTCGTTGATGAGCGCCAGCTGGCCGTCGACGATGCGGCACTCCACGGCACCGCGGTAGCTGCGTCGCTTGGTTTTCACCGTATCGACCGACAGATAACCGGACGTGTCTGCGCGCAATGCGACCGCGTCGCCGCTGATGCGCTGATCTGCGAACGAAGCCACGCACTGCGTGCCACTCTTGAACAGCGCCACCTGCTGGCCGGTGGCCACCTGCGTGCCGCCGACTGTACCGCGCGATGTGAATGTGACCGTGGGTGCGGCGGTATCTACCGAGAGCCGGACACGAAGCGCATTCGGATCACTCGGATACACCGGTGCGCTGACTGACGTGGTTGTGGATGGCGTTGTGGAGGGCTGATATGCGGCCGTGGACGAGGACGATGCGGCCAGCGGGTTAGACCGCAGCTTGTTGGTTGCACGCAGCACCGGACGCGGCTTGGCGACTGGCGCGACGATCATGGCCGGATTACCGCTGAATGGATTCACGTAGGTGCCGGTGCGCACTCGGCGGCCTGCAACCTGGAACGTGAAGCGCGTACTGCCGATGTCTATCCACTGTGTGCCTTCGCTTACCGGCATCTGCACCAAAAGCGAGATGTCCTGCGTTTCACCGCCGGGGACGTCGTACTGCAGGAACAGTGCACCGCTGACATCCAGGCGTGCCTCCCCGTCGATCTGCCAAATCTTCACACCCGCCGCGGACTTGCGGACATCAGCCAGCTTGGTGCCGGCGCGACCGCCGGCGATGCCCGCGGTGTATGTGAGCATGATGCGTTGCTGCCCGCCCGGATTCGTGGCGATGGTGGTTCGACCCTGGGTACTGAGGCCGTTATTCATAGCCGGCGCTCCGGGAGTCGTAGGTACGATTGTGGGCGGCTGTGAAATAGTGGCAGGCGGCGTCTTCAGACCGGTGAACACGACGCTGTTGGACACGTTGCCGCTTCTGACGTTGGCGACGACCTGTCCCATCACGCCATTCATGTAGTAGCCCGGACAGGTGGTGGGCACGACATCACGGTGACCGACGACCGGCATCAGAAACCGTTTGCCGTGATGCTCGATGGGCTGATTCAGATCGACCTTGTAGGTCTGGCTGAGGTCTTTCAGCAGCCACTGGAGGCTTTTGACCTGCTCCTGGCTCGGCTGTTCGAGTTCGAAGTTGCCCATCAGGCTGATGCCGATGGTGCCGACGTTATTGCAGTACGCATGACCGGCGACGGTGTACAAACCGCCGTTGCGGCCTTCGTAAATCTGGCCTTTTTCGTCGATGACGAAGTTATATCCGATGTCACCCCAGCCGCGGCTGTTGGCGTGGTACTGGTACAGCGCGCGCATGCGTTCGACTGCCGGACGGGTGTCACCGTTCACCAGCAGTGCAGTGTGGTGAACCACGAACAGGTGCACCTCTTTGCTGTACTGCAACGGCCAGCGGAACGTGCCACCGGAATCTTTGGTTACGGTGGATGAGGTCTTGAACTGCTCCGGATAATCTCGCTGTGCCGCCACGCATTCCTTCTCACGTGCGCTCGTGGCGCTGTTGTCGCCCTTGGCCTGGTCAGCGGAGACTTCACCCTGGCTGGATGATGAACCGGTCTTGGTTCCTTCGTACAGCAACGATGCATCTGCACCCCAGTCTGCGCGAGAGAGAATTTTCTTGGCCGTGGCCTGAGCCACCAGCGCCGATGCGACTGTGTATTTGACCGGATCGGGGGACACGCGGATGGGATGGCTGATGAAGTCAGTGTTGCCGCGCGTGCGCACGGCGGTGACGCCGACAGGCAGCATGAACATCTGGGTCTCCACCGGATCGACGTCTGCGTCGATATCCACAACGCTCCAGTCACTCCAGGTGCCGTTTTTCTGGTACTGCATGTCGATGGACTGCGCTCCGCCGGATAACCGGAAACTGATCGCGTGAATCGGGGTTTCGAACGTCTGCGTCAGAACGGAGGGATCTTCCTGTGCCAACGCGGGAAGCGGTGGAAACGCGCCTAGGAACAACGCCGCAACAAGCAGCGTGGAGAACGTTTTCTGGAACATGGTTCGCAGTATACCCGACGATCCGTTTGATCAACGCGGATTGATGACCTTTTCATATTCATCGACCATCCGCTGCGCCGAGAACTTCTCACGCGCGGTTTTCGCTCCTTCGGCGGACAGTTGTTCGCGCAGTTTCGGATCAAGCAGACGGCGGATACCTGCGGCCAGTGCATTCGCGTCATCCGCGGGCACGACGAGTGCATCGATACCGTCACGCAGGTACGACGCGATGCCGCACTGATCGGTGACGATCACCGGAACACCGGCCGCCATAGCCTCGGCTACGACGAGCCCGAACGGATCATTATCACGTGACGGCAGCACGAGTGCATCAATGGAACTGTAGAACTCGCCCAGGTCTACCGATCGCGCCAACGAGACGCGGCTGACGCCCTCGCGCTGCTCCTGTCCGGCGATGAGTGTGCGGATGAGCCCCTCGTCTCTGCCGGTACCGACGAGAGCCAGTGTGACTTCGGGAATATCAGCGGCAGCCTGCAACAGCACATCGACACCTTTCTCCTGACTCATGCGGGCGATGCAGCCCAAATGAAGACCGGCAGTCGCAGAGCGCGGATGCACCGGAAAGCGCTGCAGATCGATGCCGTTCGGAATGGCGACGATCCGTTCGGATGGAAAACCGAGATCGATGAAAATTTTCCGGCTCAATTCCGAGACGGTAATGATCTTCGCGAACGCGGCGGCACGCTTCAGCGCGGACAACCACGGGTTTCGCTTCAGCCAAGTGCCGATGCGATCATGTTCGATCCAGAAGACTTTGATCTCGCGCTCGAACAGCCACTGGCTCAGCAAAATTTTCTCCGTGAGGCTGACCATAAAGACCAGATCCGGCGGAAAGTGATCGGCGAGTGCCTTCAGCATTTCCCGCTGCATGCGTTTGCGCCGCCATGCAAACGTGACCGCACCCAGCTTCGTCACGGGCGGCGGACCGACATCCAGACGATACACTGGGATACCAAGCTTTGGCGCCTCTTCGAGTAACACTGGACAGCTGCCGAGGAATTCCACGACGTGTCCACGCTCTTTCAATCCGCGCATCACACTCAACAGTTGCACCTCGGCTCCGCCGAAGGCGCTCTCGAGAGGAAACCGCGTGAAGAGGATGCGCATGGAATGACTATACCGCAATCTCCTTGGCTTTGATCACGCTCTGGCCGCCCATGTACGGGCGCAGCACCTCCGGGATCGTGACCGAGCCATCCTTGTTCTGGTAGATCTCCAGAATCGGGATGAGCAGGCGCGGCGTGGCGACGCAGGTGTTGTTCAGCGTGTGCACGAACTTGCGCTCGCCTTCGGCGGTCTCGTACTTGATGTTCAGACGGCGCGCCTGGAAGTCACCGAGATACGAACACGACATGGTCTCGCCAAAGCCGTTGCGGCTGGGCATCCATGTTTCGATATCGTTCTGACAAACCTTTCCCTGACCCATGTCGCCGGTGCACACGTCCAGAATGCGGTACGGGAGTCCGAGATCCTTCAGGATCTGCTCGGCGTTATTGCGGATTTCCTCGAAGAGCGCCAGGCCCTTGGCCTCATCGGCCTCGCACAGCACAACCTGCTCGACTTTCTGGAACTGGTGCACGCGGTACAAACCCTTGGTGTCCTTGCCGTAGCTTCCGGCCTCGCGGCGGAAACAGTTGCTGATGCCGGCGTACATCAGCGGCAGATTTTTGAGGTCGACGGTTTCGTCCATGTGGTAGCTGGCGACCGGAACTTCGGATGTGCCGACCAGGTACTTCTTGTCGCTTTCGATTTTGCCTTCATGTTCGACACCGACCATGTACGTGTTCTCCTCGTTGCCCGGAAAGAATCCGGTCCCGATGAGCGCCTCGGCATTCACGAGCACAGGCGGCGTGAACAACGTCTGCCCTTTCTTCACGAGCTGATCGACTGCGTAGTGCAGCACGGCCAGTTCCAGGCGGGCACCGTCGCCCTTCAGGAAGTAGCTGCGTGCTCCGCCGATCTTGGCGCCGCGCGGGAAGTCGATGATGTCGAGCATTTCGCCGAGCGCGACGTGGTCTTTGGATGCAAACGTGAATTTCACCGGCACGCTGCCTTCGCGGCGGGCCTCCTTGTTGTCCGCATCACTCTTGCCGACCGGAGACTTGGGGTGCGGAATCTGCGGTGCGCGCAACAACAGCGTCTTCCACTTTTCCTCGACGACCTCGAGTTCCGCCTCCTGCTTTTCCAGTTCGGTGCCAAGCGCCTTCATATCGGCGACGGCTTTCTTTTTGTCATCACCGCTCATCGTCGGGATTTTCTTGCTGACTGCGTTGCGGTCGGCGCGCATTTTTTCCACGGATGCCAGCACCTTCTTGCGTTCGTCGTCGGACTTCAGGAAAGCGTCGACGTCGAATTTGACGTTCTTCTGCTGGGCGGCGGTGCGGTACGCCTCCGGATTCTGTCGGATGAGGTGAGAGTCGATCATATGACGCAATAATACCACCTCGGAGGAAAGCACCAAGGATCAAATCCTGCAGTCGGCTAAAAACCCCTAAAAATGAGGCCTTTTTGGCGTTCCGGGCTTGGAATGGCTTTCGGCTTCGTGTACAATCCCCCGACTTATGGATGACAAAGCATTCCGTCTCGTCTCGGAGTACAAGCCCACCGGCGATCAGCCCAAAGCGATCGAAAAGCTCACCAAAGGCCTGAAGGCCGGTGCCAAGCACCAGACCCTGATGGGCGCCACCGGTACGGGTAAGACGTTCACGATGGCCAACATCGTCCAGCAGATGCAGCGGCCCACGCTGGTCCTGGCGCACAACAAGACTCTGGCCGCTCAGCTGTGCAGCGAGTTCCAGAGCTTCTTCCCGGACAACGCGGTCAGCTACTTCGTGTCGTACTACGACTACTATCAGCCGGAGGCCTACATGCCGACGACAGATACATACATCGAGAAGGATGCCAGCATCAATGAAGAGATCGCCAAGTTCCGTCACGCCGCAACGCACAACCTGCTCACCAGAAAGGACGTGCTGATCATCGCGTCGGTGTCGTGCATCTACGGCATCGGCAGCGTGGAGGACTACAAACTGCTCGCGATAGACATAAAGAAGGGGATGCCGTTCCAGCGCAACAGGCTGCTGCGATTGCTCACGGACATCCAGTACAAGCGCAGCGCGATGCACTTCAAGCAGGGTATGTTCCACGTGCTTGGTGACACGGTGGAGATCTTCCCGCCCAGCGGCGACACCGTCATCCGCATCGAGTGCCCGTACGATGAAATCGAATCCATCCAGGAAGTCGACAGCTTCACCGGCGAACTGATTTCCGAACTGAGTGAAGTGAAAATCTTCCCGGCCGCGCACAACGTGACGACCAAAGAGAAGATCGACGGCGCGATCGAGGGAATCAAACTGGAAATGACCGAGCGCGAGAAATTCTTCCTGGACCGCAGCGAATTTGCCAAAGCCGAACGCATCCGCCAGCGCACCGAGTACGACCTGGAGATGCTGAAGGAGACGGGCTACTGCACGGGCATAGAGAACTACGTGCGCTATCTGGGTAACCGCGAACCGGGCCAGCCCAGCGAGACGCTGCTGGACTACTTCCCGGACGACTTCCTGCTGTTCGTGGACGAGTCGCACATCAGCATCCCGCAGATCGGCGGCATGCACGAAGGCAACTTCGCCCGCAAGCAGACGCTCATCGATTACGGATTCCGTCTGCCGAGTGCGCACGACAACCGCCCGCTGAAATTCAGCGAGTTCGAGGAGCGCGTGAACCAGGCCGTCTACGTCTCGGCCACACCGAGCAAGTACGAGGCCGCCAACACGCCGAAGGATGGGATCGTCGAGCAGATCATCCGCCCGACCGGACTCATCGACCCCATCGTGACCATCCACCCGAAGAAGCACCAGATCGACCACATCACCAAAGAGGTGAATGCGACCATCAAGCGCGGCGAGCGTATCCTGCTGACGGCACTCACCAAGAAAAGCGTCGAGGATCTGGCCAAGTACATGGCGGACAACGATTACAAAGTGCGCTACCTGCACAGCGACATCGAGACGATGGAACGCATAGAGATCCTGCGCCAGCTGCGCGCCGGAGACATCGACATCCTGGTGGGCATCAACCTGCTGCGCGAAGGTCTGGACCTGCCGGAGGTCAGCTACATCGCGATCCTGGATGCCGATCAGCAGGGCTTCCTGCGCTCACGTGATGCGCTCATTCAGACCATCGGTCGCGCCGCGCGTAACATCAACGGTCACGTCGTGCTGTACGCCGATAAGGTGACTGACGCCATGAAGGCCGCCATGGAGGAAACCGAACGCCGCCGCACCATCCAGGAGGCCTACAACAAGAAGCATGGCATCACGCCCAAGACGATCATCAAAGCCATCAAGGACATCGCCGAAGAGCACACCAAGCTGAAGATGACCCGCAAGAAATACGATCACCAGGCGATCCCGAAGGACGAGAAGCTGCGCCTGATGGAAGAGCTGAAGATGCAGATGGCGCTGGCCTCCGAGAACATGGAATTCGAGAAGGCCGCCGACCTGCGCGACGAGATCGAGCTGCTGAAGCGGGAGCTGTAGTTGTAGAGGAAAAATCCGCCGTTTTGTGCTATACTGTTTTGATGGTTGAGGAACAACACCAACAGCCTGCTTGGCGCGGAAAAGAGGAATACGAGCGCAGCACGACCACCATGGATAAACTGGTGGCCCTGTTCAGCAACCGCGAAGCCGTGCTGGCGACCGTCGAGGAGCAGGAGCGCGGGCCGATCCGCGCCTTGGTCAACGCGCTTGAGGCGGCTTTGAAGAAACCGATCGACTGGCAGGCAGAAGGCGGAGGCTGGAAGGAGCACCCCATCGACAGTCTGGCGTGGGCTGCCGGTCACTTCGCCGGTAAAGACGGAGCTCTTCCGCCAAAGATCGAAAAAGAAATCCTGCCCATTCTCGGCCGGATCGAACACCATCTGTTCGGCGGTTCGCTTCGGTCGACAACGCAACAGGCTGCCGGAATAGAGCGGCAACTGCGCGACGACAAGATCCGCGAACGGCGTTTGTTTGGCCGGCATGTTCTGAAGCTTGGTGCCGCCGCTGTCGCAAGCGGTCTGCTTGGATATTTGGCGGTCAGGCACGACGATGCCAAATTCAAAGAAGTCTGGGAACAAAAGCTGGAAGGCATGATGCCGGAGGATCAGGTGACGTACCTAAACCGCTCGCTGATCAGCGCTGCAAGCACGCTCGCCGACGCGAACGAACGGGGAGACTCTCGTCAGGCCGGGGAATCCGAAAAATTCATCGCGTTCATTCAGGAATTGCTGGAGAAAAAGATGCAAACCGAATGGCCGAATTCCAACAGTATCCCAAATGACGTCGGCGAAGGCCTGATAACTTCGTCAACGGCGCTGGTCAGGGCACGCTATGGAGAGCACGTCGACAAGAAGCCGATATCGCCCCGAACGGCCGAAGAGCTTGCAGCCGTCGCCCAGCTTCCTCCAATGGAGCAATGCAAACAGCTGCTGACCAAAATCCACAATGAACTGACAACCATCATGGGGCGCGAGACGAACAAAGCCAAAGAGCACAACGAACTGCTGGAGGCACGGCGCGAGGCGGTGGCGATTCTATTAGTGCGGTATCCCGAAGTCGAAAAGGCTCTGCAGGGAGGCGACCGGGGATGGGCTCAGCGAAACTTTCTGCGTTCTACCCGCGCGGGCTATCAGCTGAAAAAGAACGGCAAAACGGCCCAGTGGGATTGAGCTGCTAAAGCGGGAGCTTTAGACGACCCCGCTCGGCACCACTGCCGCAGCTTCTATTTCTGCAATCAGCAGATGCGCATCGATGTCGTTGAACGGGATCCCTTTGAATAAGTGATTTGAAAAATACTTGCCTTCCCACTGCGCGCGCACGGCGGCAATCGCGTCCGTCACTTGTGAAGGCCTGAATATAACTCGGAACGCTTCCTGCAATAGATGCTTCCAATATTCGGCTGTGACCACGACTCCCGTATTCAATTCGTCAGGCGTAGGTTCTCGTTCGCCGGGGAGGAGGTTGATGGTATGCATGAAAGAAAATCAGATTATGCCGCCGTGTCCGCCAGCCAGCCGTCTATCATCGCTCGGATCACGGCGAATTGCCTCACTCTTTCCACTGCCACATCATCCGGCAGTACAACATCCAGCCCGATAGCCGGAATATCCGCCAACACTATGGCGCTTGCGCCCCGGCCCGAGACTGCCAAAGCACGCACTACATCCGCGTGGACGGCAGCGTAGACGCCCCTCAACATTTCATCGATTACCCCGTGCTTCTCGGGGTTAGCCGGCAATTTCGCTTTGGCTGCCAGCAACGGCGCCACCGAATGATCGATAAGATTAGCCACCGTGACTCCGGTCTGTGACTCGAGCACATTGCCGCCGATGGAGGGATGAAGCTGAACCATATTGAAAAATGCCCGCCGATTTTGCCTAGGCTCCGCGCAAAGTCAAGTTTTCATGACGCCTTTCAGTACCCCGGGCCTAAAGCGTAGTCACGAGCCAGGTCTATCCTGCCTTCACGATGCAGTGCCGACCGTACTTCGCCGACCATCTGCGTCATCCGTGCGGCTAGCGCGACCGGCATTGGCGCGTCGAGATCCGCTACTCCATCGGCAAGCGCACGATGCGCGGCTTGCAGAAGTATCGCGGGCTGCCCCTGCCTCACTTCATCGGGGTGCAAATCGGCTATCAGGGTTAATTCATTAGTAAAATGCCTGCCTGTCACATCGACTGTCGTTTGAACCAAAGGCTGAACCGGTCCTGCTACCTGCTCGGGGCGATTTTGCTTGAACGGATAGCCGAATCCGACTGAGATAGGCCGATCGGGTCCTGGTGCAACCATAGGAGATAGTCTATGCCACTCTTGCCGGTTTTCAAAGCTTTCCAGCCCACCCTCCAAAGCTAGCTCAGCACCCTCACAGCCTCCCTGTAGCCCTCCGGCGTGCCGGTATCCAGGCGCTTGCCTTCGAATTCGTAGCCGTAGATCGGCATCTTGCCGAGCTGGGATTTGAGCGCGTCAATCAGGCGGATTTCGCCGTCGGCATGATGTCCGGCCTCGACTTCTGCCAGTACCTCGAACAGGTGTTTCGGCACCAGATACTTGCCGACGATACCGAGCGTGGATGGCGCCTTTTTCGGATCGGGCTTCTCCACCAGCGCGTTGATTTTCTTTAGGCGGTCGGTCTTTTTTCCGGGCTCGATTCCGACGATGCCGTACTTGGACACCAATGCTTTCGGCACGTTCTGCAGACACAACATCGCAGAGTGATCATCGGACTCCACGTCCTTGTACGCCTGCACCAGCTGCTCCAGTCCGTTCTTTTTTCCTTCGATCAGATCGTCGCCGAACAGCACCGCCACCAGCGGGCTCTTCACCCAGTAGGCTGCCTGCAGCAACGCGTGACCGTCACCTCGCATTTCATTTTGGTACACCACCTGGAACCTGACGTTGTCGTACTTGCGGAGTTCCTCGAGCAGGTGCAGTTTGCCGCGCACTTTCATTTCGTGCTCCAGTTTTCTGTGCGGCTCGAAGTACTGGGCGATAGATTCCTTGCCCTGGCTGATGACGAAGCAGATGTCGTGGATGCCCACGCTCATACACTCGTCGACCAGCAGCGCGATGATCGGCACATTGCCGATCGGCAGCAGTTCTTTGGGCACGACTTTGGTCCATGGCAAAAAGCGGGTTCCGTAGCCTGCGACCGGTAAAATCGCTTGGGTGAGACGCATATCAGCCCTGAGTATAGAGCACGGAGTCGATATTCACAAAAACATGTATTTATGGTATAATATTTAGATTTATGTCGACTGAAACCAATCCCCGGCAGTCAGGCTCCACAGTGCCCCCAGCAGGGCGGGACCGCGAGGGAGTCCAGCTACCGACCGGCAATCCGGCATCTCCGGTGAATGCGCCTGCCCGGCGGGATACGGCGGCCACCGAACGCAGCGAGGCGGTGACCGCCGAACGCCGTGAGACCGGCGAGAGACTGGGCGAGCTGAGGAACGATGTGCAGACCCGCTTCGCTGATATCAACGATGGTGTGGCGCTGCCGTATAACCTGGTCACAAAAAGAAACCGCAGGGCACCCAAGGTCACGTTCGATGACGTGAAGGATGCCGTCGCACAAGGACAATGGACGAAAGTCGTAACATCGTCATTCAGCCTGTTCTTCCGTGGCGCCAACGAAGTCGAGGCACTCGGCTACTTCACGCAGGGAGTCGAGCGGCTCGATACGCGCAAACAACTGGGCGTGCTGCGCCAGATGGAAAACGCTGATCAGAAAAACATGACCGCCGAACAGAAGCTGAAGACTGCGATCCTGCGGACCGAGACGGATTTCCTGCGGGCCAAGGCCGGGCTGCGACTGGCGCGTACGGCTGAGACCGACGGCAAGCCGCTGAAGATCGGTCCGAATCAACGCGTAAAGGATCTGGTGAAACCTGAAGTGCTCAAGGATATTCATGACAAGAAGATTGCAGGCGCACTGGTCACGGACGACGTGCTCCCGGCAGGAGCGTTTCTGCACTGCGAAAAAAACACGGGGTACCCGCTGTATGTTACGGAGACCGAGACCGGCACGATTCCCGCAATCAACTTGTACGAAAAAAATCCGGAAGCAGTGCCCAAGGGCAGAAACGACCGCGAGAAACGCATCGAGCATCTGGTCAGCGGACTCAAAGTCGGCGACGTGCTGTTTCCGAACGAACCCGACGGCGGCAAAACCATGGGCAGCCGATTTTCGGTGAGCATGGGACGCCTGGTGCAGGCCAAGACCAAGGACGAAGAAGGCTTCTTCGCGATGCACGTGATGGTCTACATGGGCGACCGCAAGGTGCGCCACGTCGGCACCAAGCAGGGCGGCGAAGAGATGACGATCGACCATATGTTCAGCACGCGCGGACGCAACTATGACTCGGTCGCGGTCGGTCGCCTCGCAGATCAGGCCAAAGCCGCCGCATTCGCCTCAAAGTGCAAAGAGTTCAGCGAGGGCGTCACGTCGTACTCCAAGCGGGAGGCAGTCGATACGGCGAGACGCGTATCGGCAAACAGAATCGCTGAGCAGCGCGGCGGAGCGGTCCAGCCGATCGCGACGGTGAATGAGCGCAGAACCAGTGCCATCTGCGTGGACATGGTTCAGTACGCCGCAAACAAAGCCGATGTGGCTGAGCTGAAAGGCGCGCTGATGCCGCTCGACATCTTTAAAGCGATGAAGATCGAGTACGCGATGAATCTGGCGGCATAACTATTCGAGCACGTTCCCGACGTGTTTTTGCCATAGCTTCAGCAGCTTGCCGGTGATGCGTCCGGTTTTGCCGCCCGCAATCGGGGTGTTGCCGATGTGAACGATCGGCACGATGCTGATGGTGGTGCGCGTGATGAAGACTTCATCGGCGTGCAGCAGGCGATCCATCGTGGGCATCGCGAACTTCACGCTCATGCCTGCCGCGCGCGCCAGGCGGATCACGTTCGCGCGCGTGATGCCGGGGAGCATGTCCGTACCGGGCGTCCATAGCGTCCCGTTTTCGGCCCAGAACAGATTCGAGCACGCCCCTTCGGTCACACGGCCCTGCGGATTGACCAGCAGCGCCTCCAGGCAGCCCTGCGACAGCGCCCACTCCTGCGCGGCAATACAGGCGCAGAAGGGCATGTTCTTCGCGCCCGGTATATCGCGCACCAGCGGAAAGAACAGGGCGTCCGCCGAGACGATCTCTGCAGCTTTCACATTCAGCGGATCGCACCGCATGATGATGTCTTCGGGCGTTGCCACGACTTTCAGCCGCGACGGACGAAAGTCCGCCTTCTGTCGCAAATCTTCCAGCCACTGCCCGATAAGACCGGCTGGTTTCGGCAATGAAAATCCGAGCAGGCGTGCTGACGATTCCAGCCTGGCCAGATGCTGATCGAACATGGCGATGTGCTTGCCGTACGTCCGCATGGTTTCAAACACCGCGAAGCACCCTGGAATTTTCGGATCCAGAAATTTCAGGCGCGGATCATTCTTGGCCGCGGCTTTTCCGTTGATCCAGTACAGCGACGGCTGCTTCTCGCGAATCGCATCGTGCGTCTCCGGCACGTGCAGGAACGTCGCGGCCTTGGCCAAAGTCTCGTCCCATTCGCTCTGCCAATCGGAATCGGCCACGATGCCCCCGCCCACATGCAGATAGACCTGATCCTGCTTGGCGATCAACGTTCGGATGAGGATGGAACTCTCGACCCGGCCGTTGTCACTGAGCATCGCGAGCGTGCCGGTGTACGGGCCGCGGCGAAGCGGCTCCAGCCGGTCGATGTACTCGGTCGCGCGCTTCTTGGGGCAGCCGGTGATGGAACCGCCCGGCAACATGCTGCGGAAGACATGTGTGACGCTTCGGCCGGGCTCCAGGCGGCCTTCGATGACCGAATACGTGTGCCATACCGACGGGTTTGCCTGCACCGCGCGGTGCTCGCGCACCTGTACAGAACCGGCACGACAAATCTGCCCCAGATCGTTGCGCAGCAGATCGGTGATCATGTTCAGCTCGGCTTGCTCCTTGTGACTTGCGAGCAGTTCGCGGCAGAGACGCTGATCTTCTTTCGGTGTGACTGCGCGCGGACGCGTGCCCTTGATGGGTGATGTGACGATGCGGTCGCCCCGGATGCTGACGAACTGTTCGGGGGAGAGTGAGAGCAAAGCACAATCGTCAGTTTCGATGTACGACGCGCGTGCCGCGGCATTGCGGTGAAACAACGATGCGAACAATCGACGCCTGTCCGCTGCGTACGTTCCGCTGAAGCGGTAGGCGTAGTTGATCTGATAGATGTCACCGTCCAGAATTGCGGCCTGGATGCGGTTGAATGCGGCACGGTACGCGGCCTTGGTGATGCCGGGTTTTAAATGCAAAGCCGGTATGTCGGCCGGCACCGGAGATCTCGCATGTGTTTCTTCCACCTCGCGCACGAATGCCGTGTCGCCGACGACGTGCACGCGTTTGCCGCCTCTCGACCATGAGCTCGAGGTCGAATGGTCGAACAGCACCGCATTGTCGTACTCATGGAAGCACATCGCCGGCAGTTGCAGATCGTCTTTTGCGGTAGCGCGGATCTTCAGCAGATCGTAGACGGTATCGTAGCCGATATAGCCGATCAGCCCGCCGGTAAACGGCAGCGGGGATGCAATGCTCTGGCGCCTGTCGAGCGCAGCCTGAAGCCCGTCCCACGACATCACCGTCGAGACCGGATTCCACGCCAGCACGGTCCAGTCTCCGGCACGCACGAGCGACGGAAGCCGCTGCGTCTTGTCTAACTTGCACAGGAGAAGAAGTGGATCGAATGCCGGCAATGTGAGCACCGTCGTCTTCATGACTGCTTCAGGAAATTACGCGCGATGGTTTTGCCATGCTCAGTCAGGAACGACTCGGGATGGAACTGCACGCCGAAGACGGGGAGCGAACGATGCCGCATGCCCATGATCAGTTTCGGATTCGTCGACCAGCACATCAGCTCGAAGTCCGGCGGCAGCGCATCAACGATAAGCGAGTGATAGCGGGCAGCAGGAAACGGCGAGGGGATGCCGCGCATGATGCCTTTGCCGTCATGGTGGATCTTGCTGATTTTGCCGTGCATCGGCGCGGGTGCGCGGCGCACCGGATTGCGTCCGGGCGTGAATACCTTCGCCATGCACTGATGGCCAAGACACACACCCAACAGCGGAACCTTTCCGGCGCATGCGCGAATGACATCGTTCGATACACCGGCATCATCTGGCGTTCCGGGCCCGGGCGAAATCACAATATGCGTGGGATCTTTTTTGAGAATATCTTCTGCGCTCATCGCATCATTTTTTACAACTTCAACATCTGCTCCCAGCGTGAGGAACAACTGGTACAGGTTGAACGTGAACGAATCGTAGTTGTCGATGAGGAGGAGTTTCACCATGGGACTATAACAAGAGCTGTCGGGAAGCCAAGCAAAGGCCAGGCACACTGGAGCGGATTTCAATCCGCGTATAGCCAGAGAACACGTAATCCTTCCGCACATTGAAATGTGCTCCTGCCCTGATTACTGAGCCACCTGGCTCTTCTTTGCAGCCTCAGCCTGCGTGCGCTTGATCTTGTCCTTCAGCCGGGCGACCTCGCGCTCCACGTCATGCCTGTCATCGGCACTGAGCTTGGGATCGATTTCCTGCACTGCCTCCGCCGCGCCGTCGATGTTCTGCTCCTGCGCCAGCAGGAACCACGCCAACGCCTTCACCGGATCCTCTTCCACGCCCTCGGCATTGATGTACATGGCACCCAGGTTGTACTGCGCGCCGCCATCGCCCTGTTCGGCTGCCTTCATGAACCATTCTGCGGCCTTGGCCAAATCCGCTTTCACGCCGTTGCCGCGCACGTACGCCAGACCGACGTTGTACTGCGCGTCTTTGTCGCCCTGCTCGGCCGCGAGCGTGAACAACTGCACTGCTTTGACGACATCCTGCTTCACACCGGCTTCACCCTTCACGTAGTAATACCCCAGACTCAGCTGCGCCGGGGCGTAACCGGCATCGGCTGCTTTCATCAGCAACGCCATGCCTTTCTTTTCGTCCTGCGTGACGCTGACGCCGCGAATGTACTTCATGCCTTCGTCATAATTCACTTTGGCATTCCCGGAGCACGCGGCAAGCGTGAGGCACAGGAAGCTGATGATGGTCAGAGGGATGTTTTGCATAGGGAAAGAGGATAGCCGGAGAAGTCACCGGTGACCACTCAATCGTTGATCCTTACGATCTTCACCTTCTCCTCTTTCGGCACAAGGATCTTCAGGATGCACTCTTTGTTGAACGTAGCTTTTACCTTCTTGGGGTCGATGGAACACGGAAGCGTCACCGACCGGCTGAACTCACCCCAGAAACACTCCTGCAGGTAGTACTGATCTTCGGGAATGGAGTCCGTCTGGCGCCGGGTGCCGCGGATGGTCAGGACGTTATCGGTGATCTCTATGTCCAGATCCGACATGCGCACGCCGGCGATAGGTGCCTTGATGATGTAGTAACTCTCGAACTCGAAAATATCCAACGCAACCTGTCCTACGCGCTGCGCAGATGCGCTGCCAGCGGTCTGCACAACGGGTTGTGAGCGGCCCTGTTGAGCGGGTGGCGGTGTTGCTGGTTCCATACCGACCTCGGGATTGAACGAGGCGGAAAAAATTCCGTGGAACGGAGAGTGAGCCATTTCAGTCAATGGTACCGAAGATCGCTTGCAACAGGCAAAAATGCCGTCTGGAATTTTTACGTATTTGTGAGGATATACGAGGAGGGAAATTTGTAATCTGTCGATGCGTGTATGAAACCGGGTGCATATCCGTCTCTATATACACAGGAGTCCGATCTCTATTTACCCTTGATCGGATTCTGAAGTTCTGTAGTATGCTTGCGCTCACGTATACAACGAACAAACTGTACTTCTTGCGCTATTCCAACCCACCACTATGTCGACCGCCACGCTGCTCAACAACATCCGCCGTCTGCGCTTCGAGCGCAATATGACGCAGGAGGAACTTGCGTTGCGCGTCGGTGTCAGCCGCCAGACGATCATGTCGATCGAACGTGGTGCGACCAACCCGTCGGTGCTCTTGGCTTACAAGATCGCGATGGCTCTGCAGATCCCGGTGACCGACGTGTTCCAGGTCGAAGGAACGCTGGTTCCTGTCTAATCTAAGAAGAGGATTCTTGAAGAAACCGAAGAGTCCGAGGATTCCGACGATTTTTTCCGTGCAATCTTCGGACTCCTCGGACTCCTCAAGAATCCTTCAGGGATGGTCTAGGCGGCTAAGCTTTTGCGTATGTCTTTCAGCATCAACTGAACGTCCTCCCGTCCGTTCCATCGTTGAATACCAACCGAGAAAACCAGATCCACTTCGTCTCCCGCCGATAGCGTCTGCAACAGATGCCCGAACCGGAAGCCGATGATTTTGGGACCGCCCGCAAGTCTGCACTGTAAGTGCGTGCCGTCTTTGCCGACCGCCTTGAGCTGCTCAAGACGCTGTCCTTTCAGGAGGAACAATGGCTCTTGGTTGTGCTGACCGAACGGCTCCAGTCGCTGCAGATTCAGCACGAACGCTTTGTCGATCATGGTGGAAGGTAATTCCAGGTCTATCGACAGGCTCGGCACCAGATCCTGTGAGCCGATGCCTGCATCGCTCATGCACTGCTGCAGACGCTCGATGAGATCCGGAAGTTTGGAGACGTGGAATGAGCAACCTGCCGCCTGCGCGTGACCGCCGCTGTGATCCAGCAGTTCGCGCACGCGCGGATCGCGAAGCGCGCGCATGACATCGTACTGCGGGATACTGCGGATGGAGGCAGTGCAGACCCCGTCTTTGTCGATGGTAGCGGCCAGACTCGGGCGGCCGTACTTCTCGGTGAGCTTGCCGGCAACCAAGCCGACGATGCCGGCGGTGAACTGATCACTCGCGATACACAAAAATAACTGCGACGGATCGATCAGTTTTTCAGCCAGAATATACGATGCCTCCGTCATGGCCTGGCGATGCGTGTTCAGCGAATGCAGTTTGCCGAGCGCCTCCTCACTGCCGAGCAGTGCCTCCAGTGCGACAAGCGGATGGTCCATGCGGCCGCTGGCATTGATGCGCGGCACGATGCGGTACGCGAGGTCCGCCGCGGTGCACGCGCCGTCTATCTTCACCTGTTCGAAGAACAGCTTCAGCGAGCAATCCTGAAGCTTGGCGACCAGAGCCAGGCCGCGCGTGACCAGTATGCGGTTCTCGCCAGTGAGTGGCACCAGGTCGCCGACAGTGCCGATGGCGGCCAGCACGACGTCTTGCTCTATACCCGGCCAAGCCTTGCCGTCTTCCAGCGCCCGGACGAGCATGAACGCAACGCCGGAGCCGGACAGATGTTGGTTTGGATACAGTGACGGAATGCGCGGATGGATGACAGCATATGCAGGCGGGCGGCCCTCAGGCGCGCTGTGGTGATCGGTGACGATGACATCCATGCCGAGCGACATCGCGTGTTCTATCTCAGCCTTGGCGGTAATGCCGGTGTCGACGGTGATGAGCAGCGCGACACCTTTCTGATGCAGGAGATCGATACTCGGTTTCTTCATGCCGTAGCCTTCTTTTTCGCGGTGCGGCAGATGCACGACAGGCTCGCGGCCATGCCTGCGGAAGTAGCGCACCAGCTGCGCGGTTCCGGTAATGCCGTCGGCATCGTAGTCGCCGAAGATGCCGATGATTTCGCCGGATTCGATAGCGGAACGTATTCTGTCGACCGCTCGGCCCATTTCGGGGAAGAGAAGCGGGTCGGAAAGAACCAGTTTTTCGGTTTGAAGAAGATCTTGTAGGCCTCGTTGTTTAGCGAAAAATGAGACAATGTCAGCCTCCATGGCACCCTCGGATGGGAGTATCCATTTCTTTCCCGATAGTGATAGCTGCTGAGACAAGCGCGAAGGGGTGGTGAGTGGTCAGTGGTCAGTCGGTTGCAATCGCATTCATAAATCCATAAAGCATTCTGGAGAGTTCTTCGAGGGAAGCAACTACATTTTTGACCTCTTCAGGTCTCAAGAAACCGATTTCAACACCCAATGTAATTTGAGTGTCTAATTCGGCCAACGATCCCTTCGCGATTCTCAGAAATTGCTTGAATTCTTTATTTGACCCTCTTTGGCTTCCCTCTGCGATATTGGAAGGTATTGAAACTGCACTGCGACGCATCTGGCTAGTCAGTCCATACAGCTCAGATTTTGGCATGGCTAATGTGAGTCGATAAACCTCTTTTGCTACGGCCATGCCCTGCTTCCATATGACCAGCTTCTTAAATGGCAATTTGAGCATGCCAAAACTATAAACCACTTGGCACGACCGACTGACCACTCCCTACTGACCACTCACCACCAAATCACCATTTTCCTCTACAACTCCACCTCTGGGTACGTTCTTAGATGTGCAAGAACCTCCTCTTCCACTGCTTTCAATTTCTCCTCGGTGCGGGCTTCTATACATACCGACAAGCACGGGCTCGTATTGCTATAGCGGATCCCCGCCCAAGCCCCGTCACCAAAATCTATCCGGGCTCCATCCAGCAAATTCACCGGATATTTTTTCGCAAAATACTCACTCGCCTTCGCGACGACTTCGGCCTTCTTGGAATCCTCGCAATGCGGACGCCGCTCCGGCGCCTGAAATACTTTCGGGAACTCCTCGACCATCTTCGACAGGCTGGTGCGCTTGGCTGAGGCAAGAACGCGCAACACTTGCAGTGCGGCAACCACGGCATCGTCGTACCCGAAGTATCCTTCTGCGCAGAAGAAATGCCCCGACTGTTCGCCGCCAAGCAGTGCGCCATGTTCGCGCATCGCATGTTCCACAAACGAATGCCCCACCTTGCACATCACCGGATCTCCGCCCCATTTTTTGATCTCCGTTTCGAGCAAACCCGAGTTGCTGACTGTGAAGATGACCGGCTTGCCCGGGTGACGCTTCAGATGATCGTGGGCCAGCAACAGCAGCGTCTGATCTGATGTGACGATTTGACCTTTCTCATCCACAACACCGAGCCTGTCACCGTCCCCATCGAATGCGAAGCCGATGTCGGCTCCCACATCGATGACTTTCTGCTGCAGCTCAGCCAACGTGGAATGCTTACTGGGGTCTGCAGGATGATTCGGGAAATTGCCATCGGGCTCGATATACAAGCCCGTGACGATGCAACCGGCTTGCTTGAGCGCCTTCACGTACGCCGGACCGGCCACGCCGTTACCGCCGTCGACCACGATCTTTTTACCTTTGGTGATGACGCCGAACGTGACCTCCAAAAAATGCAGGTACGCACCGATCGCGTCGATTTGCTCGATGCTGCCGCGGCCGACCAGGACGTTTTTGTCTTCGATGCGTTTACGCAATTCCTGCAGCTGTTCACCGGCGTACGCTTCGGCATCGCGCAGCTGGAGCTTGATGCCGTTATCTTCTTTCGGGTTGTGACTGGCCGTCACCTGCACGCCGCCGTCGGCCTTGCGGTCGCAGATGGTGAAGTAGTTCACCGGACTCGGCGTCTGGCCGATGTGCTTCACGCTGCATCCGGCGGATTTGAGTCCGGCAATGACTTCGTCTTCCAGTTCCGGCCCGTGCGTGCGTGCGTCGCGACCGACGATGACCATCGGCATGTATCGCGGATTGCCCCCTCCATACATCTCCTTCAGGACGCTGCCGAAAGCGGCACCTATCCACCAACAGGCGTTGGGCGTCAGTTGGCTGTGAGCCTTCCCGCGGATGTCGTAGGCCCTGAAGATGTGAGGATCGATACCCGGCATGGCTCTGAGAATAGGGCTTTAGGGCTTCACGTGGCTATCAGAGCGCTTTCTATAAATACTAAATTATGTTATAATAGTAAAAACAGTTCTTCATGTCTCAGTGCGCATGAACACACACAAAGCCTCACCGCTCACCGTCGCGTACTTCACAATGGAGATCGGACTCGCCCGCGAGATCCCGACGTTTGCCGGCGGACTTGGCGTGCTCGCCGCAGATATCATGCGTTCGGCGACGGACTTGGGTGTGAAGGCCGCATGCATGACCATGCGCTGGCAGCACGGATACCTAAAGCAGCACATCAACGCCGACGGTACACAGAAGTACGTGCAGACCGATTGGGATCCGGCCAAGCATCTGACGAAATTGCCGAACGTCGTCAGCATCCACATCGACAATCACGACGTGCAGATCGGTGTGTGGGTACTGGAACTGAAGAGCAGACACGGGCACATCGTGCCGGTGTATTTTCTGGATACGGATATTGACGGTAACTCCGCGCCGGATCGCGGTATCACCGCGCAGCTGTACGGCGGCGACGGGTATATGCGCCTGCGCCAGGAAGCGGTGCTGGGCATCGGCGGCGTCAAGATGCTGCGCTCGCTGGGCCATGACGATGTCGGCACGTTCCATATGAATGAAGGACATGCCGCGTTCCTGACACTGGAACTTCTGCGCGAGCGTGAGTTCAAAGATGAGAACGTGCGCCGCTCGTGCGCATTCACCACGCACACGCCGGTGAAGGCCGGACACGACGTGTTCCCGTACGACATGGCGTACACCGTGCTCGGTGATAATTTGCCGTGGCACATCAAAAAAATCGCCGGAGAGGACGCGCTGTCGATGACCGCGCTCGCGATGCACCTGAGCCGCTACACCTGTGGTGTTGCCCGCGTGCATGGTATGGTCTCGCGCGCGATGTTCCCGGGCGAGAAGATCGACCACATCACCAACGGTGTGCATACGGAGCATTGGGCCAGCCCGGAGATGCAGGATCTTTTTGATACGTACTGCGCCGGTTGGCGCGATGATCCGTTGGCTCTGACGCAGCACTGCCGGCAGATTCCGGATGAGCCGTTGTGGAAAGCGCACCGCGCAGCCAAGACGCGCCTTATCGCCGAAGCGAACCGTCATGCGCAGGTACCATTCGACATCAACACGCTCACCATCGCCGGTGCCCGCCGCGTCGTGGCGTACAAGCGGCCCGAGCTGATCTACACGAACATCAAGCGTCTGGTTGAAGTCGGGCATGGCCACATCCAGATCATCCATGCCGGTAACGCGCACCCCAGCGATCCGTTCGGACAGGAAGTCATCCAGCGCATGATCCAGCGTTCACGCGAACTGAAGGACGCAGTGAAGATCGTCTACATCCCGAACTACAACCCCGACCTGGCCAAGATGATGGTCGCCGGTGCGGACGTGTGGCTGAACACGCCGATGCGTTTACACGAGGCCTCCGGAACGTCGGGCATGAAGGCCTGCGTGAACGGCACGCTGAACCTGTCCACGCTCGACGGCTGGTGGATAGAAGGCTACGAAATGGATCCGCAGTCCGGCTGGCGCATCGGCCCGCTGGCACAGGCGCTGGACGCCGATGACACCCGCCAGATCGACGCTGAAGACCTGTACACGCAGCTGCAGTACCAGGTGATCCCGGAGTACTACTACGCAGACCACGTCCGCTGGATCCGCCGCATGAAGCGGTCGATCGGCCTGATGGGTTACTTCAACACGCACCGCGCGGTGAAGGAATACGTCAAAAAGGCGTGGACGGTGCAATAATTACGCGGCGAGAAGTTGCTCGGGTGCAGCCGGATCGGTGTCCGACTTCAACCTGTCCGTTTCGACTTGTGTGCCCATCACCTCAGCCTGGAAATTCTGGGTCTGACCATTCGCACCCTTGATGGTGTAGTCCATGAAGCCGTTTCCATCGAACACAGAGATCTTGCCTCCGCCGTCGCGGTTGCCGGCTGCGTCTTCGTTCAGCTTGATCATCATGTGCACGTGATCGCCGCCGATCGCCTCGGCGTACCGGTAGTCGCCGGAGGATGGAGTGTCGAGATGCTCTCTGCGGTGCGAGTGTCCGAATCCCAAAAATTTCTCATCAGGTCCGAAGTCGTGGTCGTTGATGGTTGCTGCCAATGCCGGAGTGACCTCAAATTCTCCACCCGTGCCGCTTCCGGCACCGAGAACACGAGTGACCTCCAATTTGACGCCATGCTGCGCGTCAGGGACAGCCTTGCCGGCCAGCACGAATCCGTGCTCCACCTGGCCGCTTTTGGCCATCAGATCGTTGCCCGCCGCCATGATCACATTCATGTCGATTTCGACCTTGGGCTGGGGAGCGTTACGCCGGAGGAGACGAGCTTCCTGGAACATTGGGAGGCATTATAAGCCAAAATCAGCTACGTACAATAGAATTTACATTTCGCAAGGCCTGAAATCCAATGCCGAGAAGAATTGTCATTACCCGGCTTGTTTGGTACTCTCTTGCGGCTGCGAAAGGGTTCGCGGCATGTGACGCTCTTTTTTCATCGCCCGAATACATATTTCGTAGCAAAACTACGGAGCCATAGCTCAATTGGTTAGAGCGCTTCCCTGTCACGGAAGAGGTCGCGGGTTCGAGTCCCGTTGGCTCCGCCATTTTACATTTACGAAAGGGGCTGCGCCCCTCTCGTGGGCTCACCCCAAAATGGAGCGGCTCCAGGCAGGCAAAGCCTGCCTTCGCCGGGTTCTTTATTTGCTGTAGTTCAATGCGGAAATATCGATGAGCTGGAAACTTCGAGTGTATTGCCGTGTCGTGGCCATGGCTTTGGCTCCATTTTTTTCGAATGCCAAAGCGGCACCCAATTGCTCGACAAAAGCCCATCCATTATCCCGTGCATAGTCGATGACGGCTTCGTTACCCCCACCTGCCTTCACCAAGGCCGTCGTCTCTTCGACGAGCACGAGCTTCTGGCCCGTCAGCTCCAGCCGCACGATTCCAGAGAGAACAGCAAGATGCGGCTCGTCTTGCCTGAAAGCGCTACCGAAGAACACAAGCAACAGACCAAGGGCAACCAGGACGGCAAATGCGACACCTATGAGTATTCGTTTCATGCCTGAATTCTATCAGCGGCGTATGCGGTTCGTAAGGTGCGTGCGGATCGTTCTCTGTACACTGTGATCGTGCTCCCAGATCTGCAGCAATCCTTCGGCTACATCTCGGGAGTGCTGATGCTGCTGTCGTTCGTCCCGTACATCAGGGACATCTTCAAAAAGACGACCAAGCCCGAGCGCGCATCGTGGTTCATCTGGTCGGTGCTGAATGTGATCGCGTTCGCGTCGCTGTGGGCCAAGGGCGCGTCGGATTCGCTATGGCTGACCGGCGGACAGGTGATCGGCGATATCCTCGTGCTGGCACTCGCGATTCCGTACGGCATGGGCGGCTTCGCGCGCAGGGATAAGGTCGCGCTGGTTGCCGCGGGCGTCGGTCTGGTGCTGTGGTACCTGACGAACGAACCGGCAGTCGCACTGGCAATCGCGATCGCGATCGATATGGCCGGCTTGTACCTTACGGTCACAAAGGCGTTCAAACATCCGGCGACGGAAACCATGAGCAGCTGGACGCTGACGTGGATCTCCGGACTGTTCGCGATCTTGAGTGTCGGCTCGCTGAACATCACGCTGCTGGCGTGGCCGGTGTACATCTTTGCGGCGGGTTTGGCGGTCAGCATCGCGATGACCTTAGGCACGCGCCGGCGATACTAAAAAAGGCCGGTCTCCCGGCCTCTTGGTGTCAGCAAAAGAATTCCTACTCCTTGGGCTTGTGCGCAGTCTCCAGTTCTTCCATGCGTGCCAGCAGCACTATAAGCGCCTGCTTGGCAGCGGTAACGCGCGTACTGACTTCCAGCCTTACGGCAGGATCGACCGCATCCGGGCCCGCATTTGCCACGAGCATTTTCGCAACAAGTTTGTCCATGGGAGCCACCGGCATATTGGTGTTGTAATCGGTGCAATACTCGGTCGCCAGACGTGCGACGTCGTCCGGAATCTCGTGGTCGGGAGCGTTGAAAAAATTCACGGTCAATTCACCCGTAGATCCTTGCATGATGCCGATATGACCGCACGTATAGACGGTCGGCGTGAACTGGCCTCTCCGCCCCGTGTCATAGCCGGCATGCGGCGTCTTGTGTTCATAACTGACTTCAATTCTGGCAAATTCGCCTGCGGCAGGTTTAGCCTCGCGGAGGCAATGGTGAGTTCTTCCGCCGATGCCATTCAGAACCTTGTGTGCCATATAGGCCACCAATTGTCCGGCTGGCGTTGACTCTGCACGAAGAGCGGCTGCATTGATTCTATTCATGGCAAGGAGGGAAAAGTAAGCACTATTAAACATCTATTTTGAAAATATGTCAATTTTAACCCAATACCAATATTAAGAGCACTTTCAGGCGGTTTCAGCGGTTTTTTTCTGATGCTTTTGTAGCTTTTTCCAGCTTTCCCATCCCAGCAATCCGAAGGCCGACAGGAGCCCGAGTATCGTGATCAGATCGGCGAATTTCTGCAGCGACGATGTTTTCCAGGCCGGATTCTCGCCGCTGATGAACGCCAGCAACTGCTCACTGTCGGCCACAGCGATGCGGTCGCCAGGAGTGCAATTGTTCGCTTCCGGATACTGCAGACACGCCGGATTGTTCAGGTTGTACGCACCGTCTGTGACAGTCGATACCGGCCCGGCTGTCAGCTGCGGCAGGATGTCCGTGCCGGCAATCAACGGCTCATAACAACTGAAACCTGTAGTACCGGCCAACACGTACTGGAAGTCCGAGACCTGTTGCGCGCGCATGTCTTCAACCATCGTCACCTGCTGATCAAGCAAGCCAGGATTTTCGCCGATCGCTTTGTTGACGATGTCATACGGCATGCTCAGGTCCATCGACTGCGGAGTGATCGCCGACGAGTAGGCGAATATCAGCGCGACAAGCGTGATTGCGCCCGACGCGATCGTCACGTGCACGGTCCGCTTCTGCCAGTTAAAGTGTGCAAGCAGGCGTTCCAGTCCGACCACGCCAGCCATGGAAAGCAGCAGCGCGGCCAGGTAAAGGAAGCGCGTGTTGATGCGCAGCGATGAAATCGCCGGCAAGCCATGAAACCAGTCGGCTAACGGGCCATTCCCGCGCGTCACCTGAGCGAAGAATGCGGACAGCACGATGACGGCGCAGACAGTGACTGCCGATCTCACGCGGGGGCGGGATCGCCATCCGCGTACGAAGAACACAAGCACGGCGATGAGCCCGATAAGGAGTACCGGCGACGCGTACATACCGTACTCATGCAGTGCGGCCGGATACGGCTCCGGATCCAGCAACAAATTCTGCTGCGGGAGCTGCCACAATGTGCGCGCGATGAAGACGAAAATATTCTCGCCGGATGCGAACTGCGAGAAATCGGCGAGACGCGGGAAGAAACGCATCACGCTATAGACCGCAACCAGCTTGCTCGCACACAGCACCAGTGTTGCCATGCCGAATGCTGCAACGCGCGTGAAGTCGATGCGAAGCTGCGCGGCCAGCGGGATCACCCGGCGGCGCCACGCAAACGGCAACAGGAAAATGTACAGGATCGCGGCCTGGATGATCACGAAGTATCCGCCTCCATACAGGATGAGTGCGCAGAGGAGCGCAAAAATACTCGCGCGGACGAGCAGCTTGCGGCGCGAAAGTTGTACCGGATCCAGCAGCAGCCATAGCAACCAGCCGATGAGCGGCGTCGCCTGGAAGGTCACGTGGCCGATGAGCATGTGCAGCAAGTAGTAGCCGTTGGCCAATATGATGAGTGCCAGCAATGACGCGACATGCGACGACAGCCCCAGAACCGAGCGGCCGAAGCGGACCCAACCGGCCCAGCCGGCAACAAGCATCAGCGCGATGCTCAGCTGCATCGCGGTCCACAGATCAACAAATGATCCGAGAAACTGCGGCACCGAATAGAAAATATCCTGCGGATTGCCGTACTGCGGCAGACCTCCGCACAGAAAGGGGATGTAGCGGAATGGAGTGAGTCCGGCATGCGCCAAGTGCCAAGCGCCGGCGAGGATCCTCGGGAAGAAATAGAAATAATCCTGACCGAGCAGCGGGTAACTCTTGTTGAGCAGGAAGAAGAACACGATGAGAAGCGCCGCCAGAAGGCCGATACTGATGCCGTGTCTGCGAAGCGCCTGCATGCGGATGATGCTACGCGCGGCGAAGAAACGAGGCAATTTTGTAAGAACTGCTGGCCGCCGGGCGTCGGCACACCCGGTCTCACGACCGCTTTTTCTCTTTTTTCCCCCTTCTCGCATGACGGACACTTCACAATCCCGCAAAGCCGGATCGGAACAAGAGCACGGAAAGGATGCTACCGGCAGATCTGGCGGCTCCGGCCAGCCGGCCAAGCCCGATAACGATCGTCCGAACGACGACGGCATCGGCAGCGGCTCTCCCGCTGAGCGGGAAAATGATCAGACTGACAGAGCCTAACGAGAAGGGCCGGGAAACCGGCCTTTTTGACGCTGTGGCAATGGCCTTCAAGGCTGTAAAACTGGCTCAATGCGCTCATTGACGCAATTTCATAAATTCATTATAGTGACATACTTTATGCACGCAGCCAGTTTCGATCTTCGGGATTTCGCAAGCGGGGTTCGTCCCGCAAAAGACATCCTGTCGTACAAGGAGCTTCGGGCCCAGGCCATGCCCGGTTTCCGCAAATTTGTGGCGGGCTTGCGGGACAGGGTCCGCGAAGCGAAAGCGCACGGCAAAAAAATAATCGTCGTGCTCGGTACCGGCGGCACGTTCCAGTCGGCTGAAACCGACGCAGGCTTGGGGCCGACCGGATCTTTGCGCGAAAGCTTCGAGGCACTGGGTTTGCCGGAGGATCCGAACGTGCATCTGGAATTGTGTGATTTGATGAAACTGGATTCATCGCAAATGACTGTGGAACACTGGCGATTCCTGGCCGAAATGATCCAGGAGTTGGAGGCGGAGGCATCCGATGTTTTCGACTCCATCATCGTGACGCATGGAACGGATACGATGGCGAAAGGTGCGGCATACCTTTCTTTCATGTTGAAGGGATTCCCCAAGAGCATCATCTTCACCGGTTCGCAGGATCCTGCACGCAAAAGCGGCACCGACGCCAAAGACCACATGCAGCGCAGCATTACGACCGCCAAACTCGCATCCGGCGCGAACAGAAGGATCGCCGAAGTCATGGTGTGCTGCGGCCTGAGGGTGACGCGCGGTGCGTGGGCTGAAAAGCTGGGTGATAAAACAGTGAATGCATTCGGTCCCTGGAATCAGCCGGACCAATCGTTCGATGCGACCGACTGGGAAAAGGCTGCGGCCAACGGCACACTGCACAAGCTTGCACCTGCGCTGCTGGATTTCGGAACAGGAAAAAGCCTCGGGAGCCTGGAATTTGCGACGCATGCAATCGACCAGGAGAGGAAGGGCGCCTTTGAACCGTTCACACGCATCACGCAACCGGCCGACCTTTTTCCTGCGCGGCTGACCGACAAGTCTCCCGCGGCATTGGCGACCCATATCATCAACCAGAGAGCGGCAATGCTCACGCAGCTCGGCAGCGCGACTGCAGATGACAGACTGGTTGCAGTCGCACTGGAAGCAGCCAAACACGGCAAGATCGTGTTGTTCGAGGCTCCGTTCCCGGATTCTTCGGTGAAAGTGGGCAAGTACGCGGCAGGCAAACAGGTGAAAGACGCGCTCCCCAACCTGCAGAGAAGCCTGCCGATCCTGAACACATCGCCGGCGGCGTTCGAAGCGAAAATCAACATGCTTATGCACAAACTCAAAATGCGGCCCAAAGGAGACACAAAAGGATTGGGCGTGCACTACCATGACGAAGACCTGCGCAGATTTTATGACCAGATGGAACAGAACCTTATCGGAGAGCTGGTGTAAGTACGGCCTCCGCTAAGCGTCTTCATACACAGAACCACACTTTCCTCCCCTCCTCATGCGACCCAATCCCATCGCCTCGTTGGCCGTTCCGTCGGTTGTCCTTGCCGTGCTGCTCTTGAGCGGCTGCAACCCCGAACCGGTTGTAGTCGATCCATCGGTGAATGAAAGTTCATCGTCTTCATCTGTATCTTTGCCGGTCACATCTTCTTCCAGCGAGGCTGAAGCTGAAGAGTCTTCCTCCGCCGCAACTGTCGCGTCATCATCCGCACCTGCGGCCAAGCTGCCGGGCAGTAAGCAGTTGGATGTCATCTTCTCGGTACAGGCACCGTTCGCCAACTGGGATGACCTGCATCAGGAGGCATGTGAAGAAATCTCGTTGATCATGGTGCATCACTTCCTCACCGGTACACCTCTCAGCAAAGAGGATGCCGAAAAGGAGATTCAGGAAATGGTCGCCTGGCAGGCAGAGAACGGCTACGACGTGGACGTGACGGCGGCCGAAATCGGCGCCATCGCCAAGTCTTTGTACGGGCACAATTTCCGCTTACTGACCAACGTGACCGCGCAGTCGCTGCGCCAAGAAATCGCGAACGGCAACCCGGTGATCATCCCTGCTGCAGGCCAAATGCTCGGTAATCCGTACTTCAGCGGAGACGGGCCTCCGTACCACATGCTGCTCGTGACGGGATACACGGGTGATACCTTCATCGTGAATGACCCGGGCACCAAGCGCGGCGAAGACTACAAGTATTCGGCTGACGTGCTGATCGATGCGATCCACGACTGGACCGGCTCGAAGGACACCATCACCAGCGGAGCCAAGACAGCGGTGGTGATCCTCCCGTAATTCTGTTTTCCGTTACAAGCGTGCGGTACAGTAATCGCATGATGCATCGTGCCTGTACCGGCTGCGGATCGGACTTTGAGATAACGGATGAAGATCTGGCCTTTTACAAAAAAATGTCGCCATCGTTCGGCGGCACCGCTTGCCAGCTTCCTCCGCCGACAGATTGTCCTGCATGCCGCTTGCGCCGCCGACTGGCATTCATCAACCAGATCACTGTCTATGCCCGCACGTCGTCTGTGTCGGGCAAGCGGATGTTCTCCATGTTTCCGAACAGCGCTCCGTTTCCGGTCTACGAGAACGACTACTGGTGGAGCGATACCTGGAACGCCCTGGACTACGGAAAAGATCCGGATTTCTCGGTGCCGTTTTTTCAGCAGCATGCGGAGCTGCACCGCACGGTGCCCCGCTTTGCGCTGATGGTGCTGAACAACGAGGACTGCGATTACTGCAATAACGTGTCCATGAACAAGCATTGCTATCTGTGTTTCAATACACGCCGGTCCGAGGACTGCATCCGTTGCGAGCGGACAATCGGATGCAAGAACTGCCTGGACTGCATGGATGTCAGCGCGTCGGAGCGTTGCTACAACTGCGTCGCATGCAGCCAGTGTTACGACCTGCAGGATTCGCAGGAATGCGCCAACTGCTCAAACAGCCAGTTCCTATTCAATTGCCGTTCGTGCCGTTCCTGCTTCGGTTGCACCAATCTGCGCCAGGCGGAATACTGCATCTTCAACAAGCGTCACACGAAGGAAGAGTATGAAGCATTCATGCAGGGTATCCATCTGGCGTCCTTCAAGGAGCGCGAAGAGTGGCGCGCGAAATGCACGGCATTCTGGCAGTCCCAACCACGACCGCACGCCGTCATCTCCATGTCCGAAAATGTCTCAGGCAATTACCTGTTCCAGTGCAAGAACGTCAAAGACTCGTTCTTCGCCCGCAATGCAGAGGATCTGCGATACTGCTCTCTGGCGGTCGACAACGTGAAGAGCTGCTACGATTTCTCCACGTACGGCGACCAGGTGGAGCTGGCGTACGAAAGCGCCCGCTGCGGCAACCGGTTCTTCCGCTGCGGATTCTGTTACTACTGCTACGACGGCTGTGCCGACCTGTGGTACTGCAGCTACTGCGTGGGATGCCAGGACTGTTTCGGATGCGTCGGACTGCGCAAGAAGCAGTACTGCATTTTCAACAAGCAATACACAAAGGCCGAGTACGACGCGCTGGTGCCGATGATCGTCGCCCACATGCAAACAACGGGGGAATGGGGGCGCTTCTTCCCGATAGAGTCATCACCCAACCCGTACAACCACACCTTTGCGCAGCGCTATTTCCCGATGACCAAAGAGCAGGTGCTGAAGGCGGGACTTGTATGGGAGGATGATGAATTCACCGACAGGACCGATGCCATACAGGCAAACGATCTGCCTGACACCGCGACGGCGACTGCCAAGCCGTTCGTGGTGAAAAGCGCCGTCTCCGGCAAACACTTCTCCATCACGACACAGGAGATCAGGCACTCTGCGATGCTGAAGGCACCGCTGCCACGCACGACTTACGCAGAAGGCATGGAAGACCGCGCCAGCCGCCTGGGCGGTATGATGCTCTATGAAAGGACATGTGCAAAAACCGGCAAACCAATTCAGACCGTGATCCCGCCCGATGCGCCCTGGATCGTGTGGGACAAAGACGAATACGAGAAGGAGTTCTCGGCCTAGCTTATCTGCTGCGACGTGCCGCCGAACTGGAAGACGAAGACTGTGCCGGAGCCGCATGATGAATGCGCATTTCGCGTTCGGTGCGGCGGATAGCGGCCCGGGTCGCCGACGAGGGCTGCACTTTCTTCTGCCTGACGGGAGCGGTATAGACCGGAGCCACACTTCGGATCGGATACGAGCCGTACATCGGTACGCTCTGACCCTGGGCTGGCACCAGACCGGAGACCTGTACTGAAAACAGCAGGCCGACGATGATCACGGCGATCAGCAGGGCGTTGAGTACAGGATCCGATTTTGCGGCTTTTTTCTGCATAGTGGATGTTGGTATATCGCATCATTATACCGTTTTTTGACCAAATTATGAAGAGCTGGCATTGCGGGCGTTCTGGCAAGCCGCTTGTCTGCCGATATGCTTCCCGGAGGGGTCCATGGATGGTAGAAATGGAGCCTATGGAAAACCCCATGCTCACTATCGCAGAAGCCGTCGAGAAAACAGGCCGTTCCGCATCCACGATGCGACGCGTTATCCGCACCATTACCGATGCTGCGAACCACCCCGATCGCGCCGGTATACTGCCTGATATCAAGGAGGTTGCCGCCTACAAGAAGAAGGGCGAGAACTTCACCTGGAAGATCCGCGAGGACATACTCGTGAAGCACTGCGGCCCAGCCCAGAAAGAAGCCAGAAGGGGCTCCGAGGAACGCACCGAGATCGTCCACATGCTCCAGAAGGAATTGACCCTGAAGAACCAGCAGATCGAGAAGCAGCTGGACGTCATTCAGTCGCTGAACGAGCGCATCCGCGAGGGCAATATTCTGATGGGCTCGCTCCAGAAGCACCTGGCTCTGCCAGAGGGTGATATCCGCAAAGATTCACAGACTGTCGATGCCAAGGCAACCGAGACGAAGGCCAGCCCTGTGGCGGCCTCCGCGACGACCTCCAAAACCGGAGACGAGTCTCAGAAGGGTTTCTGGGGCCGCATGTTCGGAGCGTAAGCCTTATCGGAGCAACGCCTGTATCTGCAATGCGACCGGATGCTGCGGATTGATCTGCAGTGCCTTGTCGACATTTTTCCTTGCACTGGCGTCGTCGTTCTCCAGCAGATCGACTGCGGCCAGGTTCGCGTAGGCATCGGCGTACTCCGGGTCGATCATGATCGCGTTGTTGAATGACGCACGTGCCTCTTTCAGCATGGCCTGACGTTGATAGGTGATGCCCAGGTTGAAATGCACCTGCTTGAGCAGCGGGTTGATACCCAGTGCCGCTTCATACTGCGCTTGCGCATCGGCATAGCGTCCGCTTGCCAGGTACAACCCGCCCAGGTTGTTGCGCACGCCTTCCAGCGCAGGGTCGATCTCTATCGCGCGCTCGTAGTATGCAATCGCTTCGTCGGCCTTGCCCTCCTCTTCGTCGAGCATGCCCATGCCGAACAGTGCTTCTGCCATGGCCGGGCGGGCCTCCAGCGCAGCCATGTAGTGGCGCCGTGCTTCTGCGGTCTGTCCGATGGCCTTCTCTATGGAGGCTGCAATGGCGAGCGTCTTGGGGTCATTTGGCGATGCCGCCAAGGCATCTTGCATGTACGCCATCGCTACCGGCAGATTGCCATCCTCGCGCAGACCGACCGCGATGTTGATGCGGGCAAGCCTTGAGTCGGGATAGTGCTGCAGCACGTTCTCGAACACCGTGCGCGTGTTCTGCCACAGGAGCGCCTGTCGTGCAGTGAGCATGCCGAGCGTGAGCAACACGACAGCGGCAATTGCGCCTGCGGTTTTCCGGCGGACCTCCGGCAATCGCGGACTGAGTGTGTCGATGCCCCACGAAACGATCAGCAAAAGCCCGATCCAACCGGCATACACGTACCGGTCGGAACCCAGGAATACTCCCTCGACCTTGAAGTAGGTGGTGAATGACGGTACCAGAAAGAGCAGGAACAATCCGGCACCGACGGCCGGCAGACGGTTATGGCGCAATGACCAAAGAATGGCTGCCAGAAGGCCTAAGACCACGATGATCGAGATCAGGATATCGGCAGAAAAAAGCGATGCGGTGCCGCTGTACGGGTACACCGCCGAAAACCATGACGGCCAGACGATGCCCGACAGATGACTGGCAAGATCGCGGAATCCGAGCAGCGGCATGCTCACGGGATCGGCGGATTTGAGCACATGACTTTTTGCGATCGCGGCGACAATGCCGAGCGCAAGCGACAATGTGGCGTAGGGGATTTTTTCGCTGAGCGTGCGCATGGTCACCTGACGGCGCAGCAACAGATCTATGAGCACCAGACCGGCCGGCAGCAACAAGACCGACACTTTGGAAAGCAACGCCAGGCCGAATGCGCCCACGCTCAGCCCATAGAACAACGGGCGGGGTGTGCGGCAGTGGCGGATGTAGAACAGCACCGATGCCAATGCGAAAGAGGTACTGAGAAGGTCTTTGCGTGCGCTGATCCAGGCCACCGCTTCCACGTTGACCGGATGCGCCAGGAACAGCAATCCGGCGATAAGCGCGGCGATCCTGCTGCGTCCCAAGGCCACCAGAATCAGGAACGCCAGAAACGCATTCAGGATATGCAGCAGCAACGCGGTGGTGTGATAGATCCATGTCGAGGAACCGCCGATGAGATGATCGACCTGAAGACTGAGGAACGTCACCGGGACATACAGCTCCGGATCGAACGACGTGAATGCAGCCTTCACTGTGACCGGCGACATCTCGGCGACAATCGGATTATCACGCACCAGGTAGCGGTCATCCCAGACCAGGAACTCTCCGCGCAGCGATGCGCCATACAGAAGAAATCCGACGATGACGAACAGCATCAACGCGGCAGGCGCGTTCATGCGGCGGAAAGACGAAGCCTGTGATGCGGCGTGTGCCATGCGGCTGATTGTACGCTTCTCTCCATCTGTCCGCTGCGACTTTAGGCGCGCGAGTCAGGCGTTCTGGCTGCCAGATCTCTTTGTTTGAGTCGCTCTTCTTTCAGAAAGCGCAGTTCGCCAACCGCTTTCACCAGACAGTCGACGTCGAGAAGAGGTCGTACCTCTGGATGAGTAAAAAACTCCTGCAAAGTGTCAGCTTGATCTGGGCTCAAGTGTTGATAGTGTTTCGTGCTTATATTGAACGTCAGCGGTGTGCCGGTCACATATGCATTTTCCACGGCCGCAACAACCTTATTCATCCAATGCGGCTTAGAAACACGCCAGGGCTTCTCGGCTGCGTCGGGCACATACTGATACTCCCTGTCAGTTGGAAGATTCTCGCGGCGCTTGCGGACTGTGAATGAATGTCCGCCGGCTGTGATCTTCTCGCCTTCGGCTGCCTGCCGCATCAACCGTTTGTACTCATCGGTTCCTTTTTTGACGCGCAGGAATACCTTTCGCGACGGTGCTCCTTTCTCAGGAGCGTTATCCATCGGGATCTGGTCCTCTCTCAACTCGCCGACCTGCTGCAGGATCTGACTCATCTGCCCCTCACCGACGCGGATCGGCGTTGGCTGGTTCTCGCCTTCCAATCCTTCGGCAAGCGTGCCATACATCGCCCTCGTCACACGGTTGCGCACGTCCGACGCAAACGCCATGATTCGGCTAAACAAACTATTGGCCGGACGGTCTGGAAAGACGTCAGGAGAATAGACTCCGAGAGCTGGCCGGGAAGGATTGTTAGGCGGCATGCGGGTAGAGGATGCTGAAAAAACGCAGTATGAAATATACACTATTATTTAATTATGTCAATAATCTAGCCTTACGCCTTCAGCGCATCTCGTAGACCTCAACTGTGTCTCCGGACAATGCAAAATCGGCAGTTTTTACCGCCTGTGTGTGCTCTACAACCCTATCCAAAAACAGATCGAAATCCGGCACGACGTTGCGGCTGACGATTTCCTGGTCGCTGCGCTGGATGAGGATGAACGGCGGATGCGCCTCGGCAATGCGGTCCAGCGTGCGGGCGGCGACACTCGGTTCCATGACCGTCAATGCGTACGGGTTCACGCCGAATGCATTGCCGACACCAAGACATGCGAAGGTCTGATACGCGTCATCACGCTGGCTCAGCAGCGGAAGTTTGCCATCCTGAATGTACGGACGCAGTTGTTCGATGCCGTCCGGACAGAACGTGCGGCGGAAAGCAGACTCGCGCAGGAAAAAATCCGGCGAGAGCGGATTCAGCATCGCGATATCGGCCATGCCGACCGGACTCTGCCTGCCGCGAACGAGGTCGGAGGTTGCGAGCGACGAGCAGAACACACCCGTAAGAATGGCTAAGGAAAGAGCTTTTGGACGTGCTGCACGCGAGACAAACCAGAACGACAGGATCACGAACGGGATGGAGACATGCACCAGATTGTTGCCGACTGCGCGTCCGACGAAGTACAGAAAAATCGCCAGACCGTAGAGCGCCAAAAATGTGACGCGCTTGTCCTGTGCCTGATCGCGCGTCTGACGGATGACCGCGAACAGGTACAGCGCCGGGAAAAGGAGCCACAGCAATTCACGACGGTAGAGCGACACCAGTCCGAAGCCCTGGGCGTAGAACAACGGGTACAGATAATGCTCGCGCAGATCGATATGCACACCGCTGAGCATCGCCGGCACCAAGAAGCACGAGATCAGCGCGATGAAGCAGGCGACAAACCTGAGCGCCCAACGCATGAGTTGCCGGTACTCGCCACGAAGCGCGTACATGCACAGCATCGGGGGCACCGTGAAGATCAGCAGATCAAATGACCACAACGCTGCCACCGCAGCGAGCCCTGCTGTAAGCCATTCTTTGGCATTTTCCGGGATCCGTTTACTCGTGAAAACGGCGAGAATGAGATATGGGATACCGAACCGCAGAAACCCGATTGATGGCGGCACATAGGCGATGAGACCCTGAGTGAAATACGACAGACATAGGACCGAGACCATCGCCAGCGCTCCGGCTGCGCGTGAGCGGCAAACCGAAGATGTGATGACGTAAATCAGGGCGGCTTCCAGCAGCCACAGCAATTTCAGCAGCACCAGCATCGCATCCGGCGAAACAAAGCCGATCAGCCGGAAATATCCGGCCAAAAATGTCGTGAGTCCGGCGCCGTACTGCGTCGTCAGATTTGCAAGCGGCAACTTTCCACCGTGAAGAATCTCTATCACCGGCCCCAGAAAGAATCCGTAATGATGCGCGGTGCCGATGGTGTGCGTATCGGATTGAACCAGAACCAATGCCCACACCGCGATGGCTCCCAGAAGCCATTTCCAGACTATCGGCCGCACTCGCCACGACGGCAGTTTTCTCAGGAAAATCCACACGAGCAACGCAGGCAGAATCCCGAACAACGACAGCACCCGCAGATACTCATCGCCGTTGAAACACACGATCAATGCGGCGCTGATGATGAACGACACGTTCACCGCCAAATATCCGCCCGGGTGCAGCGGCCATTTGCGCCGCCGTAATCCGAGCAATGCCAGACAACCGAGTGCGAAGGTCGCACCATGACGCAGTTCGAAAGGCAGATCCGTGAGATTCAGAATCGTGATGACCGGCAAGACGAAGGCGATCGCGGCATGATAGCCGCTGCAATCCCGTGGTTTCAGCCGCAGTTGGCGCGATGCAAGCGTGAGCAGGACGATGCCCGCGATGATCGCGGCGTAGGTCACCACTATCCGCGCGTTACCGACATGTTCGTACGCCGGAATGATGGACACCCATTTCCACGCTTCGCCCGGTCCGATGCCGTGCAGCACGAGGAACGGGAAGCTGACCACGATGCAAAAAAACGGAAACGTAACGAGCAGGAGAATGCCATGCATGGCCAAAAGCCAGCCCGTACGCGCCGCAGATTCTTCTCGCCAGCCACGGGCTGCGATATCGGCCTGTGAGGTAATCCAGCGCTTCAGCACGAGGCCAAGGATACCGAGCGGTGGCCAACCGCGAAAGGCCGCTTCCAGTAGCCAAAAATGGCCGAAATATGCTATAATGGGGAGATACAAAAATCCATGCAGCTTCTCTCGTTATCTTTCGGCGAAAACCGTCTGTGCAGGTATCAAGACGCTCCTGGCGGACCCGCGCCGGCCCGGCGCACTCCCGAGGAAACTCCTGCCGTGCGGGAGGCGAATCGCGTGGAGACGACATACATGCGCGAGAGTTTTGAATCGTTGCAGGACTCGCTGAAGACAATCCTTGCCGGATACGTACGTGACCAAACTGCGTATCTGAAGAAATGTGATGCGGCAGCCAAGATGCCGCCGGAAACGCGTCCGCTGTTGGTCGGCATCGACGAGAAGATGCAGGCCGACCACATGTATTCGCTGGTGCGGATTGTCATCCGCTGCATGCACGCCAAATCCCTGGAAGGTACCGACGACGAGAAAAAGAAGAAGGGCGAAGATCTCGAGAAAGCGCTGAGGTCCATCACGGATACTTTTGACACCGTCGGTATCCAGTGGCTGTACACCTACACTCCCGGCGACCGCGATCCTCCACAGATCGCATCACACAGCTGGATCCCGGCAAATATCCTGGAGAACCGCAACTTCGTAGCACAGAAGTCCATCGATGACAGGACTCCGGGCATCGATGTAACCGCCCTCAGGAGGGGAATCGAGAACAACACGCTCGCACTCAACAGGCACAAGCTGAACGCGAAAGACAATTTCGAATGGATGGGCAGACGGCTGCTTGAGGATTTCAAGTACGACAAGAAGCTGCCATCCGAGACCGATATCAAGGAAATGGAATGGGCGCTGTCATCGGCCAAGATGCTGCGCCTTACTGATACCAGCACAGAGCCATGGATCGAAGATTACAGGACGCAGCAGGAGTTCCTGAAACGCGGTGTCATCATGAGCATTCGCCAGAAAACGTCTGTGATCGAATCTGCCATCGGTGAAATCCGCCTGGATACCCAGTACGACCGCCGCTGGATCAAAACCAAAGAGAACGAATGGAAAGATATGTCCGCCGACACTGTCGTCAAAGACGAACAGATATCGCAGTGGCCGACACGTGTGCTGAACCCGCGATACGAAATCAGATTCAGCAAGCTGGATGTAACCGACACCAACAATGAAGTCGAGGAGCAGATCGACCACTACAACACAACAATCGCCCGGAACACCGCCCGCATAAAGGTACTCCGCGCCGGGCGCTACACGAGCGGGACTCTCGACGAAATCAGACGGTTGGAAAACGAGAACTCAGACCTGAAGCGCGATAACGAAAAACTTGCGACCTACTTGAAGAGCCTCAACTTGCCGCCGGAGAAAGTTGCGGTACATCGCGTCCACACCCTGGCTCGCAAGCTGGGCACCGGGTACTACGACGAGAAAGACCCCGAAATTAAAGCGATAATGGAGGATCTCCAGACACTGGTTAAAGCTGGCGGGAAAGAGACCGCAAAGGCGGTCATGCGTCTCGAGAAAGTAATGGCCGACGCCGGATATTATATCTCTTGCTCACAGATCGGAGATCGGGACGCGAACCCCCATTTCGACGTCGAGCTGGAGCCGTTGCAGGAAGGCATGCCCGCAGAGGTGCAGGAGCGGCGCAAGGACATCGTTGCCATGCGCGAATTTGCCGAGATCGCAGTCCAACGGCCCGATTTTTACGAGCGCGACACAACCCAGCCGCGAACAACCCCGCTCGACAGGCCGAATGCTCCGGCTCAGCATCCGTACCGGTTCACCGAAGTCGCACGCGGCTCCGGGCAGACGCCGCAGCTCATCGTAAAAACTGACAGAGTCAACGATGTCCGCAAGTACGATCTTGCACGCGATGCACTGCTTACACGCTTCAAGCGCAAGGGCGCCGACGATTTGATCTTCAAGGCGGTCTTCCAGGAAAAGCTGCGTTCAGTGCTCGCTCCACACAAGCTCAATCTGCAGCAGATCAACAACGATGACGTGTACGTCGGCGACCTCGACGAATAAGCGGCACGGTTCGTCTTCTGCGACCCTTCACAATGTCCGCGATTACGACGGCCTGACTTTGAAGACAGTCTCTTCATCTTCGGGCATGGCCACCCACAGTCTGTCCGGTGACAGCTTCTCGAATTTGCTGCCGTCATAACGGTAGATGCCCATATGTCGACCGTCGACGTCGTCATTACAGTAATACTGTCTGTTATCAGCGCCAGTGGCGTCTTTGGCCCATTTGTTCCGATTACCGTCTCTGCATGCTGCAATGATGCGGCGATCTGTCTCGACGTTCGGTGCCTGACCCAGGACGAACGGCGCATACGCGAGTGTCGCAGCCTGGAGCCGGACGTCGAACAGCAAGCGATAGCCGGGATGACTCGCAACCGTGGTCGAGAACTTGCCGTCGGGAATGATGGGCTCGGAACCCCTCGGTCCGGCGAACCGGGCTCCGGCACGCTTCGCGATATTGAGTTGGTCATTCACTGCCTGCACACGGGTCTTCAGGTCGGCAATGGTGCCGCCGCCCAGTTCCACCGCATGCCATGCGGCATCGGTTGATTCAAGTGCGCTGGCTGCAGTCGTGACTTCGATCCGCGGCGGCTGGGCCTGCTGCGCAGACACGCCCGGCCGGGCCGGCAGTCCGGGGACGCCTGGCTTGAACTCCACGAAGCCCTGCCCGTTTTTGAACTTCAGTTCGGTGAATCCAAATTTATCGAATCCGTTATTGGGCTCGAACTTCACCTCAGGCAAGTAACCGTTGATGGCTTCAACCCTTTGACGCAGGACGTTCTGGTCAGGGGCGTCCTTGGCAACTTCGGCTTTGACCGCATCCACGTCGGCGCGCAGTGTCACCTCGCGCAAGCGACGCTCAAGCGCGATGGTGCGGCTGAATTCGGTGCCCGCAATGCGGACCGGCATGGCATTCAGAAGCACTTTGCCGTTGGGACCTCTGACGGTCACGGTCAAACCGGTATCGGTCAGATAGTTGCCACTGAGCAGACGCTGCGTGGGCGACGGCGGGTCGACGGCTCCTATGCTGCTGCCGTCCGCAGTCGTGATGGTGATCTGTTCCCCGGCAGTAAATGCGGTCATGCCAGGCTTGGCCAATGCCACACGCCATGCGGTTCTGCCTGCATTCTGCTCCAGGGTGATCGCAAGTGTGTACCCGTCCTCCATGAGGACCCGTTCGGGCTGACCCTGTGTCGGCCTGAGCAGCGGCACATATTTCTCCAGACGATCCTCGCGCTGCAAATAGCGCGAGATGCGTTCGACGTTCTGCTTGCTGAGCACGCCGTTCACGGACGGATCCATCAGTTGATCAAGGAGATCGGTCATGAATGCACGCATGTCGACAATTCTTCTGGAGCTGTCAGAGTTGAAGCACAGCTTGCTGATCGTTTCGTAGAGCATCTGCTTGCTGTTGACCCTGTCGGCACCTCGGTCATACATTTCCTCGGAACAGAGGTCGAGAATATCCAGGAGGTACCTGCGCTGCGTCTGCGGCGACCCAAGCGGCGGAGGCGAGAGAAGTGCTTCACGCAGCAGCGATTTGCGCGTGAGCGACTCCGGCGGCTCGGTCCTGCTGTCTGCAACGCGCAGATCGGCGAGTGATTCCAGCGTGACCCACTCGGGGGTTCTGTCGCTCTCGCTGCGCATAATGCCGATGTTGACGCCGCCCCTGGGCGGATACGTGCCCGGCAATCTGGAACGGTCAAAGACCATATTCTGCTGCCATCCCGCTTCGACAGTATTGCGTACAAGGAAGTGTCCTTGTGCGTAACGGACGTTGTAATCCGCCATTCTGACCTCCGGATCATCAAGCAATTGTTCAGCCGCGGGCAGTGAGTTGGGGACAAGTTCATACATCGCATCCGCGGACGAACGCAGTCTGCTCAGTCCCAGCACGCGCAGCCTTTCGCGGCGCGCTTCACCGGTGACTTCGCGGTATCTGGCAAGCGCCGATGTGTCCGGCACGCACAGATTCACCGCCGTCCAGGTCGCACCGTCTGCAGGCTGGCCCTCCAGTGTTTCCAGCTTGAAGAGTCCGGACTTGGCATCTGCCGCGACTGAGACTGTCAGCACATCGCTCACCCGTTTGAATGTCACACCGTTCGCAAGCTTCACTTCTTCATTGTTCTTGATGTCTTTTCCGTCGACACGAAGCTGCTCGGCGACTCCGACGTAGAAGCTTCCCCTGAAACCGGGCGACAACGGCTGCTCGGCAAGTTTCTGCACGCTGATCCTGCGCCAGCCATCGACCGTCACCGGACGGATCGTCGTGTCGAGCATCAGACCGAGATCCTCGTTTTTCTGGTTCTTGGCTCCGATGCTGATCTGCAGACGCCCGAGCGTGGCCTCGTCGGTTGTATCGATCACGAGCGTCTTGTCCCTGCGAGTGAGCGTGACCTTTCCGTCAGCCAGCTGCACCGAGGAGCCCGGCGCCAGTTCCGCGCATTCTCTTTCGAAGTCCGATGTGCCGACGTATTCGTTGGTTGTGAGACCCTTCCAGCGCACGCGGATGCGTGCATCGGCACTGTAGAGTGAAAATTCCCGGTGCGATCCGCTGCTGATGTCCTGGCGGTTGATGGCATACAAGGACTGACTGCCTGAGAGTTTGGCGGCCAGGATGTCGAGTGCGACTCCATCCAGAGAGGAAGACGATTGCCGTTCAATCGACTGTTCCGGATTTGCCATGTGATCCGAATCGGCCAGCATCTCGAGTTCGTCCATGATCGTGTCGAGCACCTTGGAGCGGGCTTTGGCATCGGGTGCGGCGGCATACATGCCGAGCGCGGCCTCGATGCATTGTTCACGGATGGCGAACGATCCGCGGCAAGGATAGAGGTCAAACAAGCGGCGGACAGGCCTCTGGAAATCGGGATGTGACTCAGGCAGCGCGACTGCCGGCATGACCAGATATTCTTTGGCGGACCTGGTCTCCAGCAGCTCACGTCTTTGGCCATTGCGTCCTGGCTCCTTTTCAACAAAGCGCAATGCGGCCGCAAGGTGTATTGCCATTTCGGCATCGCCTTCGTTCTGCGGCTTTGTGCCAATGCCGTCTTTGAGCCTGTTGCTTACCTTCCTGAGCTTTACGGCTGCGGCTTCGGCGTACTCCTCCCAATTCTCGTTGCTCAGGCGACGCGCTTCGCGGATGTCCAGCTGGGCGGCGGTGAGCAGATTCAGTGCAGTGTATGCGCCTTCAATTTGCGGCACGTTGCCGGGCCACGGCGGCACCGGCTGATCGAAATTGTCTTCGGTTCTGCGGCTGCGTTGCCATGCGTCAGAGGATTTTGACGCGAGCGAGCGCATCCGGCGGATAGGCGCGTCGGAACGCTGCAACGCGGACATCTCATCCAAGACGTACCGCTCGAGAGTCTGGCCTCCGGATTCGCTGGTGAGCATCACGGATGGGCCGTACTTGGTGCCGTTGGGTGTCCTGCGTCCGGCCGGAGACGGGCGGGGACCCTCACGCACGATGATGCGCTTGTCCATCAGTCCGTTCTTCCCGATAGCGTGGAATTCGCCGGGACCGACAGGTGTGAGCTCACCTGCTTTCAGGTCGGTTCCTATCTCGATGGCATGCGTGAACGGGATGCGTCCTATGAGCGTCTCTCCACCCTCGGTTTTTGGCGAGAGGAAGTAGTTTCCAGCCTTACGGAGATCCTCGATGCTGTACTTCGAGACGCCTCCTTCCACGGAGACGGGCCTGACGTCTTCGGTTTCCCGCTCTGTCACGCGAGTGAGTACTGCGGATCCGATTTTTGCACCGCAGGCCACCGAAATGTCGACAGTATCAGAATGCATCTCGATACGCAGGCTGTAGCCGTTTGCCAACGGCACGGACCGCGATTCACTGCCGGTCTGCCAACGGATATCGCGGCTGGCACCGCGCATGGTCTGCACGAGCGTGTCGACCTTTTCGGCCATGATCAGGCCGTTCGATGCGAGAATTTCGCGGGCAAGGGTTCTGAGGAAAGCGCGTTTGTCGACGGCCTCGTCGTACAGCGGAAGAAGTTTTGCGATCAGATCGTCTTTGCAGTCCTTTTCCCTGCCCGGCAATGCTTCGTAGCTGAACCTGCGGAGGAAGAGCTCCAACGTGTCGGCTGGCGTGCCGACCTCGGACGCGAGCAGATCCAGAGCCTGCTCGCGCTCGGCCTGCTGCAAATCGTGACGAGCCATGAAGGCAGTGAGGTTCGAGACCGATACCCGCCTGCTATTGGCGTTGTCGACGATGTCGAATGTATCCAGCTCATCCTGACGGGGATTGCAGACAAAGGTTTCACCAATGATGATGCCGGGATAGCGCCTGGTCAGCTCGGCCTTCTGTTTAGCGAGGTCTTCTTTCTGCTGGATGCTCATGCCATCGGCAGTCACCGGCTGGGGGAAAGACATCTGCTCCCTGCTATCTGGCGCAATGAAAGTCGTACGACCGTTGAGCACACACCGCAGTCTGAGCTGGTACCTGGGGGAAGTGTCAGCGTGCTGAGACGGGCTGTAGACCACTTTGGATCCGTCATGCCGGATCATCAGGTATACCTGCTGCGATTCGACGAAGTGGAACACGTCGCGTGGAATATCGGCTTCGGTATCGAACTCTCCGGTGAACATGAGTGCCTCCACTGCGGCATCTGCTGGCACCGCGCGGCGGGCGCTTTCGTCGGACTGGACCGTATTGAACAGCTGTCTGGGGTTGTTGTTGCAGAACTGCATCAAGGACGGAACGTCCTTCAGGTGGTACGAGTCACCGCGGTTTTGCTGGGTGTGGATATGCGTGAATGCGGCACCCTCTTCCACTGCCCACGTCGTTGAGCCGGGTTCCAGCCGGGCAACAGCGGATTTGCGGATCACGTTGGCCTCGCCCTCCAGCTCTTCGCCGTTGGGCTGCACATAGGTAGCGACCGCAACGATCTCTTTTACCTCACCGCGTTCATCCGTGCGCGTGCGCTCCTTCAGTTCGATGAAGACGTACGGCTCCTTCTCCCAGCGCATGCCGGAAGATCCGCTCGGCGGGACGGTGAGTTTTTCACAGAGATCGTATGCCGGCGTGCCGGCACTGGTGTCCATGCTTGGTGGTGCCGACAGGTACAACGGTTTGTCGAACTGCCTGCGCTGGCCGTCGCGGTACAAAAGTGCAGAAAGATCGTCGCGGCGGCGGAAGTCAGGGCGGTTCTTGGCCTCGACGCCATCCATGAGCTCGATGGAATTCTCTGTGAGGCGGGTCCGGATGTCGCCTTCGGTATCACGCGGGCTTTCGCTGCCCAGCGTGGCACCTGGGATCATCTCGTAGCCCTTTCCACCATCCGCTTCTGCTTTGGTGGGGCCGCGGAACAGCGCTCCTTGCTCGATGGTTCTGCCATCCTCGAACGTGAGTTTCACGTGAGTGGCAAAGTGCATGACATAGTGGGTTTCGCCACCCGGATTGTAGTCATCGCTCCAGTACTGGGTTTTCCTTCCCGTTTCCCGGTCGGTCCGCTCCATCAATTTCTTTTTCGGCCGGTACATTGCCTCCTGGTACGGCTTGCCGATGACTTCGACCGAACGGATCTTGCCTGCGCGGAGCGCATCGCGGATCGGGTCATAGACGTTCGGCGGATTCTGCGGCAAATCCTGCAATGTGAGTGCATGCTTGATGGCCTGAGCGGCAAATTGCTGGCCCTGATCGATGGTAATCTCTTTTGTCCCGTACCTGCCCTCGGGATCGGTATAGGTGCGCCACCACAAGCTGCTGCGTACCAATGGACGTGCATTTTTCGGCGTTGCGTCGAACGCTTTTGCCGCCAGGTCTTCATCTCGCGAGAGCACTACCGGCTTTTTCTCGACATCACGGCGGGCGAACTCGGCTGCGGTGCGCGTGATGGCGATCTCGTGCTGGCGCTTTCCAGCATCGCGATACAGCCCTCCATGACGTACGCAGGTGGGACCTTCGTCCCACGCGCTTATGCCCCACGGCGCACGCGAAATGCCGTTCACCGCATGCACGAATTGCTTATGCCCGATCAGCTGGCTGTTCGTCGCAGGCTCGAACTCGCGCGTGCCCGGATAGCCACGGTACATTTCGGTCAGGCTCAGGCGCTTCATCGGATCGTCTTCGAAGACGTAGAGCTCCCGGGGATCGCTGATGTACATGGACGGTTCGCCCATGATGCCGTTCCTTGTGAGCAGGTCGGGCGCTTCGCCGACGAGCATGCGCACGGTGCGCTGTTCCGGCTTGCCGTCATTGACGGAAATCGTAAATTCGTCGCGCGGTGCGGCTGGCTGAACTTTGACGGTGAGCAAGCGGCCCTTTCTTTCGAATGATGCGCCGCCGTCGCCGGGAATAGTGAGACCCTCGTTGATCGTATATCCTCCGGGTTTGCCGACTTGTTCGACTTTGATAGGCGTATCTGCGGCATCCAGCACGAATGTACGTTCGTATCCGGGAGGCATGCGCTGCTGTGCGATATCATCGACCGATGGCTTACCGTCGCGTTCGGATGGCCCGACCGCGATAATCCTGGTGTACAACAGCCCGCGATCCGTCGAGTTTGCCTTCACGACAATGTTGAGTGTCTCAGGCGCGATGGCGGCGAGCACGTTTATCGCCAGCACGCGTCCGACACGGGTAACTCTCACCTTGCCGCTGTCGCTGACGAACGGCGTTCCCTCGATGACGGGTTTTCCTTCGATGCTGACAATGGACTGCTCGGTCGCGACCGCGAACTCTCGGTGATAGCCGGGTGTGAGCGAATCGACCAGCAACTGGTTCAAATCCGGCTTCGCACCGGTTTCCGGAACCGGCAGAATGTCCTTGAGTTTTTTTGTGGCGACGAACGGTGGCGTACCCGACGGATTGCGCTCGTAGCATTTCTGCTCGCCCATCAGCGCCACGACAGTCGACAAGCTGAGACGCTGACCGTTGTATTCCGAGAACTGGTCGGGGTTGGCGTTGTACTCCTTCAGGACTTCGCGGTAGCGCTCCAGGCGAACGGTCGGCAGAAACGCCACCGCGCTGTCGACGATCGCCTGGTTGATTTTGTTGGCATGTGCGCCTTCCTGCGTGCTGAAGCCGCAAAAGGTGTAATTCTTCACCATTTCACTCATTTTCTGATCATCGGCCTTGTCGAGCATGCCGAAGCTCGCAAAGTTTCCGACGGTCTGCCCCTGTCCGAGATTTGGTGCGCGGCCTTCCATGCGCATGAACAAGCAGCGCTTCCAGTTGGGATAAATGACGCGCGTGAATTCCTGATCGTAGAATTTCTGCTGCAACGCAGGGTTTATCTTGTCACCGAATATCTCGGCATACAGGTGGGGCGCCGTCCGCTGGAGTTCCTCGACCCACATCACGAAGACGAGTTTCTGTGCGGCGGACTCCTGCATGTTTTCGGGCTTCAGTTCCAGGTTACGCAGGTTTTGCCGCGGCGTTTTGTTGTTGGCGCGTGCCGTACCGAAGGCCAGCCAGAACCAGGCCGGAGCTTCGGCGATCATTTTGGTCTCCTCCAGGAATTTCTGGTATTCGAAGATCGCGCTCAGCGTGATCTCTATGATCACAAGACCGGCCGCAATGATCAGCGTGGCGCCCATGCTCAATGGAGCCGCTGCGATGAGCACTGTGATCGCCAGGCTGGAGCCGGCAACCAGGAACTCTTTGAGCTTCTTGTTCGATTCGGCATCCATGCCTTTGCCCAATGCGCGCAGGTTGATGCTGATGCCCATCTTCTCGTGGCGGTAGGATCCGTCGTTCTGTTCCACGAAGCCCATTTTGCGCAGATCTGCGGCCATGGAATCTTTCTGTTCATTGGCTGCGGCTTCGGCTTTTCTCCAATCACCGTAGGCCTGCCAGGTCAGATATCCCTGAAGCGCGATGGTGGCCAGCGGGATCGCCACGTTGCCGGCACCATGCACGCCACGCAAAAATCTGGACTCCTCTTTCAGCGTCGTGCCCGCGGCCCGACCGAGGGTGGATTCGTATTGCGCAGCGCGTCCTACCGCAAGTTCGGCATTCTGGGCAGCTGTGGTCGCCCTGGCAAGCTTGGCTTCTGCTGCGGCTGCGCGCGGTGTCCCCTGTGCAGCGCGGGCCTCCGCCCTGGCGACATCGAGTTCGCGGTATACGGAGAGCCTGGCTTCGAACGCCTTGGAGTGTGCGGCCTTCACTTCTTGCAGCAACAGCTGAGCGTCAGCGGCCGGCATACGGGCGAAGGCGCGCTGCAGTGCCGAAAAGTTGGTGTTGCTCAGTGCGCCGAGTCCTCCCGGATTGCGGAGAAGATTCGAGATAAGCTTCTGTTCGGCTGCGGGCAGACGAGCAACGGCGGCGGCGATTTTGCCTTCCACCGCTACCACGGGGGTCACTGCGTCCCTGCAGATTTTTGCACGCAGTATGGACTCGGCTTCGGCACGGTTGAACAGCGGCGGCCTTCCCTCAGTCAGAATGCGCATCTGGCTATTCACGTCGGGAGCGATGTTCGCGCGCCAGATCGCCGATTGCTGTTGGGCCGACAGTGTCTTGCCCAGCATGTCCTGGGTCAACTGCACGCGTAGCGCCCTGTCTGCCGCAGTTGCGGCCTTGAACTCAGTAGCTGCCCCATCGAGCTTGACCTTGGCTGCGTCCATTTTTGCCTTCAGATCGGCCTTGTTGGGCGCATCGGCCGGAGCGCTATTGTGCGCTGTGCGCGCGGCTTTGTATTCTTCGGTCGCAGCCCTGATGGAGGTACGCGCGTTTTCAGTGGCCGTTCCGTTGGCGGCCATGCGGTCCATCCGTACACGGTTGGCGGCGTCGCCCGTGAACCTGTCGGCACGGATATTTGCGGGCCTGGTTTCTGCGTTGATACGGGCAAGGCGGGCCTGTTCGGCTGGTGGAATGCCACCCATGCGACCGAAGCGGCTACGCTCCCAGCCGGCACGTGCGGCGCGTCCGACCTGGCGACCGGCGAACTTGAACGGACGGTTCACCCGGGCGCGGAACTTGGCGTTGCGGACGTACAGCACTCCCAAAACGAGCATAATTGTTTCGGCGTGCTCGAAGATCTGGTCGACCTGCTGCTGACGCAGGAACGCCTCTTCTTCTCCGGCGGAAACTTTGTAGTGAATGCCCAGAATGTCATGCATCGTCTGGTTGAACGTGCGGCAGCGCTGCATGTGCTCGTCCCAGTCTTCGAACATCTGCTGATAGGCGATGAGAATCACGAGACGTTTGTCGCCGAACTGCGTGGCGAGAGCCTCCATGTTCAACTTCGTCACGCGCGGAGGCGGCGACGGAATCCTGTCGAGATCCGGCGGTTCAGCCTGAGTCGAGAGCGTTTTTGCATCCCACTGCGGATTCGTGCGGAGCTCGTCGACCAGATCGATGGTCGTGAGCATCTGCTCAGCGGGCGTGTCTCCCTGCTGCGCGTTCTTCGCCGGTCTGCGGAACTCGGTAAGCGCATCAGTGTACGTCTTGCGCTTGGCATCGATCTTCGTCTTCTCTGCGGCCGGCAAGTCTCTGTAGGGGATCGGATTGCCGGAGGAATTGCGCGGCCACTCGAGCGCGTCGTAAATCACTTCGTTGCCGCGCTTGTCTTTCTTGCCGAACATTTCGACGAACTCGGTCGCGGTGCCGACGTGCTGCATCGCATTGATGCGGCGGTCGAGATCCTCGACGAATGCCGTTCCGCTGTTATCCGTTCTGGGATCCAGTGCGACCTGCTCGAGCACGGTCCGCACCTGTTCGCGCACTTGCGCGGATGCAACTTGCGCCTGGATTTTTATTCTCTCATCCAGCGTGCTTGCTTCGGGCCTGGCCGGAGCAATCGGTGCACCGCCGGGAACACCCGGGCGCGACAGCTGCTGCATGCCCTGCATGCGCATGCGGAGGAGGTTGATGCGTCCGGATTTGTCGACGAACTCCGCGCCCAAATTCACGACCTCGCGGCTGCGGCCAGAGAGCGCCCTCCACGTACCCTCGCGGTCATCCCAGATCACATTTTGGTCGTTGCTGCGCTGACCGCCGATCTCGCGCCTTGCGGCGGCATCGCGTACCGTCTGGTAACCGCGGACGATCGACGAGTTCTCGGCCTCGAAAGCTTTCTTCAGCAATTCCTGCACCGGGAGTACGCCCCTGGTATTGCGGCCGGGGACGGACGCGGCCGTGTCGGCACCGCAGTTGAGCAGGTCATCGAGATACTCCTCACATCTGCGGATCTCAGCTCGCTTTGCCTCGCCCTGCGCGAGGAGTGCAGGGGCTGGCGACGGTCCGGCAGCATCGATCTGATTCAGGATCTGGTCGAGTTCCACGGCCAGACGCAGGCGCGAATCGACGTGCGCATTGAAGTGTGCGAGATGCTCGATGGTCTTACCCTCGCGCTCGGCGTCGAAGCGGATCGGCGGCTGGCGCTTGGGGTCTTTGAGTTTTTTGTAGATCTCCATCATGTCGGTGTACACACCGATGGTGGACGTGAAGAGCTGGCGCGCGGAGATCTCGTCCTGGAGCTGCGTGATCTGGGTCATGCGCGTGCGGACCTCGGTATTCTGCGCATCGCCACCCGGCAATGCCTCGATCTCATCGAGCAGCGTGTAGATCTTCAGCTTGCGGAAATCGTTGCCGTCTTCGTACAGATCGTCGATCGTCAGCTCAGTCTCGACCAACGAATGCCCCGGCGTTTTGCTGGCCGCAAATTTGACGTCGATAGCCGTGCGGCGTGCAACGATTTGCTCACGCGTGCCCCACTTCTCGACGAATTCTGCTTTGTTAAAACCCCTCGCACGCTCCCAGGCTTTTGGTTTTCCGGTGCGCTTGATAGTCTGATCAATCGTCTCCGGAACACGGGTCGTCACCTGGTCCGACAAGGCCCGCAACCGGTCGCCGGGCACGAACGATTCACGCAGGTCGCGCTGCCGTCTTGCCGGAGCTGGAGCATTGTCTGGAAGCTGCATTATTGATTTTTGGTTTTCCTCTAATTATAGCAGAAAAACCGTCTTTTTTGAAGGTTAGTCATCCCAGAAAACCGCCTATCTGTCACCTCGCCTTTCGCCCACCGGAGCCAATGTTCCACCGCCATTTCTGGAGGGAACATCCGCCACTCCGATACCGCTGGAAATACCCGGCGCCGAGTTGGTAAATGCAGACGGCTGGCGCAAATTCGGCTCGGCTGCAGCACGTGCGGCTTCGTACTCCAAATGTGCCAGAAGTGCCTTATTCATCGTTTCCAGTCGCTTATTGTTATCACCATCTCCGGTGAACTCTTTGTAGTCATACATCTGGTGGAACGACAAAATGCTGACGACTTTCGACAAACTTTTGGCCATGCGTTCGTAATCCGCAAACATTTTCTGGAGCGGATGGTCGATTTTCTTCTTCGGGCCCTGAGGTTTTGCTGGATCTTCGGGCTCGGTCGAATCGGTCTTCGGAAGGGTCATGATCTTCTCGCGCATGCCGACCAGTCCGGTGGTATCGCCGGTGTAGGTGGTGCCACGGGTCCAACCCCAGGATTTGTCCGATGGCAGCAGCCGCGCAACGTCTCTGTCATTACGGCCCGTCCCGCCAAGGCCAGGTTTGTTGAGGATGACATCCATCATCTTGTTGCAGCCGGTCTCCAGTGCTTGCGGCGTGAGGCCAAGATTTTTAATGTTAGCGTCTTTGCCAGTCGGGTCTTCATCGTTCGCTTTCTGGATGGCATTCTTCATCTGCGACACTTTGGATTCCAGCACCATTTTGTACTGTGCGATCTCGAAATACTTGCGGTACTTCCACTTCTCGTCGATTTTCTCGAGCGCCCATTTTTTGCGCTTTTCGTCGGACGTGGTTTCGCGCCGGATCATGTTGTCGACAACGGTGTTCCACAGCTGAGGCGTAGTGCGGCTGTCATTCTGGAACAACCTGCGGCCCAGGAACTCCCCATCACTACCTTCAGTTCCAAGGACCATCATCCAATCACGCTCGGGATTGAGTGAGCGCGTATCAGCCTCCCATTTGAGCAGCTTCTCCTCAGTGAACACGTCGCCGAATGTCGCGTAACTGATGAGAGTGCCTGCGGCACCCTTTGCCCACGAATCGGCAATGCTTTCGTCTGCGCTTTTCGCGAATGCTTCAATCCGGCTGGCTCCGAGGATACATACTCCCAACACGAGGGTCAGCTTGAGCCACGGCGGCGCGCCACCACTGCGCAGAATTGCGGCGGTGACGGGGGCACCTGCCCATTTCGCGGCACGCGACAGCAGCCATTTGGTGACGAGTGCATCAATGATCGCCGCGTCGAGGATCGCGGCCGTGGCGAAGAACGACATCAGTGAGAAAAATGCCTCGGTCTTGTTTTCGGCTTTACCCAGATACATCGCACAAATCAGATACATACCCATGTTGGGCTTGAAGTACGATCCCATCTCCCGGAACATTTCGCTCACGATATTGCGCTGCAGTGTAAGCGCTTTCATCATGTGCTGTACCTCCACAGCTGTAAGCGGCCTGCGGAGAATGCGCTGCGCGTCGGCGAGTCCCTCCTGAACCATTGTGCGTATGCCCGGCTCGAGTGACATGAGGCCTGCTTCGCCGACCAGGATGCGTTGGGCGGCAGCAATTTCACCGATTTCAGCGGCGAGCGCTTTGTGCAGCAGTTTTCTCATGTCTTCGGTCACAGCGGGAGTCCCGCCGTTCACCATGATCTTCGCGTTCGGCGCGGTCTTGAGTTTTTCGCAGAGCGTCTTCAGCACTGCCTGCTGATCGGCGGCGCTAAGTGCTTCGATTCCCTCCAGCACGATTGTGCTCCCGTGCTGGGTGTAGATGCCGACCCTGGACGCCATGTCGTACGGAGCGCCTCCCGGCAGGAACGATGCCGCGCGGACACCGAACTGATGCGACAACGGCGCATGCCCAGCCATCGCGTAACAGGCAATGATCGCCTCCGAAAAGCTTCCTGCAATCTTTACAAACGTCAGCTGCTTCTCTTTCTTCATGTACGGATAGGTCGAGACTCCGTAGCTTTCGATCATCGATAGCGCGGCACCCAGATCTTCAAGACACTGGCGTTTGTCCTCGGCAGACAGCGCCCTCTGGCGCATGCGCAATACGCAGTAGTTGATGCGCGCACGGGCGCGGGGAATCATAGTGTCCCTGAGCAGTGTGCGCTGTCCGGCCAGGCTATCGACCTCGGCGTTGGAAAGTCCGGGCGTGCCTTTGGCCGGCACGTCGGGAACGTCCTGGCCAAGCGCATCGATGAGCAGCTGGAAGCCTTCCACGGACGTATTTGTCATACCGAGCTGTTGTTTGAGCGCGGGGTACTCGGCCTTCAGTCCATTGATGTATCCGGTCGGATCGGCCTGCTGTTTCTTGAGCTCCTCTTTGTAAAACGCGAGGAAGGCTTTGTAATCTGCAACGCGCGCCGCCATGGTTGTACATGCCTCATTGAGTTTCTGCAGGAAATCCGGCGCATCGAGATTCAGTCCGCCAAGCAGACCTGTGCGGGCGCCCGGATTCTTGGGGTCGAAGACGTTGTCCTGGATCGCATCCATTTTCAGGAATAGCGACAGCCAGACTGCGTCGATGCCAGCGGCATCGGTGCTCCTGGGTGGCTCAGGCGGATGATTTTTGTAGATGTCGATAAGGTCGGTGTGCAGTGTGGTCACTCTCTGCATCATCGCGGGATCGACGTCGTTGATCTTGCGGTTCTTGTTGTCGCGCCTGGCCTCAAGCCTGTTCACGTCCTGTGCACGTGTTGCAAGCAACACAATGCCGGCTCTCATTCTGTCCGCCAGTTGCGTGTCCTCCAGTTTTTCCCAGGCCGGCGTGGTGATTCTGGCGTCCTCAACAGGATTGATCGCGATCAGCGGATTCAGGATGTTCATGTAATCCTGCATCGCCTTCCTGAAGTCGGCCAGATCTTTGGTGTACTGGTTCAACTCGACGCCGACATCTCGAACTAAATTGGCCGGCAGCGCCCGTTCAGCCGCGGTGTCGAGATAGACCTGGCGCAGTCTTGGCTCAATCGCGGTGTGATCCCTGTCCAGCTTGTCGTACGCGGGCAGCAGGCGCTTCGGAATATGCGGAAACGCGTGGGGCTTGGAGGGATGCTGGTTGTCGACAAAGTCCGTGTGCATCCGCTCAAGCAGATTCGCCCGTTCCTCCACCGTGCCTCTCTCCACGTTTGCACGCAGACGTGCGGCCTCATCCGGCGCCGGTGTAGGTGCTGGCCGGGGGGAGTTGGGAAGATCCTGCATGAGTCTTTGCGAAGAAGGCGCTAACGGATTCTTGATGCGCGCTGAAGTACGCGCTCCTTGGCCTCCGCTTTCAGCTTCTCGACGTTACCGGCCATATCCCTGGGCGCGGCACTGATACTGTCGATGGCCTGAATGACTGCGCGGCACTCTGCGGCGGTTCTGAGTGAATCGAAGGTTTCAATTGGGTTGAGGGCGCGTCGAGCGCGATCATCGGTCATGGTCGTTCTGTCGCGGGGCGGCTCTGGCCTTGCTTCTCCGCCTGTTACTGGACGTGGCACAGTGCCGTCGACGGCACCTATGCGGTCGAGCGCTTCGATGCCCCGTTCACTGCTGGTCGCAGCGGTTCTTTCGCGTTCATTAAGCACCTCTGCCGCAACCCTGGCATCGAGTGCGCGCACATCGGCTGCCACCTTCGCCTTCTGCTCGGCAAGCGCGACACGCTCGTTGAGCTCCGTAAGTCCTCCGTTCATTTCATTTACCTTACCGGTAAGCGCCTTCACACCGCGTTCAGCGCGCGTTCCGCGGAAAAAATTGTGGATCTTCACCACGACTTTTGCTCCGACGATGGCAACGAGCGCGTAGAAAATAGCTTGGAGGTAATTGAAGCCTTGGTCTCCGACGTTGATTTGTCCGGCACCAACGAGGATGTGCGTATCGAGAACCTTGTCGATGTTGCCGAAGTAATTAGCATACTCACCCATGAAGCCTGAGGGCGGATTGACCTCACCCCAGTCCTCCACCAGCTGCACGAACATGCGGACGTGGTACGTGATGCCTTCGTCTTTTTCGGCCTGGGTCAGCGCCTCACCTTTGTCGAGTTTTGCGTTGATCCTGCCGATAAACGCGCGCATCTCGGTCTGGTTGATGCGGGTCTTCGGCAGCTCTCCCTTCACTTCTCCTTCCACGAACGTGGCTGCAGGCGGCAGCGTGTTTGCTGCTGCTGTTTTCTGATCAGGACTCAGATCTTTATAATTTGTTTTTCCTTCCGGCCACCCGCGCACTGCAGTCAGATCTTCACGAAGATTGGCCATCGCCTCATTCGGAGCCAGATCTGCGGTCGGAACCCTGTTGCCCGAAACGAATGTACCGTCCTTCTTCTGCCATTCGATGACACCGGTCGGCGTCAGGCGATGCTTATATTTGAATTTCATAATCGCAATGAGCACGGTCTGGGCACGCTCGCGCACGACGGTCTGCTCTTCGGGGGTCAGTTGATCCAGCGGGAGGTTCTCTTTTCCTTTGGGCCAGCCCATTGCATGGTCCAAGTCTCCGGTGATGCCCCTCTGGGCCCGCTCACGCATGCCGGCGATCGGCGGAATCGGGAAAGTGACGATGTTCGCAAATGCGTGCGCCGCCTTTTGCATGAACGGGCGGATGTTGTCAGTCGTGAATTGTTCGATGTGTTCCCACGTACCGATGCTGGTCACTTCTTTGTCGACAGCGTCCAGGAATGCGCCCATACGGTTCACATGGAACTCGCCGCGAATCCGCATGTTCTTATCGATGCCTTTGCGCAAGATATCGTGAGTCCTTTGATTTCTGATCTCTGGTTCGCGGATGGTGGCCCGATCGTCGGTAGGCACCTCTTTGTACATTTCCTGCACGGTCACCAGTTCAGCGGTCTGGATCTGATATTTGCCGTACTTCTCAGTAGCGCCCATGAGCTGCGAGGTCTTGCTTTTGCGGCGCAGGCTGAGTGCGGCAAGTTCGGTCAGGTGTGTCTGCTCGGCTCCTTCAAGAGCCTTGAATTCCTTGATGAGCGGGTTATCGGGCGGGAGAACCTGGTCCCTCGTCTGCGCCAGGATTTCCCTGCGGCGGGCGACTGCCCGGGATCCGGTCTGATCCCTGGCCGCCGTCTTTTCAGCCTCCAGGATCGACGTGTACTCCACCACCAGCAGATCCATCATCATGGTCTGCGGGAAGAAACCGTCCGGCACGCCATTGCCACACTTGCCCGCGAGAACGTCGATGATGCGCTGATTGAGGATGTTCGACTGAAGATCGAACGGATCAAGCGAGAGTCTGTTGGCAGCTACATCGGCCTGCCGGGTTTCGTCGGCCGTCTTGATTTTCGCAAGCAGCGCAGTAGGGTCGCCGCCACTGAGTACGGCCTTGCTCGCGGGCGACAGGTCTGGGCTCTTCAGGCCTTCTGTCATCACCGCCACCATCCGCTTGTATTCATCACTGCCGGCCTGAACCACGCGGCCATTGCCATCCTTGTTCTTAACAATCGCTGTGGCCATGAGCGTAACGTTCGCGAATGCAACGCGCTCGCGCATGGCTTTGTCGAGTTGCTCGACATAGGTCTGCGCAAATTTGTTCTTGATGTCCAGCTTGGCAAGCTGATCAGCGGGCACCGCCCTGTCTACACTGGCTCGCATCGTCTTATACTGGGTCATCGCCTCGCTTACCTGGTGCACCGCCTCGTAGATATAGCGGTGATAGACTGCGGCCTGGCTGCTCACAATGAACTCACCGTTATCAAACTGTTGCCCTGCTGCGGTGGCCGTATCGCGTTCCTTGCGCATCTGTACGCGCTTCATTTCAGCACGCAACACCTGCGTCTGCTGTAGCTCTCCGAAGTCACTGTACTGCAGATCATTCCAGTTCCGGGTAACCCCGCCAGCCAGCTCCTCTTGGCTCCACGCTCCAGGAATTTCCCTGCCACCAGGAAGCCTGGCCGTCGGCATATCACGCCGCGGGCCGATACTCGTATTCAGGTCATCGACAGCTTTATCAAGACCGGGTGCAGCTTCTGGTCCTCTTGGTATTTCTGCCATAAAAGGTGAGTGAAATTGATATTGATATGAATTTTGTTGTATTCGCGCTTTTTATTTTTTACTCAGTTCGGGAAATCAGCCACAGGCGGCGTGTATCCGCTACCCGTCGGATTCCGCGGGCGCAAGACACCTGATCCTTCACCTCCACCCGGAAGGATTGGAGTTGGCGCGACCGGATTGACCAGTTGTTTGGTGGCATCTGCTCCGGCCTTCCACTTGTCCAATCCTACTTTTGTCAGGAACAGTTCCCAGTTGCCGGACAGCCAGAAGCCGCCGATAACGGTGACAAGCGAGAGGATAATCGCGGCCTTGATCGGGTGGTTCTTGATGAGTTCGCCGACCTTGCGGAACGGCCAGCCGATGACGCGCATCGTCTTCGACCACAGGCTGCGCTTCTCAGCGACCTGGGCCGGAGGAGTCTCGGTGATCGTGCCGTCGCTGTTCAATGTCCTGGTTCCGTTGAGCACATCATCTGACGTGGAACGCCATTCCATCACCTCACTGCGCACGCGCAACTCTTCCGACAGCGCGTTGACGTCGCCCAAGTACTGCTGTTCGATCTGAGGATCGCCGTGCAACATCGACGTGGCAATCTCGCGGCGCTTTTCCACGCTGCCCTGCAATGCCCTTCTGGTTTCCTGCAATGATACCTCACGGTTCTCCATGGTGCCGAGTGCACGCCGTGCACTCTCCAAAAGCGGCGAAACGTTTGGCCGGCCCTCGAGGCCTCGCGATGAATTGGTGTCGATCAGCATAGAAGGAGTGGGAATCAGGCGTTGGAAGGCTGCGTAGCGAGCAGCATGTGGCGGAACGTGGAAAGGCCTGCTGCGGATTCGACGATCTTCACATCGTCGGCTTTCTTCAGATAGACCTCGATCAGATTACCGATAAGCTCGGGTCCCATCGCGAACAACAGCTGAGCGAGATCGCTGTCGTCCAGATCGCCAAGGTCTGCGTTGTTGATGAGTTCCTGCATGGCACTCTCGGAAGTTGCGGCCTTCATTTTTTCGGTCAGCGCCACGACACTGTTGCCTTTCAGTTTTACCTGCTCCAAACGAACGGCGAGATGCTTCGGCGAGTCCTTGAAGGATTTGGTTTCAGCCTCGGGCGTGACACCGGCCTTCAGCGCATCCGACAGTCCGTCGAACAGCTTCTTTTCTTCCTTGGTCAGGTAGATGGTGAGAGACATGCGGGACGGGGGTGAAGATGGGTTCTCGGCGAGAGTATACGAGAAATCTTTATAGTATACCAAAAAACCCGCCTCCAGACCACGTTTGGGGCGTCTCCAAGCATACCAACCGTATTGATGAAACAGAGGAATCAGTATGTAACCATCTTTTTCTCCGGTTCCCCTTAGAAATTGAAGATCGCACTGACCGACGCGGCTGCAAACTGCATCACCGGCTGCGGACTGAGAATCATCGCGGTGCTGTTGCTGCTTACGCGCTGCAACAGGTCGATGACGCGCTGCACGTCAGCGTCATTCTTCTTCTGTGTGGTTGCGGCATCGGCGGCGGTCGACATGCCGAGATCATTGATGTCTTTCAGTGCTCCCTGTGCGGCCATGCCGCGGGTGAGATCGAACGAGCGATTCAGCGAGCGACGCACCTCGAGCGATTCCAGTTTGCGCTGGAGCAGCACCGCATCGAGCGATGCCATCTCGCGCTTCACCGACTGGAGCGACGTGGACGGCTGCGTGATGACGGCGAATGCGAGCACGCTGGCAACGATCATGTTCGACATGACCGCGACCAATCCTCCGACGATGACCCACTGATAGCGGCGGAAGCGGAGCGCGTTGTACTTCTCGACGGTCTTGAAACGCAGATCGCTTTCGGCAGCGATGTCGAGATCCGGCGCGAACACCAGTGACGACAGTTTTGTTTTGAGTTCCTCGACTGGCTGCCAGCGTGCGACGAGCGCTTCTTTCGCTTCGGCCATCGCCTTCGTGATCTGTTCGGCGCGCTCGCCCAACTGCACTGCAATGCGTTCATCGGACAAACCGACGAGCATAGAAAGCGTGAGCAAACGCTGATGACGTGCGGAGAGCGTCCAGAGTGAGTCATGGAGCGTCCCAACCGATGCGCGTTCAGCTTCGGAAAGCCACGTAAGGCTGGGCAGGTACTGCGCGTCGATATCGGCGGATGAAGTCTTCAGGCCATCGGCGATCGCGCGGTCAGCACGGTCGATGAGCAGCCCGAGCGACAGCGTGCCAAACCACCACAGCGACATGGCGCGGCTGAGTGTTTCCAGATAAATCTCGGTCATCACCGTGGCGGACAACGACTTGGATCCGATGCGGTGGTACAGATACGCGTAGAAAATTTCTTTGGTATCGTCGACGAAGGTCAAGAAGTCCTTCGCACCTTTCTTGATGACAGCCAGGTCGATCGCTTTCGACTCCGGTTCAAGGGTCGGAGCGAACGGCATGTCCATGGTTGCAGCAGGCATCGTCTGCGGCTCCGCCTGGGGCGGAGTCATGGGAGCGCCGGTGTCTGGCAACGGAAGATCGCTCATTGTTCGATACCGAAGTATTCACGCAGTGCAGCGGCGGCTTTCGAGAGTGCCGAACGGTTGCGTGCGGCCTGCTCAAGCGCGGTGACGTAGGTCTGGACACAGTCGGTGGCAGCCTCGATGGAGTAACTGCACTCCGATCGCGCGTCATTCATTCCGATCTGCGTGATCTCCCGGCGCAGCTGTTCGAACTGCACGTCCATTGCGTTGTTGCCGGTCTGGCGCACGATGTCGCGGAGTTCAAGAATGCGTGTGTTGTTATCCAGATACCTCAGCAGCGCCTGTACCTGATCGTTCTGGCGTCCGTTGGCGAAGGCATATGCATACGCTGCCGGTGCTTGTGCTGCCAGGCTCTGCACGCGGGCGAGCGGATCCTGCGATTCGGCATCGGCCGGAACCTCCAGACCGGCGGCTGCTGCAGCCACTTCGACTGTTGCTGCCGCATGCAGGTACTCGGTGTCCGCGACCTCGATTTCAGCACGCGCGACTCCCTTCTGTTCCAGAATAACGGCAATGCGGTTCAACGAAGCCGCGGCGCGCGGAGCGTCAGCGGGCTTGCCCTCTTTCGCGAGTGCCTCCAGATCGATGAGCAGGCGGTTGACCTGCTGAGCGGTCTCTGCACCGAATTCTTTTTCGATCTGCGGAATGCTGTCGCGCAGTCTGCCGATTTCTCCGTGCAGTTCCGGCATAGCTTTGGCCGGATCCTGCGCCTGGCGCTCCAGATCTTCACGCAGTGCGCTGAGTGCCTTCAGCTGTTGGACAGGCGTGGCATTCTCGTTTGCGTAGATGGTCTGGAAGCGGGCGGTAAGTGCAGAATTCAGGTCAACGCTCTGACGATCCAACCGCTTGAGCACGTCGTCGACCTGATCCAATTTTTCTTCGGAGCTGACCGCCGGACGGGCTGCGAGAATTTTCTCGATTTCGGCCAAACCGGTATCGGTGCCGGCGATAGCTGGATCGATGCCGAGACTGCCGAGCATCTGCTGGCCGGAATCGGACAGAAAGAATCCGCGGATGGCGTTGGAATATTTGTCATGCTCATCGGCTTTGGCGACAATGAATGCGGCTGCGATGATACCGGCCTGCTGTTGCAACTCCGGCGTCAGCGGCTTGCCCTGACGCAGCAGATCCAGAATGAGAGCGAGTGTCTCGTTCTGTTCGTCGCTGAGCCCGGCGGTGTAGACCTCACCGGCGGATGTGAACAAGAAATCCGTGACAATGCCGGCCTCTCTGCGCAATGTACTGATCGCCGTGCTCTGGGCAGGACTCTGTCTGACCGGCGCTGCAACCGGAGCGGGAGCAGGTGCGGGTGTCGGAGCGGGTGAGTCGACCGGCGTGTCAGGAGTGACGGGCTCACCGGTTTCCGGATCAATCACCGGCTGATTTTCGAGTTTACAGATGGAGCTGCAGCCGTCACCGCTGGTGCGGTCGCCGTCGTCACACTGTTCGCCGGCCTGTTCTTGCACGATGTTGTCGCCGCAGAACGTGAGGAAGCACTGGTCGTCACAGCGGGGACCGCCGTCGCACTGTTCGAAGCCTTCGATGCGGCCGTTGTTACACGCTTCGACCTTACACTCGGAGGAACACCTGTCACCGTTGCGCAAGTTGCCGTCGTCACACTCTTCCTCGCCGGTTGTCTCGGCATCGCCGCACACCGGAGCATCGTCCACCAGCTGTGCGAGTGACGACGCACGTCCGGCTCCCCAAATGACCGTCATGAACGCAAGCAACATGAATGTCGCGAGTCTCACGCCGGCTGATTGTGTGTAGTTTGTGTTCACGATGTGGGTGTGACGAGAAATCAAACTATAATACCACAGTTTCGTATTTTTGAGTACGCACGGGAGATGACAGGAGCATGAATATGTTATGAAATCCGTCTTCGCCTTCGGGGCTTCACCGAGACGGGGTATTTTTAAAAGAAATCCGACCCCAAATCCATGATGTGCTCGGTTACGCGGGTGCCGCTTACGCATATCACGTCTATTCGCCCGGAGCCGTCGTATTTTTCGCGAGTGACCCAGCGTGCTACCGCCTGGGAGATGCATCGGCGTTTGCGGCTGTCTACAGCGGTGTGAATGGGATAGGCATCCGAGCTTCTGGCACGGGTTTTGACTTCGACGAACGTCATCATGTCACGTGCAGGATCGAACGCGATGATGTCGATTTCGTGCGAACCCAGCCGCACGTTGCGATCGACCAGACGATAGCCCAAGCCGATGAGGTAGCGGACGGCCAGATCTTCGCCTTTCTGCCCGGTTTCGAGGTGTGTCGTCATGCCCACAGACTAGGCTCGAAGACGGAACGCTTCGATGCGGTTCTTGATGCGTGCAGAACGCCGGTTGTGCACTGAGCGCAGCCACAAGACAGATCCATCTGTTCTTTGTCAGCCTGGAACCTCTTGCTTTTTAGGTGTACGAATGTACACTCTTGAAATCAGGTGCCTCCCTCGCATCTTCCGACTCACTTCCATCTCCTTTGTATGCTCACTCAACTCACATCATTTGCAGCCATCGGCGTGCAATCGCTGCCGATCCAGGTGGAAATCGGCGTCATGCCTACTTCGGCCGAAGGCAAATTCATGATCGTCGGACTCGGTGACACGGCGGTGCAAGAGAGTAAGCAGCGCGTGCTGATGGCGCTGAAGGCGACCGGTTACCGCATCCCGATGGGACGTACGACAAACGTAAACCTGGCACCGGCGCACATCCGCAAAGTCGGCTCTCGGTACGATTTGGCGATTGCCATCGGCATGCTGCAGAGCAACGAACTCATCGATGTACCGGAAACCATGCTGCGCAAGACTGCGTTCATCGGCGAGCTGGCATTCGACGGCGCATTGCGCCACGTGAATGGTGTGTTGTCGGCAACGCTGGCATGCAAAGCGCTGGGAATGAAGACGATCGTGGTACCCGAATCCAACGGGCCCGAGGCCGCGCTGGTGGAAGGCATTCAGGTCATCGCCGTTCCGCATCTGCGTGACGTGGTCGCATGCCTGTCTGGAGACATGGCAGCGCCGGTCATCGACCCTCCAGCCGCAAGCACGGTGCTGCTGGCTGACACGATTGATTTTGCCGATGTGCGCGGACAGTCACAGGCCAAGCGCGCGCTGGAAATCGCCGCGGCGGGCGGACACAACGTGCTGCTCTCCGGCGCGCCGGGGTCAGGAAAAACGCTGCTGGCAAACGCGCTGCGCGGAATCCTTCCGCCGCTCTCGCGCGATGAAGCACTGGAAGTCACCGGCATTTACTCGATAGCCAATCTGCTGCCGGCGGACACGCCGCTCATCCGCCACCGCCCGATCCGTGTGGTGCACCACACTGCCAGCGGTGTTGCCATCGTGGGCGGCGGACAGAATCCGATGCCGGGTGAGATATCGCTGGCGCACAGGGGAGTCTTATTCCTCGATGAACTGGCCGAATTCCCCTCGCAAGTATTGGAAGTGCTGCGTCAGCCGATCGAAGACAGGAAAATCACGATCAACCGCGCGCAGGGGACTGTCACGTTCCCGGCAGATTTCATTCTGGTTGCGGCGATGAACCCGCCGAAGTACGCCGCGTCGTCGGAGGAGCGTATGAAGAAGCGCATCAGTCCGCCGCTGCTCGACCGTATCGATCTGACCATCGACGTGCAGCCGGTGGAAATCGCCGACTTGCAGCGCCGTCCCGACCCGTCGACCGAAACCAGCGAGACAATCCGCGCACGCGTGCAGTCAGCGCGCGAGCGCCAGACCAAGCGCTTCGCCAAGCTCTCTATAGGGACAAATAAGGAGATGAGTGTGAAGGACCTGGATGCGCTGTGTCCGCTGGATACCGCCAGCGAGATGCTGCTCAAGCAAGCGGCGCAACGGCTGAGCATGTCCGCACGCGGATACCACCGCACGATCAAAGTCGCCCGGACCATCGCCGACCTGGCAGGCTCGGACAACATCGAAATCACGCACGTAGCCGAGGCGCTGCAATATCGGCAACCGATCGGAGTTTAGGCCGCCGGCAGATGCACCGTGTCCTGCACTTTCTTGCGGATCTCATCGACGTCAGCTCCGCGCGCCTTGAGTTCGGCCTTGGCACGGTTGTAGATGTCCATCCAGCCCAGCGCCCAATCGGGCATGTGCTCGAAGGCATATGTCTCGGCAGGCCAAATCGCATGCTCGCCGATATGTCGGGCATAGTCATCTGCCGACTTGCGTGACGAAAGATGCGTGGCCGACATTTCGTCCCACTCCCATACCAAGCCTGCATGCTCCTTGCTTCTTTTGCCTGATACATCGGCAATAACGCCTACTTTTTGCGGCAATGTCAGCTGCCGATACACCGCGTCCGCATACTCTTCGATCTTCGTCTGGCGGTTCTTTTCGGTATCTTTTTTGTAATCGAACAACGCGAGCGGCCCGACGTTGAATCGCGACGGTTGCATCGCGGTCCTGACTTCATTGCGGACATTCATCTCTTCCAGCATGTGTTCGCCGACAAAGTCATGGAGATGGTATCTGAACACGCCCGCCAGCTTGCCCGCATCATGCAAAAACCCTGACGCCTCCTGCACGCCGATGGGCGGATTTTCTTTGTTGTATTGCAGGGCAAGTGTGATTTGGCGATTGAACTCGGCCGCAAGTTCGAGGTGGTCGTAGAGATTCGTATTCCTCTCGGTGCGCGGAACGGCTGCATACACGACTTCTTTCATCCGAAAGACGTCCATTCGGGAGACTGCCGTCACAGGCTGTTGCCTGCCCAGAAGGGATGCCGGAAGCAGTGCGGCAGATGACTCCTTCATCCGGGCTGTTGTATCTATGATGCGCCTGCTCTCCTCTGCAATCTTCTCCCGATGAGGCGAATTCTGCGCCCACGACAGGTCGAGCCATGGATACTTGGGAACGCCCTTGGGCAGCGCTTTCATCAAATTGACCATCACTGGCAGTATAGAAACAAATGATGCTTTCTGCAATATTTCTTTAATTTTGCAAATATAACGATCCGGTCTATCCTTGCGTCCATGCACTACGCCGACCGACTGCAGCAACGCATCAGCAAGACCTCGCCAGTGTGCGTGGGATTGGATCCGGCACTCGACAAACTGCCGGCGGGCATCGAGAAAACCCCTGAGGGCGTCGTCACCTTCTGCAAAGGGATGATCGACGCGGTCAAAGACGTCGCCTCGTGCGTGAAGCCGCAGGCCGCGTATTTCGAGCTGCTCGGATGGCAGGGAATGAAAGCGCTCTATGAAGTAGGTGCGTACGCGCAGAAAAACGGGATGCTCGTGATTCTGGATGCCAAGCGTAACGATATCGGCACGACGTGCGAGGCGTACGCAGATGCGTACCTGGGCGCAGAGACTCCGTTCGACGCGATCACCGTGTCGCCGTATCTGGGTTCCGATGGCGTGAAGCCGTTTATGCAGCGCGCCGTAGATAACGACAAAGGATTGTACGTGTTGGTAAAAACCAGCAACGACAGCTCAGGCGAACTGCAGGATCTTCCGGTCGGTGACGAAGTTGTGCACGAATATCTGGCACAGCTGGTAGAGGGCTGGGCATCTACACAAATGGGCAAAACAGGATTGTCGTCCGTCGGTGCAGTCGTCGGTGCGACGTATCCGGAAGAGATGAAGTACCTGCGCACACTGATGCCGCACGTGCCGTTTTTGATCCCCGGCTACGGCGCACAAGGCGCATCTGCCGAAGACTGCAAACTCGGCTTCCTGCAGGACGGCACCGGCGCGGTGGTCTCTGCGTCACGATCGATCATCTACGCCTCGTCAGGCAAAGATTGGCAGGAAGCAGCCCTGGACGCAGCCATAGAGATGAAGAAGGCGTTGCAGATGTAGGCAATCAAGAACTTGCTAAAATATTAATTTTAGTGTATTATAGTAGTTACTTCATACACACCCTTTCTATGATGAATAACAAACTCTACCGCGAGAAGGTGCTCGCACTGTCAGTCCTGTGGGCTTCATTTGCCACCGGATTCCTGGTGGTGTCGGCAGCCTCCTTCTAAAGGAGACACTGACCAGCCACTACGAAAGAACCCGCGGATCCGTACGGACCCAACGGGTTCTTTGAATATATTGCGATGAAAATTATTTCTGCCAGCGCGTTCCTTTACCCGTGATCACGCCCTTCTCGACCCAGCGGAAGTGACCGGCTTCGTCGGTCCATTGCACGCTGCCGATTTCACTCGGAGATCCGACGATCGGCAACTCCGCCTGCAGGTATGCGTTCGTAGCGCCAGGAGAGACCTGCACGTCGGTGCGCAGCTGGAGCACAGTGCCCTCTGCGATCACGCGGCCCATGGCTGCGGGGATGTTCAGACAGCTGATGCCGTCGCTGCCGGTGGTGCAGTTCACGGTCATGGAGCCATCCGATGACGTGAGTTTCCATAAACCGATTTGCACGTTGTCGCTCTTCGAGGCGGTGAAGATCAGGTTTTCGATGAACACCGACCTGCCTTCCAATGGAACTGCCTTGAACGTAAATCCTGCGACGACCGCGCTGCTGCCCGATACGAGCGTAGCGGTGGCCGGTCCGGTTGGCGTGACCGATACGACACGTCCGACGGCGGTCTGATGGATGGGGAACGGCGCGGGAATGTTCTGATTCACAGTCGTGTTGGTGGTGTCCCCCTGGATGGTCACGTTGAACGTGCGCATCTGCAGCAACTGATTGGACGCACCATTGTTGTTCAGGCTGCGGATGTCTGCACGTATGACCAGATGGATGTTCTTGTCGCCGGGAATCGCAAAGTCCTGGCCGACGTTGAGCTGGCCCTGGTAGATCTGTTTGAAGTCCGGCGTGTCGTTGTTGACGCGCTGGCGCAGCGTCATGACTTCCACGCCGCTGGCGGTGTAGACCTTCAGCGTGTCGAGTGCCAGCACCTCCTGGTACAACTTCACTTCGACCGCACGGATGTGGCCGTTCTCGCCGTTGATGCGGACGGTGCCGTTGCCGATGGCATCCGACACCGCGCCTGCGATGAGGAAGTGGCTCGTGGATGGCAGCGTGTACAGCGAGGCAACCGACGATGCGCTGCTGCTCATGCTGGATGAGACGCTGCTGGCACTGCTGGAGACGGATGACTCGGACGAAGCGGAAGACGAGGAGGATGTCTCGTCCGGATAGATGCCGCTCTCAGCCAGGCGGTACTCGTCCAGCTTGCCCTCGTGCTCGGCGCGGAACGCACCTGCCAGGCGCATGACCTGTGCGCGGGTGAGCGGCGTGTCGAATGTGATGCGTGTCGGCAGATCGACGCCCCTTTCGGCGGCAGCGTTGTAGTACGGCACCATCCACGGCTGGCCCGGAGCTTCCTGGATGTCATAACCGTAGATCAGCGTGAAGATCTTCAGCGCTTCCGCGTTATTCACGGTGCGCTCCGGGTGGTAGAGACCGTCCGGGTTGCCCTTCAGAATGTTATGAAGTTTTCCGTAGCAGACGTAGATGTTAAACCAGTCGGCTTTGCGGACATCCGGGAAACAATCGGTGTAGTCCCAGTAGCGCATGTCCAGACCCTCGGTGAGTTCGGCAGGCGCGGTAGCCAGCGCGATCTTCATGATTTCGGCACGGTTCACCAGGCGAGTCGGGCCGAAGAGCCCCAGTCCGTAGCCCTGTACGGCGCTGAGATTGGTGAACATGTTGATGGCGGCGGCCTCCTTGGAATCGGGGCGGACGTCGCTGTACGGCACGTGTGCCGTGTAATCGAATGCGAGCGCGGTCAGCGGAAATGCGAGCGCGACAACGAAGAGTGAGAATTTGTGCATAGGCCACGATGATACTACAAAAACGGACACTCCGCTCAAGCTCGCTGCGTTTTCCTCATCGCTCCGGCAACCAGCTGCGGATCGAAGCCGGCCGGAACCGTGCCGGTTTTGGCGTAGGTGTAGAGCACAACGCGGAATACGGCGCTCAGACTCTGGGAGACGATGGACAGACAGATGAAGTAGATGACCATGACAACCGCGGCGCCCAGAATAATGCTGACGTCACCGGTTGTGATGGCGAGGACCATGCCGGCGATGCCGAGCAATCCGAACAGCATCATGATCAAGCCGATGGAGATGTTGGTGAGCAGCGTCTCGCCCCATGCGTTCTTGAATGTTTCGGCCGAACGGCGGATGGCGTCGCGCACAGTGCCGGGCTCCAGGATGAGCGTCGGGACGATGAACATGGTGATGATGCCCCATGCCGCACCGAGCAGGCCTGCGACGATCTTGCCGATGAGTCTGGAGCGCTCCGAAATAATGCGCAGCACCACGCCGACAGTTGCGCTGATAACGGACCATACGAAGATTTTGCCGATGTGCATGCTCGCAACCCGGAGTCCGTCGCGCAGACCGATGTCCTTTCCCTGCAACCGCGCATGCACGATAGCGGTGAGTCCTGCCTGGAAGTACGTCATGACGAACGCGGAGATGAGATATGTCAGGAACGCCATGCCGTACACGATCACTTGCCCGCTCTCCTTGGAAAGTGTGCGATCCAGCGCATCAAAATCGACCTGTCCGCCCATCGCGAGAGCGAAGATAGCCGCGGCCATCAGTCCAACCAGCACGAGTGACACGACCGCCGACAGTATCGGGAACGCCAGGATCTCTTTATCCAGCATCATCAGACGAAAGGTCTGCTTGGTCATCTGCCAGCTGGCTTGCAGCTTGCCGACCTTGCGCGTTGGCAGTTCGATCAGGGCATCGGAACGCTGCTGAACGATGGAGGTGTCTTGCATGGGAAGGCGGGGAAACAGGCACAGTCTACGCCTGCAGGACGGATATGCTACCGTTCACATATGTCCCTTCCCCTTCTTGCACTGTTTCTCGGCGGCGTCTTCGGCGGATTTTTCGGGGCGATGGTCGGGTCAGCCGGACTGGTCAGTATTCCGCTGCTCATTCTGCTCGGGCAGTCACCACATCTGGCGGTGGCCACCTCCCGCCCGGCGGGTTTTGTGCTGGAGCTGGTAAGCGCATTGCGATATCTGCGGGAAGGCAAACTGACGCCATTGCTGCTGCGACGCGCCTTTCCTCTCTGCATCGCGGCCGCAATCGGCGGCGTGTTAGGCGCAATCATTGTCGCCGGCGTGGATGACCAAACGTTGCGGCTGCTCTTTTCGATCATCATTTCGTCGATGTTTGTCTTTCTCCTCGTCAAAAAAGATTGGGGAGGCGTGGAGCGTCCGCAGTTGCAACGCCACCAGGCGTGGCTGGCACTGTGCACCTTCTTGATGAGCATCTACGGCGGATTCTTCGGTTTCACGTTCGGCACGCTGATCACGTTCGTTCTGGTCAGCTTCGGCTACACGCTGGTCCAGAGTGCGGCAATGGGGCGAACCATAGGCGCCTGCACGACGCTCACTGCTTCGATCGTCTTTTTGCTCAGCGGCTCGGTGAACATTCCGTACGCCATCGCGCTTTCGATAGGCTTCGGCATAGGCGCATGGACCGGTGCAGGTGTGGGCGCCCGCAAGGGAAACGGTTATATCAAAACCCTGCTTTCCCTCGTGGTGGTGGCGGCCGTGGTAAAGCTGCTATACGACTTCACCACGGCCGGCTGATCACCCGTTGTTGATTATGGCTGGCCGTTGTTGCCCTCCGGAAGTTCCAAGTTGATGGAAGCTCCGCCGTCATCCTTGGCGATGAAGTTCTTGTACGCGAAGAAGCCGAGGCCTGCGACGATAACAATGGCCACGATGGCCACGATAGCGGTCATGCCGCTGGAAGCGTTGTCTGACATAGAAAGGGGGAGGATGGGATAATGTCTGCCTGTGAGACGGAGAGGGCAGTCCAAACTTTCAGCAACAGTGTGTTGACACGTTGTTGCGGGTACCTTATCATTCAACCAAATGGTTGAATGTAATCTACAGCTCGATGCCATCTTCGGCTCCCTCGCCGACCCCATCCGCCGCGATATTCTGCAGCAGCTTGGGAAAGCAAAGGAGGCGCTCTCCGTCAGTGATATCGCCAAGGCATACGACCTGACGCTGGCCAGCATCTCCAAGCATCTGAAAATCCTGGAGAAGGCCAAGCTGGTCATCAAGCGCAGGTTCGGCAAGAAGCAGATGGTTCAGCTGTCCCCCACGGCGTTCAGGGACGCCTCCGAGTACCTGAAAAACTACGAGAAAATCTGGAACAGCCGACTGGACTCGCTCGAAGCGTATCTCAAAACCATGTAATTCTTTCCCCCTATTTTTATGGTCAACGATGCAAAGCATCAGGATATCAACATCACCCGCACCTTCGACGCCCCGGTCGAGAAAGTGTGGAATGCCTTCACCGACCCCAAGCAGGTCGAGCGCTGGTGGGGTCCCGAAACGTTCACGTCGCACTCAGCGACGATCGATCTGCGCGTGGGCGGCAAGTATCTGTTCTGCATGCACGGCCCGGCCGGATCGCCATTCGACATGGATATGTGGAGCGGCGGAACCTACAAAGAGGTTATTCCGATGAAGAAGATCGTCGCTACCGATCACTTCGCCGACAAGGACGGTAACGAGATCCCGGCATCGTCTATGGGTATGCCAGGGGACTGGTCGCAGGAGATGATCGTCACGTTCACGTTCGAGGACCTCGGCAACGGCAAGACCAAATTCACGCTGAAACACGAAGGACACCCGATCGAGATGGCTAAAGACGCCACCTCGGGCTGGAACACCTCGCTGGACAAGCTTGCTGCAAGTTTGAAGTAGTCCTCACCCCGGTCCCTCTCCCCCGCGGGGGAGAGGGGATTTTCTCTCCCCTCAACTCTATGGCCATCAGCACAAAGGACCGGGAAATGATCGTCACGCGCGTCATCGATGCGCCACGCGATCTGGTGTGGAAAGCATGGATCGAACCCGAGCGACTGATCCAATGGTGGGGCCCGGACGGCTTCACCAACACGTTCCACGAATTCGAGTTCCGCGAGGGCGGCGTGTGGCGGTTCATGATGCACGGTCCGGACGGAACCGATTATCCGAACAGGATCATCTTCGATACGATCGTGCCGCAGGAACGCATCGAGTACACGCACGATGAAGACAAGGAGGGCGTGAAGGGCCAGCAGTGCTTCCAAACGGTCGCGACATTCGAGGATATGGGAGACAAGACCAAGGTCACGTTGCGGGTGGTGTTCAGGACCGCGGAGGAATACGAGGCCAGCAAGAAATTCGGCGCAGTGGAAGGCGGCAACCAGACGCTTGGAAAACTTGCTGCATACGTGGAAGGCATGTGATACTTTTTCATCATTTCCCCTCAACTTTATGACATATGTCGATGGATTCCTGCTCGTAGTCCCCAAGAAGAATCTGGGGGCATATAAGAAAATGGCAACGCTCGGCAAGAAAACATGGATGAAGTACGGCGCACTCGATTACAAGGAGTGCATGGGCGATGACCTGAACGCGACGATGGGTGAGGGGGGCATGGCCGTACCGGCGACGTTCACAAAGATCAGCGGCGCAAAGCCTACGGACGTCGTGATCTTCGCGTACATCGTCTTCAAGTCCAAGGCGCACCGCGATGCCGTGAACAAGAAGGTAATGAAGGATCCCAAAATGAACGACCCGAACTTTGATCCCAACGATATGCCAATGGATATGAAGAAATTCTCGTACGGCGGGTTCAAGACGATCGTGGAGGCATAGCCCCGAAGATGGTTTTTAGGCTTGCTGAAGGCCTTCTCTGAGAGGGCCTTTGGCGCTATCATGCGACCTTCTTCTTAGTGCTCCATGGCTACACACGCCAAGCTCAATAATCGCTCCACAGGCCCGGGTGCCGACCTGCTCGGAAAAGCACTGGATTACCACAACCGCGATGACAGACGCGTGGGACTCGCGGTTTTGGGCGATGATGTACGACTCTCAGCTGAGCAGCAGGGGACGCCTGAGTATGTTGCCCAGGCAGGACTCCAGCCCGCGTACCATGCAGTGATCCGGGACAGCGGCGAGCATCACCTGTATTCGGCGGTCATGCTGGCGAGCCGTATGGAACCGGATGTGCAGGGCGGAACCTCGCGTGAGAAATTGCGCGCGGTACTAGTCGGATATTTGGCCTCGATCCATCCCGAAACCAGGCGTCCAGTCGGACGGCCAGGGGAAAAGGAAATTGCAAAGGCGCTCAAGGACATCTATCCATATCCGGATCCCCAACCGAAGCAGGTTCCGGCTTTCAAAGTGCGCAATCACCCGGATGCAACACAAGTCGTCTCCGTACCTTCAGGGCATATTTCCCCGTTCACACTCGGAGAACGGCTGACCCCCGACGCAGCGTTCGACGGTCCCGAGGATGTGAAATCCGTTTCGACGGTGCTGCTCACGCCGCCTGGGCCGAATGATGCCGACAGGCTCTGGATGCCCGTCGACTTGGGCGTCTATCTGCAAATGACCGCGGAACAATACCGCGAACTGCTTAATGAACTGATCACTTGCAGGGGCTGCTATCGGATGAACGTGTAGCGATAGCAATTAAAAATCCAGTCTCGGCGCGTCAGCCGTCAGCATCACCTGTTTCTCGGGTGCCTTCCAGTACTTCACCAGCGCCGCGTTCAGATCCTGCATCAGTGCAGAGACATCTGCATTTGCAGTGTCGTGATGTGCCTCGATGACGATGAGCGCCTTGGTACTCTCGGGCATGAAGACTGACTTCTTGCTCTGGCGGTAGCACCAGCGGCGCGAGTGCGCATGGTTGTCCTCGTCGGCGAAGATCACTTCGTCCTTGTCGGGCGTCTCCAGCAGACCGCTGAAGTCGAGGTATTTCTGATTGCCGTCGGAGTGCTTCACGGTGATGCCGCCGGTGATTTTGGATGCATCGTAGACGGCGATCGGCATGGCGTAGGCCAGCGACAATGCATTGCAGATATCGACCAGCGGATGGAAGCGGGGCAGCGTGTTCTCTTTCTTGAACCTGCGCAGCAGCGACTCGGCGGCACAGCGGTATTGGGTCGGCTTCAGGCCCATCTGGCCGTAGACGCGGCGCCAGGCTTCTATCTCGGGCAACTGGCCTTCATCATTGCCCTCCAGCCGCTGCTTGGCTTTGGCATAGAACGCTTGGATCTCGTCTGCGGGAGACGGAGTGGCGGTGATGCCGTCAGCAACGACGACACCGGCAACCAGCTTCGGGAATGTCTGCCAAATGCCGGGGGAGTGGGTGAAATACATTGGAAAGTAATCTACACCCGGATATGCCCCGAAACAAGTACTGTTGTACCGGTACAAAATATCATTTGCGGCTGCCTGTGTGCCACCCATGGGCGTGATCCCCGAACGGGATACCATAGACGTGCGCCCACACGTCGACCGCGATCTGCCTGCCGTCGCGCAGTGTCACAACTGCATACTCATGCGGGGAAAACCACCATAGAAGAGTCCAGCGGGTGCGTATGGCATCACCGGAAAAGTGTCCGCTTTGCACCAGGAGTATCCGTAACAACTTGTTCAGGTGTGTGCAGTGCATGAAGCCGCTGCGTGCCCAGAGCCTGTAAGCCGAATGCGGCAACAGCCCCAACAGCCGCGTCACTGTTTTCAGGCGGTCACCATGATATTTAGCGGTAAGGATATCGTATGCGGCACGCAGGCACTCTTCATCGGTCTTGGTCTGGCGCAGGATCTGAATAACGTCCTGCATCAGAATTTGGGAAAGAACTTTCCAGTCCGCTTGGCATAGTCGGCATAGTCCTGACCGTACGCAGTCAGGAGAGCGCGTTCTTCTATAGGCGTGCGTACAAACATGACAATCAGGATGACGAGCAGAAAGCCGCCGGCCAGGAACCAGTTGGCGGTCAGCAGCAGTAACCCGATGCCGAACAGGATGAACGTGAGATACATCGGATGCCGGACGTAGTGATACGGTCCGGTTTGGATGACACTGCCTCCGGGACGGATCTGCACCGTTCCGGTGAAATTCCGCGACAGGTGCTTCTGCACCCAGACTAATGACGTGACGCTGACGATGAGCAAAGCCAAGCCCAACCAGCGCAGCTCTGCGGCGAGCGCGAACTGCGACCAGTTCATGAGCGGGGGCCAGATGATATACGCCAGGAACGCCAGACCGACCGGAATGCCGAACAACATGCGGAAGATGCGGAACGATCCTTCGCCCTTGGTGTTCTGTGTGACGCCCGATACCGCGTCTGCGTAACCGCTGTGGTACAGGCGGATGCCCGTAACGGTCATCAGCGTGAGTAGCAGCGCGGTGTGAAATGGGTATTCGGCTTCCATGGGGCTAAAATAACATAAGTATGATCTACCGAGATCTCTCTAGATCGATTAAGTCCAGTAATTTATCAACGGTGTTTGCACCTTCTTGTACGTCTGCGACTGTGTAATTTGTATCTATTGAAGTCAGTGCTGAAAGGTGAATTCTATTTCTTGTATCCCTAATTTTTTCAAGTCTCTCAAACATTGTTTGATCAACTAATCCCATTTGCTTTGCAAAGCTGTTTAGCTTTTTGAAGTCAATTTTTGAAGTTAATTTAATCCTCCGCTTTTTTCTTCTGCAAATAACTACCTCTCCGCCTTTCTTGGTTACAAATTCCTTGTGTAACGGCTTTGCGTTTATATATTCCCAGGAACCTATTGGCATCTTTTTGCCATTTTTCAGGGCCAAGCGTACTAATCTATAAACTAAAGTCTCCACACAAGAACCGGTGAGAACAAGTACTAACTTTAAATACCCACTGGCCGCCTTACCCTTGGATTTTTTGTGATGCTCCAGCTGAGTCGCGATCATTGAAATGGTGTGCTTCAAATTCCCTGCCCCTATTTTGCCGCCCAGAGCAGTACGAAAGCTAACTGCAGGCATCAGCGAGCTTTTTGAATCTTATCTAAAGCCTTTGCTAGGGAAGGCAAGCCTTCATTTTTTAGATATGTTTCTAGCTTCATATCTCCTCGCACACCAAAATTAACACTATATGTCCTTTCCACAGATTGAATCAGTGTATCTCCACGCTTTTCTCGCAGAGTCCCGTCTACATTTCTTGCCCGTGAATTCTTATTCTTTGCCATAAATTGCATTATACACCCTCAAATATGCACAAAACAGTTATTTAATACTAATCCAAACCAAGCAACACTCCGCCCTTCGATACGGCGGGCACGGTGCGGTATGGCGACAGCCATACCCCTAGCTTGCCGCTATTTCCATAAATTTGGCCTCGTCACGCTATTGGCAGGATCTATTACAACTACATCTGGTAACTGAGATGCAGCAATATCAGCTTCTGTTAATTCAATCAATTCATGGCACTCTTTAACGATATCACGCGCTCGTTCTTTGGGCTTAAATGGTAAAACTGCAATGAAGCGCTTTGCGGGAAACTTCTGCTTAACAATTTCTATGGCTGATGCAATGTCACCATCTCCAGTGACGATATAGGCACAGTCAAAAGCATTTTTATAAGCCAAATCTACAATACGAGCCGCAAGATTCACGTCGGTTCTTTTTTCAAGATAAGTTTCATACTCAATCACTTCAGGTATGTCAGAAAGCTGTATTTCGCAGGGGGATACATACAAGAGTTTATTTCTAACGCGAACATATTCCTCAGTGACAGGAATGAACTTCCCCAGGATTGTTTGTACTCCGTGTTTGGCCAGAGCCTGCACATATGCACGATGTCTTTTTTCCTTGTACACGTCCCAAGTGCAATACGCGCTGAAATAAAGTACTTGGCCCAAAACATGGCCCTTCCTCATCACTCTTTCGGAGAGCTTCCTTAAATCTAGCCACTTGTATTTGTGCCAAGCTTTCCTTTTGTTAATCTCATGATAGAGATTAAAGCCGTCGTAAAAGAATGCAGATTTCATGGGGATAAAAAAATCCCGAGCCATTCAGCTCGGGGTATAAAAGAGAAATACATCCCTTTTTAGGGTATGTGTCAATTATATCAAGAGCTGCAATGATCTACAAGAGGCTTAATCTTGCGCAATCTCAAGCGTTATGCCTTTGTTGCACTTTTAAAAAATGTATTTATTTAAATTTTCGGCGTCCAGTGACATCTCAATTTATTTTACTTTCCACATGCTTTTTAGGTTGGGTCGAGAAGTACACCGCCTTTCGAGACGGCGGGCTCGGTGCACATGCTGCGGTTGAAGCAGCACTGCCTCTTCCCCCCTTTCCTGAGCTTGTCACAAGCGACCAGGATCCGTTTCTTGCGCGTGTCGGGGTTGCTGGTCGAGTTGATCGAACGGATCCAGTCCCAACGCGCCATCGGTGAGGTATCCATCCATGTCTCGTACGATTCCGGAGCGGCCGCCAGAGCCTTCTTCAGATCTGCCGGAACCACGGGCTCCGGCCACTCTTTGATCGGTGTCATCTCAAGCTTTATCGTGTCGCCCGCCTTTGCCCCTGTAGCTTTGGCCATGGCTTTATCGAAACTGAACCAGTGACTGCCTTTGCCGTCCGGCTCGAGCGGGATCTGAAAATGCGAGCCGTTGATAGTTCCCTCGGCCATGACCATTCCGCGCGACGGAAATTTCGCACTCGCAGTCTTCGGCAGATGGAGGATGGTCCATGAATCGATCTTGGCCAGCGGGGCGCTGAATGTGATTGCCGGACCGGCTTTTGCCTCTTTTGACGTCGGCGTTTTCATTTACTGATTTGCGGAAACGGTTTTTCTGCTCGCAGGCCTGAAGTACCACGATAGCAGCATCAGGACGATAAGCAGCACTGCGGGAATCATGTCGGTTACGGCATCGCCCGATGCGATGTGTGAAAACAGTGCTCCCGACAGGGTGAAGAAGAAGCCTGCATACGCCCATTCCTTGAGCAGCGGATACCCGGGGATGAGCAGCGCGATGACTCCCAGGATTTTCCAGACACCGAGTATGGTCAGGAAGTACGCGGGATAGCCCAATCGCGTCATCATATCGACCTCCACGTCTGTCTGGAGCAACTGCACTATCCCGGCTGACAGCATCCCCAGAGAAAACCAGAGGGTAAAAATCCAATAGATGATGGTATTTCTCTTCGACGAGCTTGGTTTTTTCATAGTCATAGAAAAAGTGAGGAAGATCGTCAGTATAACATTATGACGTCTTTCGGCGCTTGAAATGACAGTCAAAAAAACTGCGAAGACCGGCTTTGCCTGCAAACTGATTTGCTATCATGGCTGTATGGATCTGGAAAATGCAGCCGTGAAGTTATGTACCCAAGGGCTGGCGGCAGAGACGCAGGGCAATCACGAAAAGGCGCTAGAGCTGTATATGCAGGCCTGGAATAATCGTGCTGACGGATTTGAAGGCAGTATTGCCGCCCATTACATTGCCAAGCATCAGAAATCGCCAGAAGACACATTCCATTGGAATAATGCTGCGCTCGCCGAAGCTCTGACTGTGGATGATGACCGTGTGCGTGCTTTTTTCCCGTCGCTCTACCTCAACCTGGGAAAATCATATGAAGACCTGGGTCAGATGGAGTCCGCTCGGCAGAATTATACGTTGGGCTTGGGCACGCCAAGCGAACAGCCTGACGACGGCTTGGGAAACATGATCCGCAGGGGGCTGGAGAACGGATTACGGCGAGTGAAGGAGAAAAAGTCGTGAGCGAAAAAAATCATGCGACTAGTGCATGCATACTAAAAAGCTCGCGAAGACCGGCTCTGCCGGTCTGGAGCGACTCCGCTTAAAAGGAAAGGAGAGCCCACGAGAGGAAAACGTAGTTTTCCTTTCGTGAATTGTCAGTGGTGGTCCCGGCGGGAATCGAACCTGCATCTACCCCTTAGGAGAGGGTCGTTCTATCCATTGAACTACAGGACCACGACGGAAGAATAGCACGCACGGGCGTCCGATGCCCGCTCAGCTTCCAGCGGAAAATACTGCATTTTTCCCCAGTGGCCCTTGACAGAATAAAAACGGAATGTGCATAGTGATCGTTTATGCACATTTTAGTTCCAGGCGAGGATTTACCCCTCGTCATCGACACTCTTATCCTTGATCTCAACGGCACACTGGCCATAGACGGCATAGTGATTGAGGGCGTCGCAGAGCGAATCGCCGCACTCCGCAAGAAAGGGCTAAAGCTCTTCCTGTTCACCGGCGATACGCACGGCAACGCGGCTGCCATCGCCGCGGCTCTCGGGCTGCAAGTCAGGGTTACGAAGACTGCTGACGCGAAAGCGGCGGAGGCTTTGACCCTACACCCGGAGACCTGCGCCGCCATCGGCAACGGCAAAATCGACGCCAAGATGTTCGATGTCGTCCGTCTCGCCATTGCCACGCTGCAGTGTGAGGGGGTTTATATCCAGACATTGAATGCCGCGGACATCGTCGTACCCACGATCAATGACGCGCTGGATTTGTTCATCAAAGAAAAACGGCTGATCGCAACCATGCGCAGCTAGCCTTACTTCAGAATCACCACCTGCCTCGCATCAGTCGGCAACGAGCCCGGCTTCAGCTTCAGCTCTTCGACCGGCTGCATGTCTTTCACACCCAGCGCCTTGGCCACACCGGCCATGTCGCCGTCTTTGATTTTGAACAGAACGACGATGCGCGGGTCGACGGACTCCACCAGAGCCTGCACTTTCTTCTGATTGTCAGCCGCGACGACGAGCACGTCGATGTCTCCGAGCTGTTCGATGTCGGTATCGCTCCAATCAACGACGGGGCCATCCACGAAAGCGATGCGGATCATGTCGATGGCAGATGTGTACGAGACCTCCTTGCCTCCCTCCTGACCCACGGCCTTCAGTGTGACAGCATTGAAGTCGTACTCACCCGGCCAGCTGATGATTTTGGGATCGGTCGTCTCCTCCTGCGGATGACTGAGCAGCGACCAGCGGCCGGCTGCCGGAGTAGCCGGGAAAACGTCGATCGATACACCGGTACCGTCAACGACGCAGGCTGCCTTTGGTGATGAGGAAATTGTGACCATAACGGGCGTAGTGTAGGCGAAAAAGCCTGAAAATCCAATGCCTGAAACCTCGTCCTTTTGCCTTATGCCGAGCATGCTTGCATTTATTAATTTTAATTTTATAATTATATCATGCCACTGCTTGAGAGCGACCAGCCCCTTCTCGATGGCCTGAATGAGATGCAGCGGCGCCATCCGAATGTGACCGTCGACTTAGTGCTGGCCGGACACGAGAGGCCGTCCGACTGGGATACGATGGCCGGCCTGTTCCCGGGAACCGACATCTACTGTCCGGAAGTCTTCGGATGGACCAAAGATGATCTGCTGTTTTTCGAGGCACTCGCATGCTCCGCGATCACGCCGGCGCAGCTCGCAGGGGATCCCCCTCAGCCATCCGATGCGAAGCCGGCGGGATCGTTTCCGTACAGACAAGCCCTGCTGCACCATGCAGTGCGCAGGCGGCAGTATGAAATCGTGCATGGAAGCGGCGCACGGATAGGCATGCTGGATGCCCCTGATGGACATGAATTGGAGAAGCGTTTGCATGCGCCGCAACCGCCGCAACCGGTCGACAGACGCCTGAAGACGATGCTCCTTGCGGAGCGCGCGAGACTCTCTGCCTGGGCCACGCTGAACCTGGAACGCGAAAACCTGATGCTGACGACGTTGCCTTCCGTTGTGAATACGGCGTGCTCAGACTATCCGCACCTCACGACGAAAGAAGAGATCCGCGTAACGCTTTCGCTCGGAGGCCTTCATGTCCGGATCGCCGAATTGCTCGCCGCTTCGCAGGTGAAAACAGCCACGCACACGGCCCCCGATACGCCGGTCCCGAACCACACTGAACTCGCCGCGCGATCCTATGCGTCCGGGCAAACCCCGTCTGATGAAGCGGTCATGCGCTCACGTGTCGAACATCTGTTCCTCTATGCATTCGGCGACAGTGTCCAGGCCCACGCGACGATGCATTCGCAACGTGATGCGGCGCATGCACTTGTACAATCGCTGAGCCCCTCGGAACTCCGCGGCATTCTGGACGTGAAATGGACGAGCCGGGCGGGAGCATGGCTGAGCAAGCTTTTCGCGAAAAAACGCCCGCGGTCGTATTCATCCGACGGAATAAGTGCCGGCAGATTGCGGACCGCCGCGACAAAGAAAGGCATCGATGTCGATGCGCTGCTGCGTCCGTGATCTACTCGACTTCGCGGATGATTTTGGCTCCCAGAGCGGTCAGTTTGGCTTCCAGGCGGTCGTAGCCGCGCTCGATGTAGCGGACGTCGGTGACGACGGTTTCGCCCTGTGCGCACAGACCTGCGAGCACCATGGCGGCACCGGCGCGGATGTCGTTGCTGGCGACCGTGCGGCCATGCAGCGGAGTCGGACCGATAATGAGTGCCTGGTGGGAGTTGAGGATCTCGATGTGTGCGCCCATCTTCTCCAGTTCGTACAGGTAAGCCATGCGGCCCTCGAACAGAACCTCGAAGATGCGGCTGACACCCTTGGCCTGGCTGAGCGCGACACCCATTGGTGCCTGCAAGTCAGTCGGGAAACCGGGGAAAATGTTTGTCTGCAACGGGATGGAATTGAGCGACGACAATTCGCCGTCCACGAACAAAATGTTCTCCTCTTTGTCATGGCGCCAGATGCCGCCCATGCGGCGCACTGCATCCAGGAACAGAAGAAGATGCTCGCAATCGGCACCATGGATGCGGATCTTGCCGTGCGTGACCAGTGCGGCGATGACGAACACGCCGACCTCCAGATAATCCGGGGTGACGCTGTGCTCGACGGCCTTCAGTACTTTCTTGCCGCGGATGATGAGCGTGTGTGTACCGATGCCATCGACCTCTGCGCCCATTTTCTGCACCAGGCGCACGCAGTCCTGCACATGCGGTTCGGCTGCAGCGATGTCGATGCGGGTTTCGCCCGGCAGCAGTGCGGCTGCAAGCAGCGCGTTCTCTGTCGCGGTAACGGAGAACTCCGGGAGGATGACGCGAGTCGGTGTGAGCTGACCTTCCAGGTGCAGCACTTCGTTCGTGCTCAGATTTTTGGCACCCATCTGTTCCAGCGCAAGGATGTGTGCGCCGACGGGACGCTTGCCCAGCACGCATCCGCCCGGGTAGGCCATTTTGACCGTACCGAAACGTGCGAGCATGGGACCAAGCAGCACGATCGCCCCGCGCAGTTTGGAGACGAGGTCGTGCGGGATGGGCTTGCTCTGGAGATTGCGCGTGTCGACGCGGACGGTGTCACCTTCGAACGATGTCTTGGCTCCCAGGAATTCCAGAATCTGCAACATCACGTCGATGTCGCGCAAACGGGGGACGTTGTGAAACACAGACTCTCCACTGACCAGCACGCTGCCGGCGAGCAACGGCAATGCGGCGTTTTTTGAACCGGCGATGGACACGTCTCCGCGCAGCGGAACTCCACCCTGAATGCGGTAGCGCACGTTCACTTCACGGCGCATCGACTCTTCAGACAGCTCCTTTCGGACTGCCTTGGTTTTGACCTTTGAGACGATGCCTTTCTTGGATGGTGTCGTCGTCTTGGAGGGGGGTGTCATGGGCAGTGAATGATAGCGGTACTTGACAAAAAAGTACAATGTATTTCAAATGCTCTTTCTATCCCTTCCTGTGCGTCCCAGAGCCTTTCTGACGGCTTTGTACGGCCAGAAACAGTGCCTCACCTATCAGCAAAACCGCACCGATAGTGATGCAACTATCGGCGAGATTGAATACCGGAAATGTGCCCACGCGAATGAAGTCGGTCACGACACCGTCGAGGAAGCGGTCGATGAGGTTTGCCACCGCTCCGCCGATGATCAAACCGAAGGCGGCCAGCGGCAACACATCCTTGCTGCGCAGCGCAACCACGGTCACCGCCGCGAGCGCCAGCAGGATGATGATTTCCTGCAGCGGTGAAGGGAGATGAATGCCGAATGCGATACCGGGATTGTGCGACAGCAGAAGTCCGGCCTGCCGGTCGATGAGCCAGACAGGCTGCGTAAGAGCATGCTCCGCAGCGAACCCGGCGAGCAACGAAATTATTAGAGATGCGATGGCGACTGGGAAGAGTGTGCGCATAGTTGGTATCGTCATCATACACGGACGAGGGTAGTGAGTGGGTAGTGGTCAGTCGGTTTCGGAAAGCAGCACTTCACGCAAAAGTATGGCGAGCAAATACCGACTACCCACTGACCACTCATCACCTTTCAAAAGAAGAACAAACTGTTCCCGACGTTCGGCTCCCGGGGTATCATCGCAGCCTCATGTTCCGGAAAGCCGATTTCCTGCTGCTTGGCATTGCCCTCGGTCTGACCTTGTTCGGTCTGGCGATGGTGGGCAGCGTGAGCGTGTTCGAGAGTTACCAGAAGACGACTGTGCTCTTTAACAGCGGATCCATAGATGCGCCGACGAACTCGTTCTATTTGTGGCGCAGCTTCCTGCACGTGGTGATGGCGCTGGGTGCGATGTGTTTCACCTCTCTCGTCCCGTACCGTTTGTGGGAGCGCTACGCCCGCCTGATGTTCTTGGGCAACCTGGGACTGCTGATGCTCGTGTTCGTCCCGGGCATCGGTAACGACTACGGCACCGCACACAGCTGGATCCCGATCTTCTCGTTCTCGCTCCAGCCGGCGGAATTCCTGAAGTTCTCGCTGGTGTTCTACCTCGCGGTCTGGCTCCAGAAGAAGGAGACGCTGATCTCCACTTTCAAGGAAGGATTCGTGCCGTTTGTGGTGCTGCTGCTGATCTCCACGTTCCTCGTGGCTGCGCAGCCTGACTTGGGATCGTTCTTGATCTTCATGGTCATCGCCAGCGCGATGTTCTTCGTGGCCGGCGGCAACATCGTGCACATGTTGATGGGCGGTGCATCCGCGATCGTGATGGGACTGCCGGTGATTCTGAATAAGGGATACGTGCGCGACCGCTTCGAGGTGTTCTGGCACATCCTGCTGAATCCGGAGAACCAGTCGTACAAAGAGGGGGTGGGGTATCAGATTTACCAGGCGATGGTCGCCATCGGCAGCGGCGGACTGTTCGGCGTGGGCTACGGCAAATCGATTCAGAAATTCGGCTATCTGCCCGAGGTGCAGTCGGACACGATTTTCGCGGCGATGGCAGAGGAGCTGGGATTCTTCCGGCTGCTCATCGTGCTGAGCTTGTACGGCGTGCTGGTCTACCGCGGATACCGCATTGCGCGACATGCGCCCGACCGCTTCGGACTGCTGGTCGCCACCGGCATCACCACGGCACTGGCATTCCAGACACTGCTGAATATCTGCGTGAACCTGTCGCTGTTCCCGAACACCGGCATCACACTGCCGTTCATCAGTTACGGCGGATCATCACTGCTCTCCACGCTGGCGGGCGTGGGTGTGCTGCTGAACATCTCCATGCACAGCCATCAGGAAGAGGTAAGCGTGCGACGGAAGACGAGGGTGTCCCAGCTCGGGGCTTTGAAGAGGTTTATACAGACGTGAGGTGGTGGTGAGTGGGCAGTGGGTAGTTTGGCATGCAATAGCCTTAATCTTCGCTTGCGACTGGCCACTGACCACTACCCACTAGCCACCCCTCTGCTACACTCACACCTTCCATGGACTCTAAAACTATTCTTTTCGTAGGTGGCGGCAGCCTGGGACATGTGATGCCCGGGGTCGCGGTGTGCGATGCGATGCAGAAAGTATCACCGGATATCACGCCGGTATTTTTGTGTGCGCCGCGCGAAGAGGAGACTGCGTATCTGGCATCGAAAGGATTGCGTCATGCGACGATCAACGCCGGAAAGTTTCCACGCGGACTGAGCGTGCGATGGATTACCTTTCCGGTGCTGTTTGTTCTGTCGTTCATCCAGTCACTGCGTATCGTGAAGCGTGAACATCCGGCGGCAGTGTTCAGCAAAGGCGGATTTGTCAGCGTGCCTGTGTGTCTGGCAGCCAGACTGAAAGGTGTGCCGGTCGTGCTGCACGAGTCGGACAGCGTTATGGGTATGGCAAATGGAATGATTGCCAAAATTGCTGCGAAGGTTTGTGTGGGTTTTCCCCCGGATGAAAAAAGTTCGAAATCCGAAGTTCGAAATCCGAAAATTGTTTTTACTGGGAACCCAGTCCGCCCTGAAGTTCTCACTGGCTCGCGCGATGAAGGTCTTCGCATCACCGGTTTTTCCGGAACGCGTCCGGTCATCATGGTCACGGGGGGCAGCCAGGGTGCGGCCGCGCTGAATCAGGCTGTTGTGACGCAAATCGATGCACTGCTGGCGGTCGGCGATGTGATCCATCTGACCGGAAAAGGGAAGACCGGGGCCGATGCGCGCGCAGGATATTGGAAAGCCGAATCGGTCTTCGCGGAACTGCCGCACTTGTACGCAGCAGCCGATGTAGTGGTTACGCGCGGGGGAGCGGGGGCAGTCTCGGAATTGGCCGCACTCAGCAAGGCGGCAATCGTCGTGCCGTTGCGCGGGTTGGCCGGGGATCATCAGTGGAAGAACTCCACGCTGCTTGCCGATGCCGGAGCGGCGATGCTGCTTCCACAGGAGGAGCTGACTGGACTTGGCATGGCAGTGCGTTCGCTTGTGGATAATAAAACCGCGCAGAAGACACTCGGAGAGCGTTTACACGGGTTTTTCCCGCAGGATGCCGCCTCCAAAATCGCCCATGCTGTGCTGGACGTAGCGGAGCCCCGCGGGTAGCATTTGGCGGATTTGTTTTCCGTTTCTCTTTCCTTTTTTATGCAGAAGAAACTCCTCGTTCTCGGCATGGCCCTCATCACACTCGCAGCATGCGAGAAGCCAGCCGGTACTCAGACCGATCCGTATTCGACATCCTCTGCCTCGTCCGTGACCGCCATGGAACAGAGCGCCTCATCCTCGACGGCTGCGACGACGTCGACACCCGCTTCTACCCCTTCCTCTTCCGCTACCATGACCAAATCTTCCAAAGCCGGCGCATGGACCTGGGATGGCACCAACGTTTCCGGCAAGCACACCGTGATGCTCAAAACCTCAAAGGGAGACATCACTGTGGAACTCAACGCCGATGTGGCACCCAAGACCGTCACGAGCTTCATGGCTTTGGCCAGCTCGGGCTACTACAACGGACTCACCTTCCACCGCGTCATCCCGGGATTCATGATCCAGGGCGGCGACCCGAACGGTAACGGCACCGGTGGACGCAGCATCTTCGGCGAGACATTCGAAGATGAGATCGACGCCAGCTCCGACCTGTACAGCAGCGGCTACCAGACCGGCGTTATCGCCATGGCCAACCGCGGACCGAACACGAACGGCAGCCAATTCTTCATCATGGATGCCGACTACCCGCTCCCGCCGAACTACACGATCTTCGGTCACGTGACTGCAGGCCAGAACGTGGTGCACGACATCGCGACCGTTGCCCGTGACCCGAGCGACATGCCGAAGACTCCGGTAACCTTCAGCGTCACGATCGTTAAATAAGGAATCACTGATACTTCAAGAGTCCGGGGGCGATACGTCGCTTCCGGGCTCTTTGACGTCGTCGGAATTCATTTTCCGCTGTATGCTGTGCGCATGAGAACCCGTTTCGCTCCATCACCGACCGGATCACTGCATATCGGCGGTTTGCGCACTGCGCTGTTCAGCTGGCTGATCGCCAAGAAGCACGGCGGCACGTTCTTCCTGCGCATAGAGGACACTGATCGCACGCGCGAAGTAGAGGGCGCAAGCGAGCGCTTCGTGCACACGCTCACGTGGGCAGGGCTCGCACCGGATGAAGGTGTAACTGTGGATGCAGCCGGACACATCGCACAGAAAGGCGAGTACGGACCGTATTTCCAGTCCGAGCGTTTGCCGACCTACAAGACATATGCCGATCAGCTGGTCGAGAAGGGTCATGCCTATCCATGCTTCTGCACTGCCGAACGTCTGGATGGCATGCGCGAACGGCAGATGTCCATGAAGCAGGCACCGATGTACGACCGTACCTGCTTGCACCTTGCGAAGGATGAAGTAGCCGCGCGCATCGCCGCGGGCGAAGCGCACGTGATCCGTCTGCTGGTGCCGCGCACCGAGACGATCAGCTTTGTTGACGAGATCTACGGCAAACTGGAATTCAAGGGCGCGGTGATCGACGATCAGGTGCTCATCAAATCCGACGGCTTCCCGACCTATCATCTCGCGCACGTCGTCGACGATCATCTGATGAAAACCGATATGGTCGTGCGCGGCGAGGAGTGGGTGAGTTCGTTGCCGAAGCATTTGATCTTGTTCAAAGCGTTCGGCTGGGCACCGCCAAAATTCGCGCACGTGCCGCTGCTGCTGAATGCCGACCGCAGCAAGCTCAGCAAGCGCCAGAACGATGTCTCGACTGAGCACTACATAGAGAAAGGCTACCTGAAGGAAGCGCTGATCAACTTCCTCGCGCTGCTTGGGTGGAACCCGGGCACGGAGCAGGATTTATTCTCGCTGGATGAGCTGATCGCGGCATTTTCCATCGACCGCGTACAGAAATCCGGAGCAATCTTCGACCTGAAGAAGCTCGACTGGCTGCAGGGCCAATGGATGCGGAAGATTCCCCCGGCAGAGTTCGTCCGACGCATCGAAACTGAGGTCTTTGCACGTCATCCGGCCGCAAAAAAGGACAGTCACTTCGCCGCCAAGGCCGCACTGGTCCAAGAACGCATCACATTCTTCGCCGAAGCACCGGAGGCGTTCACGTACTTCTACGAAGAGCCGACCGTTGCCAAGGAACTGCTGATGAACGAGAAGCAGGGCGTCACCGCGGAGAACCTGCCGAAGATCCTGGCCTTGCTCACCGAGACGCTGACGGCAGTCGACGAAAAATCGTGGACGATCGACGGCCTGAAAGAGATTTTGTTCAAGGTCGCCGAAACACATGCTATGAAGAAAGGCCAGATTCTGTGGCCGCTGCGTGCGGCTCTGACCGGCCAGCAATTCAGCCCGGGCGCGTTCGAAGTCGCAAGCGAATTGGGCAAGGCAAAGACACTGGAGCGTTTAGGACGTGTGAGCGCCTAACGGCCAGCGAGATCTAAGAGAGATGCCTGGAACTGCGGATTTTGAAGCAAGATCATGATGCCAAGGACGATCCCGACGACTGCCGCGGCACTGACGATATTCAGCGTCCGGTCATTGCCGCTGGTTCTGCGCGGAAACATCATGCGTCCCAATCCTCCGCCAGAGCGCGAAAAGAGTCCATCCCAGTTTGATTGAGATGCGACGGGGAGCGTTGTACACTGCGGCCTATGGCTGACGAGAGCAAAGACGTCGAAGTGGATCTGACTCACGAAAACGGCAAAGCCGTGATCGAGGGCAAAACGTCTGTGCCGTTCAAAACATTTGTCGGGCTTATTCTTCAGCGCAAGATCACGGCCTTCTTCAAGGACAACAAAGATGAACCTGTGATTATCAGCAGTGATCTGCTGACAAAACTGGCCAGTGCTCCGGACGACAAGCAGGAAGACAGGGCCAAGCTGGTGATTCTGGCACTCGGTATCGGCATGCTTATGGGTGTGTTTGTGGAGACGGCGATCCTGCTGCTGATGTCCAGCCTCAACACGCATCCGTCGACGAATCAGCTGTTCCTGATCTTGGGCGTGCTGGTGGGACTGGTGATACTGGGACTGATCGTGGAGAAGGTTCAGAACACCAACGTGAAGCAGGTCGTGTACGACAGGGTGGAGCAGATCAACAACATGCTGGGGTAATCCGGCTCATGCACATGGACATCCGCGAGAACGTCCCGCTCCGGCCTATGACGACCATGCGCATCGGCGGCGAGGCGCGCTGGTTCGCGCATCTGTTAAACGAAAAGGACGTCAGTGACGCGTGGGCATTTGCGAACGAGAAGAAGCTGCCGTTGATCGTGCTCGGCTCGGGTTCGAATATGATTTTTGCCGATGGAACCATCCAGGCGATGGTGGTCCGGCTGAAGCATGAAACCGCAACCGTCGACGGGCAGACCGTGACCGCAAGCGCGGGGAAAAACCTGCCGATGCTGATCAACGAACTGGCGGCCCAGGGGCTGGATCTGTCGGCTCTCACCGGCATCCCGGGCACCGTCGGCGGCGCGATCTTCGGCAACGCCGGACAGGGGCCGAAAGGCGTGTGGATCGACAGCTTTGTGACGTCTGTCCGCGCGTTCATGGACGGCGAATGGCGAACGATGACCAAAGACGAGTGCGACTTCCGGTACCGCGAGAGTATTTTCAAAGATCATCCGACGCCGGTGATCGTCTGGGAAGTGACATTCGCCGTACCGAACGATGATGCGGCGGCGATCAAAGCAAACATCGAGGCGCTGCTGAAAAAACGCATCGAAACCCAGCCGCACCAGCGCACCGCAGGCTCATGTTTCAAGGCCGTTGGCGGCACGCCGGCATGGCAGCTGATAGACGCGGCCGGTTTGCGCGGCGCAAGCGTGGGCGCCATCAGCATCGCGGAAAAGCACGCGAACTTTTTGCTCAGCAAACCGGAAGGATCGACATACGCCGACGCGAAAGCGCTGGTGCAACGCGTGAAGGATTCGATCCCGGAGGGGCTGGAGGTGGAAATGCGGTTCGTGGAGGAGGACGGCGGGTTGGCATTTTAAGCCAGTCAATCATGCGGTTACTCTTTCAGCGTGAAAAAGGTGTGCATGACGACCGGGCAACCTTTCATGAAAACGTTTACACCGGCTTTTTTGCGCTTTCCCGGGCGTGGATGCGCACCTCCCTAGAGAAAGCCCTGAGTGCTTCGGCGTCAACTGGAATATATCGCACTGCCTGATTCGAACCCGGATACTGAACCTGCAGTGCATATTGGTAATGCGCTATGTCCAGCCTGCCGACCTTCGCTCCGTATTCCACACCAAGTATTGTTGCCGGCCCGTGCTTCAGGAGTTCTTCCGGAAAACCAAGGCGCTGTTGCACGTCTTTGTCTATGCTCAAAGTTTTCAGACAAAATTCCAGGCTCCCCGCCTCTATCTGGGTCACACCAATTTTTGGCGCCTCAAACGGCTTTGCGTCTGCCGGCAGCAGCATCTCATTTAGTTCAGCAAATGTAAGGTTGAATGGGAGGAAGCGCTTTCCCCGCTCATCGACTGCACCAATCGAAAGGGGTGTAGCACTATTGGCAACCAGAATTGCGTCGTTGATATAGCGGAACGTTGGCTTCCCATTCATCTTGAATTGGACGTATCTGCCGACCAGATCAAAAATCTCAACATATCGTTCGCCTGCCTGCAGCACGGGCATCGCGGGAAGGTTGGGGTACGGCTCGGCGCGCTTGCCAAGCAATGATCGTATGCCGCTTCCGACGATTGCCAAACCCCTCTGAAGCAAAGGTGGCGGAGGCGGAGGTGGCGCCACAGGTACCCGAATCGGGCGCACAAGGTTACGATTATCGAATTCAATAGCCATATCTCATTATACCTCATAATGAGTGAAATTGCAATTTCCACAGCCAAAAAGGGCGGCATGCACCGCCCCTTCGGACACTGATTTTAGAATGGCAAATCCTCCGGCTTGATCTCGGACTCGTACTTGATGTCCGGGATGTTGCCCGCTGTGACGCCGACGGTCTGGTCGGCCTGAGCCGGAGACGTGGGTGACTGCTGCGGAACGGCGCTGTCGGTCTGGATGGACGAAAGCGCGACCGGGTTCTTCACGCCGAGCACGCTGACCTGGTCGGCGATGATCTCTGTGGTTGAACGCTTCTGTCCGGTCTGCGTCTCCCACGTACGCGTCTGTGCGCGGCCGCACACGTACAAGCGCATGCCCTTCTTGGCTGCCTGCTGCACTGCGAGCGCCAGCTCGCCCCATACGACGACGTTGTGGAATTCGACGCGCTCTTTCATCTCGCCCGAAGCTTTGTCCTTCCAGCGCTCGTTGGTGGCGATGCCGCATGACAGCACGTTCTGACCGTTGGTGGTGGTGCGCATTTCCGGGTCGCGGCTCAGGTTGCCGATGGCCTGCACGCGGTTCAGGCACTGCGTGACGGCCGAGGCGCTTGCGGGCACGTCGATCTGGCCGGCTTTCGGATCCAGCATGATCATATCCATGGCAACGACTTTGGTTTTCGAGCGCTTTTCGCCGCTGGTCTCATCTTCCCAGCTGTCGGTCTGCAGACGGCCGGAGATGTAGAGCTGGCTGCCTGGGCGGATGTACTGACCGGCGACATCGGCCATGCTGCCCCACACCGTGATGGTGTGGAAGCTTTTGCCGGAGAGCACTTCGCCTTTATCAGACTTGAACGAATACGGCACAACGATATTCAAATCGGTGACGCTGGCGCCGCCAGGAGTCTGACGCACGGTAACGGGCTGCGTCTGGTAGCCAATGAGTTCGATCCGGTTGAGGGAGAACATGGAAATGAGGGGATGGAAGTAGAGGAGGCCGCGAGAGCCTGTGATGCATCACTTTTGCATGACTGCGTGACGTGAACGGTTGTACACCTGGCATACGGAAGGCGCAACGAAAATACATTGCGAAAATACCGTTTCATTTTTTCGTGCGTTAAGAATTTTTTAACCCGTTTCTTAATCTTTCGGATTTCGTGTTTTGGGCATTCCTTTGCTACACTCCACCTCCGTGCAAACCACGCGCATCCGCACGATTCTGACGACGCCGATCCTCCTGCTTTTGCTTGGAGTGCGCAGCGCGTGGGCAGATCCGTTCATTCCGAAAATGAACGAGCCCGAATCGTACAAAGACATCAAGTTCGGACTGCAGGAAGTCCGCGATAACATGGCGACCGCACAGTGCGGCGGATTTGATCCTGGATCAGAGGTGAAGATAGTCAAAGAAGCCGACCCGAGCACCTGCCAGCTCAATATCCAGTGTCACTCCAATGTAGGGCCTTGTCACGGTATCGTAGGCGGTTTCGCCCAGGGGAAAGGGTCTGATGGCTCCATCTCGCTGGATTTCTGTTTTCCGCCGGGCATAGACGGTACGAGTGCTGTCGAAGCAACCTTCGTGCACGAGCTGACGCACGCCATGCAGAACTGTCCGGTTCCCCCGGGCACCGATGTCACCGGTGGAACGAGGGAGGGATGTTGCGCAACTGAATCCGAGGCGTACAGCGCCCAGTGCGGCAATGAGGCAAGTCAGGGGCTCTTCGACACGCCTGAAGCTGTAGCGGCTGGATTGAATGGGTCGTCATGCGTGCATTACGGCATCAACAAGGTGAGCTGCACGGCGTACGATCCCGACGGTGGCGGACCGCAGTTGGCATGCCCCGGCGACGGCAGCGTCACCGCAGACATCAACTCGCAGGCATTCGAACAAGCATACGCGAACGCCGCTCTTGCGCTGCCCGGCCCGACGTGCGAACAGATGAAGGCCAACCCGACCCCGCCGGTAAAGGCGCTGATGGACCAGATCGACGCCATGTCCAGCGAGGAGTCGCCGTACAAAGTGAAGTGCATCGACGATGGCAAAGACTGCGTGCCGATTCCGGACATCTCGCCCGATCTGCCCGGCCGCGAGAATATCGACCCGCTGGCGCACGCTGTCTTCGGCCTGAGTGAACGCGGTGAATTTGAATATCCAGAGCGCACGTGGGGGTTTTCATCGGTCTGCGACACCAAGAGCGCGTCCTACGGCGACCCGGACGTCGGCAATGTACCGGTAAACCCCGACAGGCTGTGCCTGCGGTTCGAGAAAGCGACACCCACCTGGTGCAAAGAGCTGTATGAACAGTTCCGCGCATGGTCGAACGGGCAGGGGCCGGTAGACAGGTTGGGCGGCAGCCGTCCGACCAGAACCTGCGACGTTACCTACGAAGCCAAAGACGCAGCGGGTAAGACCATCGATGTGCCCATCCGGTATGTCTTCAAAAAAACATTCTGCTGGGACTTCACCACCGAATGTTTCGGTAACGAATGCAGGAATGACATCCTGCCCAACCTGCCAATGCCGCAATGGGACATGAGCGCGACGCCCCCGACACTGGTGGTACCGGTGAAGAACTTTCCGCCGAACTGCGCCTTCAACAAGAAAACAGGAGTGCTGGATAATCCGCCGCAGCTGCCCACCGAAGGTGCGAAGTCATTCTACCGCCATTATACGATTGCGCAGGAGAGCCTGGTGACCCTGACAGCGATCCGCAACGGGATCAATGCGGTGTATCCGTTCGGCATGGGGTTCGAAGATGCGCGCGACAGGATAGACAATGACGCCGGAGACGGCGGAGTGTCGGAATTGTGGCGCGGCGTCACGATAAAAACCCCGAACGGCGAGAAGACATGGGAAGTGCGCGCCGAGTGCTACGAGACGTACACCGAGAACGATCCGAAAACCTATGAGACCACGTTTGATGACGAAAAATGCGAGATCATCATCGGTCCGAACGAACAGACTCCGGATCCGCCGGAGTGGCCGTCGGGTGCATGGAAACCCAGCAATCCCAACGCCCAGCGCGAGCAAACCGCCCCCGCGGTAGACGTCAGCGAAGCACCGCGTTCGGAACGCCAGTCTCAGACCCCGGAACCGTGGATTTCCGACAGCACGACCAACCTGGCGTTGCTGGACATGAAGAAGGTCAAAGACCTGCAAAGGAATTTTGAGGATCCGAGCAACATCAGCGGCCAGCTCGACGCGATGATTCCCGCCAAGGTTGCTGCAAGCAAAACCGTACCCGACAACGCGCGTATCGACGCGTTCGACGACAGCGCGATCCGCAAGTTCACCAAATGGTGGGAACTGCAGGAGAAAGCGCTGCTGAAAATCGTGAAAGATCCGACTATCAAACTGATCATGCCCGGGCGGTTCCTGGTGGGCCTGAGCGACAGTGATCCGTTGTACCGGCTGCCGCGCAAAATCCTGACACAACCGGTCGGGGCGGTGGAGCTTACACTGAACGCCGGATCCGAAGACTTCGGCAACGTGATGCAGTCCATGCGCCAGCAGTTCACCATGCCGGTGGAGACGGTTCCCGTTCCGATCTATGTGCCGCTGGTGTCGGAGCCGGAGATCGATGCGCGCATCGAAGAATTCAAGCAGTGGCGGCTGGTAAACCCGGATGCGGCTTTCGAGGACAAGTACAACGACATCATCCAGAAACTGGAGCAGTACAAATCCGTGGTGAAGCGTGTGCGCGTGCTGCGCGAGGCGCTGCCATACCAGCTGTCCAGGATCTATGCAGCCCAGTACCAGCTGCGGAACTGGTTCGGACAGTGGTACGCGCAAAATGCCACTCTGCTTCTGGAATTCGCCAAGGACTCCACCGAACGTCAAAAAGCGAAACTCATCTGGCGTCATATCACCCAGTCCATGCTGTTAGCCGACTCATGCCAGATCAACTGGTGTCAGAACCAACGATTCTCGGATCCGGTGTACTCGCTCCAGGATAGCTGGCTGCGCGGACCGGAAAGCACGGGGCTGCCGGACATCGTGCAGTACGTCATCGATCAGCCCGATCTGTCCTTCGACTTCTCATCAATCGGCCTGGCGGCAGACAGCATGCAGATACCCGTGCTGCAAGTGAACTTCGTACCGGTCAACCTGCCGCCGGTTCCGACCTTGCGTGGTGCCGCCCCGGTCGCGGTCGATAACTGTCCAACACCAGATTCATCGGACTTTGACGAATGCTATCCGGACCTCGTGATGCCGCCGGACCCGAGCGTGTTCGACTTCGTGAATGTGCCGAACGTCCAGTTGCCGAACCCGACGCTGATCTCCGGATACACTCCGCCAGACCTGGGTGCAGTGAAAGACCAGCTGCGGAAAGTCCGCAAGATCGTGGATGGCACGACCGAAGAGGAGCAGATCGCGCAGGAAGAACAGGAGCTGATGGGTAACGTCACGGAGCAACAAATTACGTATGCCCGTAACACCATGATGGGCGCGTACTGCCGGTTCCAGCCGAGCGTGCTGATACCGCCGCATCCGCAGGACCGGATCGGATATGCGGCAAAAATCATCCACGTCGAAAATGATCTGAATGAACGGGCGCAACGGTTGTGGTCGCGCTGGATGCCGAACAGGAAGGAGGACTTCGCCGGAAAAGTGGCGCGGCTGGGCAACGTCTTCAAAGCCAAAAATAAGAAGCCCGAGTGCAAGGAAAATGTTGTCTGTGCGCCGCTGCCTCCCGAAATGGTAGTAGAAGCCTTCTGGCAGATGTTCACCCCGGAAACGACCGGCGAGATAGACGAGGCGCGCAACTACACCGAAGACACCACGCTGCCGGAAAATGACGAAGAAAACCCGTTTGACGCCGATTTGCCGACTCTCGAACGAGCTTTCCCGGCTTTGTCCCTGCCGATGATCATCGACCTCCTCCCCCTGGATACATCTCCATGAAGACCCTTCACGCCACCGGCATTCTGACGCTGCTTGTCACGCTGTTTCCGCTCGTGCCGTCCGTGCATGCCCAGGTCAGTGAAAGCGCGTGCAGAGCGCGGGTAACGGCGGCACTGACGCAGGTGAGCGATGATTACCGCAGCCACCTGTTCGGCAGCATTCTGGATAATGACAACCTGAAAACGGTAAAAACCGGCGGCATCACCGACGAGGTACGCACAGGCATATTCGAACATCGCGAACGGCTGACGTCCGAATTCATCAATCCGCTTGTGGAAAGTTACCGGGCCTACCGCTGCAACAGCCTGCTCATCTGCCAGAACCTGCTGCTGTCGATGGATGCACGGTCATCCGCTCAGCAGGCAGTGCGGATTCCGGGCTGCGTCGAACGTCAGATGGAGCCATATCCCCAGTGCAATGCCGAAAACAACGCGATAAAAGACAAGCGGGTCCTCCTGTCGTTCTGCTCCACTACGGTGAATTCGTCGCTCCTGTTTGAACGCAACATCCTGAAGATGGCCGTCGCGTACGACGCAGGATACCGGGCCGACGTTCTGCAGTTGCCGGGCATGGTCGAATGGATGGTGAAAGACATGTCCACACGTAACTTCCTCCCGCTCCGCGGGATGGTGAACCTGCTGGGCAAACTGCATCAGATTCCGTGCTTCATCGGCCAATGCGATATGCCCAATAACGACGACCTAACCCTGCCCTAATGACACGATCACGCCCTTCCGCCGGCAAGAGGCTCCGATCGGTATGCAGCCGCAAGTCTGCGCTTACCGCGCTGGTGGTATTTGGCATGGGAGCAGCGATATCGGGTGCGATGCTGCACGGCGCACAGGCGGCCCCAACCGATGACCAGGTGCGCGCATGTTCATCTGTCGGCACGCCTTTTGAAAACGCGAAGCGCCTGGTGGAAGCGCAGACTATTTTTGAGGAAGCGATGACGGCCATCGTCGATGAACGCTGGTACCTGCTGACTGATCCGTTGGCCTGGCCATGCTTCAGTACGGCGGGCACCACGCCGCAACCGTCTATGCCACAGTTGACGGCGCTCGCCAACAGCCTGCCCGGATGGACCTACGTGAATGGCACAACCAGGCAACTCAAGCCGGTGCGGTGGGAAAACTTCACGTCGATCACCAGCGAGCTCAAGCGCGCGTACGAATGTAAGCTGACAGAAATCGAGTATCAGGCGACCGCGCAGGTCATGAGCAACTACGACGCCGACGGCGCGCCTGAGTTCTGCTGCATGGTCACGGGCGCCGGCTGCCGAACCGTGGCGACTGCCGGTGACAACGGCTCGCTCTGCGACCCGGGCAGCTATCGGGGAACCGATCCGGTGTGCGCGGAGGTATGCGATGTCGACCTGTCTGCCGGAGATCTGTCGGCTCGCATCGACATGCTCAAGACCAGCATGACCGAAGAACGCGCACGAGCGCGCGTCGCAGTGGAACGCACGGTCAACGCACTGCGTTCGTTTGAAATCCATCTGCCGTTCACCATTCAGACCAACTGCCTGCAACGTGCGGCTCTGGATCTGAAAAATGAACAGGGGATGTTGGCCGATGCTATCAGCTGTATGCCGAAAATCTGGGATTCAGTCACATCTCTGCACGACAAATTCTAAGCCACATGCGACGTTCCTGCCTCCTCATCGCGCTCATCCTCGCTCCGCTGCTGCCGCAGCCGGCGGCGTTCGCAGCAAACGCCGCGACCAAGATTTTTTCGACGAATTTCAGCAATGCCCAGATAGAAGTAACGCCTGGTGGGGTACTGCGTTATGAAACCGTGACCTTCATCATGCAGGAAATGACGAAGTGGAACACGTACGGCATATTGCTGTACCCGTCGGATATATTTGCCGCAATGTCGGGCGACGACTTCCTGCTCTGTTCGAACAAAATGATGGCGACAGCGGATCTGCCGTTCACCTTCATGACCGGCCAGGGTGTCGCCTCGGGCCCGAACCCTCAGCAAAATGATGTGAACTGTGCCGATCTAAAAGCGGCGATCAACTCCATGGTCGAAGCTGAACAGGAAATCCAGTCACTGGGCAACGAGTTGACGGCGATCGTCAATGCAGGCGAACTGTCGACTGCAGGCGAGACTCATCGCCCCGCCGATGTGGGCCTGCAGACTTTGCTGGTCAACCGCGTCTGGTCGGGTACTGGCAGCCGCGTGCTGCCATGGCCGGGCAGCACCGATCCGGCTACACCGAGTCCGGCTGACGACGCAGTGAAGGAACTGGATGATGCACTCAAGGAGATCATTCCAAACGATGGCGGTCTGGATGAAAAAGTCTGGCGCTTCCACCACGGTTATTTCCGCGACAAGCGCGAAGCCGATCCTGCATTGGCGATGTACGGCGTCAACGTTGCGGAGAAGTTGAGGAATCTCGCGGAGAAACTGAAAATCACGGGGGATACAAATAAGGTGGGCGGAGGAGAGTACGTTACACCCAAACTCACCACGCCCAACGTCTCACTGTGGGCCCGGGCGGACGACTTGGGATTGCATTGGACTGTGCCCGACCACATGACGCAGTTCGGTGATCTGCTTCCGGCAGGCGAGTACCCGGAGTACCACGAGTACGGCGATGCACTGGCCTACCCATACAGCTACACGGGACCCTGGGAGCCGGATCCGGAAACGTACGCCACGCCGCTGTGCAGTCGTACCTCCGGCATGCTGGGATATTTGTGCCGACCGGTGGAAGAGCCGATGGAGAATTGCACCGATGACAACGACACAGACATTGTGCTGAAACTCTGCACGACAAAAGTGCGGGTCACCACCGGCGGACCCGAGATTTGCCCCGACTTCCGGGTGCTGTTCCAGGACACAGGAGCGCCGCTGGAAGATCCGGCAAACCCGGGCAAAGTGAATGCCGCACTCAGTCCGGCGAGCACTAAAAACATCTGCGATCCGCAGAACCGGGTGCTGTATAAGGACGATATCCTGTCTCACGCCTGCTATACGGCGTTCTGCCTGGCGCAGTCGATGAGCGGCCACACGCTGGTCACCAACCGTAACGGCACCCTGGTAAACGAGATGACGTCCCCATACCTCGGTTGCCTGCGGCAGGATCCGCAACTGGGACTGTACTCAGAACTCAGCCAGGTAACGCCGATCTCGCTGCCTCGCTACATCGGCCACGAACTGGTGCACGAGTTCGAACTGGAATACTGCAACAATGCCGCGAAGCCTGCTACCGGACTGAGTGGCGTGTGCACATACCGCGAGAACCGCCGCGCCAATGCTCCGCTGGGCTTCCTTGGCTCCACCGCTGTGTCACTCAGAAACGAACTGGCGGGAGTGGAGCTGGATCAGGAGATTTTCCAGAATACGGCCATGCTCGTCGGCCAGCGCGTGGCACAGGAACAGGCGGCTCCGGTCATCACCAAGGTCATTGATTCATTCGCGAACAATGTGCTGCAAACCGCGACACTGCTCCAGGATCTGCGCAATGCACCGCTCACCATAACGCCCTGCACATGGACAGGTCCGTTTGAGATCAATGACAACATTCCGCCTCCCGCACTGTGAAATACGTGCTGACAATCATAGGCTTGATGATGATTCCGGCACACACACTGGCGGCAGAGCCGCTGTCCCCATGGGTGGAGGAAGTGCTTGCGCGTGCGGATGCCGGCATCTCCATGGCAAGCGGTTTGCCCGGCGGCGGCTGTCCATCGAACGACGAGGATAAAACGTACTCGCTTGAAAAGATGGTTGCACAGGCCAATGAGGTGATTCGCCCGTACATCGACGTGCAGAAACAGATTTCGCTGCAATCGAAGATGCTGCGCGAACGAACCGCCTGCCTGCAGAGCGACATCAACCTGCTGGAAGCAAAAGCCAACCAGATACAGAAGGAAGTGACTGCGGCAATCGCGGCATGCAACAGCAACCGGGCAGCCGCGCTGCTTGAAACCTACAAATTCACCGCTGATGCGTCGATCACACTCCTCGAGGCAGGCAGTGATCCGGGGTTCGACGATGACCGCCTGCGCTACAACTACGCCTTCAACGATGCCGGCTTGTGGAACGCGGCCCAGACCGGCGGGGGGCCGATACGCGTGGCGATGGATGAAGATGATGCCGACGACCTGCCGTTGTGTCCGTACACCACCGATTACTCACCACGATCTGTCGGGTATCTGGTGAACCCGGACGGTACCGTCACCAGTGACGTGAAGAGTTTTGGTTGCGACCTGAGTGTGCTGGCAACACTGGACGATCCGGAGGTGCCGTGGCTGGACAGCTTCCTGCAGTCGACTGACAGCTACGCCAACACCGTGGCGGATCTGATCACCCAGTTCAGCTCCACTCTGGACCAGGCCATCCGCACGCTGCGGGGACTGCCTCCGTCTACGGGTACCGGCGGCGGATCATCGACACTTCAACACGGAGTCCAAATGGACTGCCAAAAGCCCGCCTACCTGGAGCCGTACAGCATTCCATATAAAGACATCCTGCTGAATGCGTTCCCGGACTACTTCACCGATTCCGACGAACCGGACACCCCGATGCTGCCGATTGGCATGCTGCTGATGCCGTCGTTCGACTACTTCTCGGTGAATTCCAACCCGATGATGCTGAACGAAACCTATATCCAGCGCCGGAACCGGCAGGGTGCAGAGCGTCCGGATCCCGCCGGAGCGTCGTTCGCTGACGACGATTATTTCACCTACCTTGGTGACAACAATCGCAAACTGGAGCTGCAACGTCGCGCGGCGGATATTGAACGGAGCGCGGGAACCGTCGACGCAGCCGGGCGCGACTCTCTGGAACGGATGCAGAACGCCTTCTCGCCCCTGACTGTTGCGGTCAGCGCACTGTCCGAAAGCGTGCACGGCGGTACGCCGCAGGGCGTGACATCTCCGCTGCCGTTCATTGAACCCGTCGGTGTTGTTCCGCAATACATCTCGAATCTGACGTACTTCCTGTCGCGCCAATGCGTGGAAGGACACTGTCAGCGCACACTGGATTCTGTCGCCAAGCGCATTCACAACCCGTACTGCACGCCGTACATCAGCGGCATCTATGCTGATGATAAAACGTATGCGAAATGCTTCTGCATCCCCAAAGACGGCGCCAACCCCAACGGGCTGGAGATCGGAGGAGCAGACAAAGTGTTCTACGAAGACTACTGCCTGGGCATGATCAAATCCGAGGATCAGCAACGCTACGATTCTCTGGAGCCCATGTTGTACCCGGCATGCCAGGTAGACGGCACGAATATCTGAGGATTTTTGAGGATTCCGAGGAAGCCGACGAGTCCGACGATGCCCAATCCTCGGTTTCCTCGGACTCTTCGGACTCCTTTGCATTCCTCTCGCAAAAACTACCCTGAACAGCCATTCTCTTTGCTATACTCGAACCCCTATGAAACCCGAGGACTTCGTCCACCTGCACTGCCACTCCACATACTCGCTGCTGGAGGGTCTGCCGCTGCCCGAGGAAATCGTGGCCAGAGCGAAGGAGTTAGGGCACACGGCAGTCGGTATGGCGGACAAGGGATACACCTACGGATTGATCGAATTTTACAAAGCCTGCAAGGAAGCCAAGATCAAACCGCTGATCGGACTGGAGACGTACGTCGCAGTGCGCACGCGCGCCGACAAAGACAGCGCGGTCGATACTCGCCGCTACCCGCTGGTGCTGCTGGCGGAGACCAACGAGGGGTATTTGAACCTGCTGCAACTGGCCACGCTCGCGGCGCTGGAAGGCATGTACTACAAGCCGCGCGTAGACAAGGAGCTGCTGTCCAAATACGGCAAAGGATTGATCGCGCTCACCGGCCCCATCGGCGGCGCGATTCCGCAGGCGGCACTGGCTGAAGATGCGGCCAGAGTGAAGGAGCTGACTGAGGAGTACCAATCGTACTTCGGGAAAGACAACGTGTATTACGAACTGATGGATCTGCCGGGCGTTCCCGGACAGGCTGAGGCCAACCAGCAGCTGATCCGCTTCGGCAAAGAGTTGGGTGTACCGGTGGTGGCCACCTGCAACAGCCACTACTGCCGCCAGGAAGACGCCGAAGCGCACGACGTGCTGCTGTGCATCCAGAAGAGCTCGTTTGTCGGCGACTCGGGACGGTTCTCCATGCGCGACAGCGACTTCTCCATGCGCGAGTTCGATGGCATCGCAAAGGCGTTCGCGCATGTGCCGGAGGCACTGGAGAACACGAAGGTCATCGCCGACCGCTGCAACGTGACCATAGAGTTCGGCAACTACAAAATCCCGACCTTCCCGGTGCAGAACGGCGAGACCGAGGCATCGCTGCTGAAAAAACTGTGCGACCTGGGGGTCACCAAGAAATATGGCACCAGCACCAGGCTGGCGGAGGCGCAGGAACGCATGAAGTTCGAGCTCGACGTCATCAACACCATGGGCTTCGCCGGATACTTCTTGATCGTCTCGGACTTCGTGAACGAGGCCAAGCGCCGCGACATCACGGTGGGTCCCGGCCGTGGCAGCGCGGCTGGTTCAATCGTCAGTTACGTGCTGGATATCACCACGCTCGACCCGCTGGAACATGGACTGCTGTTCGAAAGATTCCTGAATCCGGAACGCATCTCCATGCCGGATATCGACATCGACTTCGCTGATACCCGTCGTGACGAAGTACTGGAGTATGTGCGCCAGAAGTTCGGTCATGACCGTGTGATGCAGATCTGCACCTTCGGAACATTGGCCGCCCGCGCCGCGGTGAAAGACGTCGGCCGCGCGTTCGGCGTGTCATTCGCAGAGATGAACGCACTGGCCAAGCTGATCTCTGACCGGCCGGGCACCACGCTGGACGAGGCGATGGAAACAGACGAACTGCAGGCCGCCGTGGACAGCAACGAGACGTACGCCAAAATCCTGGAGATCGCGCGCAAGCTGGAGGGCAAGGCCCGCCACGTGTCCGTGCACGCGTGTGGCGTGGTCATCACGCCGGAACCGGCCATCAAGTACACCGCGCTGCAACGCGCACCGAAAGACGACCAGACCATCATCACCCAGTTCGACGCCAAGCCGCTGGAGGCGCTGGGTCTGCTGAAAATGGACTTCCTGGGACTGAAAAACCTGACCATCATCCAGACCGCGCTCATTATCATTGAGCGCATGCACGGCATAAAGATCGACATCCGGTCGATTCCGACTGATGACAAAGAAACATTCGAACTGCTGTCGCGCGGCGAGACGACCGGCGTGTTCCAGCTGGAGTCCGGCGGCATGCGGCGCTACCTGAAACAGCTGAAGCCGAGCGCATTCGACGATATCACGGCCATGGTGTCCTTGTACCGCCCCGGTCCGATGGAGAAGATCCCGGATTACATCAAATGCAAGCACGGCATGAAGGAAGTGAAGTACCTGCATAAGGATCTGGAACCGATCTTGAAGCCGACCTACGGCGTGGGTATCTACCAGGAGCAGATCCTGGAAATGGCGCGCGTCTTCGCCGGATTCTCGCTGGGAGAGGCCGACTTGCTGCGCCGCGCCATCGGAAAGAAGATCAAGAAGGAGCTGGATGCGCAGCGCGACAAGTTCATCAAGGGTGCAGTGGAGAAGGGATATCAGAAGTCATTGGCGGTGGAGCTGTTCGACGACGTCATCACGCCGTTCGCCGGCTACGGCTTCAACAAATCGCACGGCGCCTGCTACGCGCGCGTCGCGTACGAGACAGCGTATTTGAAAGCGCACTATCCGACCGAATTCATCGCGGCTCTGCTCAGCAGCGAGGACGGCGACACCGACCGCATCGCGATTGAGATCGAAGAAGCCCGCGCGATGGGTTTGCAGGTGCTGCCCCCGGACATCAACGAATCACGCGACCAGTTCACGGCCATGCCGGACAAGAAGATCCGCTTCGGACTGACCGCCATCAAGGGCGTGGGCGAGAGCTCGGTGAACCAGATCATCGCCATCCGCGAGACCGGCGGAAAATTCAAGAACGTCGAGGACTTCGCGGCACGCGTTCCGAGCAAAGTTCTCAACAAGAAGCTGCTGGAGTCGCTGGCCAAGTCCGGTGCGCTGGATGAATTGGGCGAGCGCGGCACGCTGGTGAACCAATACGACAAGGTGGCGGAGTTCAGCAAGTCGACGGGCGACGTGGGCGCATCGCAGACCGACATGTTCTCGGGTCTGGGATCGGAGAACACCACCGGCATCGTCTTCGCCAAGCAGGAGCCCGCAACCGGACAGCAGAAGCTGCTATGGGAGAAGGAGACGCTCGGTCTGTACGTCAGCAGCCATCCGCTGGCGGGACTGCGCAAATACATCCGCAAGAAGGCCAGGCTGATCGACTCATTCGAGAAGGCCGACGTCGGCAAGCGCATCACCGTGGCCGGCATCATCGAGCAATCGAAGATCCTGCGCACCAAGAAAGGTGACAACATGGCGATCCTGTCGCTGGAAGACCCCACCGGCAAAATAGAGGTGACGGTGTTCCCCCGGGTCTATGCCCAGATCGGCGACGCGTTGGACAAACCGGACTCGCTGCTGGTGATCGCGGGTGTGCTGGAAATGCGCATGGGCTTGCCGCAGGTGAAGGCCGATGCCATCAAGCGTGTGTCGCTGTCGACGATGTTGGCGAAAGCCAAGACCGAAGGCATGTTCGATGAAGAAGAGGCGAAGAACTGGCGCCCGATGCTCCGCAAAACCGAAGAGGCGATTGAAATCATCACTGAGGAAGGTGAAGTGGTTGTGCAGACACTCGACCCTTCGGCAGCGCCGGGAGCAGACGCTCCGGCGATGGTGGCCGAAGCCGGAGGCGGCGACGGCTTGCACGGACCGCTTGCGCAGTGGATTCTGCGGGGCATGCCTATCGAAGAGCCGATTGCGACGCTCGCAGGCGGAACCGTAAGCGTGCCGACACGCGAGGCGGGACCGTCGATTTCCATCCACACGGTGCTGTTGCCCGCACGCGCTCCGCGCCAGCTGCTGCTGGATCTGAAGACGTTGTTCGAGACCTTCCCGGGCCGAGAGAAAGTGCAGCTGAAAATCGGCGAGAAACTTATCGATGTGCCGCTGACGGTATCCATGTCACCGATACTGGAGCGCAAGATGGAGGAGGTGATCCAGCGCCATGCAGTCGCAGCCGGCTGACATGCTCGTCCTTGCAACCTCACCGGCAGCCATCGCCAAAGCCATCGACATGCTTCGTGGCGGGGGAATCGTGATACATGCCACCGAGACGTGCTACGGCATCGCGTGCGATATGGGCAACGTCCAGGCGGTCGAACGCCTGTTCGCCATCAAGAAGCGTCCGGCAGATAAGCCCGTCAGCGCGCTGTTCGCGTCGATCGGGAGTGCCAAAGACTATTTGCTGTTCAACGATGCCGCCTTGCAGCTTGCGCATGCGCATCTGCCCGGACCGCTCACGATCATTCTGCCGCTGAAGCCGGATGCCCCGCAGATCTACCCCGTACCGTCGCGACTGTCACCGGGCTCGGTCGGGCTGCGTATCTCATCACACCCGACCGCAATGGCGATTGCCGAAGGCTGCGCACGTCCGATCAGCACCACATCGGCCAACATTCACGGTCAGTCCGAAACGTACTCGTACGCCGACATCCTGGCACAACTGCAGGACGGCGAACTGCCGGACTTGATACTGGATGACGGTGTGCTCGCCAAAACTCCGCCGTCGACCATCGTTGCGTTCGACGAAAACACGATGCGCGTGGTGCGACAGGGTTCGATCAAGCTCTAAGCTTTCTTCTGGGCCCGGTGCGCCATATACGCAGCGAACGGACGTGATGCAAAACGTGTGGCGAATGCGAGGAACGCGTTGGTGAATCCGGGTGTGATGACGGCCTTGCCTCGCATGCACGCATCCACGCCGGCGCGCGCGACGACATTGGCATCCATGACTTTCCGGCTGCGGAATAATCTCGATGCGGCCATGTTGGCGTGCGCCACGAAACCGGTCTTGGTCGGGCCGGGGCACAGACACGTGACCGTGACTCCGGTGCCTTTCAGCTCCTCTGCGATCGCGACCGAGAACGACAGCACATACGCCTTGCTGGCGTAATACACAGCCATCAGCGGGCCGGGCTGAAAAGCAGCTGTGGAAGCCACGTTCAGCACACGCCCATGCTTGGCAGCGACCATCGGCGGCAGCAAAAGTTTCGTGAGCACCGTGAGTGCGACCATGTCGACCTGCATCAGCTGCTGCTCCATTTTCAGCTCGGTCTCGGTAAACGGTCCGTAGCAACCGAACCCGGCGTTGTTCACCAGTGCGGTGACCGTGATACCGGCTTTCGAGACTTGATCGGCGATCGCCTGCGGTGCGGCCGGATCATTCAGATCGGCTTCGATAATCGTGACCTTGTTCCGTGCAGATGCCTCGGTCTCTTTGGCGATGGTTTCCAATTCAGCCCTGCGGCGGCCGACAATCACCAGATCGAATCCGCGTTCGGCAAAGATGCGGCAGAATTCGCGGCCAAGTCCTCCGGCGGCTCCGGTGATGAGTGCGGTTTCTTTCATACGCGCAGTGTATCACTGGTATGACCTACCTGCCGTGCTCCTTCTCACGATCATCCAACTGAGCCGGAAGAAGCTTCTCTGGAGCGGGCTGATGCATCTGCTGTCCATCCTGATGCTGTGAAGCGGGCGGAGTCATGTTTGCAATGCCCACCATACCTGCAGCCAGCAGAAACAATCCCGCGATCCTGTCTTTTGCATTCGCTTCCCTGAACAGCGGCGCGAGTGCAGCTTTGATTCTTGCATCAGCGTCTGGCACCTCAGCTCTTGAGGCTGCATCGTTTCGGCCGACGGCATTCAGGTCACTGCTCATGGGACCAAGATAGGAGAAAGACAGACACAGTCAATAAAAACACCTCACCGGAGCTTCGGCTCGGCTGCGGGCGGCGCGGGACTCTTGTTCTCGATAGTGGGCTGCTTGATCTTGTTCTGTCCCGTGGCAGCCAAGGTGAAGCACAAACCGAAGGTCACCACGATCGTGGTCAGAACTTTGCGTGCGACTGCGTCAACGAGCTGCTGCGTCGTAAACAGAGGCCGGTTCTTTTCGGCCCTTCGTCTGTCGAGATCGGCCAGAATTTTCTCGATGCGATTCACATGAGGAATGGGCCTGCCGTCGTCCAAGTCTCTGGATGATTCCATGGCAGCAGACTGTAGCGCCTGGCTGATCCGGGTCAATTTTTCTTCGGCGGCGGGAATCCGTCAGTCCTTAAAAGGGCTTGTCTCAGCCATTCCGAAAATCAAAATGCGACTTTAGTCGAGCCGGATGCCCAAAACCGGAACACCCACCCGAAAATATGCGGGGGACCCTTGCTTTCCCCACCGGTCATCCTTACAAACTGACAAAATTCGTCCTATTTCTTTCATTCCCTCTCTATGGTTGGCATTTCTTCTCCCGATACCGACGCTGTAGTCGACCGCGCGGATGACTTGGGTACGCTTGAGGCAAAGCACGCTGCCGAAGCCGCTCCGACCACGATCACATTCAGCCCTCAAGAGGCGGACGCCATCATGCGCGATGCCAGGAAGCACGCCACCGGTGCCTTGGGCCCTTTGATGAAACATATGGCTCACTAAGAGCCTTTCGCCGCTTGCATAGCGGGGGTAGTCTGGCGTTATGCACTGCCCCCGCTGCAAGCACGAGGACACCGCCGTTATCGATTCGCGTTTGAGCGAGGAAGGCCGCGCCGTGCGCCGCCGCCGCGAGTGTCCGAAGTGTGATCATCGCTTCACCAGTTACGAGCGCCAAGAGCTCTCGTCTTTGATCGTGATCAAGCGTGACGGCACGCGCGAACCGTACAGCCGCAGTAAACTGGAGCGCGGCATCTGGTTGGCATGCACCAAGCGCCCGGTGACACAGAAGCAGATCGACAAGATGCTCAGCGACCTGGAGGAGAAGTGGGCCAAGAACAAAGAAGAGGTGGAGAGCACGACCATCGGCTCGGACGTCATGCGCGCGTTGGCCAAGCTGGATAAGGTCGCGTACATCCGGTTTGCCTCGGTGCACCGTGAATTCAAGGACGTGGAGGAATTTAAAAACGAGCTCGGAAAGCTGTTCAAATAGACACCGCATCCGCGTATTTGACCTGTAACTGCCTTTTGATTCTGGTACGCTATTCGCATGCTCAGAACTCACACCTGCGGCCAACTGACCGCCAAAGACGCCGGATCGACAGTCACCCTCTGCGGATGGGTGAACGGACGCCGTGACCATGGCGGATTGATCTTCATCGATCTGCGCGACCGGTACGGCATCACCCAGGTGGTGTTTCATCCCGAGACGAACAAGGACGCATTCGCCGCAGCCGGTGAGCTGCGCGGTGAGTGGGTATTGAAGATAGAAGGCACGGTCGCCAAGCGTCTGGCCGGAACCGAGAACCCCAAGATGGCGACAGGCGAGATAGAGATTGGCGCGACCGGACTGACTGTCCTGAACAAAGCCAAGACCCCGCCGTTCGAGATCGATTCCGCGACGCCGGTAAACGAGGAGCTGCGCTTGCAGTACCGCTACCTGGACATGCGCCGCGCACAGATGAAGCGCAACATCGAACTGCGCTCGAAAGTGTTCCAGATCATCCGCAAATATTTCGTAGAGCAGGGCTGTCTGGAAATCGACACGCCGTGCATGATCAAAGGAACGCCCGAAGGTTCGCGCGAGTACATCGTCCCGTCGCGCATGTATCCGGGGCAGTTCTTCGTGCTACCGCAGAGCCCGCAGCAGCTGAAGCAGCTGTGCATGGTGGGAGGGCTGGACCGCTATTTTCAGATCGCACGCTGTTTCCGCGACGAAGATCTGCGCGGCGACCGTCAGCCGGAATTCCTGCAGCTCGACTTCGAGATGAGCTTCGGCGACCAGTTCGACGTGCAGACGATCATCGAAGGTTCGCTGGTGGAGATCATCAAGCAGTGCAGCACCAAACCGTTCAAGGACGGCAAAGTCGGACGGCTGACATGGAAGCACGTCATGGACACGTACGGATCGGACAAGCCCGACCTGCGCTACGACCTGCCGATCACCGATGTCTCGTCCGTGGTTCCCGGATGCGGATTCAAAGTGTTTGAAGATGCACTGGCACTGAACACCGGCACCGTCCGTGCCATCCGCGTGCCCGGCGGCGCAGAGCTGTCGCGCAGCGAGATCGACACCTGGACCGAACTGGCCAAAGAGATGAAGGCCAAGGGCTTGGCGTACATCCTGTTCAAGGCCGACGGCCCCAGTTCACCGCTGCTGAAATTCTTCAAAGACGGCTTCCTTGCCAAGCTGCAGGAACTGACCGGCGCGAAGACCGGCGACGCGCTGTTCTTCGGTGCCGACAAGTTCAAGACCGTCTGCGCCAGCCTGAGCAAAGTACGCGGCGAAGCGGCGAAGCGGTTCAATTTGATCGACACCTCGGTACATTCGATGTTCTGGGTCACCGACTTCCCGATGTTCGAGGAAAACGATGACGGCAGCCTGACCTTCTCGCACCACCCGTTCACCAGCCCGCACACCGAGCAGTGGAAGAACCGCAAAGAGAAGCCGATGGACGTGCACGCCATCTGCTACGACATGATCCTGGACGGCTACGAACTGGGCTCGGGTTCCATCAGAATCCATGACCCGGTGCTGCAGAGCGAGGTGTTCGACATGCTCGGCATCAACGCAGAGGACCAGCAGAAACGCTTCGGTCACATGCTGAGGGCATTCGAATACGGCGCACCCCCGCACGGCGGCTTCGCCTACGGCATCGACCGCGTGGTGATGATCCTGGCCGGCGAACCCAACATCCGCGAGGTCACTCCGTTCCCCAAAGACCAGAAGTCCAAAGACCTGATGCTCGGCGCTCCGGCCCCCATGCCCGCCGCACAGCTGGAGGAACTGAAGATCGCGCTGGTCGAAGAGGCCTGATTCTTGCCCGGAACGAGGCAGAAATATGCTGCGTTTTCGGCATATCTCTGCTATAATAGTCTGATTCATGGACGATCAGATTTTTCCGCCGGCAGAGCCTGTTTCTCAACCCGAACCTGCGCCCGAACAGCCGGTCTCTTCCGAACCGGATGAGAAGGTGATGGCGAGGCGCGATGAGGAAATCCGGCGCGCCAGCGAGCTGGGCCAGAAGCGTTTTCAGAAAGAGAAGGCCATCAAACAAAAAATCATTACTGAAAAAGCCACCCTCGAAGCCCGCCAGCATAAGGCTGCAGCAGAAGGAGCAAAGATGGTCGAAGAGCACAAAGAAGCGACCAAGGGGTATCGCAAGGAATTCAAGCAGCGCCAGAAAGACGTGGAGGCCGACAGGCTGCGCCGCGAGGCCGAACGCAAGCATGCCGAGGAGCTCAGGCTGGAGGCGATCCACAAGCGCGAGGAAGAAAAGAAGTACCTGAACGAACTGCACGCCGCCGCGAACGTGAAATACGACCGCGAGCGGGCAGAATTCCAGCTGAAGGCCAAGAAGGAGAAGGGCCGCCATGATGCGAACGCCAAGGCGCAAGCTGCCTACAATGAAATCGAGCGCGAACGCGGCAGGCGCCGGGATCAGATTGAACATGAGGCTGCGGCACGGCGTGGAATCATCGATACCGAAGCCAAGAACAAGGTGTACCAGCTTGAGGCGCTCAAGCGGATGCAGCTGTCCGAGTTCGACAACATGATGCGCTCAAAAATAAACGCGCTGGCTGCACTGAAGGATCGGAACGAAATCGATCGGCGTAAGCGCGATCTGGAAATAGAACTGAAGACCAAACGCAAAGCGATGGACGCGGATTGGGAAAAGAAGAAGGCCGGGTTGGATCTGGAGGCGCGCCTGAAGCATGAGGCATCGGATACCCAGCGCCGCACGGAACTGAACGCCTCCGACGTCGATGCGCGCCATAAACGCTACGAGGTGGATCTCACCCTTGGCCGCGACCTGGATGAAGTCGCGCGGCTAAAGAAATAGCCCGCTATAATCGGTCTATGCCGGGGTGGCGAAATGGCAGACGCATCAGCCTTAGGAGCTGACGGGAGCAATCCCATGGAGGTTCAAGTCCTCTCCCCGGCACCAGAAAGCCCTTATGGACACTATTAGCCATAATCAATTTATAATGCTATAATACTACTGTATGGCAAGCGCGTACCCAACTGGCGGCAATGCAGAACTGGAGGCTTTCCTTGTAAGACATGAGCGGGAGATAAATCCTGCCTTCGGCCGCAGTGAGGCAGTGAGGCTGGGCGTGCTGGAAGTGGTCGGCGAGAAGCGTGCCGGTGTTCTTGGAAAACTGAAGGAATATTTGGAACTTAAAGTACGGGCGAAGCCTGCAGAAGATGCGGAGGCGGCAGTGCGTGCCGCGGTAGCCGAGGCCACCGGAGGAATCGTGATACGCGAATTCGGCATCTCTCCGGATGGAGTGATCCAAGGCCTGTCTGCGGAACTGGATAGCTTTACCGGTACTTGCCAGCGCAAGGCGATGGAAGCCGAGCTGCGCCGGGATGACATTGCCGAAGCATTCGCAGGCGTATCCGTGGGGAAATTCACTGCAAACAAACTCGCAATCTGGGGTGCACTCAGGACTCTGTTCACTGCTCGTTCGAGGAGCGAGGCCGCAACTGCGGCTGCACGGCCGGTCTTCATCGCGTTTTTGAAGGCACTGAAATAGTGAAGCGGGAAACGCTGCTATTTCTTGCCCTTCTTTTTCATGGCGCCGCGGGCGAGTCGCAGCATAGTGTCGGGCATTGCCGCTTCGCGCACGACCCAGGTGAACGGGTTGATGATCGAATCGAACAGGCTTTCTTTCTTCTTGCCGGTGCTTTTGGGTGGAGTGGCCATGCATGCTGTGACGCATGACTGCGTCGATTCTTGCACACTGTTCCGGCTTCGGGGGCAGATGGTTCTGCTGTAGGATCGCCGCATGCACTGGATCATCAAGCAGAAAGGAAAGGCATATGCCCCGCGCCCGCTGGTGCTGAGGGCTCTCAGTGCGCTGGTAATCACATCGATGATCGTTCCTCTACTACTGATAGATGCCGCCTGCAGCATCTATCACGCCATCTACTTCCGCATGCACGGCATCCCGCTTATTCCGCGCAAAGATTACATCGTCATCGACCGGCACAGACTGGCCAAGCTGAACTGGCTGCAGCGCTGGAACTGCGTGTACTGCGACTACGCCAACGGACTGGTGGCCTGGATGAAAGCTGTCATCAACACGACCGAGGTCTACAGCTGCGCCATCAAGCATGCCTCGAAAGCAAAAGGCCAGGAACACCAAAGCGAGTACTTCGAGTACGCGGAGTTCCGATAATCAGGCTTACCAGGTTGCCTTCAGCACGCGCAGCTCACCGTTGATTTTTGCAGCTTCGGTTCCGAGTTCAGCCGTTGTTCCGCGGCCAACGGCACGCAGGTCACCGGCTCCGCCCATCGGGAAGAGTGTCCGCATCTTTGCCTGCGTCTTCTCCCATTTCCCGTCGAATGTGAGGAACGAGTTGTCCTCATTCAGGGCATTTTTGACCAGCGACATATCGATCTCGAGCCGGAATGCGCCTCGCAGATCTCCCGGCGCCCCCTTCACGGCCTTGATGGCGCTGCGCATCGTCGGATGATATGCCGGATCGTCGATCATATTCGTCAGCGCGCCTTTGACGATGTCCGTCTGCCTGTTCAGCTCTGCACGCTCGGCAGGTGTTTCGACACCGCCTCCGGGGCCTGGGCCGGGACCAGGTCCAACCGGCGGGGTGCCGATCGGCACAGCTGTACCCGTGATTTCGACCTTGGTGCGGTTTGCACGGTAGCCGGGCAGCGCATCGCGCAGAGCCTGCTGGCGGCTGACCGGTCCGTACGGATAGTCGTGGTTGCTGCTCTCGAGGAATGACAGCTCGAGCTCATTCGCGTTGATGATCGCGTCGTAATGCTCCTTGGTGCCGGCGGGCACTTTATCGGATGCAAGCTTGGACTCGGTGAAGTACGCTTCGCCGACCTTCTCATTCTTCAGCTTGCGAACGGCAGCCAGATGATCGGACTTGCCCTTGATGACATCGGCGGGCTTGTCGGCTTCCATTGCATAGAGCATGTCGGTCTCGGCGGCCTTGATCTCGGCATCGAACGCGGCGGTCAGCGGTCCCGGCTTTTCTTTTGTTTCGACGGCACGTTCGCGCGCCTTGCACGTGTCCTTGACCGCCTTCTCTACGTCATCGAGCTTCAGTGATTTGGTTTCGCCGGCACCACGTACAGTGAGTTCCTTGGACGCTGTCGCAAGCTTGCCGCGAACCTCAGTAATCTTGGCGTCATTGCCCGAATCCTGGGTTTGCAGATGCTCGAGATATGCGCGGCATGCCTTCACGATCGCCTGCAGGCGCGGGGTCTTCTTCTCTTCCGTATCGGTCGGCAGATCCTCGGCCTTCTTCAATTCGTCGGCACACTTGCCGGCCTTGGCCTCGCGCAGTTGATTACGAAGATCCGGCATGGCAACCTTCAAACCGTCCATGCGGGCAGCAGCCGTTTCCTCGGTGCCGTACGGCTTCAGGCCTCCCAGATTCTCGTGCTCCTGCAGATGGGCGAGCTCTTCGTTGTTGACCCTGAAATTCTTTTCTATAGCGGCGATCAGCTTGGGCTTGTCGGACGGCGTGGTCTTGGCATGTGCCAATTCCGTAGCGGCATCATCGGAGGCCTTGCGAACGTTCTTGATGCTCTCGGCAGTGCGCGGGTGGCGCTTAACCGCTTCGGCTCCGCCGCCGCCCGGCGTGCTGCCTCCCGTTTCGGTCCTCCGCTTGGACTCCAGGTAGGCGATGTCAGTCTTCAGTTCTGCAATGGCTTTCTCCACCTCCGCTTTCTCCCTGTTCAGCACTGTTTTGCGGGCCTCGACCGGAGGCGGAGGACCGGTGAGTTCCCTGTTGATCTCTGTCAGCTTGTCCTCTTTGGTTTTCAGCAGCGCCTTCTTGTCGGCAAGCAGTTTTTCGGGCGTCATACCGGGCTTGGCCAGCTCTGCATCAACTCTTGGGTTGGGTGCGGGCCTGCCGCCGTTGACCGGCTCTTTCTTGCCGCCGATTTTGTCGACCAGGCCGCCCACGAACATCACGAGACCCTGGATGAGGGTCAGCAGGCGCTGTTCGCGCGGGGCCATGACAACCTTGCCATTGGGCAGATCGCTCAAGCCCAGGTCCACGCCCATCATCGCCATCGTGCCTTCGCACATGTCGCGGTCAGCCTTGAATTCCAGCTTCTGCCAGCGGCGCACCATGCTGACGATGGTCTGCTTGTTCTGCAGAGAGTCGTTTCCGCCGCCTTTGATTTCGATGGTGCCGGAACCCGGTGCTCCGGACGGAGCGGCTGCCACCTTGATTGCGGCATCGGCCAGGCCCTTGAGCAGCTTGAGTTCTGGAGCGGTCATCGCGGCCAGCTTTGCCTTGAGTGCGGCAAGCTTGGGCGCATCCAGTCCGGTAGCCGCGGGATCCATGGTGTTCAGGATCGCCGGATTGCCGAGGATTGCCGGGTTGATTTTGATGACCGTGACCAGGTTTTCGGGGCCGAACTTCGTGAGCGCGGCGCGCAGCGAGGCCAGATTTCTCTCCATTTCAACCGGCGTGCCGCCAAGCTCGTTGAGCAGGCCAATGACCGGCTGCTGCAATTCGGCCGGCAATTCATTTACGGATCGGATCATTTCCGGCGAGGAGCCCGGAGGCAACACGTTGCGTCCTGCGCCCGGACCGCTGGCAGGCGCTCCGTCAGGTCCGAATGTTTCGACCTGATTCGGGTCTGCTGGCGGGCGGTTCGGTCCAGCGCCGGGGGCGCCGGGACCACCGGGGGCACCAGGTTCACCAGGAGGCGGTGCAACCGGAAGCTTGATGCGGGATTTCAGGCCGCCGTCTGGATCCAGGTAAAATTCGACGCGGCTGCACGGCTGGCCCCTGGGCATTCCCCGCGGGGGATTGCGCATCGGCTGGCTTGCAAGCACGTTCAGCTGCGCGACTGCAGCCTCGGGCGAGATGCCGCTGCGAACCCATCTGCCGAACAGGGCGGTACCCAGGCGGATGTCGTCGTTGTCTTTTGCGTTACGCAATGCGTCGATCTGCTGCCTGTTGGCAAGATTGCGCTCAGTTCCGTTGTTCCTGGCCTCGGCATTCGGATCTTCGAAGCTGCCGCCTTCTGGCGTTGGCGGGAGTGCCGGACGGCCTTCGCTTGGACCTACGTGCTGCCCGAGCAGGCGCTGTTCGCGCTCACTCGTCCGGCCGATGGCAGTGTGTGAAGTGAACATGAGGTTATATGGCGTCCATGGCTTGTTCCATTTTGACCATTTCAACTTCTTCGTCCTCGCGCTCCATGTGCTCAACCGTGTTGAGTGCCTTGCGGTGATACATGCGGGATGCGGATTTCATTTTGTTGAACTGCTGCTGCGCCTGGCGGTCGTATTCGGCGAAGTCCTGTTCGTACTTTTCTCCGCGTGCCTTTGCCTCCTCCAGCGTCTCGTTTTTGTATTTCTCGTCGAGCGTCTTCAGGCCTTCGGTGGTCAGCTCCGGATTGATCGCCGTCATCAGGGTGTCGTACATGTCACCATCGACTGCTTCTCCATCCTGATCGAACGGATTTGCATCCATCAGCCCCTTGAACTTGTCGTTCTGCGCGCCGGTAGTCGTGTTTGTATCGGGCATTGAATGTGTATTTGAATCTCATCAGTATAGCATAAAACGGCTTTTGGCTCAATGAAGCGGCCACGCCGAATACATCTTCCGGCTTGCCGGCAGGAATGCTGCTGACGTCTTCCGGATGGCCTGCAGGCCGTATTTATGAAATTATTATTATATTTGTCAAACCAATTCCGCAGACGCTATCACTCAGACTTAGAATTTGTTGTCGTTCAACGCGGAGAGTTTACCGATAATACCGTTGGCTACATCGGCTCCGGATCCGCCGCGCACCCAGCCGTTGACCCGTTTCCAAGAGTCATTGCCGGTATTTTTCCACTGCCAGTTACCATCGAAGTAGGCATAACGCGGCATCTTGAAGGTGCCGGTGCGCTCACCAAGCAGGGTTGCGTTTTGCAACCAGCAGCTGTGACCGTCTTCTGTGCCCTTTTCAAGCTCGGACACTTTGGCCAATTCTTCGGCTCCTTTGCGGCCGCGCAATTCGAGGTATGGGTCTTTTTTCTTGCTCTCGTAATCCGGAATCGCCTTTTTCAGATCCGCCAGCCGCTGATCATATGAGGTTCCCACGAAATCCGGCCAGCCCTTGCCGCCGATGGATGCGTTGCGGTGGGGATATGCCTTGTTCAGTTCGGCGATCTCGGCCTGGTTGGCGCGGATCATATCATTCAGCCTGTCTTCGCGCTGCTGGCGCTTGGCAGGATCGTTTGGCAAGTTGTCGTCATCGCACACATTTGCGTAGATTTTCCCTGCCAGGTTCGAATACTGGTTTTTCTCGCGGGCGCTGAGCATGGCAACGTGCGGCTTCGCCTTGGCCAGAATGTCAGCGGTCTTCTGCAGGCGCTGCTGTATGCGCGCCCTCAGATCCGGGTTTGTTGCAGCCAGTGTTTTTGCGTTCGGGGATTCCAGCATGTCACGTTCCCACTGCACGTTGGCGATCATGATATTCATCGAGAACTTGTCGCCATCCAGCGGATTGATGATTGTGGGCTCGTATCTGGCATAGGTGCCGTCGCTGATCGCGACTTTTTTGTCCAATTCTTTTGTGAATTCGGCAAGCGTTGATGGGACTTCCGGAGCCGGCGGCTCGGTGCTGGGAGGCGAAGCCGGAGGCACCAGTCCGCCAGAGCCGCCAGGCGGCAGAGTGGGGACCAAGGGAAGGGTAGTTGGAGGCGCCAAGACCAACGGCGGTGCCGATGGCAGCGGCTCCGGTGTACTTGTGAGGGTTCCTGTTGCGTGACTATCGTCCACGCCCGCAATGGCGTTGATGAACGCCTTCAGTTTGTCCTCATACTCTTTCTTCGTATCAGCGACGGCAGTACCGGCATTCGGCGACGTCCTCAGCAAATCAGCCAACGTCTTGATGATATGGACGATCCTGTTTGTGCTTCTCTCACCCGGTGACAGGTGCGATTCGCTCAGGGCCTCGCGATTTCGTCCGCTGCTGCCTGCTTCCGGCGGTGCACCGGCTCGCTGCGCACAGAGCCTGTGCTCACGTTCGGCTTGGAGTGCAAACGCACATGAGTGACGCATAGAACGACGAAGGAAGTTTGTGTGAATCTCACTAGTCTATCACAAAAACCGCCTTTTTTCAATCCGTCTCCGCCTGCGGGCTTCGCCGTGACGGGTCTCCGTTTGGTCTGCCGGAGCTCGTATTTATGCGTCCGCTTCGACCTTTGCCTTGATTTTCTTCACCTTCTTTTTCTCCAGACAGGCGATCTGCGCCGCCAGTTCGCCCATCCAGTCCGGGGTACCGGCCTGGCGCTGCAACTCGGTTTCGCGCAGGCGCAGCGTGGATCCGCTGATCTTCCACTGCGAGTTTTTGGACAGCAATTGCATGATCTCCTGTGCGGTCACGCTCGGCTGGAGCATGAGCACGACGTCGCGCGATTCCTTGCCGCTGCTCTCGACCTTCACGCGGATCACGCCCGAGCGGCGGCATGCCATCTTCAGACGGATCACGTCGAGCAGGTTCAGCACCTGTTTGGGCGGGGGCCCGTATTCTTCTCTGATGTCGGCTTCGAATTCGGACAGCATCGCTTCGTCCTCGCTGGATGCCAGCTTCTGGTAAATGTTGATCTTCTCCTGCTCATCGGGAATGTAATAGGACGGGACCAGCGCCTCGAACGGCAGCAGGATTTCCACGTTGGCGACATCTTCGTCGTGCTCGCGGGTGCCGCCTTCTTTCAATTGCTCGACGGCGCTCTTCAAAAGTCTGAGGTAATGGCTGACGCCGACGGTCTGCATGTTGCCCGACTGGCTGGCACCCAGAATTTCACCGGCTCCGCGGATCTCCAGGTCGCGCATGGCTATCTGGAATCCGGACCCGAGTTCGCTGGCCTCGACGATGGCGCGCAGACGTTTCTTGGCGTCGTCATGCAGGCGCTGCGAGTGGTACAGGAAGTACGCGTAGGCCTGGATGTTGGCACGTCCGACGCGGCCACGGAGCTGATACAACTGCGACAAGCCGAACTTCTCAGCCTCGTTCACGATCAGCGTGTTTGCCCTGGGTAAGTCGATACCGTTCTCGATGATCGTCGAGCTGACCAGCACATCGTACTTGCCGGTTTTGAAGTCCATGATGCGTTCCTCCAGCACCTCCGGCTTCAACTGTCCGTGTGTGACGATGAATGTCGCACCCGGCACCAGTGCGCGCAGCTTCATGGCGAACGCGTCGATGGTTTCCACGCGGTTGTGCAGCACGTACACCTGACCTTTGCGCTTCACCTCTTTCATGATCGCCTCGCGTACCAGCGCGTCGGAATATTTGCGGACTTCGCTGATGATCGGCAGGCGGCCCGGCGGTGGCGTGGTGATGGTGGTGATGTCGCGCAGCTTGTGCAAGCCAAGGTTCAGCGTGCGCGGGATAGGCGTGGCGGTGAGCGTAAGGATGTCGACCGATGCGCGCATGGCCTTCAGCGTCTCCTTCTGCTTCACGCCGAAGCGCTGCTCCTCGTCGATCATGACGAGACCCAGATTGCGGAACTTCACGTCTTCCTGGAGCAGGCGGTGCGTGCCGACGACAATATCTATTTTGCCCTGGGCAAGCTTCTCCAGAATTGCACGCTGCTCGCCGGCGGTACGGAAGCGCGACAACATTTCTATGCGGATGCTGAAGCCCTCCATGCGCTTGATCATGCTGTGGTAGTGCTGGTCGGCAAGGATCGTGATGGGGGACAGGAACGCCACCTGCTTGCCGCCCTGCACCGACTTGAACGCGGCGCGCATGGCGACCTCGGTCTTTCCGAAACCCACGTCTCCGCAGATCAGGCGGTCCATAGGACGCGGGCCCTCCATGTCCTTCTTGATGTCCTCGATCGCCTTCATCTGGCCTGGCGTCTCGGTGTACGGGAACGCGTCATCGAACCTGTGCTGCTCTGCGGTGTCCTCGGGGTATTGGTAACCCTTCTCCTTGGCGCGTTTGGCATAGATCTCCAGCAGCTCTTTGGCGATCTTCTCGGTCTCCTCGTTCACTTTCTTGGTGATCTTCTTCCATTCGGATGAGCCCAGACGGGTAAGCACCGGATCGTCACCCTCTTCATGCACGAACTTGCTGAGTTTGTCGGCCTGGTCGACCGGCACGTACAGCTTGTCGTTCTCGGCGTAGGTGATTTCCAGATACTCGCGCTCGATGCCGTCGACGGTCTTCTGGGTCATGCCCTCGAAGCGGCCGATACCGTGCTCCATGTGCACCACGTAGTCGCCGACCTGCAGCGAGGTGATGAACTCCAGTGCCAGACGCTGTACCGAGCGCTGCTTGGCCTCGCGCTTGAGCGAGAAGATCTCGCGGTCGGTGATCAGCGCGCATTTCAGGTCCGGGTTCTGCAGTGAGTGGGGGAGCAGCTCGTCTTGAGCAGCCGGAACCACGGTGATCGCGCCGGCGCGGCGGTCGGGCGCAGACACGTACGAGATATTTTCCTCGTTGAGGATGCCCTGCAGATCGTCTGCGCGCTTGGTCACGATGATCAGTGTCCAGCCCTGGTTCAGCTTGTCGCGCACGTCGTTGATGAAGTCGGGCAACGTGTAGAACTTCAACACCGACAGGTAGCGCAGATGCACATGGTGCTCTTCGGACTCCGGGAAGCTGGTGATGATGAGTTTCCTGGCATCCTCCGGCAGCGCGATCTCCTCCTGCTCATCGACGGTGACGATGGCATCGGTCAGCTGGTCTGCAAGCGCCGCGGTGTGTCCCCATGTCAGCGGGAAGATCCTTGCCTCATCCAGATCCTCGACCTCGCCGGTGTCCTGGTCCACCTTCTGGATGCGCTCAATGGCGTCGAATGAGAATGAAACGCGGAGCGGCGTGGGGGCACCGACCGGGAAGATGTCGAGTACGTCTCCGGTACGGTGATACTGGCCGGCAATCAGATGCTTGTCGCCGCTGTGCACGTAGCCCAGATCAATCAATGTCGAAAAGAACGGCGTGAAGTCCATCGACTGGCCTTTCTTGAGTTCAACGCTGCGATCACTTAATTCACTGAACAGCGGGAACTGGCGATCCCACGTCTGGCGATCGGCAATCGCGACACCACGGCCCTCCAAAAGGCGGATGACGGTGCTGACGTCCTCCGACGTGAAGTCCTCCTCCGGAAAGCGCAGCAGGAACGGCTCCTGCTCGAAGAAACGCAGCCAATGTAATAGCGCTTCGCAGTGTGATTCATCTTCGGTGATCACCACCGAACGGCCGGGTTCCCTGCCCATCAAATGGCTGATGAGCATGGCTTTCGCGGTTTCGTTCGACAGTCCGGAAACCGTCAGGGTTCGTCCGGAGGCGAGCAGGGAAGCGAGCTCGTTATGCGTATCGGGACCGATGAACAGTGATGAAAGCATTCTTCGATGATTGGTGTCACTTGGCTACACGCCGTATATCCCTCCATGCGGCAAAGCATGACGCATGAATTTGTTCCTCTCCGCGGTCCTCTCCGTGACTGTTTCTATTCTACGACACACTTAGTCCTGATGGCAACCACTTTTAATCCTCTAACATGCGTAACGGCATGATCAGGTGCAGGTATTGCATATTGCCTGGCAACTTGAACACAGCTGGGTGCATCTTGTCCGACAATTCGACAATCAATGTGTCGACGTCGATACGCGACAGGAAGTCGATCAGGTAGGTCGAGCTGATGGCGATCTTATTATCCTTGCCTTCGATGCTTACAGTGATGGTGGACTCATCTTTGCCGATCTGTGTCTGCTTCGTCGATAGGTGCAAAGAGTTTTTCTCGACCGAGAAGGTGATGTTGTTATTCACCTCCTTTGCGAAGTAATGCATGCGTTTGACGGCGCTAAGCAGATCCCTGGTGACAACGCTGACAGTGGTGTTGCGCTCTTTAGGGAGAACCTGCTGATAGTCCGGGAAGCGCCCATCAATCAGCCTGCTCAAGAGTTTGGTTGGGCCGACATGCGCCTCGATCTGCTGCGAACTAAGGTTCACTTCGACAGTCTGGGCACCTGATCCATCCTCTTTTGCACTCTTCTTGTCATCATCACTTTTACGGCCACCCATCACCATCTTCAACTCTTCCAGGAATCTAGCCGGGATGATGCAGGAGATGGTTCCGGTGACATTTCCGACATCAATCTTGGCTTCAGACAGGCGATAGCTGTCGGTACCAACCAGTGTCATCACACCCTTATCAATATGCATGTATACACCTGAAATCACCGGCCTGGAGGTGGTTTTTGCGCAGGCAAACACAACCAAGTTCAGCGCCTCAATGAATGGCTTAATGGAAAGTTTGAGAGAGGTGTCTTTGGATACCGATGGAATAACCGGGTAACCGCTGACAGCTTCACCCGAAATAACTGCCTTGGCCTGTTTTGAGTGGATTTTCAGCTGTGTGCCCTCACTTGTCTCAATTAATACCTCTTCATCGCGGTTGTATTGGATGAAGTTTAAGAGTGCTTTTGCCGGAACGGTGATTCCGCCCTCAGTTTCAATACTCACATCAAAACTTGTGATAATAGAGAGCTCAAGATTCGTCGCACTCAACACACATCGCTTTCCTTCCACGTGCATCAGCACGTTTTGCAGGATGGGCAGTGTTTGATCGCTGCCGATTGCCCTGCTGACGGACTGTAATCCGTTCAGGAGATCCTGTGTTTTGCAGGAAAATTTCATTGGATGCGGCTTTGAAAGTAAAAGAGTGTAGGTAGCCCAGTCTACCCATCATTTAGAATAAGCTCAATACACTCCCTTCAATCTTTCACATCCTGTCTGTCTTGTTATTAGAGAAAGAAATAAATTTCGTTTTCACACTTAGTCATCATCATAGGCTATTCCTTTTTTCATACTTTTATGACCGGATAGTGTGTATATGGAGGGTGTATGGAGGTGGGAATGGAGAGGTTTTGGCATTCAGAAGCCCAAGTACAAATCCACAGAACACAAAAAGTGGTGTGTGATGAATGTGGAAAACCTGTGTAGAAACAGTCATTGGCCTGCACCCAGACTCATCTCTTATATTTCGTTATACAGAAGCCAAAAAACAGCCGTTGTGTGTATAAGTTAGGTGTGGAGAGGGATACATCCCAAACCGGGTTATCCACAACCAGTGTGTATAACCACATACTGATTTCCCCCAGTATCCAGTATGGATTTCAGTAAAGGCCTCCAGACGATGCTGTCACACAATGAATCTGAATGATGCGCAGGCTATTTCTTCTTTTTTGCAGGCGTCAGCAGTGACCGGAAGTTTCCGCGGTCCTCGGGTGAGGTTGCCTGGCGGGTGTTCGGGCGGATCTCCAGTTCGATATTCTTTTGTTTCACGAACGACTGATCCGGGATGTCGTGCGTCACCAGGATGTTTGATCCGATGAAGCTGCCGGCGCCGATTTTGACCCCCGGCGAGATGCAACTGTGGATGCCGGTGCGGCAATGATCGCCGATCACAGCGCCCAACTTGTTCAATCCGGTACCAACCGATTCATTTTTTACCGATGACGAGATTTCACCTTCATCCAGGCGCAGGTTGCCGGTGGTTGTACCGGCGCCGAACGACACGTTGTCACCGACGACCGAGTCGCCGACGTAGCTGCTGTGCGTCCAGACGTCATTGCCGATGACCGAGCGCACGATTTCGGTGTTGTAACCGATCACGCAGCGGTCGCCGACGGAGGATCCGCGCACCAGCGCATTATTCGCGATAATGGTGCCCTCGCCGATCACGCATGGGCCCACGATGGTCGCATGCGCCATGACCTTCACATCTTTGGCCAGCACAACGTCGCCATCCACTACGGCAGATTTGTGCACCTGCGCGGTTTTGTGGATCGAGCGCTTCTGACCGGACAGCAGAATCGGCAGCAGCTGGAGCAGGTGCCATGGATATTTAATCGCCTGCCACACGCCGTCGTATGCCACGGCTTCATACGTCTTCTCGCCGAACAAGATGTCCAGCGCCTGCTCATACCCGTCGTCCTTGGCGGTCTTGATCTGCTTGAGTAGTTCCAGCAGGCGGGTGGGGTCGCGGTGAATGTGCGCAACTATATTTACCAGCTTGCTTGGCTCATTCCCTTTGCCCGGCTTCTCCACGATCGACTTGATCACATTCGACGGCTTGCCCTGAGCCTGTCGAAGGGTCAGGTAGCCGCCCGGGAAGTACGCTTGCACCTTGCGCGCGAGCAGGAAGCCGTCGGCCTTCGAGGCCTTGAAGCGTTGCAGCATCAGTTTGTATGCATCAGCGTCCAGCACGTCGTTGCTGTTCACCAGCATCACGGGCTCCTTGCCGCAGCGGGGCAGCGCACTCACGAATGCTTCGCGCATGCCGAGTGACGGATCTTTCTGTTCAACCACCTTCAATTCCGGGAACAACGTCTTCGCGCGCTTCAGATTATGTTTGCCGCCGACCAGGAGAATATCCTTCAGCCCGGCGGAGCGGAGGCGGTCGACCTGGTGTTCCAGAATCGTCTTGCCGCCGACCTTTGCAAAACACTTGTCCTTGAGCGGCCAAAAACGTGTCGACTGTCCGGCGAAGATCAGGAGTGTCTTCATGTTGGGTCTCAGGATACAGAAGAAATGGCTTCAGGGTGAGTCGTTGACTATAACGTAAAATTCTATTCTGGCATAGGAAAAGGACGCTACGATTTCTGTGTTCCGCACCTCTTCAATGAAGTCTTTCAGGTTGTCACCATCCATGCAAAACAAGCCGCGCTGGGTACGCTGGGGAATCTATGCGGCCGCCCTGCACTTCCTGGGTTTCGTTCTCGGTCTTGTGCTCATGATCGGTTTCGGCTGGGGATGCACTTCCGGTTCGTGCGCACCGCCGATCATGACAGCCGTCATGTATGCGCTGTATCCGTTTGTCATGCCTGTGGAATGGCTTCGCATCGCCATGGGCGCACACGACACTTTTCTCCCGACTCTCATCCTCTATCACGCCTTCATTTTCATGCTCGGTGCCGGAGCGGCGATCGTGTGGGAGCGGCACAAACCCGGCGCAGACCCGCAAGCGGATTAGCTCCGCATCCTGCCGTAGACCTCGTCAAACATTGCCTGCTGATGCCTGGCATCGTTAATGTTCTGGTGGTTGGTGCCGTCTATCGGGCGCTGTGTCACGTTGGGGCCCGGGTTTTGGATCTGCTTCCCCTTGATGAATGCGTCTCTCTGCTGCCAGGTCTGGAAGTGGTTTCCCGACTGCGGCTGGCGGGTGACGCCGCGCGGTGGCACACTCTGGAATTCGATCGGATCGACGAAGGCGGTCTGGGTCACTGCCGGAACATCTTCGCCTCTGGCTTTGCGCTGTGCGAGCTGGTCGGCCAAAAGGAGCGAGTGTCCGCCGCCGTAGCTGTAGCCGAACATTTTCACACTGGTGTACTTGCGTCCGGCGAACTGGCCGCGACCAGCCAACGCGTCATTGACGATGTTCTGGATGTGGATCGATGCCACCGAGTTCTGCTCAGCCGGATTGTCCGCTGTCAGTTTGCCGACACGGAACTGCAGCACGTCGACTCCGGCGGGCTTCTCAGTCGCGAACTTGTCGTACATGTACATCTGCCCGCGCTGCGATCCGCGCCTGTCTTGTTCCTGTGTCAACGGCTCGTTATTGCCGCCGGTCATCAGGACCAGCTCTCTGGCACCCGCTGGCGGCTGGCTCAGGAGAGGACGGCAGAACTTTGTCGGAGTTTCGGCCTCGCCCGGAGCCATCATGACGGCAGCCTGATACTGCTCGAGCGACATCGGCGGATTAAACCGGTTCTGTGCCTCCTTTACGGCGTTCTTCACACCCTCGTTCAGCCTGCGTCCGCCGTCGGGCCCCAACACCTGCGGAATCTGCAGGCGCGTGCCGTTGATGATCTGGTCGACCTGCTGATCCGGATTCTGTTGCTGCTGTTCCGGCCCCAGCTTGCGTCCGAATACCGATCGCAGGATTTTCATCAGCTTCTGCATGACGGTGCCGGGCCGTTCGGACGAGTCTGTTTTCAGTGCGTCGAGAAGCCGGGTGATCGTCTGCTCAACGCGGCTGATTTTCTGATCGGTGGCATTGGGCAGTGAACGTGAATCGAGCGGGGCCTCGGTTCTCTCTCTGGCCGCAACAGGCTCCGGGTTCGCACGAGGAGCATCGAAGCCAAGCAGGCGCTGTTCGGCGAACAGGCCACGTCCGGTTGCTTCAAATGATGGAAACAAGTCTGTCCGCAGCGGCATGGGTGTTGGTATGAATCTGAATAGTATAGCAGATTTTCACCCGTTTTCCCAATGCTGAAGGCCATCAATTCTCAATCCCAGACCACTTCGATGGTCCCTTCCAGATCCGTGCGCCTGACCGGAATGCGCAGCGATTCGTAGCGCCGCACGATTTCAGGCCGGGGATGGCGGAACGTATTGTCTTTACCGACGGACATCACGGCCATCGCAGGTGACACTGCCAGCAGGAATCCGGTTGAGGATGAACTATTGCTGCCGTGATGCGCGACTTTCAGGATATTCGCGCGTACGTCGATCTTTGCCGCCACTATCCGCTGCTCGGCATCGTCTTCTATGTCGCCGGTGAACAGTGCGGATCCGGAACCGGCACGCACCCGCACCACGACCGATGTATCGTTGGTGTCATCAGGGTGTTGAGACAGCATCGTGGCTGACGGCCACAGGATTTCCATTTGCACGCCATCGCCGAAGTCGATCCGTCCGGTGGCGGATGGCGACACGACATGGATGCCCTGCGCACGGATGAGCCCGAGCATCTCGCGATACCGCGGCAGACCCGCCGGCACGCCGCTGAGCACCACCGTTCGCACGTCGTAGCGTCTCAGCACGTCCGGGAACGATGCCAGGTGATCCAGGTGCGGATGTGACAGCACCAGCATGTCGATGCGCCGGCTGAAGAACGGACGGTATGTTCCCAGGTGTTCCAGCATCCGTGTATCCGGTCCGCCGTCTATCACTATTGTCTTGCCGGTCGGCGTCACGACCAGCGCTCCGTCACCCTGGCCGACATCCAGAAAGTACAGATGTGTACGGCCGTCCGGCAGCAGACTCCACTCGTGCCAGGCCAAGAAGAGCACAAAGAGTGCAGGTGGAATTATCGACAGGAATTGCCTGTATCGCATCCCGGCAGTCTAGCCATTTGCCAACGGTGTCCGCAGATATCCTGACGAGTACACGCGAAAAAACAGAGGTCGTTCCACACGCAGACGGAACCGTTGTTCAGCGCCTTCTAGTGCGAGCGGCGCTTCCTGCGGATGCGGTGTCCGGCAAGCGCGCCGGAGACTGCGGTGACAGCCAGTAATCCCACGCCGGAATTCGAAAGCTTGTCGCTCGGGATGTAGACCTGCTGGGTCGGCTGGGTGTAGACCGGCGGTTTGTACACCGGCTTCGTGGGCTGCATTCCCGGAGGCGGACCGTAGACGGTGCCGACCGGCGGAAAGATTGCCGGAGCGGACGACGATGAGGCCGAAGATGATACGGACGATGGGATCGGATCGAGCGTCCATGGCTTCACGCTGCCGTCATCGAATCCGTTGAAGGGCACCTGTGACGTTGCGCTCGACAGTGTTCCGCCATCCTGACTGCGCAGATCCTGGAGCAGGCCGACGACGTAGACCTTTTCAGGCACCTGCGCGGAGGTCTCCAGCGATACGGCCGTGTTCTCCACCGATACCTCGGTGATGTTCAGCACTGCGCCGCTGGCATCGACGATGATGAAGTGTCCGGGCGTGAGTGCCGGGTCGTTGGCAACCGGCCTGGAGAAGAACAGCACGATGCCGGTCGAAGAGGTCGGCTGCACGTTGACCAGCTTGAACTCTTCCTGCACCGGCTGAGCCGGCGGAGGCAGAATCGGCTCCTGTACGGCTGGCGGTGGCGTCTGTGCCGGAGGCGGTATCGCCGGAGCGTCGACCGAGGCCTCAGCCTCGAATCCCTGACTCTCGATGCCGGCAGTGTTCACAGCGAGCACCGACACGTAGGTCGTCTTTCCGGGGTACGGGTTCTGTTCGAATGTGTACATCGTCTCAGAGCCGGGCGTGCGGTTGAAATCCTCCCAGTCACCCTGGTTATCCAGGATCGACTTGCGGCTGACATACACTCGGTAGAATGCGATGCCAGTCGCGTCGGTTGCGGGTGCCCACTGCACCGTAAGCTTGTCGTTTATGTACGACGCAGTCACAGAGCTGACGTTGGACGGCTCGCCCGCGGCGAGAGCAACGCCGCTGCACAACAGCAGACCTGCGAGGGCGAATGTGAGTGTTTGTGTTCGGGACATCGAAATATAATACCACAAAATCAGCGGAAAGGGGACGGGTGAGACCGGCGGCGACCGGAGTCACTGGCTATTTTTTGGCATCTGCATAACGATTTCCAGCGTAGTTGACATCGATCACTATTTATTCTTTTCTGTTTTTTCGAAGCAGGCTGCTTTTGTACTTCTCCGGTTCCAGCGGCTCAGCGCGCTCTATTGGCGGCAGATCTTTTTGGTTGATGCCGGGTGGCAGACGCTGGTCGTAGCCGAGCAAAATCAGATCCGGTGCATGCTCGCGAACCGGCGCCAAGAAATCTTCCGGATTGCCGAGTACCACCGTGGCGTCGGGAAATTCTTTTTCGATTGCGGTCTTACGTGTCTGCTCATCGTGCTCGGGTAGAAAGCCTTTGATGCGGAGTACGTTCTCGTCACGCGCAATCACCACGACCATCTCGCCCCTGCGCTGGCCATCACGCAGATACTGCAAGTGTCCCGGGTGCAGAACGTCAAACGTGCCGAAAAGCATCACTCTCATGCGCACAGAATACAGCAGTTTTTATGACAGCCGGAAAAGGGATTTGTGAGGAAACCGAGGAGTCCGACGAACAATCCTCGGCTTCTTCGGAATCCTCGTCTAATGTCCCTGCAGATCGATTACGTACAACTTCTTCTCATCCAGCACGTACAGGCGGGTGTCCTCCGGATCCACGTAAATGTCCTTCAGCTTGCCGACCTGATCCGAATCCAGCACGTACTGCTTCAGGTACAGAGAGTCGCCCAGATCGCCGTCGTTCGTGGTCACGACAATGCGCTTGCTGTCCGGATCCAAGAAGTAGAAGTTGCCGGTTGGCGATGACTTGAAGATCTTCGTGACGTCATCCAGCGCGTTCGGCGGCAGGTTGCGGATGTTGAACGTCTGCTTCTCGCCGCGCAGCAGCTTCAGCACATCGCGAGCGCCGTGCGAGACGACGGCAGCTCCGCCGGACGAACTGGGCACAACGGGTGCCGACTGCGACGTATCCTTCAGCACGTACACCGGACCTGCGATGGTCATGTCCAGTGCGCCGGTCAGATCGCCGCTTACATTGTATTCCACCGGTGGGCCGTAGCGGCTGGAGAGGCGCTCATATTTGTAGATCTGCTTGCGCTCCGGAGCCAGCACGTACAAGTAGCGCAGGTACGTCTTCATATCCACGCCGGTGACCCAGCCCTCGGTGTCTTCGGTCTTCATCGACGTTGCCTGGCCGTTCAGTGTCTCGATGATGCCGTTGCCGGTGGTCATGAACACGCGGCTCTGGAAACGAGGGAACAGGTCGGCGTCCAGAATCAGCTCTTCTCCGCTGATGCGATCGGACGGCTCGACGGTGTTCAGGGATACGCGGTACAAATCCTGCCTGTCGTAGACCACGAACTCGCCGTTGGGCAGACCCAGGAAGCCCTGAGCCTGGATGTCCGGCTTCTTGGCGCTGAGGTTCGCCATGATCTGCGGAGCAGTCACGCGCGATACCTTGTTCATGTCCTCGCGCTTGGAGTTGATGCGGTCCAGGATTTCCAATGCTTCGCTGCGGTACAGGCCGCTCTCATTGCCCATCACCTGGCGGGCCCTGTCTTCGGCACGCTGCAGGATCTTGTTTGCGCTGTCGGTGTCGCCGCCGAGCTGGCGGTTCTCGGCCGTGGCGATGTCGGCGTTGATCTGTTGCATGAGCGCCTGCAGCTCACCCTTGGACTGATTTTTCTGGCTGTTGAGTGTCAGCTGAATTGTCATCCAGATGATCAGGAAGACCGCGGCTCCTCCCGCAAGCAGCAGCAGGTGCGCGCGACGCTTGCGCTGCGGATCACTCAAGTCGGACAGGAACCGGCCGATGAAACCGTTCATAGCACTGCGGGCTTCGGTCACTTTGCCGCGTACCTGTTTCTTGATTTTCTCCGAGCGCTGGGTGGATGCCATACCGCTTACCTTATTCAATACCGATGACAGTGCGGCCGATGCGCTGGTCTGACGCCGCGATGCGCCGCCTCTGCGCGCGGGCAGTTGCACCGTGCGTGCAGCGGAGCGTCCGGTTGGCCCGCCTTCCACGATGACGTGTGCCAGACAGGCGGTCTCTTTCTCTCCTTCCAGTTCGCTGGCGATGCCGCGCAGCGCATTCTCGTCGCGCGCGACGATCTGACTCAGCTGAGCCGGCGTGATGGAGCGCAGCAGACGCTGTGTCGACAGAATCACGTGGTCACGCTCCTGCAGCGGTCCGGATACGATGTGCATGAATGCAGCCGGGGGCTTGCCGCGCGAGTATTCGGTGATCTGCGCGGCGGAACCGTCGCGGATCAAATACGCCTCGGCCCGTCCCACATGCGACAGGTGGAAGTTCCCGTCCTGCTCCAAGACACCCACTATTGCATGCACATCCTTTACGGCATCACTTAACAGGAAGCCTTTCAGAAGGCCGTTCAGTTCTTTCAGTGCGCTCTCCAGCCGGGTGTATGCCTCGCCCTGACCCTCGACCACGACATGCGTGAGCACGCTGATGCATTCCTCTTTCAGGTTGTCGGCACCCTCGGGGCGGCCTTCCGTATGGATCAGCAAAAACACACGCTCGCTTTTCGCGTCTCCCAGAACGATAGGCACCAAAACAGTTCCAGATGGGGCCTTGGTTTGTCCCGTAGAAATGCTCAGCTTCATACGGAGGGGAAGGCTACATCAGGAGTGCCGCACGGGGCAAGCTGCGGTGAACGAGCGTGCTCCCCCGGATGGAAATTTTTACTGACATGCATCCGCGAAATGATGGTCACAGTTTCAGCCTTCCGGTGGCATATTCCCTCGCGTACGCGAGGGGGATGGTCACAGAAACAAATTTTCCGGACAATTTTTGATTGGAAACAAGCCAAAAAAACGACCATATGACAAAGTATACCTTGCTTTTCATGCTTGGTCGGAGTACTGTGAGTGCAGACAATTGTATTCACAAGAGTCATTACCAATTACCAGTTCATGAAATCATTGAACGAGTGGATGAAGAAAGTCATCCAGGGGAACGAGCAAGCCTCAACCAACGATGCTCAACCAAGTTCACCGGGAGCGCCCGGGCATCTTCAGGCAAAGCCGATTCAGTCTAACCCGACCGTCGGCGGTCCATCCGGACCGGTTCACCCGCATCCGCAGAGGCAGGGCCAGCATCAGGGCCGCAACAACAACCGCGGAGGAGGCAGGCAGCCACAGCAACAGCGTGGTAACCGCCAGCCCCAGCGTCCGCCCCAGGGCGGGCCTCCCGTCAAGCAGGCACAGCCGCAGGGACAGAATTTCCCGGTCGGCGCCGGCAAGACGCTTCGCATCTATCCTTTGGGTGGATTCGAGGAAGTCGGCCGCAACTGTATGGTCATCGATGTCGATGGCGACCTGTACATCATCGACCTCGGATTGCAATTTCCTGAGGAGGACATGCCAGGAATCGACTATCTCATCCCGGACGTTTCATCGCTCCGCGGCAGAGAGAATCAGATCAAGGCAGTCCTGTTCACGCACGGCCACCTGGACCACATCGGCGCTGTACAGCACCTGCTGCCCACGCTGCATTTCCCCCCGTGCTACGGCACCAAGCTCACCATGGCGTTCGTCAAGAAGCGCCTGGATGAGGAGAAATTGACGTCCAAAGTGCAGATGCACACCGTCGAATTCGGCACCATGATCCAGATCGGCAAAGTGAAGGTGGAATTCCTGCGCGTCACGCACAGCATTCCGGATTCCGCTGCCATCGCGATCCACACGCCGTACGGCACCATCGTGCACACAGGCGACTTCAAATTCGACCTGACGCCGATGAACGAACCGCCGGCGGACTTCCAGCGCCTCGCAGAACTCGGTGACGAAGGCGTGTTGGCGATCATCGCTGACTCCACCAACGCAACCAAACCGGGCAACGCCCTCTCCGAGAAAGCGATTTCCGAAACGCTGTTCAACCTGATGCGCGACGCCAACGGCAGACTGATCGTTTCCACGTTCAGCTCACTGCTCAACCGTCTCGCTCAAGTCATCGAGCACGCCAAGACGCTCAACCGAAAGGTGTTCGTCTCCGGCCGCTCTATGGAAGAGAACATCGAGATCGCCGTAAACCTGGGTTACATCCAGGTGCCGCGCGGACTCATCCGCAAAGTCGGCCCGGGCATGGACAAAATCCCGGATCGCGAAGTGCTTATCCTCACCACCGGTTCACAGGGTGAAGAGCGCGCCAGCCTGGCCCGCATGGGTCTGGGCACGCACCAGCACGTCCGCATGAAGAAGGGTGACACCGTCATCCTCAGCAGCAACCCGATTCTCGGCAACGAGCGCGCGGTCGCCAAAGTCGTCAACAACCTGAACCTGATGGGCGCACGCGTCTTCACCAACCAGGAGTTGGCGCTGCACACCACCGGTCACGGTTACCAGAACGACATCATGTTGATGCACCGCCTGGTACGCGCCAAGCACATCATCCCTGAACACGGAGAGCCGTACATGCGCGCCGCGCACGCACAGCTGGCCAAGTCGATCGGATACCAGGAGAACCAGACACACTTGCTGGTCAACGGCGAGATCCTGGAGTTCGACGCGCAGGGCAATGCCCGCAAGTCCAAGCAGAAGTACGTCGCCAACGACATCGTCATCGACGGTCACGGCGTCGGCGGCGAAGGACAGCGCATTCTCGACGATCGCAGAATCATGAGCAACGCCGGAGTCTTCATGGCAGTGTTCAAGGTCTACGCCGACTCCATGCGCATGGTCGCGGATCCCCTCATTCTCTCTCGCGGTCTGATCTACGGATCGGAACAGAACGAGATCCAGAAGCAGGCGACGCAGATCATCCGCAAATCCTACGAAGATGCTGTCGCACGCGGCGAGAAAAACATCAGCGCCCTCAAGCGCGAAGTGAACGGCGCGTTGTTTCACTTCTTCCGCAAGAAACTGGATCGCGAACCGATGATCGTTCCGGTCATCATCGAGGTCTAATCCTTATCCTTCGCAATCCAAGCCCGGGCAACCGGGCTTTTTGTTGTCAGGAAGCCATTTTTGGAACATTGATATTATATAAATATATTGTAAAATAATACAGGTTCCTTTTCTCGAACGTGAAAGGCGCGGTGCTGGAGTGGACGGAGGATTCTGCCTCGTGTTCGTCTTCGTGGTTCTGGTCGTCTTCGGTTGTCTCCTGATGCGCAACATGCCGCTGACTGCGGATGAGGCGCTGAAGAAGCTCCGTGCGGATGGATGGGCCCTCTCTGAAGGGGTTCGCGTCAATCCGCAGCTGTCGCTGTTTTTTTGTCGCCGTGTGGAGACGGACTACGACGACAACGTGACACGCTATGTACTCGAACTGTTCGAGTACGATCAGCAGACTGAACTGCGCGGACGGTGCATCTACGCCCTGGCCTTTGCCCCCGGCGGATTGCGCTCCGGCGACTTGTACCAGCGGGCCATCTATGACATCTCGGTCACATGGTTCGGCACCCCGTCTTGAGCAAGAGAGGGAAGGATCCCATCGGCTCCCGCGTCTAACGCGGGGGCCGGCTCACGGTGCGTCTTTTGTTTGTGTGCCGCCGTTTTCAGGTAATTGATATATTTAGTATTTGTTATACAATAGCAAAGGTTTCTTTCCGCGTCTCTTACCGGAGGCTGTCATGCCACTCGGTGTCAGAATTCTGATTGGTCTTTTGATTCTTGCGGTCGCCCTTGGGCTCATCGGATGGCTGCTGTTCCGTCGCCCACGAGAAAAGGGCATGCTCGGTTCGGAGGTCGTCGCCGCGCTGCGGCAGGATGGCTGGGTCTTCTGGCCCGGACCGCCGCCGGTCCTCACGAACGACTTTCTCAAGATGCGGATCGTGCGTGGCTCATGGACCATCGGAGACCCCGCCGGCGACATGATCCGATTCATGCGCGACGGCAAAGAGGTCTACAGGATCGACTGTCCGCTTGGCGAGCAGCCAGATACCCAGCAGGAGGGTGAGATCCTCTCGACCCTCCGGCAGTGGGGGTTCAGGTAAGAAGGGAAGGAATCCCATCGGCCCGAGTGCAACTCGGGCCGGCTTACGATGCCTTTTTGTCTATGTGTAGACGTTTCCGGGGAGTTGTCTTATTTACTATTTGTTATACAATAGCAAAGGTTCCTTTTCTCTAGCGCAGGGGGGTGTCCATGCCCGAGTGGGTGTTTCCAGTTGTGTGTGTAGCGATAGCCGCAGGGCTGGTGCTGGTCAGCAATTGGCCGGCGTGGACCGAGAATCACGTCCACCAGGCCGTCATGGCCACGAGGTGGATCCGGGAAGTCCCGGGTGTATCCGCGATCCACAGATGGAAGTGTCTCCGTCTCGTGCGTAGGCCGTACGACTGCGAACGTGATCGTGTCTACAGCGATGTAATCGAGCTCTGGAAGACGGATAGTGAAGGGGAAAGCACGAAGCTTCTCTATTCGCTTCCCATCACCAGAGAGTGGAGACCGATGAGCATCACCGAAGTCGGCATCAGCATGAAGGTATGCGAACTGATCGGCAGACCTGGCTCTGCCTGAGCAGGGAAGGAATCCCATCGGCTCCCGCGTCTAACGCGGGGGCCGGCTCACGATGCCGATCTACCATCGAACTACCCGCTTCACCGCACCGGTCATCTGCCATCCTTCGTATGGCGTCCATCCGCATTTTGAATGCAATTCACTGCCGTGGATCGTCCATCGTTCCATCGGATCGACGACGACACAATCTGCAGGCGCACCTTCGGCGATCATTGTTTTGCCCAGATTGAAAATCCGGTTCGGATTCGTGAAGCACAGCCGCACGATGTCGGCGTACGACAGCTTGTCGTCGGTTTGCAGCGCTTTGCCTCCCGGGTGCGGCCAGTTGCCTTCGGCTACAGACAGCAGCAGCGGCAGCATCGTCTCTACACCTGGCACGCCGCTCGGTGCCGACAGCGGTGGCCGAGTATCTTTCTCGTCGATGGTATGTGGAGCGTGGTCGGTGGCGATGCAGTCGACCGTACCGTCGTAGATTCCTTTCCAGAGTGCCTCGGCATGATCTTTCGAACGGATCGGCGGGTTCATCTTCACGCGCGTGCCGAGCGTCGCGTAATCGTCGGTGCTCAGGAACAGGTGATGCGGCGCGACTTCGCAGGTGATCGGCAATCCTTCCTTCTTTGCTTTGCGCACCAGGTCGATGCCCTGCTTGGTCGACAGGTGGGCGACATGCAGTGCGGCCCCGGTCTTCTTGGCCAGGCCGATCGCATACGTGATCGAGGCAGCTTCGGCTTCGGCCGGGCGCATCTGCGAATGCGACGAGACGTCGGCGTCTTTCGCGAATCCGGCAGCAGCCTTTGCGTTGATATCCGGATCCTCACAGTGCGCGATGATCGGAATTTTCAGCGCTGCGCACGCTTCGAAAATTTCTTCGACGATACCGCCGTCGACTTTCTGGTTTCCTGTAGAGTGATCCAGATACAGCTTCACGCCGCAGCAACTCGCCTTCAGCCGCTTCAGCTCGTCCGATTCGCCGGTCCACAGCTCTTTGAGCGTGAACAGGTGGGCCTGTTCGGTCACGCCGAAATAAAAGCGCAGATCGAATCCTTCTATCTTCGACGCATTGCGCACTTTGTCGGCCAGCGCTGCGACAGTAACCGTCGGCGGAATCGTGTTCGGCATTTCGCATACCGTGGTGACGCCGCCCGCGAGCGCCGCCCGCGACTCGGTTTCCATCGTCGCTTTGTGTTCCAGTCCTGGCTGGCGGAAGTGCACGTGACAGTCGATCAGGCCCGGGAACAGCAGCTTGCCTTCGGCTTCCACAATCTCCGCGCCAACCGGCATCGGGATGTCCTGTCCGATGGCGCCGATGGTTCCATCCACAATCAACACGTCGCATGCGCCGCCCCCTTGGACGCCGATAACCGAGATTCGCCGGAGCAGAAGGGAAGCCATCGCCGAAGATCATAGCGCATCACCTTCGCTGGGGCGCAAGTGTTGATCGTGTCGGGCGTGTGTATGCTCAATCGCGTTTTCCCACCTCCACCATGACAGCCGTCAAAGCTTTCCACAAAAACTGCCCCGATTGGGCACTGCTTCTGCTCCGCGTGTCTGTCGGTGCGAGCTTCATCGTCCACGGCATCATGAAGTGGCCGCAGTGGAACGAACCGAGCACAGGCGGTATGGATCTGCTGATGAAACTGTTGGGTCTGGTGGAACCGGTGATGGGTGCAGCCACAATCATGGGACTCTTGGCCCCGGTGGCCGCCGCCGTACTGGGTATCGTGATGATCGGAGCGATCTACATGAAGCTCACCGCCTTCGGCGCACCGTTTGCAGGCAAGAGCGGATGGGAACTGGATCTGCTGCTGCTCGCATCAAACGCCGCCCTGTACTCGTTCGGCCCCGGCGCATTCTCCATGGATGCGATCCTGCGCCGCAACCTGGACAAGCCGAAGAAGAAAAAATAATCGCGTTAACCGCGGCTTGAAAAGCCGCTGCTGGATCAAAGTATAAGAGCTATCAGCAGCGCCCTTTCAGGGCGCGGTGTTTTACGCTTTGTTCAGCAGCATCGCCAGCAAGGCCATGCGCACCGGCACGCCGTTGGCTGCCTGCCGGAAGTACGCAGCGTTTTTAAGCGTGTCCACGTCCGTCGCGATTTCGCCGACTCTCGGCAGCGGGTGCATCACCACGACTTTTTTGCCGGCCAGATGTTTGGCGGTCAGCACGTATTTCAGTTTCAGCCGTTCGTACTCGCTCTTGTCGGCGAAGCGCTCCTGCTGCACGCGGGTCATGTACAGGACGTCACAGTCCAGGCCGTCGGCCAGATCGTCGCTCTCGGCGTAGTTGATCTTGTGATCCTTCAGGAAGGTCGTGACCTTTTCGGGCATGGTCAGTTCTTTCGGCGAGATGAGCGTCAGCTTGATCTCGTCATACAGGCCAAGCAGATAGCTGAGTGAGTGGACGGTGCGTCCGTAGCGCAGGTCGCCGACCATCGCTACGCGGATACCGTCAACACCGCCGCACTCTTCGTGAATGGTGTAGAGGTCGAGCAGTGCTTGCGTGGGGTGCTGTCCCGGTCCGTCACCGGCGTTGATGAACGGCACGCTGGTTGCCGAAGCCGCGCGGTCCGCGCTGCCCTGCTCGGGGTGGCGCATGGCGATGATGTCGCTGTACGCGCTGGCCATGCGGATGGTGTCTTCGATCGTCTCTCCCTTATAGAGCGAGCTGAACTGGATTCCTTCCGCGGAGATGACCGAGCCCCCGAGGCGTTGCATCGCCGACTCAAAGCTCAGCCTGGTGCGCGTGCTGGGTTCGTAGAACAGCGACGCCAGGACCTTTCCGTCCAGCAGCTTGTTGCCGCCTTTCTTCAGGACTCCCGCCATGGCTTCTGCGACCATGAGCACATTCGCGGTATCGGTCCGGGTGAATTGCTTGGTCGAGGTAAGGTGCGCGAAGGGGAGTGGCATGGCCTCACCATAAATATGTCGGGTAGAAGTTACAAGTGCCATCCAGTAATCTATCGGCAATGAACACCCGTGCTATAGCCACATCCACGTTCTGGCAGGTTGCCAGCCAATTCACCATGGCGGCGATGAGCACGATCGCAGTGAAGTTCATCGCGATCGGACTGACCAAAGAGCTGGCAGGCAGTTACAACTCCGCCTACGGCTTCCTTCAACTCTTCGCGATTCTGGCCGATTTCGGTTTGTATGCGGTGTCGGTGCGCGAAGTCAGCAAGTCTGAGAATAAGGAGAAAATCCTGGGCGCACTTATCACATTGCGTTGCGCCATCATGACACTGTCGCTCGGCAGCGCACTGGCCATCGCGTGGATTGTCCCGGCCTGGCAGGGTACGCCGTTGCCGCTCGGCATCTCTATCGCCGCGCTCGTTCCGTTCTTCACTTTGTTGGCCGGCGTATTACGCACGGTGTTCCAGGTGACGTACTCCATGCACCTGGTTTTCATCGCGGAGGTGACCCAGCGCATCGTGTCGACCGGACTGATGGCGATTCCGATCCTGATCGGCGTGCGTTTGAGCGCAGACCCGGCGGTATACCGTTATTTCTTGTGGGCCGGTGGTGCCGGTGGGGCAGTGCTGCTCACGATTTCCTTATTGTTGGCGACCAGATTGATGCGTGTGCGACCGAATATGGATCGCTCGATTCTAAAATATCTTCTGCGTGAGTCGGTGCCGTACGGTGTCGCGTATTTGTGCATGGCGTTTTACCGGCAGTTCGATCTGACGCTCATCGCGCTGCTGCGGCCGGACTTCGCGCTGCAGAACGCATCGTACGGATTTGCCGGACGCATCAATGAAACCGCGTTCCTTGTACCGACATTCCTGCTCAACTCGGCGCTGCCGATGATCAGCAAGAAATATGCCGACCGCGCCAATACGGCGCCGTTGCTCGGGAAAACACTGCTCGCGATCCTGTTGATCGGTGCGCTGGCCTGCATCTTCTCCATTTTCTGGGCCACGCCGATCATGCGCTTGCTGACGACCGGCGCGTATATGAGCGTACCTGGCCAACCGGGAGCGGATACGGCGCTGATGCTGCTGGGCGCGTCGCAATTCCTGAACGGCATGGTGCAGTACAGTTTTTACATCCTGCTGGTGTTCCGCGACTGGCGATATCTGGTCCGGTGCATGCTGTGTGCGGTGGCGATATCCCTGACCATCAACATCCTCTTCATTCCGGCGTACGGATTCGTTGCGGCGGCGATCACGTCCGGCATCGTGCACGCGTTCCTGGCATTGTTGCTATTGCCACGCGCGCAGAAGTTGATGCCCGCCAAGTTGCCGAAGGATGTCATCATGAAAGCGATCCTGTTCGTGTTCGCATCCGGTGTCTTGATCGCGCTTAGTGCACCATTGCTGACCACGCATATGCTGACGCTCATCGGCATCGTGTGCATCATTCCGGCCATCGGCGGACTGTTTTTACTCACCGGTTTCCGACGCTTCCTGTTGGCGTGAGAATCCGCATTGCGTAAGAATTGCCCGAGTCTTGCAAGAGATGTAGGTCTGTTTCTGTCGGCGTCCGCGCTAGAATCGCATCCATTGGGGATATCTTCCCCCGTTCCCTCACTTCCCTTTTCTTATGAAAACTTCCCTCCGCCGAGGCTTTACCCTCATCGAGCTTCTGCTCGTGATCGGTATCATCGCCATTCTTGCAGCCATCGTCATCGTCGCGATCAACCCCACCAAGCAGCTGGGTGACGCACGCAACGCACAGCGCCGCAGCGATGTGAACACGATCCTGAACGCCGTGTACCAGTACGCTCTCGACAACAGCGGCAACATCCCGACCACCATCACAACCACGTCCAAGAAGATCTGTAAGAGCACGCCGAACGTCGACTGTGACGCAGACGGAGTTCTGCTCAACGTCCTCACCGGTTCATACATCGTCGCACTGCCGGTCGATCCTCAGCAGGCAACCACGTCCACCGGCACGAACTACTACATCGTGAGAAATGCCAACGGACGCATCACTGTCGCTGCTCCGGGAGCAGAAGGAAACCCGCCGCCGGCAATCACGGTCACGCGCTAAGACATCGTCGATTTTCAATCAATCAAGGAGGCTCCGCCTCCTTGATTTTTTGTTTGCGATTATCATTTTTCCATGATGCCCGAATCTCCATTGCGTAAGAATTGGCTTCCTCTTGCAAGCCGTGTGATGAGGAATGCGCTCAGGAAGGAGTACACTAATCTCCAATCGGTGTGAGTTGCCGTCTTCGGAACTGCTCACCGCCTTTCCTTCTTTTCCCTCTTTCTATTATGTCTTTCCGCTCTCTGCGCAGAGGCTTTACCCTCATCGAGCTCTTGCTCGTGATCGGTATCATCGCCATCCTCGCCGCGATCGTCATCGTCGCTATCAACCCCACCAAGCAATTGGGTGACGCACGCAACGCACAGCGCCGCAGCGATGTGAACACGATCCTGAACGCCGTGTACCAGTACTCGATCGATAACACCGGCAACTTGCCGTCCACGATCACAGCCGTCTCCACCGAAGTGTGTAAGTCCGGCGTGAACGTTGTTTGTGGAGCCACGATCAACCTGAACATGCTCACGGGTTCCTACTTGGTAGGCCTGCCGAACGATCCGTCCGGCGGAGCCCAGACCAACTACTGGATCATGCGCGACGCCACGACCAAGCGCGTGACCGTCAACGCACCGGCCGCCGAAGGCAACCCGCCTCCGACGATCTCGGTCACCAGATAATTCTCTGACTGTTAGAAGGAGCCCCCGGCATCCCCGGGGGCTTTTTTAGTGCAAATACGGCAATACACTGCTCAGGCGCGTTTGGCGCTGCCTGTTGAGTAAAACTGCAAAAAATGATATAATGATCCGATGCCATTCAAACTTCCACAGTCACACACACTCAGGCAGGTCATCGGTGCAGTCGGCGGTATGGCCATTGCGGCAGTCGTCTACACCGGATTCCAGGCGCTTTCCACGGTTCAGCTGAACCGTGCGATGCTGGTTGATTTGAATCCGACCGTTTCCGAGAACGCCGGAGTGGTCTCGGTCAACAACAAGAATATCGATGACGATACACTCAAGCGTTTGCAGTCGCGCGCCCAGCAGGTCGCCAAGCAGCAACAGGAAGCATACGACAATCCTCCGGCAGAACCGGAGACTGCCGAGCCTGCTACCGAGATAGAACAGCATGCACAGGAACGCCTCGATGCACGCAAGAACATGCTCACACAACTCTCCGCCACCACGCATGTGGTCGCAGCAAATACGTACGTCACGGACAAGCAGCGTCTGCAGATGCGTGCAGAACGCGCTCTCGGTATTCAGCAGGGACAGTCGACGGTTACCGCACAGTTCGATTCCCAGGCGCAGCTGCGCGAAGCCGTAGCTACGGATAGCGTGGCTGCAGACTTCGTCGAAGATGCACACGCTGGCGCAGATCTCGCCGCGCAGGCTGAGGTCCGGCCGATGCCGGATTTCATTGCCCCTCCTACGACAACGCGTCTGCCAAACTCGGGTCTCGGCCTGAACATGATCGCGCTGGTCACGCTGGTGCTGGCAGTGACGGTGCGATACAAACACCAGATCCGCAACAGGCTGCAGGTTGCTATCGTCGGCAACAGAGTCGTATAGTTGGCGCTATGCCAGTGCAGATCATCGCGCTGTTCGTCCTCGTCGGGCTCGTGCTCGGCAGTTTCGGGAGCGTTCTTGTCGACCGCCTGCCCGCCGGAAAGTCGATCGGCGGCCGTTCACGATGTCCGCGATGTCATATACAGCTGCGGTGGTTCGAACTGTTTCCTGTATTGAGTTACGTCGCCCTGGGCGGACAGTGCGGACATTGCGGGAAGCCCATTCCGGCAAGGTATCCGCTGCTGGAGATCGCAAGTGCAGTACTGTTCGCTGTTGCGCTGTACGCAGAACACATGGATCCGGGCACGGCTGTGACGACAGCGCTGGTGCTGTGGGCATTGCTGCTGATCACGATCATCGATTTTCAGCACAAACGCATTCCGGATCTTCTCACCGGCATCGTCTGTGCCGCGGCACTCGTGCGCGCAATGTCGTCCGGCATGATGGCATCGGCAATATGGGGTGTGGTGCTGTGTGCGGGATGGTTCGGCGCGCAGTGGGTTTTCAGCCGCGGACGCTGGGTGGGTTCGGGTGACGTGTTGCTCGCAGGCGCACTGGGTGCATGGCTCGGCATCATCAGTAGCATCGGCATGCTTCTGCTGGCGTACGTCTTGGGAGTGATGTGGGTGATCGCAATACTTCTGAGTGGTCGTACGCGCATGAAAAAAGGCGCGCATGTTGCCTTCGGTCCGTTCCTGGCTGTATCGGCGGTCATCGTCTACTTCGGCGGCATGGACTGGTATCTGCGGATGATTTTTTAGGTTCAACAATAAAGAGAGAGGCTTCGCATCCGTGGGGGCTCCCTGTTTTACGAACCCGCAGGGATGCGAAGCCTCAGTGATACCAACGGGATGACTGCACTACCTACAAGAGGCGTGCCCCCATGTAAAACACGGGAAATCCGGGTGTTGGCATGTGTATGATATCCGTAAAGCTACTGTTTGTCAATTAGGCTTTACTCTGTGCTAGGCTGGGTCTATGAAGGTTATTGCCGCCAATCGCCGCGCCAAGTTCGACTTCGAGATCGTGGATACGGTCGAGGCCGGCATTATGCTGTCCGGACAGGAGGTAAAGGCCTGCAGAGCCGGCCAGGTGAATATCGCCGGATCGTATGTGTCGTTTTTGGGTGGCAAACCGATCCTCAAGCAGGCCAAGATCGCGCCGTATGCGTATGCCTCTGGTTTAGAGGACTATGACCCGGGACGCGACCGCGCACTGCTGCTCTCCCGAACCCAGATCGCCAAACTCCAAACTGTTTCAGCCGAGAGGGGGATGTCGATCGTTCCGTTGGAGGTGCAGTCCGGAAAATTCATCAAAGTCATCATCGGCGTCGGCAAGGGTCGCAAGCAGCTGGATAAGCGCGCGCGGATCAAAGAAAAAGAAATGGGCCGGAGACTGAGGGAAGGCCGTGAAGTCTGATACTCTGTCGCCGATGTCGCTGCTTCCGCCCCAAATCACCAAAGTCATCGAGGAGTTCTCCAAACTTCCCGGCATCGGGCCGAAGTCCGCGGAGCGTTTGACCTTTCATTTGCTGCGTTCGGGCAAAGCGTCGCCCGAAGGTCTGGGCAACGCCCTGCTCACGCTCAAGAAAGACCTGAAGTACTGCAGCGAGTGCCAGATGATCACGCTGAAGGAGCAGTGCGCGGTGTGCGCAGACGGCACGCGCGACCGCTCGACGATTCTAGTCGTGGAGGAACCGCTGGAAGTGATCGCGTTCGAGAAGACGTCGTACAAGGGTTTGTACCACGTGCTGCACGGCGTGCTGTCGCCGATTGATGGCATGGGTCCGGAGCAGCTCCGCATGAAAGAGCTGATCGACAGGTGCAAAGCGGGCGGCGTGAAAGAAGTCGTCATCGCCACCAACCTGGACGTGGAAGGCGAGGCGACAGCGAGTTACATCAAGCAACAGGTGGGTGCCAGCGTGCCGGCGATCACACGCCTGGCGCATGGGCTGCCGATGGGCGCCGATATCGAATTCGCTGATCAGGTCACGCTGAAAGAGGCGATCGCGGGGCGTCGGCGGGCGTAAGCAGTTTATTTCGCCGTTGCGGCCCGGACGAGCGGGGCGATGGCTTTGATGTATTCGGGTGATGTGCCGCAGCATCCGCCGATGATCCGTGCGCCGGCGTCCAGCCATCCCTGTGCCGAGTGGGCGAAGGTTTGCGGCGTGTGCGAACCGTCAAAGACCCAGCCTCCGTCATCATGCGGGTGACCGTCCCCGTTGGCATAGATGCCGACAGGAATCGTCGTGCAGGCGATGAGCCGTTTGAGCGACGGCCCGATGGTTTCAGCCGGCGAACAGTTGGTCAGTACCATGAACGGTTTGTATGGGGTCACCGCTGCAACCGCACTTTCGATGGTTTCACCGCTCAGCAGATCACCGTGCGTGTCGCAGACGAAGCTGACGGCGACGGGCAGCCCGGTTTTTACCGCCTCCTGCAGTGCGATCACCGATTCGCGGATGCAATTGAACGTTTCCGGAAAAAGGAAATCGACACCTGCACTTTGCAGATCGCGCATCGTTTCACTGTGTTCGGCATGCAATTCGTCATCCGGCGGCACCAGGTCAGGCCGGAAACAATCTTCCAGCGGGGCAACTGCACCCGCGATGAGCACTGCATCGTTGCCGGAGGCACTTCTGGCTTCCACCGCCAGTTCGCATGCACGCAGCGTGTAAGCATGCGTGTCGTCCCCGCGGCCGATTTTGGCGAACGTGCGGCGGTTGGTGCGGAACGTGTTGGTCATGATGATGTCGGCACCCGCAGCGATGTAATCCTCGTGAATTTTCTTCACTGCGTCAGGGTGCGACATGATCGCATGCGCGGACCAGTTAGGCAGAGGAGTGGGGATGCCGCGCCGCTTTAACTCGGTGCCCACACCTCCGTCGAGCAGGAGGCGCTCGCCGCTGGTAAGCCGTTGGAGGAAGGCATCGAAACGCTTGGTCATGGCATTCGCAGAATAGGGGGTTCAGGAGGATACGTAAACAAGCCCGGAGGGATGTCCCCCGGGCATGCGCGTGACTCATTACTATGCAGGCAGTTTGATCGGTGTGCCGATCTTCGGTCGTCCAAGTGCATTCCAAGCCGATGAGGCCAGGCGCTCTTTCGCAGTCTGGTGTGGCACCCATTTAACAACCACGTCGATACCCCCGCTGTTCTTATAGACGCTCGTTGCGCCTGGAGTGGCCTCTCCGAGTGACGTCGTGGTTTCCAGTGGTCCCGTGAGATGCTCGCCGAGCAGCAGCCGCAGACGGTCGTTCTGCCCGGTCGTTCCGCGCTCGATTGCCGCCCACTCAGTGTCCGGATTTTCCGTGCGGGTGATGACATTGCCGAAACGGTCGACGTACGCGACGTGCCAGTCTTTGCGGGCCTCCGGAATGTCGGATGGGTGGTCTTCCACCAATTCCAGGCCGTGATTCGGATGCAGGAGTCTCGGCGTAAGACGCGAGCGGAACTGCTCGCGTCCGGTGTACAGTCTGTTCCAGCCCTTAGGATCAGTCGGATTGGGGAGATGCTGGAGGGTTTCAACCTGATCACGTACCGCCGACAGTGCCGCAAGGGGTGTCGTAACGATCCGTATTGCGCCGCCACGTGCAGTCGCCAGATAGAACGGTTCGGCGTTGTTTTTCTCCGTGCGAGGCGCGCTGTTGATGAAAATGCCGGTACCCAGCCCGACTGCAGCTTCTTTTTCGCGATCAGTCAGGTCGGTTCTTCGCAGTAGTTCGTCATGCTGGCTCAGAACGAGCCGCAGAATGTGTGCCGCCACCTCTTCCTGTCCGAAGATGTCGAATTCGCGGTGTACCGGCTGGTCCGGCCTGCCGCCGTAATCGCTGGAGATAAGCACGTCCGAGTCCGGCTGCCTGAGGGGATTCCACTCTTCGTGGCCGCCATAGGCATCCGAGAGAAAATATGTGCGTTGAGGTGCGTTATTCATGGGAGAAAAAAGAAAGGGAAGCAAAATACAGAACTTTGTGGGACTTGGCTATCCCGCATCAGCATCGTTGCCGTCCGGAGGTAGAGGATGAACAGTTTCATGGGAGTGCATCACGGAAAAAATCCCCGCGCTTCGCGAGGTGTGGGATGTGTCGTGTGTCAGAAGACGTCTACGACGACAGTCCGCCTCGCGAGAGGGGCATCATCATCGACATCATCATGGCAACGCGGTTGGTCATGTCAGTAGGCAGGGTAACAGGGGATCTTTTTCTGTCAATTATTGCGCTCTATCAATTGGTCTTTCGGCAGAAAGAAGCCATTCTTAGGCAATTTGGCGCAAGAAACTAATCTGGAAAGTTCGGGAGAGCAGGCGGTTTTGGAGCAGGCTGCGTTTGCGGCTTCGGTCTCGGCGGCGGCGCAACAACGGGATCGGTTGGGGGCAGCGGCGCAGGTTGAGGCTGGGGCTTCGGCGGTTGAATGACTGGCGAGTCGCTGGTCTGTCTTGGTGGAGGTGGAACTTCGCGTCTTTCGGTGCCGCGGTCTCCGGCGACCGGAGCGTCGCTCCCCGTATTGCCGGCCCCTCTTGGGCTTGCGGCGCCATTCGCGTTGACGCCAGGCTTGGCCGCAGTATCAACAGGGCGTCCGCCACGCAACATGCCCCATGCTTCCCGTCCTTTTCCGCGCAATGTGACTCCGGCAGCTGTCAGGCCCGCAATTGCCCACTCGCTGAACTTGGTCCAGTTGGCACCGAACGAACCGAGTTTGGCGACGGTGGCGGGTGCCGCGCCCGGAATCAGCAAAGCGCCGGCAGTAACGCCTGCAACCAGCGAACCGATCAGCAGGACTTTTGCGGTTTTGCTCTTCCAGATCCGTTGCAGCATGTTCTTGGTGTCGGCCGCGGTCTCGCGGCCCTTTGCCGGAGCGTTCACACCGGCTTCGCTGCGGAGCAGATTGTCCTCGTTCGGTACGTCCAGTCTTTTCAGCATGGGAGAGGGGGCAAAGAATCAGCGACCGGCTTCGTTCGCGACAAGAATCTTGTGCCGCGCGCGAGTCAGCGCGGCGACTGCTTCAAAATCGTCATCATTTTCACAGTCCGGCAACATCGCCTCTATGAGGCCCGCGATGCCTACAGCGCCCATGCCAAACAGCACGCTCGAGAGGAGCTCTTCCGGCATGTCGTCAGCGGTCACGTCGTCCATGCTCTCGTTATGCGAGGCCTTGTGCATGATTTTTTCGGTCAGCAGCAGAGCCCGCGGATCTTTCGTAAACGATGCCGACTGCAGCCGTGTGCGCAGCTCGTCGTCGGTTTCGTAGGCGTCGATCGCCTCGGCTTCGACGCTCTTGGCATGCGTCTTCTTCAGAACGGAAGGCAACGCGTCGAACATGGCGCGTTCGTCCTGTGTCAGATAGACAGTGCTCGTGCCCATAGGAGAGGAAAAGAAAGAATCGGAGGCAGACGACATGTTTTGCGGTGTAATCGGCCCGAGTATGCGCTTTTCCAATGCGGGAATCCAGAATTTACAGCGAGGAAGCTGCCGAAGACTGGAGCGAAGATGACGAAGATGATGATGAGACAACCCGCGGTTCCAGCCACTGCGTCTCGCCGGTGTTTGCGGGCACCGGAGTCATGAACTGGATCAGAAACACGGGCGCGCTGCCGGCATTTTTGATTTTTATAGTGGTTCTGGCAGGAACGACTATCATCTGGCCTGCTCTGGCTTCGCTGATTTTTTCCCCAAGCGTCACAGTCGCCGTGCCGCTGATGATGTAATAGATCTCGCCTGCCCAGTCCTGCCGGTGCGAGTTCATTGCCTGCGGTATTTTTATGAATCGAACGTCGCCGGTCTGGCTCAGGTACACCTCGGAGACTTCGTAGCCGTATCCGGTATCCGTGAACTGGCCCTGGAATGCAGACGGTATATCGACGATGCCGGGTTGCGCCGCCGGTCTGACCGAGGATGACGAGGCTGCCACGGGCTCCTCAGGCTCTTCCTCGTATGCTGATGGATGTTCTTCCGTATACGTACCTTCATCCACAGGCAGCACATCATTGCCGGAGCGCTCTATGCCCACGCCCGGGTTGAAGCTGGTTATCGCATCACGGCAACCGCCGAGAGTCATCAGCGCAGCGGCCATGCTGGCGTATGCAAGGCTTCTGCGAAGGGCCGGACGAATCCGATTATTCGAGGTCATACGTCAGCGTAACGCTCACGTGAATGTCCTGTTCACCCGCCGGCAGCTGCATCTCGGCCATGTCTGCGGCCATGTTGGCTTCGGCGCGCATCATCATCGGAGGCTGGGGTGAGCCCTCGTTGCCTCCTTCGGTGAATCCGCGAAGACGTCCCAGGCTGATGCCCAGGCTTCGTGCCAGTTCTTTTGCTTTGGCCTTGGCTTCGTCGATCGCTTTCTGGCGTGCCTCAGCCCGTGCCGCATCCGGATTGTCGATAGTGAAGCTGATGTTGCCGGCCTGGTTTGCTCCGGCTGCCGTGCTGGCGCTTACCACGTCGCCGACCTTGTCCAGATCGCGGATCTTCACGGTCAGGCTCTGGTTGGCCTCGTAGCCGCGCAGCACCTGCGTACCGTTCAGGTAATCGTATGCCGGGTTCAGCCAGAACTGACTGGTCGTCATGTCCTTTTCATCGACGCCGGAAGCTTTGATCGCGGCGATAACCGCGTCCATGTTCTTGCTCAGCATGCTGATGGCGGCTTTCGCGGTCGGCTGCCTGCCGGTTTGAACGCCAAGGCTGACCATGGCGATGTCCGGTACGGCCGATACTTTCGCGTCTGCCGAGACGCTGATGGTCGGATGATCCATCTGCCGGCCTTCGACGTGCTTGCCGGCCAGGTAAAACGCGCCGCCGACTGCGACGCAGAGAAGAAGCGCCGCCACGGGCGGACGGACGTTGAGAGTGGTGGGGGTGTCGTTCATGCACAGAACGTACTCTGATCCAGCCTGAGTCACAATTGTGCGTTCAAAGGGAGTGTGATGTCTTTGTGTTTAGCGTTTTCTACTGCACATCCAGCTTCAGCGAGCCGCCCGCAGCCGGCGCTTCGTCCGATCCGTAGGCTCCATAGCCTTCTTTTTCCAGCTGTTTGGCGAATGCCGCGCCGCCGCTCTTCACGATTCGCCCCTTTACCATCACATGCACGCGGTCCGGGATGATGTACTCCAGAATACGTGCGTAGTGCGTGACAAGCAGTGCGGCAAATTCCGGCGACCGCATTGCATTCACGCCTTCGGACACCGAGCGTAGTGCGTCCACATCCAGACCGGAGTCGGTCTCGTCCAGCAATGCCACCGCCGGATGCAGTACGTTGAGCTGCAGGATTTCGGCCTTCTTTTTCTCGCCGCCGCTGAAACCTTTGTTCACAGGCCTCTCGATCAGCGATGGATCCATGTGCAGTGCCTTGGCTTTTGCCTGCAGCAGTTTGGCGAATGTGATCGGGGAGATCTTCTTGTAGGCCGGATCGCGCTGCTTCATCTGGGCGTCGTATGCGGCCATCAAAAAGCTGCGCAGCGTGACGCCCGCGATTTCTTTCGGATACTGGAATGCCAAGAACAGTCCGCGGCGGGCGCGCTCATCCGGCGGCATCGTCAGCAGATTGTCCCCCAACAGCGTGACTGTTCCTTTGGTGACGGTGTACTTGGGGTGCCCCATCAGCGCAGAGACCAGCGTTGACTTGCCCGAACCGTTCGGACCCATGATCGCATGCACCTCGCCCGGCAGTATCGTGAGTGAAAATCCGCGTACGACCTGTTTGCCGTCCACGGTCACATGCAGATCGTGAATATCCAGCAGGGCCGGCGGAGAAGGGCGCTTTTTCATAGGGTATGATGCATGTACGCTTCCCGCTCATCCTACAGCCTCATGTACCGTTTCTGGAACCATATCGTCTCGCCTTTGCTGGATGCCTCGCAGACTACGTCGATTTTGGAAATCGGCTCAGGCTCAGGACATCACACGCTCTTGCTGCAGGCGTACTGCGAACCGCGCGGCATCAGCCTGACCGTTGTCGATCCGGAACCGTCGTGGGACATCGTGGCCTGGCAACGCGAGCATCCGAAGGGTGTGCGGTACGAGGCTCTGCCGAGCCTGGACGTCATGGAATCGCTTGGGCACCACGATGCGGTACTCATCGACGGTGATCACAACTGGTACACCGTCATCAACGAATTGCGTGCGCTGGCTGCGACAGCGAAATCTGCGGGCAGACATTTTCCCCTGACCATACTGCATGACACCGGCTGGCCGTACGGACGGCGCGACATGTATCACGTGCCTGAACGTATTCCAGCGGAGTTCGTGTGGCCGCACGACAAGCGCAGACTGTTTCCGGATCATCCGGGATATGCAGAGAAAGGCCTGAACGTCAGCTTGTACAACGCCGATCACCACGGCGGCCCGCGCAACGGCGTACTCACCGCGGTCGAGGATTTTTTGGCCGAGCATGACGGCAAGCTGACACTGCATTTGATCGAAGGCATGGACGGCCTGGGAGTCCTGGTCGACGAACGCCTGGCGCTTGCCAAACCCGGCGTTCCGAAAATGCTCGCGGCGCTCACGCTGTCGGAGCAGGCGACAACTCATCTTCTTGCGGTCGAGCATCAGCGCCTGGTCTACCGATTGTTTCTGGATGAAGCCGAACGATGGAGTCACAATCTCTATCAGCATTTCACGGTGACGACCGATCATCTCCGGCGCGAAGAGCGCAGGGTTGCAGAATTGTACAAAGAGGCCAAGGAACTGCATCTCGAGGTTGAGGCGCTACATCAGACTGTCATCAACATGGAACGCTCCAAGAGCTGGCGCTGGACCGCGTGGGTGCGGCGGCTGTTCCGCTGAACAGGTTCGGCGCGTACTATGCCCGCGCATGGACAAGACTGCGGATCAGTATCGGGAAGAACTCCCGCAGGTACGGCGGTTTCCGTCGTGGCTGTACCGGCTGTGGCTGGCGTGTGGCAGTCCCGCACCCGGCGTATCACGCTATCTGCGCTACCGGGTGGCCGGTCGGTTCTGGCCGACACTCCACGATGCCAGGCAGTTCCGGTTGCGATCACTTGTGAACGGACCGCTTCCGGCAGATAACCGCGTGGCGGTCGTGATCCCATGCCACAATTACGGCCGGTTTCTGACTGAGGCGATCGACAGCGTTCTGTGTCAGACACATTTGCCGGTTGAAATCGTCGTCGTCGACGATGCGTCCACAGATGATACTGCGGAGGTTGCGGCGGGCTATGTCGGGCGGGGAGTACGATATCTGCGCGGCGATTGGAAGAGTGTCGCGGCAGCTCGCAATGCCGGCGCACGTGTGACGTCTGCCCCGCTGCTGGTGTTTCTGGATGCCGATGATCGTTTGCCGCCTGATTATCTCAAGGTATGTATCAAGACAATGCGTGACCCCTTAGTGGCGATTGCGTACGGTGACATGCGCGAATTCGGTGACGGCCGCGAACATCATTCCATGCCTGCCTACGATCACGCGTTGCTCCAGCGCCGGAACTACATCAGTTCGCACGCGATGATCCGTCGCGTCGCATTCGAAACAGTCGGCGGGTATCGCGAGCTGCACAATGCGCACCAGGATTGGGACATCTACCGGCGCATCTTGGCCTATCCGTGGACTGCGGCGAAAGCACGGACACACGTGGATTACCGCATCCACCCCGACAGCATGCTGCGGCAGCAGAAGAAAGAGGTTGGAAATTATCCGCACCGCGCAGGACTGCGGCACGAGCCGGTCACTATCTTTACGCCATTCGCCGGACGCCGCGCGACGTTCGACAAATATCTGGCCGCATTGCAGTCGCTGGAGTGCGATCCATCGCAAGTCACTCTGCATTGGTATGACACCAGCGGCGATGAAGCATTCGGCGCAATGCTTACATCCGCACAGGCGACGCTGCCGTTCAAAAACACGGTTTACACCCGCGCACCGTTGCCAGAACTGTGGGGTCACACGCCGCAGTCGTTGATCGAAAACCGCGTCAGTGGCGAGCGCAACGCCAGGCACTACTACCAGATGGTGGTGATCGCGGCGTATAACGAAATGCTGCGCACGTGCAGCACCGACTATGTCCTCACACTGGAAGACGATATCATCCTGCCTGAGTCTGCATTGCAGATGCTGTTTGATACGTTCACCGAAGATGCGGCGGCGGTTGTCGCGGCGTATCCGTGCCGTTTCCGCAACTGCATGATCGTGTGGAATTACGACGACAAGGGGCAGCGCGTGCAGGTGCCTTCGCGCCGCAGCGGCACAGAGCCGGTTCATGGATCAGGCTTCGGTTGTTCATTATTCCGCACAGCCGCGCTCGGCCGTGCGCCGATCCATTATCTCTACGACGGTCCGGGTGGCTGGTACGACGATGTGGCGTTTCACTACGTGCGCCAGTCCGGTGACGTGCTGTGCAACTGGGACGTGGAGGTGGAGCACCTGGAATCGTGATTCAGGCCTGTTTGCGGGCGACGGTTACAAAGCTCAGTTTTTCAAAATTTTCGGCGTGTTCGCTGAATGTCAGCGGGCTTTCGCCAAGCAGCTCTTCGATTTCCTGTTTGGAAAATGCCCTGAGGACGTGACCGGCATCGTCAAAAGATCGTTTTGTGCCGGCATCCAGATGTTCGTAGGTGCAATCCCAGGCGTAGAGCGCTGGTTTTTCCTGTGTGCGCCGCATCACGGATGTTCGCCGGACGCCGTTGTCGGCATTGCCTGCCTCCAGCGTCCCATTGAAGTACTCGCCTGCATCGATCTTGCCGATTTCATAGTTATCCATAATCAAAATCCCGCCGGGCTTCAGGCTGGAGGCGAATGCAGCAAGTGTCCGGCGCACGTCCTCGTCGGTATGCATGTACGTAAAGATGCGGCCCATGAGCACGATCGCGTCGTGCGGTTCATCCAGATGCAGCGTTCGCATGTCACTTATGACAAACCGCATGTCGTGCAGCATTTTCTTGGCTTCAGCCATCATTTCGGTGGTGTATTCCACATAGGTGATGTCGTAACCTTTTGCCTGCAACATTGCGGCTACATCTATACAGCCGCCGAAGAAAACAATTCGTTTGCATCCGTATTTCTGAAGATATCCGTCGACGATTCCGGTGATTGCCTTGTGCGGGAAATGCAGCTTGTAAAAAAGATGACAGATTTCGGCCAAGCCGGTGTACAACGGATTGGTCATAGGTTTTTGCCAATGAATTCCACAATCCTGCGGGCCATAATCTGCGATCCGTTCGGATTCAGATGGCAACACGCGTCGAAGTAGAGCGGTTCAGGATGATTCTTGAAGATATCGGTCAGGTTCAGAAAATCTTCTCCGCCGGCCTTGAGTGCCGCTCCTTCGCTTTGCAGAAGCGGATAGCCTTTCACGATCCACGGTCTGTACGGACTCGTCGGGTTGAACGCGCGCTTCAGCTCTGCTGCGGACATCGGTTTGCTGCCTGCCACGTACTGGTTCGGCTGCAGGAAGTGGAAGTACCGGCCACCACTGGCTTCCACCGCCTGTCGCAACAGTGTCGATGAGCGTGCCCAGTGCTTTGAGGTGTCCTGCGCGATGCCGTCAACGTCGTCCAGGGTTCGCGGGTACGCCGGTCCGCTGATGATGTACTTCTCGCTGTTGAGCGGCTTGATCGTCTCCATCTTCGACCGCTTTCGTCCGATGAATGCATCCATCAGTATGTCGGCACCTTTCCAGAATGCCGATGCGGTCATGCTGTACCGGGCGGGGAATGTATCGGCCAGTTTTGCCATATCGATCCGCCGTTCTTTGTAGAACGTCAGCGATCCTATCGCGCTGAGCAGAGGCGTGTTGGAAACTTCCTGAATACGGTAGATCCAGTCCCGGGGATACCAAGGAGATACGCCGTACGGAAGATTCTCAATCGCCGGCAGGGCCACCTCGTTGAATCCGTCCAGATTGATAACCACGTCGAACTGCGCGCCGAGTGACTGGAGATATTCAAATGCCATCAGCTGCTGCGGTTGTTTGTAGCCGCCGACGCCCACCTGGACGACGACGATCTGCGTGCCGCGGAACGCTGGCAATTTTGCCAGTTCCTCCTGCAGGACGGCCGTACCGTCATGCTTGAGCATCATCGCCACCGATCCTCCGAAGACGCCGACGATGGTTTTATCGGGGGATCGCCGCTGGATAGTCGCCGCGTACCAGTCGGCGAATCCCATATACGCTCCGGTTGATGAGCCGAGCGGACGATCGTAGACGTATCCCACGTACGGATGCAGGATTTCAGATTCAAATCCGTCGAAGGGGGACGGCACGTTGGTCGCGAGCAGCGTTTTGGCACCGGTTATCTTTGTCGTGTCGACGAATGTGGCGTTTGCCACGATTACCGCACGCTTCTGATCATGCAAGCCGGCATAGGTAACGATGCGGTTTTCCAGAACCGATAACATCGCCCACGAGAGCAGTTCAGAGGTGCCGATGACCAGCAGTCCCACCATGGTGATAAGCAGCCACTTCGGCAATCGCAGGCGCTCTGCCGGAATCACCGGCGTCGCGAGCGGTGAAGGTACGTTCATGGGTGCAGGCTCACCCGGCAGTCGATCCGGCTGCTTGCCCGCAGTCGTGGTCGGCTCGTCGCGGATCACTTTGCCGTTCTCTATGTGAACGATCCGGTCGCAGAAACGCTGCAGATCATCGTACTCATGGCTCACCAGAATTCCGGCTTTGCCCTGTGCGCGCAGGTCGGCCAGATACGCCTTACACTTCAGCATGAAGTCCCGGTCGCCGACCGCGAATACCTCGTCGAAGATGTGCAGATCTGCATCGTTGTGGGTCGCTGCGGCGAATGCCAACCGCAGGTGCATTCCCAGGCTGTAGCATTTAATCGGCAGCTGCAGGTGCGATGCCGGCAGATCAGCGAAGCGCAGAATGCCGTCGGTCGCTGCGTCAGCCTCTTCTTTGGACCATCCGCTGAACAGGCCGTAGCGCACAATATTCTGACGTGCCGTGAGATCCGGGTGGAAGCCTACGCCAAGGCCGAAGAAACACGAGATGCTGCCGTTTCGCTGCACTGTGCCGGTGTCAGGTTGCATTAGTCCGGTGATGATCCGCAGCAGCGTGGTTTTGCCGCTGCCGTTTTTGCCGTAAATGCCGACCCACTCGCCCGGTTTCACATCCAGCGACACATCGGACAAGACTTGGAGTCTTACTTTTTTCTCGGACTCGTGTTTGAGCAGTCTGTCCTGGAGGGCGCTCACCGGAACAAGCCGGCGTTCGAACGCCTTCCAGATTCCGCGGAGAGAGAGAATCGGCTGCATGGTTCAATACTCTTGGATAAAAGATCTGCTGCGGCGGACGAAGATCCACGCGCCGACGGCGAAGATGCCGCCGCACAGTGCCGTAAATGCCAACGCGTGTATCACGGTCGGTGTGCCGCTTGTTCCCAGCAGCGCTCTGCGTGCGTCATTGATGAGCACCGACATTGGTTGGAACTGGATGAACATCCGCAGGATCCATTCCAGTGAGAACAGGTTTTCCAATTGCGTGGCCGAATGCACCAGGTCGCGCAGAAACGTGCGCTGCACGCTGTAGCCATACACGATCGGTGTCAGCCAGAAGAGCACCTGCAGGCCAACAGTCCACAAATGGCCTATATCGCGGTACTTCAACGACCAGGCACTCAGGATCATCCCGATACCCAGCGCCAGCAGTGTCATCTGCACCACGATCAACAGCATGTACGCGCTGCTGGCATCCAACGGCACTTGGTAGACCAGTGCGAAGAGGAAGAAGACGATGAGGTACGTGGCGAACACGATCGCTTGCGTCCAGCCGACGATGAGAATGAGGAGTAAGCGGGGAAACGGCACGCGTTGGATGACTTCGGCTTTCTCGAACAACATGTTCATGCAGCCCGAGGTGGTATACGAGAAGTGCTCCCACATGATGATGCCCAAAAACAGGTACATCGGGTACATGGCGATGCTGTCGCCAACCAGCGGCCGGAACACGTGCAAAATGACCAGGAATTTGACCACCGGCGAAACCAGCGACCACAGGTAGCCCAGTACGGAACCGTGGTATTTCAGCAGGAAATCCGACCAGCCAATGGTCCAGATGATGCTGATGCTTTGGCGGACACCGAAGCGGCGGGAAGGCATGCAGGTATGCTAGCATGACTGCGCATGCCAAAAGTCACTTTTATCCAGGCCAACGGCCAGATCACCAAAGTCGAGGCCGCCTCAGGCGAGTCGATTCTGAAAATCGCGCTCGATAACGGCATTCCGATGGAACATGCGTGCGGCGGCAACGGGTTTTGCACCACTTGCATGTGCAAAGTGAAGAGCGGCATGGAGAACCTGAGCCCGCGCAACGACCGCGAGGAAAACATGGGCGTGGTCGACGATCCGAATCGATTAAGCTGCCAGTCGCAGGTACTGGGCGATGTGGATGTTGAGGTGATTGAATATTGAGGATTGTTGAGGAGTCCGACGAAGCCGACGAGGCCGAGGATTTTACGGCTGCAACAAAAACATCCTCGGACTCTTCGGACTCCTCGGCTTCTTCAATTCTCTTTCTTATTGCGAAGATAGCACTGAAATCTTTTGTTTCACTCCTTCATTATAGGGTTCGATCTTATTAATCCTGCGGTAGACCTCTTCGGCCTTCTCGTTCTGGGTCAGCTGCATGTAGCACTCCGCCAGCAGGTTCAGCAGTTCGGTGTCGCGGGCCAGGCGGGCGGTGGCTTTCTCCAGCAGCGGGGCGGCTTCCTCGAAGCGGCGTGCGGCGATGCAGGCGCGTCCCAGCGCGGCAGAACGCTCAGGTGTCTGCGGATCGCGGTTCAACGCTTCCTGATAGGCCTGGCAGGCTTCCACGTACTTGTTCTGCATGTAGTAGGCCAGTCCGAGGTTGGCGAAGAACGAGACGTCGTCGCGCTTCACGACCAGTTCGCGGTAGAGCGCTTCGGCTTTGGCTTCGCGGTGGGTGGTCAGATACAGCTTGGCGAGTTCAGCCTGGATCTCTATCGCGTTCGGGCTGACGGTGAGTGCCTGGATAAAGAGGTGCTCGGCTTTGTCGATATTCTGCAGTGCGATTTCTTTCTCGGCTGAGCGGAGCAGGCTGCGGACTTTCTGCAGTTCGATAGCCGACGTGCGCGGGTTTTTGCGCGGCTTTTCGATCACTTTTTCCTCCACGATCTTCGCGCCGCGGTCCTCTACCGACTGGAAACGCAGTTTCACCGAACGGACCAGCCTGCGGACAGAGCGGTTGCGCAGCAACAGCCTGCCGAAGACCAGCACGAGAATGCCAAGAAGAGAAACGAGGAAAACGATCAGATAGATCATCGTGCTTGTTCAGAAGGGGCCGGACAACCGGCGGCGGTTCAGAATAGCACTATCAGTCACCCAGCGCCAAGGCGAACTGCTGTAATACGAGCCCACGGTGGGCATTGGTGCGCAGGCCGTTGACCAGGGTCATATAGGCCTTTGTCCACTCCGCGCGGTGGGTGATGTCGGCGTACTCCCGAAGGGCGACTCCCAGATGCAGCAACAGGTCGTCGGTCTCGGCCTTGCTCTCTATGAATGACGAAATCCACTGGAACCGCTGAGTGAGACTCTTCGATTGCCAGAATTGTTTGGCTTGTGAGTGCAGCTGCTTCTCGCGGCGCAGCACATCCGGATCATCCCGCAGGCGGATGGCTTTGCCCGGCGCGCCTTGTGCCAGGTGCAGGATGAGCGCCGCGTCATCGGCCGGCAGCGTATCGATGAGTGGACGCATGTTCTCGGACGGGGTCGGGTGGAATTTCATCACGCGGGTGCGCGAGAGGAGTGTCGGCAGCAGCGTCGCTTCGGATTCAGTGGTCAGGATGAAGATGACGCGCTTCGGCGGTTCCTCCAGCACTTTCAGAAACGCGTTGGCCGCCGCCGGTTGCATGCGCTCCACCGAACGGATCAGGCAGCACAGATAGTCCGACTGTCCGGTCTCGTGCAGGCGGTCCTGCATCAGACGCACTTCCTCGATGCCGATGACATCCGTGCGTGCCTTGGGCGCCTTGGAACGGTGCTGCTGCGGGATGTTCGACGTCTTCGTGATGTCGCCCCAGTCCTCCTGGATTTCTTCTATCCACAGCTTGTCGAGCGCCAGGTAGTCCGGGTGAATCATCCCCTCGATCTGCTTGGCCGTCGTCTTCGCCTCCTCCGGCGGGCGCTTGTCACACAGCAGGCGCCAGGCGAACCAGCGCGCGACGCTGAACTTGCCGATGTGCGCCGGTCCCGAGAACAGATACGCGTGCGACACGTTGTCTTTCGCGATGTCCTGCAGCAGTTGGCCGCACTGTTTGTCGTGGCCGATGATGGGGTCGGGGATCGGGGACATGAGAGGGCTCATTGTATACCGAAAAAGACCCGCGTCGACTGCCGAGAAAGATATTTACGCCTCTTTGCCGTGGCACTTCTTGTATTTCTTGCCGCTGCCGCACGGGCACGGATCGTTGCGGCCGACCTCCTCGGTTTTGACGATCTGTTTCTTGGGAGCTGTCTTGCCCTGCTGGCCGGCGCCGAGCATCTGCAACGCGCCTTCGATCTGCTCCTCGTTGGTCTGCAGCTTCTCCTCGGCCTTCTGCTCCTCCTGATCCATCTGGACGATCGCCTGCGGGCCGAACTGCGAGAAGTCCACCTGCAGCAGTCCGCGCACGATAGCGGTGTCGATGTTGATGAGCAGTTTCTGGAACAGCTGGAAGCCCTGATCCTGATACTCGATGAGCGGGTCGCGCTGTGCGTAGCCCGAGAACGCCACCTGCTCGCGCAGGTGTGCCATCGTGTCGATGTGGTTCATCCAATGTGCGTCGATGGATTGGAGAGTGATGATCTGCTCGGCTCGGCGGACGACGTCCTGCGGATAGAGTGAGCACTTCTTCTCGTAGAACGACGTGACCAGCGTGATGAGCATGTCGCTCAACTGCTCGCGTTCTGCGACTTTCTTCAGCGTTTCCATCGGGATCGCGGTCTTCAGCTGCGGGTGCAGGGTGCCGATGAGATCCAGAATCGTCGTCATGCTCCAGTGCTCGCTGTCCTCGTCGGTCGTGTGGGTATCGACGATGCCGGCGACTTCGTTTTTCATCGAGACAAGCACATCGGCATGCAGAGAGGTTTCGTCAGCAGACTTTTCTTTGTCGTCGATGACGATCTGCCCCTCGGTTTCGGCGATCTTCAGCAGGATCTTCTGACGGCGCTTGTACATGATCTCACGGTGCTTGTTCATCACGTCGTCGTACTGCACGACGTGGCGGCGGATATCGAAGTTGCGGCCTTCCACCTTCTTCTGCGCGCTCTCAATGGAGCGGCTGACCAGCGGATTCTCCAACGGAACGTCGTCCGGCACGCGCAAGCGTTCCATCATCGACTTCAGACGGTCTCCACCGAACAGGCGCATCAGTTCATCCTCCATCGAGACGAAGAACTGGCTCTCACCGGGGTCACCCTGGCGTCCGGCGCGGCCACGCAGCTGGTTATCGATGCGGCGGGCTTCGTGGCGTTCAGTACCGAGGATCAACAGACCGCCGAGTTCTTTCACGCCTGCGCCCAGCTTGATGTCGGTACCGCGTCCGGCCATGTTCGTGGCGATGGTCACGATGCCCTTCTGTCCGGCGTTGGCGACGATGTCAGCCTCTTTCTCGTGCAGTTTGGCGTTGAGGACCGTGTGGGGGATGTTCATCTCGGTCAGCAGGAAGCTCATGGCTTCGGACTTCTCGATGCTTGTGGTACCGATGAGCACGGGCTGGCCTTTTTCGTGGCGTTCCTTGGCGATTTTGGCGACCGCCTGGAATTTGGCTTTCACGGTGCGATACACCGCATCAGATTTATCCAGACGGATCATGTCGCGGTGCGTCGGAATGACGATGGTCGGCAGTTTGTAGATCGAGTTGAACTCTTCCTCTTCCGTCTTGGCGGTACCGGTCATGCCGGCCAGCTTCTTGAACAGGCGGAAGTAGTTCTGGAACGTGATTGTCGCCAGCGTCTTGCTCTCGCGCTGCACAGTCACACCTTCTTTCGCCTCGATGGCCTGGTGCAGACCGTGGCTGTAGCGGCGTCCGGGCATCAGGCGTCCGGTGAACTCGTCGACGATGATGATCTCGCCGTCCTTCACCACATAATCCACGTCGCGCTGGTAGATAGCATGCGCGCGCAGAGCCTGTTCGATGTGGTGCACTTCCTCGAAGCCGCGTTCGGTGTAGATGTTGTCCACGCCGAGCAGTTCCTCCATTTTTTTGATGCCGTCTTCGGTCAGCGTGGCTGCGCGCTGCTTCTCGTCCTTCACGAAGTGTGTCTCCGGCTGAAGATTACGGGCCAGTCCGGCGTACTGCGCATACTTGGTGGTGCTCTCCTCGGCCGGCTGGCTGATGATGAGCGGTGTGCGGGCTTCGTCGATGAGGATGGAGTCGACTTCGTCCACGATGGCGTAGTTCAGTCCGCGCTGCACCTGACGCTCGAGCGTGGTCGACATGTTGTCGCGCAGGTAGTCGAAACCGAATTCGTTGTTGGTGCCGTACGTGACGTCGGCGGCGTACGCGGCCTTGCGGTCCTTGTGGCTGAGGCCGTGCACGATGGTGCCGACGGTCAGACCGAGCGTGGTGTAGAGCAAGCCCATCCACTGTGCGTCACGTTTGGCCAGGTAGTCGTTCACGGTGACCACGTGCACGCCTTTACCGCTGAGCGCGTTCAGATAGACCGGCAGGGTACAGACGAGCGTCTTGCCTTCACCGGTGCGCATTTCGGCGATGCATCCCTTATGCAGTGCGGCGCCTCCCAAAATCTGCACGTCGAACGGGATCATGTCCCAGCGGAACACCTGCTGTCCGATCTGCATCTCTTTGCCCACCAGCAGTTCGCATCCGCGGATGGCGACGGCGAAAGCCTCGGGCAGAATGGAATCCAGCGACTCTCCAGCGGCGACGCGCGCCTTGAATTCTTCGGTCTTCTTTGGCAGGTCAGTGATGGTCAGTGCGCGGATATCCGCTTTCGCGGCAGCGTCGCGTACCTGGCGTACGACCGGAGCGAGCTTTTTGAGCTCTTTTTTGTTCGGATCGCCGAGCAGCTTGTTGAGGTAATCAATGACGGCCATGGGCGCACAGGATAGCAGAGATGGCCTGCGGAATCACTACCTCTCAGGCATCACGCGACTGGGGACAATTGCGCTGTTTTTCCCCGTGTCCGCCCGCGGAATGTTGTAGTACTTCATGTATCCCCTTAATTCTGGCATCCCGAGGATTTCCAGTTCCGCATCGGATACTCCGGGCAGTGCGTCCAGCCCCATCTTTCTCCATTCCCGTATCTTGCGCCGCGCGAATGCAGAGGCATCGCGTTCCGGCCGCAGCACATGTGTTTCTATCTGCGCTGCCGAAGACCAGGCGTCCAAGACAGGTCTCGGAGTGACCACCCTCCCGTTACCGCCCCTTTCCTGATTGCTTTGCACATGGCCTACCTCATGCATCAGACAGAACATTCCCAGGCGCGAGGCGAGGAACGCCGCCAGATGCTTTCCGTATATCGTTCCGCGCTCTTCAAACACCTGCTTCGGGAAAAGGATCTTGTGAGAATTCCGGCTGATGTTGAACCGGCTCTCTCCGTTCATCTGATGCTCGATAGCGTCGACTTCAAAAATCAGCGCGTCACCGACCAGCTCATTTATATCGATCCGCATCCTTCCCTGTGAAAGGACGATCCGCACGGTTCTGCCATCATGGATTTCTTGCCGCGGCCACTCAATGCGCTTGTTGCCGTCGACGGTGTATGTTTTTTCCAATCGCAGATCGCCGCGATTGATGGTTTCCGAACCGTGAAATGGGATGACTGGTTGTTTGATGAACAAGCAGCGTCTGCTTTTCTTGTCATCTTAGCCAGCATTTTCCTTAATTAAGCCTCTCTGCCGTACCAGGGCAGAATCTGCGCGTTTGCATAGGTCAGGCCGTTCACGACCGCAGGCAGGGCATTTTCCAGCGGAGCGATGTCGAGCAGACGCTCACAGCCTTTGATCAATGCCGCATGTTCGTCGATCAGCTCACCGACAAACTTCGTGCCGTTCGGCAGTGCGGAGAGGGCTTTGATTTCGATGAGGACGGGATCGCCCAGTTCGATCAAATCCCTATAGAAGAGGTGCGTGCGCTTGGTCGAATGCAGCCAGACGACCGGAACGCCGATCTGATTTTTTTCAGCTTCCGGTACGCGCGCATTCCACAGGTCACTCAAGTGAATGCCCGCTGCAGGAACGCCGATGGAGTATGCGAGTGCGTTTGCGAGCGCCGCGCCGACGCGCTGGCTCATGAATCCGCCCGGGCCGGTGGTGCAGGCGACGCGGTCGACTGCTTTCATTTTGATTCCGGCTTCTTTGCACAGGCCTTCCACGTTTGGCATCAGTTCAGCTTCGTCAAAACGCCCGTCGGCTTCGCGGATGGCCAGCGTGGTGTCCTCGCCCACGATGGCGAGCAGCTGCTTGTTGGAGGCCAGGTCTATAAACAGGGTCTGCATGCGGTTTGTCCGGTTCATACTACCCGTATCATTGACAGAAGTCGCTTCCTGCCTAAAATCACGCCCTCCATGGGAACCCTCACTCTCACCTACGAGAATCATTCGGAACCGACTGACCTTCAGGTGGCCAGAAATGCATCGAATGTCATGATGACCATCCAGCACCCTGGGCGCGTGAAGATGGGTGAGAAGGAGACAATTGTGACCGTGCATGAGGTGACTAGGGCAAACATCGAGCTCGTCAAAGCCCGAGTGCGCGAATGCCTGAATCTCGGCCCGCTGCAAACAGAACTCTATAACGATGGCGATACCGCCTATTCCTATATCAATCATGCCGCGCTCAGGGCAAATGCGGCTTCAGGTCCCGTTGAGGGCGAATAGGGTTATACTCCGGGTGCACAGTCATGCATCCACGCCTCTCCGTCATCGTCCCCACTCACAAGCGCGCCGACATTCTGCGTGAGTGTTTGCATGCGTTGGCGCGCCAGACGGCCTCCGCGGAGACTGAAGTGATCGTGGTCAGTGACGGTCCGGATGCAAAGACGGCAGCACTTTTCGAAAAGCAGAGTTGGCCGGTGCCGGTGCGCTACAAAACAATCCCAAAGTCGCAGCAAGGGTGTGCACGCAACGCGGGGGTCGCCATGGCGGAGACCGACGTGGTGCTGTTCATCGGTGACGATACCTTCTTGGAAGAGCATGCATGCGAACGACACATCGCCGCGCATAAAAACCATCCGTCCACCGCAGTGCTCGGGTTCACCACGTGGGATCCGGCGTGCGGCATAACGCCGGTGATGCGCTGGCTGGAGAAGAGCGGGTGGCAGTTCGGCTACCCGATGATCGCGGACTACGCGCACGACCTTGTTCCCGTGGAGATCCAGCACCGTTTCACGTACACCAGCCACATCAGCCTGCCGAAGAAAATCGCGGCGTGTTTCCCGTTCCGGGAGGACGTTCGTCTCTACGGCTGGGAAGACATCGAGTGGGGGACGCGTCTGGCCACCGCGGGTGTGCGGTTGTTCTACGAGCCGGGTGCGACCGCGTTGCATCATCACCGCCTGACAATGGAGGACTCGCTCGTACGCATGCATACGCTCGGCAAATCCGTGGTGCATCTGAAAAAGATCGCGCCGGAGCTGGACCGGGTGCCGACCGGATTCAAGCTGCTCAAATATAAGGCGGCCGCACTGTTTCCGACGATGGATGGCAAACACAGAAAAGCGTTTCTGCAGGGGATGAACGAGGCCTCGAAATAGCGGCGTTTCTCTTGCAATCAAGGTCAAATCCTCTATACTAGGCTTAGTATCGAGTTTGATTAGATTGCACTATGAGTTTCACTCATGGTGGTTTTCTCGGACTCGTCCATTTCACCCCAATTGTATGCGCGCACAGTTCCTCGCCGCCATTAACCAGATCTGTTCCGAGAAGAACGTCAAACCTGACGAGGTTCTGGAAGCGGTCAAACAGGCCATCATCACTGCCTACCGCAAGGACTACGGCAACAAAGAACAGGAAATCCGCGTCGTGCTCCGCGAGGATCAGGACATGCCCAGCATCCTCCTCATCAAAGAGGTGGTCGACGAGGTGCTCAACGAGAACTTCGAGATCAGCGAGAAGGATGCCAAGAAGCTGAAGCCGGACATCGAGGTCGGTGACGAGATGGAAATCGACGTCACTCCGGTCGGTTACGGACGCATCGCCGCACAGGCCGCCAAGCAGGTGATCATCCAGAAGCTGCAGGAGGCCGAGAAGAAGAGCTTGTTCACCATGTTCAAAGACCGCGAGAACGAATTGCTCACTGCCAGCGTCACCAAAGTTGAGCCGAACTGGGTCACGCTGGAGATCGAAGGCATGACCGTGTCGCTGCCGTGGAGGGAGCAGATCCCCGGCGAGCACTACTACACCGGCAAGCGCATCCGCGTCTATTTGGACAAGGTCGAGCTGACCGGCAAGGGTCCGCAGCTGCGCATCTCCCGCACGCACCCGCACCTGGTCCGCAAACTGCTGGAGCTCGAGATCCCCGAGATCCGCAACAACGACGTGCAGATCATGGCGATCGCGCGCGACGCCGGCATCCGCAGCAAAGTCGCAGTAAAGAGCAACGATCCCCGCATCGACCCCATCGGCGCCTGCGTCGGACAGAAAGGCGTGCGCATCCAGGCAGTGATGGAAGAGATCAACGGCGAGCGCGTGGATATGATCGAGTGGTCCGATGACGCGATCAAACTGATCTCGACTGCTCTCCAGCCTGCATCGATCTCCGCTGTCATCATCGTCAACGGCGAAGAGCGCCGCGACGATCAGGAGCGCCTCATCAAGAAGCGCGCAGCCGTGTTCGTGGAAGAAGCTCAGCGCCCGATGGCTATCGGAAAGAAGGGCCAGAACATCCGCCTGGCTACCCAGCTGACCGGTTTCGAGCTCGACATGTACAACTACGAGGAACTCCCGGCGTTCAAGGCCAAGCTGGCCGAACTGCGCGGTGAGGAAGTGCCGGTGGCACTGCTCAATCCGGAAGGCGAAATCATTTCCGGTGATGCAGTTGCGGCAGCCGCTCCGTCCGAAGAGGTCGTGGCCGAGACCATCATGGCCGAAGCACTGACCGAAGCGACGCCCGAGCCCGAGAAGGCAGCTGAAGAGGAGAAGAAGGCCGAGTAATTTTGCTCACACTGAATCACCCCTCCGTAGAACACGGAGGGGTTTTTCGATTTAGCAGGAAGGAGTCGGCGACAGATTGCTGCGCAGATACTCGACCACCTCATGATTCCCTGCCAGATGCGGGTAACGCGCCTGCAGGAAATCGAAGACGTGGTTTGTCGTCACCATCTGTACGCCTTCATAGTGGCCGGATTCCTGGCGCCATGGCAGCGCCCGGAACTCCCGGACCAGTTGTTTGTAGAAACCGGAGCTGCCGATCGCCGCCGGAATGCTCCATTCACTTATTGTGCGTAGCAGTTTTCCGATGCGGGTTCTTGGTACGGTCGCAGTCGCGAGCACCTTTGCCTGAATCAGTCTGCCGGTGTGCGTCTGTGCCAAAGCAATTCCTTGTGCCTCCGTACAATCTGCATTCAGCACCAATCGTCGAATAAAAGGCGGGCCTTCCGTTTGTGCGTCAGATTGCACCAACAGATAGAAGACACCCTGTTTGGTTGATTCAAGTGTGCCTTTACAAGCTTCAGCCGATGGCAGGACGGGGTCGCGCGGATGCCAGGTGCGCTCCAGGCCGGTCATGACGTGTCCTACCAGATCCGCGTCCAGGGATCGTGGAGCCGCTGCAGGCCGGTTTTGAGGCTGTCTATGCACCATAGGAAGGACTCAGAATAGATCAAGGCAAGCGGCCGGGCAACGTTGGGATTTAGCCGTTCTGCGGGTACTCTGTCCCGGTGAAACTCCCGCCAATTCCCTTCCTCGTTCTCGATACCGAGACGACCGGCTTCGTCCCCAAGGTTCACCGCGTCATAGAGTACGCCGCGGTCGGGTTTGCCGATGGAAAGCGGAAGGCCGAATTCTCCAGTCTGATTTCGCACGGTGGCGACATTCCGCCTGCGGTGCAGGTGCTCACGGCGATCAAGCCGGAGGATCTTGTCGGCAAGCCGACGTTCGCCGAAGCGCTGCCGAAAATTTCGGAGATGATCGGTGACGGCGTGCTGGTCGTCGGTCAGAACGTGCAGTTCGACATCGGCATGCTGAAGGGCGAGGGATGGGATTTGTCTGCGCACCCGTGGATCGACACATCGATGCTGGCATCACTCGTCTTTCCGGAATTGCAAAGTTACTCGCTTGGTTTTCTCAGCGACGTCCTCGGACTGAAGCACGAACCGCGCCACCGTGCGATGGGCGACGTGTGTGCGACCAGCGAACTCTTGTCCAAATGCTGGGAGCGCCTGCTCGAATTGCCGGATGATCTGGCCACGCCGATCCTCGCGTTGGCTGAGCGCAGCTCACCGGGCTACAAAATCTTGTTCGCTGCCTTGGCGAAAGAACGCACCTCGTCCAAAAAGCGTCCGGCATGGCTGAAGCCACCACCACGCTCTGTGCGCGCAGGCGCATCCACCAACGATAATGCCGCAGTATTGGCTCGTCCACAGTCGCCGTCGGTTGCGCTCATCGAAGAGACGACCGATCCGGCGTTTCTGGAACGTTTATTGCATGCAGCTCAGCAGGCTAAAGGCCGCTGCTGGGTTGGTGTGAAAAATCTGGAGGCAACCTTGCGTCGCGTCAGCCTGCCTGAGGGTATCGCCGTCCTTTATCCGCCCGAAATGCTGCTGCGACCCGATGCCCAGGCAGCACTATTGGCGCAGCCGGTACTGACCGCGGATGAACTGACGCTCGCTGCCAAGCTTTTGATGTACACACCCAACAGTCGTTCCGAAGTGCCGATGCACGGCGGCGAGTACGACGTGTGGAACGGCAAGCTGGCCTGCACGCGAGAGAGTCCGGAGTATCTCAAGCGCATCGCGGATGCCGGACAGGCCGCACTCATCGATCACCAGCAACTGTTGCGCATCGTCGATGACGAGAAGCCGATCCTGGATGCCGAAACACACGTGGTGCTGGATGACGCGTCGATGCTGGAGGACACCGCAACGTACGCATACGGCTGGGAATGTTCGACTGATTCGCTGCGCGCAGCTGCGCAAGGTCATGAGTTGCTCACCAAGTGTGCCGATCTCATCGAACTCTGGATGGAAAAGACCCGCTCGGCGACCGACGTGCGCTACATCACCCAGAACGATCTGCAGTCGCCGGAAGCCAAGGGTCTCTACGACCGTGTGCAACAGCTTATGACCACGCCGGATGTGCCGCCGCCGGCACTGGAGCGCCTGCGCGATCTGGAAAAAATGCTGGATGTGAAAAATCTGCCGGGACGCATCCAGTGGATAGAGTTATATCAGGATCGCACGCTGCATCTGAAGTCCGTGCCCGAAGACATTGCAGTCGTGCTGAAGCGCAAACTGTATGATCGCAACCCGGTCAGCCTGCTGGTGCCGCCGGGCATGACTGACGCACTCCAGCCGATTCTGCCGCACGGCACACAGACCACGGTTGTCCACGCCCAAGTCACGCCGGAGACAGCCGTCGACGTCGAATTCCCCGAAGGTCTGTCCATTCCCGGCATTCTGGCCGATCCGCAGGGCAAGACTGTGCTGCTGCTTGGCAGCAAGCGCATCATCGAAGATCTGTACGTAAAATATTTTTCGGCGATGGAGGCCAAAGGCGTCGCACTGTTCTGTCTGGGCTTCGGCGGAGGACAGGGTCGCATGCAGGCTGAGTTTGCCGCGGCGAAAGCACCTGCGTTTCTGCTTACCACCCACTGGTCGTACGAAACATTCGAGCTGCCCGCAGGCACCGTCGACCGCATGTACATCCAGACCCTGCCGTTCGATCATCCGCATCATCCGGTCATCAGCCGCCGCGCCGGACGCTGGTCCGATCCATTCAGGGAGTACTCGCTGCCGCGTACCAAGGCCCGCATCTTCCGCCTGCTGCGGACGTTCTGCCGTCACCGCCTGCCGGATGCGACTGCCACCATCATGGACGACCGTCTGCGCACAAAGCCGTACGGCCGCGACATCATCAAGTATCTGTTAACACTGGCGGGATCGGCTGCAGCTGCCTCAGTCGAGCCAGTGGTAGCGCCAAAGAAAGCTGCCCCCAAGAAAGGGAAGAAAGCAGATGATCAGTTGAGTTTGTTATAGGAAGACGAGGAGTGCGAAGAGTGCGAGGATCCTCGTTTTCCTCGCAATCGTCGTTTTCTTCGTCTTCTTTAGTCGGCGCCGTCGCCTTCAAATACGACAAAGATCGTGCGCCACAAAATCCACAGGTCCAAGAGCAGGGACCATTCTTCGATGTATTGGATGTCCAGCTTCACCTCCTGGTCGAATTTCAGGTTGGATCTGCCCGAGATCTGCGACAGTCCTGTCATGCCCGGGCGCACCGCGAACGCGCGGCGCTGGTAGCCGGTGTAGCGTTCGATTTCATGCGGCAGATGCGGGCGCGGGCCGACCAGCGACAGCTGGCCTCTGAGTACGTTAAACAACTGCGGCAGTTCGTCCAGCGTGCAGCGGCGCAGCACGCGTCCGATCTTCGTCACGCGCGGATCGTTCTTCACTTTGAACAGCGGCCCGTCGCGATGGCTCATCTGCTTCAGTTGCGGCAACAGCTCGTCGGCGTTCACGACCATCGTGCGGAACTTCAGAATCGGGATGATGCCTTTGCCGTACTGCCCGGAGCGGTTGCTGACATAGAAGATCGGGCGTCCGCTCAGCAGCAGGACAAGCAGTGTTATCGCGAGCAGCAGCGGACTGAGTATCACGATGAGTGCGGCGCTGATCAAGACATCGAACATGCGCTTGAGCGCCCGGCCCCAGCCGTCCAGCGGCGTCGGCTGGAAGCTGAGCAGGGGAACCAGGCCGATTTTATCGATGGCCAGCTGGTGCGGGACATCGGCAAAGACCGGCGGCAGGAACGAGTAGCCGATGTGATGTGAGCGGCAGTGGTCGATGAGTTCACTCGTCTCCTGGCTGTTCGGATTCGGATCTGTGTGCAACACCAAATCCACTGCGCCGGCATCCTGCTCTTCGCGCAGACGCTGTGTGTCCTGTACATGGCCGAGGTACTTGAAGCGCGGATCGCGGGCCAGTGTGCGGCGTACTGCCTCGGGCAGATGCTGTGAACCGAACGAGAGCACTGTGCGCGTACCGATGCCGCGGCGGAGCATCGACCGTTGGATCATCGTGATGGTCGCGCGGCCAGACATCACGAAGACCGTGATCAGCACGGTGGCGATCAGCAACAATGCGCGGGAGAAGAACAGCTGTTTCTCGATGAGGAAGAACCACGCGATCACCAGCGCCAGCCACAGCCCGGAAGCCACCGCGACCTTTCCGGTCTCGCGCCATGCGCCGCCAGTGGAGCGCAGTGTGTACAGTTTCAGTGCGCCGACGATTGCCACGTAGACGAGCACATTCGGCAGCGCAAAGTGCGTGACGTAGTAGCTGAATTCCGGAAGTGTGGACGCTTGCGGCAGCAGCTGCACGGCCGGAATCAGGTCGATGCTGGCTTCGCGCAGGCGATAGGCGACCAGCAGTCCGGCCAGACACGCGAGCATGTCCACCGGGATGCGCAGGACGCCGAACAGGATCTCGGAATACTTCACGGTGGCATTGTATACGGAAAGACCCGCTTGCGCGGGTGATCTTTCCGACCTGTTCTCCGTACGCCGGATTCTGTCTGCACGCCGACTGGCGTGAGGATGATCATCTATCTAGTCCGTCAATTGCTCAACGGATCCAGCGGAGGGGTAACGGGGGCGACGGAACCATCGCCTTTTCCCATCACCCAAATCCTCCTTGCACGACCTAGAGCTTGCCTCCTCGCTTGCGCGAGGCCCCGGTTCCCGGGGCGTTTCACTCCCACTGCCGCGTTGGTCCCTGAAACAGAGATATAGTTCGACTGCGGGATCGTCACTGTGGCGCTAGTCCTGACGCGTCTTTACCTGATATATGACGCGCCGACGGGCATTACCCGCTAGGCGTTCGCATCGTGTCCGGACGTTCCTCTCGCTTGCGCGAGCGATCATCAAAAGAGCAGGCAAAGAAGTATGGCAGTTTTGGGCTTCCAGTTCAAGTAAAAGGTTTGTTTTTGGATAGGGTTCGTTTACACTGCGTCCACGTTCTTTTGGAGCATAGGCTGCTCCTTAGACACCATAGGCCGCCTTAGCTCAGCGCCCAGCCGAGCGCCAGCGAGGCGTCAGTCAAAAGGCCTTACTTGTTCCTGAAAAACCATAGGCCGCCTTAGCTCAGCGGTAGAGCAACGCACTTGTAATGCGTGGGTCCGGGGTTCGATTCCCCGAGGCGGCTCCATTGTTCTATCAATTCGACAGCGCCTGTTTTTTCTCGCGCTTCAATTTCTCATTCACCACTCTCACCCCCGCGAGCAGCTGTCTTTTGATGTCCGGCGGAAGCGTATTCCAGTGCGTGTTCGTCAGCGCACCGAAGACCGCGTAGACGAACGCCGAATTACAGCGTGGCTTCAGCCGCTTCACTTTTTCGTAGAGCACACCCAGCGGCACGGTCTTCAGATCGCCGAGTGTCCGTATGCCGACCGGGTGCAGCCAGCGGACGCTGGCCGGGCCCAAATTCATCAGCTCTTCGACCGGTGTGTCTGGATCGGGGTACATCCTGCAGAGGATAGCAGTGCGCTTTATTGACAAATATATAAATAATGGTAATTTGAGTATATGAACAAGACGGCTGCATACAAGATGCTGACACCGGGTCTCCCGGGCGCACTCGAGATACCCACCGGACACCCGTCCTTTCCGGCGGCGTATGCCGATCTGGCGTATCGCCGGGCGCTGCAGCACCATCCGCGTGCCGACTCGCCGCATGTATTGCACGATCCGTTTTGCGGCGTCGGCGCCATTCTGTGCACGGTGGCTGCCCTGCATCGCGCCAACCTTGAAAGAGTGAGCGGATCCGATATCGACCCTGCCATTGCCGACATTGCGAGACGCAACCTGGAATTGTGCACGCCTCAGGCGGCGCGTGCCGCAGGGCAGCGGACACTCGTGGCAAACGTTATGCGCCATACACCTGAGCGCATGGAGGATTTTGCGAAAATGCTGGAGCACTACGGCGCGACAACCCCTGTGGATTCGTCTTTTTTTGCCCACGACATGCTGCAGCCGATTCCGGCATCGGGCGTGCCGCAGGACAGCGTGAGCCTGGTGATCACCGATCCGCCGTACGGAAAACTTTCGTCATTCGCCGGTGCGCCGTCCGGCCATCCGACTGACGATGACATGCTCCGGTTGTACGAAACATCGCTCGGTGTCCTGCGTCCGACGCTTCAGGACGGGGCAGTGGTCGCGTTCATCATCGATCGTCGCCTGACAGCGGCTAAGGCACTCGCGCTTCCGTCCGGCTATGCATTACGCGATGACAGGCAGGCAACCGGGATGACCGGCCCGAACTATCGCAAAATTCACATCCTGCAGGCGGTGTAAGGCAGGTTTCCGGGCGTTGAGGGAATGGCTTGGATATGCTATAATATCCAGATGACATTTCCCGTCCGGACATTACTGGAATATCCCAAGTTTTTGGCGTTGGCGCTCTGCATTTTGTTGTCGACGCTGCTGCTGGAGACCGGAATGTTCGTGCAGTTTGGCGCGGCCCTGTCTTCACACGGATATGCCGCCATCTTCATTGCCGGTTTAATGCTCAGCTTCGGTTTCACCGCACCGTTCGCAGTCGGATTGTTCCTGGCGCTGGCCCAGGGCGTGAATATTTATTACGCGTCCCTCATCGGCGGCTTCGGCGCGTTCCTCTCGGATCTTTTCATTTTCGAATTCGTGCGGTTTTCATTCCATGACGAGATCCATAAGTTCCGGTCCACGGACTTGTACCTGTTTTTTCACAAGTTGATGCATCACGAAAAGATGCCGCCCACTTTGCGGACGTATCTGCTCTGGTCGGTGGCCGGCATCGTCATCGCCTCACCGTTTCCGGACGAAATCGGCATCAGCCTGCTCAGCAGCGTGACCGATCTGGATGCGAAACGCTTCGCAGCCATTTGTCTCGTGCTAAATATGGCCGGCGTGTTCGTGATGCTGGCGATCGGCAAGGCGACGATCGGGTAAAGACCGGAATTACGGCGCGCCACAGGACTTCTGCGTATCAGTCCTTCTTCTCCTCCGGCATGGGGTCCTTCGGCAGTGTGACCGTGAAGGTCGTGCCCTGTCGCTCTTTGCTGACGAATGCCAGCGATCCGCCGATGGTCTGAATGGCGATGTTTGAGATATAGAGCCCCAGGCCGTTGCCGTCCGTATCCACTGTAACGGCGTTGCTGCCGCGGAACAATTTGCCGAAGATCTTGCTCTGTTCGGTGGCCGGGATGCCGATGCCCTGGTCGATGACGTCGATGGTCGCACCGGTGTCCGTGGACGCGACGACGATGGTGATCGTTGACCCTTGCTGACTGTACTTCATGGCGTTCGACACCAGGTTTTCCAGCACCAGGCGCAGCAGGACTCCATCAGTTCTTACGAAGGCATGCTGGTTCTTCACTTTGAACTCAACGTTGATCTTCTTGTGTTCCAGGTCCAGCGCCAGGCTCTTCACCGATTCGCGTACGAACGGCAGCAGATCGGTCATTTCCAGCTTCAGCGCGAATTTACCCAGCTCGATGCGCGACACGTTCAGCAGCGCATTGACCAAGTGCACCATGCGTTCGGTCGAGGTCGAGGCTTCTCTCAAGCAGTTTTCCTGCTCGTCGGTCAGCGGGCCAGTGTCCTTGCCGGACAGCATTTCCAGATACCAACGGATGGACGACAACGGCGTACGCAGCTGGTGGGAGACGAGCGAGATGAATTCGGATTTCAGTCTATCGATGCGGCGGGTCTCGGTGACGTCGGCAAACACGGCGACTGCGCCGGAGCAGTCCGAACCGTGCAAAATCGGCGTGGCACGCAGGGACAGCGGCATGGGCGTCTTGTCTTTGCGCACCATCGACAGGTGTTCGTCGGTGTTCGGCGAGTACTGCTGGCGGGTGTTCAGCACGGTGGAGAGCGGGTGATCCGCTTCCGGCATGTCTTTGCCGTCCTTGTCCTGAATCGGCAGCACCTTAGCGAATGACATGCCTTTGGCTTCGTGCTCGGTCCAACCGGTCAGTCTGGCCGCGGCGCGGTTCATCTGGACGATTTCGCCTTTCACGTTGGTCACGAGCAAGCCGTATTCGATGCTCTCGAAGATGGCGTCGTCTTCAGCATGCTGTTCGACCAGAGCCTGGGTGCGCTTCTTCACGATGTCTTCCAGATGCGTGTGAGATTCGCGCAGGCGTTTGGTCAGGTCGAACGCGGCCTGATCAACTTCTTCCAATTCGTTACGAGTGAAGATCGAGCGCTCGAAGCGCCACTCTTTGGTTTCCAGACCCTGCAGTTTCTCGGACAGTTCATAGAGCGGATCGGCGATGCGGCGTGACAGGCTGAACATGATCGATGACAACAGTCCTACCAGTACAACACCGAGAATCGAGATACGTGCTCCCAAATCCAATAGCGGTGCGTAGACCTCGAACTGGTCCACCTGCACCACGATGCCCCAGCCGATGGACGGCAGAGAGCGGTAGGCAGTGAGCACGGTTACGCCGGCGTAATCCAGCGACTTATCGCTGCCCTCGCGCCCAAGCACTGCCTTTGCCAGCGCGAGCTGACGGGCAGCCTCCTGTTCAACTCCGCCCAGATACAGCGGTGTTGCGGCTTCATCCCGCTGGTCGCGCATGGTGTGCAGCAACAGCAGATCGTCGCCTTTGCGCACGCCCAGCGACACGTCGGCGGACTTGCCAAGATAATCGGCGCTCATGAGTTCCTTGATCAGCGGGCGCGCATTGAATACGGCAACCACCTGGCCGTGTGTGTTTCCTGCAGCGTCCACGCGGGGAGCGGTGATCATGTATGACTCCCATCCGGCAGGCGACATGATCGGCACGAATGCGGTGTGACCCGTGGCCGTGCGCTCTTCCAGCTGACGCAGTTCGTCGGCCAAGGGTGCCTCGCCGGTGAGCACGCGCACGCGTCCGTTTTCCAGAATGAACAGGTCTTTGAATCCGATCAGATACGATGCGGCCTGCGTCGTGGCAGCAGACTCGCGAGCCAGGATCGCCACCTGTTCGCGTTGCCGTGAGACGATGCCTTCCAGCAAATCTTCTTTGGCATGCACGATCGACTGCAGCTGTGCGAACGTGCGCGAGTCGACTTCGCTCTTCGCCAAAAAGAACGCGATGACGGCCGTGACCACCACCGCGAATGTCAGCAAAACCGAGGCTTCCCAGAACAGCGTTTTGCGCAGCGAGGTGAACCGTTTCCGCGGTTCGGACAAGCTCGGTGAGGGCTGTTTGTTTGGCATGGCCTTAATCTCCTTATTTTAGCATATTTATGCGGTTTTTCACATGCCGCATATGTCTACTGCACGACAAATAGTCCACCTGCGTCAAGGACGTACGACGGCTTCAGCACGCCAATGAATCTGCCGACAGCGCACACAGGCCGCTCTCACAGTAGTACCAGCGGTACTTGTGCGACGTGCACGTGGGTGCCGGGCAGGTTCCGCAACCGCCGGTTTGAGCCTGATCGTCCGGGAAGATGGTGACACTGCCTTCGAAGTGGCGCTTGTACGGCGCGGTTTTTTTGGGTGTCGGGAATGTGGTGCTCAAGTCGAACGAGACCACCAGACTGCCGGTGGTCACATGCGTGAACAGGGCCCCGGTCATCTTGATTGAGGGTAGCAGTACGTACGACTTATCGACTTTCTCGATCATCATCAGATTTCCTCCGCTGACTGTGAACAGTGTCGGCTGTTCGGAATTCAGACCCGACTGCAGTGCCAGAATGGCTCCGCTTTTGGTCGGCAACGGCGTGATGACGGCTTCGGACCGGCGGATGCGGCGGGTGATCTGCTGCAGGACTTCGGCCCCCTGCTGCTCCAGCGCCGCGATGCTCTGCTGGCGAACGCGCGCGTCCTGGCTGGCGATGAACACCGCGATCATCGTGGTACTCATGATCGCGACGATGCACAGAAACAGCAGTGTTTCCAGCAGGCTGGACCCCGGGCGGACGTTGGATACTGCCGATATCAGTTTGCGGAGCAGCATCATTCGCAGAGTGTGAATATGGATACCTCCTGCCACGAGGAGATTTTCGTTTTGGGCAAAATTTCCTGGATGACGATTTCCATTCGGCGGTACGTGTCACCCATCCGCCCTTCTATGCACAACTGCCGATTGTTGTTGCCGATGCCGCCGACCGGCAACACTTCGCATGTGCCGGCATCCATGGGCAGGAACTGATCACCGCCGTATTCCGGATTGTTCCGCAATTGCTGGAGTGCCCATTCTCCGCATCCCTGTGCGAAGGCCATGGCTTGCGACGATTGCTGGATCGACAGGCTGAAAGCGCCGGCAGATGCACCGAGCAACAACAGCGTGGAGACGATCACCGAGGAGATTACGCCGATCGCGAGAATCGAAATCAGCAGAATGAATCCGTGGCGTGGGCCGGTGCGCGGATGGAAGAGGTGCATCATCCAGGTGCGAAAACCATTAAAGCAGCAGGCGTGACTCCATACAGTCTGTCGGTGCGCCAATCGTAGAATACGCCGCGCATTTCCGCGTTGGCATCATAACTTTTCACAATCGAGCTGGCTCCGCCCATGAGTTTCGGGATTTCAATGACGCGCAGTTCAGAGTTGTTGGTATCACTGCCGACGAACGCGTATTTGCCGCCGTACACGCTAGCCAGACTGAGCACGTTGCCGCCGAGTTCCAGCGTCCACGGACCCGGAGGCGGGGAGGGCACCGGCGAATCTTGTATGGAGTACAGAGACAATTCGTCGATCGACGATCCGTCCAGACGACCGATGAGTGCCGATGTGCCGAACGTGTTCATAGCCGAGCCGTCTTGGGTGTTCGTCATGTCTATGCCTGCGCCCGGTGCGAAGGTCAGCAGTTCCGGATCAAAAATGTCGACCACCTGCAGCTCGCCGACGTTGTAGGTGGTGGCCACGTACGCGTAGCCTTCGTGCAAAGTCATATCCATGACGCTGCCGCTCAGACCCAAGCTGTCGAGCTGCGTGATCGGGCTGCTTTCGCTCCATTGCAGCGACAGGAATTGTGGATTGGGCGGATTGTCCAGAAGCCCGACGTAGATGATGTCACCGTAGAACGCGATCGATCGCGCTTTGCCGCTGCCCGGCGTATCAAAAGTTTTGATCAAATTGGATGCCGACAGGTTCGGCGGATCGGTGATGTCGTACACCTGCACTTCGTTGCCCACGCCATCGGTGGCGATGTACAGATTCGTGCCGTCGATGACCAGGTCGTAGGCAGCGACACCCAGATCAAACGAGCTGGCCACGCGTACCGGCGACGCAGGGTTCGAAATATCGTAGATGTACAAGCCCTTGGCGGTACCTGCGTGCAGGCTGGCGATGTAGGCGTAGTTTCCCTTTACGGTGATCTTTTTGTAGTCCGGAGTGCCCGAGGCGGATGCCAGCCCGACTCTGGTCATGGCGGCCCAGTTACCGATGGTCAGTGTCTTGCGCCAGTTCGTCAGGTAGCTGTCCAGCACGATCGCACCGGATCTCGATTTTCCGCCGAAGCTCCATTTGACTGTCGACTTCACCTCCAGCCAGTCCGTACCTTTGCTGATGACTTCCACGCTGGACTTGAAACCGGCCGACGTGGTGATGGTCGTCCCTGTGAAGGTCCAGACTTTGTTGATGAGTTTCACGCCGTGCTTGCCGACCGTCACCGAGGTGAAGTTTTTTGCGGCCATGCTGCGCACGGCTTCCAGAGCGCCTTCCGCGACAAACGTCGCCTGCACGTGGTCGCCGCCCGCGACGGTGGTGTGTTCGCCCAGCGCGAGCGTCAATCCGATGCCGCCGAGGAATATGGCAAACACAGCGATCGCGACGAGAGCTTCCAACAGGAGACTGCCGCGTCTGGTTGATCCATGCGCAAGTGACGCCATGGAGAAGATTGTACCCTCATCCGTCGCTGCGGCGCCACCTTCTCCCGCAGGCGGGAGAAGGGACTGAACACAAAAACCGGGGAATCGTACGATCCCCCGGTTGTGTCATTTTCACGTGGTCGTTTTAGTCCTGACTGTCACGGACCATCTGCATCAGTGCGTCACCGCAACCGAACTTGCGCGAGTTGCTGGTGTAGAACGAGAACAGGTTCTGCATCTGGCGATAGAGTGCCGGGAACTCCGCGAAGCGGTGAGAGCCCTTGTTTTCGATGGCGTCGAGCATCTGTGCGCAGCTGCAACCGCGGGTGTCCTTGATGGTGTAGTTGCTGACCACTTTGCGCGGGCCGACACGGAACACCGGCGTGGTGCTGACGTTGCCGCGGGCTGCGGTGAGTGCGTAACGGTCGAACGACATGTACTCGGTCGGCACTTTCTCCGGGATCGTCGTGCCGGCACACAAGTCCAGCGAGTTCTTCACGCTGTCCTTGTCGTCGTCGGAGTTCGGGTTGGCGACCGAGGAGCTGCTCGATGCGGCACCGCCACCCTGGGCGCTGCTGCTCGACGAGCTGGACGCAGGCGCCGGCGTGCATCCGCCCGAGCTTTGCGGCTTGTCGATGGAGATCACAGCTACCAAATCCTGGAAGTCTCCGTCGCTGTCTGCCTCAGTCATTTCGGTCATGTAGACAACGTCGCGCCAGGTGCCCTTGATCTTGCCCTCATCGTCGGTGAGCGCCTTCAGGAATGCCGTGCGCTTGCCGTTGTCCAGGGTGAGGTCGAAGTTCGGCACGAGGTCATCACGGCGCAGTACCTGCATACTGCTGGTGCCGCGGCCGGACTGGAGGGTCTTGCGGAATACCCACGAGTAACGGCCCTCGAATTCGACGAGGATCACGCTGTTGGCAGGCACGTTCTTGAACACGGACAGCTCGCCGCCGCGCAGTGCGCGGTAGCTGGAAATCTGCGTCCATGTGGCGCCGCCATTGAAGCTGATGCGTCCGCGTACGGATACTTTCGGTCCGCGTTCGCCATAGGTGCTCTGTGTTCCCGCGATGCGCAGGGTGACGTCGGCCAAGGCGTTGAGCTTCAGTTTGCCGTCATTATCCACCGTGTACGAGACGTAACAGGAGTCATCTGCATGGCTCTCGGCAGCCGCGCTGCTGGAAGACGATGTTGCGGCATGAGATGACGATGAGCTGGTGTTGTTGCCGTTACCGGCATCACTTGGCTGGCCTCCTTCCCAGTACAGGTACACGCCGTCATCTTCCCCGGTGACGCGCGTCTTGAAGGTCATGCTCTTGGCGTTCGGTCCTGCGACGAACTCGTCGCCGGCAGCCGTGTCATTCACCGTGCCGTCGGTCGGGTTCTCGGTGGCGTTGCCCCCGGTGTCGTTGACCGTCGAGCGGATGTACGCCTGGTTGAAGACCACACGTGCATCAACAACCTCTTTGCTGCCGCTGGTCAGGCTGCCGTGGAGCAGCAGGCGGATCCATCCCGGACCGCGCTCAAATGCCATGCCCGGAACCTCTTCCACCAGACCTCCGTCGATGATCACGCTGCCGTTGGCGTCCATGAGCGGGATCCACTGGTTCTCGGAGAACATCAGTTTGGTCGGGCCGACGATGACCGCCTTCTCGGCGTCGCCGTCACCCGTGTTTTCCAGACGCTTGAACTGAACCTTCACGCGGGGCTTGCTGGCGTCGACACAGGTGAGCGCCTTCTCGGTGAACGTCACCAGGACAACCGCGTCCTGGAAGTCAGCGTTGCTGTCGAGCGAGCCGAGCTCCACCAGATACACCAGGTCTTTGGCGCCGATGGCGATCTTGCCGCTGCTGTTCATAATGCTTCTCAGGAATGTCTGAAGACCGTCCTGGTTGGCGAACGCCGGGTAGTTCGGAGGCGTGTCACCGTTTTTCAAGATGATGACGTGGCCGTCCTTTGAGTCGGAGCGGTACGTCTTGTTGAAGAGCCACGAGTAGCGTCCGTTGAACTGCAGTGCGAACGGCAGGCCGCTCGCAATGTTGGAGAATGTCTGCAGCTCTCCTCCCTGGACCGCCTTTCCGTTGTACAAATCCTGCCATGCAGAACCGCTGTTGAAGCTGGCGGATACGCGCACGTCGACTTTCGGTCCGCCGGCACCGTAGGTTATCTGGGAGCCCAGAAGCTTCACCTTGATGTCGTTGGTTCCGACGTTCTTCACGATGTTGTCCTTGTCCAGATAGAACTGGGTGTTGCAGGACGGACCCGGATCGTCATCGCCCGGAGTCGGTCCTTCACCGCCGGCCGTTCCACCCGTCGTACCGCCGGTGGTGCCGGTGGTCGATCCACCTGTCGTTCCGGTCGTGCTTCCACCGGTGGTGGAGCCGCCGGTTGTCGATCCGCCCGTAGTCGAGGTGCCGCCTGTCGTGGCAGTGCCGCCGGTCGTTGCTGTTCCTCCGGTTGTCGCGGTGCCTGCGGTTGCTCCGCCCGTGGTGGCAGTGCCGCCGGTCGTTGCTGTTCCGCCGTTTGTGGCGGTGCCAGCAGTGGCTCCGCCGGTGTCTTCCTCTCCCGGATCGCTCGTCAAGCTCAGCAGGTCACCCACGGTGATGATGCCGTTCGGGTCGATGGTGATCTCGCGGTACCTGCCGCTGATCGTAGAGATGATGCGGATGTTGCCGGTCTCGCTCGGCTTGCCGTCCAGACGGGTGAAGACCACCTCGTCGATGCCATCGGTGTCGATGGTCGGAGGCACGTGGTACACCACGTCGTGCTCGGGGTTGCGGACGTCGTACGCCTCACCGGCGAACAGCGTCGCTTCCGGCGCGTACACACCCCAGACAGTGTCGAATTTTCCGCTCTGGGAGAGGGTTTGTGCACCTCTGAGGAACTGCACAATGGCCTCGGTGGTGACGGTGACATCGTTGTCCACCTGGTACTGGCGGTACACCGGAATGGTGACGCCAGCGGTGACCGCAACGAGTCCGAGTGCGATCAGCAGCTCCATGGCCGTGAATCCTTTTCGAAGGATTTTGGCGCGGAGCGTGTGCGCGATACGCATAGAAAGAAGGGGAAGAGGGAAAGGGAGAAGGTTCATCGACCTACCGTTCCGACGATAGAGTAGATAGGGACAATGATAGCAAAAGCGATTGTGCCGACGAGGCCGCCGATGAAAATCAGCAGGATCGGCTCCAGCACCACGGGCAACCTGGCGGCTGCTTCCTCGGCTTTCTTTTCGTAAATATCGGCGACGCGCAGCAGCATTTCCGCCATCTTTCCGGATTTCTCGCCGGTCATGATGAGCTGCTGTACGGACACCGGCAGCAGTTTGTTGGTTTCGTGCAGCCGGCTGAACGCATTGGCGAACGATTGGCCTGTCTCTATTTCATCAGCCAGTTTAAAGAAGTATTTTTTGTAGTAGACCATGTCCGTCACGTCGGCCATGGAGCGCATGGACTCCAGCAGAGGCACACCGGCCTTCAATAGGCTTCCGAGCACCACGCCGAACTGGGCGATGGTTGCGGAGAGCGCCATGGTGCCGATACCCGGCACATGCATGGTCAACATCTGCACCGGTCCGCGCAGTGCGGTGTACTTGCAGATGCAGACGACTGCGATAGCCAGTGCCACGAACAGAGGCACTGCAACCGGGCCATGGTCTTTGAAGAAATTTGCGATGACAATAATGATACGCGTCACAAGTGGCAAAGGCACGTTCAGCGAGATCAGGACGCCCACCAATTGAGGCAGAACGAACCACGCAAGACCCAATGTCACGATGCTCGTGAGCGTGATCACGATGCCCGGATAGATCATCGCCATCTTCACTTTAGACCGCAGGGAGCGGTTTTTCTCCTGTTGTACGGCGAGATACTCCATATTGCGCGACAGCGCGCCGGACTCTTCGCCGATGCGGATGAGTGCCAGAGCGTAAGGCGAAAAGAAGTTTTGATTTTCCATTGCGCGCCAGAGCGAAATGCCGTTTTCCACCTCTTCGATGACGCGCTGAATGAGCCGTTTCATCGGTTTGACCCTGGTCTCGGCTTCGATGGTCCGCAGCGCGTCGATGACCGTCAGTCCGGAATTCAGCAGGATCGCGAGGTTCTCGACGAAGTGCGTTTTCTCCTTTCCGAGACCGAAGTTATTGATCGCATCCATGAATTTTTTCAGACCGGAAGACTTTCCGCCGGGAGCGGCGACCGGCTTCGGTTTGTCATCGGGGGATTTCTTGCGAGAGAGGAATGAGAACAGTCCTTTCTTCGGCTCGACGGGCTTCGCGGCGACCGGAGCGCGTACGCCCTCCGACGGCATTTTCTTTTTAAAGAATGAAAAACCTGTTTTTGCAGGCGTCGCCGGCGTTGTGACGACCGGGGCCTGTGGCTCCTCCTTCTTTGTTACATCCGGAGTTGCTGCAACCGGCGCTTCCACTACCGGCTGAGGTGCCGGTTCCTGCGGTGCTGCAACTGCTTCGACGGCTGCAACAGGTGCAATCGGCTCAGGTGCAACTGCGGCTTCAGTCACAACCGGAGCCGGAGCGTCGGATGCAATTGCCTGTGCGAGTTTCTCCGTTGCTGCTTTGCCTCCCAGCAAGCCAAAAGAGCTGGCCGGAGGCAGCGTCGGTTCCGGATCGGTATGCGTCACGTGCACGCGCGGATGCGCATGCGGTGCCGCAGCCGCCGTTTTAGGCTTTTTTAGCGTCATTTTTCTCGAAGAAAATCGGATCCGGAGGCGCAGCGATGCGCATCAGTTCGTCGATCGTCGTCATGCCCGACTTCACTTTCTCCAGTCCGTCCTCGAACAGGAACTGCATGCCGTTTTTGCGGGCGGCGAGCAGCACGTCGGTCGAACTCTTGCGGGCGGTGATCAGCTCTTCGATATCTTTGTTCACTTCCAGCACTTCGTAGATGCCGATGCGGCCACGGTAGCCGGTGTTGCCGCAACCCTCGCAACCTTTGCCGCGGTAGAAGGTCACAGGCTCCTCGCCGGTGAAGTAGTGCTCGCCGCCTTTGAACAGGGCGCGTGCGCCGGAGGCCGGCAACGTGTAGCTGAAGCGGCACTGCGGGCAGATGCGGCGAGAGAGACGCTGCGCCACGATGACCTCCAGCGTGGAGGCCAACAGGAACGGCTCGACACCCATTTCGATGAGACGGGGGACTGCCGTGCCGGAGTCGTTGGCGTGCAGCGTGGAGAACAGCAGGTGTCCGGTAAGTGCGGCGTTCACGGCGATGGTTGCCGTTTCGGAGTCGCGGATCTCACCGACCAGCACGATGTCCGGGTCCTGACGGACGAGCGCGCGCAGACCCTTGCTGAAGTTCAGGCCGGTCTGCATGTTCACCTGGATGTGGTTGATGCCGGGGATTTTGTACTCGACCGGATCTTCGATGGTCGAGATGTTCACGTCCGGGCGGTTGCGCATCTTCACGAGTCCGTACAACGTGGTCGACTTACCTGCGCCGGTCGGACCGGTGGTGATAAGCATTCCGAACGGCTTGTGTGCGGCGCGCTCCAGGATCATACGGTGGTTGTCGGAGAATCCCAGGTCGGCCAGCGTCAGGTTGCGGACGTATTCGGACAACAGACGCAGCACGATCTTCTCGCCGTCCACGATGGGGATGAGCGATACGCGGACGTCCATGGTTCCGGCCTTGGATTTGTAGCGGATGGCGCCGTCCTGCGCGGCGTAATGTTCGTCGATGCGCAGGTTTGCCTCGATCTTGATGCGGTTCACGATTCCCTCGTAAAACAGCTTCGGCAGGCGTCCTGCCTCGTGCATCACGCCGTCCACGCGGAAACGGACGATGACGTCTTTTTCCTGCGGCTCGAAGTGGATGTCCGATGCCTTCAGTCCCATGGCGTCGTCAAAAATTTCCTCCAGCATTTCCGGAGCGACTTTGTGCTGCTTGTCGATGATCGACTGGAAGCGCGTCGCCAACGGTTTGCGATAAAATGCGTACGCGCCTTCGACCGCGGTTTTGGGTGCGTACACCAGTGTGATTTTTCCTTCGAATGCCTTCATGTCGGCCTTGGGTGCGGCGGCTTTCTTGCCCCAGAAGCTTTTCTTGGCGGTTGCCGTCTTGGCATCGCCCGCGGTCTCGACCATCACGGTCTGCTGCAGGTTGGCTTTTACGGCTTCCATCAGCCCTTCGCGCTTCGGGTCGTAGGTTGCCACTATGACTTCGGAATCTTTCTTGTCGACGACAACTGCGGCGTACGAACGTGCGAATTCCTCCGGCAGCATGCTGACGGCGTCGGTCGACGGCGGCTTGCCGACGATGTCGTAGAACGGCAGCTGGTAATACTCGGAGAGAGCGTTCTCCAGCAGCTCGTTGGTGAGCAGCCGGCGCTCGAAGAGCACAGTCTTCAAGTTGATGTTGCGTTCAACGGCCTCTTTCAGAACTTCTTTCAGTTCCTCGTCGGACAGATAGCTCTGCTTCAGGAGGATTTGGCCGAGTTCGTCGTTTGTGAGTTGCATGGGTGTTTAGATGGCGGATTTAACTCGCTTGATGATGTCGGCGAGGGGAGTATTGGACTTCACGAAGTAGTCGATGGCGCCCAGCTCTTTGGCTTTGGCACGGTCTTCCTCCTGGCCCAGGTTGCTGAGCACGATCACCGGCGTCTTCAGCTTGGCGGCCTTCATGCCTTCCAGCACGGCGAAGCCGTCGACCACCGGCATGATCAAATCCAGCAGCATCATGGCGTAATCGTTTTTCTTCACTTCATCCAGCGCGTCAGAACCGTTCATGCACGTCTTCGTGATGAACCCGTCGTTCTTCAGTTTCATTTCCAGGGCATGCGCCAACGGCCTCTCGTCCTCCACGATCAGGATCATTTTGCCGGTTTTCACGGCCGGCTTTTCAGGCTCGGGCACGGCGGCATTCTCGGCTGTGGTTTTTGTGTTCGTGTTTGTGGCCATAAATCATCTAAGTATAGCAGAAAACGGGTGCTTTCACAATGCGCGAAATCCGGGCTGAGCACGGATGCGGCGAGGGCAGAAAAGGCAAAGAGGGCAGAAAGGCAGAAAAGCCCCGTTTCTGCCCTTCCTGACATTTTCCGTTCGTACTACACTCTCCCAGCAATGAAAAAACGGGCCCTTCTCTCCGTCTCCGACAAATCCGGCATCGATACTCTCGCCTCCGCCCTGGTCGAAATGGGCTACGAGATCGTTTCCACCGGAGGGACTGCCAAAGCCCTCACGGAGGGCGGAATCCCGGTTACGGCGGTTGAGCATGTCACCCAGTTCCCGGAGTGTTTCGGCGGACGGGTAAAGACCATGCATCCGTTGCTGATGGGCGGCATTTTGTACAAGCGCAACGATCCGGTGCAGGTGAAAGAGGCCGCAGATTTGCGGATCGACCCGATCGATATCATTGTCGTGAACCTGTATCCATTCGCGCAGACCGTGGCCAAACTGAAGGCTTCGGGCAAGACGGGGGAGGCCATGATGGCGGAGATGATCGAGCAGATCGACATCGGCGGACCGACGCTTCTGCGCAGTGCAGCAAAAAATCACGATGCGTTGATCGCATTGTGCGACACGGCCGACTATTCCCGCGTGATCGACGCATTGAAATCCGGCGGCACGACCCTGGAGTTGCGCCGTGAACTGGCGGCCAAAGTTTTCGTGCACACCGCAACCTACGATGCGCTGATTGCCGAAGAATTATCCGGCGGCAAACACACCGGTGTGATGATGACCGACGGACGGCAATTGCGTTACGGCGAGAACCCGCACCAGTGGGGCCGCTTCTATGCCATTTCGCACAGCGGCGAGCCATCCGCGACCAACACGTGGAAGCTGCTGCAGGGCAAGGAACTCAGCTACCTGAATCTGCTGGATGCCGACGGCGCATGGCGCATGGTGCAGGATTTTTCCGAGCCGACTGCCGTGTTCGTGAAGCATGCCAATCCGAGCGGTATCGCATCGGACAAAGATATCGCGACCGCCTTCCAAAAAGCCTACGACTCCGACCGTTTGTCCGCGTTCGGCGTGATCATCGCGCTCAACCGCACGTGCACCGCCGAGACGGTGAAAAAACTGGTCGATCAGAAGATTTTCACCGAGCTGATTCTGGCACCCGGCTTCGATGCGGAAGCGCTGGAAATGCTCAAGGGTAAGCCGAATATCCGCGTGCTCGACATGGACGGCACGCGCTTCTCGGAAGACATCGTTTATCGTTCTGCTTTCGGAGGGATGCTGGTGCAAAACGATGATCTTCGTACACTGGCAGAAGCGGATTTGAAATGTGTGACGAAAAAACAACCGACCAAGGAACAGATCGCAGACTTATTGTTCGCATGGAAAGTCGTGAAGCACGCCAAGTCGAACGCGATCGTGTTCGCAAAAGACCAAGTGACGGTCGGCATCGGTTGCGGTCAGACCAGCCGGGTGGATGCCACGTGGATCGCGGCTAAGAGAGCAGGAGACAAAGCCAAAAATGCCGTAGTGGCCAGCGACGCGTTCTTCCCGTTCCCGGACTCATTGGAGGAGGCCGCCAAGCACGGGATTGTGGCGGTTGTGCAGCCGGGCGGCTCCATCCGCGACGCGGAAGTCATCGCAAAAGCTGATGAATTGGGGCTCGCAATGGTCGTGACCGGAGTGCGCGGGTTCAGGCATTGATATGACAATCATTCTTCAGGGCAGTGCGGCGGAAAAAAATGAAATTCTGCACGATGCCAAGAACGTCAGCGTGAAATTCGTGATGGTGTCGGACGGGAATGACACGCAGGCGCATCTTTTCGGAACGTACACGCAGCACTCGCACTACGCCGATGCATTTTTAGATGCACATCCGGCGTTCAGACTGATTGGCGGAGGTTTTGTCCGCAAAGAAATGCCGGAGTGGGGATCCGAATCCTGCCAAGACGAATATGGCTATGACAGGCCAAAAGATCAGGGTGCGGCTGCGCAGGTTTTGGCGGATCTGAAAGAAGAACTCTTTAAAATTCTCTAGCGACGTCTTCGCGGGCGTCGGCCTGGTTGATTTTGCTTCGGTGCGTCACCAGTTCTCGGCGGCATCGGCACTTTTTCCGCTTTCGGAGCAGGGACGACCGGCTCGTCGGAGAATTTTTTCTTGTGCCGGCGTCCGAACGCGGTTTTTGATAAATCAAATGACAGCACCGCGTCACCGCGGTCCATTTCTTCCTCCAGATTTTTTCCGATCAGGTCGGTTTCGGCGAGCCATGCTTTGGATTTCGGTCCGGCTGCCGGTGTTATCTCCCCGGCGTCGGCAAATGCGCGCATGGCCTCCAGGGTTTGGCCGATACACAAGCCAAGAATGAAGCGTTTGTTCCCCAGGTCATCCGGGCTCCTGTTCGGTGTGATTCCCAAGCCGAATTCACCGCCGCGGCTCATGGATGAACGTACCTCGTGCCGCAACGTCGACAGCGTCGGGTGCTTCATTTTGCACAGCCATTTATAAATCGGATACGGCCATGTTCCGGTCTTGGTTTTGTACAACCGGCACAGTTCTTCGATGCGCGGTGAGCCCATTTCTTTCGTATCCATCTCCTCGATGATCCGCTCGGTGACTTTATCGCCCCCGACGATCAGAATCGCGGCGAGCGAGTGTTCAAAAAGCGACGATGCGACCGCGGCACCCTGCGATGTGTATCCGGCCGAGAGAAGTTTCCAGACAGCGCGCAGATCAGTCAGTGTCCGCTTCAGGAACAGCGCGGCGTAGGCGTGCTCTTCTTTGGCTTTTACAAGCCCGGGAAGGGGGATGGCATGCCGCTCGCAGGCATCAACCAGTTTTTTCAGCACGGCCAACTGCTGTTCTATCTGACGCAACGCCTCAGCCTCGATCTGGTCGAGAGTGTTGGTTGACGGTTGCTGCTGGGACGTAGGTTTTCTCACACGTTCAACCTACCACGGGACCGGGCGGGATCCTACCGGGCTACCTCACCTTCTTCGGCATGTCCCTGGGGTCGAGCGCGCCGGTGCCGACCTTCTTCCATTTGGTCGGAACTGCGATCCTCTCGTTCCCGGTAATTTTGCCGTTCATCGGATGCCCTTCCAGCGGCAATCCGCCGGTACCTTTGAGTTCCCACTCAGTCGGTACCATATGCGTGCCGTCATTCGGACGATCTTTGGGATGGAGCAAGCCGCCAACGACGGGCCTGACGTTCTCTTTCGGCTGTTCATGGGGAATTGCCATGATGAAAAGGGGAAAGTGCCGCCCAATGTATACTATTGTATACCTTAGCGCAAGAGCGGGCAGTCTCCAGCCACACTCTTCACCTGTTCCGGCGTGCCGATCACGCCTATGCCGATGATTGCCACTTCGGCAGCGGATTTACCGGTGACGCGTTCCACGTAGGCTTCGTAGCTGTTGGTGGTCTGACCTTCCTTTGTGAACAGCATGTACTTCACGCCGGTAGTTTTTACCCGCTCGAAGAGCTCCAAAAATGTCCGGCTGCCGCGCTTGAGGATCGGGATGCCGAGTTTTGTGATGGGGATGAACGTGCAGTCTTTGCCTTCTATGCCGGGGCCGAGCACGTCGTCTTCGCCGTTAAATAAACCGGTGACGATGCAGACGGCGGCGTTTGCGAGCAGTCCGGCAGGGAGGGTTTCATCCAGGATGATGGCGGCTTTTTTCATGGGGTGAATATTACACGACTTGTCCTTTTTGCCAACGCGGCAAAAAGGACCACCCTTCGATAGGCTCAGGGCAAGAAAAGCGCTGCGCGTCGAGCAACGCCCTGAAGCAGGAACCCGCTGCGGCGGGCCCTGTGCTTCAGGGCTGCCACCGGCCCTCCCGCACATGCGGGACGCCGCGCCCGCCGCCTTTGGTTTCGATCACGTCAAAAGCTTTAGGGACGCGTGAGGTCTGTTGAAGTATCTGGTTGGGAGCCGGTAGTTTCCTGCCTGCTTTCCGCATCCTCTCAATGAATTTCGTGTATCCTGATTTTAGCATTCCATGTCACCCAAACCCATCTTCTCCGGCCTCTCCCGCTCCGTCTTCGACGACGCCAACCCGTCGCCCTATACCGATGGCATCCAGCGCGGAGTGAACGAGGCACTCGTCCGGCAGATCTCCAAAGACAAGAACGAGCCCAAGTGGATGCTGGAGCATCGTTTGATGTCGCTCAAGATTTTCAAAGAGAAGCCGATGCCCACATGGGGCGCGGATTTATCCAAGCTCGATCTGGATAACATCATCTACTACGCACGCACCGGTGCCGGTGCCGACACCGACGACTGGAAAGAGGTTCCCCCCGAAATCCGCAAAGTCTACGACCGCCTGGGCATTCCGGAGGCTGAGCGGCGCATGCTTGCCGGTGTCGGTGCGCAGTACGAGAGCGAGATGGTGTATCACAAACTGAAGGCGCAGTGGGAAAAGCTGGGCGTCATCTTCTTAGACATGGATGTGGCGCTGCAGGAGCACGAGGCCATCGTGAAAGAGCACTTTATGAAGTGTGTGCCGGCCACCGACCACAAATTCGCCGCGCTGCACGGTGCAGTGTGGAGCGGCGGGACATTTTTGTATGTACCGAAGGGCATCATCATGGACGAGCCGCTGCAGGCGTACTTCCGCATGAACGCCAAGAACATGGGCCAGTTCGAGCACACCATGATCATCGTGGAGGCGGGTGCCGACGTGCACTACATAGAGGGCTGCAGCGCGCCGAAGTACGGCAGCCAGGGCCTCCATGCCGGGTTGGTGGAGATCTTCGTCAAAGAGGGCGCCAAGGCCCGCTATTCATCGGTAGAGAACTGGAGCCGCGACACGTACAACCTGAATACCAAGCGTGCGATCGTGCAGAAGGACGCCACCATGGAGTGGATCGGCGGAAACATGGGTTCGGGCGTCACCATGCTCTACCCATGCTCGGTGCTGGTCGGCGAGGGCGCGCGTTGTGACCACATGGCGATCGCGTTCGCCAACAAAGGCCAGTGGCAGGACACCGGCGCCAAGGTGATGCACATGGCTCCGCATACCAGCAGCAAAGTCGTCAGCAAGTCGGTCAGCAAAGACGGCGGCGTCTCGGTGTATCGCGGGCAGCTCAAAATTGCACCGCATGCGCATGACTGCACCGCCAACGTGGAGTGCGACGCGCTGCTCTTGGACGAATCCAGCCGCACTGACACGATCCCGGACATCCAGGTACGCAACAACGATGTGACCATCGCGCACGAGGCCACTGTCGGCAAATTATCCGAGGAAGACCTGTTCTATCTGATGAGCCGCGGCATTCCCGAAGAGCAGGCCAGGGCGATGATCGTGAATGGATTCATCGAACCCATCGTGCGCTTGTTGCCGCTCGAATACGCGGTTGAGATGAACCGTCTGATCGAGCTGGAGATGGAGGGCAGTGTAGGCTGAACAGAAACGTTTATGCGGCATTCGCTTTCGTGTCTTCAATCACCGAATGCCCTGAGACCCGTACCAAGGGGACGCCGGCGATTTCGCTCATCCTTCTCGCAGCCTCCAGCTCACGCTCATCGGTTGATTCCACCCGCACCTCCCGCAAGAACGGCGGACGCAACGGAAGATCATCCCATACCTGCACTTCGGGTGACTCGTATTGCGAGATCCACTTTCCTTCAAATCCACCCGTGCACACTCTCGCCAGGTGATGTGTCACCTCCTTGGCAAAAGCGCGGATACCGCCGATGACCGCCTGTTGATCCGGAGTCAGGCGCACTGTCGCGGGCAACATGGCGTCGGCGTCAGTTTCCACAATCGCCTTCACGGTCGTCGCGTCGATACCGGGACAATGTTTCGCCACGAGCGCAGGCACAAGCATCTCCCGGACGAAAGGTCCGACCGTGGCATAAAATCCGGCTTGGGAGCGGAGTACCGCCTGCAGGGGATGCAGCGCGGTGCTCACGGGCAAGGGTCCGTCCTGGTCGCCCGTACTCAAGAGTGAATCGCCCGGCGTCACGGTCGCCCGGCTGGCCACTTGGCGCAGATCAAAACTCAGCACGATCGGCCCGTACTCGGATCCCGCGCCGCGCAACGCTTTGCCAGTATTGAGATACATGTATTTCGGAGCGGCCGTCGCCGGGATTTGCCCAAAAATCTGCCGTCCAAACACCCGCTCCTCCCCCTGCATGCGCGCTTCCGCCGACATATCGACTGCCATCGTGGTGCCCGTGTGGCGCTGAGAGTGATACAGCCCTTCCGTCGCCATCGTTTCCGCGATGGTGCCAGGATGCATGTTGATGGTGCATTCGTTGCTGAGAAAATGATCGGTAAGCCGGTGTTCTATCATCGCGGCGGTCGCCTCCACTCCCGCTCCGAGTGCGACGGATTGCAGCGCTGACACAAGCTTCCTCCTATCGCGGTCGCCATCGTCGCCTTCTTTTGTTTGCAGATACCGCGTCACGGCCGGGTGAAGGGCGGACCGCTCGTGTTGCGTGCGTGCTTTTTCCTCCGGGCTCCACAAGTCAGCCGATTCTCTCGTGGCCGAATGGGGTGAGCCGACATCCCGGATGAACGCCTTTGCGGACTCTGCAGGCAGCTGCGGGTCAAATGTCCGCGTGACAGCACTGTCAGCCGGCATGGTTTCCGGCCACGGCTGAAAAGGAGCCGACGGAGCGCCGGACTCGTCGTCAGTTTCAAACCGTCGTTTTGCCGGTTTTTTCACATATCCGGGCGGAAGGATGTTCTGCTCCGGACCGTTTTTTATATTCATAAAGTATTGTATGAGCTGATCTCTACACAGGATTCACGTCACCTGCCGCATCGGTCGGCTGCACGGTCGTATTTTTTTTGGCTTGGGCCATTCTGACTTTATTGGCCAATCGCTCTTCTCCTGCGGCTACCAATGCTGCTGCAATGGCTGCTTGGCGCTCGGCCAACATCGCACCAATGACCCCCATTGGGCCGGCCAACTCCGCAAGGGCGGGATGAAAGCGCAGGTCGTCGGCAATTGCAGCCGGAGTCGCTGTGTCCCACCTTGCGACCATCCTGCCTTCTGCAGACTCTACATATGTGTCTGCGCCCAACTGCACTGCACCACCGATTTTTACGGTTGCATGTGGCTTCGTGCCGATCGGTGTCGGCTCCGGTGTGCCGCCTGGTCCTGGGACGCCAGTGATACCCATAGAAGTGATTGGAAAAATACTGAGTGACTTCTGGTTATTATACATTTTTTCTGCTACAATAGTAAGAGGTTTCTGTTTATACACAGCCAATATCCATACTATGGCCAAACAAGACTCCGCCAACGACCAGCGCGTCCACCTCATGCTTGGCGAGGGCTACATGAAAGCCGGCAAATATCGCGAAGCCGCGATGGAGTTTGCTGCGGCCGGCGCCCGTGAAGAATTGATCGCCTGCGGAGCGGCGTGTCTGGACAAAGGATTTTTGGAAGATGCACGCGTGGCGTACGCAGCAGCCGGAGAGGCGTTGCCCGCTGACAAGCTGGTCACCTGCGGTGATTTGGCCATGGCCCGCGGCTGGGTGGAGGATGCACTGAATGCGTACGAAGCCGGTGGCGCCAAAGACAAACTGATCCTGTGCGGTGATGCCTGCATGCAGCAGAACCTGTATCAGGATGCGCGCCGCGCATACGCTTCGGCCGGTTCCAAAGACAAGCTGATCGAATGCGGCGACAAATGCCTGAAATACGACATGTACGAGGAAGCGCGTCTGGCCTACGTGGCTGCAGGCGCGAAGAGCCAGCTGATCACTTGCGGAGACGTGTGTTTGCAGCGCGGTTATCTGGATGATGCTCGCCAGTCTTATGCCGCGGTGAATGACAAGCACGGCCTGATGGCGGCCGGTGACAAGTACCTGGCCCAGGGCGATTACAAAGAAGCGTACGCGACCTTCGCGATGACCAAGGAGCCCGTGCCGGTCGACCGGTTTATCGCCCATGGTGACAAACTGCTGACCGAGGGAAAATTCGAAGCAGCCAAGCAGGCGTACCTGGCCAGCGGACAGCCGTTACCGTTGGACAAATTCGTCGCTCGCGGCGACAAGTGTCTGGCCGACGGATTGTTCGATGACGCACGCCTGGTCTACGAGACCGCCGGACTGGAAATCCCGGAACAGAAATTCCTCATCTCACAGGGTGATGCGATGTTGGCCAAGGGCCGCTACAAGAGCGCCTGCGAGGCATACTCGCGTGCCGGAGCCAGGGACAAACTGATTGCGTGCGGTGACCAGTTCATCGCCAAAGGCATGGCTGATCAGGCAACGGCAGCGTATGCGGCTGCAGCCGAAATCGAGACGGGAGGCGCAGCCGCGTAAACCGCTGTTATGCGCCGGCTAACTCGCTCAGCATTTGGTATGCAGCGCTCAGATCCACCGGATCCCTTGTCCTGCTCATTTCTTCGATGACGAGCATGATTTCCAATACTTGGCGTATGTTTTCAGGCTTCTGGATTCTGATACGTTCCCTGCCCGGCATGACTATGGTCATGATGCCGGCGCCCGATGCTGCAAATTCGTAGTCCGGGTGCTCGATATCGTTGCCAATGGCCACGGTTTTTATCGCACGTGCCCAAGCGGCCTTTAGCTGAGGAGGAAAGCCTGCAACAAGCGCAGTGATCGCCGCTTGATTCTCCTCCATTTTTGTTTTTGCGGTTACACCTACCACCGGAGCACTGCTGACAGCCGGACCCCAATCTGTGAGTGTCGCTTCGGTATAGGTCGGCGCCTTCTTCCGCTTGCGCGCATTCACGCCGAGAATCTGGGCGACCGTCCTCGTCAACGTATCGAGCTGGCTCGGAACCGGACTGAATCGCGGTTTAATGCTGTCAGCCTGCGTTGCAACCCGATTCAAGAGCGCCAGTTCGCGCAACATGAAGGCATCCATGTATTTCTCCACGTCGGCCTCGCCCACAAAGCGGTCGCTTACAGAGCCGCGGCTCGTGGAGCCTGCAAATGTATGTTTCGCAGTCGGAACGATTTTCGGTGCAGGAGCGACAGATGGCACGCCCGGATAGTTGTACTTGTTCATGCCTGCCACCAGCGTCTCCCTCGCGGCAATCGCCGCTTCCAGTTTCTGCCTGGTGCCGCCGGTCGCGAGCCATGGCTCATTCAATTCCAACGCCACTGCGGCACTGGCCATAACTTCGCTGGCTTCGGTGGCTTTCTCGAAATCTTTCGCGCGCAATCTCTGGAGTGATGCCAGCAGTGCATGCGCATTAGCCGGCTGCATCAGCGCATAATCGATATCCGTGTGTACGGCATCGGACGTTGTGAGTTGGGCTGCCACAACCGGGTGCGGCGCCTTGATGCCGTTTGCATCTACCCTGCTGGGGGCGAAGGGTGCGTTATCGTTACCTGCAGATTGTGTTAGTTTCATTTACATATTATACAATATTTCTTAATTTTTATCAATTATACAATAAAAGGCCCTATAGAGGGCCCTTTAGACGGTTTTAAAGTCAGATTAGTTGATGCCTGCTTCCTCAATCTGCTTGAGCATGTCTGCGGTGACTTTATCGGTATCCTTTTTGATAACCGGGTTTGCCTTCGGGGCCATGACGTTCCTGTCTGGCGAGGCGCCCATCATTTCAGCACGGCTTGCTTCGGATCCTGGCATGGTATGCGGGGGAAAAAGGATTTGAAACTGAGAAGATGGTATACCGATACCGGTTTATTCCTCAACCAAATCTTCGGTTTTTTCTCAGGAGCGGCAGACGGTTGCGGGAATATCGTCGTGTGTGGTGCAACCCGATCACGGTAGACTGCTCAGTACATGAACACGTTCAAACAAGTGCAGGCATTCGATGTCGATCATCCGAAAGGCGTTGTCGTCACTGCATTTGCTGACGTGACAGGAAAAGACCGCACGCTCTTGGAGCAGGCGCTCGATCCATCGGTCAAGCTGACGCACGGGTTGTTCATCCGCATTCCGAAAGATACGCGTCTGGATATGCCGGTCGTCCTTCATCTGTCCATTGCCGAAAAGCAGGCGGCAACGCAGGTGGTCGTGGTCGTCGGTGCGGGAGCCCAGGCAACGCTCATCGAGCGTTTGGATGGCGGGTCACAGCGCTGGTCGCATGCTGCTGACGTGATCGTGGAGGACGGCGCGAGCGTCGAGTATGTCTCTCTGCAGACGGCCGATCCGTCGGTCGATATGCAGCTCCGGCATCGCAGTTTAGTCGGTGCAGGCGCATCGATCTCCTGGCGTAATGCGACCATCGGCGGTGCGACGGTCACGCATGATTTGCGTTCGCAGCTGCAGGGTGATCATGCCGCCAGCTCGGTCGACTGGATTGCGTACGCAAAGGACAAAGAGTCACAGCGGCTGTCGGCGCGGAATATATTCACAGCCCGTGATGGGCGCGGTGAAATCACCATGAAAGGCGTGGCAGAGAACAAGGCACTGGTGGCGTGCAACGGCATGATCGACATCGGCCTGAACGGGCGCGGAACCGACACGTACCTCACCCAGGATGTGCTGATGCTGGATCCGACTGCACGTGTGGATGCCATTCCGGGACTGGAGATCAAAACCAACGACGTGAAAGCCAGCCACAGCGCGACCGTGTCCCGCGTGACCGACGAAGATCTGTTTTACTTCGGCGCACGCGGCATACCGCCGGCCGCGGCCAGGCGTATGTACATCGAAGGATTCCTTGGCGATCTGACCGCGCGCATCTCTGATTTCAACACACGCGAAGACGTGCTCAGCCGTGTGAACGCGAAGTACCACGGTTCCGCTTCTGTTCCAGTGCCGGCTTGAGTTTTCGCTCATAATCGTCCCAGCCGCGCTGGTAGACCACACCTGCGTCGGACGGGTCGGTCTCGATGGTGCTGCCGGAGGTATCCGGGGCGATGACGATGTGTCCTTCACGCTGCATCTGATGCAGTGCATGCGTGGTACGCCGCTTGGTTCGCAGTACATCCGAGACCCCGCGGTTATACCGTGCGCCCGCCAAAAAGCCGTGAAACATATGTGTCAGCTGTCGTCGCGTCCGCTGTATCGACGTTTGCGGAATGGGCGCGTTCTCAATATGCACGATCAACGAGTCTGGATACCGTTCTTGCAATGCCGGATACGACGTGCCTTCGAGCGTCCATGCCGTGTCGACCCTGGAGGTGCCGTGCGGCGGATGATAGTACGGATACACACTTGCGGTTTCATGGAGCGCCTGCCGTACCTCCGGCCCGGCTTTTCCGTTGAGTTGAACGCTTTCCCGGACGTCATGCTGCGGGCCGCGTTGGGCTACGTCGACGAGTACGTCGAACGGTGCCGCATAGTCCGGAAACCCGATGTCTTCCTGCATAATTTCCATAAGTCTGTCGATATCGAAAACATGCGGAGGGGGTTTGGACGGCAGCGATGCACCAAACAGCGTCAATAGCCGTTCTTTGATGAGTGATCCGATGTTGCCGGGGACGATGAATTCATGACGACGCAAACCAAGCCGCACATAGCGTTCGACCGCGTCTGTATTTGACCCATGCTTGTATCCCACCATTGCTGCGGCAATCCCTCCGCCCGAGTACCCGCGTACCGCTTGGACCCTGGACAGGAGTTCCGGGTCATTCAGTGCGGCATCAGCGACCCCGAGTGCATAATTTGCACTGGTGCCACCTCCAGCAAGACTCAACACGACGGACTTTTCCATATACTATATTTTAATATTATTACGACTTTTGTCAATTATATGGAATGGGGTTCGTTCCTGTCGTATCTCCGATTTCAACGCACGCGAAGACGTGCTCAGCCGTGTGAACGCGAAGGACGACGCACGGGTTTTATAGGTCTTTCCTGCGCTTGCCTTCCATGATGTCGCCGATGCTGACGCGGAACGCCTGCCCGTGCAGATAGAGGTAGTCGTACGGGCCCGCGTTGTTCCTTTTGACGACCTGCCGGGAATCCAGCGGCACCGCTTCCATACGGCCGCCAAGACCATGAAATGCCTGTGCAACCTCAGCTGGAGTGATTCCAGGCACCAGCCGCATGACTTTCACCGCTATTTCGGCTCCGATGCCTTCACCGTCCTTTCGCACAAATTCATAGATGTGTTCCGTAGCCGCTTTCACTCTGTCGGCATCCAAACGTACTCCGGATTTTTTCGGAGGTTCATCGTAGGGAGCGGCGAAGGGGATGTCTTTGACCATGGGAGCGGGGTCAGTGTGAAGGCGTTCTGGGAGCCGGCATACCGACTCTGTGCGTGGCGTGCGGATCGAATGCCGTGTTCTCAGGTTTGGAGTCCGGCGGGGGAACTCTCCACCGCACAGGTCCTTTCGGGGGCGGCGTCAGTCCGAGTTCGATTCTTCGTCTGGTCTCCGCCCGGGCTTTCAGCTGCTCATCGGTTACAGCGTCAAACCGGCGGCCTTGCTCAGCAAGCAGCACTTCGTTTGCGGTCAGATAAAATACAGGCGAGTCTTGCACGCCTTCTATCGTGCAGCAGAAATCAGGCGTCACCTGGCCCGGTCGCGCCGGTCTCGGTTTTGCTGCAACGCTTACATCCGAAAAGACCCCGGTAGACCAGAGTGCGTGCACCATCATGTCGGCCGGGATATTTCGCCATCCGTTGTGACGCAGGTTTGCCTCGATGACCGGCACCAGCTTTTCGGCGTGTAATCCCTGATTGTCGTTGGCCTCGACGTACGTCTCAAGCGCTCCGCGCAGGGCGTCGATCAGCTCTGCAGCGGTCGGGCTTTTGGGTACTGCCAGCGGTTCGTCCGGGCGAAGCATTATAGTATATTATACAATATTATGAGTCTTTTGGGAAATACGGATACATCAGAGACTACAGCCGCCAAGGGGCACCGAAAAGGCCATTTTGGTTGACCTGTTCCGACGCCTATACTCAGCCGGTGCGCGGCCTGATTTCTGCAGCATCGGCGACGTGTCTGCTTACGTTTGCCGGTTTTGTGCAGGCGCACGGGTTAACCGGATTGGATGCCGAAGCCGCCGCCGAAGTGCGGGCATGTTTGCCGCTCTCCGCCACTGCCGAACGTCTGGAGTGTTATGCGAAGATCTGCGCACCGGACAAGAAATGCGGCGCGTCGCTGATCACCGGAGCGACCGAGAACGATCCGGTTGCCGGCATGCGCGTTGTGAACGATCTATTGTCATCCGGCGTGTATTTCCCCGATGCAGAACCGCACCAGCTGGCGCATCTGGTCGGCAGACAGCTGGCCAAGCATGAGGGCCTGAGCGGAACGGCGTTCACCCGGTGTCCGCAGGATTTTTCGTACGGATGCCAGCACGGATTCTTCGAGGCGGCATTTCTCGAACACGGTTCAGCGCTCAAAGCCGCGGAATCAATTTGCGGCGACGTGGCCAGTGTCGACAAGAACAACTGCTATCACGGCGTGGGCCACGGCATCATGATGGCGGCCGCGTATAACATCGAGAACGGACTGGAGCAGTGTGTGTCACTGCGCGAAGACCATGCGTCGTACTGGTGCCGGCAGGGGATGTTCATGGAGTACAGCAACGCGCTGCAGGCCGGGGATCTGCCCGGTAAAAATGTAGATCCGGCGCATCCGTTCGGGCCGTGCGATGGCGTGGCAACCGAACATCGTGAAGCCTGTTTCTCCAGTCATGCAGGCATTCTTCTGGCGTCCGCCGGCAATTCGATCGATGCCGCAGTGGCACTGTGCGCCAAGGCGGGGGATCCGGCGTTCGTGTCGGCATGCATGCTGAATTTAGGACAGCATGTGGCCTTACCGGACTGGCAACAGGCGCTGTGCTCGGTATCGCGTGGCGTGGAGTGCTTCGCCGATCAAAGTCTTATGGCAGCGTCGTTGTGTGCACGATTTCCCGAAGGATCGCGCCAAGACTGCGACCGTGGCGTGGTCCGTACGATGATGGCGTATGCGTACCCGGAACAGGCGGTGCTCTTTTGCGGCATCGTGCCGCGTGATCGCGGTACGGAGTGTTTCGCCGAAATGGCGTGGTACATCCGTATGCACGGCACTCAGGATGTGACTGCCACAGCGATGTGCGCGCAGGGTGTGCCGGTGCTGGATCGTGTCTGCCGTCCGGGACGGTTCGCGGCTGTCCGCAGCCTGTTCTCCGGCGGTCTGCTTGGCTGGCTCCTCAGATCCTGATGCACATGCCTTCCACCCGCTCCGGCAAGGTTCTCGCGGTGTGTGCCGCATCGCTGTTTACAGCGGTCATTTGTCTGCAGTTCTACGGCAATATCCAGTCGGTTCAGCCGCGCTTTGTCAGCGGGTCGTATCAGTCGGCCGATGGCGCACCGGTGCCGATGCAGCTGCCGTTTCTGTTCAACGGGGCGCCACCGTCACTTTCCATGCATCTGCAGTTCGACGTGCCGACGATGAATGTTGTGCGCTACCACGCGCGGTTTTTGGGATGCATCGAGAATTTCCGCATCAACAGCCGGGTGTTTTCATCACAGCCGTTGTGCGACGCGGGTAACGGCCAATCGTTCGACGCGGGCACCATGTTCCATACCGGCCGCAACGATCTGTATTTCACACTACGTAACGACGTATCTGAGCCGGTACTGCAGGCGTTCCTGGCATTGTCGGTTTCGCCGCGCGATCCATGGGTAGCAGTGCCGCTGCTTGCGATTCTCTTCACAATGGCGGCGTACGGATGCTTTGTTGTCGCAGTGTTCTTCCGCCGGAGAAGCGGGGGATTCTGGCTCAGCATGATCGTGGTCGCGGGAGCTTTACTGCGCATTCTCTATGTGGCGGTCACGCCGGTAGCCGTGCGTGCGTACGACGTAATCGGTCACTTGGAGTACATCCGCTATGCGGCAACGCACGCCGGATTACCCTCGCCGGAGCTGGGCATCCAGATGTACCAACCGCCGCTGTACTATTTTTTGTGCGCCGTCTGGTTCCGTATTGGATCACTGCTCTCCCGCTCAACCGATCTTCTGTTTGCAGATCTCCAACTGCTGTCGGTGGCACTGGCGGTACTCACGTTGATTCTGGGCATTCTGATCGGCAGACGGCTGTTCCGCGATATGGCATCTGTAACCCTGTTTGCAGGCATTCTGGCGACCTTTCCGGCATTAGTCTTCCTGTCCTCGCGCCTCAATAATGATGCACTGTTGCAGCTGACTGCGTTCGGCTTCTTTCTCGCGCTGCTGCGTTGGTATGGCAATCCCGGACTGCGCGGTGCGGCACTGCTCGGCGCGATCACCGGTATCGGCCTGCTCACCAAAACCAACGCGCTGCTGTTCGTGCCAGTGTTTGTACTGTGCGTTCCGGCCGTGACGCGCTCTTGGCGCAAGGCAGTCACACAGTGTGCAGCATTCTTTCTGCCGGTTTTGGCGTTAGCCGGATGGCTCTTGTGGCTGCGGTTTGCCGTACAGCATCAAACGTCTGTCGTGGGAAACGAGCAGATGTTCCTGGCCGATTTTTCGGTGCCGACGTCGTGGCGGGACTTCGTTTTCTTCAATCCGTTTGATCTGATTACCAGTCCGACCGTCGCCGGTCACCCGGGACGTTTGTGGGAATACGTCTTCCGTTCGTCGTACTTTATGGTCGGCGTCCGGTCACCGGTCGTGTCGTTGTTCGTGATCGCACTGCTGCTTGTTTTGGCTTTGGCGATTGCCGGTATCGTGCGCGACTGGCGTGAGAAAGCGGCATACAGGTTGCCGGTTCTGCTGATGCTGCTTGTGCCGCTGGCCGGAATCGCCGCACTGCGCTTCAGCTATCCGGTCGTGTACGCCCAGGACTTCCGGTACGTCATCATGATCGTCCCGTCTCTGGCGTACTTCGCGGTGCGTGGAGCGCTGTGGTCGAAAGGATTGTCACGGGATGCCGCAGTCGCAGTCATTCTTTCGCTGATCGGCTTGGGGGCGTTCCTGCCAGTCTTGCTGTCGCTATCCTGAATCACTATGCTCGTCTGCCATGGCATTTAAACTTTCCGATGCACGCAGAGCCAGACAAGAGGCAAAAGCCGCTGCTGCGGCAAAAGAAGACGATCCGGAGCTTCCGGTACCGGAATTTGCCGATACCGTCGCGTGGGGGCAGATCAAAGCGCTGCTGGGCGGCGTGCAGATCAGCACAGATCTTATGCTTCATCACTCGCAGGCTGCCGTCGCTCGTGTCATCAGACATGCCCTGGTAGCGGTGGATCCGGAGCGCCCGACCGGCGAAGAGGTTGTTGCGGCGATTCGGGCGCTCCCGCCCGGATTGCTCGGCAGGCCTGCAGACATGTATCACTGGGACCTGCGCCACAGACTGCTTCCCATCCTCGATGCGACGTCTCTTGCGCCGTTGTGTGCGGACATTGATGTGGAGGACGACGAATAGTTCTGCATACGCAAAAAAACTCCCCGGAGCAGGGGAGTGAGACACCCTCTGAAAATCTCAGGGCATAAAAAAACGAGTGGCGTCACGCCATCGTGTAGTAGACAAAGAGGTCCCCGAGCCTCCACTCTTCGCAGAATCCAGTATCCCCAAACGGGGAGAGACTGAATTCCGGAAAGAGGGAGGGTGCCCTCGGTCAATATCTTGGCATCATGATACTTTGGCACTGATCAGAGGATGCTACCTGTAAGGCTGCAGAGCAGCGCAATACAGGTCCAGGTGTAATCTCCCTGGTAAGGAGGTGTTCCATCCGCAGGTTCTCCTACGGATACCTTGTTACGACTTAGTCCCAGTCAGTAGTTTCACCTTGGTACCGCCGCTTGCGCGTAACGGTCCTTCGGGTACTCCTACCTTCCATGAGTTGACGGGCGGTGAGTACAAGACTTGAGAACGTATTCACCGGGTATGGCTGACCCGCGATTACTAGCGATTCCAGCTTCATGAGGTCGAGTTGCAGACCTCAATCCGAACTGGGGCCGGCTTTTCAGGATTTGCTCCGCCTTGCGGTGTTCGCTGCCCGTTGTACCGGCCATTGTATCATGTGTGTAGCCCAAGGTATCAAGGGACATGCTGACCTGGCGTCATCCTCACCTTCCTCCGCCTTGAGGGGGCAGTCTCGCCATGACACATATAACAACAACGAGGGTTGCGTTCGTTACCCCACTGAAGGGAACAATTCAAACCACGAACTGACGACGACCATGCATCACCTGTCTCTAAGTTCCTTGCGGCACTCCTCCGTTTCTGGAGGATTCAGCTAGGATTTCAAACCTTGGTAAGGTTCTTCGTTTAGCCATCGAATTAAGCCACATGATCCACTGCTTGTGCGAGTCCCCGTCTATTCCTTTGAGTTTTAATCTTGCGGCCGTACTACCCAGGCGGCTCACTTAACGCGTTAGCTTCGCCACAGAGAGGGTCGATACTCCGAAAAGCGAGCGAACATCGTTTAGGGCGTGGACTACTGGGGTATCTAATCCCATTCGCTACCCACGCTTTCGTGTTCAGTGTCAGGAATGTGCCAGTGTACTGCCTTCGCTTTTGGTGTTCCCCATGATATCAACGGATTTCACCCCTACACCATGAGTTCCATATACCTCTCGCATCTCTCAAGTCATGCCGTTTCCAGCGCGATTCCGGGGTTAAGCCCCGAGATTTGACACACAGACTAACATAACCACCTACACACCCTTTACGCCCAGTGATTCCGGATAATGCTTGGAGCCTCTGTATTACCGCTCCTGCTGGCACAGAGTTAGGAGCCCCTTATTCATGAGGTACCGTCAATAAATTTCTTCCCTCATAAAAGATGTTTACGTACCCGAAGGCACTTCATCCATCACGCGGCGTCGCTCCGTCAGACTTTCGTCCATTGTGGAAGATTCTCGACTGCAGCCACCCGTAGGTGTATGGACCGTGTCTCAGTTCCATCGGTGGGGGTCAGCCTCTCAGCTCCCCTAAGCGTCATAGCCTTGGTAAGCCATTACCTTACCAACTAGCTGATACTCCGCAGGCCGCTCCCGAAGCGCTAAATCTTTACTCTTGCGGGACCATCCGGTATTACCCCGCCTTTCGGCGGGTTATCCCTGACTTCGGGGTACGTACCTACGTGTTACTACCTCGTTTGCCGCTGGCTCTTGCGAGCCCGCTCGACTTGCATGCCTTATCCACACCGCCAGCGTTCATCCTGAGCTAGGATCAAACTCTTCGAAAAGAATTTCGAAAGAGAGTGCCTCGACGGAAATGTCGAGGAAGCTCTTATTAAATTCTGGTCTGAATGAATTCTAACTTTGGATCTTATTAAAGAGGAGATCCAACCTCTTATATTTCAAAAGAAATAGTTGTGGACATTTATCTACTACACGATGCTGTGAAGGAGCACTCGTTGCGTGTGAGGGGTGCTCCTCCCTAAAGAAGAGACAAACCAGCCGCTTACGAAAAGCACGGCGTACTCACAGCCGGGTCATTCTAGGCAAGCCGCCAAGCACCGTCAAGGACTTCTCGGAGACTTTTTGTATACGATCCGACCCCCTGGCAGGTCATCGATCTTCCTTGGGTTTGCGCGTCGTCCATGCGGTCGCTTCGCCATTCCAGAACACTTCGACTCTGGTCGAATAATCGCCGCCTTCCTTCTTATCGGTCCATTCCCACTCGATTCGCAGCGTTGCGACGCCATTGGGGTCATTCGGCCCTTTGCCAACCCAGACATCCCGTGCCCCCCGCATATCTATGGAAGACAGATTCTTGTCGCCGTCCTTGAAGTGCATGACACCGTTGGCGATGCGCACTTGTCTGCCGGTCAGGTCAGCTTCGGTGACTCCGTGCTGATAGGTGATGTTGATCAGATTCGCCTTCATGAGTTTTTCGACAGCTCCTGCGAGATCCCTTCTTGTCATCGGTTCGGTCGGGGAAAACGGTTGCGGATTCGCCGCAACGACCGGCGGAGCAACGTGAGTCTCGGGTGCCGTTTTCGGCGATGTCTTGGCTGCGGTTCCGGGCGGCGCAGGATGTACGTCAGCCTTCTTGCTGCCCTGTACGTTGGGCGCTTGCACCAGACTGCTGCGGATTTTCTGTGCTAACACGGCTACACCGCCAATGATGACAACCACTGCCAGAAGTGCCTGGGCAGCGACGCGGGTTGAGCTGACGACTTTCACGGTGTTGTGCACCGGCTCAGGCGGGCGGGGTACAGGAGGCATAATCACATCCAGTTCCGGGTGAGATATTCCTATCGGAGACAGGCGAGGAGCGGGCTGGCCGGGAGCCAGAGACACGTAGCCGGTTGCCAGCACGTACACCGGTTGCGGTCCGGGGCCGATGATCACGAAGTTCGGCATGACGTTCCGGGCCCCCTTCATCAAGTGCCCGACTGCGCGGTTGCCCTTAGTGTCACGTGCCAGAACCTGCACACCCATGCGTCCATGGACAGTGCCATCATCGTTCATGGCGACTGCCATGACTGTCTGATGTTCCCGCACGGGCTGCCACACCCCGCGGTCTCCGGTGACATGGTCTGCTTTCAGTGCAACGATCTCGCACAAGTGATCAGGGCCTTGTTCGGGATCCGGGCTGTAGTTGTGGCTCGCCAATTCTTCCATGTGCTTACTATAAAATTATAATAAATTTTGTCAATTATGTGCGCTGCTATAGTTGGTTCCATGTCTGCGATGCAAACCAAACGTTGGATGCCCTGGGTTGCGGCTATTGCCGGCCTCCTTTTCCTTGGAGGCCTTCTCGGTTGGCTTGCCAACCTTCCGGCGTTTGACGACGGGTTGCGCCACTTCGCAATGGGCAGGCTGATGGCGGAGCAGGGGATATTCGGCATTCCGGGCTGGAGTCAGTGGTTCACCGGCGGGTACCTGCATGAGCACGCGGTGGATCCGTGGTTTTTATCCGACATCCTTTATATACCGTTCACCGGTTTGCCGGTCGTGGCGGGACTGAAGGTGTTCGCACTCTGCTCCATCGCGCTGCTTTTGCTCGCCTTCGGACTGTGCCTGAAGGAATTCCGCGTGCCGCCGGCAGTGTCGGCGGTGCTCATCCTTCTCCTTCTGTTCGGTCATCAGGATTTCACACACAGACTGATCGCGGCGCGGCCGTTCGTGGTGATGACCGCCGTGTCACTTGTTCTCTTGTGGTCGGTGGTGCGCAGCATGCACTGGCTGACGGTGCCGTTGATGGCGAGCCTCGTGCTTCTGTCACATCTGTTCGTTTTCCCTCTCCTTATCTGCGTCGCGGGTTGCGGATGGCATCTGTTCGGTAAGCGGAAATACGATGCTGTAATGCTCGGTGCGGTTGCGGTGTTAGGCGTCGTCATCGGCTTCGTCGTGCACCCGGCCGGCATGGAATACCTGCGCTATGTCGGTTCAGTCTTCTTCTCGATCCCGTTCTTGTCGCTGCCTGACCGCAGCATGGAAATGCGCAGCGGATTCGGTGAAGGCGCACTGATCTACTTCTTCGTCATGCTTCTGGTGCTGGCGCGCGTGCGTGTGCGCTTCCCCGATGGACGCAAAGACGGAGCCCTGCTGCTGGAGTGGGTGGCGTTGATGTTCCTGCTGTTCTTTTTTGTCTGGGTGCGGTCGGTCGATTTTTTGTGGCCGTTGCTCCTTCTTCTCCTGGGCGTGCGCATCGCCGACGAATCACTACGCGAGATGGGACGGCGGATAGCAGTGATAGCCGCGTGTTTGTGCGTCATCACGTTTACAGTGCTGTCGGTGAAGCTGATGCGGACCGATGCCGACAGATCTCTGGAGCCGTACCGTTTGGCGATGAACAAAGTGGAAACAGGTGCGACGATTCTGAATCCCGACTGGTACACGTTCGCGCCGTTGGCGGCGGTGCGGCCGGATGCGCGGTACGCGACCGGCATCGATCCTGCCTTCACAAGCCTCACCGATCCGCAGGCGTATGACTTGATAACAAAAGAAGTGCCGACGCGCGCATGGCTGGATGGGTTGTTGCAGATCTATCCGTCGGACTACGTATTGTTGCCGGTGCAGCGGCATGAGGCACTGGTCGACGTCCTGGGCTCGGCGGGCATGACGGATGTCTCGGGCGATCCGTCGATCGCGGTGTTCAAGGTGCGGTGAGGCGCCTGCTGCGATCAATTCTGCATATTGCCAGTGCGCCCCTTTCCTAACGTGTCGCAAATGCATTGCTGGATGTACCATGCGGGCATTCCTCCCCATCCGACTCCATGTCTTTCAAGCGCTTCATTGTCTCGGCACTCATTTTGGGTGGCGGTGTTGTTGTCATAAGCGGTCTGGCTACCAACGGCAATTTTTCTGCCAGTGTTATGCCGGGCATGTACAACTCCAGCACAATGGGGGTCGTCTACCCCTCAAGCTTTCCCACTGCCGACCCTATGGCCGGCGGCACCTCTTCCATGGGAGTCACCTACCCCGTAAACAATCCCACTATCGACCCTATGACCGGTGTCAGCTCTTCTATGGGAACCATGCCCCCGCCAACCGGCATGCCGCCCCCGCCACCCGATATGGGCACCCAGAGGTCTGCGGATAACTACGCCGGACCCAGTAGTGTCCGACCCATAGACTGCAATTCAAAGGAAAAAGAAGAAACCAACACGATCGGCCCAAACCCGGTCTACGCTTGGATGGAGAGGGCAATTGGTGAAACTGCGGCAAAGGCCGTAGATAAGGCAACAAGAGAGGCGATGGTGTCTGCGCGGCTGGGGTGCCAATCACATGCGGAATCCGCACCTGCGTGCTCACCCGCCGAATCGTGCAGATCTCAGTATGCTGGCGGGGTATTTACAGCCTTTCAGCAGCCTGCAAGCGGCATCGTGGTCGTCAACGCAGGAACTCCAATCCCCGGCACGACAAACTTTACCGCCACCGTAGAAGTGCGTGGTTGGTGCAAGCTGACCCGCAACTGCGTTCCGGTTCAGTAAAGGGTGGTGATCTGAGGTTGCCCCGGCCTTTTCATTCCGGAAGCGGCCCCATCGCGCTTCGGATTTGGCCAATGATCTCCAGAATGGCGCGGGTATACCTTTCCTGGTCGGCTTCAGCCGGGCGGATATCCCTGCCGTGGGCCTGTTCGCAAGTCGGAGAGCCGTAATCCACGCTGACATCAGGCTCGAAGCGGACGTATCCGGCTGTCACAAACGCACATCCTTCGCGGGTGGCTTCCCTAAGGGCTTTCGCCCCCTCCACATCGGCATGATGGAGAATGGGCGGAAAGAGCGTGTACTCCTCCTCGCCGCCATCGTTTGTCGTAATGATAAATTTCAGGATTTCCCCTTCCTTCATGGATTCATGAATCGTGTGTTCATGTTCGGGTTCAGGGTGGTGGCCGCGCGGTTTTTTTTCTATCGAGTACTTCATTGAGGAGGTGGTAATTCCCGACTGTCACTCTTTGCCTTGGATTCTCGGAATGATCCTCCTGCCTATTGACTGCACTTCTCCGTTTGCATCCACAGTCAACCATTCGTCATAGGCTTCGAAGCCCGGATCCTCCGGACCGCCGCCGTGCATACTCGCAACGACAACGTTCCGGTCGCCTTTGCGCACCACTAACAGCCTGGCATTGGGGTGCAGCGCGAGCCCCTCTCTATTGAGGTGCCCGGCAGACATATGTTGCCTGTCGATGCTAAAGCCTCTGTCCCTCAGATCATTCATCGTCACCCCGTCCATGACGACCCGCGTGCGTGGTTGCATGCCCAGCTTTTCCTGCAGTTCCTTTTCGCCGGCGGTGACGGGCCGTGCCCGGAGCATGCCTTCGGTTTCATCCAGCAATTGACGCACTGCCTGCAGTTGCGCGGTGACGGGCGGCTTGTCTTTGCTGATGCTGGCGCGGATTGCCGCGTCTCCTTTCGGATTTAAGCCCAGGCTCCTCTCTTCGCTTGCGTAGATTTCCAGTCTTTGCACCAGCATCGCCTCCGCGGTTTTCAGATTGGCGTAGGCGTTCACCGGATTCCCCATATCCACTTCCGGTCCGGCGATGCGGAACTGCACGAAGACAGGGTGTGCGGCTTCCAAAGTTTTTATCGTCGCGTCCAGAGCGCGGAGGACCTTTACGTTGTGGGTTTCGGGTGCCTTCGCATTCTGTCTGTCCTTTTCACTCTGCGCATCGCCGGCTTTGTCGCCTGGTTTGGTGCCGTAGTACAGCGCAGCGGCAATTCCCAGGATCACCGTGAAAGATATTGCGCTTACGACGGGCACTTTCCAGGAGCTCGCTTCTTTTTTATCTTTCTTTGCAGGTGCAGGTGCCGCTTCCCTGGGGCGTGCCGGTCGTGGCTCAGCTTGCTGGGGCGCGCGTGCAACAGGGGACGCAGCTTGTGCTCCGGGCTTCGTCGTACTGACGCGACCGTTGCTCGAGATGTAGACCTTCTGATCTGGTTCGATGATCACAAAGTTCGGTACGCTAAGTTGCCTATCACCCAGGTGTGGCAGGACTCTGCCGACTGCCAGATCCAGCCCGGCAGCTGTATGGCACCTTGCCAGGACGTCGATCTTCGTTGTTCCAACTTCGTTTCCAAAGTCGTCCACTATTGTCGCGTTGACGCGTACGACACTATCCATCGGTTCCCAAGCGTCGTTGCCCGTTTTCGCTGCGGCTTTTGCCGCGATGACACCGCGAATATCTTCCAGTCCTGGCTCGGGAAGATCCGGATCACCGGAAACGTTTGAATGTTCCATGGAGTCACTTTAAAACCTTATTTACATTTGTCAAATATCCGGTTGCTCCCATGTGAGGTTTGGCCTACACTCCGCGAGCTGATTTCCCCTCTGGCATTTAGCCGGACGGGTTTACCCACAAATCTTCTATGGTAAAACTTGTCCCATCATCGGAAGACGTGCGAGTCTACGAGATCGCCGTCATGTACCAGCCCGACCTCGACCAGAAGGCCGAGAAAGAGCTCATCACTGCAGTCGAAGGCCACTTTGCAGAGGCCAAGGCAAAGCAGCTGTTCAAGGATCCCTGGACCAAGCGCGGTCTGGCTTTCAAGATCGGCGGCTACATGGAAGCCAAGTTCGTCATCTACTACTACGAGGCAGATCCGGCCAGCATCCGCGAAATCGACAACGCACTGCGCCTGGAGAAGGGCGTTCTGCGCCACCTCATCCTCATTCCGCCGAAAGGCTACGAGGCTGTGTCTTTCGAGGAGCGCTACCAGGAGTGGCTGAAGAACCGCGAGACCGTGACCGAAGTCCGCGACCGCAAGAAGGAAGAGAAGCTTCAGAAGTCCGTGGCCACGCAGGCCAAGCGCAAGACCGAGGCTGCACGCACAAAGCCCAAGGAGGTCAGCGCTCCGATGGAGAAAGAGAAGCTCGATGCAACGCTCGACAAACTTATTTCGGACGAGGATCTGAAGTTCTAATCTCCCACCTTTCCACCCACCTATCATGGCTTTCGCCCCCAAGAACCAGAAGAAGCAGCAGCAGAAAAAGCAGGTCACGCTCAAGGCGTGTCCGTTCGACCGCGCTGACGTCAGTTACCTGGATTACAAGGACTACCCGACGCTCAAGCCGTACGTCGATTACTTCGGCAACATCCGCAAGCGTTACTACTCCGGCCTGTGCCTGCGTCACCAGAAGATGATCAAGAACGCAGTCGAGCGCGCCCGCTTCCTGGGTATGCTCGCGTACCGCAAGTAATCGGTTTCATTGTTCCTTGCTTATCAAAACAGCCACCGCGAGGTGGCTGTTTTTTTATCAAAGGTGCTGAGATCTTATTTGAACGGGATTCTCCAGGTGCAGCCCGAGAATGTGCCTGGCTTCGTTGATGCCGCGCTGTTCGGGCTATGACCATCACAGGCAGCGGGAGGGGTTTCCTTGTTGATCGCCTCACAGTCGGCCTTATTGTTCGCGATGGAAGCGTCGATGATGTAGTTCATGTTCGTTCCGGGACACGTATTAACCGTCGTCGCCGGATTGGCGCTGGTCTGCTCTACCTTGCAGAGCTTGACGCTCGAAAATCCGTTCATGATGCAGTTACACGCGCAGACTCTGCCAGCGGCGGAGGAAGGGGGATTGCCTGGAGGCGGTGTGCCTGGCGGGGGTGTTGGAGGAGGCATAGTGCCGGGGGGCGGCATGGTGCCCGGCGGCGGCGTTCCCGGAGGCATCATGCCTGGAGGGGTTGTCCCGGGGGTTCCGGGTGGGGTCGGCATATTGCCCTCGCCTGCATTAAGACCGTCCTCGATGACAGGGTCGACGAGATCGCCTTTGATTGCTGTCTGGTTCTGCGTTATGACGATAAGCGCAAATGCAAAGACAGCGATGACCGCACTTATCGCCGCGGTCTTGGACGTGGGTTTCATAAGGAGGAAGGAAGGAAGTTAATCCGGATACTATGATATTTTTTTGGCTTTCGCCAATGCATTCTAGGCATGCATGTTTCTCGGGCGTGCTCGCACACGGAAAATAAGCGGGAACTTCATCGCAATCAGAAGGCGGATCGCCCGGCCTTTTTCACTGCCTACAGCACGAACCGCATCAGTGCATCGTAGGCCTTTTCCACCTTGTCTTGATTCCTGACGTCGGCGGGCCTGCTCTCCGCACGCAAGCGCTTGCCGAACAGGTCATATGCCCGCTGAACTTCGGCTCTGCCCACACCCGGTCTCAGACCGAGTGCCTCAAGATGCGCCGGCGCGTTTCGCAACGCATCCATCTGTCTTTTTGCTATCTGCATCGCGGCGTCGGCATTATTCACGCGCACTCTTGCCGCTTCGACAGCCCACGGTTTCGCCCCGCTGCCCAATTCGTTCAATGAACGTACGGCATCAGCATGTTCAGCTGTTTTGGCATTATAGGCTTTCGTGGCCTTTTCAGTGCGATCGCCGAGGGTTCTTTGCGCCGGACTCAGCTTCACCCTTGCTGCCGGTTCACCGGTGGTTGCTGGCCTGGGTTTTGGCGGTTTTGAAGGGCCGCGTGCGTCTGGCCGTGCGGCAGGCGCAGCAGGTTCTGGACGTGGCGCGTTCGGGTGGCCGGGCTTGGCAACGAGCCTGCTGCTCGGGTGTGGTTGCCTTGGTGGTGCAGCCGCGCCTGCCGATCGGTTCAGCTGGAGGCTGATGGCGTCCATGTCGTTCTTGAGTACCTGCATCTCCCTCACCATTTCCCTTGTCTTCGGTGTGGTGTTAACAAGTTCACCGTAGCGCCTTGAAAGTATCGCATGACGGTCGGCGAGTAGCCTGAGTTCTTCCGCAGTGGCCGGTTTCGGCTGTGCGCGGGGTGCTCTGGCAGGAGGAGGCTCAGACAAACCGGGGCGATTGAGCGGTTTGGTCCCGGGACGCAATACCGGAGGTGCCGTCGGAGCAGTCGCAGGAGCAGATCCAGTAAGAATTTTATGGTTTTTCGTCATCTGGTCTTGGAGCTGATCCATTTCGTTCTGCACGTTGGCTGGCCTGGGCGCTCTTGTTCTTGCCAGCTCAGTATAGCGCTTGAGCAGCGCAGCCTGTTCATCTGCAAGTTTTTTAAGTGCGTCAGGAACAGCGGGTTTCGGCTGTGCGCCCGGTGCCCTGGCGGGAGGCTCGGACAAACCAGGTCGGCTGGACGGTCTGGTTCCCGGACGCAAGACCGGAGGTGGCGGTGCTGCTGGAGGAGCGCCAGCGGCAGCTCCACTTGGTTCTACTGGCCTGACAACAGGGGGTTTCACTGGAGGAGCGGCGGAAGCGCCGCCTGCAGGAGCCGTTCCCGTTGGTGCACCTCCAGGGGGAGGAGCGGGAGGTGGAGTAGCGGCCGGAGGAGGAGATCCTGCCGGCCTCATGCCGCGGGCGGCAAGTTCCGCATTGATGTCGACTCTCAACTGCTGAATAGACTGGGCTTTGTTGACGTGGTTGAGTCCAGCCGCTTCCAGTGATGAACTGAATTTCAGTTCTTTGCACTCTTGCTTGAGCATGGCTGCGGCTTCGGCGTATTTGCCGGAACGTGTGAGCGCGGCGGTTTTTGGCAGCCCCATCGCTTCCAGTTTTGCGACTTGCTCACCGATGTCAGTGGCCATGTTTGCAGGCGAGAGTTGTTTGTCCATCGCAGCGAGGCGCTCGTTTGAAGCGGTCTTGGGTCCTCCTCTTCCCCCGGCAGGTGCGACTTCTGCCGGTTTTGCCCCCGGTGCTGGTTCGACCGGTTTAGGCGCAGGCTTTGCCACAGGCGGTTCCGGCGGTGCCGGTTTGCCGGCGGGTGGCTCCGGCCTTGGCGCGGCCTTTGGTGCGGGTGCACCGCCGGGCTCTCCGGCCGGCCTTGGTCCGGGTCCTCCGGCTCCACCGGCTGGTTTCGGTGCCACCGGAGGTTCCACCCCACCGGGACCAGATCCTCTTGGGGCCGGCCTGACAGCCGGAGGAGGACTTGCAGTCGGACCGCCTGAGGCTCCGGGTGGTGCAGGGGGAGGCGTGGCACCTGGGCGGAAGTTATTCCTCCATGCGGCCGGAGCGCCTTTGAAGACGCCACCGAACGCGCCGCCCAATGCGAGCTCTTTCAGCAATTCTTCATTCGCTTTTTCTCTGGGCATCAGATTGTTTTTCACGTTGTCCTGCCATTTGGCTACTGCGCCCGGAGAGGTGAGTGCGACGCCTTCAGCCACGCCCGTGCGGAATGCCGCGGCGGTGGAGACCCTTGCAGCACCTGCCCCGGCAGTAGCGGTCGCGCCCACGCGAAAGACGTTCGCGGCTCCTATCGGCACCAGCACCGTGATGATCGCGATCGTCACGTCACGGGTTACGGTGATCGCCTCCTGCTCCAGCGCGTACAGTTCCTGGACGAAATTTGCGTCGGTCTTATTGGCATTGGCGACGAAATTCAGCGCGACCTGCACGCCGCTGAGTTTCTCCAGCGCGTCAGTGGTAGCCCCAGCGGTATTCAAATGCTCGTTGGCCCTGTTCATCGATCCGATCAGCTGCAGAGCCGCCTCTCTTTGTACCGCGTACGGATTGGAATTGGTGAGCGCTATTTTAAAATCGCCGAAGTATCCGCCTGCTTGCAGCTCTCTTTCACAGTTGATGACAACCTGACGCTCGCGACTGAGTACGTTGGTCACCTTGGCACGGGCGGCTTTGATCTTCTCGTCCGCCGTGGAGGCGAGCTCCTTGATCTTCGGCTCCATTTGCTGAAGCGCAGTGGTGCATTCAGCGACGCGGTTTTCCACGCTCATTTTGAAGTAGGCGATCAGCGGTACGTTCGGTATGGGATTGCCGTCGGGACCGAGTATCGGTTTGCCGTCCGGGGCCAATACTTTTTCGTCATCCATCAGGCCTCTGTTTGAACGCAGCAGCGTGACTTCTTCCTGCATGCGCGCGATGAGCAGCAGCAGGTCTTTGGTGCTGGAGCTGGCTTTGAACTTCTCAAACATGATCATGGTTTCTTCCTGCTTCATTCCGATCTCCTGCACCAAGGCGTCTTTCATCTGGTCGTTCGGTTTTTCCGCATCTGAAGGCGGCGGCGGAGGCTCGGCCGGGACCAGCGGCTTCAGTGTGAGTTCGGGCTTGATGGGGGATGGCAGCGTTTTCAGCGGAGCCGTGCGGGTCAGTGTCTTGTTCGCTCCGGCGAGATATTCCATTATCGGTTTCGTCACCGGGTGCTGTGCGCGGTCATCATCGGATGTCAGTTTGTATCCAGGCTCATACCAGTCTTCAAACGACCTCCAGCGCACCATCCATTTGCCGTCTTTCGGGATGAATTTGAATTGCGGCCTGTACGGTCCGGTCGGCTCTATGGGTTCGTATCCCTCGTAGTTGGTCTTGCTGAAATCGCTGCCGCTTTCAGTACGCGCACGGCAGCCGTTCTGCAACAGCCAGACTTCCACTTCCTTGTTCCGGGCCGATACCTCGTTTGCTTTGGCTTGGGCGCCTACGCCTCCTGAATTGATGCTGTTCGCCTGTTTCAATTCAGTCAGCACCCCTCTGGCCGGATCATCCTCGGCGCAGCCTACCGGCGTCGCCTCTTTCCAGGCCGGGGCGGTCGGACCCTTCATCAGCCAGCGGCCCGAGCCGTCATTTTTGAACTGCCATGGGGAGTCGGCCTTGGCCCATACTCCGTCGGGGCCTTTCACGAACTGGTTTGCTGTGAGTGTCGCGTCGCCCTGGATCGCTTTTTTTTCGATGACATCGGCGAATGCCGGTCTCCATGCGTAATCGAAGGCAGGGTTGCAGATCTCGGATGAAGACGTTCTCTTGCTGTAGCGCATCAGACAGTCGCCGCGGCGGCAGTAGTTGTAGTCTTTGTCGCCGCCCAGCATGGTGGCGCCGTCTTGCAACGTGGCATTGCCTACGGTGGCCAGCTGAACCGCGATCTGGAACTGGGTGTCGATGGTCACCGGCCCCATTGTGGTGTTGCCTTTCTCATCACGACCGAGAAAGTGCATTCTCGGATCACCGTTTTTAAACGCGATAATTTTGCCGGCGACCGTCTGCACGAACCATTCGGGGGACAGGTCTTCAGCGACGATATCCACGTCCGCAAGTTTCACCGGGCGATCGGCCGGCACCGGCTTCCACGGTTTCAGGTTGAATCTATAGGTATTGACCTTCAGGTCGTCACGCACTGCCGCGGCATCCGGTTTGACCAGCGGTGCGCGTTGGTCAAAGCGCAGGCTGACGATGTCATCTCTTCCATTCGACACCATCAGGTCGCTAGTGGAGGCATCCTTCTTGGGTTCGAAAAGGGGATCGAATAGCAAGGTATACACGCAGCGGTCTCCCACCACTTTACGTTCCAGTCGCAGCGGATTGGACATCTTCACGGCTTGGCCGGGCGCGTTAAAGCAGCCATCGGTCGTATACTCGCTCATGGACATTTGTGTCATTTTTCCCTGGTACATTCTGGACACGTATCCGCTGTACATGATGATCGGTCCGCGCGTTTGCATGGATGACGCATTGAGGCTGAACGAGTACTTGGTCCACCCATTCTCATCTTTCCCTTCGGATTTGAAATCCTGGATTCTGTTACTAGCCGTTTCTACCGCACGCAATGCCTGCTGTGCTACATCGATTGCGGCGTAGACTTCCTGAATTTTCTTTTCAATTTCCGCATCAATCGCTTTTACTTCCATGTTTTGGTAGTTCACCAAATTGTTGTATACCGTCATCAGTTTCTTTGCTTCTTCATCCAGCGACGGAGTGTTGGTTTGCCGGCCGACGTCCACAATGCGTCCGCGAAGCGCATACACTTGGTCTGACAATTTCTTGGCCGCATTGCCGTCACCCGGCCTGGGCGCCCTTGGCGCACCTTCCGGCGGCGCTGTTCCCGGCGCTGAGCCCGGTGCGGCATGCTGACTCAAAAGACGCTGCTCGCGGCACGGATTTTTCAACAGCCGAATATGTGTGTTTGTGTGCATGAATTTGGCGTGTTCCAAAATCCAATAATTATAGCATATTTTGCTGATTTTCCCTAACACCTTCAGTGCTCTGTGCAATGCAGCCTGACATCTTCCGTTTTTGGCCTCTTTCTGCTAAAATAGTAAGATTTTATGCACACACAAAAAGACTTCCTCCGGTCGCTGCTTGCAGCCTCTCCGTTCTTGCGCCCGGACCAACGGGAAATCCTCCAGTCCGCACTGCCATCCATGACGGATGTTCAGGCTGATGCATTGAGACAACTTTTGCAGAGTGAAGACGGGGTATTGGCCGGCATGCTGGATGCCGCGGTTCGTGACGGAGTCGCGCATGGCGACAAGGGTTTTTTGAATGAGCTGGAGACGGTTTTGCACAGCGGCAACAAGACATTGCTCCGGTCTGAATCCGAGACGTCCGCAGATGCGGATCAGGCGGCAGCCGATTCTCTTTTCAACGACGCATGAGCGAAGCCCCGGACACCCCAGACCGGCTGCAGGCCATCCGCTCCGAGGAGCAGCGGATCGATGCCGCGGACTCCAGGGTCGATGCCAAGGTTGCCATCTCGACCGAGACCGATCCGGCGACCCGCGACGCCCAGAACAAGGCCTGGACCGACGCGTACATCGGCAAGACCAACGTGTTGCTGGAGCAGCTGCGCTCCGCTCGCCAGCTCGAGAATGCTCTTTTGGAAAGCAGGGGCCAGTGGCAGAAACTGCAGAGTGTCCGCGTGAACGTCGAGACGACGACGGTCGCCTTGCTCAAGCGCCGCACGGGCGTGACGGAGATTGTGGCGGGTCTCAATGAATATCAGACCCAGGTTGATGCATTCATCGCCTCACTGCGCACCGAGCAGACCGGTGCGACGAACCGTTCGGCGCCCGAGGGAGCCAAATCCACGCGTTCCGATGCCGCCCATTCGACGCTGGAGATCGCCAGAACGAGGTCTGACAAATCAGCATTGCTGCTTGCGTATGACGAGGTCATCGCCGCGAATGCCGATGAAGCGACGTATCTGCGTACGCAACCGGCAACGCCCGCCAGAACCGAGCGCATCGCCGCACTGGACGCAGCGCTTGTCACGTACCGTGCTGAACGAGCGCAGGTTGCCGCCGCGTTGTCGGACAAGGCGCCCGAGGTCGAGCGCGCATTGCGCGTCCGGTCGGATCGCGCGTCGGACAGGGTCAGAGGTTTGCCGCTGACCGGTGACAAGCGGACAAGATTCGGCGCATACGACGAGATCATCACCGCAAACGAAGCAGAGCTTGTGCATCTGCGGACGTACCCGAACCCCGCGACCCAGACCGTCTCAACCGGCGAGACCGTGGCCGTGCGCATAGCCGCACTGGAAGCCGCGATGCCCGGGTACCGAGCGCAACGCGCGGAAGCGACAGGCGGCCCCGACGCCTCGCTGGATGCCATGAAAGCAGATCCGGTCCGCACGACCGTCAATCGTTGGATGCGCGGCAGTGCCGATGAACGTGCCGCAACCGATGCGTCGAAAGGTCCGCCGAATCTGACAAACTGGGAAAGGCGGTGCGCCGACATGACCAAGACGATCACTGAAACGTACGGAGCCGATACCGTCTTGATGGTCGACCGCAGGGTCGTGTTGCTCAACGCATTACCCGCGCCGCTTCGTGAGGCGCTCGGGTTTACCCAGTCCATCGACACGGCGCGTTTGGCCGTGCAGATGTCGCAAAAGGCGCTGGCCGAAGGTGGTCCCAACGGCGGATTGCTCACGAAAGATTTTGACGAGCGCGTGCGTGCACTGCGCTACACGACCGGTACGAAAATCGATGCGCGCGTGGCCGATGCCCGCCAGCGGCTCATGCAACGCACGCAAGAATTGCTCGACTCGTCGAACAGGGGCGATGACGCTGCAATGCGGGGAAGGATCGCCGATGTCGCGTCCGCCCGCCAGGCACTCGATGCCGCGCTTTTGGAGCAGGGACAATTGCAGGAATTCGATCTGGCTGAAGGTCTCATGCGCGCGCACGCGGCAGGCCAGGCCGGCGATATCCGCACGCAGGACATCCTGTACATGTCGCTCGACAGGCAGTACGGCCCAGTCATCAAGGCGCGTTTCCCTGAGTTGGCGGAACGCATCACGGCGGCGCGCTTGCGCACAACGAATCTCACCGCTGGCGATCTTCAGCTCGGGAAATACCCTTCGTTCGTAGAGCTGAGCAGGGACTTCGAAATCGATGGCAAGACCGAACAATCAGATGAGGCGGCGAGGCTCGCGTTCATGCGCAAGCAAATGCGGCAACCGTTTTCTTCCATCGACCTCAGTGCATTGGAAGGACAGCCGCCGCAGTTGGATATCCTGCCGGTTTTTGCCGAAGATCTTACGGACGTCATGGTCAAACGGGACGGCGATACACCGGTTGAGAATCGGGCGAAGCGTAACGCGAACGGGCTGGTCGAAATCGATCTGACAGCGCCTGTTCGGATCTCCACCCGCGACAACTTTGGACCTCCGAAATGCGGATTTGACATCGCGCGTTATCAGGGCCCCTGGACCACTAACGGACGGGGTATACGGCCGCTCAACGTGCCGGCTGGCAAAATCGCTCTGCAGCCGAACTCTCCGGACGACGATTTTCCTATTCTGGCGGACGAAAAAGACTTCCATTCGGTCAACGCCGGGGGAGTCGTGGCTCATGGCGTGCTTTTCGATCAGTCTGCGCGCGACATGATGCAAAAAGTGCCTGCCGGTCAGACGCTGGTGCTGCGCCGCGCCCCACGTGACTGCAAAACCGAGCAGCACAGCAGGACAAGTCTGGGCAGAGTGAAGGATTCCTGGACCGTGGTGGTGCGATCCAGTTGCGATACCGTGACCGCGGCGGATCTCGCGTACGCGAAGGTCGACGGGGGACGCGGCGAAGAAAAGCTGCAGATAGCAGGAGTCCGCGGACCCGAGTCGTCGCATGACTTCGGAGCCATTAAAAAAACCCACGGCGAGCAGCTGCACGATCTGGTTCAGACGCTGGATAACGACCCGCAAACCGGCACGTTGTTCGGCGCGATCGGCCGCGCGCAACACAGCCTGGATTTCCTGTCGAAAGTCATGGAAGCCAAGCAGTCCGGCAGACTGGAAAATATCACGGCCGATCTGTACCAGCAGACGAGTAGGGAAGCCCGCGGTCTGCTGACGCTCCTTGGAAGCCGGCAAGTGCAGGAAAGCGTGAACACCACCATGGAACGCCTGCAGCGCCTGGAAACACTGGCGCGAAGCAGCGGCGATTCGGAAATGGCGCGGCAACTGCGCGCACGCATAGATTCGCTGCGCGGTGTGGCTGACATGTTGAAGCCTGACGGCTACATGAAAGACATCTGCTCGTTCATTCTGGATGAGTCGCGTTTCCGCGAGAGCGGTCTTCTCGGGTGGATCAAAGAGAACGGGCCAAAAATAATCGTCGGTGCAGCCGCGTGCGCGCTCGCCATCGCGACATTGGGCGTCGCGTCTCCGGTCATCGTCGCCGCATTGTCTTCGGCAGCCTTGATCGCCGGCAACGAACTGGTCGACGAATTCACGTTCCAAGCCCACCAGGCGAAAGGCGACGAGCATTACTCGCGCGGATCGACCCTGGGGAATTATCTTCGCCAGAAAAAAGCGCTCGACGACCGGCGTGCCAAAGGCGAGCAGGTGCCGAACATCGATTTCCTGGACGCGGTCGCCGTGCCGTACGCCCAGGAATGGCTGGTCGGCTTCGTGACGTTTCTCGGAGCCGGAGCCGCAGGCGAGGCGATCGGCGCGCTGACCTCGAAAATGGCGCAGAACAGCGGCTTCGTTCAGGCGCTGCTGAAAAACACGGGCCGGGCGGAAAAAATTCTGGAGAAAGCGAAGGTCATGCAGGAGCAGGCGGCAAAGTTGCAGGCTGGAGGATCGGGTGCAGTGTTCGAACATGCGTTCATCGGCGGTCTGAAAGATTTGCCGGCGCTGATGGCGCTGGAAACGGGTGCCCATGCCGCATTCGACGCAGCGGGGTTGGATCAGATCAGCAACCACCTTGCCAGCTTTGTGAGTCTGGCGACCATCATCGCGACCAAGCGGTTCTCGCCCGTGCGCTTGCCCAAAGCCGGCGAGCTCTCCGCCTCGGTCAAGATCGAGCGTGCCCCCAACGAAACCCAGGCGCAGGCCCGGGCTGCGGCCGACGCCGAGCTGGCCAAATCCGGCATGCAGGTCACCGAGACGGGCGGACGCGATCCGACGTCCGGACTGACAGTCGAGTATGTGGTCGACGCCGTGCGTCCCGCTCCGGCAGCGGGCAGACCGGAGATCGCCTTAGACCCCGCCGTTCGCCGTGACACTCTGCAAGTGAAACAATTCCTGAAGCAGAACGGAGACTTGCCGGACGGCGCACGCCGCGCCTTGGCAAATGAATACCTTGGCGGTGAGCCGCTTACCGATGCCGAATGGAAAGCGGTCTGCGATGCGCACGCTAAGCCCGGCGCCATCGATGAGGGAAACGTGATGAAGAACGCCCTGAAATTACGCCGTCTGTTCGAGACATTCGGGAAAGAGAACCCGCGTGTGATGAAGCTCATGGATGCCGGTTTCTGCGGTGCTCCCGCAGACGCCACCGCCATCGTGCGCCCGGCGCCGGGTTCCGAGCCGATTGCCGGTGAATTCAAGGATGCTAGCGATGCGGCACTCACTGACCGGTGCAGATTCCTCGAGGCAGAGCAGACGCGGTCGCCGAGCACCCTCAGGTTTGCAGAAATCACCACGATCAAAGCTGAATTGAAACTGCGCGAGAGTCGTCCCGCGCCTTCTGCACCCAAGCCATCTCCAGAGGCTGCGGGCCCCGATCCGGCCGATCTCACGAAGATCTCCACCGAACGGCTGAATGCACAGCTCAAAAATCTGGAAAGATTGGATGTCGATGCCGAATTCAGGGTCGCACTTTCGGAGATCGAAGGATATGACGTCCCGGCGCTGACGGAGATGATGGCAAAAAAGCAGTTCGATAAAGCCGAAGCCTTCATTATCGATACACTCAACCAGGATCACATTCCGCCTTCGCCCGAGACGATCGCGCGCGCGGTTCTGCCGATCAAACGCATCCGTGACGTCTTCGAAATGCCTGCGAAAATCAAAGCCGAGCTCGCCCGCAGGGAAGCGGCAAAAAAAGACGCTCTTCCGGGAGCGGGTGGGTCCAATCCTCCGGAGAAGCCCGCACCTGCCGAAGTGAAGCCAGATACACCAATCAACGAGGTCGATCTCATGAGCAGATTGTCGCTGGGCATGGAGGTCGAGATCGAAGGCAAAACGTACGTGCTTCATCGCGAAAGCAGAGAACCTGGTTTTTTGGTGATGCGGGAAGTCGGCACAAATACAAAAACGAATCCGCGCATGGATAAGGCTCTGGTTCTCGAGGCGGCGCGGAAGAAGGTGCAGAGTCTGACCGGCGAGGCATTGCCGTCACCGGATGTGATCGTCGAAGCGCCGGCCGCACCCGTGCAACCGGCGCCGAATCTCCCCAGGCAGGCTCCGGCTCCGCAGCCCCCGGCACCCGAACAGGTTACAAAACCCCTGCAGGTCGCGGATCTGAAGGTGGGCACCGAGTACGTTGTCTTGCGTTCGAGCGGGGCATGGGAAGCAGGCTGGAAATACTTCGGTCTTGAAGCGCACCCCAGGACCGGCGTCGCCATGCATACGTTTGACAGAGTTATCGATGGCAAGCATTTCAGCACGCGCTTCACAGATGCCGAGTTGGCGAAGAACGTGCGCCCCGATGCCGCTCCTCCGGTGTCCGCGAGACCCAAGGCCGCATCCGATCCCGCGCCGGTGCAGCCGCGTGCCGAAGCAGGCGCGGAAGGCAAAGGTCCGCGTTGGGATCGTATCGCCAAGGATTCCTCTCAGCCGCCACGTACGCAGGATCTGCTCCAGCAGGGCTTTATTCCGGAACACAGCGTCACCATCGACGGTCAAACGTTCCATCTCACCGACCCGTTCCTGGACGGCAAGGGCCGCATCTATGTCATCGCCTATGTCGAAGTGAACGGCCAAATGCGGCCGCGCCTCTTTTACCAGTCGCAATCCGAAGGTTCGTGGCGCAGCCCGGGAGTTACCCTCTTCGGCGGGCATTTAAACAAAGGCAAGCACTATACCCAGGAGACACAGCTGGCCGGTCCGCTTGCGCTTCACCTGAGTGCGCGCATGGAGAGCCTGTTAAAGACCAAGCAGCTGACGACGCGCGAAGGCTTCAGTACGACGACATATTTCGATTTCGGAAAATTGTCCGAACGGTCGATGGTCGAGCTGAAGGAGGCCGAGCCCGAATACTACAAAGACAAGGGGCAGCTTGGCGGCTTGCAGGAGTACGGTGCGGGGAGTTTTATGACCAGGAGCGATAAGCCGTTCGCGAGGTTCGGCGAGAGTGACGTTAAAAACATGGCTAGGGCATGCGAAAAACTTCCGCCTGGATTCGTGCCGGATTTCACCAAGGGACCGGTCGAATCGCATGCATCGCAACATCTCATTGCCGGTCCGACAACCGTGGAAAAGTATTTCGGGACGCTGGATGGCAGGAAGGTCGAATGGCACATGGCGTACGACACCCAGGGCCGCGTATGGGTGGAGAAAATCTGTTTTGCGGATGCGCGCGTGAATTCCTTTGGCACGCACGATGAGATCATCAATTCAGGATTCCTGACCAACAAACCGTTCGACTATGACACTCAGGCCAGGCCGCTCACCGATATCGGTCTCACCCGCCCCTCTAGTCACCACGATTACGTCGACATCACGCCGCTTCTCGACAAGCTGCCTCCGATCCGCCAATTCAGGGAAGCGCGTGGAATCCGGAAGCCAAAATAACAGCGGGTTTCCCTATCGCCAGGCATGGATCGGCGCCCGGAAATTTGGCATACTCTCGGTATGTCAGGTCATTCCAAATGGGCGAATATCCGCGTGCGTAAAGGCGCGCAGGATGCCCGCAAAGGCAAGGTCTACACCAAATACGCCCGTCTGATAGAAATCGCGGCACGCGAGGGCGGCGGCGACCCCGTCACCAACGTGCGGTTGCGTACGCTCATCGAAACCGCCAAGGCCGACAGCGTGCCGAATGCCAACATCGACCGCGCGATCAAGAAAGGCAGCGGCGAATTGAAGGGCGATGCGATGCAGGAACTTACCTACGAGGCGTACGGCCCGGGCGGATCGGCGTTCATCATCGAGTGCCTGACCGACAATAAAAACCGCACGCTCAGCAACGTGAAAACCACACTGGATAAAAACAGCGGACGTTTCGCCGGTGGCGGATCCGTGTTGTGGATGTTCGATCGCAAGGGTGTAGTTTTGGCTGGAGGAGGGGACGCGGGACTCGGCGACAAAATTTCCGATCCTGCCAAACTGGAAATGCTCGAACTGGAACTTATCGACCAGGGTGCCGATGATTTCCAGACCAGCGACGAACACATCCAGGTCGTCACCGATCCAACCAATTGGCCGAAGGTCCGTGATTTCATGAAGTCAAAAGGCTTCGCGATCGAATCGGCCGGACTCAAATTTGTCCCCAAACAGACGGTCGATGTGGACGGTCACACTTGGTTGAAAATCGAATCCCTGATGAGCATCCTGGAAGAGGACGAGGATGTGTCCGAAGTGCACACAAACGCACGGGCAGTGGCCTAGGTGCGGCTTCCTCTATCTCTTGGGAGTCGGTCTCGTGGGCGGGGTTGCGGGTGTTGCCGCAGCTGGTCTCGTGCAACCGGTGCGCTGCACGGTGCATGTTCCCGAGGTCTGATAGATTGCCCTCCACTTTCTGTTCGTGGCGTACGGCTGACTCAGCGAGACCTGTACGGGGTTGTTGCGGTCATTGGCATAGGTCGTGGTAACCGTGCTGCATGTGCAGCCGGCCGGAGCGGGAGGTACAACCGTTTTGCAGTTAGGGTGAGTGAGTATCGGGTTGCCTCTGGCGTCCTTTGGACACGAATTTGGGTCGATCTGATCCGGATTTCTTTGGTTGGTTTTGCATCCGTCCTCCGCCATTTTCGTGGCTTGCGCTATTGCAGCTGCGATTGCCTTGGCCTGATCCAGATCAATGCCGGTTCCTCTGCCTATATTGTTGCCGTGGAGGTTGGCAGATTGACCGTTTGCGCACGCAATTGGCGCTGGTGGCGGAGTACCTCCAGTCGTGCTGCCACCAGTGGTTCCACCAGTCAGGCCGTCGCTGGGCTCTGAGGTATTCTCAGTGCCAACAGATGAAGAGGCGTCCTCATAGCCGACGACCTCGTCGAAAGTGCCGGGCACAAACGCCGCGGCAGCCATCATGTCAGCCATCTCTTCCGGGTCGAATCCGTCCTGCGGCTGCATCGTGTCTACCGGCATCGACGGCATTGTGTTTACCGGCATCGGCGGTTGCATCATTCCGATTGACGCGAGAGACATCGACGACATCGTCAGATTTCCCTGCAGAATCGAAGGACTCTGCGCGACGAAAATAACAGCTGCGATGACAACGGACATGCCGACGGTGGACGCGGAGATGATGGTGTTCTTTTGCATGTCTCGCACTGTAAACGCCTTAATTCCGCTCTGCAATTGCATTTTGGCTTTTATCACTTTCTTCAATACTGCGTATATTTTGTCAACTTTTTTGTTTCCAAGGCCGGATTTCAGTTCTACCATGTGCGCTCCGCATTTGTCCGGAGCGTTTTTCTCATCTAGTATAGTTCTCAACTAATCCTTCTCCTCCCCGTGAAAGTTTTCGCAGCACTCGCATCGGCAACATGGACGTATTCCAAAGGCCGCCGCGGCGTGCTCGCGCTGTATGTCGGCATGTTCATCGTGGCGAACGTCACGTACCTGTTCGAACCGTACGTCATCGGCATCGTGCTCAACAACGTCCAGCAGGCGGGTCAGGAGGGCGCGCTCTCGCGGATCATGTTCTATCTCGGTGTTTTCATCCTGCTCACTATCGGTTTCTGGGCTTTCCACGGCCCCGCGCGCGTGCTCGAGCGTATCAACGCGTTCCACACCCGCAACACGTTCGCAGATCATCTGTTTTCCATCGTCGTCAGTCTGCCGGTGCAGTGGCATAAGCAGAACCACTCCGGTCAGACCATCAACCGGATGCGCAAGGCGACGCGCGCGCTGTTCGACTTCACCGAAAACTCGTTCCAGCTGATCGAAATGTTCCTGCGTCCGGCGGTTGCCGTCATTGCGCTGCTCATCATCATGCCGCAGGCCGCGGGAATCGCGCTCGTTGTCGGCATATCGGCGCTGACACTGGTGTTCCTGTTCGACCGCGTGCTGCTGCCGTTATACGAACGCATCAACGAGAAAGAGCACTTCGTGGCTTCTGCGCTGCATGATTACGTCACCAACATCACGACTGTGATCACGCTCAGGCTGGAGCAGCTGGCGCGGAATGAGCATGTCCGCAGACTCACGCATTATTATCCCATCGTCCGCCGCGAGTCAGCCATCAACGAAACCAAGTGGTTCATGGCCAGCGTGGTGATGACGCTCATGACGGTCGTGACTCTCGGTTGGTATGCATACTCGACGATCGGCTCGGGCGTTGTCCCGTTGGCCGGCACGTTCTTCATGCTCTACGAGTACCTGCAGAAAATCAGCGGCGCGTTCTTCACGTTCGCCTGGAAGTACTCGACTACGGTTCAGCAATACGCAGACCTGAAGTCGGTGAATGCGATCCTCGGCGCGGAGCGCGCTGACTACGGCGTGCACTGCTGCCTGCCGGACGGCTGGAAACAGCTGGAGATCCGCGATCTGCAGTTCACGTACAAGGATGAAGAGCAGCGCGAGCACCACCTGAAAGATGTGAACATCACACTCGCACGCACGTCGAAAATCGCGCTTGTCGGTGAAAGCGGCAGCGGAAAATCCACGCTGATGGCCGTGCTTCGTGGCTTGCAGACGCCGGATTCTGCGGTCGTTGAGTGTGATGGCAAACCGTTGCCCCATGGCCTGAATGACGTGGCATCGCGCGTGACGCTCATCCCGCAGGAGCCCGAAATTTTCGAGAACACCATCGAGTACAACATCACGCTGGATACCGACCAGACATCGGCCGAAGTGATGGAGGACGTGAAGCTTGCCGCGTTCGAAAGCGTGCTGGAAAAATTGCCGCGAGGACTGCAGACGAATACTGCCGAGAAGGGTGTGAACCTGAGCGGAGGCGAAAAGCAGCGTCTGGCACTGGCACGCGGATTCTTCGCCGCCAAGCGCAGCGACATCATCCTGCTGGACGAGCCGACCAGTTCGGTCGACTCCGGCAACGAGATGAAAATCTACGCCAACCTGGTCGAGAAATTCGCCGACCGCTGCGTGGTGTCATCGGTTCACAAGCTGCACCTGCTGGAATTCTTCGACACGGTGTATGTGCTGGAGAACGGACGCATCATCGAACACGGATCGCCGGACGCGCTCAAGAAGGGTAACGGCAGACTGGCCGCACTGTGGAAGGCCTACGTGAGCGCTCACGAGAGCGAACAGGCGAAAGCCTAGTAGTTGATCGTGATCTCCACCTCGTCCGACGACTCGTTTCCGGCGCTGTCCTTAGCCGTCGCCTTCAGCAAGTGCGTTCCCGGCGCTTCGTTGAGCGTGTAGGTCAGTTCGTACGGGGCTGAGCGGCGGGTGGTGAGCAGCGTGCCATCCAGGAAGAACTGCACCAGCTCCACGCCACCGGCGTCCTCCGCATCGACGCTTATGTTCACGGATGCCCCCGCGGTGAACGTTGCGCCATCGGTTGGCTGCAAGAATCGTACCTGCGGTGCGTTGGCATCGGTTTCAAACCGGAACGTTGTTTCCGCGGTTGCAGTGTTGAAGTATTTATCCACGATTTTCACACGCAGAGTGTGCGAACCGTCTTTGGAGATTGATCTCGGTGCGCGGACCATGCCGCTGAACGGAGCCTCTGTAAACGAGGCGACTTGTTTGCCATCCACGAACCACGTCACCTCGCTCAGCGCGGCACCGGCTTGCACGGATGCGCGCGGACTGAAGGCGGGGTAGGGGACACCTTCGCCCGACGACGGAGACGTGATGCTTACGGTCGGCTTATCCAGGCGGCCTGGTGTCAGTGCCGGATCGCACAGTTCGGTCGGTGGCAGCGGCAGCGGCAGCAGCGAGCCGGAGTGTTCCGGATTGGCGTTCCAGGACACCATCTGCTTCTTGGCCCATTCCTGCACCGCCTGCTCCCACAACGGCCAGCGTTCGGGTTTCTCGCTCGACGGCACAAAGAACGCGCGCTCCTCCACCGCGTCCTGCGGACAGGCCGGTGATGCGAGCAGTCCTGTGACCTTATCGACCTTCATCTTCACACAGGCTGTGTCCTCGATGGTCGGGGTGGATCCGGCAAGGAACATGTCCGAGCGGCGCAGATCCACCGGTGTGCAGTCAGAGGCCAGCTGTCCCGACAATTTAGACACCAGCGGCTGCGTCACATTTGCCGGCAATTCGAATGCAGTCTTGGTTTTCTCCAGTTTCTTGTGCGCTTGGATCATGAATTCGTTCCACAGCGGCGCGGCAGTAGTCAGACCGTCGGCGTTATTGAACAGTGACTGGCTTGTGGCGTTGCCGACCCACACGCCGGTGACCAGGTTCGGCGTATATCCCATGGTCCACGTGCTCTCCGGGCGGCGGGTTTTGCAGACGCCGTCGGAGCCTTCGGATTTCTCCAGACACTTGTTGCTGGTGCCTGTTTTGGCGGCAGCCTGGTAACCGGGCACCGACAGGATGCTCTTCCAGTAGTCGTTGTTCGGCCTGGCAGAGACGTCGCTGAGTATGGAGGTGATCTGCGCCGCGATGCGCTGATCTACGACCTGTTCTGCCGGCGGGCGTTTGTCCAGGTACCGGATGTTGCCGTCTTTATCGGCGATTTTCAGGATCGTTACGACCGGCATGGCGCGGCCGCCGTCGGCGAGCGCGGCGTATCCCTCCACCATCTGGTACAGCGGCACTTCGGCTGAGCCGATGGCCAGCGGATAGCCGTACTCAAAGTCCGGATTGTCTTTCTGCAGCTCGGTTCTGCTCTCGAGCGGTGCGGTCACACCCAGGCGTGCGGCCATCTTCAGCACCGGCTCTTCGCCGCCGGCCAGGAAGAACGCCTTGATTGCCGGGATGTTACGCGAGCCTGCCAAGGCCGTGCGCACTGTCATCAATCCCCAGAAATCGCCGCCGAAGTTCTGCGGCTGATCCAGTCCGAATTTTGTCGGTACGTCGTACATCGGCGTGGCGGGGCCGTAGCCCTGCTCGAATGCGGTGGCGTATACGAACGGTTTGAAGCTGGATCCCGGCTGGCGCGGCGAGCGCACCATATCGATTTTGCCTTCGTGCTCTTCGTCGCTGAAATCGATATTGCCGACGTACGCCAGCACTTCGCGCGTGACCGGATCGACCGACATCAGTGCGGCGTTGTGCGCACCGAAGCGCTTCAGCAGGTCATCTTTGTGCTTTGTCAGCACGCTCTCAGCCACCTGCTGTATCTCCCAGTTGATGGTGGTGGTGACCTGAAAGCCTCCCTGCTCCATCAGTTTTTCATCGATGCCGAGCAGCTCTTCCACCTGCTCCTGCACCGAGAGCACCAAGTGCGGTGCGCGGATGCTCTCGCGGGCGCGGGTGAACGTCATCGTCAGCGCCTCTTTCACCGCCTTGTCGTGCTCCTCTTTTGAGATCATGTGCTGATCCAGCATGTTGCGCAGCACCTGGTCGGTGCGTCCGCCGATGTACACAGTCGTGGATCCGCTGCCGACGTTCTGGCCAAGCAGCCCGATGGTCACTTCTGCATCCGGAATCTGCGATGCATTGGTGATTTCACCTTTGATGATGCGTTGCACGACGGCGTCGGACACCTCGGTGTGCACGTGGTGGCCGTACGGGCTGAAGTAGCTGGGACGCTGCGGGAGCGCGGCAAGCGTGGCCGACTGCGCGAGCGTGACATCCTTGGCGTGCGAGTTGAAGTAGTTCTGCGCCGCCTGCTCTATGCCGTAGGCGTTCTGCCCGTACGGAATGCGGTTGAGGTACAGCACCAGCAGATCGTCTTTGTCGTACCGCTGCTCCAGCTGACATGCGAGCATCAGCTCCCGGATCTTGCGGACGACGCTGTTTTTGCGGCCGACGAGCGCGTTGCCCGCGAACTGGCGGGTGAGAGTGGATCCACCCGAACGCACGAATACGCCGGGCAAGATTTGGCTCAATGCTGCGCGGCTCAGGCCTTCGATATCCAGACATCCGCGCTCAAAAAAGCGCTCATCTTCTATAGAGATGGTGGCCGACTTGATGAAGTTGTTGATGTTCTCGGCCGGAACCGGCGTGCGATCCTGTTCGGCGTACAACCGGTACAGCTCCACGCCGTTACGATCCAGAATGACCGTGCTTTGCGACGCATACAGAGAGGCCGGATCGCTGATGTCCGGCAACGTGAACCACAGCAGCAGAAGGAATGCCGTAATCAATCCGGCACCGATGCCGGCGCCTTTGGTTACAGCGAGAACCCACTCGCGGCGGTTGCGTCTGCGTGTGATGCGGGCCCACGTACGCGCAAGCAGCGCTTTGCTTTTCATCATGCGCGGTTCGCGGTTCTGGTGCCGCTGTTTGCGGCGGCGCTCGCTCAAATCCAGATGAACGGGGTCACGCAACGTCCCATGCTGCGGCTCCGGTTCTATCGGCGCACCGGGTTCCCATGGTTCGCTTTTCTGCACGGGTTCGGCAGAGTCCCGCGGTTCATCGGGCTGCTTGGGATCGCCCGGTTCCTCGTAGATGGATCGTGATTGAAATCCGTGGTTGGACATGGACGTCTTAGTGTAGGTGACGGAGGTCTCGAATGCCAAGCCTGCAGCAGCACAGAAACCGCAGAAAACCACTAAAACAAGGCAAAAACCCGTAATTCCCCGGTTTCACCGGCCTACTCCTTTTCCCCCGGTTTCAGACGGCATCCGACCTTCTCTCGGAATGTAAAATATGGTATACTATTTGGATGTCTTTCCGGCTCCGCACACTCATTTTCTCGGCCTTCTGTTTGATCCCCGCGATTGCCGGTGCGTACACTCCGGGCGACCCGATTGTGATCGATACGGGTGTCCACACATCCATTCCCCGAATTTTCGAGGGATTGATCAATGTCCTGCTGCTGTGGAGCACTCTGGTCGCATCAACACTGTTTCTTGTCGGCGCGCTCATGATGGTTGCGTCCGCGGGCAGCGAAGAGGGCACGTTCTCGGTCTCCAACGGCAAGAAGATCATGAAGGCTTCGGTCATCGGCCTCGCGATCATCGTCGGATCCTGGATGATCCTCTCCACTGTTATCTACTTCTTCGCCGCTTGATCGGATTCCACCGGCAGTGTGCTATACTCCTCGCCATTCCTTCCCTTCCTATGAGACAGACGTACGACGACACCACGCTCTATACGCTCCGCCAGTCCGAGCAGCTCAAGCTGGAGGGGAAATACGATCAGGCGCTGGCGTTGCTCGAACGATTGCTGGCACTGAACCCGGACAACGTCGCCGCACTGGAGGAAATCGCCGATAACGAACTGAGCCTGGAACACTTCGACCGCGCTCTGGCCGCTGCCAAGCGGGCGGTCACTTTGGACAAAGAGAGTTTTACGGGTCACTACATCCTGGGTTTTATCGCCAGCCACAATGAGGAGTGGAACGTCTCGGTTACCGAGCTGAAACTGGCCAACAAGACCAAGCAGAACAATCCGGAGATCCTGCGCTGCATCGGCTGGTCGCTGTTCAACGGCGGCGAGCGCATGCCGGGCGTGGTCACGCTGGAGCGCGCGCTGAATCTGGACCCCAACAACCCCCTGACGCTGTGTGATTTGGGCGTGGTCTACCTGCGCATGCGCGAGTTCGCCAAATCCAAAGTGCTGTTCCAGCGCGCCATCGACCTGGACCCGGAGAACGTCCGTGCCATCGACTGTCTGGAGATGGCCGAGCGCATCGAAAAGCATTCAAAAGTGCTGACGGAAGCGGACATGGTGTAAAGAAACGGTTCGCGGTACACTGACGTCCATGCAATTGCGCATGCCCGATGTGAAGCTGGTGCTCAAGCGCGGATGTCTCCGCGGCTTGAAGACGGCTGTTCGTGAAGAAGGATGGGGAGCCTCGATCGGCTCGCTGTTCGGCGTGCTGGTCATCGCGCAGGCGGTCGTGTTGCTGGTTGTGGGTGTTCACGCCGGTCTCACGCAGCTGCGTGAGCAGACCGACATCCGCCTGGAAATCCTGGAGACAGCCGAAGATGTGCAGATCCAGGATCTGATGCAGAACATCCAGTCGCTGCCGTATGTGCAGGATGTGGTGTACGTCACGCGTGAGCAGGCTTTGGAGCGCCAGAAGCAGCGCGATCCGCAGCTGATCGAATTCCTGACCAAGTTCGGCATCGCCAACCCGTTCCCGGAAACCATGGGCGTGCGCCTGAAGACGCTCAACGATTATCCGAAGTTCCTGGCGTTCATTCAGCAGGCGGTGTTCGCCAAAACCGTGAATCCCAAATTCCTCTCGCAGACGACGGATCAGGAAATGCAGGTGTACCGGTTGCTCGGCGTGATCGATTCTGCGAGGGCGGTGCTGCTGCTGTTCATCGGATTGCTGATGGTCGTACTGATATTCGTGGTGGTCGAACTGGTGCGGCGCAGGGCGCTGCTGAAGCAGGAAGAGCTGTTCGTGGAACAACTGGTAGGCGCCGCGCCTTTGGCGATACTCGTGCCGTTCTGGACCGAAATCCTGGCGTTGCTGGTGGTGGCGTACACGCTCTCGCTCATACTGATTTCCGGCTGCCTGTTCGTTTTGCCCACCCTGATCCCGGCACTTGGACCGGACGGGCTGTTTGCCGCGTGGGCCCAGACATCCAGACTGACGCTGATGGCATGGTTGCCGTGGCTGTTGCCGTTGGAAATCCTGATGTTGCCGGTGATCGCCGCGTTCGGCACGTTCATGGCATTGCGGCCGAAGCTGACAATGTCGACGCTTCCGCTCGCCGCCTAAGGTGGTGAAGTTTTTGTTGTTGTACGTATAGCGGTGGTCAGTAGGGAGTGATGAGTCGGTTATCGATTGTCATACTTTTGCGTGAAGTGATGCTTTCCAAGACCGACTCACCACTACCCACTCACCACCTACTTTCGTTGGATTCTTTGCAGCGCCCACCTACACTTCTATCATGCGGACTTCCTTCTCAGACGACGCCATCGTTCTCCGGGTCTACGACGTCGGCGAAACCGATCGCTTCTGCATCCTGCTCACCCGCAAGCACGGACGCATAGCGGCGCGGGCCAAGGGCGTGCGTAAGCTCAACAGCCGCAAGGGGGGGAGCCTGTTGCCGCTGCATGTGGCGCGGGTCGACATAGACGGGAAAGACGGCCACTACACCGTGACCGGCGCGTCATCCATGGAGTCCAACACCCAGAGCTGGCACGATCTGGCTGCATTCTCGTCTGCAGAGCGTGCGATTGAGCTGGTGCTGAAGCTGATCGAAGAAGGCGAGCCGGTTGAAGACGCGTATCTGCTCACCGGGGAATTCTTGCGCGCGTGCGGAGAGCGTCCGCACGATTTGTTCGCAGTATTCACGCTCAAGTTATTGTTCATCTTGGGTGCCATGCCCTCGCTCAGTCACTCATCCGTCAGCCATAGAGCATTCCGTGCCGGCGAAGAGCTGACACTGGATCCGGTCACCGGTGCGATCGGCGCATTGGCCGAACAGCCGCGCGGACGGAAAATCTCGCCACAGTTGCTGTCGTTTCTTCAATCCTTGCCCTCGCTGCCGCTCTCATCACTGCCGCCGCTGGCTCCTGGCGTCGGGCGCGAGCTGCACCTGTTCGCTCACTGCTTGCTCGGCAACCAGCTGGGCTCCGAACTCAAAACATTGTCGCTGCCGGGGGTCTGAGCCGGAGCCTGTCCGGCCGCGACGCCGATCTGGTAGTACAGCGGACGTGCCTGGTACGCGGAGAAGTACTGCTCCATCTTCATGTCACTTCCGGGCATCTGGACATTGCGGTACCACATGACCTTCATGCCGTCGTGGCGTTCGCCGACCTTCTTCTTCTCGCCCGGCTTCAGGTCGGTGGTGTAGACGATCCTCTCTTCCTTCGGTGCCCCCACGTAGTCCGAGACGAACGGGCCGATCACTTCGGATTCGCGGTCGTCTTTGGTGCCGTAGTAGATGAAGAACGCGCGGCTCTTGTCATCCACGAACGACTGGATGAGCAGCGCCCCCGGAGTGTCGTTTTTGAACTTCATGTCCACGCTCGGCGGGTAGATGGTCGCGTCGGTGCCTTGCGGGCTGTAGTACGTGACGGCGTAGCTGTGGTTCTTGCGCTGCACTATCGGCAGTCCGTACTCCCAGGGTCCGCGGTAGGCCGTGGAGCTCACCTGGCACAGGCCGCCGCCGTAGTCCGGAATGGTCTCGTCGCCCTGGATCACCAGTTCTTTGCGGTAGCCGGTCGAGGCATTCACCGGCCCCAGCGTTTCCACGAACGAGAAGATCCCGTCCTTCGGAATCAGATGGCCGTTGAACTTGTTCACGCCGACCGCGATGTTGTGGCGGCGGTTCACCGGTGATCCGGAAAATACGGACTCGCCGACGGTTACGACTTCGCGGATGCCGGCATTGCGCAGCTCTTCGTCATCCACGGTCACCTGTGACGGCGTCGCATCCACCGGCAGCGTGATCGCAGCGACATTCTGATCCAGCGCGGTCTTGGTCATCTCCGCGGCCAATGTCAGGTTCACGGTGCGGCCGGGGAGCCCGTCACCGTCGAACACAATCGCACCCGACGAGTTTCTGGAGATGCGAACCGACCCTGCGGGCCTGTCGAACTTCGACGAAATGAGCTGCTGAAGCGTGTCGGCGATGGCGTCGGTATCCCAATCGACGTCGCTGCGCGCTTCCCAGCCCGCCTCCTGGATTTCGTCTTTGCCGCAGGTCTGCAGCCGTGAGGGAGGAACAGCCTTCTTGCCCTGGAAGTACCACTGTGTGGAGGACTGCCTCCATTCCGGATGCTGCACCACGGATACGGTGTAGATGTGATGATCGTAGGTATAGGTAATGATCGCGGGAGCCGCGTGGGCATGCTGGATTCCCGCAAGAATCCCGGCACATCCAAGCAGACCGGTGAACAACAAACGATAACGATGCACGGGCACAGTGTATCGCAGGATCTGTCTTCCTGCCCGTGAATTATCGTTGTTTTCCGCTGAACGGTTTGTATGCGCCAACACCGGCGTCATCCAGCGCCCTGTTCACCAGGAAGTCGGCGCGCTTGTTCTGTTCGCGCGGGATGTGTTTGAAGAACACGGACGGGAATTCGACTTTCAGCTGCATGATCTCGTCCAGAAGCGGCTGGAGCGTGGGCATCTTCACGCGGTATTCGCCCGACAGCTGCTTCACCACCAGTTCCGAATCCAGGTGGCACACCAGCACGTTGGGGTGCAGCTCTTTGGCGATTTTCAGACCCGTGATCAGCGCCTGGTATTCGGCGACGTTGTTGGTCTGGATGCCGATGCATTCACCGTGCTCCTTCACGACCTTGTTCTCGTTCGGGTCAAACAGCACGACGCCGATGGCGGCCTGTCCGGGGTTCCCGCGGGAACCGCCGTCGGTGAACAGGTGCATGGTCCCGCCGATGCTCTCGGGCTGCTCGGCCATCGGGGCGCCGCCGGTTTCCAATGCTTTCTCTACAACCTCCGCCACGAACTGGTCACGCTCCTTGGCACGCGGAAAGACTGTCATCAGTTTCTTTTCCAGCGACGCAGGCAGTTTGATCATGGCTGAGAGTATAGCTCATCGCAGATGTCCTTACACTGCCAGAACTGCGAGTGATTTCCTGCCGTCATCAAGCTGGAGCAATTCGCGGAGTCGCAGATTCAATCCATTGCCGACCAGATCCAGTTCGTTGGCATGCGGAATGCGTGCCGCTTCAATCAACGCCTCCAGCTCTTCCAGTGTTGTTGCTCCGGCCAATTCTGATGGCAGGACAACGGGCAGATCGGCCAAGATCGGTTCATCCTTCAATAGAAGGCGGTACGCGGAGCGGATCGGCTGGTCGAGGCCCCATAGCTTTAGTGCAGGCTGGCGTATGTTTTCGAATGCAGGCGCATGCGGGTCATTCATTCCCTGTAATACATACATACCTGCCACGTATGCACCTGTGGCCGACAGCGGATTTTCGTCGACATCGATTTGATGGTTACAGCGGGTGTTTGTCCGGCGCCATGCGCAAGCTTCAGCTTTCGTCCTGTCTTTTTCGTGCAGGCATTTGCAGGCGTGCTGTCTGGTGGCGGCGATTGCTGCATGCAATTGCAGCAGGGACATCGGGCCGAAAGTATTCAGCGCTCGCGTGAACGTCTCCGTATGGGGCGTAGCCACGGGAGCTTTTCGCATGAATATTGCTGCCCTTTGATGTGCGAGTGCGTTTGGCATGCGTGGCTTTAATCGATGAAGAATGCGGTCGTGAAATAGTCCAATCCTCTGCGTGCCTTCGCTTTCTCTTTTACTTTCTCCGCTGCTGCCGGCGCAGTCTCAAGTATGCGTTTCACCACTGCCTTGGACACCATCGCGACGGCAACAGACGGAAAATGCCGTGGATGCCAATCCTCGTAATGGCTGCTCTGTCCGGTGGCATAAAACTCTTCGCCTTTGAGCATGGGGTTAAAGCCTTTCGTTTGCGGTTTTCCTGCTCTACGTTCACCAAGCGTTTCTTCGCCCGTTACGGCACGAACAAGCAACTTGCGATGATGTTTCGTGTCCTCCTTTTCCAATGCGAATTTGGCTATACCTACAGCAAGCGATTGCAGTACATGCCTGGCGTTCTCTACGTCGTCTTCCAGAACGTCATCTCCGGCAATGAGCAAGAAGCCTTCGTGAGCGGCAGCCCGCATGTCTTCGACTGCTTGGGCGATACGGGCATGAAATTCTGCATTCGTGTGCAACGGCAACTCAATGACGCCAAGCCTGCCCTTCTTATGGGCAGCCAGGGCATACGTGCAAAGGTTACCCCGCCTCGCATTGCCAGGAGTTTCGATATAACGGATTGCCTGATCGACTTTTGACATAGGCGCGCAATTTAGAATCTTTTATGTATTTGTCAATTTTTTACCTGTTTCTGAGCTTCTTCAGCCTTCTCTCCATACTGGTTGTTTGAATTTGCATTATAAGATTTATGTGATATAAATACAGTATGGAATCTCTCCGTTCCTCGCCTGTCGCTGCGCCGCGTGCCCGTCGTGCCCCTGGTCTTTTCAGGATCATCTGCACTCGCGCTGCGGTTGTGGCTGCATTGGCGGCAGCCTTTGCCGGCTGCTCGAAGAAAGCGCCCCAGCCGGTGGCAGAGGCCAAAGCTGAAGCACCTGCCATGACGCCGGAGCGTTTGATGCGCGTGTACCAGGCACTCGACCGGTTGAAAGAGGCCGGTGATATTCCGGTCGGCGGCGTCGAATGGTACGGCGATCACAACCGCGCGACGTTTCTTATCCGTCATATCCATCCGGAGGGAGGGACAAAGACACCGGAGAATATGCTCAGCGATTTCTATGCGATGCGCATCGCGGGCGAGCTTGGCGCGGCGGGAGCAGGTCCGGCATGCATGGAAGGAGCGAGTCATGCATACACGTACGAGACCCCCATATTCGAAGCGCCGGGCGAAGCCGCCCACCGTATGACGTCTGCGGACTTCAAGCGTGTCGTGACGTTGAGGCCTGACGAGTACATGAATAATCTGATCGCGCAGAAAAGTCCGGCTCAGATGCTGGCGGCGGTCATGCCGACCCGGGGCGCAGAAGATCCGGCAAGGGAAGCGGAGAAAATCGCGAATGACGGCAAAATGGCGGCCATGAAACAAGACTGCGCCAACCTCCTGCGGCCCATCAATACCGCCTATGAGATAGCCAAACCTAGAGGCTTTTCGATCGGACTGCATCCTGTTTGGGACGCCGAGCGCAAAACAGTCGTACGCATCGACGTCGGCGAACACATACCCGGCAAGAAGGACCCGGAACAGATCGTCACAAATGTGGACGCCAAGAATGTGCGAGAGACGCTGCAGCGGTGGATGGACATCAATGCGAAGATCGATTCCGAAAAGGAGGGCGAGTGGCAGGTACCGCGCGACGATTTTATCCACCGGCTGCCGCCCGGCACGGTCATCCTCTATGGTGGCGCGCACAAGAAAGCGCAGATTGAACGGGTGAAAAAGAACCCATCAAAGACAGGCGTCTGCGTCATCACGCACCGGGATTACGAACCGCACGCCGCCAAGTCCATCGCCGCAGCCAAGGAAACGACGGGCCAACTCAACATGCTTCTGAACCTGGCCTTGAAGGGCGATAACAAAGACTGACGTCAGGATTTTTTCTTGCTGCACTTGCACACGCCTCCATCGCAAGCGCATGTGTGAGCCGCTTCCGGCAGGTCCAATTTGAAGCGCCCTTCACGGAAGTCGATCGTGGATCCGCCGATGCGGCCGAGTGTCTGCATGCTGGCAAAGATGCGAACGTCAGGAACTTCTTTATTGGTGAACGTCTTCGCGCCGGGTTCGGGGCGCACGTTGAACTCCATGCAAAATCCGCCGCCTTCTTCGGCGATGACTGTCAGGCCGTGACCTTCTTTGCCTTCGGCTTTGGCGATGCCGAGGATCGACGTCGCAGCCGGTTCGGTCACGGTGAGTGTGGCTGGCCGGGGCGGGGCGTTCTTCAGCGCGTCGTTGAGATCTTTCACCATGTTCTCGATGTCCTGGTCTTCCAGTCCATGGCTGCGTGCCCCGGCCTCCAGTGAGTCGATGGTGTTGAATGAGCACGAGAAGCAGTGCAGCCCGTACCCGGCCATGATTTCGGCTGTGATCGGGTGCAGTGAGATGATTTCCATGACGTTCATGGCAGCCGTGACGGTCGCGGATTTTTTCACCGCCGCAACGGACTTCTTTACAACCTTTTTGGCCACCTTCTTTGCCGCTGTTTTTTTTCGCGTCGGGGTCATGGTTGCAGTATACTGTGTGCATCGGATGCGCACGACCCTTTGCGCGTCATTCAGTCTCCGACATTCATGAGCCGTTTCCTGCGTATCTTCACGGTAGTCAGCCTGCCCATCATTACCTTGGTTTTGGGGTGGCAGCTTGGCGTGCGTTACGATCAGCAGAGGATCGCCAGCGAACGCGACAATGCATCCGCATCTCTGGCATCCATGAGCGGCAGCGTCGTCTTGGATGATCCGGAAGGCAAGGTCGATATTTCGATGCTGTGGGACGTGTGGCAGCTGCTTGGACAGTACTACGTGCAGCCGGACTCGCTGCAGTCCCAGAAGATGGTCTACGGCGCGGTAAGCGGCATGGTCGATTCATTGGAGGATCCGTACACGTTGTTCATGACACCCCAGGACACCAAGTCGTTCGTGGATTCGCTGCACGGCACATTGGAGGGGATCGGCGCGCAGCTGGAACTGAAAGATGACGACGTGGTTGTCGTGGCTCCGCTCAAAGGCTCTCCGGCCGAGAAGGCGGGCATGCGGCCTAAAGACATCATCGTGAAAGTGAATGATGCCGATATCACCGGCAAGGCGCTGGATTCGGTCGTTTCACTGATTCGTGGGCCCAAAGGTACTACAGTCAAACTCACGCTGGAGCGCGCAGGTCAGACTGCTCCGATAGAGGTGACGGTGACACGCGACAGCATCTTCATCCCCAGCGTGGAGTCCAGCATGATCGACGTTCCGGGCGGTGTGATCGCGAACATCGCGCTCAACCAGTTCGGCGACGAGTCGATGGGTGAAATCCGCAAGGCGCTCATGGCCATTCCGAAAGAGAAAACACTGAAAGGCGTGGTGCTGGATCTGCGCTTCAACGGCGGCGGCTATCTGGAGGGGGCAATCGAACTGGTCTCCATGTTCCAGAAGGAAGGCCTGGTGGTCAGCGTGCAGCACCGCGACGGTGCACCGCAGGAGCACCACGTCAGCGGCAACACGATCCTGCCGGATGTGCCGCTGGTCGTGCTGATCAACGGCGGTTCCGCCAGCGCGTCAGAAATCGCGGCCGGAGCGTTGCAGGCCAGCGACCGTGCCACGGTCATCGGTACCCAGAGCTTCGGCAAAGGCACCGTGCAGGAAGTCATCGAGTTGGCCGGAGGAGCCAGCCTGCGCGTGACCATCGCGAAGTGGCTGACGCCCGCGGGCGAAGACATCAGCAAGAAGGGGATCACGCCCGACATCGTCGTCGACCGCACCGTGGAGGAGTACCAGGCCGGTAAAGATCCGCAGCTGGAGACAGCGGTCACGCTGCTGACGACTGGCAAAGATATCAGCGGTCAGTTCAAGACCAGCTCCAGTTCATCGAAGGCGGCTCAATAAGGCTGCACGCGATCAATCCCGCCGAACAGTGTCCGCGTTGTCTCGCCGTGAGATGCATGCCCGTTCAGTGAAGGCTCGGCTGCGATGTGAGCCTCATCTGGTTCGATGGGATCCATGAGGCGTCGTGGATCCGCTCCTTTTCTAGAGCGCCGTTTGCGCGCCTTGCCTTTCTCATAAGCTCTTCTTGCACGATCATCCCGATGCGATGCATGGAAATCCGAGGTCAGCTTGTCTGCGTATAACAGCTTGTCCAGCTCCGTACTGGTGCGGAGCAGACGTATTCTCTTCAGCCCTTTTTTCCCTTTAGCCGGTCCCAGTTGCTCCAGGCGGCTCTGTTTTTTGCCGAGTATTGCCTCCATCGCCCTTGCTGCGTGGACGACCTCGGCTATCCGGCGATCGACATCATTGCCCTCCCCATTGTTCGTCCGGTTGAACATGCGATGCGTTTCGGCATTGTTTCCTTTTTGCACGCTGCGACCGAGTGGCGATGCTGTAATCCAGATCTTCCCGACCACATCTTCAAACGCCGACTTCTTCTCCTTTTTGTCACCTTTTGCGTTTCCCGGAATCTGGCGCAGGACGGCGTCGCGCTGACCCTCTTCCATCATGGCGATGATTTTCTCGCGCTCCTTTTGCTGAAGCCTTTCCAGCAGATCTATCAATGCGGTGCCGTTATTTGCTGCCAGAAAATCAGCGCGTTGCGTAGCAGGCACCACGTTGACGAGCGCAAGCAAATCGCCGGTCTCCATATGGCCGAGTTCCAGCTTCAGTTTGCCGCCGCTGACAAGATTGACGATATCCCACAGGCTTTCGCGGCGGTGCACGTCCAGCTTTGTTTCCAGCTTGGCAACACGCACGCGAAGCTTCTCATGCTTGTGAGGATTTTTACTCTCGTCCGGTGGTATCAATCCGCCATGCAATGCGAGGGCAGCGTGGTTCTCCATAGGCGTATATTGACACTTTTTACACTCACGTCAAATATAACGGCCTGGCGACAGCGGTTTGGCGCTTAGTACGCGAACAACTCGTCGTTCTTGAAGAAGCGAGCAACTTCTTTTTCGGCTGCTTCTGCGCTGTCGGAGGCGTGTGCGACGTTGATCATCACATCCTTGCCGAGCTCTGCGCGGATGGTACCGGCGGCGGCCTTGCGGCTGTCGGTGGTGCCCAGCATATCGCGCATCTTGTTGATGACGTCCTCGCCCTCCACGACCATCGCGATGACCGGTGTGCTACCCATGAACTTCTCGATCTCGGGGTAGAACGGCTTGTCGGCGACGTGTGCGTAGTGATCGCGCAGGATGTCCGGCTTCAGCTGCGTCATCTTGCAGCCGACGATTTTCCAGCCGGCTCCTTCGAAGCGGCTGATAACCTTGCCTGAAAATTTCCCGGCGACGGCATCGGGCTTAAGCAGAATGAGCGTGCGTTCCATGAGTGAGAGAGGGGTGTGAAGTCGAAGTTACCTCATGTTGTACAGCACAATGCGTTTTTTGGCAATGGGTACCCCCGCTTTACGCAATCAATTGGTTGAGTTTGTCCGTGTCCTTCTCCTTGCCGATGACAACCAGGCGCAGATTGTCGGTGGCCAGCAGGCGTGCGGCCAGCTTGTTCACTTGTGCCTCATCAACCTTCTCGATCATCGCGAAGTACTCGTTCAGGTCACGCACTTCCGGGTAGAGCAGCAGCTGCTTGCCGAAGAAATGCGCACGCTCCTCGGAGTCCTCCATCGCCAGCGTGATCTTGCCCTTCAGGAAGTCCTTCGCGCGGCGCAGTTCGATGGGCGTCACGCCCTTGGCGGCGCACTCCTCGTACTCGTGGCGGATGGCGGTGATGGCCTCGTGCAGGCGCGACTGGTCCACGCCGGCGCGGGTGGAGAGCAGACCGGTGTCCAGGTAGTTGTCGGTGCTGGTGGAGATGTAGTAACACAGGCCGCGTGCTTCGCGGATGTTCAGGAACATGCGGGAGCTCATCGAGCCGCCCAGGATCACGCTCAGGATTTTCTGCGCGAAGTGCTCATCGGCCTGCGACGAGACGCCTTCCACTCCCAGCACCAGGTGCGCCTGCTCAGTCTGCTTAGTCGTCAGCTTCACATGTTCGCCTTTGTGCTTGGTCACGGCCTTGAAGTCCTTGGCCTTCTTGCCGCCGATGTCGCTGAAGTACGTCTTGCTCAGGTTCATGGCGTCCTTCTCCGCGATGCGGCCGGCGAACGTGACCACCAGGTTGTCCGGCGTGTAGAGCTCGTCTTTGTGCCTTTTGAAGTCTTTCTGGTTCACCGACTTGATGACCTCTTCGGTGCCGATGGTGTCCCAGCCCAGCGGCTGGTCGCCGTAGATCAGCGTCTCGAAGTCCCATCCGGCCTGATACATGGGCGTGTCCTGGTACATGCGGTATTCCTCTATGATCACACCGCGCTCCTTCTCGATCTCCTCCTGCGGGAATTTGGCATGATGCAGCATGTCGGACAGCACGTCACAGGCCAGTTCGGCTTTGTCGGCCGCGACCTTCACGTAGTAACCCGCATATTCTTTCCCGGTAAACGCGTTGAAGTCTCCGCCGACGCTGTCGATGGCGATGCTGACTTCGGCTGCGTCCTTGTACTTCTTACCGCCCTTGAAGAACATGTGCTCCAGGAAGTGGCTGATGCCGCGCTGGTTGCGCTCTTCGTAACGGGATCCCGCTCCTGCGAAAACCAGCACCGTTACCGCGGCTGTGCCGTCGGTAGGTGCGGTGAGAACGGGCAGGCCGGAGTCGAGTTTTTGAACGGTGAACATGCGTGCGGGAGAAGAAGTTTCGTCGATTGTAGGTCAGAAGCACCCGATGCAACAGAGTCTTGTATCCGGTCTCAGCAGCTTCAGGATTCCCACTTCCCGTGAAACACGAACGTCTGCTGTTCGTTGCGCTGGCGCGGGCCGGCGTCACGCTCTTTCATGTCAGGTTTCGCGTTGGCGAGGTCACCTGAATAGCCGACTGCCATCATGGATCCGGGTACGAAGTCAGCGGGAACACCGAGAGTCTCATTGGCTTTGTCGACGTGGAAACCGGCCATCTGGTGCGTGAGCAGTCCCATCGATACCGCCTGCAGCGTCAAAAATCCGGACGCGGCGCCCAGGTCATGCATCGCGTGGCGGTTCTCCTTTGCATTCTTGGCGAAGTTTTTGCGTGTGAAACTGATGAGGAGCAGGTATGCATCCTTGGCCCAAGCGTTGCCTTCCATCAAAAGAGATTCCAGTTTCGTGCGCTGTTCTCCATCATCCTTCGTTGCGTACACATAACGCCATGGCTGTTCGTTGAAGCTGCTGGGTGCCCAGCGGCTGGCTTCGAACAGTGTCGCGATCGTCTTCAGGTCTATCGGCTGGCCGCTGAAAATCACCGGGCTCCAGCGCCGCAGAATCGGATCGATGACTGGCAGGTCGGTTGGTGCCGGCTTTTCGGGGAGGTGCTGCATGGTGGGGAGGGGAATGCAGAGGGGCTTGCCCTGAGCGAAGTCGAACGGGTTCATAGTACTCTGACGAAGGGACGGAGCGCGTATGACATTGACAATGTTTTAAATTGAATCATAGTATCTCACTATGAAAATCGGTGTCATTGCTATGGCCAAGTCAGACCGTCCCGGCCCGTCCGGCAAGAATGAGGCTGCCATGCGACGTGCCCAGGAGGCGCTCATCACGGGAGCCGATCCTGCAGACGGCGCTCCGATGGATCGGGAGGGCTATCTTCTTTTACTGCAAAATGAAGCGATGGCCGGCAATGCCGACATTGCGCAGGGAGTGCAGCGTGTGATGGCGACTGCGTTGCATGCGCTTATGCTGAGGAGCGGAGGCAACGACGTAGACAGATTTTATCTGGAAGGGGTCGTGTCGGACTGGGGCACGCAGAAGCGTGACGGCAGCGCGACCTATGCGGCAATCGATGCCGGTGTCATCCCCGAGACTATCAGTTCAGGCCTTCCCCCTGCGTTTGCCGAGCCGTGGACCAATCGCACCTCGCAGGAGTTCCAGGTGGCGATGCGCGTCTGCCGCGAGCGCGGCATCGATGTGCTGCGCGGCATCACCAGCGGGTACCACCTCAAGCGTGCCGGGATGATCGGCGCGGAGACGGCAGCCGAGCTGGAATTTCCGACAACACCGACTATGTGGAGCCCGGCGATGGTTGTCGCCGATCGCCAAAAGCAGAGTCGTCGTATCCAGCCCGATGAACAGTTTCTTATCGACGGTATCAAGGCGGCCGAACTCTCATTGCCGCAATGGGCGTTCGAAGCTGTAAAAGAATACGGCATCTGCCGCCCGCTGCACCGGGTGTCCCGGATCGGCAAGCGCCTGACGGGCAGGGATCTGGAAGGCTGGCTGGCCGATAAGAAGCGCGGAAAGACCCGCGCGGCAGCCGAAAGCGCTTGACCACCCTATGATTCATTCTGTACTCTCTCCCAGCTCATGTTAGGAAAGCTCAAATGGCGTCGGCGTCTGCGTAAGCACGGTTTCCGTGCCCGCATTGCAACCAAAACGGGTCGTCGCGTGCTCAAGCGCCGCCGTGCCCAGGGTCGCAAGCGTTTGACGGTCCAGAAGAAGGTCAAATAACCGTTTTGCAGACCGAATATCGCCTCACGGCGTCTTTTTGATTGGGGTATACTTTTTGCATGTCCGCACTCCACCGCAGCAGCGAGTTTCTGTTCTTCCTCCTGGGGGCGGGTGCTATCGCATGCGTTGTGCTCATCAAACGCGGGGTGGCCGTTGCCACGCTCCAGCCGATTGCCAATTCCATCGACCTGCCGCTTATTCTTGCCGGCGGCATTTATGCCGGCACCAGCTTGTATCGCAGTATGCGCCGCGACAAGGAATTCTCGTTCCCGGCCGCATTCATGATCGCATTACCGATACTGGCCGTGTTTGTGGTGTTCGCGTACATCAACTTCTTCCTGCCGTCGGTCGTTACGGACTCGATGCCTGCAGGATTTTAGGCATCTCGGGGGATGATGACCGCCGAATCCTCGCTGCCGAGCAGCTTGTTTGCGAACCTCGCTGCCACGAACAGGTAGTCGCTTAAGCGGTTCACGTACACGATGACCGCATCCGTAATCGGCTCAGATTCTTTCAGCTGCACGATCCAGCGTTCGGCTCTACGGCAGACGGTGCGTGCCAGATGCAGTTGTGCGCCGACTGAGGATCCTCCCGGCCGGATGAAGCGCGTCAGGGGAGCGAGCGAGGCTTCCATCGCGTCGATCCAGTCCTCCAGTATTTTTGCTTCGGATGCCTCTGTGCGGCGGACGTTGGCTTTACTGTCCAGCGGCGTGGCCAGATCCGCGCCGAGCGAGAACAGTGTCGACTGGACCTGCTCCAGCTGCGTTTTGATTTCCTTCGGCACCGATGCGTCGGCCAGAACGATTCCCAAACAGGCGTTCAGTTCATCCAGCGTGCCGTAGGCGTGCATGCGCAGCGAAGACTTCGGCACGCGCTTGCCGCCGAACAGCCCGGTCTCGCCCTTGTCGCCGGTGCGAGTGTAAATCTTCATCAGAGGAACAGGAGCGGATCTTAGTTCTTCAATGCAGTCAGCACTTTGGCATGCGCGGCTTCACTTTCTTCCTGCTTGAGCGTGCGGTCATCGGCGCGGTACGTGAAGCGCAGCGTCAGCGTGCGGTCGTTCTCTTTCTGATACAGGTTCACGATCTCCACCGACTTCAGCAGCGGGTCCGCAGCCGCGAGCTTCGCGATCAGTTTTTTGACGACTGTATCGGACGTGTGCGGCACGGTCTCGTCATAGACGACCGACGGGAACGCCGGCTGAACGACGCCGAGACGGGTAGCAGGTGTCAGTGCGGTCACGGCCTCCCAGTCGATGACGGCGCATGCCGTGCGGAACGGCAGGCCCGCCGCCGTGCGCGTCTGCGGATTCAGTTCGGTGAGCATGCCGACGGTCTTGCCGTTGCAAGTCACGGTGCCGCTGCGTCCGGGGTGGGCATAGGCGGGCAAGTGTTCGGCGGTCTGCGTCACATCGATGTCATAGCCCATCGCTGCGAACGCGTGGCGCATGTCGGCCTTCAGATGCAGCATCGGATCGTCCATCAGCGTGGTTTTGCCCTTGGCCGCTACGAGCATGCACAGCTCGTTGCGCTCGTTGCCCTTGGAGAACACATGACCGACTTCGTACAACCGCAGCATGCCGCGAGAGTTCTTCAGCTGGTCCGCCGCAGTCAGTGCCAGTGATGGCAGCAGGCTCATGCGCATACGGGACGTTTCCTCGCCGATCGGGTTCTCTATTGCGACCGACTTCTTCACATCAAACCCGAACATGCTGAGTTGGGCGGCGCTGTTGAATGCCAGGTGCAGCATCTCCACATAGTTCTTCTGCTTCAGCGCGTCGCGCACCATGTGGATGCGCTGGTCGCGGACAGGAATGCGCACATCGGCAGCGGGCATCAGCGCCGGAATACGGTCGTAGCCGTAGATGCGGGCGACCTCTTCGATGATGTCAGCCGGCAACTTCACGTCGTTGCGCCACTCCGGTGGTGTGATGGACAGGGTGTGACCGGTCTTGGTCACCGAGAATCCCAGGTCATTCAGCATCGTCTTCACTTTGGCGGGCTCGACCGGAATGCCGATAGCGCGGCTGATGCGCTCCTCATCGATCTTCAAAGGCTTGTGCGCGTTTATCGTGCCCCACTCGACCGGTGCGGCTGCCAGGCGGGCGCCGGGGCAGAGCTCCAGGAACAGTTCGGTCGCGCGCTCCACACCCGTAATAGAGGTGCAGAACGGCACGCCTTTCTCGTACACCGTGGCAGCGTCGGTGCGGTGACCCAGGCCGATCGCCGCCCTGCGGATGGTGACCGGATCGGGGATCGCGCCCTGCAGGAAAATATATTTCGTATCGTGTTTTGTGGACGTGCGCAGGCCTCCCATGATGCCGAACAGGTCGAAGATGCCTTCGTCATCGTTGATCACAATCACGCCGTCGGGCAGAACGCGTTCGGCCTTGTCGAGCGTGGTCATCTTCTCGCCTTTTTTGGACAGGCGGATGTGCAGGTCTCCGCGGAAATCCCCGGCATCGAATGCGTGCAGCGGCATGCCCTGCTCCATCATGACGTAGTTGGTGATGTCGACTGCCAGGCTGATGCAGCGCCATCCGGTGGCCTCCAGCCTGCGCCTCATCCAGTCGGGCGTCGTGCCTTCTCCTTGGATCTCCAGGAATGACGTGCGATAGAACGGCACCAGCGTGCCGGTATCATTGTGCACCGTGAACGGCGTCTTGGCTTTGGCAGGCACCGGCTTCTTTTTTGCTTTGGGCTTCTTCCAGGTTGCCAAACCCATCGCCACCAATTCACGGGCGACACCGACGTGCGAGAAGAGATCCGGGCGGTTGGTGATGGCGTGGTTGTCGATGTGCAGGACGGTGTCAGTGAGGCCGAGTGCGTCCCGCAGAGGGGTTCCTACCTTATAGTCTTTACCGCTCAAATCGACGATAGGACGATTGCCGCCTTCCGGACTGTTCGGGAACATCGTCTGCAAATCGAGTTCATCATTCGCGCAGATCATGCCTTCACTCAGTTCGCCGCGGATTTTCACCGGCGCGAGCGTTACCAGTTCATCACCGTGTTTCACTCTTGCACCGACATGAGCGAACGCGACCAGCATGCCTTCGCGCAGGTTGGTGCCGCCGCAGACGATCTTCTTTGTGCCCTGGTCGGTTTTCACATCGCAAACAGACAGCTTGTCGGCGCCCGGGTGCTTGCGCAGATTGCTCACTTGTCCCACTACGCAGTGCCGCAGCAGCGAGCCTTGCATTGCCACTTCCTCCACTTCACCGGCGGCCGTGGTCAGACGGTCGGCGATTGCCTGCGGATTGCCGGCATCGAAGTCGATGAAATCGGACAGCCATTCGAGCGAGATCTTCATGTCGCTAGAGTACTTTCCCTGCCCGGTTTTGGCCAGTGCGAAGCGGCACTGTCAAGCGTGAAGCCCTGAATGCCGTTTTGACATGGTATACTCGATTCCGTTCTTTCCTTCCTTTTTCATGGCCACCGCCCGTCGTCACAGCACCTGTTCCACGCCCTGCATCGTTTCCAAGTGGGCCACTGCGATCCTGCTGTTCCTCACATCCATTGCCGCGCTCATCGGCGTCTACGAGACGCACGTTGTCAGCGGCGGAGTCCAGTTCGGATCCACGTCCGGATCACTCGCTATTCTCGCTTTCACCGTATCCATCATGGCTTGGGGCAAGAAGATGGTCTGTTGCATGAGCAAGACGTGTGAGGCTTGCGATGCCTAGAGGCAGTCAGGAGACCTCTAAGTCCCGCTGACAAAGGTATTTTGGTATAGTAGAATCTGCGTCCGCCATGCGCTCATGGCATTACGGAGAGGTCGCATAGTGGCCTAGTGCGCTCGCTTGGAAAGCGAGTATCCCTGAAAGGGGATCGGGGGTTCGAATCCCCCCCTCTCCGCCACCTGATACGTGGCGGAGTCTCTCTCACCACAGGAATCATGCTAATACGGATGCAGCCCGAATCGCTGCAGGCCGGTTTTTTCGTCCAGGCCGAACAAGAGGTTCAGGTTTTGCACTCCGGCATGAGACCCGCCTTTACCGATGCTATCCAGCGCGCTGAAGACCACGATGCGGCCGCGCCTTTCGTCGACGTCCAGGCCGATATGGCAGAAGTTGGTTCCCGATGTCGCCGATACCCACGGATAGGGTTTGTACTGCCATGAGACATTCGGCTCTTTGGGTGCATCGAAGATTTTAACGAAGTGTTCGTCAGCGTACGCATTCCGGTACAGCTCGATGAGCTTCTGGCGCGTGACGCTTTTTTTCGGGAAACAATGACAGATGGAAAAGATCCCGCGCGTGATGGGTATGTAGCAGGGCGTAAAATGCACTGACACCTTCTCTTTCGTCAGGGAGCCGAGCTCCTGTTCCATCTCGTACGTATGGCGATGATCCACCACGTTGTACGCCACGACGTTATTGCCGATTTCCGGGTGATGCATGGTGATGTCCAGGTCTGCTCCGGCACCGGCCGTGCCCGAGATGCCGTCCACCGCGATGCGCTCCATATCGATGATGCCTTCACGCACCAACGGTGCCAGGCCGAGAATGACCGATGACGCAAAGCAGCCCGGATTGGCGATCAGACGTGCCTTCTGTATCTCAGCTCTATGGAGCTCAGGGATGCCGTAGACAGCTTCTTCAGCCAGGTTCCAGTGTGCATGCTCTTTTCCGTAGACGCGTTCCCAGTCGGGCCGGTCTTTCAGCCGGAAGTCGGCGCCAAGATCGATGACTTTCGCTCCCTGTGCCAGGAATTTTTCGGCTGCCTCCATCGCGACGCCCGTTGGAGCGGCGATGAACACGGCATCGCACGGCGTCGTCTCCTCAGGCGGGACCAGCGTCACGCCAGATCCGTACAAATTGCGATGGAACTCCTCCACCGGCTTTCCACTACGGCTGGTTGCCCAGGCGATCTTCACGTTTGGGTGTTCCAGCAGTATGCGGAGGGCTTCGCCTCCCATGTATCCGGATGCGCCGTAGATGCCGACTGTAATCATAGAGTTGTCATGGAGAATATTTTTTTATCCGTTCAATTCTTTCGATCGTTTCAACGATGCGTCGATTGCTTGTGACATAACCGTATCGATGTCGCTTTGCGCGAGATGTTTCAGCGCGGCTTCGGTCACGCCTCCTTTGGATGCAACCGCCTTCACCCACTCATCCGGTTTTTTGGCTTCTTGCTCAATCAATTGAGCACTGGCAATGAATGTCTCGGCTGCCATCTGCCGCGCTTCTTCGGTCGAAAATCCAAGGCGCTCCGCCTCGCGGGCCAGACTGCCATACAGCCGGAAGAAGTACGCGGGGCCGCAGCCGGCGATGACTGAGAACCGGTCGATATCCTCTTCATTTTTTACGCACATCTCTTTCCCGACTGACCGGAAAATGCGGCGCGCGTTTTCGGCTTCATCCTTCGTGACCTGCGATGACGCGATCCACGCGGTCATGCCGCGACCGACCCGTGCACCCAGATTCGGCATGCTGCGGATGACTTTTAGGGAGCCGGTTTTTGCAGCCAATGTCTCCAGTGTCTTCCCGGCCATGATCGACAGGATCACTTTGTCCGATAGCAGGCCGTCCAATTCGCCGCAGATCTCATCAAACGACTGCGGTTTGACGGCGATCATCACCCACTCTGCATCTTTGATGATGTCTTTGGCGTGTACCGACGTCCGGATGGACGAAAATTGCGCCAGCTTGGCTTCGTTGCGATCTGCGATCGACACGGTGAGATCCGGGCACGCTTCGATAAGCCCCTTGCAGAGCGCAGCTCCCATATTGCCCGCGCCAATGATGGCAAGACCGCGTTTCATGCGATGAAAAGATAGTCGTAGTGTATCAGTGGCTTCTGGTTTTTCTTGCCCGTCAGAGACCGGGCGCGCAGAGCACCGTACTCGGCTTTCCCCAGCCCCAGCTTCGTACCGCTTTCGTCGCAGATCTGCACGATGTCGCCTTTCTCAAACTCGCCTTCTACCGTTACCACGCCGACCGGCAGCAGGCTGACAGTCTCTTCGGATTGCAGGATTTTTGCGGCACACGGATTTACGATCACTTTGCCTTTCTCGGTGCCCTCGGCATGCGCGATCCAGCGCTTCACATTGGATGCCTTCTTGTCCGGACTGAAGTACGTGCCGACCGGTTTTTCGCCGAGAGCGTCGTCCAGAATGTTCTCGGTCCGTCCGTTCACGATGTGAACGGAGATACCCGTGACTGCAAGCTTCTGGGCGATGGAACATTTGGTGTACATGCCGCCTTTGCCAAACTGCGATGTGCCGGACCGGATGTGGTCTTTCCAGACCGGTGCTTCGGGTTCGATAACAGGAATCGCGATGCCGTGTTCTCCCAGAACCCCGTCCACGCTGGTCATGATGATGAGCGTATCGGCGTTCACCATGGACGTGATCAGTCCGGCAAGCTCGTCGTTGTCGGTGAACATCAGCTCTTCCACAGAGATCACGTCATTCTCGTTCACAATAGGAATGACATTGTCTTTGAGCAGCGCTGCAAAACAGTTTTTCATGTTGAGGTAATGGCGCCGGGTGCGAAAATCCTCTTTGGTGGTCAGTACTTGCGCACACAGGTTGCCGTGCTCCTGAAACACGTCCATATACTCATGCATGAGAGACGTTTGTCCAACCGCCGCAAGCATCTGCCGTTTGACGATGCTGCCGTCCTTCAGCGAAGGCGTGAGCAGCGCACGCCCGGCCGCCACCGCCCCGGATGACACCAGAATGACATGCATGCCGCGCTTCTTCAGCGCGCTCACCTGCTCCACGATGTGCCGCAGCACCGGAGTATTGAGCAGGCCGTCGTCTTTCGTGATGACGTTCGTGCCGATTTTGATGACCACAAGACGCGCGTGAGATGCCGCTGTGGTGTTGGCAGGGGACATTGAAAAGAAGGAGAAGGTTCCGGAATCACGCTTTGTAGTCAGGCAGCACTTTCCAGATAGCCTGGTGCAGGTTGCGCAGCGTGTCTGCGGTCGGTTTATCCTCGATGATGATGCCGACCATGTCGCGGGAGGATGAGATAATCGCGACCTTGTCGCCGTAGATGTTCATTTCCACCGACAAATCCACTCCCTTGAGCATTTTGAATTTCCGCTTCTGCTCTGCCCGCCGTTTATATGCCGCATCGGTGGTCGGGGATTTGTTCACTATTCCCATGTACCAGTTGCCGTTTTTAGCCCGCCAGGTGGAGTAGTTCCACATCCAGTCGTTCAGCTCCGGGCTCTGTTCGCGGGGAAAGTAATGCTCAAAATCCCCGAATGCGTACAGCGGCTGGCCCTTCACCCGCATCGTGTCCTCGTAGATCTCCTTGATGCCATCGATGCCCTGGAAGAAGCGCACCTTGGGCTGCACTGTGAGTGGGTTGCGGATACGTTCGAGGTCGGGGATTGCGTGCATCAGCTTGCGCTTGCGCACATCCAGTTCTTCGGCGCGGTTTTCCAGCAGCGAGATAAGCACCGAAGGCGGACAGCAGGTGAAGTACTTCACGTCGTCGCGCTCGAATTCCTGCACGATGCCTTTGCCGATCAGCAGCCCCAGCATGTTGTACGTGTGTCCGCGCTTGAGGCCGGTTTTCTTGGCCAAGACGCTGGCCGGCTGGGGACCGAGTTCCAGCAGCGTGACGTACAGGCGCAGTTCGGGATCGCTGAGGCCGAATCCGGCGAGAGCTTTGAGGGTGGAATCGTTGAGTTTCATAGTGTCATGAAGTGGTGACAGCATTAACATAAACCATATTGATTTATTAGTCAATAAGCCATTATCATGGTCACATTCCCATGAATACTATGAATATCATCCCCTACGACACCTTCAATGCAGTCGAGATGCGCGTCGGGCGCGTGATTCAAGTCGACGAATTCCCGGAGGCGCGCAAACCGGCATACAAACTCATCATCGACTTCGGCGCGGAGATCGGCCTGAAGAAGTCGTCCGCGCAGATCACGTCGTTGTACTTCCCGGGGCAGCTGCTCAACCGGCTGGTCGTGTGCGTGGTGAACTTTGCTCCCAAGCAAATCGGCCCTTTCGTGTCAGAATGCCTCACGTGCGGAGCCGCGGATGCGGCGGGCAACGTCGTGTTGCTGGGCTTTGACCACGACGTCCCGCTGGGATCCAAAATATTCTGAGGCGGGGCCGGATGACCCTGTTGTGGTACACTTTCCCGGATGAAGCGGTTGGCGATTTTCGGCTGTGTGGCGCTGCTTGCGGTCTTCGCGGCCGCGGGTGCCAGTTACGCGCCGCACATCGGCGGGATGCAGGATGTCAGCCGGTACGCATCGATCGCCTCCAATATCCGCGATGCTGCGGCAGGCACCGATCTGCAGATCCGCAGTGAATATCCGCCGTTTACGTCTGCGTTGTTCTACGCGGTCGATGCCGTTCCGGGTGTGTCGTTTGCGTATGCCTGGATCGGATTTCTTGTGCTGGCATTGGGCCTGACGGCTGCCTATACCTACGCCTTTCTGGAGCGCCGGGATGCAGTCTTTCTGCTCACCGCGTGCGTGGCGTTGCCCTTGCTGCTCAGCAAAGAGCTGACATTTGCGCGCTACGACATCCTGGTGATGTTCCCGTTGTTCCTGGCATGGAAGGCGCACCAGCGTGAACGATACGCAGACAGCGCGGCGTTCCTGGTGCTCGCGGCCAGCATCAAACTGGTTCCGGTACTTGCACTGCCGTTGCTGCTGCTTGCTGCGCCGCCGCGCAAGCGCATGCAGGTCGTCGGAGGAGCGCTGATCGGTTTAGGTATCAGCGTATTGGTGCCGATGCTTCTCATCGGCTTCCACGCATTCTGGTCGAACGTCGTCTACATGCTGTCATACCACGGAGCGCGCGGGATACAGGTGGAGAGCACCTGGTCGGGGATTCAGCTGTTGTTATCGAATCTGCACGGGCAGCATGTGACACTGGATAATTCGTCGATGTCGATGAACAACCCGGCCCTTGGCCACGGATTCGTCCTGCTGTCCGGCATGCTCACGCTGCTCAGTGCCGCGGGCGTCGCGGCGCTGACGTTCTCGGACAAGGTTCGTTCATCGGGCTCCGCGCCACTGTTTCTGGCGGTGTTCCTGCTCATGCTCGCGTTCGCACCGGTCTTGTCGCCGCAGGATTTCGTCTGGATCGTTCCGTTGCTGCTGGTTCATGCATTTGATTTGTGGTGGAGGTCGCACAAGATCTCCGGTGCGGTGATGCTGGGGTTAGCGGCTGGCATCGCCTTGCTGACGCAGTGGATTTTCCCGTGGCACTACGGCGAGTTCCTCGACCAGAAAACACTGCTGCCGCTCGTCATTCTGGTCGCGCGCAACGCGCTGATCGCACTGGCCGCACTGTTCCTTTTGTACGAGCCCATCATGGTGCTGGTGCGGCAGGTCACCGGCCGAAGCAGCAGGCGTCAACGATGGCTGGTACTTGAGAAAATTTCACGTCTGACACCCGGCAGGACCGGAGCGGTGTTCTTGGCGGCCTTGGCTCTGCTTGGAGCGGCGTATTGGTCATTCGTTCCGCACTTCGGCGTCGTCCGGTACACCTACGACGGCCAACCCGCAGCCATGGAGCGCATGCCGTTTTTCACCGATACCGAATCGGAATACTTCAACGTGGAGGTGAACATGATGCTCGGACGGGTGCATCCGGTGTTGTTCAACATCCGCCCGGATGATTGCATCGAGGAGTTCACCATCAACGGCAAAGTTCCTCCGTCTTCCAGCGCGAGGTTTTGCGAATACGGCGGAGGCCGCACGGTGAATCTGGCCGGATACGTGCAGTCCGGAGACAACATGCTCACCATGCGAATCAAGGACACAGGCGGCGTGGGCGGCATCAACATCGGCATGTCGCGTTTCGATCCGCTCTTCATTCTGTGTGCATTGCTGCTCGTCATACTGCTTGTGCTGTACGCCTGCACACTCCGGAAACTGCACTGGATTCGCTCGCATACGGGTCTGGTGGCCGTTTTCATCGGTGGAGCTGCCCTGCGCATCATCTACGTTGCTGCGACGCCCATGGCCAGCCGTGCACACGATATGGACGGGCACGTGGAGTACATACGGTACGTGCTGACACACTGGGCGATACCGGCTGCGCAGACCGGTTGGGAGTTCCATCAGCCGCCTCTGTACTACTTCCTGGCAGCTGTGTGGGCAAAAGTATGGGTGCTTCTCGGCGCGAGTACATACCACGCCATTACACTGCTGCAGGTGCCGTCCCTGATGCTCTCGGTCGCATCGCTTGCGATCAGCCTGTGGGTGTCGCTGATGCTGTTTCCGAAAACCAATACAACTGCGCGAACGTTGTTCCTGTCAGTCATCGCGACATTCCCGGCACTGCTGTTCGTGGCGGCCAGAGTCAGCAACGATTCACTGTCGCAGTTGCTGAGCATCGCGTTCTTCGCGGGATTGCTCGCATGGTGGAAGACAGGCAGTCTGCGACGGTGGTACGTACTCGGACTGATCGTAGCCATCGCCTGTCTGACGAAAGCCAGTGCCGCGGCGATGCTCGCGACGACAGGCCTCTGCTTCCTGGTGCATCCGCGTCTGACATTCTCACGCAAACTTCTGCACGGTGCCGGGTGGCTGGCGCTGATTGCCGTTCTTTCCGGCTGGCTGCCGGTGATGCGTGTGTTCTTCGAGGCTGACAACAGCCGTTATCTGCTGCTCGGAAACCAGGGGATGAACGGTGCGCTGGAGGTTCCGGCCTCTCTGCGGCTGTTCGCGATTTTCGATCCGTGGGAAGTCATCAAAGTCACCTTCAACAACACCTGGAGTGATGAATACCGCCGCCAGTTCTTCTGGGAATTCTTCTTCAAGTCGGCGTTCTTCGGCGAGTATCAATTCGATGCACTGCGTCGCGTCTGCCAAATGGCGCTCACGTTCGGCATGCTCTGCATTCCGCTGGGCTGCATGGGCATGGTGCGCGCATTGCCGAAACCAAAGGCGGACTCTCCGGCGTTGCCGACATTGGTGACGTTGGTCATCGGACTGGCTGCAGCGGTCGCGTATGCATGGAAGTTCCGCTACGCGCCAAATCAGGACTTCCGTTTCTCGGCGATGCTGGTGTTGCCGTTGGCGTACTACGTTGTGCAAGGCAGCGAGGCACTGCCTTGGGAGTGGGCCAGAATCGCTGCGCGCGTTGTGATTGGCGGACTCTGCACGTCATCCGCGATCTTCATACTGCTGCTGTTCATCCGCGGATAATAAAAAACCGGTGTGGGACTCACACCGGTTTTTGATTGAAGGCAGGATGATGCTTATTTCTTGCTGCCCAGACCGACGACCAGACACACGGCGGCGATGGCCAGGTGCAGGTAGTTGTCTGCCATGTTCACGGTGAACAGGCTGAGCACTGCGCCGGTAGTGAAACCGAGGACGGTGACCAGACCGTAGACCAGACCGAAGATGATCAGGTACATGCGGGAATATGCATGACCGGAACTGGCGGCCCACAGGCCGACGACGCCGCTGAGCAGGTGCACCACGTTGTGAACGGTGTTCACTTCGAAGATGATCAACGGACTGCCAGTGACGAAGCCTGCGACACCGACCAACAAAAGGACGATGCCCAGGATCCAGGTAAGAGGCTTAACCAGAACTGACATATGGAGAGGGGAAAGGGGAGAAATTTCGCAAATTGTAGCACAGGCAACGTGCTGTCCATTTCAGTTATTGTTTTCGTGAAATAATTCACCGCCTCGTGCAAGTTAAACAAAAATGACACTCCGTCATTGGCTGACCTTCTTCCGTACCGGTTAGCGGGTGGCCTGCAACTGCTTGGCCAGCGTCCTCAGGTAGCTGGTTGCCACCTTGATACGCTTGTAGGTGCCGGTCTCCGGGTCGAATACGCGCTTCTTCTGGATGTTTGCGCGGAACACGCGCTTTGTAGCGCGCATGGAGTGGCTGCGGCGGTTACCCACCGACCTCGACTTGCCTGTTTTGACACACATTCTTGGCATAGAGCTGGTGGACTGTACAGGCTTCCTGACACATCGTCAATCCTCGGATTCGCCTGAATTTCGCGGATCCAGCGAATTCTGGGCATCCTGCAGACTATTCCTCTTCCGGCTGCACAGGCACCTCTATCACTTCGCCGTCACCACCGTCTATTTGGATCACCTCTTCAGCCGGTTCGGATGCTGCTGGTGCCGATGATGCGGATGACGCCGGTGCTACGGATGAAGCTGCGCTGGACGACACGCTGGATTCAGATGATGCCGACGACGATGACTCAGACGACGCAGCCGACGACGAGTTCTCGGATGACGCTTCGGACGATGCGCTCGACGACGACTCGCTTGCCTCAGATGAACTGCTGCTGGACTGCTCCGGCATCACGCTGACCAACTGGTACCCGGCCGGGATGATGAAGATCGGAGGATCGGCGTTCGGGTTATACGTGAAGTCGATGTCCAGATCCGGGTGGTGCCAGACAAAGCCTTCGCGGTAACGCCAGCAGTTGTAGGGCTGGCCGTCCTCGTCCAGTACCGGGTGGTTCTGCACGCAGCCGGTCCAGATGGGGTTCATCTCGGAGAACGGACGTCCCAGTTCATCGACCGGGAACGGCAGAGCGGTGATACCACCGGATGCGTTGACGGTTCCACCCGATATAGCCGGGTTCGCGGTGCTGAGGGCGATCCACGAGAACGGCGTGTCCTGGTTCATCGCCTCTTTCATGCGGATCTCGAAGCCTGTGCCGGTGGCGCGTGTGGTCCACCATGACGAGTCGACCGGGCCGTTTGGCGTCACTGCCACGACCGGCACGGCCACGAATCCGGTTTGGAATTGCACGGTGACCGAGGTGGTGCCCTTGCCGATGACGGCGTAACCAGCCTGCTTGCCGGAGACGATCAGTTCGCCCTTCACGTCCACGTTACCGAGGAATTCGGCGATACCGTCGATCGTCACGTTACCCAGCACCTTCAGGCTGCCTTTGTTGAGCAGGCTGCCGATGACGACTTGTGATCCGGAGAACGACAGCGAGCCGATGCCGAATCCGTTACCCGGAACGATCGGACCGGTGAACAGCAGTCCGCCGGACTCGGTGACGATGGATGCAGCATGCAGATTGCTGTTGTTGTTTTCAGGCTGAGCGCTGAGCAGTGCCAGTTGTCCTTCCAGTTCCAGGATGCGGGCTTCCAGCGATGTGGTGCTGCCGGATTCGACACGCAGGTCGATAGCCTCATTCACCATGCCGGTGATGTCGATGGATGCAAGGCGCTGCTGAACAGCTGACTCGACGGCAGCAGCGATATCCGTGCCTGCAAGGCTGCGGGTGAGCATCTCTTCGATCTGTGATTCAAGACCCAGTGATGCGATGCTCTCGTTCACGCCGCGTTCGATTGCTTCGACCAGATCGGACTGGTTCTTGCGGGTGATGAGCACGTTGACCGTGCCGCGTCCGGAGCTCAGTGCGGTCAGTGCCACACCCACGGTCGACTCGCCCGGCCTTGCCCTGCGGATGAGTCCGGAGAGAGATGCCGAGGTCACCGGATCGCCGACGGCGATGGCTTCACCGTTTTCGATCACAGCCTTTGCCGGGAGCTGTCCGATGAGACCGACCAGCGCGTATCCGCCCTTGCCGACAGCGGTGTCGTACTTGTTACCGATGAAGGCCGGCTTGGTGGAGATGATACCCATCACATTCGCGTCGCCGGATGTGCGGCAGCGCATGATGGTGTTCTCCGCAGTCGTATCCAGACAGACTGCCTCACCCGGCATGAGCGTGGAGTCAGATGCCTTGAACCACTCTGCGTAGTCGGCGCCCCCGCCGCTGATGTTGCCGGCGGCCATGACGTCTCCGTTGGCCTGCACGCGGAAGGCGGTCGCATGCTGCGATCCGGCTTTGACCGTGAACAGATCGGTGGTGCCGGTTGCAGTTTCGACATCGATCACCACGCCGCTGCCGAAGCGTGCGCCGCCGAGGACCGACAGCGATCCGCCGACCGACAAATCGCCGGTGATTGTCAGGCTGCCTGTAAGCGTGTCCTGGAAGAACGCGGTTCCGGCCGGGTTCGGCACGTGCTCGTTGCTGATAAAGGTGAGCACCTGTCCGATCGTGTTTTCCTCTGAGAAACTCTCGAGTGCGTAACCGATGATCTTGCCGCCGTTGACTGCTTTCATCGCCACGCCGGGCGTGGACGAAGAGGTGAGGGGATCGCCGATGGCGATGGCTCCGCCTTCGGTCGTGACGTTCACCGGCACGCGTCCGGCCAGGGCGAGAATCACTTCTTTACCCGGAGCGGTTTCATTCGGATTCAGTCCGCCCATCACCACTGATGGCTGCGTGGAGAGCACGCCGAGCATCAGCGGGTCACCGAGTCCGGAGGTCTTCTTCACGCCGGCCTTCAGAGCCGGATCGATGGAGACGATGTCACCGGGTGCCAGGTTTGTGCCGCTGGCGCTGTAGTAGATTTCACCCAAGTCAGCTCCGGCCGCGACGTTGAGCTGAGTGACCGTCATCTCCGGCGCGAAATCATCCTCTGTCGTGCCGATGCCGCTGCCGCTGGTTTGCGCGACGTACATTTCGATCGTATCTCCGGCCGCCAGTTGCATGACTTCCGCGGTATTGATCCAGGAGTTGCTGCTATCCTGGAGTATCGCGCCGCCGACCCGCGCCCCGTTTTTGTAAATATAGATGGCCATGTGGGTGGTCACGGCGTTCGGATAGTATGCGCCGGTGACGAGATATTTGCCGCTTCTCTTGATGTTGAAGCGGTCATTCGTCGTGAAGTCGGCAATGCCGCCGATGTCGAATTCTTTGCTGTCAAAAGCGATTTTCGTGGTTGAGTTATCCGGGATGACCTGCGAGGTCCCCCTCCGCATTTTCGCCATGTGCAGCGAGTTGCCGGAGCCGGTGATGACTTCTTCCCAGCCGCCGGTGTCACCGCGCCGCGTCTTGATGAACAGCTTGCCTTTATAGTTATCCATGTAGATGGATCCGGTGCCGCCCAGCAGGCGACCGACCGGGGAGCCCGAACCGGAGGTGATGGTGGCCGAGCGTGTGTTGGTGGTGTAGCCGGCGCCCGTGCCCGTGATGGTGAGCGCGTCGAGTGTTCCTTTGCGCTGTGCATCAATCACTTCCTGTCCGCCCATGCGCAATGCGCCGTTGCGGATATCGAACGATCCGCCTTCCTGCAGGCCGAGCGTGCCGGGTCCGACGCGGACGAGCTTCAGTTCTTTGCCGAAGCCCAGGCCGTAGGTGCCGCCGGTGGCGGTGCCCAGATGGGAGGTGATTTCGATCTGGCTGTTCACGCTGCCGCCGCCCTTATAAATGGTCACGTACGGGCTGCTGATATGGGTGACCGCCAGGTACGTGCCGTCCGGAGAGAAGGAGGTGCTTGTGCCGGAAGTGTCTCCCGGAAGCGTTGCGGGGTTGGGGATTTTCGTGAAGCTGTCGCCGTTGCGTCGGTAGATGGTGACGAACGGAGAATCGAAGTGGGCAACGCTCAGGTACTTTCCGTCTGGGGAGAACGCCGCACCGTAACCGCTGTTTGCGGGCAGCGTTGCCGGGTCCGGGATTTTCGTGAAGCTGTCACCGTTGCGCTTGTAGATGGTCAGATACGGGCTACTCAGATGTGCGACTGCCATATGTATTCCATCAGCAGAGAATGCCGGACTGTAGCCGGCGCCGGTCGGAAGTGTCGCGGGGTTGGGCAGCTTTGTGAACGTGTCGCCGCTTCGCTTATAGATGGTGATGTACGGTGCCGTGAGGTGAGTGACCGTGAAGTAAATGCCGTCAGGAGAGAACGCAGAGGCGGTTGCCGTATCCGGCGGAAGCAATGCAGGGTTCGGCAGCTTCGTGAACGTGTCGCCGCTTCGCTTATAGATGGTCACGTACGGGCTGTCGGCATGTGTCACCGACAGATACGCGCCGTCGGGGGAGAAGGCGGTTCCGTTCGGGGTGTTCGGCGGGAGCGTGCCGGGGTTGGTGAGTTTTGTGAACGTGTCGCCGCTTCGCTTGTAGATGGTGATGTATGGGCTGCCCGAATGCCCCGCGGCAAGGTACATGCCGTCCGGCGAGAAGGAGACTCCGTTGACGTTTGCGGATGGGAGTGACGTCGGGTTAGCGAGTTTTGTGAACGTGTCACCGCTGCGCTTATAGATCTGGATGTACGGTGAGTTGCTGTCACCCGCAGCGAAATAGACGTTGTCTGGGGAGAAGGCAGATGCGTACGCAGTGCTTCCCGGCAGGCTGGAGGGGTTTGCGATCTTTACGGGATTGTCCGAGAAGCCGCCGGTTTTGCCCATGCCGACCAGTCCGCCGGACGAAATGGTCAGAGCCGGAGTGGTGGCGCCGCCGGATCCGAAGAACTGGAAGCCTTCGCGGCCGGTGGTGGCGAAGCTGATCCTGCCTCCAAGCGCGGACGATCCCATGTGTATCGTGCCGCCGGACAGGTACAAGTCGCGCCAGCGCAGCGAGTCGCTGCCCAGGTCGTACAGGTTCGTGGTTACCGGAATCAGGCTTCCGGAGAAGCGGGCCTCCACTGTAATGGTGTCATTGGTCGAGTCGCCAAGCACCACGGAGCCGGAGAAGGTTGCCTTGTTGCTGATGACCAGTCTGGTGCCGGACATGCCTCCGATGACTTCTAGCGTGACGCCGGTCTCCACGAAGGCGGTGCCCACGCCGAGTCTGCCTTGGATTGCTGCGTTGCCCGCGCCGGGGTCAAGGAGTGTGAATGTGCTATCGCCCAAGCTGAATCCGCGCCCTGCCGTGATTCTTGCGGCAGAGTTTGAGCCGATGCCGAAGATGATCGGCTTGGTACCCACGGTGGAATATGAGTAGAGTCCGAATCCGCTTGAGTCGGCTCCCATAACACCTTCTGTGTCATAGGTTGAGGAGTGCAGCGATAGGTATGCGGTCGTATCGCCGAACACATGCACTATCGGATTGACTCCGCTGATCAGCGATTCCACTTGGGAGGCGCCGAACGTCGCGAGGCCCTCTACGACGATCGTGCCGGACGAACTCAGCTGTTTCTCTGCATGGAGCACATTTCCGGATGCGGTTTCGGCAATCTGCAGGCCGAGGAATCCGCTGGTGGTCAGGTCGATGCGCAGTGCGCCGGTCATGGTGTCGCCGCTGGTGTTCACGTAGCGCGCATCTCCGGTGGCTTGAGACAGTCCCGATCCGATTGCCTGGTCGGTGCCGCAGGAGAACTGCTTGGTCGTCGAGTTCCACAGCAGCTTGCTGTTCACGCCGTCATCACAGTCCACCAGCCCCGCGCCGGAGAAGCGAATCGCTGCGTAGATGTCGGAACCGGTGATGGACTGTGCGGCGTACAGGTTCTTGCCGGACGCGGTTCCGATGATTTCCAGTGCCAATCCGGCTTTCGCCGCGCTGTTGCGGATGTTGCCATTGGGATTGATGAGCACCGCGCCGGATACCGCGAGTGCGGAACCCGGAGTCGAGGTGCCGATACCGACAGCGCCGCCGGTGCCGGAGGATGCGTACAGTATCGTGCGTGCGTCATTCAAAAGGACGGAAACGGACGTGTCGCTCTGGCTGATGGCCGCGATGTCATTTTTGCCGTCACCATTCAGGTCTCCGACTGCGACGAAGATCGCAGTTGTGCCTGTCGCGTAATCCGCTTTGGCCGCGAAAGTGCCGTTGCCGTTATTCAGGAATACGGAGACTGAGTCGTCCGTGATGTTGGCAACCACCATATCCGCCTTGCCGTCGCCGTTGAAGTCCGTGATGGCGACAGAGGTCGGATTACTACCCGTCGCGTAATCCACTTTTGCCGCAAATGTACCGTTGCCGTTGTTGAGGAAAACGGACACGGACGTGCTGTTCTCGTTGGCGACCGCCATATCCGCTTTCCCGTCGCCGTTCAGGTCTCCGAAGGCAACGGAGTCCGGACTGGCTCCGGTCGTGTAATCCACTTTGGCCGCAAATGTACCGTTGCCGTTGTTGAGGAAAACTGAAACGGAGGTATTGGTCTGGTTGGCCGTAGCCATATCCGCTTTCCCGTCGCCGTTGACGTCTGCTATGGCGATAATGATCGGCCCTGTTCCCGTTGTGTAATCCACTTTGTCGGCAAACGTCCCGTCGCCGTTGTTCAGGAGTACGGAGGCAGAATCCCCGTTGATGTTGGCGGTCGCAATGTCAGCCTTGCCGTCGCCGTTCAGGTCTCCGATGGCGACGGAATAGGGGAATGTTCCGGTTGTATAATCAGTCTTTGCCCTGAAGGTGCCGTTGCCTTTGTTGAAGAGAACAGAGACCGAGTTGCCAAGGCCGTTGGCAGACACGATGTCCGGTTTGCCGTCGCCGTTCAGATCTCCGATGGCGACGGATTCCGGGGTATTTCCGGTCGTGTAATCCACTTTAGTTGCAAACGTCCCGTTGCCGTTGTTCAGGAAGACGGAAACGGAGTTGCCGTTCTGGTTGGAAGTTGCCATGTCAGCCTTGCCGTCGCCGTTGAGGTCTCCGATGGCGACCGCACCCGGGAGCGCTCCTGTCGTGTACTCGGTTTTGGCCATAAACGTCCCGCCTCTGCGCAGCGTCGTTTCGCCGGCTTGAATGGTGCCGATATTGACGAGGTCACCGTTGACGGAGAGGCGCTTGACGCTGTTTGTGCCCAGACCGCTGTTGACCAAATTGAGGTAATTATTGAATCCGCTTTGTTCAGCAAGGATGGTGCCGGAGGAGAACGCCAGACCTGGCAATCTGAGGTTGCCGGTCATCGTGTCACCGCCGATGTTCACGAAGGCGTCATTTCCGCCGGCCTGGTCGGTTCCGCAGGAGAATTGCTTGGTCGCGCTGTTGTAGAGCAGCTTGCTGCTGGTGGCATTCGAGCATGATGTCAGGCCCGCACCGGCGAACCGCACCGCTGCGTAGATATTGGTACCCGTGATGGAAGCTGCCGCGTATAGGTTGGTTCCGGAAGCGGTGCCCAGCACATCCAGCGTTGCCTTCGGTCCGACCGTGCCGATACCGATGCGGTCAGCCGAACCGTCGACGACGAACATATTGGCGTTGCCGTCGGATTCGATGCGGAAGTCGACTGCCCGGCTCTGCTCGTTGAACACCGTGGCGCCGGTGGTGCTGATGAGCACGCCCGAGTTGGCGAACGCAGCCTGCTTGTTGATATAGAGGTAGTTGCCCGACATGCCGCCAAGCACCGTGAGGTTGTTCATGTTGGCGCCGGAGGTTGAGCGGATGATCAGGCTGCCGGTCATGGTGTCGCCGTGGACGTTGACGAAGCGGCGATCGAAGGCGGTCCTCAGCGCACCTGTGTTCGACCAGTTGTTAAGGTCTACACCGCAGGTGAACTGCTTGGTGGAGCTGTTGTAGAGCAGCTTGGAGTTTTGCGCGTTGCTGCAGGTAGCCAAGCCTGCACCGCCGAACGTCGTTGCGGCGTAGAGGTATGTGCCGGAGATCGACTTGTTGGCGAAGATGTTCGAACCGGAGACGTTGCGCGATGCATACAGATCGGTTCCAGATGCGGTTCCAAGCACGTCGAGAGTTGCTTTCGGAGCATTGGTGCCGATGCCGACCCTGTTGGTGGAGGCGTCGACGAAGAATGCGTTGGCATTGCCGTCGGATTCGATGCGGAAGTCCACGTCGCGGCTCTGCTCGTTGAACACCGCGTCGCCCGTGAGCGAGAAGACGATGCCGGAGTTGGAGAACACGGCATTTTTCTGAACCGCGAGAATATTTCCCGACAGCGTCATCGCGACGTTGAACTTGTCGTCGGTCCTCAAGGTGTTAAAAGTGGGCCGGTACAAATTTGTGTCGAACTGATTGTTGTAACCGAATAGCAGGTGCGGGTTGCTAGAGGTGATCGTGCTGCCGGACATAGAAATGGCGACGCCTGCCGCTCCGGTCGCTGCGGAATCCACCCAGATGCCGACACCATCGGCCACGTTCTGCTCTATACGCAGAGCACCGGAACCGAAGCTGCTGTCCTGAACTACATCCAGTGCAGCCTTGGGCGTGCTCGTGCCGATGCCGACGTTGCCCAAGTCGTAGTAGATGCTGGAGTCGTCATTGAGCGTCCAGATGCTGTCGCCGCCTTCGTTCGACGCGCCGCTGCCGGACAGGTTTATCAAGCGGCCATCGCTGAGGCGGGCGAACAGACCGCCGACATCCTTGCTGTATGCGTCAACCGGGGGAGTGAAGTTGCCGCTATAGCGCGCGGTCTTCGAAATGCGGATTTCATCCATGTATCCGGTGAAGTTCTGGTCGCCGGCGAACGTATACGGCATGCGGTTACCCAAGACCAGGCGCCTGCCGGAGGTCGAGAGCGTCTTCAGGTTTCCGCTGTAGACGGTTGTGAAGACGGCGGTTCCGTTCTTGTACAGCGTGAAGTTCGTGCCACTGCGCTCCAGCGCAACGTGCACCCACTGCCCGGTGGGGAAGTCGGCCGGGTCGGTGAGTAAGATGAGGGTCCCGTTCGACTGCTTCAGGCTTGCGTTAAGCTTGTTGTTGCTCGTCAGCTGCAGCGACCACTGGTGATCGCTCGTGCGGGCCGTACCGATGAGCCAGCGGTTGACGCCCGTGTTTGCTCCTTCGTAGACCCACATATCCACGGTAAAGTCGCTGTTCAGGAAGTAGTCGTCGTTGGTGTTGCTGGCGCGGTAGTACTGGTACTGCGAGCAGTTGAACAGGATGCTCCGTGTTCCGAATTTGGCCTGATCCGTGCTCTGCGTTCTGCAGTTTCCGGCATGTGCGGCGGTACTGGTCGCGCCGGCACCCGTATTCTGGGCAAAGCCCGTGTCGGATTCGGCGTTCACAAGGTACGTGGTGTTCGAATCGTTGCCGCCGCCGCTGTTCGGTCGAGAGAAAATACGCGTGAAGTTACCCGTCGTGTCCGCATTCGCACCCGCGTCCCGTATATCGAACGTGTTGTTCTGCGTCATGAAGAATTCGGGCGTGCCGTCGGCGTTGGCATCGAACTGCAGGCGGTTGCCCGAGGTGTTGTATTTGATGGTCGCCTCGTCGCCGCTCGCTCCCAACCGGATCGTGCCGCCGGACAGGTACAAGTCGCGCCAGCGCAGCGCGTCACTGCCCAAGTCGTACAAGTTCGTGGTTACCGGGATCAAACTTCCGGAGAAGCGGGCCTCGACCGTGACGATGTCACTGGTCGAATCACCAAGCACTACCGAACCCGAGAACGTGGCGCGGTTACTTACAATAAGGTGCCTGCCGGAGAGTGTTCCGACGATGTCCAGTGTGGCTTTGGGAGCGTTTGTGCCGATACCGATGCGGTTGGCAGAGCCATCCACAAAGAACATGTTGGCATCTCCATCGGACTCGATGCGGAAGTCGACGTCGCGGCTTTGTTCATTGAACACGGTCTGACCGCTGGCCGTGATGACCACGCCCGAGTTGGCGAATGCAGCGTGTTTGCTGACCGAGAGGAAGTTACCCGACATGCCGCCGGATGTGCGCAGATTCAGCGACGTTGTGCCGGAGGTCGAGCGGATAATCAGCGTACCGGTCATCGTGTCGCCGTGTGCGTTGACGAAGCGGCGATCGAAAGCGGTTTGAAGTGCGCCGGTATTGGACCATGCGCCATAATCCACGCCGCAGGTGAACTGCTTGATGGCCGAGTTGTAGAGCAGTTTGGAGTTCTGTGCGTTGCTGCAGGAAGCCAGCCCTGCGCCGCCGAAGGTCGTTGCGGCGTAGAGGTGGGTACCCGTGATGGATTTGCTGGCGAACAGGTTGGAGCCGGACACGTTGCGCGATGCGTACACGTCCGTTCCCGAAGCGGTACCAAGCACGTCGAGTGTGGCTTTTGCCGAGGTCCGGCCGATGGCCACGCCTGCCGTGTCGATAGTCAGCGCATTGTTGAAAGGCGTTCCTTTCACGGTGAGTGCAGTCAGTCCTCCGTGCGTTACGTCATTCAACGTGAAATTACCGAGAGTGTTTGCCGTCACATTCCAGCGGGTGGCCGAGCCGCCGTCCTCAATCATGAAGTCGGTGTTGGTTGGCGATGATGCCTTGATGTGGAACAGGCCTTCAGGCGAGTTCGTGCCGATGCCGATTCGGTTTGCGGATGCGTCGACAAAGAATATGTTGGGGTTATTTCTGGATTCGATGCGGAAGTCCGCATCGCGGGCCTGCTCGTTGAACACCGCGCCGCCGGAAGAGGTGATGATGACGCCCGAGTTCGCGAACACGGCGTTCTTGCTGATCGATAGGAAATTGCCGGACATACCTCCCGAAGTGAGGAGGTTGAACGAGTTCGCTCCGGAGGTTGAGCGGATGATGAGGTTGCCCGTCATCGTGTCTCCGGAAACATTCACGTAGCGCTGGTCAGCATTGTCCTGCGCGATGCCGCTCGTGCCGCCGGTGCCCAGGCTGGATTGCACCTGGACGACGGACATGACCGGACGGTTCGCCGTGGCGGTGAATGTATCCTGGGACGCGCCCTCGTTGTGGGCCACGTACATCTCGATGTAGTCGCCTGAGACCAGGTCGAGCGTGTCAACGACCGTGGCGTAGCAGTCACTGTCGGCGTCACTCGCTTGCGTTGAGTGGAACCGCACGAGCACGCCGTTCTTATAGATGTCGACACGGCAGGCTTCGGTGTCGTCGATGTTCGGCAGGGCAAAGCTGGCGGTCACGAGGTACTTGCCGGACTTGTGGATGTTGAAGCGGTCGTTGCTGCTGAAGTCGGCGATGCCGCCGACATCGTACTCTTCAGTGTCGAATGCGATCTTGTTCGGTGCGGCGCTGGTGATGCTCTGGGCGGAACCGCGGTACATTTTCGCCATGTCGGCCGAACCCGAGCCGGACGACAGTTCCAGCCATCCGACCGAACTGTTACCGCTGCCCTTTTTGTAGATCTTGCCGTTGAAGCTGTCGGCATAGAGTGATGCCGGATTCGCGGAGACGATGCCTTCCGGGGAACCGGAACCGGTGAAAATGCCGATGCTCTTGGCGTTAGTCGTGTCGTTCAACTTGATGAACTCGCTGTTGGCCGGGCGGTTGATGATCGCGCCGGAGTCCGAGATGATCACACCGGAAGAGGTGAGCAGGCGCTCAGCATGGATGATCGCGCCGGAGAACGTGTTCAGAATTCTCAGGCCGATGGTATTGATGTTGCCGCCGGTGATATCGATGACCAGCTGGCCGGTCATCGTGTCACCGCTGACATTCACGTAACGTTCGTCGCCGGCACCTTGAGTCATGCCGGTTCCGGAGCCGCCCTGGTCCGTGCCGCATTCGAACTTCTTGGTCACGCTGTTGTAGAGCAGCTTCGAGAGGGTTGAGTTACAGGATGCCAGACCGGCACCGCCGAAAGTCTTGGCGGCGTAGAGGTACGTGCCAGAGATTGAATTTGCGGCGTAGAAATTGGTGCCTGATGCCGTGCCCAGCACGTCGAGCGTGGCCTTGGGTGCATTCGTGCCGATACCAATGCGGTCGGCAGAGCCGCCGACGAAGAACATGTTGGCGTTTCCATCGGATTCGACGCGGAAGTCGACGTTGCGGCTCTGTTCGTTGAACACGGTCTGGCCGCTGGCGGTGATGATCACGCCCGAGTTGGCAAACACCGCGTTCTTGCTGATTGACAGGAAGTTGCCGGACATTCCGCCCGATGTCAGGAAGCTGAACATGTTGCCGCCGGATGCGGAACGGATGACCAGGTTACCGGTCATTGTGTCACCGTGGACGTTGACGTAGCGCAGGTCGCCGATAATCTTCACCGCGCCGGAGAAGGCGGAAGTTCCGACTTCCGGAGACCCCGATCCTCCGCCGGCCTGATCGGTTCCGCAGGAGAACTGTTTGGTTACGTTGTTATAGAGCAGCTTGGAGGTCGTTGCGTTGCTGCACGAAGCCAGTCCTGCGCCGCCAAAGGTTCGTGCATACATGTACGAACCGGTGATGCTGTTGGTGGCGTACAGGTTCCTGCCCGATGCGGTGCCGATGATCTCGAGTGCCAAACCGGCATCAGCCGCGGCCGAGCCCAGATTGCCGTTGGGATTGATGATGATTGCACCGGATACCGACAATGCACTGCCCGGCTGGTTGTTTAGCCGGCCGATACCCAGGTTGCCGCCTCCGTCGAAGACGCCGTACGTCACACCGGCGATGCTGAACCCGAGCCGCGATGCGTCGAGCGTCATAAATCCGTCGCCGTCAGAAGTGATGGTGGTGTCTCCGGTCGTGGCATTGCGGAACGTGATCTGTTCGTTGTTATTGTCGCCGCTTGTTTCGATGATGACGCTCGCGTTGCCGGTGGTCTTTACGTGCAGATCGGCAGATGTCGGGCTGGTGCCGATACCGACGTGGCCGTTGCTGCCCTGCACGGTGAATCCGGTTCCGCCGACGGTGAGTCCGGCGCTGCCGCCGATCGTGCCGATGATCAGCGAGCCGGTCATGGTGTCACCGGACTTGCGCACGTAGCGCGTGTCTCCGACGGTGCGGATGGCACCGGAGAAGGCGGCCGTGCCGATTTCCGGCGAGCCGGATCCGCCGCCGCTTTGGTCGGTGCCACAGGAGAACTGCTTGGTCGTGCTGTTGTAGAGCAGTTTGGATGAGACGGAGTTTGAACATGATGTCAGGCCAGCGCCGGAGAAGCGGGCTGCGGCGTAGATGTTGGTGCCAGTGATTGAGGCTGCCGCATACAGGTTGGCGCCGGAGATGGTATTCAGGACATTCAGACCGATGGTGTTGATGTTGCCGTTGGTGACATTGATGACCAGCTGACCGGTCATCGTGTCGCCGGATTTGCGAACGTAACGGCTGTCACCAATGGTTTTCACTGCACCGGAGAATGACGCAGTGCCTGTCGTGCCGGTGTTCAAGTCGGTGCCGCATTCGAATTTCTTGGTTGCGCTGTTGTAGAGCAGCTTGGAGCTGGTTGCGTTACAGGAAGCCAGGCCTGCACCGCCGAAGGTCTTCGCCGCGTACAGGTGCGAGCCGGAGACCGAGTTTGTCGCGTAGAGGTCGGTGCCCGATGCGGTGCCGATGACTTCCAACGTTGTCTCGGCAGTCGATGTCCCCACACCGAGACGGGCATTGTTACCGGTGAATGCACCCGAGCCCGTCACCTGGAACTTCAATGCGGGATTCACAGTATTCACTCCCACGTTTCCGTTGGGCGAGATCACAAGTTGATCTGCCTGGCCGCTGTCGCCTGCCGAAAATCCAAGTGTTGTATTGGGTCCGAGCCCCGAAAAACCGGCGAGATCGGCCGTGTTGTCGTAGAACATCTGCGCTTTGTATGTTCCGTCGTTTGCGAAGTAGAGGCCGCTGAAACGTGTGCCGCTGTCCGCGTCGAACATGGCCTGCAGATCCGAGCCGGCAGATTTCACATGCAGGGGATAGGCTGGAGCGATCGTGCCGATGCCGACCCTGTCGTTTGCGGCATCCACGAATAGCGTATCGACGTCGAACGTCGCGTTGCCTTTGACCGCAAGCGTTCCCGATGACGATAGGCTCGTCTCGGCATGAATGATCGCGCCGGAGAACGTGTTCACGATCTTCAGACCGAGCGTGTTGATATTGCCGCCGGTGACGTTGATCGTCAGTGCGCCGGTCATCGTGTCGCCGCTGACGTTCACATAGCGCGCATCACCCGAAAGCTGGGAGAGTCCGACGCCGACCGCGTTGTCCGTGCCACAGATCAGGCGACCGTTGGCATCGGTGTCGATGCTGTCACAGTTTTTCAAATCCGAAATATTCAGTACCGAGCCGGAGATGGCTCCCTGCACGATGAGCCCCGTGCCGCTGTAGGTTATGGTCAGCGCGCCGATCATCGAGTCGCCGCTGACGTTGACGTAGCGCGGATCGGTATCGGCGAATGTCAGACCTCCACCTCCTCCGCCTCCGCTCGTACCGCCACTTGTATCAGTGCTTCCGCCACCTCCACCCCCGCCGCCGTAGTGACGCTCGGTGGTGCCGGGATAGTACGACTCAGGCTTGCGGCCCGAGCCCTGCTGGTTCAGTTCCTCCAGAATGCCGCGGACAGTGATCGACAGGTTCTGCCATGCAGGCATGCCGTCTTTGATCGTCAGGACATCGCCGTTGCGACCATTGCCGGTCAGGCTGAACAGCGAGGCGTATCGCGTGACGTTGTTCACGTTCAGACGTGCCTGCAAACGGTCACGCTGCCGGGCGAGCATTGCCTGCACGGTGTCGGTAGATGTCATCATGACAATCTTCACGATGCCTGCGGGTGCAGCCGGCTTGGGTGCCACTGCGACAAGCGTCGTCGACAAGCGTGTCACTGCCGAACGGAACGGCTGCGACGAGGCGGATGAACTCACCGCAAAAGCGGACTCACCGGATGCGGCCGGCGGGACGGCTGGCGTGGCGGCATCTCCCCGGAGCAATCCGTACGCACCGGCGATGAGCAGTATCAGAACTGCTATCGCAATCGCTGCCGACCGGCGGGATTTTTTTTGCATTTGTTTTTTGTTTTGTGTGCTCCCGGGTTCCTATTACCCCGGAAATCTAGTTATTTTACCAGAAAACGCCTTCCGAGACACTTGTGCTAGATCTGAGAGTATTGTGTAGTATGCATTTGTTTTCATGGCTTGAGTAAGCCATTTTCCCGGATATTTTGGCTCAGGCGGCGGGTGGGCACTGTGCGAGCTGCGGGGTATACCGCAGCATAAATGGTTTTTGTGGTACAACCGGGCGGTTGACCAGGGCCCGGTCGGTACCGTCCGACGGATCCGGATAGTGCATCGCGATCCGGCGTAATTCGTCAGTGCCGATCGGTGCCGGGATCATGCAACGGTCGCAGAGGTGTTTCCAGTGAAACATCTCGCCCGGGCGTTTGTCTGTCCGCAGCAAATGACTGGCGTACCCATACAGGATTTTGGCTCGCAGCTGCCGTTCTGATCGTACCGGGAAATGTGCCAGCCTGAGTTGCGGACACGGATGATAGGCAGGTGTCCTGTCGGGCATCTCGACCCCGTGACTGCCGATTTGCATAATCACTCGTTGCCAATCGCAGGTTCGGGGCACGGCAATTTTGCAGTACAGAGGCGTCTCTTCGATGCGGGCGTCGGTGATGGACGAGAGAACGTCGAGGCCAGTCACATTTTCTGACGGAACATACGTTCGCCATGGCACTAATGGAAACATGCCCTCGGGTACGTCCGCCAAAATCTTCCGTACATCGCCGTCAGCCACCAGAAATTCGTCGCCATCCAGTGGTAAAACCCAGTCGGCGCCATGATCCGCAAAGGCCTTCCGCATCATCGCGGTCATACGGAAATTTTGGCTATTGACTGCGGTATTGTCATGCTCGACCGATAGCGGCAGTCCTTCGTGTATCAGCTGTTCCAGTAACCAGCGGGATCCGTCTTCGCTGCAGTGGTCGATGAGCAGCAGATGATCGGCGATTTGCAGGTGATACCGGACGAATGATTCCAGGATATCTGCTTCGTTTCTTACGGCGGAGATGGCGACAATTTTCATGTGTGAAGAGTATACTGCATGCATATGCCCGCATTTCTTCATCCGTCCTACATCATTGCGATTCTCATCGCGCTCGCGGTTCACGAGTGGGCGCATGCATTCGTCGCGTCGCGCTTGGGCGACCCGACCGGCAAGTACGAAGGCAGACTGACGCTGAACCCGATTGCGCACATAGATCCGCTGGGAGCTTTACTGTTCCTGACCGTCGGTTTTGGCTGGGGTAAGCCAGTTCCGGTGAATCCTCGCTACTTCAAAAACATCCGCAGAGACACGGCTTTGGTGTCACTGGCTGGACCGTTTTCCAACCTGGTCGTCGCGTTCATCGCATTCTTCGGACTCAAGTTGCTGGCGCCGCATGTCGACGGAGGATCGGGTCAGGGCCTGCTGGCTTTTTCCGCGTCTGCGGGCGGAGGCATAGGATTCCTGATGTCGATTCTGGCCGACTCACTGTTCCTGAACCTGGGACTGATGGCATTCAACCTGTTGCCGATCGCACCGCTGGACGGATCCAAAGTGCTCGGATCGCTGATCCCGCTCCGGTACGAAGACCAGTATGACCAGTTCATGCAGTACGGGCCGTACCTGCTGCTGGCGCTGCTGATTCTGGAACGCGCGGTCAACTTCCCGCTGCTCGAAACGTGGATTTACGGCATCATTGACCCGATTCTGAGGGTGATGATGTCGCTGTGGTAAGCGGCTACTTCGCCACGAACGCTGTCGCTCCGAGCCATGCCAAGTCGAACACGGCCTTCATCGTGCGCGCGAAGGTCGGGCTTTCCACTATCAGTCCGAGCAGCTCATCCCGCTCAAGCGACACGATGCCGACTGAGTTGTTGAAGATGAGCACTTCGTTCTCGAACAAGAACTGGTCTTTGTTCACAAGCAAAATCTCAATCAGGTTGCGGTCATATTCCGTAGGCATGAACGCGTCGATCGCATGCACGCTGTCTACGGTGGTGGGGGACAGGTAGCGCGTTTTGATCTTCTTTTTCAGCTTCGTACGCATGTATTCCCCGAAGAATTTCGGGAAGAACGCAGTCACGTTTTTCAGGTTGGTGTAGCCAAGAATCTCGCCTTTGGCAGAGAGCGACTCGGTGAACACTTTCTCCACACCGTCGGCGCCTTCGTAAAACCTGATTTTGGGTTTGAATCCCAGCGCGCTGGCGAGTGACTTCAGTTCCGGCAGCAATCCCTTCGCCATGTTCACGCGTTCTTCGGCGATGCGTACGATCTGTTCGGGCGGTTCCGGCGCGAAGCACTTCACACCGTTCTTGTTGTACTGGCTGAGCAGGCGCTTGCTCAGCAAATTCTCCAGCGTGTGGTAACAGCTGACGCGGTGCACCCCGGCCTTGCGTGCGATCACCGATACCGGCCCGCCGTTGATTTCCAGGCATGCCAGATAGATCTTCGCCTCTTCGTTCGACAGGCCGATCTTCAGCAATTCAGACAGCATCTCCTCCTATTATAGCAGTGTTGTAGAAATTTTTCTACACTAAATAGGCATCAGATTTTGGCTTTAGTATGCGGTTATAAGCATAGTTAACATCAGGCTGTTGGACGATTTTGACCATTGGTGGCATGATGTATGCAGTCACACAGTCGCAGAATATGTATCTGTATTCTCCCCGTTTTTGTGTATGCAAAATTCCTGTAGCCAGTGTAAACAGTCATTCGAAAACACCGCCGAAGATATCGCCTTCTGCGACACGATGCAGGTGCCCGCGTCGACGCAGTGTCCGCAGTGCCGGTTGCAGCGCAGACTGTGCGAGCGCAACACGCGCAACCTCTATTACCGCAAGTGCGACAAGACCGGCAAACAGATCGTCTCTCAGTATCACCAGAACCAGCCGTTCCCGGTGTACAGCGTGGATGCCTGGGCTGCCGATGACTGGGATGCGACCACGTACGGGCAGGATATAGATTTCTCGCGCCCGTTCTTCGAGCAGTTCAAGAAACTGCAGGCAAAGGTGCCGCACATGGGCCTGTTCAACACGCCCGGAACGATGGAGAACAGCGATTTCAACAACTGTACGGCATACATGAAAAACTGTTACCTGACCTGCGAAAGCGACTTTGACGAGGATTGTTACTACTCGAACCTGCTTAAGAAATGCACGAACGTCGTGGACTGCTCTGTCTGCTACGAAGACGAGCTGTGTTACGAGTGCATCGACTGCATCAGTTGCAACCGCCTGCTGTACTCCCAGGATTGCCAGAACTGTTCGGACAGCTGGTTTCTGCAGAACTGCCAGAGCTGCAAAGACTGTATCGGCTGCATCAACCAGCGCCAGAAGCAGTACATGATCTGTAACGTGCAGTACACAAAGGAGCAGTACGAGAAGTACAAGAAAGACTTCCAGCTGAATACCGCGTCCGGCGTGGCGCGCGTGCGCAAGCAGGCCGAGGACTTCTACGTGAAGCAGCCGCACAAGGCGATGCACGGCGAGCACAACGAGAACGTGCTCGGTGATTACATCAATGGCTGCAAGAACGTGTTCAAGTCGTTCGATATGAGTGATTGCGAAGACTGCCGCCACTGCGCGAGGCTCTCGCTCGGCAACAAATCGTGCATGGACTACAACTCGTGGGGCGACAAGGCCGAACTGGTGTATTCCTCATCCTCCTGCGGAGATCACGCGTATCAGGTGCGCTTCTGTTCCAACTGCATCAACGTGCAGCAGGCGGACTACAGCTTCGAGTGCACCAACTCCAGCGAGATCTTCGGCTGCATCGGCCTCAAGAAGAAAAATACTGCATTCTGAACAAGCAGTATAAAAAAGAGGAGTACGAAACGCTGAAGGCGAAACTCATCGAGCACATGAAAAAGTCAGGCGAGTGGGGCCAGTTCTTTCCGATGGATCTGTGTGCGTTCGCCTATAACGAGGCATTCGTCATGGATCAGTTTCCGCTGACCAAAGAGGAGGTGCTGAAGCGCGGCTGGAAGTGGCATGAACAGGAAGAGAACGACCGCTATATGGGCGAGAAGATCGCGTTGCCGGAGACCGTCGCCGGGGTCGACGACTCCATCTGCAAAAAGATCCTGCAGTGTGCGGTGACTGGCAAGCCGTACAAAATCATCCCGCAGGAACTCAAATTCCACCGCCAGCTGGATATCCCGCTGCCATCAGTCTGCCCCGACCAGCGCCACCGCGAGCGCCAAGCCAGGCGCAACCCGTACCGCTTGTTTGAGCGCAAATGCGGCAATTGCAAGACAGACGTCACGACGACCTACGCACCGGACCGGCCCGAGCCGATTGTCTGTGAAAAATGCTTCCTTTCCCTCGTGTACTAATCATGCAAAAAAGCTGCACTCTCTGCCGGCAATCGTTCGAGATCACCGATGCCGATCTCAAATTCTACGACGAAGCGTCGCCAGTCATCGGCGGAAAAAAACAGGCGATCCCTGCACCGACCAAGTGTCCGGACTGTCGCGTTCGGCAGAGGCTTATGTTCCGCAACGATCTCTCCCTGCATCACCGCAAATCCGACCTCACCGGCAAACAGATCATTTCGATTTATAGCCAGGACAAGCCCTACGTCGTGTATGACCAGGATGAGTGGTGGAGCGACAAATGGGACGATCTGGAGCACGGCCGCCCGTTCGATTTCAACCGCTCGTTCACCGAGCAGTTCCGCGAACTCAACGCTCTGGTGCCGCACATGTCGCTGTTCACCACCAACGCCGAGAACAGCTACTACACCAACCACTCGCTGAACGCGCGCAACACGTATCTGGTCGCGGGTGCCACCAATATCGAGGACTGTTTGTACGGACGCTTCATCATCAACTGCAAAAATACCGTCGACGGATTGTCGCTGTACTCATGCGAACTTTGTTACGAGTGCACCGCGTCGCAGGGCTGCTATGCGTGCTTCCTGTGCACGTATTCGTATAACTGCAGCGACTGTCTGATGGTCGAGGACTGCCAATCCTGCAAGAACTGCTGCCTGTGCTTCGGCCTCAAAAACCAGGAGTACTGCTTCTTCAACGAGAAGATCGGCAAAGAAGCGTACGAGGCGCGCATGAAAGAACTGCAGCCGCTGACGCGCGAGAAGATGCACATGCTCTATCAGCGCATGAAGGACATGTCGGCCAAAATTCCGCGCCGCGCGTCATATCTGTTCGCGTGCGAAGACTCATCCGGCGATATGCTCTTTAACAGCCGCAACTGCCGTTCCACGTTCGACAGCAGCGGATGCGAAGACTGCGCGTACGTCTGGAACACGCCCAAAGGTGTCTCCAGTCATGACTGCACATACACAGCTCCCGATGGCGTCCGCTGGTGCTATAACGCATGTTCCACGGTCGGTGCCGACAACAGCATGGCGACATTCTTGTGCTGGTACGGTGCCAACAATTACTACAGCCGCGAGATCCATCATTGCCAGAACGTCTTCGGCTGCTCGGGACTGAAGAAGCGCAAATACTGCATTCTCAACAAGCAGTACACGCAGGAAGAGTACGAGGCGCTGGTGCCCAAAATCATCGACCACATGCGCAAAACCGGGGAGTGGGGCGAATACCTGGATCCGTCGCTTTCGACCATGGGTTACAACGAGACGCTGGCGCAGGAATTCTTTCCGATCGAGAAAGAGGAGGCCGTGAAGAACGGGTGGAAATGGTACGACGAAGCGCAGAAGAAAGACGCGTACATGGGTCCGAAGATCGACGTGCCGGCAACCATCGCCGAAGCCGGCGACGACGTCTGCGACAAAATCTTCCTGTGCGAAGCGACCGGCAAGCCGTTCAAGATTGTGCCCCAGGAGCTGAAGTTCTACCGCGACATGAAGCTGCCATTGCCGCGCAGATGCCCGGACAAGCGGCACATGGACCGCATGGCGCTTCGCAATCCGCGCACGCTGTGGGATCGCAAGTGCGCAAAGTGCTCCAAAGCCATCAAGACGACGTATTCGCCGGACAAAAAGGAAACCGTGTATTGCGATGAGTGTTACCTCGCCACTGTCTATTGATGCAAAGGAGCTGCATCAACTGCAGGCAGAGCTTCGAGATCACGGACGCGGACATGGCGTTTTATGACAAGGTGTCGCCGGTCATCGGCGGAAAGAAGCAGGCGATTCCTCCTCCGATGCAGTGCCCGCGTTGCCGCCAGCAGCAGCGCCTCAGCTTCCGCAACGAACGGCATCTGTATCACCGGAAGTCGGACATGAGCGGCAGGCAGATCATCGCCATGTATGCACCCGGCACGCCGCACAAAGTCTATGATCAGGACGAGTGGTGGAGCGACCGGTGGGACGGCGTCACGTACGGCAAAGAGATCGATTTCTCCCAGTCGTTCTTCCCGCAGTTCGGCACCCTGATGCGCGAGGTGCCGCGGATCAGCCTCATCAACCGCGAGCACGACAACAGCGAGTACTGCAATTTCTCCATGAACAACAAAAACTCGTATCTGCTGTTCACCAGCGGCGAATCGCAGGATGCTTTTTACTCCAACCGGGTCTGGAAGCTGACAAGCAGTGCCGATTGTTCCAACATGGAGGAGGGCGAACTGTGTTACGAAGTCATCGATTCGGTGAAGTGTTACAACTGTAAATGGCTGCAAAATTGTTCGAATTGCTCCGATTGCACACTCGGGTACGGTTTGCAGGGCTGTAAGAATTGCTTCGCCTGCTACGGCCTGAAGCAGAAATCCTACTGCATCGGCAACGTGCAGTATGGCAAAGAGGAATACGCGAAGCTGGTCGCAAATCTGATGCAGGACATGCCCGCGGTCAGAAAGAATTTCGATGCCCGCAAACGCGAGGTGCCGCGCAAGTACCTGGAGGGGCACAGCAATGAATATTCCACCGGCGATGCGCTGCAGAACTGCCAGAACGCGCACCAGTGCTTCGAGGCGATGAACCTGCGGGACTGCGCCTACGTCTGCAACGGCACGTTCCTGACCGATGTATACGACTTGGATAATGGCGACCGTTCGGAGCTGGTGTACCAGGTTGTCGGTGACGAGCAGAACTACAGCTACCTGTTCGGCGACATCTGCTGGTTCAACCGCGAACTGCTGTACTCATCGTTGTGTTTCAATTGTGAAAAGTGTTTCGGCTGCGTCGGATTGCGGCAGAAGAAGCACTGCATCCTGAACAAGCAGTACACACCGGAGGAATATGAGGTTTTGGTTCCGAAGCTGATCGAGCACATGCGCAAGACAGGCGAGTGGGGTGAGTTTTTCCCGCGTGAACTCAGCCCGTTCGGCTACAACCAGACCATGGCGCAAGACTATCATCCGCTGACAGAAGCCGTTGCGCGCGAACAAGGCTGGCAGTGGCAGGCGCCCGAGAAGAGCGGCCAATACCTGGGACCCACAGCATCCGTTCCGGACCGGATCGAGGACACACCGGATGATATCTGCCAGAAGATACTCAGTTGCGAGGTGTCTGGAGATCACTACAAAATCACGCCGCGAGAATTGAATTTATACCGCACTCTCGGTGTACCCGTTCCGAAGAAATGCTTTGAGCAACGTCATCAGGACCGCATGGCTATGCGTAACCCACGCAAGCTGTGGGACAGGCAGTGCACCAAGTGCAAGAAGGCCATCCAGACCACGTACGCACCGGATCGCCCGGAAATCGTGCAATGCGAGGAGTGTTACCGTAAAACGGTCTACTAGGCCTTCGCCGGCTTTGCGTTCTCCCAGACCAGCAGGAACAGGTTTTTCAGTGTCTGGTAAATCGCCTTCGAGTCGATGATGACACCGAACAGCTCGTTTTTCTCAAAGGACAGGAAGCCCACCTTCGTGTTGCCGAACAGCGTCAGTTCGAGCGAAAAATCCTTGGCAGGAAAATTCGCCACACGATGTTGGGCGTAATGCAGGCGCTCTTCTTCGGCCTGCACTTCCAGATTTCTCGGGTTCGGCGGCACGATGATGCGCAGGAAATTCTTCGCGGCCCTGCGACGGGGGACTGTCTTGCGGATCAGATCAAAGACATCCTTCGGCATGCGGGAGTAGTCGGTGAAGATCATGCCCGGTTCGGTATTCGTGACAGTGTTCACTTCCAGAATCACTTCCTTGATGCCTTCGATTCCTTCGTAGAACCGGATACGCGGCTTCAGCGGCGATGCGTAGGCCATCTCCAGCAAGCCCGGCAGCGCCTGCTCCGCGAGCGCCGATGCACGCTTGCACCGTTCGACGAGTGCCTGCGGCGGCAAAGCAGACACGCGCTTGATGCCCCGCCGTTCCTGCACGGACAGCAGTCCCCGGTGCAACAAATCTTCGATGATGCTGTACACAGTTGTGCGTTTCAGGTGCGTCCGCGATGCGATGTTGCTTATCGTCGCTTCTCCCATCTCCAGCGCTGCCAGATAAATCTTCGCCTCTTTGTCCGAGAAGCCGTTGAGTGCAAGAATGTCGTCTATCACCCGTTCAGTATAGACGATTTTGTCGAAAAAATCGACAGAATATATGCTCTTCTATAAGCCAAAATACAGGTACATATTTTTGTGTGGTTTGAAGATATCGACAAGGAGTAGCATGATGAGAGCGCTTTCCTCCCTTCCTATGCAGCACACTTGTGCCTCCTGCTCCCAGTCGTACGACGTTACCAAGGATGACCTGGCGTTTTATGACAGCGTCTCGCCGGTGATTGCCGGAAAAAAGCAGTCACTCCCTCCGCCGACGCACTGTCCGGATTGCCGCCAGCGCCGGCGCCTGTCTCACTGCAACGAACGCAACCTCGTCTCCGGCGAATGCGGGATGTGCAAAAAGCGCACGCTCACGCAGTACGGTCCGCAGGACAACCAGCCGTACTACTGCCGCGAGTGCTGGCACAGCGACAAGTGGGACGCCAAGACGTACGGACGCGATGTGGATTTCACCCGGCCGTTCCTGGATCAGCTGCGTGAGCTGGAACTGGCTTCGCCGGCACAGGCACTCAACGTGCAGGGCAGCCTGCAGAACTCCGATTACATCCATTATGCCGGCTCTTCGAAGAACTGTTACCTCATCATGCATGCGGACTTCTGCGAGGACTGTTATTACGGTTACGGCTTCAAGCACAACCTGTTCTGCGTCGACGGTTTCTACAATCTGCAGTGCCAGTTCTGCTACGACTGCGTCGATTGCAACAAGTGTCACGGGCTGACGGCTTCGCAGGACTGCATCAACTGCCATACCAGCGCTTTCCTCGTCGATTGCGTGGGATGCCAGGACTGTTTCCTGTGCACCGGACTTCGTAACAAAAAATACTGTTTCGAGAACCAGCAGCTTTCAAAAGAGGAGTATCAAAAGAAGACGGCCGCGATCGATCTCTCGTCACACTCGCAGTACCAGAAAATGCGTGAGCGCCTGAATGCGTTGCAGCTCAAGCATCCGCGCAAGGAGTTCCAGGGCCACAACCTGCAGGATTCCACGGGCAATCACCTCACCAACTGCAAAGACGTGCGCGAAAGCTTCGACTGCGAAGACGTGGAGGGAGGTGCGCATCTCTATCAGGTCGTCACAGGTGCGAAGAACGTTCATGACGTGTATCAGTACGGTCTGAATTTGCAGAACTCGTACGAGTGCGCCATCTGCGGAGAGAATTCCCAAAGCCTTCTATTTTGCCGCGATTGTCACATGAGCTGTTCGGATCTGATGTATTGCTGCTACATGGAGAGTTCCAAGAACTGTTTCGGATGCTCGCACATGCAGCGTGCCAGCTACTGCATCTTGAACAAGCAGTACACGAAAGAGGAGTACGAAGCGCTGGTGCCAAAGATCGTCGAACACATGAAGAAGGGCCCTTCGACAGGCTCAGGGCAGGCAGGCGAGTGGGGCGAATTTATGCCGCTCAAGAATGCCGGTTTCGGCTACAACAAGACGACCGCGCAGCTCTACTATCCGCGCACCAAAGCCCAGGTCGCTGCCGAGGGCCTGGTGTGGGACGACAGCGAGCCGGCGGCACCAGTCGTGCAGAAAACCATCCCGGCAGATCGTCTTCCGGATGGTACGGCCCAGGTTCCGGATGACATCCTGCAGTGGGCGATTACATGCGAAGCGACTGCAAAGCCTTTCAGGGTCACACAAAAAGAACTCGCGTTCTACCGCGAACACCGTTTGCCGATTCCGCGCCGTTCACCGGAGCAGAGGCACCTGGACCGCTTCGCACGCCGCAACCCGCGCACGTTCTGGGACCGCACATGTGACCAGTGCAGCAAAGCCATTAAGACCACGTACTCGCCCGATCGCCCAGAGAAGGTGCTGTGCGAGGACTGCTATCAGAAGGCGGTCTATTAAAGCCCTTCGGCTGCGGTTGGCAGGGAAGTGCCCTGCGAATACTTGACGTAACGTTCAAGTATCGTAAGCATGCATTTATGCCGCCTCCACGTCCCATCCCCCCGGATTCGGAGCCTCCCCCAAGACAACAGGGAGAGGCGGTGGTGTGGGTACCCGGCTCCGATCAACTGATCGTTGCTGCCGTGCGGAGCACACTTCGTTATGAATTTGTCGGATACGGGTTGGCCGAATCCACTGTTCGTGTGGATTCCGGTCCACGACACAGGCGCGTTCTCATCCAGCATAAGTCTTCCGCACGACAGGTTGTCCTTTGCGCGGATCCCGTGCTGGATCACGAAGGCGATCCGCTCACCCTTGGGGAGGTTTTGGCGTACATCCGCGAGAAACTCGAGAGCATTTCGAGAGAGGCAGATGCAGCTATCGGAACGTATACCGGTGCATATACCGGCGCCGCGGAGCGCGATCGCGTGTATGTACAGAAACACCTGACTGAAGTTCCGCTGCACCGCGCCGCAGCAGTAAAAGAATCGGTTGTCCTGAAAAGGGAAGTCGCAGAGGGTCAGCCGCCGCTGCCAAGGACCGCAATCGAAGCGTTGATGTTTGAAGGACAGCTGCCCGACGAAGTGCGGGTAAAAATCTGTCTTGCACCGTCACCTGACAAAGGCAGCCCCGGAGCAAACCTCAAGGCAATGCAGGAGCTTGTGCGAAAACTTGGTGCCGGATCAGCTTCAGAGGTCAAAGAATTCCATCTGGATAATGTTTTATCGGATCATAAAGGTAAGCCCGATGCGGCATGGCATAGGGCCGCAGAATCGTTGAGAAAATCAATGATCGAGTTCGTTCCGAAGTATTCTTTTGTCGCGGTTTGGGTTCCGCCCGAAGCCCCTATGAAGCTGCGCATGTGGGCAGTCACGCTGAAGCCGCCGAGTCTCACCGATTACAACACGGAAGCTGAGCGGTGCGTACGTGAGTGGTGCAGGGAACAGTTTGGCGATTTGCCCGAGAGCATGAAGTTTGTCTTCTATCTCGCGCATGTGCCCGCGGATACGCATACCTATTCAACCGATTGCATCGCCGCCTATCCGAAGGGCCGCGACATCGTCTTTGATGATGAGTCGACTGTCGGTGCAGTCACGGCGAAGATCGAAGCGCTGCTGGAGTACGACTATCCAAAGACCTGTATCTTCGTCGATGCGAGCCGCCTGGTAAGCCAGGGCGTGGTCGATATTGATCTGCGGTATGCCGAAGAATAGATTGCCCGCACCTCTTACACGTTCATGTCGGAAAAAATGAAATCAGAGGCTTCGGATCAGCCCCCTGGAGACGAACTTCCTTGGGTTTCGATCACAAGTATCCATGTGCTCTCCAGAATTCGGGATAAATTCGGACTGCAACTCGCCGCGTTCGGCATACATACCGATAGCCTGCGCACGTTCACGTATCCGGGCGGGGAGAGGATTCTGGCCAACTACGGGAACCGCGCGCTGGTGCTTTGTGAACGTCCGCCCGACCAATCCATGACTCTGAAAGACGTCATGGACTACATACGGGAGAAGCTTGATTCGATTGTCGATGAAGCCAAAGCATCGCCCGGTCACGTGCATGCAATGGTACGTGTTGCCGCGTACATCGGTGATGAGATTGGAAGCGAAATCCCTGAGCGTGCGGCCAAAGCGGATGCGGCGTTCCTGCGCTTGACCAAACAAGCGGCTAAAGGCGCTTTTCCACATGTCAAAGCCACCAATGCGATGGAGGCGCTGCGGTTCGCAGGAGTGTTTCCCGGATACCTTCGTGGCAAGCTGCACATCATGCCATCCTTCGGTAAAGAAGCCGAGGCAGAGGCAGAGGAGCACGCCCGCAGGGTAGTGAGAGAGCACGGAGGAGACGCAGACAGCATTCTTCATCATCACATCTGCACGCCCGCCGATCCTGCATTCGAGCGCAAAAATCCGCGCCTGCACGAATACACCAATGCGGGAGGCCTGCGTCAGCTGGTGGGACGGCTCGCCAAGCAGTACGAGCTCGTGCTTGTGTCGGCCGATCCGGATACGCCCATGGACTTACGGCTGACGGGAGTCATCCTCGCGGGTGCGGGCACTGCAAATGTCGACAAGAGCGCCGTCCTCCAGGTGAGCTCTCTCCTGGGTCAAGAGGGCGTGTTTCCTGGAACCGCCACGATCACGTGCGATGATGACGACCTGCCATCCGACACAACCGTATGCTGGAGCGGGTCAATCACTGTTTCGTATGATCCGAAGAAAGGGGTCCGGGTGAGTGATGAATCGGCAAGCGCGTTTGCCGAGCTTGCAGAGGTTATACACCGTTTCGCCGATGACAAACTTTACGTCGTGCTCGATACCGACGATATAGATGACACGGGTGAGTTGATGATCGAATTACGCTTCGCAGAAGAGGGGCACGACGATGATTAAGGCTGCTTTCCGGCCTCCCACAGTACCTCGAACCACGCGCGCATGCTGTTTGCCAGGTTGCGGTTCTCTATGCGCACGATGGTTTTCTCGTCGTCATAGGAAAACAGCGCGATGGTATCCCCGCACACGATCGTGTCGGTATCGAATGCCACGGATTTCGGCAGAACTCGGATCTTGTAGTTCTCCGTCTGCTGCACTTCGCGGATATAGCGTTCCGAGAATTCGTTGTCCGGCAGCAGGTCGCGGCCGTGCAGTGCGGCGCCTTCGCCGAACAGCATCGTCACAATGTTCCGGCCGAATGCGCGGTACATCGCCTCGGGGTTGAACAGAGCACAGAACTCATTTGGCAGCGTTTCGCGGTAGACCTGCTTCATGCCATCCATGCCGCTCAGCATCGTCACGCGCGGCCGACCGATGAGCGGTGACGTCAGTGACTGGAGGTAAGGCAGCGCGCCTTCCACCAATGGTTTCAAGCTTTTGATTTCATCTTCGCGATCCTGCAGAAAAGCCAAGAGCTTCTGCGGAGATTCTGCGACGAAGTGCAACACTTTGCCGCGTTCGATCTCCGATACCAATCCTTTTTCTTCCAGGCTGCGCAGCACCAGGTACGCATGACTGCGGGATTGCTTGGCGGCTTTGGCGATCTCGGTCGCACGGCCGATCTTCATAGGCAGCAATGCCAGATACACTTCGGTTTCGCGCTCATCCAGACCCAGCCGTTTGAGCAGCGGACGCAGTGACGGGCCGAGCGGGGATGGAAAAGTTGAGGCAGGCATTTGTTGTCTATAATTATAGACAAAATTGAATGATAAGTACAGAGAGCCCTTCTGGTAGAGAAAATTTCGTGTCCTGCATTGTCTGTACAAACTTTGATATAGCTCTATAATTGTTGCGTAATCATCTTTCTCTCTCCATGGCCATTCTGGCTCCATCTCCGGCAGAAACAATGCCGACGGGCAATGCGCAGATTTTTTCCGACATCGTAGAATTAGAGGGCTATTTGGATCATCTGAATGATCGCTATGCCAGTGCACTCAGTGTCACATCGCGATTTGCCACGGCGCCTCTCAAGCGGAATCTTCTGGAGCGTTCCCGGGAACATGTATCGGAATTGCGGGACCTGCTTTCGCAGGTGTGTGTTGCCGATATCCCCGATCGCAGACGCACTGCCTGGGATCAGGCAAAGCAGGCAATCGATGCGAAGGTCGGTACATGGCTCGCGCAGTGTTCACAGTCTCTCGGCGGAGGATATCTCGATGACAATCTGGGTATCAGTGCCCGCATGATCGCTTTGACAGCTATGTGGGATGCCCAGATTCCGCTTACCTCCAAGAGCTAACGCTCTGCTACCCTCATTCTTATGAATCAATCCTGTGCCGCCTGTACCAAGACATTCGAGATCACGGATGAAGACCGGAAATTTCTCGACATGCTGTCGCCGGTGATTGCCGGGGTCAAACATGCGTTACCCGACCCGTCCCACTGTCCCGAATGCCGCCAGCAGCGCCGCGCGGCGGTCGCCAACCAGCTGTTCCTGTACAAGCGCACGTGTGATTTGAGCGGCGAACAGGTCGTGTCCAACTTTGCGCCGGATTCGCCGTACAAGGTCTACAAACAGGAGCTGTGGTACTCGGACAAGTGGGATCCGTTCACCTATGGCCGGGACTTCGACTTCACGCGGCCGTTCTTCGACCAGTGGAACGAACTCTCGTTGGCAGTGCCGCGCCCGTCGCTGTTCACCGGCTATCAGTTTGATGAAAATTCCGAATACACCAATCACTCCGGCAAGAACAAGAACTGCTACATGATCTTCGACTCCGATGAGAACCGCGACTGCTACTACAGCTATAGCCTGAACAGCTGCGAGAGCTGTATGGACTGTCTGCGCCTGCGCAAGAGCGAGCTGTGTTACGGCTGCATCGACTCGTTGAAGTGCTACAACTGCGCATTCGTGCAGGACTGCGAGAACTGCAGCGACAGCATGTATCTGAAGAACTGCATCGGCTGCAAGCACTGTCTGATGTCCAGCAACCTGCGTAACAAGGAGTACTACGTGGAGAACAAAAAGGTTTCGAAAGAGGACTTCGAGAAGATCAAAGCGATGCTTACCGCTTCGTCCAAGCTGGAAGGCGCACGCGGGCGTTTCGAGAAGCTGAAGCTGGAATACCCGCAGAAGTACATGCACGGCGTGCAGAACGAGAACGTGTTGGGGGATTACCTGACCAACTGCAAGAACGCCCAGCATTGCTACGACTGCCCTGAGCTCTGGGATTGCAGGCATATCTTCCAGGCGTTCATGCCGCTGAATAACAGCATGGACATCCAGGAATGCGGAGACGCCGAAAAGCTCTACGAATGCGCATTCGTCGGGTACGGCGGACACAACATCCACTTCACTATGCACATTTTGGCCGATTGCAGTGACCTGTTGTATTGCTCGTACTGCCCGCACTCCAAAAACATGTTCGCCTGCATCGGACTGCGTCACAAGCAGTACTGCATCTTCAACAAGCAGTACACAAAGGAAGAGTACGAGGCGCTGGTGCCGAAGATCATCGCGCACATGCGCAAGTCCAAAGAGTGGGGCGAGTTCTATCCGATCAAATACTCATACGCGCCGTACAACGAGACGCTGGCCCAGGATTATTTCCCGCTGACGCGCGAAGAGGCGACGAAGCGCGGGTACAAGTGGCACGATGCCGACCCCAAGCAGATGGCACCCGCGACATACACGCTGCCGGATGACATCAAAGACGTGCCAGATACCGTGACGCACGAGCTTTTGGCCTGCAAAGGCTGCAAGAAGAACTATCGCATCATCCCGCAGGAACTGGCGCTGCATCGCCAGTTGAAGCTGCCGCTGCCGGACACATGTTTCGACTGCCGCCTGAAGGCCAAGCGCCGGATGCGTAATCCGCGGAAGCTTTGGGAGAGGGAGTGTATGAACTGCAAAAAGAAAGTGCAGAGTACGTACGCGCCGGAGCGCCCTGAGATCGTGTATTGCGAGGAGTGTTACCAAAAGGCTGTGGATTGAGGCCGACAACCATGCGAGGAATGTTACCAAAAGGCTGTGGATTGAGACGCAAGAACTAAAAAACGGAGCGCATGTGCGCTCCGTTTTTCTTGAATGCGGATGACGATCGATTATGGCTTTGGAGCCTGGTGCGGAGCGGCCACGTACGGGAAGGTTGTCAGGAAAGCCTTATCGTTCGTGTCGACACCGTCGCCGAGCGCAGCCGGTACCGTGAAGCCCTGGACGATTTTTCCGGCGACCACCTGGATGGCGATGTCGGTCACGTCATCGGCCAGACGGCGGCCGTTCGGGAAGCCCTGGTTGTCGGGTGCATCGGCAATTACTCCGAGACGCTCGGGGCTCTGCGACACAGGAGTGGAGGTGTTCAGGCGAAGCATTTCCGCGGCGCGGACGTTGGCGGGCTTGTTGAGGCCCTGCAGACCCGTGAGGAAGACGGTTACGAGGTCGGTGCGGTTGGTGGTCGGTATGTCCACGCTGCCTGCGCCGTCGTAGTCCAGGCCCAGGACAGCCTTCAGCAGGCCGGCCAGTTCAGACGTGAGCACGACATCCGAGTACGGCTGAGTGGTGGAGTCTAGCCACGGCTTGGATGCGTTGAAGTAGTCCTTGTATGCCAGCGGGACAACGACTTCGTTGACCAGCGGCATGCCGAGGCGGGACACCTGTACCCACGTCGTGCTGTTCTTGATGGTTCCGTCGCCCTTCAGCACAATCTGTGCCGGGCGGTAGTTAGCGCTCCATGCACCGATGATCGGGCTGCCGCCGATGTGAGCGGCGATCGGCACCTCGAAGACGATGGAGTTCACGTTTGCTCCCTTCAGAGAGTCCTTGGCACCGCCGAGACCCAGCAAGTCGAAGACGTTCAGGTCGACGAAGAAGGGGTCATCGCGCTGTCCTGCGAAGAACTTGCCGACAGCGTTGGTGACGATGGACTGTGTGACCAGCGCGTTGTAGTCCGGCGTGCTGCGCGGGCCGATGACCGGTGTGGCGACGCTGCCTTGTGCGACGATGTTGCCAGCGCTCATCTGCGAGCTGCTGCCGGTGAAGGTGCCCTTGATGCGGTAGGCCTTCCAGGTCTGCTTCACGTTGGCGTCAGCCAGGTTGGCGATGGCCTGGGTGTTGAACAGGAACGTGTTGCCGTTGGTGACGGTGGTCGTGAACTTGAATGCGTAGGTGATGTTCTCTTTGGCGTCGCCGTTCGTGTCGATGTGAATGGCGTAGACCGCGTTATCAGCAAAGCGGAAGTAGTTCGGGCCGGCTTCCGGATACTGGAACGGGTAGGAGTTGGCGACGAACACGAGCTTCGTGGCGTCGGCCGGGCTCTTGAACATGTAGAAGTCGGTGCCGTCGACGGCGGCATCCTGGCTGATCATCGGCGCTTCGCGGTGCGAAGAAGCCAATGCGATGACCGGGGCCATCGTGGATCCGAAAAGAGACGCTGATGCGATGAGAGCGAGAGCTCGCTTCGAACGCGGCAGCAAGGATGTCGTGAACGACATAAGACGGAAGGGGAAAAGTATTCGTGCCAAAGTGTACGGATTCCCGCAGCCGTCAGACAAGAGCCGCCCTTCTGTCCATGTAGACAAACGTGGCGATTCCGTTCGCTGTCGCGGGTGCGTATTTTTCGCAATGCATGCAAAAAAAGACGCGGAGGGATGCTCCGCGTCTTTGTTCACGTCTTTGATAATGAGTGTTTACTCCGGTTCACAGACGTTGTTCGGGGTCGTCTCGTCACAGACGAATCCGTCTTCAACCGTACATGTATCGTCACAGCCGTCTGCGTTCGTGAGGTTTCCATCGTCACAGCTTTCATTGGCCTGGCGGGTTCCGTCAGCGCAGTCGCCCGTACAGATGCTGACCTCTCCGTCGACGCAGGTGTAGCCGTCTTCGATTTCGCAGATGTCGGAACAGCCGTCACCGCTGTCTTCGTTGCCGTCGTCGCACTGTTCGCTGCTGCCTCCTCCTCCGCCGGAGAGCATGCGCATGCCATCACCGCAGAATTTGGTACAGATGTTCGGTACGGTCTGGCTGCAGCTGTAACCGTCTTCAGTGGTACATGTTGCGGAACAGCCGTCATCGTCTTCCGTGTTGCCGTCATCACAGGTTTCGGCACCTTGCTCGAAGCCGTTGCCGCAGATTGCGTCTTCGGTACAGACGTTCGGAATGTCTTCGGTGCAGACGTAACCCTCTTCTATTTCACAGATTTCGGAACAGCCGTCGCCGATGTCGATGCCGCCGTCATCACACTGTTCGCCGTTCTCCAATTGGCTGTTGCCGCAGGCGATACAGTCGTCCGGACAGTAGTTCGGGTTCTGACACATCTGGTGGCCGCCGCATAACTGAACCGGCAGACGCTCATCCTGATGACAGACGTTGTCGCCACACACGATGGCAGGCGTACAGACGTTCGGGGTTGCGGTGTCGCAGGTGTAGTCACCTTCTATAGTGCAGGTGTCGGAACAGCCGTCACCGCTGTCCTCGTTGCCGTCGTCGCAGGCCTCGCCGTTCACGCGCGTGCCGTCGCCGCAGGTCCTGGTACAGACGTTCGGCGTGTTGGCGTTGCAGATGTAACCGGACTCTATGGCACACGTTGCGGAACAGCCGTCATCAACATCGATGTTGCCGTCGTCGCAGGTCTCGCCGCTGTCGAGCAGGCCGTTGCCGCATTCGGCATCGGGCGTACAGATGTTCGGCACGCCGGTGGTGCAGGTGTAGCCGTCCTCCACTTCACAGAGTTCGGTACAGCCGTCGCCGATGTCCAGGTTGCCGTCATCACAGTCCTCAGTGCCGCTGCGCCAGCCATCGGAGCAAACTCCCACGATCCCACGTACGCGGAGGTTCACCGGGTTCGGCTCATTCACAATGAGCACGTACAGGCTGTTGCGCTCCAGACGGACGGCCCCCACAGACGCGTCAGTCTTCACGAAATCAACATCATTGGCACTCTCGAATCCGGAAAGCGCGTTGCCGTGCTGGGCATCGCCATCGCGGGCTTTCTGCGATGCGAAGAAGATGCCCGGGAAGCGATCCTTGAATACCGGATCGTTCTTGTGGGCAATCTCCACGTCGGCGTTGGGGTGCACGTATTTGTATCCGAAGTAGTCGGCGATGTGTGCTCCACTGAGCGTTATCGCTGCATCGAACGGAACGGTTGTGACGCCGGAATCGTCGGGAACTCTGACCAGAAGCACTTTGTCCTGGGTGAGGTTCTCGCTGTCAGTTCCGGATGGATAATCCACCTGGTAGATATCCAGTCCTCCCTGCGTCGCGATGTACGTGACGGAGCCGGCAAGGCTCACACCTTCGGCGTTGCCGAATGGCAGAGGGATGCCGTTGAACTCCCGGGAGGGCGGAAGCCGCTGTGGTGAGAGCACGAAGGCCATGACCAGCGAGAGCGCCAGTACGGCGCCTCCTGTGAGCAGGCTGCTGCGGCCGAATCCGCGCTTCTTGGGCGGGGGCGGCGCACTCTCCGACTGCCAACCGGCGATCTGTGAAGTGTTTTCCATACGAACTGTGGGAAATAAAGTGTGGGGACTGAGGATTAAATAAAACGCGAGAGAAAGGGGAAGTGCCGGCGCTGCGCCAGGAATGTCAGCGACACTGCGAACATCAAAGCGAGAACCACCAGTACATCGGCTGGTCCGGACGATACGGTCCTGGGTGCTTTGCTGGTGATGCTGCCGCCTTTGGTGCCGTACACATCTCCCGTGTCGTATGAACCGCCCTGTGCCTGTGCCTGATACTGCACCTGGTACTGCGTCTGACCTTGTCCCTGATATTCGATGGGATGGTAGCCGCCGGTTCCTCCGCTGTTCACGCCTGTGTAGTACACGGTGCTGCTCGGGTTGTAGTACGAACCTCCGCCTCCACCGCCTCCGGTGCTTCCACCTCCACCGCTGCCGCCTCCGCCGCTTCCACCACCGGTGCTGCCGCTGCCTCCATTGCCTCCGTTGGTGTTTCCGGTTGAGTTGCTGCTGGAAGCTGTCGAACTGGCTACGCTGCTCGCACTGCTACTGCTGCTGGATGGTGCGACGCTGCTAGATGAGGACGAGGATGAAGACGAACTGCCGCATGGATTAAGCGATGATGAGCTTGAGGAGGCACCGTCGCCGAATGGAATCGGGGGCAGGCTGGACGACGAATCGCCGCCGAACGGGATCGGTGGGAGGCTGGCCGACGACGAACTGCCGCACGGGGCAGACGACGAAAGGCTGGAGGAGGCACTGCTTCCGAAGGGAATCGGAGGCAGGCTGGAAGAGCTGTTGCCGAAGGGGATGGGAGGCACGCTGGAATTGCCGCCACCGAACGGAATCGGCGGAACGCTGGATGAAGCGCTCCCGCCAAACGGGATCGGAGCAATGGACGATGATGCTACCGACTGGGTCCCGAACACCTGAGCCGGGCTCAGGTAGGCATACGCGGACGTATGCCCAAGCATGATTCCCAGGATGCCGGTGAACAGCAGGACAATTTTCTTCAGATTTGTGTTGGTATAAATCCACTAATTATAGCACAAAAACCCTTAATTTCGAAGTGCAGATGGCTGTAGGAGCGGGAATCGGGGTTTTACTGTTCCGTTTATGGCTTTCTCTTGCGTAAAAAGTCCTACTTCGTGTTTTCAGCCGGGGGTGCCGTCGCTATACTCCGCGTTATGCCAAATGGCTGTTCATCGTGCGGCAACCCCCTCAAACGCTCCGCCCGGGCGGACGCGTTGCTGGCCAAGTTCGGCGAGCCGGCACCCAAGCTGTGTTTCATCTGCGGACAGAAGCGGCGTCTGGCATTCCGCAACGGGACGAAGCTGTACCGCAGGACTTGTGATGCCACCGGTGAGTCGATCATCTCCATGTACGCACCCGAAAAGCCGTACAAAGTCTATAAAACCGAAGCGTGGTGGAGCGATTCCTGGGATCCGCGTTCATACAGCCGCGATGTCGATTTCAACCGGCCGTTCTTCGGGCAATTCCGCGAATTGCAACTGCATGTGCCGAGACTGGCGCTGATCGACATCAAGTCTGAGAACAGTCCCTACTGCAACATGTCGATGGGGAACAAGAACTGTTATCTCATCTGCGGCGGGGACTTTAACCAGGACTGCATGTACGGCGTTTTCGGCATGCACAACAAGAGCGTCACGGATTGCGACAGCAGTAATCACAATGAGCGCTGCTATGCATTGTTCAACTCGTTTACCTGCTACGACAGCCAGTACATCGTCGACAGTCAGAATTGCAACAACTGCGCGTTTGTCAGCGACTGCATCGGTTGTACAGACTGCATTCTGTGCACGAACCTTCGGAAAAAATCGTATTGCATCCGCAACGTTCAATATTCCAAAGACGATTATGAGCGCGAGAAAGCGACGCTGCTTGCCGGTTCATATAAGCAGCAACAGGATAACTGGCGCGAATTTTTGGATCTCCGTTCGAAGCGGATCGTGAAGTACGCGAACATCCTTTCGTCCGAGGATTGCGTCGGTGATTACATCAGCGGATCCAAGAACTGTGATAACTGTTTTGACGCTTGGGACTGCGAAGATATGGCTGATGTTATTCTGGGAAGCAAAGCCAAGGACGCGTATTGCTCAGGCTGTGTCGGAGAACGGTCTTCCCTGTGTTATGACATGCAATCGCCGGTCGGTTCATACGAAGCCAGGCATTCATACGCGGTGTTCGATTCGTCGTTCATCGAGTATTGCGACTTCGTCGGCAATTCCCGGAATCTGTTCGGCTGTTCCAACATGCGCGGAGCCAAATACTGCATCTTGAACAAGCAGTATTCGGAAGAGGAATTCAAAGCGTTGCGCGGACGGTTGATCGAGCACATGAAAAAGACGAATGAGTACGGTGAATTTTTTCCTCCGGAGTGCTCATGCTTTGCGTACAACGAGAGCACCGCGCACGAATATTTTCCGCTCACAAAAGACGAAGCTCTAGCGCAGGGTTTCACATGGTCAGAGACACCGGAACGTATTCCGGAAGCCACGAAGTCGGTGCCTGCCGCACGGCTGCCGGATGCGATCGGTGACATTCCGGACGACATCATCAACTGGGCGATCGAAAGCGAGCAATCCGGCCGGCCGTTCAAGATTATCAAGCAGGAACTGGAGTTTTACCGCGCACACAATCTGCCGGTGCCGCACCTGCATCCGGACGAACGCCACGCGTTGCGCATGACGCTGAAAAATCCGCTGCAGTTATGGGAGCGGAAGTGCGCCAAATGTTCCGAGGATATCAAGACTTCGTATGCACCCGATCGCTCCGAAACGGTCGTGTGTGAAGACTGCTACCTGAAAGAAGTCTACTGAGCCGCCGATTGCCCGTGCTATAGTCGACACCCATGCAGCGTACGTGCATCGACTGCAGGCAAGACTTCGTCATCCAGCCGGATGAAGAGGCTTTTCTGAAAAAATTAAGTTTCACGTTCGGTTCGAAGACGTTCAATCCGCCGTTGCCGGTCGCGTGTCCGGATTGCCGTCTGCAGCGCCGGGCATGCCATCGTAACGAGCAGTACTTTCACAAGAATGTCTCCGCGAAATCCGGGAAGGAACTGGTCTCGCTGTATGCTCCGCAGGCTCCCTGGGGTAATCCGTACACGATCTACTTGCAGGAGGAGTGGCGAGCGGATGATTTTAATCCGCTCGTGTACGGTCGCGACTTCGATTTTTCGAAGCCGTTCTTCGAGCAATTTGCCGAGCTGCAGAAAGCCGTGCCGCGTATGGCGCTCATCACCATCGGCAACGAAAATTCGGAGTACACCACCGGCGCGGGCTACTGCAAAAACTGTTACATGATCAACTCGTCCGAACATGCCCAGGACTGCTATTACGGCAAGCTGTACCAGAGTTCCACCAACAGCGTGGACTGCGATTATCTCTATACGTCAGAGCTGTGTTACCAGTGTTTCAGCGTCTACGACTCGTACAACTGCGCCTATCTGGCATTCAGCCAGAACTGCCAGGATTGTCTGTTCTCCTCCAATCTGCAGAGCTGCAAGAACTGCTGCCTGTGCACGAACCTGACCCACAAGGAGTATCACTTCATGAACCAGCCGTTGCCCAAAGACGAGTACGAGCGCAGGGTGAAGGAGATGAACGGATCACACACCGTGTTCGAGCACATGAAGCAGATGTTCGACGAGCAGCACCGCAAAAAAATCCACCGCTACGCGAATATCGTGAATGCCGAAGGCTGCACCGGCGATTACGTGGAGAATTCCTCAGAATGTTTCGACTGTTACGACGTGAACGAGAGCCAGGATTGCCGCCATGTGACGGTGGGTGTGAACGTGAAGGATGTCTACGACTGCTGCAATATGTATCTGAAGCCGGAGCTGTGTTATGACACGCTCGGGACCATAGAAACCTACGGCAGCGCGTGGTGCCTGTATACGTTCTATTCCCAGCGGTTGCTGTTCTGCGATCATTGCTTCAACTGCAGCGATTGTTTCGCCTGCGACGGACTGACGCGCAGAAAATTCTGCATCTTCAACAAGCAGTACACGCAGCAGGAGTACGAGCAGCTGGTGCCCAAAATTATCGAGCATATGCAGAAGAGCGGCGAGTGGGGACGCTATTTCCCGCCGCAGTTCGCGTGCTTTGCGTACAACGAGTCGCTGGCCAATGAGTATTTCCCGCTCACGCGCGAGCAGGCCAAGGCAAAGGGATTCCACTGGCGCGACCGCGATGAGCGCGAGTACAAGCCGCAATCGTTCACCGTGCAGGACAGGATTGCGGATGTCCCGGATGCGATCACACAGCAACTGCTGGCGTGTGTTTCTTGCGGCAAGAACTACAAACTAGTGGCGCAGGAAGTGGCGTTTTACAAGCGCGGCAAATACCCGGTTCCGCGCGTGTGTGCGGAATGCAGGCACACCGAACGCATGCGTTTGCGCAACCCGCGACATCTGTGGGAACGCGCGTGCGCGAAATGTTCGAAGAAGATCCAGAGCACGTACGAGTCCTCACGCCCTGAAACTGTGTATTGCGGGGCCTGCTATCAGCAAGAGGTGTTTTAACTGGCGCGATTCAGCCAGGATTCATCAGCCGTTTCGGTCTTCGGCACATTTTTTCCCAGCGCATCCAGCAGGAAGTGGAAGATCTGGCTCATCTGCGCGTGCTTGATCTTCAGCCCCATCGGCACGTCGTCGTAGCAGGCCAGATACAGCGCGGAACCCACGATGAACACGCTGGTAGCGCCGCGGGCAGCGGGCATCGTATCCAGATGGAAGTCTTCGGGAGCGATTTTGCGGATGTATTCGGGCAGCAGCGTTCCGGATGCTTCGATAATTTCTATGCCGAGTTCGCGCTCCTTCAGATCCGAGAAAAACTCTTTCATGAACCGTGACAGTGGCACGTTGCCCAGCTGCTGGTCGAACGTGTTGGAGGTGAGCATGCGGATGCGCAGAAGTTTCTGTTCGCGCGCTTCGGCCAGTATGTCGCGGAACAGCGTCTTCAGTCCGGTCTTGCCTTCGAATACCTGCAGCTTGGGCACCAGCGAGTCTCCGTGCGACATCTCGCGCAGTTCGCGGTCGGCCGCCGGCACATCCGCCAGCAGCGTTTCATACGATGCGATCTGTTGCTTCAAGTGTGACTCTATCCCGTCGCCCCACGCCGGACCGAAACACTGGATGCCGTCGCGCATGAACACGTTCACGAGGCCCTGGTCGGACAAGCGCTTCAGATATCTGTACGTCGAGACACGATCATAGTTGCAGCGCTTGGCCAGCACCGATGCCGGCTGCGCACCGAGTGACGCCAGCGTCAGGTAGACGGTCTGTTCTTTGTCATTCAGGCCCAGTTTATGCAGGTAATCTTGCAACATGTCTTCTGTTGTTCAGAAATAATGAACAGTAGATAGTGGCTATAGTATAGCATAAAGTATGCTCACTTTCCCACTCTTGTTCTATGCAGAAAAACTGCACCCGTTGCGATCAGCAGTTCGAGGTCACAGACGAAGATCTCACGATGCTGAAACGCCTGTCGCCCACGGTTGGCAAAACCCTTTTGCCCATTCCGCCGCCGACGCGTTGTCCTGACTGTCGTCAGCAGCGCAGGATCGCGTTCCGCAACGACAAGAACTACTACAAAAACACGTGTCACTTCTGCAAGAAGAATATCATCTCCATTTACTCTCCGGACAAGAATCTGCCGGTCGTGTGTTCCGAATGTTTTTGGTCGGACCAGTGGGATGCCGGGACGTTCGGGAAAGACATCGACTGGAACCGGTCATTCATCGAGCAGTATGGCGAGATGCGCAAAGCCGTGCCGCGCCTGTCGATCTTCAATACGCAAAGCGATAACGCCGAATACACCGTGCACAGCTCCAAGAACAAGAACTGTTACATGTGCAGCTCGGCCGTGGGCAGCGAAGACACGTATTTCAGCGACTGGCCTATCGACTGCCGCGACTGCAGCGACATCCTCATGTCCCCGAAGATGGAGCTGTCGTACGCCTGCAATGACTCGCGCGAGTGCTTCAACGGGGATTGGTTGCAACTGTGCTCCAACGTCACCGACAGCCTGCTGTGCTTCGACTGTCACGGGTCGCAGGATCTGGCCGGCTGCGTCTCCATGCGCAACAAAAATGGCATGATTCTGAATGAGAAGGCGACCAAAGAAGAAGTTCAGGAGACGATCCGCAAGTACAAGACCGACAGCGCCTTCCGCTCAAAATTCGATGCGAAGTTCAAAGCGTTGTTGCTCAAGGTTCCCAAGCGCGAGGCGTGGAATATCAACGCGACCGATTGTTCCGGTAACTACATCATGAATGCACAGAACGCCCAGCACTGCTACAACGTGGTCGACGCGCAGGACTGTCGCTATGCCTACGACGCCATCAAGCAGCGCGACGTGATGGATCTGATGCGGGGCAGCGGCGGAGAAGTGCTGTACGACTGCAAGGGGATCATCGACCTGAAATACAGCGCTTTCTGTAACCTGACCTACCAGTGCGACAACCTGCTGTACTGCGACAACTGCCACGGTTCCAGTTCGTGCTTCGGATGCTTCGGTCTGCGCAAGAAGAAGTACTGCATCCTGAACAAGCAGTACACGAAGGAAGAGTACGAGGCTCTGGTGCCGAAGATCGTCGAGCACATGAAAAAGACCGGCGAATGGGGTGAGTTCTTCCCGATTGCGCTCTCGCCGTTCGGGTACAACGAGACCAAAGCGTTCGACTGGTATCCGCTGACAAAAGCCGAAGCGCTCAAGCGCGGATACGCATGGTCCGACTACGAGCAATCGCTGCCGACCGGACTGAAGTCCATTGAAGGCGCGCAGTTGCCCGAGAATATCGCCAAGATTCCCGATGACATCCTCAACTACGTCATCTCGTGCGAGGTCACCAAGAAGCCGTACCGCCTGATTCCGCAGGAACTGGCGTTCTACCGCAAGAAGGGCTTGCCGGTGCCGCGACGCTGCCCGCAGCAGCGTTTGAAAGACCTGGAAGCGCTGCAGAACCCGCGCGAATTGCATGATCGCAACTGCGACAAGTGCAAGAAGGCGATCCGCACCACGTATTCATCCGATCGTCCTGAAAAAGTGTACTGCGAAGAGTGCTTCCTGAAAGAAGTTTACTAAGCATGGAGGCTACTCATTTCCACTTCGGCCCCGAGGTCAGCGCGACCTACCACGAGTACACCAAGAAGTTCGACCACATGCGCACGTTCCAGCACGAGAACCTGCTGGCTGCGGTGGGGGACGGAATCAAGGGGGCCGTGGTCGTCGATGGTGGTTGCGGCAATGGCAGATCCAGCGAACGTCTCGCCCAGGCCGGAGCCGGCATCGTCTACGGCTACGACGAAGAGAGGCCGCAGATCGACCAGGCCGTGGCGTCACTTGCGGAGCCAGAACATCAGGGTCTGCCGATCGTGTACTCGGTCGCAACGCCCGATACATTCAGGTTGCCGGACGGCGTGTTGGCTGACGTCACGACATTCAACCTGGTGCTGCCATACGCGAATGACCCTGACGTGGACCCCGATCATCTCGCTTCATTTTTCAAGCAATCGCGGCGTGTGATGAAACCCGGCTGCCGGATTGTCTCAACGGTCGTGAATCCGGATATTCCGTGTCCTCCGGAAGGCGTAAGGGTTGGCAATCGGCGCATGTCGCCGCTCGGCGGCACGCTTCGCAAAATGGAGTTCTTCATGCCCGATGGCACGGTGCCGTTTTCCACACAACTGCGCCAAATCCCGCGTGAACAATACAACCAGGCAGTGCTAGCCGCCGGCATGAAGCCGCGATGGGAAGAGATGAAGAGACGAAGCGAACCGGTGAGCGAGATCCAGGCTGCGGTCTGGGATGCATGCGAGAAGGCGCAGCTGTACTCGATCCTGATCGCCGAGGCATAGAAAACCGCAGCAGGATGTGGTATAATCATGAGAATGCACATGAGTTTTTTCCACCGGTTTCCGGTTTTCTCCAACTCTTCGCGTATTCGGTGATTTTGGCTTCCTAACGGTCTGAAGTCTCATTTACAAACGCACCCTCCTCCCCGACAATACACTGTATGGCCTCCACGATGCGTTTTCTCCACATCGTCGTCCCGCAGGGCACACCTGACAACAAAAAACTGGAATCCAAATTCCAGGAATTGCTGATCAACCTGCGCAACACCATCACCGGTAAGCGCGTGTCTTTGGAGTTCTACGGCGTGGGCCAGTACACGTACTTCTTCATCGCGTTGCACGAGAATCTGGTCGAGACGGTCGAAGGTCTCATCTACTCCACCTTCCCGGACGCCGAAGTGCGCGAGAGCCAGGACTACGTCGCGGCGTTTGACCCCAGCAAGCAGGCCATCGCCGGAGCCGAGATTCTTCTGCATCACAGCGACATCTATCCGATCAAAACCTACGACATGTTCGAGGAGGACAGCTTGTCGCGCCTGTTCTCGGTGATCTCCAAAATCGGCAGCGGAGACCAGACGTGGGTGCAGATCATCGCAGAGCCGCAGGATGATACGGCGGGCTACCACTTCCGCCGCAAGTGGAGGCTGCGCATCACCGACTTCATGCACTTCTTCAGCGTCCGCGACCGTATGCGTACCGGTGGCCGCAAGAGCATCGAGCCCATCCGCCACGAGCGTGCGAACGAGAAGGCCGGCATCAAGCCGTACACGGTCAGCATCCGCTGCGCCTACATAGGAACCGATCAGGCTGCAGCCAGCCGCAAACTGGAAGCGTTAATGTCGAGCTTCTCGCAGTTCAACGACAAGGATATCAACGAGTTCCATGGACACCGTATCTCCAGCAATCAGCAGTTCATCAAGAACTATCAGGCGCGCACACACGGCACGTCATTCATCCTGAGCGCCAAAGAAGTCGCCACGCTGTACCACTTCCCCAACGCGGACTTCGTGCCGCACGTGGTGCACGTTCTGGCCCGCAAATCCGAGCCGCCGCAGGATCTGCCCAAGACCGACGAGGCGGACGTCAGCGGCTTCGGCATCACGAACTACCACAACAACTTCGTGCCGTTCGGCATCCGCCGGTCGGACCGCCGCCGTCACCTGTACCTCATCGGCAAATCCGGCTCCGGTAAAAGCAAGCTGCTGGAACTGCTGGTGAACGAGGACATCCAGAGCGGACAGGGCTTCGCGGTGCTGGATCCGCACGGTGACCTGGTCGACGCGATCCTGCGCTACATCCCCAAGCACCGCATAGAAGACGTGGTGCTGCTGGATCCGGCAGATATCGACTTCCCGATCGCGTTCAATCCGCTGGAGAAAGTGCCTGAGCCGCAGAAAATGCAGGTGACCATTGGCTTCCTGCAGATCTTCAAGAAGCTGTTCGGCAGCAACTGGTCCGACCGTCTGGAGCACGTGCTGCGCTACACAACGCTGGCCTTGCTCGACAGCCCGAACACGACCGTGCTCAGCATCCTGAAAATGCTCACCGACAAGAACTACCGCCAGAAGATCGTGTCACGCATCCAGGATTCGGTGGTGAAGAGCTTCTGGGTATCTGAATTCGCCGCATGGTCCGAGAAGTTCGACGCCGATGCCATCACGCCGCTGCTGAACAAAGTCGGCCAGTTCGTGGCGACCAACATGGTGCGCAACATGATCGGCCAGCCGGTCACCAAATTCAAAATCCGCGACATCATGGACAACAAGAAGATCCTGCTCATGAAGGTCAGCAAGGGTCTGCTGGGCGAAGAGAACAGCTCGCTGATCGGTTCCATGTTCATCACGAAGCTGTACCAGGCTGCGATGGAGCGCGCAGACACGTCGGAAGACAAGCGCACCGATTTCTACCTGTACGTCGACGAGTTCCAGAACTTCGCCACTGACACGTTCGCAGAAATCCTGTCCGAGGCCCGCAAATACAGGCTGAACCTGACTATCGCGCACCAGTACATGGGTCAGCTGTCCGACGTGGTCCGCAAAACCGTGTTCGGTAACGTGGGTTCCATGGTCAGCTTCCGCGTCGGCGCAGAAGATGCGGACGTGCTGGAGGGTGAGTACAACCCGATCTTCAAAGAGCGCGACATCATCAACCTGGGTGTGCGTGAGTTCTACCTGAAGATGTCGGTGAACGGTGAACTGCGCGAAGCGTTCTCCGGCCGCACGCTGGAGGCTCCCGTCATCGAGCACGATTACACCAAAGAGATCATTGCCGCATCACGCCGCAAGTACTGCATGCCGCGCAAGGAGGTGGAGGACATGCTCCGTAAGTGGGACGAATCCGCGTCCGAGCCGCCCAAAGAAGACGAGATGACGGGCATCGAGGAGAAGTTTGAGGAGCCGATCATTTAAGCGGGCATCAGGCTTTGCCCCAGATGAACACGCGCTCTTCGGGTTTAAAATTGGCAGTGACGAATTCCGCGTGCACCGCGTTGCGCCGCTTCAATCGGGACCGCACCGAGTCCATGATGCGCACGAGCGGCGCAGGTTCGTTGGCCCTCAGATGATGCAGATACGGCTGCAGCCCGATGTAGTCAAAGATTTCGTCATCGACGACTCCCAGGTCTTGCAGGTAGGTGCGCACAATATCTATCACGTCGTCAGCTGCCGTCAGTATGGTCAGCGGCGCATCCGGCGCGTCACCGAGTCTGCGACGCAGCAGCGCAGCCGCATTCGTCCGGCACATCAGCCGTATGCCTGGCAGCTTGTTCCTGTGGTCCGGCGTCAGCATGTCCTGACGCATGAACCACTCGAGCATGGGGTAATTCTTTCCGTCGTTTCCATTGCCGTTCCAGCCGCCGCAGGCCCGCGGCTTGTACGGAGAGTCGTAGATGCCGCATATCAGGCCGCCTGCCGTATCTGCCGTCAGATGCGGGCATGGGTCACCGCTCAGTTTATCGGAGTACACGGGCCTGTTTCTGTACATCCGTATGGTGGAAGAGCCGCCGTCTCCGCGTTGCGGCATGTTGGGGATGGACAGTGTGATGCAGCACGCGCCGCACTTGCAGCATCCGCCCTGCTCTTTGCATTGCTTCATGCCGTCGTCGGTGACCATGCTCAGTGGTGTGCGGCTTAGTGACATGGTGTCAGCCGGCGGTGGTCCAGATGGTCTCGCGTTCTGCCGGCAGGAAGTAGCGTTCGACGAATCGCCGGTGCGGCTCTTGGTCGTAGCGGAGATCGAGTCCTATGACGATTTCGATGATTGACCGCATAAGCGGCGCCTGTCCTGTACGGGCTGCTTCGATGAAGCGTCCGATGCCGACTTTTTCGAATACCTCCTCGTCGAACAGCCTGTACTCGACCAGATACCGTCCCAGCATCAATTTCAGTTCCAAGGCACTGTTCAGCAGTGATTCGGGTACCGGTGAGCCGAAATACGGATTGGCCGTCAGTACCGATGCAGCCCTGCTCTGTATCAGTCCTTTTACCGAGAGCACTACATCTGGTCGTTGCGGACGCAGCAGCGCATTGAACAATCCTTTTTGCATCCGCTGATGATCGCCAAGGTTATTGCCCTTCCAGATGTCACAGGCAGGCGGCCTGAGCGGCGATGTATAGATGCCGCATTTTCCATCGGGTTGCAGATGCCAACAGAATTCATCGCCTCTTTTGGTAGCGGTCACCGGTTTATCGTCGTTCATTTGTATACCGCCCTGTCCGTCGGAGACAGGCATGTCGTTCACCTGCATGCTGAAGCAGCACAACTTGCAGTGGCAGCAGTTGCCTTCCTCTTTGCAACCGGCCAGTTCCGCATCGTTGAAGGTCCGGGGTGGCGGTTCATCGGCCAGTAGCAGCGGCGTACGCGTGATATTCATGGGCCGAACAGGCTGCCGATGTCATACATTCTTGTCAATGGCCCGATCGTCTTTTTCTGCAGGAATCAGGCAAAAACGGGTCGCTGATGATGTAAAATCGGGGTTCATGCGGATCACGCAGCTTCATCCATGGGCCATGCCGTACGCGCAGGCGATTGCATTGCAGCGGGAGCTGTCTTCACGGGTCGATGTCACGCCGCACATTGATATTTCAACAATCAAAACGGTTGCAGGCGTGGATGTGTCATCGACGCGCTTCGACAAAGTCCTCACCGCCGGAGTAGTGGTGTGGAACAGGGAAACCGGAGAGATTCTTGAGACGACATCGCACCAGGCGGAGAGTGAGTTCCCGTACATTCCGGGACTGCTTTCGTTCCGGGAAATCCCGGTGCTGAGCACGGCAATCGAAAAACTGACGGTCACGCCCGATGCATTCATGGTCGACGGACAGGGGATCGCGCATCCACGCGGCATGGGCATCGCCGCACATTTGGGTTTGCTGATAGATGTTCCGGCCGTCGGCGTGGCCAAGAGCCGCCTGTGCGGCACGCATGAGGAACCCGGGCCATCCGCCGGAGACCGCGAGCCGTTGATGCTCGGCGACAAACAGATCGGCGTCGTGCTCCGGTCAAAAGCCAAATCCAAACCGCTGATCATCTCGCCGGGAAACCGGATGACGATGCAGAACGCAGTTGAACTGACGCTTGCATGCCTGCGCGGATACCGTCTGCCCGAACCGACCAGACTGGCGCACTTGCACGTGAACGCGGTGCGGACGGGGAAAGAGATGAAGCTTGCCGCGAGACCTACTCCTCTTTTTTAATATCTTCTTTGCGCTTCTCCCAACGCCTCATATATGCCGGTCCGTATTCAGTGATGGCATCGGCTTTTGTGTAGTGGCGCGGTACGACATCCTTCTTTCTCGGATTGATCTCAGCGTCGGCGTTGGCCTGGCCCTGAATGCCCATCGCGTCGCTGGTGCGGTGCGGCTTGGCCATCACTTCGATCATCCCCGCCTTGATGATGACGGCCAGTTCCTGTGCCAGTTTCTCTTCTCCGAGATCCGTGAACGCGCGCGGCGCAAGGCCGTCTTTGTCGCGACCGAAAATAAACACGACGTGGTTGTAGCGGAACTCGTTGGCCGAGTTCTTGCGGTCTTTGTTTGCGATCACGTTCTTCGCGATGCGCTTGCTCAGGTCTCCGGCGATTTTGCCAGAGCCGGTCTCGATAACTTTGTTCAGGTCTGCGCCCTGCTTCCAGCCGCCCTCCTCCATAATCGCCAGGATTGTATTCGGGAATTTGTCTTCGGCGTTGGGAGAGAACGCGGCGCCCGGTCCGTTGTTGGATGCCAGGTACGGGTTGGTGAAGACCACGTTCACCGGCACGTCTTTAAACGTACGCATGACCTGGTTGTACGACTCGGTGGGTTCATCCACGCTGATTTCCAGCGTCTGTCCCGCTTTGACCACCACTTCGGTCATGCCAGGCTCCACGCCCTTGGCAGTGCGAGCCAGGTTGGCCTGACGGAAACCGTCGGCGCGCTTGTCGCCGGCGACCACGCTGACCCTGCCGTCCTGCGGATAGTGCTGCGACGGCGGGCGGATGTGCACCCGGTATGTGCCAGGCTCCAGATCCGCCGGCACCTCGGGGACTTTGCCGTCCTTTGATGCAATGCTGTGCAGCACAGCCCCGCCTTTATAGATGTCCACGTTGTAGGGCAGGTAGTACTTGCCCGGCTGCTTTATGGCGACGGGGCACTTCTTGCCCGGCTGTTCGCCGTCGTCCAGCTTCACCGGCTCTTTCTGGTTTCCAACCGGCTCCTCGACAATCACAGACACCTTCTCATTACCCTTAATGGTAAGCGGGAACGGTGCGGACTGAGACGTTGAGATCTTGCCGTCGATGACTACGCGGAACGTGGACGCAGTGCCCTGCTTGCGTGACTGCACGTCGATGCTATGTGTGCCGGGCATCAGCACCAGTTGCGGCGGCATGGCATCGGCCTTGGAAGGGTCGAAATTCAGTGCCTGCTGGCTTTTGCCGCCCAGATTCACATGGATCTGCACCTCGTTATGCCGTTTTCTCTCGCCGTCGACCGTCAACTTGATCTCAACCGGCTTTTTGTCTTCGCGTGCCTCAGGCGGGCGCGGCTCTTTGGGTTGGGCGTTGGCGACAGGCGTCGTCGCGTCGGCTATGCCGAACACACCGACAGTCGTGGCGAGCAGTCGGCTGATCGCACGTTTTCCGGATTCGGTATCGTGTGCCGGAATTTTGCCGGCAGCTGGAGCCGAGGTGCTGACTGAAGTTTTCTCTGCCAATGATTCTTCTTTGTCCGGTTGCATAGTGACGTATTTTACACCAATTTTTCGATAGTCAATAAGGCTTCCGGTATCAGGGTATCCAGCCGGAAAGTATATGCCAGATGGCGACCTGCGCCCGGTGTTGATGTTCAGTTCTTACGCCGTGAGTTTCCAATTTCTGGCGTCATCCGCAGTCATATTCTGCATGTTGCTTACGCGTTCAGCCACTTCGGTATCCGTGGTATCAACGACATCGAATCCGTAGCCGATGACACCGTTCGTTTCGGTCAAATCGATCATGTCCAGATCGTTGCCCTTAGTCACGATGGACGCGCGCATGCCGGGTTTCAGCTCGGCCACGTGCAATTGGGTGCCGTTGGGCAAGGCATCGAACTGAGCCCGTGTAATGCAGAGGCGCTGTTTAAAACCGTCGGCGTTCACCATTTTCGCACCCCCACTTTTCAATTCTCTCGCAGTAAGGCCTTTCGGCAATGCAGCTTCGGGTGCTCTGAGTACTTTTTCAGGGCGATGTTTCATATCAGCAGTGCGTTCCGACATAGAATGTTGAGGAATATGTTTGTTATATTATACAATATTATTGTATTTATGGCAAATAGGCCAGCAAGGCCTCAGCGCAGCAGTGCATCCAGCGCCGCAGACCGTCCGGCATAGCTTGGATCATCCTGCAGCAGCGACTGATACATATCCTTCGCGGCCTGTACTTCGTTCAGCTTCAACAGCACCTGCGCCAGCAAATACCGTGCGTGCGAATTCTGAGGCTCTATCGCCAGCGCGCGTTCGTACTCGGCGCGGGCTTCCGGCAGATATCCGGCGGTGAAGTAGGTGCCTGCGAGTACAACATGCGCCTGGGTGTTGTTGATGTCGATTTGTATTGCCGTCATCGCTTCGCTTTCTGCATCGACCAGTTTGCCCTGCCGTCCGTACGCGGCGGCCAGGTTCACGTGTGCGTCTGCGTAGGCGGGTTTCAGTTTGATTGCGTCGACAAACAGCGTGATGGCTTCATCGGTTTTGCCTTCGTTCAGTTTGGCGAAGCCGAGATTGTTTTTGGCCACATGGGAATCCGGATAAATACCGAGCACGTTCGAAAACAGCGCGTTGGTAGTACTCCAGTTTTTGGCTTGGGTATGAGCCAGGGCACCCAGGACGCAGGCTGCGATAATGCCAAGACTCAGCACGATACGCTCTGCGGTTTCGCTCCTGGCAGCACGATACGCAAGCACGACCAGCGCCATGCACACGCCGATCGACGGCAAGTACATGTACCGGTCTGCACCGAGCGTGATGTCGTTGGTTTTCTGATACGCCAGAAATGAAGGCGCGAGTGAGAGCAGAAACAGCGAGATGCCGAACAGTACTGCGCGGTCACGGCGGAACAGCATGAACAGGCCTCCCATCAGCACGGCGGCCAGACTGAACCACATCGCTCCAGGCATCAGTTGTACCGCATTTGCGGGGGCTGGGTAAATTGCAGACAGGCTGACCGGCACGAACAGTTTTTGCAGCGTGAACAGAAGGCTCTGCCCGGCCAGCATCACGGTTTGTACCGGCGAGAGTAACGCGAGGTTTCCGGCTTTGCCTCCGATCGCGATGACTGCAAACAGCAGCATCAATACCGCGTACGGCCAGTGCGGCTTCAGAGATCTTTTTGTCAGCGGTTCTCCGCCCCGCATATCCATCAGTGGCAGCAACAGGGGAAGCAGGATGACGTTCACTTTGGACAGCAGTGCGAGCACAAACAGGGCGGCCGTCTGCCATTGCGGTCTCCTGTTTGCATAACTCAGCAGGAATGCGAGGCCGAACGCGGCCGACAGCAGCTCTTTGCGTGCGCTGACCCATGCCACGGCTTCGGTGTTCACCGGGTGCACGGCGAAGAGCAGTGCTGCGACGAACGCAAGCGTGCCCCTGCCTGTAAGTCTGCGAATCAAACCGAATGCCAGCAGCGTTACGCAGATATGCAGCAGCAGGTTCACTGTGTGGAAGACCGTCGCATTCGCTCCGACCAGCGCGAATTCGATCTGATACGTCAGGTACGTGAGTGGCGCGTAGAGCTCGGGGTCATACGACCAGAAGATCGCCGGAGAGAACGAACGCACCATCGGATTGCCTATCACAATTTGCGGATCGTCCCAATCCACGAAGCTGAAGCCCGGGACGGAGGCGTACGTCAGAATCACGGCTGCAATCAGCACGCACGGAGCCAGCCATCGTCGTTCGAAAAGGCGGTGCATGTAAAGAGTATGGCCACGATAAATGGAGCCGTCCACGGGGATTGAACCCGTGACCCCGTCCTTACCATGGACGTGCTCTACCACTGAGCTAGGACGGCTTATGCTGCGAAGAAAGTTTTGACGTGGCCCTTTTGTCGACGCCCCGGTGAACCGGGGCTGGGCACTGAGCTAGGACGGCACCTCTTTTTAGCCGGGTAATTCTCGTTTCTAAGCCCAGAAATGTCAATTCTCAATTGCCACGGTTTCTACCCAGCTCTGAACCGGTTCAGCCCGTAATGTATGGATAGCGTTCTTGAGCGCGTGCAGGCACAGCAGGGCGCATTTGTGGCGGCGTGGGCCCACCGGGACACCCAGCAGTTCGTACACATGGGAAGGGTTCAGTGAGAGGATTTCATCCGCATTTTTGCCGACCAGCTCCTCGCTGAGCATGGACATGGCGGCCTGGCTGATGGCGCAGCCGGTACCCTGCCAGCTGAACGCGGTCAGTTTCCCGTCCTCTACATGCAGCGCTACTTCCAGCGCATCGCCGCAGCTCAGGTTTTTTTCCTCATGTTTCACCGATGGATCGGTGATCGCCGTGTTGCTCCGCGGGTTGCGGTAGTGGTCGAGAATATTGTCAGCGTAAAGATCCACGGGGAGAGAAATGAAAGGAGGAAAAGAGGTTAGCGTTGCAGGAGTTTTTTTGCTTTTTCAATTGCGTCCACACACCGGTCTATTTCCTCCGGCGTGTTGTACGCGGCTACCGACAAGCGGTTGCTCGCGGCGATGCCGAGACGCTCGTGCAGCGGCTGGGTGCAGTGATGCCCGGCCCGCAGGCAGATGCCCTGACTGCCGAGTACATCGGTCAGGTCATGCGGGTGGACTTTGTCGATGGTGAAGCTGATGCAGCCGGTGACGTTTGCCGGACTTAAGAGCCGGATACCTTTCATTTGACGCAGTGCGTCTGCCGCGCGCGACAGCAGTGCCCACTCGTGCTGTTCGAGTGCGTCGCGATCCAGTGATGTCAGCCACTGCAATGCCGCACCGAATCCGACAGCCTGTGCGATCGCCGGCGTACCGGCTTCGAATTTGCGTGGCAGTTCAGCCGGAGTGAATCCGCTCTTGGTCACTGTTTGAATCATGTCCCCGCCACCCAAAAATGGCGGCATGCCGTTGAGCAACTCAGTCTTCCCGTACAGCGCGCCAATGCCGGTTGGACCGTAGACTTTATGGCTGGAGCATGCGAAGAAATCCACGTCCATCGCCTGCACGTCTATCGTCCGGTGTGCCAGCCACTGCGCGCCGTCGACCAGCACCTTCGCTCCTTTGGCGTGTGCCATCTCGATGATCTGATCCAACGGGGGAGCCACACCCAACACATTGCTCAGTGCGCTGAGTGTCACCAGCTTCACTCTATTGCTGTCCAGCAGTTCAGAAAGACGTTTCATGTCGATGCTCCCGGATTCATCGATGTCGAGCCACTCGATGGTGCAGCGCTTCTCTGCCGCAAGCTGCTGCCAGGGGACGATGTTGCTGTGATGCTCCATGACCGTCAGGACGATCGTGTCGCCTGCGCCGATTTCCTGCCTGCCCCATGTTTTTGCAACCAGGTTGATAGCCTCGGTGGCATTGCGTGTGAAAATGATTTCGTACGCATACCGCGCACCCAAAAATTGCTGCACCGTTTTCCGCGCTTCATCGAACGCGACGGTCGCGCGCTCTGCCAGTATGTGCACCCCCCGGTTGATATTCGCGTTGGAGTGCAGGTAAAACCCGTTTTCGGCATCCAAAACCGCTTGCGGCTTCTGCGTCGTGGCGGCGTTATCCAGGTATGCCAGCGGCTCGCCGCCAACCTGTTCGGTCAGCAGCGGAAACTGCGCTCGGATGCCGGCAAGATCAAATGCCATAGATGGCTATTGTAGAGGGAAACCAGTGCTTTCGCCTCCTATGACGTTTGCCCACAGCCTTCCTTTCCCCTGATTCTTCGTAAAAGCTGCGATTCCGGCTTTTATTCGGCTTCTGTTCATTAGGCCTTTGTTGTACCCTTTCAGCCATATGTCACAACGCACCATCGTCATTCTCAGTATCAGCCTGTTCGTTCTCGGCCTCGTGTTCGGAGGCATTACGCTCATTGCGTATCTGGGTATGCCGGTGCATGAGTTGGTCTTCTCCACCCCGCAGGAGATCCAGCCGATGGATCTGATTTGCGGAGTAGACACGGGAATCCGGACGCTGCTCTGCCGTGGATCGTCCACCGTCTACCCGTTCGTGGTGAATACATTGCAGATGATGAGCCCGTTCTGGATGTACGCTTTCGCATCGGTGTTGCTGTATTTGGGCGTGATCCTGTTCTTCGCATACCGCAGCGGATATTTTGCTCTGCGCTTTTCGGCCCGTCCTATCCTTATCGTCGGGCTGTTCGCGTTGTCGGTCTGGCTGATCGGCAGCACGTTGGCAGTGGGCACCCTCTATAACGATCGCACTCCGGAATCGCAGATGATCGCCGATGAAGACGGCAAGCTGGAGTATCCGCCGATCCGCCGTTTCTACGAGCCGACGCAGCAGGTCTACGGTGGCGTAGGAGCTGAAGGACTCCAGGAACTGCAGGATAACTACCAGTCTCTGCTCAGCCGCGGATGTCTGACGCAGATCGGTGAAACGCAGGGAGGGACGAAAATCTACAATCTGAGCTTCTTCTGCATGCAGACCAGCCTGTTCACCCGGGCCGGCGGCCAGATGGTGATGGTGCTGTTGTTCTTGTTGAACCTACTCGTCATCGGTCGCGGCATTCTGCAGCTGCTGCGCGCAGGGCGCATGCCGCTCTTGGCCGAAGCAGCGCTGAGCACCGGCTTGGGAGCACTGGGCATGATCGCGATCCTGTGGCTGCTGTCGGTTCTGGGTATTCTGAAACAACCACTCGTACTCGCGCTGTTCTTCGGCGCGCCTGTCGCGCTGTTCTGGAACACCATCTACTGGGCGAAGGCTTCGTGGTTCGCACGTTTCGAAGTAAGTGAGCCGGTGCACAGCGTCACCACCCTGCTGTTCTGGCTGCTTATCAGCTATCTGGCGCTGAACTTCCTGAACGTGGTCCGTCCGTTCCCGATCGGCTGGGATGACCTGGGCAGTTACCTGAACCGTCCGCGTCTGCTGGCCAGCTACGGTTACTTCATTCCTTCGGTATCGCAGTTTCAGTGGGAGTATCTGTCGTCCATGGGCTACATGCTGTTCGGTTTCGACAGCGCGTTCGGCTCCACATTCGCAATGCAGATCAACTGGGCGGCCGGCTTCCTTGCCTTGGCGGCGGTATACGCAACCGGACGTTTGTTCTTCGGCAAGCGCGGAGGATTGATCGCGGCGATGGTGTACTACTTCCTGCCGATGACCGGACACTTCTCGTTCGCTGACATGAAGATCGACAACGCGGCATTCTTCAGCAGCGCGCTGGCCGTGCTTGCGTTGCTGCTGCACCTGTTCGGCGCACCGGGCGCGGATGAAAACGATGAGGAGCAGCCATGGCGTCCGTCGGGCATGCAGATGCTGATGGTCGCGGGTCTGTTGGCTGGACTGAGTTTTGCAATCAAGCCGACTGCGATCCTGACGATTCTGATGATGCTGGCGATTTTGTCCGGCAGATTCTTGGGTCCGGTTGCCTTCGCCGGCATGTCATTATTCGGCTTCGGCGCACTGGCGAAGTTCGGCGCATTGGATTTAAACCAGATCACGCAGCGTCTCCAATCCGCCAGCGTCGACCGTAACATCTTCTTGGGTCTCACGTTTGGTGTCGGCATCGCGTTGGTGTGTGTGGCGCTCTACCGCAAGCGCGAGGTTGTCCGCCCGTATCTGCTGCACCTTGGCGTCCTGGTCGGCAGCATCCTGGTCGCATGTCTGCCGTGGATGGGATACAACATTGTGCTGTCCGGTTCATTCAGCATCGATCATGCGTTGAAAGCGGTGGACGTCACGTCGCCGCAGATTTTCTATCAGCAGAGCGATTACCCGGCTCAGATCAACATTGATGACCGCACGCCTGTGCGCACGCTCCCGCCCGAACTGAAGCTGGATCCGAATCATGCCGCCTGCAAATCATCCGCACGCACCGAAGAGCTGGACCGGTACTGGGGCTTTGGAACCGGATGGGACCACTATATCGGCCTGCCGTGGCGCCAGGTGATGAACATCGATTCGTTCGGATACTACGTGACGCTCGCGCCGATACTGCTGCTTGTGCCGCTGCTCCTGCTCGTACCGTACTTCTGGAGCGAGCGTGCCCGCTGGTTGCGCCTGCTGTTCGCCGGCACGATGGTGTTCTTCCTGGAGTGGATGTTCGTGGGCAACGGCATCATCTGGTACGGCATCGGCATGTTCCTCGGCCTTGCGCTCGCCATAGAGGCGTTCGTGCGGAGGGCTCCGGATGCGCATAACCGCATCCTGTACAGCATTCTGATCGCTGGCAGCATCCTCATCTGTCTGTCCAACCGCATGTGGCAGTTCGACACGCAGAAGAACCTGTTCGAGTATCCGCTCGGCAAAGTGACCTCCACCGCACTGCGTGAGATGACGATCCCGAATTACGATGACATCCGCGACAGCGTGGAGAGCAGGCACGTCGGCATGCCCGACCGGCCGTACACGTACCGCATCGGCACGTTCATCTCGTACTTCATCCCCAAGAACCGCGAGATCCTGCCTCTTGCCGATCATCAGCTGCAGTTCTTCAGCTGTCTGAACCAGGAGAACGATCACGCGCTGACGCTCAAACGCCTGCAGTATCTCGGGTTTAACAGCATGATCTTCGACACGAACACGCAGACGATCGAGCGCGATCCCAACGGCAGCCTGCACCGCAAAGTCGCCGGCTTCCTGCAGTTCGCCAATGACCCGGCTCTGGGTCTGCAGATCGTCGTGAATGATCCTGGAAACGGCATCGCCTATATCCTGCTGCCATGAGCTCTTCCGAGGCCGTCCATCGCGCCGCCGGCGTTGCCGTCGTGATTCCTGCATACAACGAGTCGACCCGCGTCGGCACGGTCGTGCGCGACGTCCTGCCGTACGTGGAGCGTGTGATCGTCGTGGATGACGGCTCAACCGATAACACCTCTGCTGTTGCGCGTGAGGCCGGAGCGTTCGTGCTGCGTCACCCCGAAAACTGCGGGGCCGGTGCCGCGACCATGACCGGCCTGGAAGCTGCCCGCCGTTTGGGATGTGACCGGGCGATCACGATAGACGCCGACGGACAGAACGATCCGTCGGACATCCCGTTGATGTTGCAGACCATGGACGAGAAGGAGGCTGACCTGGTGATCGCCAACCGGTTCGGACGCAAGAACGTCATCCCGCGCGTGCGCCGGATTGCCAACTATATAGGCAACGTGGTCACGTTTCTGGTCACGGGCTTGTGGCTGGCGGACAGCCAGTCCGGCTATAAGGCGTTCGGCAAGCGGGCGCTCTCCGAAGTGCAGCTGCGCATGGCCGGCTTCGAGTTCTGCACCGAGATCGTGCGCGAAGCAGCCCGGTTCCGCTGGAAGATCGCCTACGTTCCGACTAAAGTGCTGTACTCCGAATACACCCTCGCCAAAGGCCAGTCCTTCGCAAACGGACTGCGCACTGCGGCCAAAATTCTGCTACGATCGTTCCTGCGTTAAACGGTTTTCCCGCCCCAATGGATCTCTCCCCCTACCAAATCGTCGTTCCGCTGTTCTCGCTGACCATGGTCGCGTACGCGTGGAACCTGGTGCTGCGTCAGCGCAAAACCATCTGGGAGGGTGTGTTGTGGACGGCCTTCTGGGTCGGCGTGGGCTATATTTCACTCTTTCCGGCCAGCCTCCAGTACCTCAGCCAGATCACGGGTATCAAGCGTAACGAGAATGCCGCAGTCATCACCGCGCTGGGTATTTTGTTCTTCATCGTGTTTTATCTGGTCATTCGTATTGAGGAGTTGCAGCAGAGGCTCACCAAAATTGTGAGGGACGAAGCGCTGCACGATGCTGGGTTGGACAAGAAATAAATATTGGCTGTCTTTACAGGGGTTGAGATGAGGGATTTCGATCTGTCCTTTTTGCCAACGCGGCAAAAAGGACCAAAAAGCGCTGCGCGTCGAGCAACGGTCGCTGAGGCGACCTGCCTAAAAGCCCCAGTCCTGCGCCGCGCCCACCGCCTTTTGTTTCGACTACATCAAAAGTCTTAGGGACGCGTGAGGCTTGTCGAAGTATTTGGTTGGGAGCCAGGGGTGGGAATCCACTTTTCAAATAAAAAAACCGGCGAAGACCGGCTCTGCCGGTCTGGAGCCGCACCGCTTAAGGAAAGGAGAGTCGACGAGAGGAAAACGCAGTTTTCCTTTCGTCATCAAAAAAAGAGGGCGGTTCTACGGGACCGTCCTCTTTTCGGGCCGGTATGTGTGCTGGAGGGTGAGTAGCGCATGGTTCTCAGTCATTCCTGTGGGGGCAACTCATGCATCACCCTGCCCAGCTTCTCCCGGATCCCTTGGGGGAGGTGGGGTGGTACGGCCACCCCTAACCGTGGAGCTTCTCTGGCGTCGGGGGCCGGAATGTACTCCCGCCGGCCTGGTCCTTCGTTGTACATGGGAATTGGGGGAAAGAAGTAGGATGGCTGAAGTATCTTCTTTTGCCCCAAACAGAACAGCGAATGGCATGCCGATCCGGGCAGTGTGACCCCGAAGAGCCCCAGTGAGCCCCAGAGGCGATGCAGCCGAAGCCCCGGTGATTGCGCGATGAGGGCAGGAAGCGCTATTCTATGCCGTCCATGAAGACAATCCTGCTCATCAGCCCGTACTGGAAAGAAGAGCACCGTTGGATGGTGAGTACGGTCAAACTGGCCGAACTCTGGCAGCGGCGCGGATACGCCGTGCACGTTTTGTGCATGAGTTCGTCCGGTGGAATCGAAAAAGTATCTGACACACTCACGATTCACCGCGTGAAAGATTTTTTCCTGCCTGATCCGTGGAACTACGGCATCGCGTTCGGGTTTGCCGGTAAAGCTGCGCGATTGGCACGCGAGCTGAAGCCGGATGTGATCGTGGTCAACAAAGTGCTGTTCTGGAGCTCGATCGCATTGTTGCGGTTGCGTCTGGCAGGTCACAAAGTTCTGCTGATCACCGACGCGTTGGTAGGCATCACATGGTGGGGTCGGGGCAGGCTTTTCCGCTTCTGCAGCGCGATCTACGCCTGGACGCTGGGCTGGTTGATTCTGCTGGCTGCCACGCAGATCGTGTTCTTCCATCCGCAGCCTGCGGCGGTATTGCGTCGTCTGAAGATCGATAAGAAATCGACGGTGATTCCGACCGGAATCGACCCGGTTCCGTATGGTATTGGCAGGAGTCAGCCCGTCAGCGTGACGATCTCGTACGTGGGCAGATTGGAATCGGTGAAAGGCGTCGATGATTTCGTTGCGGCAGCCTCGCGAGTGAAAAAAAATCATCCGGATGTGACGGTGAAAGTCGTCGGCTGGTACCCTTCGACAAGCTCAGGGCAAGCAAAGCATCCTTTGGTTTTGCAGTATCAGGATCAGATCGAATTCACCGGACTCCGAAAAGACATCCCGGAGGTTCTGGCGCAGACCGATATTTTCGTGATGCCCAGCTACTCCGAAGGCCTGAGCAATGCGCTTATGGAAGCCATGGCCAGCGGTTGTGCATGTATCGCGACAGAGGTCGGCGGAAACGCGTTCCTGCTCCAGAACGGCGTGTCCGGTTTCCTGTTCCAGCCCGGCGACCGCGCCGCATTGGAGTCATTCATCACCAAGCTGGTCGGCGATCCGCATAAGCGCGAGGCGATGGGCAAGGCCGCGCGTGAGCGCATCGAGAAACTGTTCAGCTGGGACAGTGTTGGCATGCAATATTCGCAATTATTTGACCGTTGGGCATCGCACTCATGAAGCGCGTCGTGATTCTGTCGGCGTTCCTGTCCCCGTACCGCAGCGGAGCCGAAGCGATGGTCGAAGAAGTATCGGCCAGGCTGGGCGATCAATACGAGATAACCATCATCACCAGCCGTCTGGACCGCGCATTACCGAAAGAGGCGGTGCTCGACGGCAGCAATGTGCGCGTGGTGCGCGTCGGTATCGGTGCATCGGTCGATAAGTATCTGTTCCCGCTGCTGGGCGCGCTGGCTGTACGCAAGCGCTGTCCGGCGATAGTGCATGCAGTGCTGGAGTCGTATGCCGGACTGGCGTTGGTGCTCTGCAGGTTCTTTTGCCCACGCTCACGCCGCATTCTTACATTCCAGAGCACGAACACGTCGTTCATGCTGGATTCCATGCATCGCAAAGCCCAGAAGGTTACCGCGATCAGCAAGGCATTGATCGAGCGTGCAGCAAAGTATGGACGCACTGACGTCACCCTCATTCCGAACGGCATTCCGTTGAAGCTGATTACTGAAGCGATGCAATTTCATCAGAAAATTCCGGGTCGGGTCTTGTTCGTTGGACGACTGGAGAAGATGAAGGGGATCGACACGCTGCTGCGCGCATTCAGCATCGCCTGTGCAGATCCATCTGTTCCTGAATCCGTGCATCTGCACATCGTCGGACGCGGCTCGCAGCGGGATGCGCTCAAGGCACTCAGCACAGAGCTGGGCCTGCACGAGCGGGTCACGTTCGTCGGGCATCTGCCGGCAGCCAAAGTCTACGATGAATATGCTCAGGCGCAGATTTTCTGCGGACTGTCGCGCAGTGAGGCACTCGGCAACGTGTTTCTGGAAGCGCAGACAGCCGGATGTGCGGTGGTGGCTACGAATACCGGCGGCATCCCCGACATCGTGCAGGACGGCAAAACCGGAGTGCTGGTAGCACCAGAGGATTCAGGGGCAGCAGCGCACTGGCTCATCCGCCTACTGACAGATCAGCCGTTCTTCGCCGCATTATCGGGTGAGGCATGCAAAGACAAAGAGCGTTATGACTGGGACGTCATCGCACAGAAATACGCAGAGGTCTACGAGAGCCGCTAGGCCGGCTTCACGATCTCCCGGATTGTCTCCAGGCAGGTCTCCAGCTTGTCGTTCACCAGCACGTGGTCGAACAGATCGGGGTGGGTTTTGAATGCCTTCAGTTCCAGTTCTGCGGTCTGCAGGCGCTCTTCGATCTGGTCATCGGTGTTGTGTCCGCGGTGACGCAGGCGGTGCAACAGTGCCGACAGCATGTGCCGGCGGCTCTGGCCGGGGGGCAGCAGGCCACAGCTGAGGATCGCGCGACGTCCCAGGCAGTCAGCCAATCCCTTCAGCAGGCGCATATCGGTGACGACTACCGGCAGTTTGCCGCGGCTCCAGATCGTATCGATGTCTTTCTTGCGGTATCCCTTCAGGAACGTCAGTCCATCCGACTGCATTTCGGTGTGCGCGATGATCTCCTTGCTGGCGATCATCTGCTCAAATTTCTCTTCGGTGATGTACACGAACGGCTCAATGTCGCCTTTGCGGGCCTTGCGCGAGACATAGATCGGCACCTGTTCGCTGTAGGCATGGATCAGATTGATCAGCGACTTGGAAACGGTGGTCTTTCCCACGCCGGTCGGTCCGCTGAGTGCCAGAACGTACGAGCGGATGCTGATGATCGGCTCTGCTTTTCTGACGACCAGCTCGTACTTCAGATCGTTCACGTGCAGACCGTTCTCCATCGTGCGGATGCGGCGCATGCGCGGCACGACCGCCATGCCGATCTGCGGCTTTATGCCGCTGCTGATCAGCTGTGCGCAGACACTCTTGCCGTTTTGCAGTTTGATGAGGCCGACCACGTACGGCTCTGTACCGAAGCCTTCGGGCGGATGACGCACGGTCGTGAAGCTGACCAGCGTGCCGGGCTGGAATGCGGCAACGTTGAGTTCTTTGATGCGCCTGTGGAGTGCGGGGATAGACATGATCAGACTGTTTCGAGGAGGTGAACGGTGCAGGTCGCACCCACGCCGCCCAAGTTGTGGGCCATGCCGCGCTTTGCGTTGGCGACCTGGTTGGGTGCGTTGCCGGTGAGCTGCTTCCACATATCCAAAACTTGCTTCACGCCGGTTGCCCCGATGGGGTGACCGCAAGCCTTCAGTCCGCCGCTTGGGTTGATGGGCAGCGAGCCGTTCACATCCGCATCGCCCTGTTCGAAGATGCGTACGCCGTCACCTTCCGCGGCGAAGCCACAGTCTTCCAGGTGCACGATGGATGCGATGGAGAAACAGTCATGCAATTCTGCGACGTCGATATCGTTGCGGTTCCAGCCGGACTCCTTCAATGCTTCGGCAAAAGCGTTCTTTGTGCTGCGGAATGAGGTGATGCTCTCGCGGTCTGCCAGGCTGACGTAGTCTGTTGCCAACTGTGACGCAGCAAAGCGCACGCTGCTCTTGTTCCTCGAAGACAGAATCACCGCAGCTGCGCCGTCCGAAATAGGGGAGCAGTCTAAGAGGCGAAGAGGATCTGCGACCAGAGCGCTCTTGCTGATTACCTGGGCCGGGATCTCTTTTCGGAACTGTGCGTAGGGGTTCTTTACCGCAGCCCTGTGCGAACAAGCTGATACAAGACTCAGGCGCTCGCGGGTCAGATTGTAGCGGTGCATGTAGGCCTGTGCGGTCAGTGCGAAGATGCCGGGGAATGTGAGTCCGCACGGCATGTCCTTCTCGGCATCGCCGGCCTGCATGATCGCCTTGGTCGCCACGTCACCGGAGACGTCGGTGAGTTTCTCGGCGCCGATGACCAGCACAGTTTGCGCGCGTCCACTTTCGATCATCGCACATGCCGTATGCACTGCCAGTCCTCCGGATGCGCATGCGGCTTCCACTCTCAGCGCAGGCGGGCGGTGCGGCAACAGGCTGCTGGCGAAACTGCCCAGGTGACCCTGAGCTGCGGTCTCTCCGCCGATCATATTGCCGATCACCACGTAGTCGATGTCGGTCGGCATGACACCCGTGTTTGCCAACGCGGCGTTCACCGCATCGCTGATCATTCCGGAGAGCGATTTGTCCCAGAGCTCGCCGAACCGCGTTTGCCCTCCACCGAGGAGATAGACCGTGTCTTTCATAGCCGGACAATTGTACTAGAAAAACCGCTCAAAATGCAGGGATTTTAGAGGAAAGTCAACAATCCGCCGATGCCATCAAAACGCCTGTACTAAGGCCTTAGACTGCCTTCGTGCAGCTCAGGTACTCAGCATAACTGAGTTCCTGCTTCTCATCAGTCCGTGCAGTCTTCAGCGGCTTACCGTCTCGGAGCATGGTCATAACAAACGCGTCAGATCCGGCACCGGAACCATACGAAACCATCAGCAGGCGGTTACCCTTCTTGGCGGTTTGCAGAACCGATGCCAGACCCAGCGGTGAGCAGGCACTGTACGTATTGCCGATGTGCGGCACGATGAACCCGGCTTCCATCTGCTTGTCGGTGAAGCCCAGCTTCTTGGCGATCTGCTGGGGGAATTTTCCGTTGGGCATGTGGAACACGACATGATCGAAATCTTCGGGCTTCAGTTTTTCCTGCTCCATGATTTTCTTCGCGGAGGATTCGACGTGATGAAAGTACGACGGCTCGCCGGTGAAGCGTCCGGCGTGCGACGGATATTTATCCTCGGTTCCGCGCCAGAAGTCCGGCGTGTCGCTGGCGTAAGACAGCGTGGCGTCTATGGAGCAGATGCCGGGGTTCTTCGCTGTACTGAGGCCGATGATGAACGCGGCGGCTCCCGCAGCTGCGGAGTATTCCAGTGCATCGCCTGGCTTGGATTGGGCAGTGTCGGTACCGATCGCCAATCCGAACTTCACTTGTTTGGTTGCGGCCATGGCGCTGACGATCTGCATCGCGGCGGTGCCGGCTTTGCAGGCGAATTCCAAGTCGGCACAGTGCGAGAACGGGTTGAGTTGCAGTGCGGAGACCAACATCGCGCTGGTCGGCTTCACTGCGTAGGGATGACTTTCGGATCCGACGAAGACCGCCTGAATGTCCTGCGGGCTGACGTCACTGTTTTCCAGTGCCACGCGACCAGCTTCCCATGCCAGCGTGAATGCGTCTTCATCTCTGGAGGGTACGGCTTTCTCGATGATCCCAAGACCATCGGCCTGTTCGCTGCCGCGCTTCCAGTGTTCGGCGATCACGGCGGCTTTTATCCGCATGTGCGGGACGTAGGTGCCGAAGGCGTGGATGGAGGTTTTCATGACTGCGAAGTATAGCATATCTGTCCTTTTTGCCCGAGCAGCAAAAAGGACCAAAAAGTGCGTGCTCGCCGGATCCCACGGCGGCTCGATGAGTCTCGCCGCCAGTCCACTCGCCCCCTCCTGCGGCTCGCTTCCCACCCCTGGTGGTCATATGCGTTGAATTCAGAGGTTTTTTACAACATCCACTATTGCGCCTTGGGTCGTGCGATTATTCGAAAGTAAAAAGAGAGTTTCTTTATCATTTTTTACAGGGTTTCCCTTCAGGTCACACTCCAGCGCTCCCGCCTCCCTCGCAATGATTTTTCCGCCTGCGAAGTCGTACAGTTCTTCGGCCGCGACAAGCATCGCTTCTATTCTTCCCTGCGCCAGCAAACACAGATCCAGCGCCGGGGACCAGCTGCGCAGGATGCGCTGCGTACCCAGTGATTCCAGTGCCCGCACGACCTGGTGCTGTTCTTCCGGTGGGGTGTGATAGTGGCAGCAGTAGGAGATGGTCGAGTCGGTGATGTCCGTCTTCGCACTCATCGCCAGCGGCTTGCCGTTCATGGTCGCGCCCTTGCCCCGCTCTGCCGCAAAGACCTGGTCCAGTATCGGGTTGTACACGACACCGGCGGTCAGCGTCTCTTTTTCGTACAGTCCGATCGATACCGAAAAGTACGGCATGCCGAGCGTGAAGTTATTTGTACCGTCGAGAGGGTCAACCACGAACAGGTGATCAGACGTGTTATCGATCAGTCCGGATTCCTCAGCCAGGATGTTCCAGTCGGGAAACGCTTTGGTCAGGTGCTGCAGGATCGCGGCTTCGGATTCCGTATCAGCTTTGGTCGAGAAATTTGCCGCAGTCGTCTTGCGGTTGGTCTCCAGTGTCTGGCCGAAGTACGAACGCAAAATCTTTCCGCCTGCCTGCGCCGCCGTGATCATCTCGTCGAGCATGCGGGGAGTATACCTATCTCCCCATCTTCTTATGGGCTGAGGCCAGTGTATGGCTTGCCTGAGCCGCAAGAAGCGATAGTTCCCCGGCCAGGACGGCTGCAGCGATGCTCTCGGCCAGTTGTTTGCATGGGTGCAGCCCGGTCTTCGGTTTCAGCAGCATCGCCAGGCACTGGGACTGCACCGGCAGCGACGTGCCTCCACCGCGGACGCCGACCAGGATCGCCGGCATGCGTACAGAAATTTTCAGTGACTCTCCATCCAGTGACACGCTCGTATCTGTCATCGACCCTTCGACAACGTGTGCCGCGTCCTGACCGGTTGCCAGGTACAACGCTGCCACGATGTTCGCGGCGTGCAAATTCGCGCCGATCGCTCCGGCCAATGATGATCCTGCTTTCAGTTTTGCATCCGCGACACCGAGCATCGCCTGCGGCGTGGTTTTGAAGACAGATTCAATGATCTCTTTGGGCAGTACTGCTTCGGCCCGTACTTCGTATCCGCGTCCCAGGTCGTGCGTGCGCTTGCTCGGCTTCTTGTCGCTGTCGACGTTCCCGGCAACGGTCACGAATGTCAGGCCCGGGACATTTTGGCCGATCCATTCGCCGATCGCGCTGGCGGCGATGGTGATCATATTCATGCCCATGGCTTCGTCCGTGTCGCAGTTGATGGTCAGGAACACGTGCCCGTCCTTTGTATCGATCTGCGTCTGCAGGATTTTCAGATGTCCGCTGGTGGCTTCACCTGCTTTTTTCCAGTTGGCCTCCTCGGAGCGCAGCACGTCGGCGCATGCGTCCGCATCACCACTGGCTTTGAATGCCAGACTGCGCGTCATGCCGTGGTAGACCGAAATCAGATGCACTGAACCGGCCTGGCTCAGCGCCTTGCATCCGCGGTTGGTGCTGGCGACCAGGGCGCCTTCGGTCGTTGCCAGGGGCAGATGAAGGTCTGCAGCGGCTCCATCCGAAAATGTCACCTTCAGCGGACCGGCATAGCCCACCGGCAAGGGCACCACGCCGAACATCTGCTCACAGTTTTTTTCGTCGGCCGCACCGATCACAGCGTCCTTCGGCTCGGTCAGCGACAGGTCGGTGCCGAGCTCTTTTTCCACCCTCGAACGGCGTTCGTCGATGCGCTGTTTGGGCGAGAGGCCGTCGGGGAGGGTTCTGAGGTCCATGGAGGCCGCATTGTAGCATCTTTTCGCGGTTTTCTGATGTATCATCTGCGCATGAAAAAGGTCACTGTCTCGGCTCCAGGCAAGCTCATGCTGTTCGGCGAACATGCGGTCGTCTATGGCCAGCCGTGCATCGTTACCGCAGTCGGCCAGAGGATGCGTGCCGTGGTCGAACGCACCGACACACCGTCGCTGCTCATCAACGCCAAAGACGTGCAGATCTCGGATTACCGGAAACCTCTCGAGTCGCTTGGCAGAGGCAACATTCCCAAGGGTGCGCGGTTCGTGGAAGTCGCGGTGGCGAACTTTCATAAGGCATACCCGATCGAACCGGGCGGCATCAGAATTCTGACGTCATCCGATTTCACGTCCACCATGGGCTTCGGATCGTCATCGGCTTCGGTCGTGTGCGTCATCAAGGCATTGGCCGAGTTGGCCGGCCTGAAGCTTTCCACGCGCACTCTTTTCGAACTTTGCTATAAGACCGTGATTGACGTGCAGAAGAAGGGATCGGGTTTTGACATCGCGGCGGCACTCGTCGGCGGGACGGCCTGGTATCACAAGACAGGCAAGGTCATCGAACCGCTGGCTGTTTCATCGTTGCCCCTGATCATCGGGTACACCGGTGTGAAGGCCGATACGGTCGAGCTGATGAAACAGGTGTCCGCGTTGGCGGAGAAGAAGCCCAAACTGGTCGAGCAGATCTATACGCAGATCGGCCAATTGGTTCCGGCAGCCAAGAACGCGATGCTGGCCGGAAACTGGCAGATGGCCGGTGAGTACATGACCATCAACCAGGGTTTGCTGGAGGGGTTGGGTGTTTCCACGCCGAAGCTGGATGCGATGATCAAGGCTGCGCGCAGTGCCGGCGCGTACGGCGCAAAATTATCAGGAGCCGGAGGCGGGGACTGCATGATCGCGTTCGCCCCGCAGGACAAGCGTTCATCGGTCATCGTCGCCATCAATCAGGCCGGGGGCGAAGTCATCGATATTCCGTCACACGTTCCGGGTGCTACCATCGAGGCATGACCCGCAAAGCCACCGCCATCGCGCCGTCGAACCTCGCGCTCATCAAGTACATGGGTCGCAAGGACGATGTCATGCGTTTGCCGGCGCACGGCAGCGTTTCCATGAACCTCAGCGGCTGCACGACCACGACCACGGTCGAATTCTCGCCGGAATTTACCGAAGATTCTCTGTCCATCGACGGCAAGCCACAGGGCAACGAGTCAGCACGCGTGTTCAGGCATATCGACCGCATCCGCACCATGTACGAAATCACCGACCGGGCCAAGGTCGTCAGTCACAACACATTCCCGCGCTCCACCGGCCTGTCATCCTCGTCATCCGGCTTTGCCGCGCTGACGGTGGCGGCTATCGGCGCACTCGGCGAAGAGCTAAGCGAACGTGAGATGTCGATCCTCGCCCGCCTGGGCTCGGGCTCAGCGTGCCGTTCCATCCCGGACGGGTTCGTCGAATGGAAAGACGGCAACACCAGCGATGCATCCCATGGCGAGAGCATCTTTCCGCCCGAGCACTGGGACCTGTGTGACGTGGTCGCGGTCATCACCGACCAGCCGAAGAAAATCGCCAGCAGTGACACGCACGTGGCGGTAAAAAAGAGCGACTTGTACGCACCGCGCGTTGCGAACATGGCGGCGCGGATCGAACTGTGCAAAGAGTATTTGCGCGATCGCAATCTGGCTTTGCTCGGTCCGCTCATCGAACAAGAGTCCCTGGATCTGCATGAACTCTACGAGAGCGTCGGCATCGTGCAGCGCAGCCCGGAAGCGCGGCAGCTCTGCGACATGACCGCGCAGTGGCGCCTCGAGTTCCCGGTGTATTTCTCATTGAATACCGGCCAGAACGTGCACCTGATCTGCGAAGGCAAAGACGTGGAGAATGTCCGGGCAAAACTGGCGCAGGTCGGCATGATCCGTGATATCATCGTCAACAAGCCTGCCAAGGGCGCCAGACTGGTAGAAACGCATTTAATCCCATGAGAAAAGCCGCATCTAGAGCATTGACAAAATCCAAATTATTCGTACGGTGTGTTATTAATCGTATGATTCACGCACCCAAAGAGCATTTCGGCGCAGACGCAATACTGCTTGCTCCAGCTGAGCCAGAGGTCGCCAGTCCGGTTCTGGAAGAACTGTTTGCGAAGTACGGCATCATTCCCAGGCCGTATATTTTTGAGACGCCTGCGGATAAGTTCCGGAAAGAACAAGAGCGGGCCCGACCGCGGGTTCTGTCTCCGGAGACCAGGCTTTTTTTGACCGATCCGTCGAAGTTCAGGTTTTTGGCCGAATCGTTTGCGCAGCCGCTCGGCTCACACTTGTGCGCCGGATGCTGCGATCGCCGTGCGAATGTGGATATTGCCTCGCCAGGCGTGGGCATTTTCAACCACGGTTTTATCGAATACCTGGACTGGCTCGTAGCGCATGGGCATTCCGTCGATATCGAAACGCATGAAGACTGTCTTGCCGGCCAGGCATACGCCGATCAGATAAAGCTGTATCACCCCGAAGACATGACTAATCTCTACGGCAAGGTGCTGGCGAATCGGGTGGGAGGCAGCCATCGCCACGTGAAGCTGCAGATGACTCCGGAAGACGCATTCACGATTTATCTCGATCCCACCGGCAAATTGCAGGATCCCACGCGGTCCGGACTGCCGAGAGGCTTCAAGATCACGCTCTCCGGCCAAAACGTCGATGAAACGATGCGCAAGAAAATCGCCTGCCTGTTCGGCATGGCGACGTCCATGCCCGAACTGAAGCTCGTGGTGGATATCGTCCGCAATTACAAGCCGGACGGCGGCCTGCCAAAACCGTGCATCGTGGTCGTGGATGACAGAAGCCGGTTGGCCAAGCGTGCCATTACATGTGCGCATCAGACACTGGTCGACATGCATGCAGACAGCTCGGTGAATCTGGTCAGCATGGCCGCGCCGTGGCTGCGTAATAACACCCGTTTTGAACGAGTGGAAAAAGACCCGACCGACGAGCCGAAATACTACCTTGGGTAAACGCACTACTGACTACGCCAGCACCATCACCATTCCACCTCCACCGGTTCTGCCTCCGGCGCCGATGATTTTGGCTGCGCCGCCTTTTTTCTCGATGTCGGTGATCAGTTTCCGTACGTCCGGCGGTACGACACCGAGCGCACACTGGGATTTGTGATGATCTCGGATGACTGCTGCGGGATCTTCACCTGCCAAGAGGCGCTCTGTGCAGCGGCCTATGATTTCAATCGGCTCACGCAGTTCTGCCTCGCGTGACCGGATCCATTTCACCAGTTCCGGTGTGGGCTGATCGGGCACACCGGTGTCGATCAGTTTTGTTTTCACCAGCCATGACGTATCCAACGTTGCGACGCGGTAGCCCGTGTCACGCGCGAAGACGATCGGCATGTTGGCCCAGACCACGGCGAAGTCCATGCCGCTGTGGCCTGGGTTCACTTTGTCTTCGATTTCCAGCGCTTCGTCTTCACGGTTTTCACCCAGCAGACAGCGTGTCACGGCTATTACCAGCGCGGTCGATGAGCCCATGCCTTTGCCGGCCGGGATCGAATTGTCGATTTCCAGTGTTCCGGTGAACCGACGCCCGGCTTTTTTCTCGCACAGCCGTACGACTTTGTTGATGTACGTATTCCACAACGGATGCGCGATCTCTTCACCGGCCTCTATCGTCAGTTCTTCCGTGGTGCGACCCTCCTTCCATGTCACGTGCATCTCCTTCACCGATGGCACCGCGATGCCGGGTTTGCCGAACAGCATGGCGTACTCGCCGCTCAGAATGATTTTTCCCGGTGCGAAAGCAGAGCGTGTTTGCATGGTTTGCATTAGTATAGGGAGCCTATGGCCGATGTCACCGCTTTCAACGGCTTCTCCGAGTTGCACCTGCCGCGCATAGAGCAGGCGCTGGACCGTGCCAGCGCGATGCCCGCTCCGCACGATAAGACTATTACCGCCGAAGCGATGCGCTACAGCCTGCTGATTCCCGGCAAGCGTCTGCGCCCGTTGCTGGTGCTGATGGCGCATCAGGCCTGTGGAGGAAAGGGCGACAACATGGCGATGTACGCCGCCAACGCTGTCGAGATGATTCACGTGTTTTCACTGATTCATGACGACCTTCCGGCGATGGATGATGACGATCTGCGTCGCGGCAAACCGACCAATCACAAAGTGTACGGCGACGGGCAGGCGATCCTGGCCGGTGACGCCTTGTTCGCGCTGGCGTTCGAGCAGATCGGGCTGATAGAGCCGCGCGATGCCGCCGCGGCATGTTGCTGGGAACTGGCGTCCGCCATCGGGCCGCAGGGTGTGGCCGGCGGACAGTCGGACGATCTGAAGGGTTTGAGCCCGGATGCGGCGATCACCGACCTCGATTTCCTGCACAAGCGGAAGACCGGCGCGCTGATACGGTGTGCTCTGCGCATGGGGGCCATCATCGCCGGTGCGAAAGATGACGCGCTCACTGCACTCAGCGTGTACGGCGACGAAGTCGGTCTGGCATTCCAGATCACTGACGACCTTCTGGATGTGACCGGCAGCGAGGAGGCCACCGGCAAGAAAGTCGGCAAAGATGCGGACAAGGGCAAGAAAACGTATCCCGGTTTCCTTGGCGTCGAAGGCAGCCGCGCGCGGGCGCAGGAGTGCGTGGAGCGGGGGATACAGGCGTTGAGCGCGTTGTCCGGTGATACTGCGCCGCTCAAAGGTCTTGCAGAGTATGTGCTCACTCGAGAACGATAATTGAGGAGTCCGAGGATTCCGACGAGTCCGACGAACAATCCTCGGCTTCCTCGGACTCGTCGGCTTCTTCAATAATCCTCTAAAAGCTATTTTCCGAACCGCCGCTGCCGGTTGTTAAAATCATCGATCGCGGCGCACAGGTCGTCTTCGGTCACGTCCGGGAAATGTTTTTCCAGGAACACCCATTCGGCGTACGCGCTCTGCCACAGAAAGAAGTTGCTGGTGCGGCGTTCGCCTGAGGTGCGGATGATCAAATCGATGTCCGGCAGATCGGGGTGGTCCAGGCAGCTGCGCACGTCGTCCTCGGTCGCGGCGTCCACGTTGCGGTCCAGCAGCCGGTTGAAGGCGCGGGTGATCTCGTCCTTGCCGCCGTAATCCAATGCCAGGTGCAGCGTGAATACCGGGTCTTTGGCGGTCTCGCGGCTGATTTCCTCCAGTAATCCGGCGATAGACGGGTTCAACCGGTCGGTGCGGCCGGAGTGCACCAGGTGAATACGGTTCTTTTTCAGGTTCGCACGTTCCTTGCGCAGATATTTTTCCAGCAACTCCATCAATTTTTTCACCTCGCGCGGGTCGCGCTTCCAGTTCTCGGTCGAGAAGCACCAGAACGTGAGTGTTTCCACGCGCTTGTCCTTCATGCACCACTTGATGAGCGAATCGAAGTTCTCAGCCGACTTCTGGTGCCCGCGCCACGGCATCATCTTCCGTTCGCGCGCCCAACGGCGGTTGCCGTCGGGGATTATGGCCAAGTGAAGAGGCTTTGGTTCAGGCATTGGAGGCATGCAGAATGTGATCCAGGCCCATGTGGAACCATGGCGCGTAGGCGTCCGGGTCTGCTTTCATGTCTTTCTGCAGTTCATTCACCTTGACCCACTTCCATTCGGCGATTTCATCCGGGTTCGGTTTCAGCGGCGCATCTTCCGCGGCTTCGCCGGTCAAAATCGTCACGTGCTCATGTTCCACACCCCGTCCCTGCGGATCTTCCGCGCGATAGACGAAGTCCATGTACGGCGAGAGCGGGCAATCCATCCCGAATTCCTCTTTCAGTCTGCGCTCTCCGGCCTGCGAGGGCGTCTCGTTCTCGAACGGGTGGCTGCAGCAGGTGTTGGCCCAGATCATCGGCCATAGCATCTTCTTGGCGCTGCGGCGCTGGATGAGAATCGATGTTTTGCCGGGCGTGAACACGTACACCGAGAACGCTTTGTGCAGCGATCCGCTACCGGTGTGCGCTTTCACGATTTCCATCATGCCCTGCGGCATGCCGTTCTCGTCGGTGAGTGTCACAGTGCGTGTCATCAGCCTCAGAATGCGGAATGGATACCGAATGCGCAAGCCATCACAAAAGAATGTGCCGCCGTTTTTTCAAGCGATTTTCCCGAACCCCCTCATTTCTGCGCTACACTTCCAACCGCTTTTCCCTCTACGCCGTATGTTGCACCAATCCGAACGCGTTGCGCTCAAGCGCAAGTATTTGCTGGTTCTCGTGATCACGCTGGTGCTGGGAGCGTACGCCGTCGGCATCGGGGTCACGCAGCATCTGAACGTGCCGCAGGTGTTCGATGTCGCATCCGTCCTGCAGGCCGCTGCGGCAAATCCGGCTGATCCATCGTTGCCCAAACTGGAAATGTTCCTGAAGTTCGACACGGTCGGCATCCAGGGTGATTCGGCAGACACCAAGCACGTCAACGAACTGGTCATCGACTCTTTCTCGTGGGGCGAAACGCGCAACGTAAAAGACAAGGCTCCGGGGATGCAGGATTTCATCTTCACCATGCCGGTCAGCCGGGCGTCGCCCAAGCTGTTCCTGTACGGCGCAGGAGGCTCCATCCTGCCCAAAGTCACGTTCGTGGTGCGCAATGCCGGAGGCAAGCAGGAGTTCCTCAAATGGACATTCATCAACGTGATGATCACGTCGTACAAGACCATCGGCAACACGCACGGTGACGGTGTGCAGGACCAGGTCAGCTTCGCGTTCGACAGGTTGCAGATGGAATATCGCCAGATCCTGCCGGACGGCACGATGGGTGAAACGGTCAGCGCCGGCTTCGACCGTCGCGCCAACGCTCCGACCGGAAAATAGTTATTTTGCCCTGCGCATCCGCACCAGTTCCGCCGCACGGAACAGGCTCTCGAATGTTCCTGCATCGATCCATTCGTCATCCAGGATCGTCGCGCCGATCTCTTTGCGTTCCACGTACCAGCGGCTGACGTCGGTGATCTCCAGTTCGCCTCTGGCCGACGGTTTCAGGTGTTTGATGACGTCGAAGCAGCGCGAGTCGTACACGTAGCAGCCCGTAGCGATCAGGTCGCTCTTCGGCTTAGCGGGCTTCTCTTCGATGGATGTCACGTCTTTGCCTTTCATGGTCACCACGCCGAAGCGTTCGGGATCATGCACTTTCTTCAGGAACAGGTGCGCGCCTTTCTTGAATTTTTTGATGGAGGGCGCGAGATCCGAGAAGAACACGTTATCGCCGAGCATCACGCAGCAATCGTCGCCGTCGACGAATTCTTCGGCCAATCCCAGCGCTTGGGCGATGCCGGCCGGTTTGTCTTGAACTTTGTAGGCGAACTCACAGCCCAGACGCTGGCCTGACCCCAGGAATTTGGTCATCTGATCCATGTGCTCAGGTCCGGTGATGACCGCGATGCGGGTAATGCCGGCGTCCAGCATGACCTGCAGCGGATACAGGATCAGCGGCTTGTCGTAGACCGGCAGCAGGCTTTTGTTGGTGATCTCGGTGAGCGGCTTGAGCCGCGATCCGGAACCGCCGCAGATGAGAATGCCCTTCATTGGCGTCAGTCTACCGGATTTGGGCAGTTTTGATAGCAGTCCATGCTATCCTAGGCGCATGAATCTCCTCGTTACAGGCGGCGCAGGCTTCATCGGGTCGCACTTCGTACTGCGGCACGTACAGCAGTACCCGAACGACACGATGGTTGTGCTCGACAAGCTGACGTACGCGGCCAAGAAGTCGTTTCTGGATCCGGTGAAGAAGCAGATCGACTTCGTTCGCGGGGACATCGGCGATGAGAAATTGGTGACGCAGATCCTGCACGATCACAAGATCGACACGATCATCAACTTCGCCGCAGAGAGCCACGTGGACCGCAGCATCGAGGATGCGGCGCCGTTCCTGCACAGCAACGTCCTGGGCGTGCACAGCCTGATCGACGTCGTCCGTCAGCGTCCCGGCACGCGCCTGTTCCACATCTCCACCGATGAAGTGTTCGGAGACCTGGAAAACGGTGAAGCACCCAAGAAAGTCGGGGACCCGCTGTGTCCCAGTTCGCCGTACGCCGCGAGCAAGGCTGCTGCCGAAATGCTGCTGATGGCGGCGATGCGCACCTACAAGATCCACGCCTGCGTGTCGCGCTGTACCAATAACTACGGCCCGCACCAGGACAACGAGAAGTTCATTCCGACTATCATCAAGCACGCGCTGCGCGATGAGCCGATTCCCGTGTATGCAAAAGGCGAGAACCAGCGTGATTGGCTGTACGTCACCGACCATACCGATGCAATCGAGGCGATCCTGCACACCGAGTGGGCGTTCTGGGACGAGAAGGTCGGCAGCGGACACTTCTTCCACATCTCAGCCGATGATGAGCGCCGCAACATCGATGTGGCGAAGACAGTGCTGAAAGTTCTGGGTAAACCTGAGTCGCTGATTTCATTTGTCACCGACAGACCCGGTCACGACTGGCGCTACGCATTGGACTCTTCCAACACGCGAAAGCTGGGCTGGAAGCCCAGGGTCAGCTTCGAAGAGGGCCTGAAGATGACCGCAGACTGGTATAAGGAGCGTTTTCATGACTGATGCAGGAGAGTAGGATGACGATATGAAGATCGTGCTGGCAACCGGCATCTATCCGCCCGACATCGGCGGACCGGCAACGTACGTGGAGAAGATCGCGGCGCAATTTCTGAAGGCCGGGCATCAGGTATGGGTGATCACGTATCAGACAGTCTTTATCGATCCGGATGCAAAAGCGGTTGAGTGGCCGGTGATCCGCGTGGCCAAGAACGGCGGTCCTTTGGGGCGCTGGCGCAGATTCGCCAAGGCGCTGCGCGAGCACGCATCGGATGCCGACGTGGTCATCGCGTTCTCCTCGGTGAGCTGTGGCATTCCTCTGCACCTTGCCAAGCTGGATAAGCCGGCTCGGACGAAAGCGGGCGGCAAGGGCCCGAAGACCATCCTGCGCCTCGGCGGTGATTTCTTCTGGGAGCGCTACACCGCGCTTGGCGGCCAGCTGGGCCTGCGTGCCTGGCACGGTACGGAATCCCCGGCGAACGGCGGCGGGTGGAAGTTGCGCATGAGCCGCACGATGAACAGACAGCTCATGTCGACCATGCTCAACAACTTCGACGCGGTCGTGTACTCAACCGATTATCAAAAAAAGATTCACGAAGGATACTATAAAAAATTGCCAAAGACGCTGGTACTCGAGAATGCTTTACCGATGAGCGAGCCTGTGAAGCACGAGCTGCATGATCCGCTGCGCCTGTTGTACCTGGGCCGTTTCGTCGGATTCAAAAACATCCGGTCACTGGTCGCCTCCATGGCGCTGCTGCCGAATGCGACACTCACGCTGGTTGGCTCGGGTCCCGAGCGTCTGCACATCGATGAAGACGTGGCGCGCCTCGGTCTGACCGGACGGGTGACAGTGAGAGGGAATGCGCTCGCCGATGAAAAGCGGAAGATCTTCGATGAACACGATATGTTGGTGATGCCGTCTATCACCGAGATAAGCCCGAATGCGGCGCTGGAAGCGCGCGGATCCGGTTTGCCGGTGCTCATCACCGACGACACGGGTCTGAGCGACACGCTGACCACAGGGATGCAGAAGGCGGTGATGCGCGCGCCCGAAGACATCGCGGCGGCAGTGAATACCGCCAAAGACCGCTATGCTGCGCTCGCCGGAGAATCGGTCTCGCCGTTGACGCGTCGCGGCTGGGATACGGTCGCAGGCGAATGGGTGACGTTATTTTCCTCTCTCTCATGAATTTATTGATGGTCTCCGGAGATCGATCCCTCTTGTCCGGGCGGCAGGGCGCTTTTTACTCGACGTTGAGCGAGCTGATCCGCCACTGGGACCGCATCGATGTCATCTGTCCGTATGCCGAGAGCGTGGCCGAAGGGATTCCTGTCATCGACGGCGTGGAGTTTCATCCCTCGCCGAACGGGTTGCTGCGTCAGCCGTCGTGGATCCTGAAAAAGGGCCGCGAATTGCATGCCAAACACGGCACCAGCGTCATGACCGTGCACGAGTATCCGCCGTTCTATAACGGGTTCGGCGCGAGCATGCTGGCGCGCGACCGCAGCATTCCGTACGCGCTGGAGATCCACCACATCGTCGGCTATCCGAAAGCATCCAGCAGCGCCGAATGGATCGGCAAATGGATGTCGCGTTTGTATCTTGGCATGGATGCATCTCCCGCAACGGCGGTGCGAGTGGTGAACAGCGAAGTGAAAGGCGTGCTGTCACGTTGGGGCCTTCCGGCCGAGAAGATCGAGGTGGTGCCGTCGTTCTATCTGGATTCGATGCTGCTGAAGCAGGATCCGAACGCACCCAAGCGCTACGACATGTCTTTCTGCGCACGGCTGGTCGCCAACAAAGGTCTGCTGAACGTCATCCGCGCGGTGAGCGCCCTGCCGGATGCAACATTGCTGGTGATCGGTGACGGGCCGGAGAAGTACCCCGCCAGCAGACTGGTACGCGAGCTGAAAATGGACGAGCGCGTGACGTTCGTGGGTTGGCTGCAAACCGGGGCAGACGTGATCGCCGCGATCCAGAGCAGCAAAGTCTTCGTGATGAACTCAGTCAGCGAGGGCGGCCCGCGTGTGGCATTGGAAGCCATGGCCAGCGGCATGCCGGTGGTCGCCACCAAAGTCGGCGTGATGCCCGATGTGCTGCATGACGGCGAGAACGGACTGTGGACGACGGGTGACGCGCCGGATCTGGCTGACAAGTTCAAGCGGCTGCTGGGCGATCAGGCTTTGCGGCTGAAGCTGGGGACCGAGGCGCAGCGTGTTATCGACCGGTTTGAGAAACGCACGCTTATAGAGCGCTACGCCCAGTTTTTGAAGGGGGTGGCGAGGAAGGGGAGGTGATTCTTTGGATTATTGAAGAGGCCGACGAGTCCGAGGAGTCCGACGAAGCATCCTCGGCCTCTTCGGTTTCCTCGGACTCTTCGGTATCCTCTGGAGGTGAAACTCCTCTTTATCACGCAGAAACTGCACGGTCAGGATGCTTTCGGCGTCCTGTGGATCCGCGCGTTCATCGCCAAAGGCTATCAGGTCGAGGCGTTGTGTCTGGAGTCCAGCGGTGAGGACTTCGGTTTTCCGGTGCACTCGATGGGCAAAGAGAAGGGTCGTTCGTCGTTGCAGTGCGCACTGACGTTCGAAAAGAAGATCATGTCCCTGAAGTACGATCGTGTGTTCGTGCACATGTCGCCGGTGTGGTACGCGCTTGGCTGGTGGTATTGGTTACTGAAGGGGATTCCGGCGTACTTGTGGTACACGCACTACAAAATGCAGCTGGGCGTGCGGCTGTTCGGCTGGTTCGGTAAACGCTTCTTCTGCGCGACTGAGCAGAGCCTTCCGCAGTACCCTTCGACAAGCTCAGGGCAAGCGACTGCAAAGAAAGTCGTCATCGGTCACGGCATCGACCTCAACTATTGGCCCAAGCGCGCCAACCGCTGCAACGATCCGTATCGTCTGTTGGTCGTGCATCGCCTTAGCCGCTCCAAACGGCTGGAGATCATCCTGCATGCGCTCACGCTGCTGCCCGAGCGTTACACCGTGGATATCTATGGCATAGAGGCCGAGCAGGGCTACACCGCCGAAATGAAAGCACTGGTCGAGCAACTCAAGCTCAGTCCGCGCGTGACGTTCCACGGCAGCATCCCCATGACGCAACTGGCCGAGACGTACATCCGCCACCGGCTGATTCTGAACATGGCATCCGAGACCATCGACAAGACCATGCTGGAGGCCATGACGTGCGGCTGCTATCCGGTCACGACCGCGGCGAATGCTGAGGCAATCGGCATTCCGAAGGCTCCGGCTGACGACACTCCACAGGCTGTGGCGGCGTTTATCCAGGCGAATACGGATCAAGTTCCTGTGTCGGCTGATGAGTTATATCGCATCGTGCAAGAAGGACACAGCCTGGTCGGATTGATCGACCAGATGGATGCATTTATTTCCAAAGGACACTAACCATGAACCACTCTGCTTCCGCTCAGCGCGCTCGCGCACTCACCATCGGTTTCCTGGCCGCATTTGCAGTGATGACTGTCGCCACGTTCATGAATGAATCGGTCTCCAACAAGGGGCAGCTGGTGGCAGGTAACCTGGCTGATAGCCAAAATTATCCCTCCACGTTCAATGCGCTGCATGGCGCCGGATCAAATCCGATGGTTGCGGCGATGGGGTCGTATGTGTGGTGGATCGGCGTACTGTTCCTAGGGCTGCTGTTTACGTGGATGACACTGAAAATGACCCGGAGATATGTGTGACGCTACGCCGCGAGTATCTTCCAAGCCTTCTCCAGCAACCGCTTGTGCCACCGTTTCCGTTCCGGTTTCGCCGGCTCGCTCTTCCCGGGACGGCGCAGGTCGCGAAAACTCTTTGCCGGATCGTATTTTCCGAGTACCAACAATAACTTGTCCCGAACATGCTGCATCGGCTTGGCATACTTCGCCTCTTCCCGCATGACATACTTGCGGAAATCGTTTTTAGTTGGGTTGCCCTGCAACAGTGGCAGAATTCTTGCCCGGAAATTCATTAGGCGCATATCGGCAGTACTCTCAGTGTATTGTGGGTCACCGCTGAAGTGACGATAGCCTCCTGTGGCTATGTCATCGAGTTTTGACAATTCTTTAGCCGCATTGTCGTATGTCTGGCGTAGGTCCATTTCCTGGGCTTTCGTTAAGAGACCGAGAGCGCAGGCCATATCTATGACATGTGATAGTCTTTTGCCGACCAATACCTTGCCTTTGACGGGCACGTCCCTTAAATGGCCGCACAGCAAATTGGTGTCACGCGCTGTGCAACTTTGATTTGTAAGCGATTCGTTCAGAGGATTTTCATGCTCTTTCGCGCAACAACGGGTCATCAATGTCCGAAGCCATGCTGTGGCCTCTTGTACAATCACGGCAGCCTGTTCTGGTGTCGCAAGCTTAATCGGATCATCAAATTTGTATGATCGCTCTTTGTCTGCGATTGGCGCCAACGGAAGAGGAATTTTGTGTCTCATCTCAATAGTATATTATACTACAAAATCAACATATTATCAATTCAGCGCTAACCCAAGCTAGGGCTGTCTTTAGCCAATATTGGCCAGCAGGGCCGTACACACTTCATCGACCTGAGCATCGGTCAGCTCAGCGAACATCGGCAGTGACAGGATTTCCCCGGCCAGCTTTTCGGCGACCGGGAATGATCCCTTCTTCCAATCTTTGCGGTCGGCGTAGGCTTCCTGCATGTGGATCGCAATCGGATAGTGGATGCCGGTAGCGATGCCTTTTGCCTGCAACGCTTTCTGCACTTCATCACGGTTTTTCACGCGCACCACAAACAGATGATGGTTGCTCACACGGTCATCGTGCACTGTGAACAGTCCGATGCCGGGTTTGCCTTCCAGGTTCTTGCGGTAGCGTTCTGCATGCTGGCGGCGCTTGGCATTCCAGCCGTCCAGATGCGGCAGCTTCACGCCGAGCACTGCACCCTGAATGCCGTCCAGACGCTCGTTGCGGCCGACCACGCTGTGGTGGTACTTCTTCGGCATGCCGTGGTCGCGCAGGACTTTGATCTTGGTCATGATTGCCTCGTCATCCGTCGTGACACCGCCGGCTTCGCCGTACGCACCCAGATTCTTACCCGGGTAAAAGCTGAACGTGCCGCCGTCAGCCAGCGATCCGGCGCGCTTGCCTTTGTACTCGCTGCCGTGTGCCTGGCACGCATCCTCTATCACGAGCAGATTGTGCTTTTTTGCGATGACCATCAGCGTGTCCATATCCGCGCACTGTCCGTACAGGTGCACGGGGATGATCGCTTTCGTCTTCGGTGTGATCGCGGCTTCGACTTTGGTCATGTCCATCAGCGCGTCATCCTCGCGGCAGTCCACCAGTACCGGTGTGGCGCAGGTGAGTGATATCGCCTCCGCACTTGCGAAGAACGAGTTGGCCACCGTGATGACTTCGTCACCCTCGCCGATATCGTGTGCGCGCAGCAGCAGCTCTATGGCCGAGGTGCCGTTGCCGACGCCGAGCGAATATTTTGACCCGCAGTACTTCGCGAAGTCGCGTTCGAATGCCTCCACCGCCGGTCCCAGGATAAAGGCGCAGGAGTCGATGACTTTGGCGATCGCCGCATCGATGTCCGGCTTGATGCTGCGGTACTGGGCGTGAAGGTCGAGGAAGGGGACGGGCATGAGTGGAGAATAATCGAGAATCGGGATTTCACAATTGATAATGGCGGCATGTTAAGATTACGGCGATCCCATGAGCAAACGTCAGGTTCTCCTCACCGGCCCGAACGTCACCATTGCCGAGATGACGCTGGAGGACCAGCCGCACTTCCAGCGCTGGCTCTCCGAGAGCGCCGAACTGCGAGAACTGATCAACGACAAGCGCGTGCCGACCATGGATGACCAACTCAACTGGTTCGCGCGGGTGCAGCAGCCTGACCGCCGCATGTTCTCATTGCTGCTTGGTGACACGCTCATCGGCAACGCCGGTTTCGTCGACATCGATCCTGTCGCCAAAACCGCGATCTTCCGCATCACGATCGGAGACAGCGCGCACCACGGCAAAGGTCTGGGTACCGAGGCCACCCGGCTGGTGCTGCAGTACGGATTCGACGAGATGGATCTGGAAAAGGTTTCCCTGCAGGTGACCGCCAACCCCCGCGCCAAGCGTACCTACGAGAAAGTCGGCTTCGTGGCAGAGAGCGAACCGTGCCATCATGGTACCCTGACCATGGTTCTGGACAGGCACACCTTCCTCAACAGCATCCCATGAGCATTGCCGTTGTTCCCTACACCGCAGACCGCGCCCAAGCGTGGGACGCCTTTATCGGCGAATCACGGAATGGCACGTTCTTTCACACCCGGAAATTCCTGAGCTATCACCCGGATGACCGGTTCACTGATGCATCGCTCTTTTTCCAGGACAACGGGCGGATTCTGGCTGTACTGCCGGCAGCGATCGTCGAGAAGGAGGGGAAGAAGACCCTCGTCTCGCATCCCGGTGCTTCCTACGGAGGCCTGGTGCTGTCCAAGAAGTGCGGCATGCAGCAGACCGGCGAGATCGTTGATCTGCTCACTGCTTTTGCGAAAGACAAGGGTTGCTCGGATGCCACGTTCTTGCGCTTGCCTCTGCCAAATCTGCGTCGCTGGCTGTCCGACGATCAGGAGTACTGGCTGTACCAGAAAGGATGGCGTCCGACGCGCTTCGAACTGTCGACGTCGTACGATCTCACGGCGCTGACGCCGGAGACTGTCATGGAGTCGTTCGATCCGACTACCCGCAACAAAATCCGCCAGGCCGAGAAGGAGAACCTGAACATCAAATTCTCCGATGACTTCGATGCGTTCTGGAATCTGCTGAACAAGACGCTCGACGAACGCCATGGCGCCAAGCCGACGCACAGCGCTGAAGAGATCAAGAAGCTGCGTTCGCTGACCGGCCAGGATGTGCGGTTGCTGGCTGCATTCGATGGCAGTGAGATGATCGCGGGACTGGTGGTCATCACCGTGCACGAGAAGGCGCTCTACATCCTGTATACCGCTCAGGATTATTCACGTCCGAAGCTTCGGGCTATCCCGTTGCTGCTGCGTGAGCTGTTCGTTGCTGCTATCAACGAGAAACGAGCAGTGCTGGATTTCGGCATCTCCACCGAAGACGGCGGCATAAAGGTCAACGAGTCGCTCTTCCTCTTCAAGGAAAGCTTTGGCGGTCAGCACGTGCGCCGGGAGAGTTGGGAGACCACCTTCTAGGCATGGCGGAGCGGCTGTCGACGCTCTATCATAAGCGCCCAGAGCCTCTTCTTATGCCCGCGACTACGTCCATTCCGTGCTCGGTTCTCATCCTGACGCGCAACTCCGCCAAGACGTTGCCGAAGTGTCTGGCGAACCTGGCGCCGTTCGGCGATATTCTGGTGCGCGACGGCAACAGCGAGGACAACACGGTCGAGGTCGCCAAGGCCGCCGGAGCACGAGTGCTTCCGCAGTACGAGACGGCCGAGAAGAGCGTGCGCATCAAAGACTTCACCGAGTTGCAGTTGCGCCAGCGCGCGGACGCGAAGTTCGACTGGGTGCTCTATCTGGATTCCGACGAATATTTGTCTGACGAGCTGGTCGATGAGATCGGCGAGATGATTCCGAACATGCCGGAGAAGACCGTGATCAAATTCCAGCGTTTTCCGGTGGTGGACGGGGTAGTCCGCACGCGCGGCTTGTACTGCCCGGAGGTCGTTCCGCGCATCCACAACCGCACCAGCGGCTGTACGCTGAAAAGCGGCAAAGTCGTGCACGAGAAGTACGTCTACGACGACACGTTCGTCGAAATCGTGACCACGCACCCGTTGTATTACCCGCTCGACCCGGTGATGGATCTGCGGTCCAAAGACAATCGCTACCTGACCATGGAAATGGAGCGCATCCGCCGCGACGGCTACAAGTGGAGCCACTACTTCCGCTGGATTTTGTTCCGCGAGCCGCTGGTTATGCTCTCGCTCTTGCTGAAGATCGCGCGGCACATCCCGCAGTACGGCAAACCCGACGCGCTTCCGTTCGCGCATGAGTGGCGGTACGCCCGCTATCACTGGGTGCTGTTCTGGTCGATGACCTGGGCGATGGTGAGGCGGCCTTTCAGCGGTGGGAAGGTGCGGTAGATTTTGGGCTGAAGGGGATCAAGGGCAATTCGTAAGAGAGGGTTAGTGGATGTCCAGGCTGCCCTTTTTTAGTGATCTTAAGTGCCATTACCGCAACATGATGTGACTTGAGCCAGTCGAGCACAACTAAGTCTTGATGCAGATGTCGACCATGATTTCCCCAAGCACAGACAATCGGCCCATCATGGGAACTAGCTTTGGCTGCCCCAATCGCTTCATCGAAGTGTTTCCGGTTTTCCGGTCCATGTGGTGCTGTGTGCTTTTTCATCTCACGTGGGTCGCGTGCCCGCAGCGCAAATAAATTGACGACGCGAAAGCCGCCGCAGCCCCATTTTTCTGAGAATCCAATGCATTTGCGGATCGTTTGATCATCGACTGTTTCATCTGCGGTCGATGGATTCAGCATGATGAAGGTGGCGATCTTCGGACTTGATCCAAACTTTCTATTCAGTAAATAACGATATATGCCGCATTTGGACATAACCGCAGTCATTAAAGACTTACCCGTACCGGCTTATTCGTCCGCATGGATTCGTCGGCGGTCTCCAGCAGCTTCACCATGCGGTAGCCGTCTTCGCCCGAGGTCAGCGGCTTTGCTTTGCCGTTGATGCAGTCGATGAAGTGCCTGCCTTCGGTTGCCAGTCCCTCGGTCACCTTCAGCGCCGGGATCAGCACGTCGCCGCTGCGGTACTTGGGGAAGAACGGGTCGGGCTTGGTGTCGTCATGCTCGACGCCTTTGTCGTAGTAGCGCAGTTTCTCGGACGGTTCGATGTCGTCGTACACGATCATGGCTTTTTTGCCGCCGATGAGGGTCTGGCGGATCTTCACCGGCGAGAGCCAGCTGACATGAATGTGCGCATGCAGGCCGCTTTTGAAGCCGATGTGCAGGTGGCCGACCTCGGTCTGTTTGCCGTAGTAAGCGCTGCCACATGCGAAAATCTCGCTGACGCCGTCCAGTTTGCTCACGGCATCCAAAATCGTCAGGTCGTGCACGGCCAGATCCCAGATGACGTTCGTATCCTTCTGGATGAGTCCCAGGTTGATTCGCGTGGAGTCGAAGTACAGCGGCTTGCCCAACTTGTCGCTCTCGATGAATGCGCGGATTGCACGCACGGCCTCGGTGTAGGCGAACGTGTGGTCGACCAGCAGCATCAGTTTTTTCTTCTTGGCCAGTTCCACCAGCTCTTTCGCTTGCTTTGATGTCGATGTCATCGGCTTCTCCACCAGCACATGCTTGCCGGCCATCAGCGCGGCTTTCGCCAGCGGGAAGTGAGATGAGGTCGGAGTGGCAATCACAACCGCATCCAGTGTCTTGTCGGCCAACACGTCTTCGTAGCTTTGCGTGAACGCGATGGCGGGATACTGACGCGCGAACTTTTTGCAACGCTCAGAAGACAAATCGCAGCCCCAACGCACTTCGCATCCGTCGATGGCGACAAAATTGCGCAGCCAGTTCGGACCCCAGTAACCCAGACCGATGATGGCGATCGACGTCGGTTTCATGCAGCAATTCTACAGGGGAACAGCCGGAATCCGAAGCTCCAAATACCGTGAAAAACCGCTCTGCATGCGGCGAATCCGGAGTGCCCGATTTTTACCGGTTTTGTCACTGGCTATTGATCATCCAAAAGTTATACTCCCTTTGAATGAGAATCGCATACTGCACAAACGTCCGTCTCCCGAATGAACGAGCGCACGGGCAACAGGTGGCCAAAGTCACGCAGGCACTGACCGACCTGGGCAATGAGGTCGAGATCTTCGCGCCGTTCCGGAAAAATTCCATCAGCGAATCGTTTTCGTCGTACTACGGGCAGGCCAAGGCGGTGCCGTTGCATCACCTGGGTTCGGTCGACGGCATCGCGGCATGGTGGGCGCCGGGAGTCGCGGGTTTGAAACTCACGAACATGCTGTTCGGGCGCGCGTTGCGCAACGTGCTCAGGCGCCGTGCCAAAGAGTTCGACATGGTCTACACCCGCACGCCAGAACTGCTGCCATATCTGCGGGGCTGCGGCATTCCGGTGATCGTCGAACTCCACAAGCTGCCGCGCTTCGGTACGAAGCGTTTCCTCCGTCAGCTCAGGCACGTGCAGCTCATCGTCACGCTTACGAACGCCATGCGCACCGCGCTCATCGACATGGGCGTGTCGCATGTGCCGATCATTGCCGAAGGCGACGCGGTCGATCTGCATGACTTCGAGCGCCTGCCCGCGGCGGCCGAAACGCGTGCCGCGCTGAAGATCCCGGATGGTGTTCCTCTTATCGGTTATGCCGGACAGCTGAAATCCATGGGTCTTTCCAAGGGCATTCCCGAACTGCTCGACGGCCTACTGTCGCTGAAGCGCTACGGCAAGGATTTCCGCGCGGTCATTGCCGGAGGGCCGGAGGACGTGCGCAAAGACTTCGTCAAAAATCTTCCCGCAGAAATTGCCGATGACGTCACGTTCATGGGTTTCATCGCGCATGCCAAAGTCCCGACACTGCTGATCGCCTGCGACGTACTGGTCTATCCGGCTCCGGCATCCAAACACGCGTTCTACGTGCGCGACACGTCTCCACTGAAGCTGTTCGAGTACATGGCCGCGGGGAAGCCGATCATCGCGGCTGACCTGCCGCCGATCCGTGAAGTACTGGACGAAAGCATGGCGCTGTTCTGCATCCCGGGTGACACCGAGAGCCTGGCTAACGCGTTGCGCACTGTCATCGCCGATCGCGAATCTGCACTGCAACGCGCAAAGGTCGCACGCGCGACGGTGGAGAACTTTACGTGGAGAAAGAGGATGGAAAGGATTTTGACGGTGCACGGGGCGATGAAGAGGTGAGAAGGGGCAGGAATGGCGGACAGTTGCCAACCCGCCAGAAACCTCTTGCGTTCTCATTTCATGAACGTACTATGTTTTGTAAATCTTCCCCCTTCCCCATGAAACGCCCTGTTGGCATAGCCATAGTTGTCGTTCTCGTTCTTGCCGCCGCTTGGTACGGCTCGACCTACATGACCAATACCCAGGGTTCAATTTTGACTGCCACGCCGGGACAGTTAGCTGGAGGTACCGCTACCACCATGTCAGCGTCGGCTTCGGCCACTATGACATGCCCGCAGACAGTCAAAAAAACTGAAACGGTCAAGCACGGCACGTTGGCAATCGGCGCGTCATTCACTTCCGAGGCAGATGCACTGAAAGATCTGCAAGCCCGGCTAAAAGACCCAAAAAAATATGCATCGTGCCCAATAACCTTAAAAAGCTGTGAAGGCACATCTTGTACTGCTCGTGGCGAATATACGGCAAGCTATACAATCGATAAGTCGACGATATCGGATCCTCCTGAATGCGTAGTTCTCACTCTACCTAAGGATCCCACCACGAAATTTTACCAGTGCAGAGTGTATGCAGATTTCACGATTGAAGCCACTCAAGTATGTACTAAGCCTTCCTCTCTGCCCATGCCGACAGCATCACATACTTCTTTTAGTGATTATTACATATATGATGAGTACAAGTGCTATGAGGGCAAATAGCATCTGAAGTCCACGACTACTCTCAAAAGAGGGCCGCGAAAGCGGCCCTTTTTTGTTGTATTTACGGCTCTCGTTACGGCAAATCCCTTGCTACACTGGTGGCGTATGAAGCTCATGAGCATCTGTTCGGCGCGCCCAAATTTCGTGAAACTCGCGGCGGTGCATCATGCATTCGCAGCGCTCAAGCAGCCGGGTGACAAGCATGTGATCGTGCATACCGGCCAGCACTACGATCCGCTGTTCTCGGACATCTTCTTCGAGCAGCTGAAGATCCCGAAGCCTGATGAGAACCTGGGCGTGCACGGAGGGACACGGGAGGAGACGATCGAGAACACGACCAAGGAGTTGCTGCCCCAGTTGGAGAAACACAAGCCGGATCTGCTCGTGGTCTACGGCGATGTGAACGGCGCGCTTGGCGCAGCGCTTGCAGCGCAGCAGCTTGGCATCAAGCTGGCCCACGTGGAGGCCGGACTGCGCTCGTTCGACATGACCATGCCGGAGGAAGTGAACCGCATTGGCATCGACAAGATTGCGGACCTGCTGTTCGTCAGTGAGCAGGCGGGCGTGAATAACCTGCACAAAGAAAAAGCACACGGCAAAATTCTGCTGGCCGGTAACACGATGATCGACACGCTGGTGCGGATGATGCCGCTGATCGACAAGCAGAAGCTGCCTGCGGGCGTTCCAGACCGGTTTGGTATCGTCACACTGCACCGCCCAAGCAACGTGGATACGGCTGAGTCACTGAAGTCGAACCTCAAATTCCTGGCTGAAATCAGTGAGTACCTGCCGCTCATTCTGCCGCTGCACCATCGCACGCGGACATCGCTCGAAAAGTTCGGCCTGCGCAATGCGGTGCCGCGCGGAGTCCACATCATCGAGCCGATGGGATACATCCCGTTCCTTGCGTTGGTGAAAGAGAGCGCGTTCGTGCTGACCGATTCGGGCGGCATTCAGGAGGAGGCGACGTTCCTGCATAAGCGCTGCTTCACCCTGCGCCGCAATACAGAGCGCCCCAGTACCGTCGAAAGCGGCAGTAACCAGCTGATAGATCCCGAGAAGCCTTCCGACTGCGCTCAGGTTGTGGCGTTTGCCAGGCACCCGCGGGCACCGATGGTGCGCATACCGCCGCTGTGGGACGGCAAGGCCGGCGAGCGTATACTTCTGACGATGCGACGCTTCCTTTCGCCGGCATGAGGGTTCTCATGGTCACAGAAACGTTCCATCCGATTGTCGGGGGGAGCGAGTCGGCCATCAGATACTTGAGCGACGCCCTTACGGACGCCGGCCATCAGGTGATGGTTGCTGTCATGAACGTGCCGAACACGTCCGCACCTTCACCCAAGTTTGCGTTCCGGAAACTCGGGCCGCATGTGCACGGCATCAACCTGCGCACGTGGGGCAAGATCCACAACTGCCGCACAATCATCCGCGAGTTCAAGCCCGACATCATCAACGCACACTTCCTGTTCGAGTCCGGCATGGTCGGCACGCTGGCGGGGCACAAAGAAGGTGTGCCGTCGGTAGTCAGCATCCGCGGTCGCGGCATCTTCTTCCGCCCGAAGAACCTGTTCCAGAAGATTCTGAGCGGCTGGTGGATCCGCGGTGCATCGCAGGCTGACGGCTTCCTGGCTACCAGCCAGGAGATGGCTGATATCGCCAAGGAGCGTCATGGCCTGGACGTCCTTGCTGTCAGCAACGGCGTGGAGACTGAACTGTTCACGCCTGAGCGCAAAACCGATATCCGCACCAAATTCGGCATCAAGCCTGACCAGCGCATCATCGTCGCGGCGCGCAGATTGGTGCCGAAGAACGGCATCGAGTACATGATCCGCGCGCTGGCCGTCGTCCGCAAACAGCATGACGCGGTGCTTTTGCTGGCGGCACCGATCAAAGACGAACACGACAAGCTGAAAGCGTTGGCCCAGCAGCTGGGAGTCGGGGATGCAGTGCACTTCATGGGTCCGGTGTTGCACGATCATCTGCCCGAGTATTTTGCCAGCGCGGACGTCGTGGTCCAGCCCTCCATCGCGGAGGCCCGGAGCCTGGCCTGTCTGGAGGCGATGTCCAGCGGTGCGGCGATGGTCGCTACCGACTGTGGCGGACTGAAAGAGCTAATCACGCACGAGGTGAACGGTCTGCTGGTTCCGGCATTCGAAGACAGCACGTACCAGGTCGGGGCTCTCAACGAAAAAGGCGTCACAGATTTGGCCGCCGCGGTCACGCGCTTGCTTTCCGATCCCGCACTCACCGAAAAGCTGCGCAAAGGCGCGCGCGAATTCGCGCTCACGTGCAGCTGGCCGGCCATCGCGCAGCAGTCGCTCGCGGTGTATCAGGCAGCCATCGACAGTTTCCGCGCCCGCTCATGACCATTGCCACTCCAGAACAGAACAAAGAGATCTATCGCACGTACCACGATGAGATCCTCACCAAGCGTTTCCAGTCGCCGTCGCCGATCCGCAGGCATGCGCACCGCACGCAATACCAGGTGTTCGTGGATGCTGTGCCCGCAGGCAGCCGCGTGCTGGATGCCGGGTGCGGTGAGGGGATTCTGAGCGTGCTGCTGGCCAAGAAGGGCTGCACCGTGACCGGAGTGGATATTTCTGAGCCGAACATCGTCGCGTCCAAGGCGTATGCGCAGTCCCAGGGTGTCGCCGACAAAACCACATTCCAGGTCGCCGACTTGGAGCATCTTCCGTTCGCCGATCACTCGTTCGACTACGTCGTCTCCAGTCACGTGTTGGAACATGTGCCCGATTTCGGTCAGGGTGCACGCGAACTGGGACGGGTTGCGGGCAAGCAGTTGCTGGTCGCGATCCCGACCTGCTTCAACCCGGCCGCGATGGTGCTGCTGGGCGGCGACAACTACTGGACCGTCTCGCGCCACACGCCGTACGCATGGCTGTACGGCAAGCTGCGTGTGCTCAAGTCTCTGCTAAAGGGAGAAGAAGGCGTGAACGAGGGGTACGCAGGCAACATGGCGCTTATCCACATCCGCCGGTTCCCGTGGAGGGGCAAGAAATCACTGGAGGCAGCCGGTCTGAATGTGCGCGCCTACCGCGGCAGCTCGTACATCTTCCCGTATTTTTCGTTCCTGCTACCGGTCAGCCGGTTGCTGGAGCGCATGGCATGGTGGCCGGTCGTCCGCGAGTGCGGATACGGCGTTACATACGTGTGCGATCCGTCACGCTAAGCGTTCCGCCAGCAAGTTCATCCAGCCTTTTCCCGACCGCTTGGCATCGCACCGCGCGACCAGCTCGGCGTTTGTCATGCCGTCGACGCGGGTGTCCGGGTCTTCGGTGTCGGTGAAGTGATACCCGGTATCGCGAAGGATCTTCAGGACTTCTTCAGGATTTGCTCCGGCATTCCGAAGCCCGAACGGCCAGAACTCGATGATGATTTTTGTCTCCGGATGCGCAGCCAGCGTCTTCGCCGCACCGCGCAGCACCTGCAGCTCTGCACCCTGCACGTCCATCTTGATCAGATCCACGCGCTGCAGCGGGTACTTAACCAGCAGGCTGTCCAGCGTGGTGCACGGCACGGTCACAGTGTCCTGCTCGGTGACGACGTTGCCGGCCGCGAGCGAATGGTTGCCCTGGTTGGTCTTGTCGCGATGCAGCCGTACGGTCGTGTCGCTGTCACCCATGCACGAGGCGACGATGGTCGTGCGGTCGTTGAGTCCGTTGAGCGCGATGTTGCGTGTGAGCAGCTCGACGTTCTCGGGTGCGGGCTCCACGCAGACCAGTTTTCCGGCCGGACCATTATTATTATTATTATTATTATTATTATTATTATATATTATTATTATTATTATAATTATTATTATTATTAATATTATTATATATTATTATTATTATATATTATTATTATTATTATTATATATTATTATTATTATTATTATTATTATTATTATTATTATTATTATTATTATTATTATTATTATTATTATTATTATTATTATTATTATTATTATTATTATTATTATTATTATTATTATTATTATTATTATTATTATTATTATCATTATTATTATTATTATTATTATATATTATTATTATTATTATATATTATTATTATTATTATTATTATTATTATTATTATTATTATTATTATTATTATTATTATTATTATATTATTATTATTATTATTATTATTATTATATATTATTATTATTATTATTATTATTATTATTATTATTATTATATTATTATTATTATTATTATTATTATTATTATTATTATTATTATTATTATTATTATTATTATTATTATTATATTATAATATATATTATTATTATATTATTATTATTATATTATTATTATTATATATTATTATTATTATTATATTATTATATATATATTATATATTATTATTATTATTTATTATTATTATTATTATAATATTATTATTATATTATTATAATTATTATATATTATTATTAATATTATATTATTATATATTATTATTATTATATATTATTATTATATTATTATATATTATTATTATTATATATTATTATTATATATTATTATTTATATATATTATATATATATTATTATATATTATATATTATATTATATTATTATTATATTATATATTATATTATTATTATTATATATTATTATAATTATTATTATATTATTATATATATTATATTATTATATTATTATATTATTATTATTATATAATATTATTATTATTATTATTATTATTATTATTATTATATATATTATAATATTATTATATTATATATTATTATTATATATATATTATTATTATATATTATATTATATATTAATATATTATTATTATTAATATATTATATTAATATTATATATTATATATTATATATTATTATTATATATATATATTATAATTATTATATATATATATTATTATTATTATATATATAATTATTATTATAATTATTATATATTATTATTATAATATTATAATATATATATATTATTATATAATATATATTATTATATATATATATATTATATTATTTATTATTATATTTATATTATAATTATTATATATATATAATATATTATTATATATTAATATATTATATAATTATTTATATATATATAATATATTATATATTATTATTATAAATATATATTATTATTATTATATTATATATTATTATTATATAATATTATTATATATTATAATTATATTATCTATATTATATATTATATATTATATATTTATATATATATATATATATAATATATATATTATATATAATATATTATATTATTAATATATAATATATATATTATATATATATTTATATTTTATTATTATATATTATATTATATATTATATTATATATTATATTGATCAGCCTACCACATAGCACGCTGAAGTAACCGATGTTGCTGCCGATATCGATGATGGTCATGCCGGGCTGGATCAGGCTTTTCATCAGCGCGGCGGTATCGGGTTCGTAGACGCCCTGTTCCATCAGGATTTTGTGCAGTCCGCCGCCCTCGGCGTTCACGAACAGTGGAAACTCTTTGGTCGTGATCTGGGTGATGCCGTGCGGGCGCACCCGTTTGAACACCGCGCGGTACGCGGGTGCCACGCCGGGCAGGCGTCCGATGCCGGTGCCTTCCATAGAATGGCGTACCCGCTGGAGAAGCGTGAAGATCATGGGTGAGAGTCTGCAAGAACGGGCGCGTCCGGCAGATGCGGCAGCGTTTCCTTTGAAGGCTCAGCCTTTCCTTCGTCGCCCCACAAAATGAAAGAGATCGAGCACACCGCGTAGGTCAGGCGCAGCAGTCCGCGCGAGATCAGTGCACCTATCAACCCGAAGCGTGGCACCAGCACTATCAGCGTGACGCAGTAGATCGCCGCCGACAGCCAGCGGGTCCAGCGCAGCGCGTGGATCATCTTCTGCGCTTCCAGGTATTGCAGCAGCAGGCTGCTGGGCGCGGTGATCAGGATCACAGCCGCGAACTGCGTGAGAGACACGGCGTCGAGGTAGTTCGGGAACAGCACCCGGAACAGTGCGGGGGCTATGGCGACGTACACGGCGATGCCCGCTGCCATCAGCAAAGTGAATGCGACGTAGGCCTTCATCAGCTTTTTGCGGCGCTTGCGGCTGTCGTCACCTTTGGCCTGGCTCTGGAACGTCACCGCCAACAATTCGCCGATCCACACCTTCACCTGTTCCGGTATCAGCAGCGCGACAGACAACACAGCCAACTGATTGAGACCGAAGTATGCCGAGACCAAAAAATAATCCAGCCGGGAGGACAGTGTGAGGGGAAGATTCAGCAGCGTCAGTTCAAAGCCGTACCGCACGATGCTGCCTGCATCATCGGATGCCTTCGCTTTCGGCAGATGCGGCAGAGTGAACGCCAGATAGACGACTGTAGGGATGCCCAGTGTCGCAATGAGCATCAGCAGCGGGGACGGATGGAAGTACAGAATGCCCACAGTCACGGCGATCATCGCGATGCTCCAGGCGATGTTGGCCTGCAATGCGAGCAGGAAGTTGCTCTTGCCCAGGGTGATGCCGCTGAACAGCGTGCCGGCCACCTGCGAAAACGGGAACAGTACCGCGGCGGCGATGAGCAGATACGTCACGTCTTTGTCGTAGAAGTACGGCAGCAACGGAATCATCAGCAACAGCAGGGCCGATGTGCCCAGGCAGAACAGCAGTTGGCGCTTCGCGACTCCCACAAGAGCACCTTCCCGTCCGCGGGCGATGGCGCGGGCACTGGCTTTGTAGACTTCCGGTATGCCGATACTCGCCAGTGTCCCGACCACGGCCAGGATCCACTGATATTCGCCGTAGAGCGCGCGTGGGAACAGGCGCGCGACGATGTAGCCGGTTACGATGCCGCGCAGCACCGCCACGCCATGGCCCAGAGTGACATACGCGCTGTTTTTAGCCAGTGTTCTGGCGTTGATGCCAAAGCGGATTCCTATCCGCCCGAGCACGTCCGAAAGGCGAAGCTTCAAATGTCGCAGCATGCGCTCCCAGTGTAGCGCATATTGATGCCGGGGGGATCTTCCTATCTACTGTAGGCGATGGCACCGATTCCCTACGGCATCAGCTTCCTGGGTGCTGATACGGCCCTTTCCCCGGCATGCACCCTCACGGACATGCTGGGTGTTCCGTTCCAGCATGCGGCGTTGGCAGAAGATGCCGGGATGCCGGTAGTCTTTACATCCGGGGCAGGCATCGAAGAATTGCTTACCCGCGGCAAGGCGGTCATCACCACTGGTTCGCCATTTCCGCTGAGCAACAACGTACGGGAGCACCGGATGGAGGAGGGGCTGTTCAGGCATGCATCGTCTCCGGCCGTCTTTTTTTCGGAAACGCGCGGCCACGGTCTGCTCATCCATGTCCGTGCCGAGGATGTGCTGCTGTTTCAGGATTACAACCGTCTGTGGCACCGGACGCAGTTGAGCGATGCGGCACAGGCATTCACGCCGATGACCCCAGTCGCCAAGGGTGCGTGCGTACGATTCTGGACCAAAATTCTGTGTGTCGCGTTCAGACATCATTCGCTCCCGCTCTTACATCCGTGGTTCTTTCCGGACATGGCGCGAACGCACTTCAACGTCCGTGTGGATGCCGACTGGTGCAAGCCGGAGGAGTGGGACAAGACCCTCGCGGTTCTCGGTTCAGAACTGGGCCGGTCCAGCTGGTTCATCACGTGCGACACGCTGGGGGAGCAGGGCCTGCCGTATCTGCAGATGCTCAAGAAGAGCGGCTGCGAAGTCGGATCACACAATTTCGAGCACTACACGTTCCGCGATTACGCCAACAACCTGGCGAACATGCGGCGGGCGCAGGAATTTCTGACATCGCATGGCATCGAGTGCACATCGTTCGTATCGCCATCGGCCAAATGGAATCCGGCTTTGCAGCGGGCTATCGGGCAGTTTCCGTACGTCTACACGTCCGAATTCACGCTGGCGCACGACTGTTATCCGTTCTTTCCGGCCGTGGACGGCAAGTCGTCTCCGGCGCTCCAGGTGCCCGTGCACGCGGTCTCACCGAATAACTTCCTGCGCTTCTCCAAGGCGACGCACGCGGATGTGCAGGCGTATTACGCCGAAGTTGCGACACGCTTGTACGACGCATGTCTGCCGATTCACCTGTACGGCCATCCGCACGATCTGTTCGCCCTGAGCGGCGAGTGGATACGCCAGGTTGCCGCCATGCCGCATGTGCACACGTCGACGCTGATGGACTACGCCCGCTGGCGGCTGGCACGCAAAGCCGACATCAGCATCGACCAGTCGGCCGGTGCGCCGGTCATCCGTTCAGTCATGCCCGCGTCGGTGAGTCTTGCCTCGACCCGGGATGGCGTGACGTATCAGCTGTATACACAAAAGGAGATCGCACCGGATGCCCCCGGCGAGCGCGCATACACGCTGACATCCGCTGTCATGCCCGCGTGCGAGCCGATCCACCGCAAGCTGAACGTCCGTTCTTCCATCGGCCAATGGCTGGATCTCGAGTATATTGTCCCCGTCAGGCACTACCGCGTTTCCACTTTCCGCACCGCCATCAACTGGTGCATGAAAAAACTCCGCCGCCTCTAGCATGCAATCCATCGTCATCCTCACCCGCTGTCTGCCGCACAACTACCGGCGCATCTCTCACCTCATCGCGCGCGGCATCCCGCCGGCGCATGTCGTATTCGAAGGACCGATGAAAGACGGTGGCCGCGTGAAATTGCTCGGTTTGGCAGAAAGCCTGTTTCTGTGGCTGGAGCATATGTTGTTCTTCCGGGGACACCCGCCGGTGAATGACTTGTTCTACCGGCGCTACGGTTCCATGCGTGCGATGCTGGATGCGAACAAGATCCCGTGGTCATCTGTCGCCAATCATAACGATCCGGAGGTCGAACAGCTGCTGCGCGGCATCGCACCCGATTACCTGATTCTGTTCGGCACGCGCATCATCAAGCCGCACATTCTTGCCATCCCTAAACAGGGGACGCTGAACACCCACTCCGCGATGCTGCCGAAGTGCCGCGGCACCCAGACCGAGTTCTGGATCTTATACCGCAACAAACCCGAGCAAGCCGGTGTGACCGTGCACTGGGTGGAACCGGCGCTGGACGCCGGTGCTATCTGTCTGCAGGAACACACCTCGGTTTTGCCGGACGAAACGACCAAAACACTGCGTGCGAAGAGCCACTTCCTCTCACCGATGCTGCTGGCTGAAACGCTCCGGCGCATGGCTGCCGGGGAGACGCTGCGCTTCCCCCAGAACGAGGCCGAAGCGACAAAATGCACCAAGCCCACGCCAGAGGACAGGGCCGCATTTGCGCGCGGAGAAAGGCATGAATAAAGCCCGGGGCCGATGTATCATGCCCTGTGCATGTTGACCCCCAAGCACCGCGTCTACGTCGCAGGCCACCGCGGGCTGGTGGGATCCGCGCTTGTCCGGGCGCTGCAGGCCAAAGGTTACGGCTCCATCATTACCCGCACCCGGGCCGAGCTGGACCTGCTGGATCAGCCTGCTGTGCGCGAGTTCCTGAAAAAAGAGAAACCCGACTATATCCTGCTGGCAGCCGCCAGAGTCGGCGGCATCGGCGCGAACATGACCTACCCGGCCGACTTCATCTACGAAAATCTGATGGTGGAGGCCAACGTGATTCACGGTGCGCACCAGGCCGGAGTGGAGAACATACTGTTCCTCGGCAGCTCGTGCATCTATCCGCGCCAGGCACCGCAGCCTATTGTCGAAAGCGCTCTGCTCACGGGCCCGCTGGAGCCGACCAACGCGCCGTATGCGCTGTCCAAGATCGCGGGTATCGCGATGTGCGATGCGTACAACAAGCAGCACAAGCGTAAGTACCGCCCGGTCATGCCGACCAACCTGTACGGCATCCAGGACAACTTCGATACCGAGAACGCGCACGTCATTCCGGCACTCATCAGCCGGTTCCACGCCGCCAAGACACAGCAACTTCCGGAGGTGGTGCTGTGGGGAACGGGCACACCCCGCCGCGAGTTCCTCTATAGTGATGACTTTGCGGACGCGTGCATGTTCCTGCTGGAGAACGACGAGTCGCTGGACTTGATCAACGTGGGTACCGGCGAGGACATTGCCATCCGCGATCTGGCCCAAATCATTGGAAAAGTGGTCGGATACCCCGGAGAAGTGCGTTTTGACACATCCAAGCCTGACGGTATGATGCGCAAAGTCCTCAGCGTGGATCGCCTGAAAAAGCTTGGTTGGCGGCCACGTACCTCGCTCGAGGAGGGGCTGACACGCGCGTATGACTGGTACCTCAACCACCAAACAGGCCGTTCGTGATTTTTTCGAAGCGCTTGCGCCGCGAAGGGCCGCGTATGTCCGCCGGCGTCACGCGTACTACGACGACCTGAACAGGTTTTTGCAGTGCACGCTGCACCCGGACATCTCGGTGATCGAAATCGGCAGCGGTGTCGGCAACGTGTTGCAGCGCTTGCCTCAGCGAAAAAAGACCGGCATCGACTTCGCACCGGCTATGGTCGCGCAGGCCAAGACCCTGGACACCACTGGCACGAATTATTTGGTGGATGATATCGAAGAGCTGCAGCACAAAGAAAAATACGATGCGGTTTTGTTATTGGATACGATCAACAGTTTGAACGACGTGCAGGTCGCGCTTACCAATATCCGCAATTCTTTGTGCACCGACGACTCGCGTCTGGTGATCACGTTCCACAACTTCGTCTGGAAGCCGCTGCTCACACTGGCTTCTGCATTGCGGTTGAAAACCCCGGCACCGGCGCAGAACTGGCTGTCGCGCGGAGACATCGCATCCCTCCTTCTTTTGGCTGACTTCGAGATGGTGACCAGCGGCGAGCGGTTCCTGTGGCCGTGGGCCACGCCACTCATCGCGCCGTTGTTCAACCGGTTTTTGGTCAAACTCCCGCTCATCCGGCACCTGGCGTTGTCACAGTACGTCATCGCCCGTCCGCTGCCGCGCAGCCGCCGCGACGGTTCGGTGTCCATCGTCATCCCGGCACGCAACGAGGCCGGCAACATGCAGCGCGCCATCGATACGATCCCGTCATTCGGCACGTCGCTCGAACTTATCTTCGTCGAAGGCCACTCCAAGGACAACACATGGCAGACGATCCAGGATCTGAAGAGGGATTACAAAGGGCCGCACAAGATGCAGATCATGCAGCAGGAGGGCAAAGGCAAAGGCGACGCGGTGCGCAAAGGCTTCGCAGCCGCGACGGGGGACATCCTGATGATTCTGGACGCCGACCTGACCGTGGATCCGTCCGATCTGCCCAAGTTCTACGAGGCGATCGCATCCGGCAAGGGCGATTTCATCAATGGCTCACGCCTGGTCTACCCGATGGACGACAAGGCGATGCGGTTCCTGAACCTGCTCGGCAACAAGTTATTCAGCCTGATGTTCACCTGGCTGCTGGGGCAGACGACCAAGGACACGCTGTGCGGCACCAAAGTCCTGCGCCGCTCCGATTACGAAAATATTGCCCGTGGACGGTCGTACTTTGGTGACTTTGACCCGTTCGGCGACTTCGACCTGCTGTTCGGAGCATCCAAACTGAACATGAAGATCCTGGAAGTGCCGATCCGCTACAAAGAGCGCACCTACGGCACGACCAACATCCGCCGGTTCCGCGATGGCATCCTGCTGTTCCGCATGTGCGCGGTGGCGGCCAAGCGCCTGAAATTTATCTAGGCTAGACTGTGGCCATGATCAAAGCACGATCATTGCCTGCGACACACCCGCTGAGCGTGGCATATCTGCTCGTCTTCGGTGCGTGCATTTTCGTGTGGCCGGTGGTGCTGGGGATTCCCTCGGTGCCGCTGCGATTCGCGTGGATCGCGGTCGCATTTGCACTGCTGTGCGGCAGCGGCATGTTCCTGCAGCGTGCGCTGGCACATGCGCCTGCGCGGGTCTTCCGTGCGCGTCCTTTACCGTGGTGGCTGCTGATTCTGACCTGTGTCGCGCTGTCACCGGCGCTGTTCTTTGTCCCGCCACATTCATTCTCTGACGAAGCGACGATCGCTATCCCGTCACTGACCGTCCTCGGTCACATCGCACGCGTTATCGGCTGGCCGCTGATGAACGCCGGTGCGATCGCGGTCATCGCGGCGGTCATCTTTTTGTCGCGCATGCTGAAACTGTGGCAGGCGATGACGATTGTCGCGCTGATGGCGCTGGGCGCAGGCGCACTCGCGGTGCTTTCGCCGTCGGTCACCACACTTGCTACACGTTATCCGCCGGTGGTGCACCTACTGCAAGCGTTAGTGATGGGCATCGGGCAGGGGGATCTGGCGATGCTTCGCGGTGTGAACATCCTGTGGACGATTCTGCTCGGCGTGACGCTGTGGCACTGCACTCCGGGTTGGGGCACGGTCGGGCGCATCGTTGCATTCGCGGCTCTGATTCTGGGTCCGATGGGCTGGATCTACCACGTGTCGCTGTATCAGGCCTGCGGCGAGATCACGCTGGGTCTGTGCGCGGCACTGCTGGTCTCGGCGATGATCCAAGACCCAAAGAAGCAGGCATGGGCGCCGTACGCGGCGATCATTTTCTCGGTCTGGATGCTGTACCGCCCGACGGCGGTCATCGCGATCGCGCTGTGCATCGTTCTGCTGTGGCTCACCCGCAGGCGGCAGGCGGCCAAGGTCATCACGCTGGTGGCCGGGCCGGTGGCGTGCATCTGGTTGGCGCTGTATCCCACCTATCACTATTCGTTCATCCTGAACCCCGGCAAAGGCGCACTGTTCCCGGCCGCAGACATGGGCCAGCCGTTGTTGCCTCTCATCACGACCATCCAGGCGTTGCCCGGGCAATTCCATCCGCTGGTAATCGGATTGCTCTTGCTCAGCTCGTTCGTCGTGTTTCTGCGCGGGTCGAATGCATGGCGGATCACGCTGGGCGTGGCTTGGCTGATCGGCCTCTCCACCAGCGGCGTGCAGCAACTCATCCAGCTGCCGGTGTACTGGGGCTATCCGCGGTTCAATATCCTGCTGCTTCTCCCTCTTGCCGTTGGCCTGGCTGGCGCGTGTTCGCTCCCATCACTGTCGCGCAAGCTTCAAATCGGATTTGCCGCAATCATCGTGGTGTTGCTGGCAGCTGTGACGCCGTTCGATACGGTCACGTTTGCACATCGATTGCGTGTGGATTCACCAGCCATCTATAAGACAACTACCGGCGGAGATTCGCCGTTGCCGGTTGCGGTTATCACGGAGCGGATACTGGTTCGCTATCCGAATGCCGTCTTCGTCATCCCGGATGGCACGTACTTCGATCTGTATGTTGCATCCGGCCTGCTGACTGTCGAACAGCGCAGTGCGTTGCTGGCCAAAGGTAAAGCATGGACGCCCGCGTCGCCGGATCGTCCGGTTGTCGTGCAGGCGCCGGTAGTCACCTCGTATGGTCCGAACGTGCCTAAAGAGTATGCAGACCGCCTGCGGGCTGCCCGTGAATGGGCGCTGGCGCAGCCGAAGCATCAGGTGATGAAGATGGGGCTGGAGGAGGTGGTGATCGTTTGGTAGTTCCAGAGGCGGGGATTATTGATTTATTAATAAAATATGTTATAATATAATAGTTGTTTACATCAACAGATCTTCATCGGTTAACAGACATCAATTCGTTTTTTTCCTTATCCAGTAAAGATTTTGAATATTGCTGCAAATTTCTTCTGGAAAAAGCAGGATATGGAAAAGCTTTTGTCACCAAGAAGGGCCCCAGAGGTGGTGATGGCGGGATAGATTTAGATGTGTATTCCTTCGAGCGCGAATTAATTGCATGCGGTCAATGTAAATTATGGAAACGCCGGCATGAGGGTTTGATGCAGCCGATTCGAGAACTATATGGCAGCATGAAAATCAGGGGTGCTTCTCGAGGCATTTTTCTTGTTACTGCGGAGGCCACTATCGCAGAGAAGAAAACAGCAGAATTGCTCAATATTGAAATGATCGATGGTTCTGCTCTCCTTCGATTGGTCAGGAAATATGCAGCCCCGAAAGAAAGCCCTGTTTCAGAAAGAAGTGATGAGGTGCTCGTACCAGGGCATGCATTGGAAAAATCAAAATACTCTTTTTCGTCCCTACTCCTGGATATTGCCGTAATCACTGTGGGGCTTTTTGTAGCAGCTGCTCTGCAAATTGTTCCTTTCGTGTTATTCGGACTGTTTTTGATTGGAGTGTCTCGGCTTCTGCCAAAGGCTGGGGGTCAGGTAGGGGGGCTTGAGTATGAATATCAATATCAATCGTATCGTTATCATCGCCCAAAGAAACGATATCGTCATTGGGGCAAATACAAACGGCGGCACTCAGCGTGGTGATTAAGGCATAGGTGCCCTCAAAACGGTTGCATGCTATCGTTTGAGCCTGCATGAAGCTTCTCAAGCTGCTCGCACCGGTCGCGTTTTCATTCCTGTTCGGTCTCGTGTTGTGCGAGGTCGCGCTTCGGGTCATTCCGAATGCCGCGCAGTACCCGCCTCTGTACGACTACGACTACAAAGAGTCGCTGCTTGGCATCGAAATGTTCCCGAACGTGGTGCACACCGAGCGCACCGCGTGTTTCACATCCACCATCACGACCAATTCAGCCGGCTGGCGTGACAAAGAGCGCTCTATCGCGCGTGTGCCGGGAAAAACGCGCATCGCGGTGCTGGGGGATTCGTTCATGGCTGGGACACAGGTGAACGACGACCAGGTTTTCGCACGCCAATTGGAAAACATTCTTGGTCCGGACAAATTCGAGGTGCTGAATTTTGGTTTGAGCTCCATCGGCACCGAGCAGGAGGACATTCTCTACCAGGAAGTCGTGAGCAAATACGATCCTGACGTCGTGTTACTCGCTTTCTACAGTAACGACGCCGAGAACAGCCACCCGGACATCGAGGGCGGACCGCAGCATGACACGCGTCTGACGTATCGCAATGAGAGCGGTGCACTGCTGTCTTTCCGCAAGAGCACGCCATTCGACGGCACCCGCCATTGGCTGCGGATGCACAGCGCCACGTTCCGCTTCGTCACATTGGCATACCGCACGTTGCGCAAGCCCGCGGCGACTACCGGTGGCATTGCCGGGTTCCCGGCCTATCCGCGTGAGTACGGCGTGTACGAGGTTCCACCCAGTCCGATACGTGAAGAGTCATGGGGACGCGTTGCGCGCGCAATCGTTTCGCTCCAGAACCAGATCCCGGCACCTAAAAAGCTGGTGGCATTCTCCGTGCCGGAGATTCTGCAGACCGCACCCGAGTACAAGCAGCTGGTACATGATCAATTCGGCGTGGATCCTCCGGCCGGATTCACTCCGTCGTACCCGGTCCAGCGTTTTGCCGGGATAGCAGCCGGTGCCGGAGTCCCGTTCATCGACATAGTGCCGCGGTTCATCGACGAACAACAAAAACAGCAGCTGAAGTACCCGTACTTCTATCACACCTGCGACGGGCACTGGAACGCGGCCGGACATGCGCTGGCTGCCCAGGCGGTCGCAGAGGAGCTCAGGCCGTTGCTGCCACGTTAGCTCTGGAGGCCATCCTTACCAGATGATTAAAGCGGTGCCGCCATTGCTGTAGCGTAAAATTCGTCGAGAATTCCTCATTCATCTGCGCTGCGATTTCTCCCCAGTCCGGTTGGCCGTTATGTCTGCCGCCGGCATACAACGTGATCGTCGCGTGCTGTTCCAGCGCGAGATCCATGTCATCGGTCCAGTCCGTAAGACGCAGGAGCTCCAGCCCCAGTTCTCTCTCTGCAGGCGTGATCACATTCGCATGCTCTCTTGCCGCCCGGGAGCGTATGTCGTGCACCACTGTGGCTTCTGTTTCGGCAGTCAGCGTCTGATTGCACAGCAGCCGCACAACCGTTGCCCGCACGGCATTCGTGGTGGCGCCGAGTGCAGCCAGGGTTGCCGACTCAGCTGCGGCGATGGCATCGAATGTTTCCCTCGCCAGACGCCTGCCGACGATGATACCAAGGACTGCGGAGTGTCCTGTCAGAATCTTCTGAGCCACTTTTTCTGCCACTTTTTCGGCCCTCTTTTGTGCGGAGCTTCCCGAAGGACCCTCTCGTGACGGGGATTCGTATGACATAGTAATTGTTATTTTAATTCAATATCTATTTATGTCAATTAACGGCAGAACTGTCTCCAGACAGCTTCTGGATGGCTTTTCGCATCACCTCCCACAGCGAGAACCGCAGATCCACCGTGTGCGTTCCTGCCGGTACCGGGATTCCGAAGAACGTTCCGTTCGCGTACACAGACTCAGTCGGCTGCTCGTCGACTGTCACTGTCCATCCCGGCAGGCGGTTGACGTTCACGATCAGCCACTGCGGCTGCAGCGAGTCAGTTTTAATTGCCAGTGCACTGTCGCTATTGATGATCATTGTCACAGTTCCGTTGCCGTCGCCGTCGCGCAGCGCGCAATCAGGTTCGCATTCCAGCAATGAGGTCTTGCCTGGCCAGTTGCCCTCCAGCATGCGCTTGAGTGCACCGCTCTCACTTTCCGGCATGGTCTGAACCGGCGACGCGAAGTACGCCTTCGCTCGTGCATCCGGGTTTTCGTAAATCGCGACCGGCAAATTCTGCGGCGTCACTGTTGTGTCGAAGACTTTCACGAAGCGCTCATCTGGTAATGGAAACGAGCTTACGATGTAGCGCAGTCCGACCACGTCCATCACGTCCTTGCGGGCGACGAACGCACGCAGCCTGTCCTCGGTCGTGCCCTTCACCGCGATGATGCGGTAGTAGTCCGGTCCCACGATCCAGTGTTCTCCAGCCCAGTTGGCACCTGCCCAGCTGTACAGCGTGGAGGGCCGGCGCGAGGCGACGTTGTCGAAGTAATCGATGACCGGCAGGTCGTAGTACAGGTTCGCATTCGGCACGATGTGCGCCAGATCCCATGCCGCGCGGTCGGCGGTGGAGGGCTTGGTCTTGAAGAACGTGTTCGCGCCTTCCTCGGGCAGCAGGCCGATCGCCGTACCCTGGTGTTGCTGCAGGAACACCGCAGTGGAGGGCGGGGCATCCAGCAGTGAGCGCGGGACGTATTGGTTATACAGGCACAGCACCAACGCCGATGTCGACAGTGACACCAGTACCAGCGCCGCTTCGTTCCGTTTCATCTTCTCCCAGGTCTTTTTCTGCAGCACGACCGCGACTGCGATCAGCGCCAGCAGCGGCAGCAGTGTTTTGGGTTCCAGGAAGAACGGATGCGCCGCCAATTCGGTGATCCGCCGCTCGACGAATGACTCGTAGTACGACACCGGCGGGCCCAGGTGCAGCGCATCGTGGAAGTACACGAAGTAGCGCTGGAACATGCCGATCAAGTGTTCCGGCAGTATTAGCAGCACGGCCTGGATGATCAGCAGTCCTGTGCAGATCACGTACGTCACGGTGCCCACAATCTTCGCGAGCTTCTTTCTCGCATCTTCAGCTTTGCCATGGATAAGCAGGTCGTACCCTGCCGCGACAATCGGCGCGACTGCGAACCCGGCGATGAACATCCAACGGCCTGCGCCGCGGAAGAATGAGAACGGGGGAATAGCGCTGATGACCGTCGCGAGCGGGGAGTGCTCGATGGCGATGAGAAACAGCAGCAGATAGCCAAGAATCCAGCCGCGCATGCGGGCGGATTCTTTCTTTCTGCACATCACTATTGCGGTCAGGAAACACACCAGGCCGAACGTGCCCATGTACAGCATCAAAATATCTCCGCCGAAGTTCAGGAACGGGAAATTCGCATACGGGAACAGGTACTTGATGGCCGTGAACAGCGTGATGCCTTGCCCGGTTGCTTCTGCACTGGGCACCCCCGATGCGCGCCAGGAGAGTCCGGCGTACACGATCATCGGCAGGTACTTCGGTATTACGAATATGCCGCCAACGATGATGCCGATGATGAAGGTCACCAGCGGGCGCAGCGCTTTTTTGCCGGCATGCCGGTGCCGCCATGCCATCAGCGCTCCGGCTGCCACGCATGCGGCGCAGATCATCAGCATGATTTGGGCGAACACCGTCCACCACAGGTAGGTTCCCACGATCACCGCGAGTATTCCGGCCTTCACCGGGCGAGCGCGGCTCTCCAGCATGATCAGTCCCAGCAGCGGCAACGCGGGCATGAAGCCGATGAACGGCACGGTGACGACCAGCAGCCAGCTGGCGGTGACGTAACTGGTGCCTCCGATGATCGCGGCAGCCTTCGAGAAGTCCAGTTTGCGCAGAAACATGGAACACAGCACGCCGCCGGCAACCATGTGGGCAAAGGCGTACCAGTGCAGGTTATCGAACCGCGGCAACAGCGCGGTGAAGACGTACGTGAACGGGTTGGTCGAGAAGAAATCGGTCGAAATGTACGACGGGAAACCGTTCAGGTTCAGCGGATTGAAGATGGCGGTACCGGTCAACAGTCCGCGCACGGTATCGCGGTCAAACAGCGGGTACGAATACTGCAGTTCGGACAGCAGATGCGTTCCCAAAAGCAGCGGCGCCATGCACACGGCTACGAATGCGGCGTGCACGAGCACAAACAGTTGCCAATCGCGCAGGCGGCCGGCGCGGGAAACCAGGGATCGCATGGGGAGTTAGCGGGATTGCAGCAGAGCGCGGTCGGCGTCCATCATGATCGCGGCCAATTCACGCAGGCTGGTCTTGGCTTTCCAGCCGAGCTGTTTGGCAGCCTTGCCTGGGTCACCCAACAGTACATCGACTTCGGCCGGGCGGAAGTAGTACGGGTCCACTGCAACGATCACTTTACCGTCTTTGTCTTTGTAGACTTCATCCTTGCCTTCACCCTCGCGGGTGTACGCGACATTGGCGTGATCCAAGCACAGCTCCAGGAACTCGCGCACAGAGCGGGTCTCGCCGGTGGCCAGCACGTAGTCTTCGGGTGTCGGTTGCTGCAGCATCATCCACATGCCCTCCACGTATTCCTTGGCGTACCCCCAGTCGCGCTTGGCTTCCAGGTTTCCCAAGTACAGGCAGTCCTGCTTGCCGGCCAAGATGCGTGCCAGGGACATGGTGATCTTTCTGGTGACGAAGTTTTCACCGCGGCGGGGCGATTCGTGGTTGAACAAAATCCCGTTCACGGCGTACATGTTGTAGCTCTCGCGGTAGTTCTGGGTCAGGTAGAACGCGTAGGCTTTGGCGCAGGCATACGGGCTGCGCGGATAGAACGGCGTGCTCTCGTTCTGCGTTGGCGTCACGACTTTCCCGTACAACTCGCTGGAGCTGGCTTGGTAAAACTTCGCGCTTAGACCACTGGTACGCAAAGCTTCCAGCAAGCGAACGGTTCCGAGACCTGTGACGTCGCCGGTGTACTCGGGGGTGTCGAAGCTGATGCCGACGTGACTCTGTGCCGCCAGGTTGTAGACCTCGTCCGGCTTGGATTGTGCCAGCACGCGCGAGAGGGAACTGCTGTCACCCAGGTCTCCGTAATGCAAATAGACCGGTGGGCTGTGGTGGTAGGCGTCGCGGAACAGGTGGTCGATACGGCCGCGGTTGAACGTGGACGCACGGCGGACAAGCCCATGTACTTCGTAGCCCTTCCCGATGAGGAATTCAGCCAAATAAGAGCCGTCCTGGCCCGTTATACCGGTGATAAGCGCCTTTTTGGCAGCCATACCAAAGGACTCTACCAGAACCGGGGGCTCAAATGTAGACAACGTGCTTGTATGCCCAGTAGTTCACGGGCACGCAGACGGCAATACTGGCGGTTTTAGCCAGGACTTCCTCCATTCCGGCGTGCCCCACCAGCAGGTAGACCAGTCCGGCCTGCACCAGAGTGTTCAGTATTTGCAGGACGCCATAACGTACCAGCTGTTCGGGTGTGCGGTGCGGCTTGTCGAAGACGAGGTACTTGTTGAATGCGAACACCAGTACCAGACCGATGCCATCGCTGATCACCGACGCGGTGACGTACTGCACTCCGCCCACGATCATCAGCTTGTAGGCGATCATCGCCAGCACAAGTGCGGTCACGCCGCTGCCGAGGTAGCTGAGGAATTGCTTCATCAATCCAGTGTGAACGTCTTCAGGTAATCCTCACTGCTTAAAATCCTGTCCTTCGGGATCTCCTTCTTATCCACGACGCAGTTGCCCAGCACCAGGTAATCCATGTGCGTGCTCAGAAAGCAGTTGAGGGCATCCTTGGGTGATTCCACGATCGGCTCACCGCGCACGTTGAACGAGGTGTTGATGATGACGGGGCAGCCGGTCTTCTTCTCGAACGTGCTGATGAGATCGTAGTACTTCGGGTTCTGGTCGCGGCGGACAGTCTGGATGCGCGCGGTTCCATCTACGTGTGTCACAGCCGGAATCTGCCCACGCTTGTCTTTCAACGTGTCTGCGACCAGCAGCATGTACGGACTCTCCACGTTCAGGTCGAACCACTGGCTGGCCTTGTCCTCCAGCACGGTCGGCGCGAACGGGCGGAACGACTCGCGGAATTTGATTTTCAGGTTCACTTTCTGCCAGTTGGCCTTGTTGCGGGCATCGGCGATGATCGAGCGGTTACCCAGCGAGCGCGGGCCGAACTCCATGCGTCCCTGGAACCATCCGATGACGTTGGTGCCCTCCAGCAGTGATGACACGGTTTCGATCAATTCCTGAGCGCCAAGCTTTTTGTACGGCAGGTTCTGCGCTTTCAAGAAGGTTTCGGTCTCGTCGTTCGAGTATTCGTTGCCCAGGTACACATGTTCCATCTTGGCCGTGCGAGCACCTTTGAACGTGCGGTGCCAGATGCACAGCGCCACGCCCAATGCGCCTCCGGCATCGCCTGCAGCCGGCTGAATAAAAATATTCTTATAGAGTCCGGAACGTAAGATAATGCCGTTGGCCACGCAGTTGAGCGCCACGCCGCCGGCCAGACACAGGTTATCGCTGGGACAGAGCTTCTTGGCATGAGCGGCCAGCTTCAGCATGATTTCCTCTGTGATTTCCTGCAGCGATCTGGCGACGTCTTTGTGGAACTGCTCGAGCGAGCTCTCTGGCGTGCGGGTCGGCTGGCCGAACAGCGTCTCGATCTTCTTGCCGGTCATGCGCAGGCCGTACTCGTAGTTGAAGTAGCTCATGTCCAGCTCGAAGCTGCCGTCTGGTTTCACGTCGATCAGCTTCCGCATCTGGTCCATGTACTTGGGTTCGCCGTACGGCGCCAGGCCCATCACCTTGTACTCGGCGCTGTTCACCTTGAAGCCGATATAATAGGTGATCGCGGAGTACAGCAGTCCCAGCGAGTGCGGGAAGTGGATCTCCTTCAGCAGCTTCAGCTCGGTTCCGTCGCCTTTGCCGATGGTCGTGGTGGCCCATTCGCCGACGCCATCGACTGTGACGACCGCTGCATCTTTGAATCCGGACACGTAGTACGCGGAGGCGGCGTGCGACTCGTGATGGGGGACGTAGTACACAGGCCCTTTGTACTTCAGCTCTTTCTTGATGTTCTGCGGGATCCACATCTTGCGGTGGATCCACTCCTGCATAGCCTTGTGATACGACACGAAGCCGCGTGGCCAGACTTTGATGTACGTGGGGATCAGGCGGTCGAAGAACTTCAGCAGCGGCTTTTCATAGAAGCCGACCGCACTGATGTCATTGATCGTGATGCCCGCGAACTTGAGCGCCTGTTCGACTGCGCTCTTGGGCAGGCGGTCGTCGTGCTTCTTGCGGGTGTAGCGCTCTTCCTGAGCCGCAAACACGACTTCACCGTCTTTGATCAGCGTGACCGCGCTGTCGTGGTAGTAACATGAGATGCCGAGGATGTAGACGGGCTGGGTCATCAGAATTGGCGGCTCATACTGTTGGCAAAATCCGGCTCGGTATCTATCCAGTAGCTATCCTTTGGTGTCTTCTTTTTGCCGAACAGCCACATCACTTTCTGCACGACTGCATAAAAGCCAAAACCGACGATCCACAGCACGGTCATCAGGATCCTGCTCATCACAAAGCCCATCGCCAGACTCAGCTTCATCCAGCCTGCCCACAGCCAACTGAACGGAGGCGGCAGCTTCATGCTAGAAAATCGTGTAGATGAACGGCGCCAATGGCGATCCGTGCGCCAGAATAAGAATCAGGCCAAGCAGCACGATGATCATGATCAGCGGGAGCAGCCACCACTTCTTGCGTACACGCATAAACTGCCACAGCTCGCCGAGGATCGAGAATTTACTCACAAGCGCAGTGTACCACTTCAGCCCCGCACGCACAGGATGTTTGCCACGTCGTTATCCCAGCTGAATTGGACGGCTTTTGCGGCATCCATCGGGGTGATGGTTTTGGCGGCGTCATCGATTACCGACAGGCTGAAGCCTTTATTCTGCAGCGATGTAAACAGGGCCACCGGGTCGGTGCCAGCCTTGGTGAGCATCGACGGCCAGCACTCCACGACCAGTTGCAGCTTCCTGGTTTCGGTCAGGATGCGCTCCATGCCTTTGATCGCCAGCTCCTCGGCGCCTTCGATGTCCATTTTGATCATGTCGATGCGGTCACCCGGCTTGAAGTAGTCGTCCAGCGCGATGCATTCGATCTCCATCGACTTCCGGTCCTTGGATACCTCGTAAATGCGGTGGTCGGCCGGGTTGAACTCAGACTTGAACAGCGTGCAGGTGCCGCTCTTGTTGGACACGGCCTTTTCGATGACCGTGACATTCCCGGTGTAGCCGTTCACCTCCACGTTCTTGCGCAGCAGGGCGCAGTTGTCGTTGCCGGGCTCGAATGCGAACACGCGGCCGTTGGCGCCGATCTGCCTGGCGGCGGTGAGCGTGAACAAACCGATGTTTGCGCCGACGTCCACGAATACCATGCCGGGCTGCAGCGTCCTGCGGACGTAGTCCATGGACGCGCCTTCGTACTCGCCGGTGGACTGCAGTTCGAACGACACGCCGAAGTCGGACGGGTTCATGTGCACGGTGTGGCCGTCCCACTGGAACACGGGCTTTAAGTGCCAGGACATCAGCTTCATGCCGATGCGGCGCAGGATCGTGCTGCTCTCGAGCATGCGGCGGAGGATCGGTGCGAGCGACCTGCGGAGCCGGATGAAAAATGAGGTTCCTTTGTCCATGACGAAATCACCTTGGAAGGGTGCTGCGAGTGTATTCGAAAACCCCGTGCTGCGCTATCCTCAGGCCGTGACCCCCGAAGAAACCGCACAATTGGCCGCTTTACTCAAGAAACTGCCCGAGCAGAACCTGCGTTCGCCGCACATGCCGTTCGAGGTCTGGAAGGCAATCCAGGCAGTCGTTCCGGTACCGGCGGTGGAGGTGATCATCACCAGGAACGGTAAAGATTTCCTGCTGGTGAACCGCAAAGACGAGCATTGGGACGGCTGGCACATTCCGGGCGGGTACATGCTGTACCAAGAGCCGATTCCGGATGCATGCGCGCGCATCGCCGACAAAGAACTCGGCATCAAGATTACCTTCGACCGGCTGATCGATGCGTTCATGTGGCCGGATCATCCGTACAGCAGTGCGTTGTCAGTAGTCTGCGTCTGCACAACGAAAGATGAACCTAAGGCGGGGGAGTTCTTTACCGAGATTCCGCAGAAAATGATCCCGCATCACGGAGACTTCCTGAAGACGTTCCTTTCGGGGCGGTAATTACACGCCTTTTTTCTTTCTCAGGAACGCAGTGGCCTGATCCCGCAGCAATTGCTGTTCGACGGCGTCCACATAGAAGCGCAGGAGGGCCGCGCGCTGGTTTGCCAGTTCCCATCCCAGTTTTGTCCGCACACAGACGTCCGTTTTCGGGTTCACCCAATCCAGCGAATACGAGATGTCTTTCAGCACCGACCCGGGTTCGCGATACGTCGCCGCCGGATTGCTGATGAAGTGCATGTAATCAACAGGTGGTTTGTCATGAAAATGCTGCCCGGACCGGATGACCAGATCCAGGCTCAGATTGGCAATGCGATCGGCATCCTGCAGCGCTATTTTCACCTTCGAGTCCTTCTTGCCGTTCTTCCCGCTGTGCTCGACTATCGCCTGCAATACCTGCTCGATATCGCTGGCATTCAGGATGCCCTTGAGCCATTTGAGTGCCAACTTTCTGACTTCGTCGGGAGGAATGTCCCTGCGTTCCCTGTTCGTGGTTTTCTGGAGCAGCCGGTCGGCATTGTGGCCCAGTCCTCCCATTGCCGCTTTGCGCGCGGTATGCGGATTGCCCCATTCGGCCATCGCGACTTCGTGTCCGTACTGCGCAACCGTAAGCGCATGCACGAAATTATGAGCGCCTTCAGTTTCCATGCCGGCCTCAACGTGACTCGTATGGACTCTATCCGCGACTTGCATGACCTTCGGACAGACATCCCAGACAGCCTGTACGCTGGTTGCTTGCGCTGCGTGGATTCGGGCCACCTCTTCCAGCGCATCCTCGAAAGGCACGACGACGGCAGGCATTGCCTCTCCTCCTTTACGTGTATTCATGCGCCTATTATGAACTATTTTATTTTTAAGTCAATTTCAGTCTTTTCAGCTTCTCCCAGCCAATTTCTTCTCCTGCTCCAGGTCGTAGTCGACCATGATCTTCACCAGATCCTTGTACTTCACTTTGGGCTCGTAGCCGAAGGCCTTGTTGGCCTTGGAATAGTCGGCGATGAGCGTGCTGGTCTTGCCCGGTCGCAGCAGCTTGGGGTCGATCTCCACGTAATCGGCTGAGTTCAGCCCGACTGCCTTGAATGCTTCCTCCATGAACTCGCGTACCGAATGTGCCTCGCCGGTACCGATCACAAAGTCATCGGGCTTATCCAGTTGCAGGATGCTCCATGCCGCCTGCATGTACTCACCCGCGAAACCGAAGTCGATCTTCGCGTCGATGTCACCCAGGAACAGCTTCTTCTGCAGGCCGAGCGAGATGCGTGCGGCGGCTTTCGTGATCTTGCGTGACACGTACGAGTCGGTGCGGCGCGGGGATTCGTGGTTGAAGAACGTTGCGGTGGACGCGAACATCTTGTGCACGTCGCGGTAATAGCGGGTCAGCATGAGTGCGTAGACTTTCGCGCATGCGTACGGGCTTTGCGGGCGCAGTGCCGTGTCTTCATTCTGCGTTACCGTGTCGGTGGTGCCGTACATGTTGGAGGTCAGCGGCTGGAAGAATCTGATAGTCGGATCGACCGCACGGATGATTTCCAGCACGCGGCCCGGTGCGCCGCCGGTGATATCGGATGCGTAGTCGGGCAGGTCGTAGCTCCAGCCGGCGTGGTCCTGGTCGGCCTCGTTGTAGATCTCGTTGGGTTTGACTGCGGTGATCGTGCGCAGCAGCGAGGTGGCATCGGCCAAATCGCCGCGGTGCAGCGTGATCTTGTCCATGAAGTGTTCGATGTTGCGGGTGTTGCCGGTCGCCGAGCGGCGGATGAGTCCGTGGACTTCGTAGCCTTTGCTCAGCAACAGTTCGGCCAGGTAACTGCCGTCCTGTCCGGTAATGCCGAGGATGAGAGCGCGTTTTGCCATTATGCGACGACCCGGAATTTGGGGAGGGGAACGATAAACTGTCCGCCGCCTTTGCGCCACTCTTCCTCGCGCCGGTAGAACTCATCGAAGAACGCGTACGGGAGCACCAGGAAGTAGTCGGGCTTGGCTTTGCGGGCTTCGTCTTCGGATACGATCGGAATGCCCGTACCGACGGTGAACTTGCCCCACTTCTCCGGGCTGCGCTCGGATGCCTTTTGGATCAAAGTGTGGTCGATGCCGTAGTACTGCAGGATCGTGTTTCCTTTGGTCGATGCGCCGTAGACCCAGACGCTCTTGCCCTTAGCGACCGCGTCTTTGATGAACGCGACACACTTCTTTTTGCAGTCCTCTATGCGGGCGAAGAAGTCGGCGTGGACTTGCTTGGTGTCGATGCCTTCCTCCTCTTTGCGGTACTTGGCCAGGCGCTCTGCGGCGCCAGCAATGGCCGGGGGATTACCGCTCTTCAGTTTGGCGAACACGCGGTAGCTGCCGCCGTTGACCAGGTTGTGGTCGATGTCGATGAGCTCCAAGCCGTTGCGCTCAAACAGGAACTCCAGCGACGAGAGCGAGTAGAACTCCAGGTGCTCGTGGCAGATGTTGCCGACGTCGTTGGTGTCCAGCATGTTCTTCAGACACATCAGCTGGGCCACGAAGATGCCGTCATCCTCCAGTGCAGATGCCGCGTCGCGGATGAACTGGTTCGGATCTTCCATGTCGTAGAACATGCCGATGGCCGTGATGACTTTGGCCTTCTTCGGCACGACTTTGGTGTAGTTCTCGATCGTCCAGAAATCGTTGATGAAGTAGTCCAGCTCCTTCTTTCCCTCTTCGGCCAGGTTGGATGCCGGTTCGACGCCTACCTTTACGATGCCCGGGACGGAGTACGTGCGCAGCATGGTGCCATCGTTGCTGCCGATATCCAGCACCACATCGCCGGCCTTCAGGGGCACGCGCTTCTCGATGTCTTCGGTTATGTTGCGCAGCGCTTTCTTCATCGTGTCGGTCACGCCAGAGCGGTACCAGTAGAAGCGGCTATACAGCAGCTCCTGCGGTGCGGTGTCTTTCAGCTGCACCAGTTTGCAATGCTCGCACATGATCATCTCCAGCGGCGCTTTGATGCCCTTGTGGTCTTTCGGCACGAAGTCGGACACGTACAAATCACCCAGCGTGTAGAGCGAGCTGAGTTCTGCAGAACCGCACACTCTGCAGGTGGTTCGGGTGGTGTAACCGGTGTTGTGCGGAACGGTGGCGCTCATGAAGGTCTGGAACCGCCACGAAGTCTAATGCGAATCACGCGGACTGCATAGTTAAAGCCCAGCTTGAAGAACACCATGATGTTGCCGTCTGTCTTGGACACTCCGGCTTTGCGCAGGCCGTACCTGTACGGCACCTCTACGATGCGTACGCCGTTGCGCAGGCAGGCGTAGACCCACTCGATGAAGTACTCGCCGAAGCCGTCTTCGGAAAGCGGGACCTTCATCAACGTTTCTTTGCGTGCCGCGGCGAAGCCCGACGTCCAGTCCCAGAACGAAAACTTCCACAACACCACCCGGGTGTAGGCGTTGAAGATGTAGCTCATGAACGCGCGGACTTTGTGACGCGTGTCCATGCCCCCCTTCACGTAACGCGATCCGATCGCGACGTCGTACTCGTCCAGGCGTTCGACCAGTTTCACGATGTCCTCGGGTGGGATTCCCAGATCGCAGTCCAGCCAGACCACGCTCTCGCCTTTGGCCGCACTCGTTCCGTCAGCCAGCGCGGAGGCCAGGCCTTTCTTGTCCATGCGGCGCATCAGGCGCACGCGCGGGTTCTTCAGATTCTCGACAACCTCCCAGGTGCGATCGGGACTGTTGTCATCCACGATGATGATTTCCAGCAGCGTGTCGCCAAGCGCCTGCGAGATCCGTTCGACGGCCTCTGGAATATTGTCCCTCTCGTTATAGGAGGGCAGCACGACGGAAACGCTGGCAGGTTTGACGGGCATGGGAAGTCAGAATCGGGAAGGCTTATGCGCTGATCTTTCTGATTGTATCGCAAACGTAATCCAATTGCTCCTGTGTCAGTGCAAGCCCGGACGGCAGGTACAGGCCGCGCTTCTCGATGTCTTCGGCGACCGGGAACCTCTCGGCGGGGTCGACCATGCCTTGTACCAGCGGCATGGCGGCGGCGGAATAGAAGAAGTCGCGGGTGTCGACGCCTTCCTCCTTCAGTTTCGTGCGCAGTTCGTCTTTGGTCATGCCGAACTCCGGCTCCACCAGCATCGCGTACATCCAGTAGACGTTCTTTGCGTAGTCCTTGGTGACCGGCAGGCGCAGACCCTTCACTCCGGCCAGTCCTTTGGCGTAGCCGTCGGCCATCCATTGCTTGGTGGCCAGGAACTTCTCGACGTTCTTCAGCTGTCCCAGGCCGACGCCGGCTTGCAGGTTGGTCATGCGGTAGTTGTAGCCGACTTCCTCGTGCCAGAAGCGCTTTTTGGGCGAATGAGCCAGATCGCGCAGCGCGCGGACGCGTGCAGCCATCGCATCATCATCGGTTGTAACCATGCCGCCCTCACCGGTGGTGATGATCTTGTTGGCGTAGAAGCTGAACGCGTTGATGTGCCCGATGGATCCGCACATTGCGTCTTTATACGTTGCTCCATGCGCCTCGGCCGCATCTTCTATCACCATGATGTCGTGCTTCTTGGCGGTGGCCATCACCGGATCCATGTCGACCGGATGTCCGTAGATGTGCACCGGCATGATCGCCTTGGTTTTCGGCGTGATCTTTTTCTCCAGCAGACGCACGTCCATATTGAACGTCTCGGGATCGCTGTCGATGAAGACGGGTTTTGCTCCGGTGTAGAGGATCGCGTCGATGCTCGCGATCATCGTGAACGTCGGCACGATGACTTCGTCGCCTTTGCCGACATTGGCTGCAGCAAGCGCCAGATGCAGCGCGGTCGTGCCGTTGGTGGCGGTAAGTGCGTGCTTGACCCCGATGAATGCGGCGAACGCTTTCTCGAACTGGTCGATGAACGGGCCTGCCGACGAAATCCAGCCCGTGTTCATGGCTTCGGCCACGTTGGCTTTGGCTTCCGCGGTGATGACGGGCTCGTTTACGGGAACCTTCATACGCCGGGTTGGAAACTTTTGGCAGCAGCGGCGCCGGGATACGGGCCCTGTTTCACTTCTATCATCCGGCAGTCTTCCAGTATCTCTATGCCGTGACCGCCACGGAAGAACAGCAGGAAGTCGCGCGGGCCGAGCGTTTCGGTGCCCAGCACTTTCCATTCCTCATCGTAGACCGTCACGCGGATCGATCCCTTCTCCATGTACAAAAACTCGCTCAGTCCGTGGATGACTTTCTCATCGCGCGGGTGCGTGTGGGGTTTGATGACGTAGCCCGCAGGACGCTCCATGATGCCGGTCTGGAACTCCTGATCCGGCTCGGTCAGAAAGCGCACGCCGTCGGTGACCTCAATGGCCTTGAACAGCAGCGCGTACGGCACGGATCCCTTCTTGATTGTGACAATGCTTTCCATCTGGCTGAGAATACTGCCAGACGCGGTGCTACAGCAAGCCCGTGGCTCTGCGTTGAGGAAAACCCGTAAATCTGCTATACTGATCCGATATGTCTGCATGGATGATTCTCAAACACAAAAACCAGACTTCGCCGCATACTCATGCGCCGATGCCCCTGCGCCGGGCTCTGCAGTGGGGCCTGTTGATCACGCTGGCACAGCTCGTGTTCGTCGTGGCTGTGCAGCCCCGACCCGCCGTCGACTCGTTTGTGCACCTGAACCAATGGGACAGTAAAGATCACTATCAGGGCATTGTGGAGAACTGGTACCACAGCACGGTCTACGCCGGACAGGATTTGTCGAAGGGTATTCAGGGAGGCACGAACGTGAGTTTCTTCCCGAGCTTCCCGATGATCGCGCGTCTGCTGATGCGGGCTACCGGTGCGACTGCGGCGATGTCGATGCACCTGGTGTCGATACTGGCCACGTGGGCGTTCTGGACGTATCTGCTGCTCCTGCTTGCGCGCCTGAAGATCCGCTCCGTGGCTCCGGTGGTGCTTTTGGCCGCCGCGTATCCAAGCGCGTTCTTCATCATCGCCCCGTATTCCGAATCCATGTTCTGCGCGGCGGTGCTCGGCTACATCTACTGGTGCGACCGCGATCATGCCGAAGGCAAGTCATGGATCATCGCTGCACTGCATGGCCTGCTGATGACGAGCACTAAACTGATCGGCGTGCCTATCGCAGTGTTGCCGGTCGTGCTGCATCTCATCCACCGCAAACCGCTCAAGAACATAGAGCCGGCGATCGGCCTGGCCGCTGCGTCCTGCCTAGGGATCGCGTTGTTCTTCGGATACAGCGCATGGCAATTCGGCTACTGGAATTTGTATATGGAGACCCAGCATAACTGGTGGGGCGTGAATCCGGATTACTTCTTCCTGTTCAAAGAGCACACGCCGTTCTTCCTTCCGCCTGTGTCGGACTGGTGGTCACTGGGATCCGATAACCTCAGCCGGGTCTTTGTGGTCGTATTGCTGTGGTTCGCCTTGGCGCTTGGCATCACCGAGCTTGTGCTGCGCTGGCGCGGTCACGACAAAACCGGCGCATGGAAGCAGCGCATCCCGTTGTACTGGTGTGCGGCTGGCGCGTACTTCATCGCCTGTGCCGGCGTGTATTCCAAGGGCATGACCAGCATGATCCGCTACTCGTACCTGCCATATCTGCTGCTGATCATCGCGTTCGTGCACATCATCGATACGCATCGTTCCGGATTCAAGCGGCTGATCTCCACGCATGCGATCGGCTTCGTGGCGTTCTGGTTCATGTACCTTCAATACGTGCTCCTTCTCCGGTACACGGACGGGAATTGGGTGGCACAAGCCCTAATGGCCGTTGTCTAAATCCACGCCCTGGAATTGTTTTTGGCCTTCCTCAAGTACTGACGGATCGCCGATGCCGTCATTGATCAGGCGGAACATTTCACGCTGCACGCCCAAGTTGTGGTGATGAACCTCATCCCAGCTGCCCTGCTTGAAGAATGCGTCATAGGCAGTCTTTGGGGGATTGCCCTCGGTGACACACGCGTCTTTGTTTGCGGCGGCGAGGAACAGGTATTCCTTATACGTTCTGTCTTCCTGCTTCACCACCCAGCGTTTCTTGCTGCGCTCCAGGAAGGCGGGAGGGTATTTGGAGATGAGTGAGTAGTATTCCACGTCCGCGTGCGTCTGGCGTTTCGGGTCGATGCGGTGAATACGGTCTTTCTTCTGGATATCGCCGATGATGTCGTCCGACAGGTCATCTTCGATAAGCACTTTGCCGGCTGTGAATGTCGTGCCGACTGCGCCAGCCTTTTCTGTAGAGATAAGCAACTGCCGGTCCGGAGCATTCTGGAACGTGAGACGCTCATAGTCGAGCGCAGGCATCGTCTCGAAGATGAATTCACCGGAGAGCCTGGCTGCTGCCGAGGTTTCCGGCACTGGACGGCCATTTTCATCAAAGACCCATTCAGCCTTTTTGCCGGTGCTCGTCTTGCGCCGCGCAAACTTCACCGGCTGGTTATCCGGCCCCTTCTTCTCACCCTCTTTGCTTGTCAGGCCGGTATAGAGCGCCGGGTTGAGATCCTTGAAGATCTCGGCGTACCGCAGCGCCTGTGACGTATATGCGCAGAAGATCACGATTTTGCGTTTTGAATGCAGACATCGCGCCACCACTTCGCGCATTTTTCGCTCCTTGGGGCTTTCGGCATCCGAGCCGATGTAAGACGGATTGTTGATGGTTTGGCGAAGCGCGTGTTTTTTCACCAAGCCTCCGCCCGAACGGCGCATGTGGTCTTCCTGCGCAACTTCATCTTCCGGTATGTAGTGGCCGTAGTCCTCTGTCCATTTTGGCCAATTGAGGAAGATTTCATACGCGGCTTGAGCCTGCTTTTCGGTCATTTCGAACTCGCCGAGTTCGGCAGGAGGGACGTTTTTTTTCTTCGGCAGCTTGTGCTCTTGGCCCTCCAGTGGCAATGCCGGGTCGATTTCTTCAAGCACGTCTTCTTTCGTAAAACGGATAGTGTATTGATCGACCAGAATCTTCAGGGTCTTAAGTGCCTGTTTGTCGCTGGCCGGGAACGCCGCTGTGAATGCGGCATCATTCTGGAATTTTGGATTATCCGGCTCCAGCGTATGCAACATGCGGCGGAGGCCTTTAGGGTCTTTGGCGAGAGTGGCAGTCACGTTGAGCTGAAATTTGTGACGCAGTCTCTTTGCACCCCTGCTTTGTAAGCTCTTTTCGTTGGCGCGGCTGTGCGCTTCGTCATGCACAACGACAGTTTGATCGGTGCTCAGCAACTCGAAGCGTTCTGCATCGTCCGGTTTTTGCAGGAATTCCTTATTTGTCACCATGCGCAGTTGGGTAGCGCCTTTTAGCAGCTCTTTACGCTTTTTATGAGCTCTATCACGCATGACCAGCAGATCTGGATCTATCAGTATTTCATCCGCTTCCTCTTCCCATGCGCTGATAACTGGCTTAGGAGTGAAGATCGCTGCCTCTTCATCCGCCAGAGCGGCCAGAACCGTACGTGTTTTCCCCAGACCAGGATCATTGGCTAAGTTGACACCCTTTTCGCCAGTGCGTATGCGCCTGCGGATGTCATATGCACAGTATTTCTGGAAGAACATCAGGCTGCCGTCGCGCACGTTCGGAATTTTCATCTTGCTGATTCTCAGGAAGTTCTTCAGTACTCCGTCCAGCACCTTCTTTACGAGATCATTACCGGTTTTAGCCGCAAGCGCCGCTACATAAGCTTCGCCGTCTTCAAATGAACGGGAGAATTTTTTGATAAGGACTTTCTCGGCGCATGCGACGAAGAATTTCATTCGCTTCGGGTCTTTTTGAATGTCAGCCAACAAATCCACGCGAAGTTTCGACAGCTGGTCAAACAATGCGGCTATATCATCGGGTTTGCCGGATTGCTTGACGGTGAAGGCTTGCTGCTCACTGCGTTTCTTCTCTTTCCGATCGATACCCATAACCTTGATATCGTTCGATTCGCCGGTTTTGAGCGGAATATTGACCGAGAACTCTCCATTGGGTTGCAATCGAATACGTTGATTAAGTGCACCGGAGACATACACGCACTCGGCTTTCGCGGCTCTACCGCTGATGGTCAGGGTATTCTTGCCGGTTGTTTTGGGAGGAATGGTGGCTATTTCAACATCTGGCAGTTCGACATCCCATCCTAGATATTCCTCCTCCTTGGTTTTATTCGCACCGGTCACAAGGCCCTTGAAGCTTCGGGTTGTCAGTCGGTCTAGGTCATCGTGAGTAAGTTCAGGATGCGCGAATTGCAGATAGAGGCGGAACTTCGCAGGATCGTGGCCGAAAAGGGCGCGAGCCTCTTCAATGTTGAGTTTGTTCAGTTGGTCGAATTCATTATCCTCGTTTCCCCCTTCTCCAAGCTCAGTAATACGCTTTGCTTCCTCATGCTTATGACCTGCAATAATTAATTCGAGATAATGAACAGGAAGACCAGAGCCTTTGCTACCAAAAAGATGTAGGCCAATTCTCGCGAGGACATTTCTAGGAGAGTCCGCATATACTGTGTCTTTAAATGTAAATATCACTTGTTCATCATATTTAGGTCGAATCACCCCTCCGCAAGCCTCAAAAAAAGCTTTTGCTATTTCTGCCGACAATTCCGGAGGATCAGGAATTCTTTTTCCTTTCACCTCCAATTCATTTGTTGCCATTTTTTTTGCATCCTCATGCGATTTTCCCCCTGCAATAAACATGAGGTATTGACGGGCAAGCGAAAATTGCCCTGCCTTGCCAGTAATATTTCTGCCAATTCGATCTAATAATAATCTTGGCTGATCCGTATAAGTGGTATTTTTGACTGTAATTGTGCGCTCCATCTTATCGTTTGAATAAAGAACGCCGTCACATGCTCCAGTAAACTGTTTCGCCATTTCAGGGGTAATATCTGGCGGGTTTGGTAGACTTTTGTTTTGATCGGGATTTTCTACTGCCAAGTGAGTTGCCTCGTCGTGTTTTTTATTTCCAGAAATAGCCTGTAAGTATTTTCTTGCTGCGCCTGTTCCTGCGTTATTAAGAAAACGACTTACCCTCGCAAGAATTACTTTTGGAGAATCACGATATCTTTTTTTATCAACGCTAAATGTACGTTGTAAATTGTCGCTTGATGTGGGATTGTTTGAGCAGGCGGATAAAAACGCCAGAGCGATTTCTGTTGTAATGTGTGGAGGGACTGGCATTGGATCAGGAGGCTCCTTAGCTTCTTCATGCGTTTCGCCTAGTGCAATACCCGTTAAATAGCCGGCTGCCTTTGTCATTTCACCTTCCTTTTCAAATACATAGCGGCTAATTCTTCTTAAAAGTGCGACAGGAGTGTCTGTGTACGTTTTACCATCAACATTTAGTATTTTGCTCTCTGAATCGGTCGAGACTACTTCACCTCCACAGGCTTCAATGAATTTTTCCGCGAGGATACGTGGTAAGTTCGGTGGGTTTGGCAGAGCAATCGCTTTTTGTTCCTGACTATTTTCCACTAGGATTTTTGCTTGATCATGAGGTTTTCCCTCTGCAACTAAAGTCAGATATTGAAGTGCCAAGCTAAATTTTTTACTGGCAAAAACAATACGTGCAATACGTGCCATAATATTGGCAGCACTATCGCAATAAGTATTATTTTCTATTATAAAAGTGCGCGTTTTAACATCTTTCGATGAAGGAGTATCCCCAAAGATACTGAAAAAGCCTTTTGCGTGCATTGAAGTGATCGCCGGCGGATTGGGAAATATTGGGAATTGATTTTCCCTTGTATCGAATTGTTTTTTTGCAGTTGTTAAGGCTTTTTCATGCGGTTCGCCGTCAGCGAGTAATTTTATATACAGCAATGCTTCTTCACGCGCATATCTCTTTGCAAAAAGTACAGCACTGACTCTGCATAAAAATATTGCAGCACTATCGGCGTATTTATTTCTTCCAACGCTAATAATTTTTATAGAACGATCAGAAATTGTGACTGAGTTATCATAAGCTCTTAGAAAGGCTTGGGCATGCTCAGTGGTTAAAGTTGGCGGAATAGGCAATTTTTCCTTAACGTCAACGTCATTCGGCTCTTCCTTCATAACGTCTCCTAGCTCTCTGCGAAGGGCTGCCATGGCAGCATTAATTTTTCTTCTTTTCCCTCCATCAAGCGCGTCAGCCAAGGTATCTGTAGTCTCTCTCACCTTCGCATCTACGGCGCCTTTCACTTTCAATGCTTTACCAAGTTGCAGGGCCAGATCTGCATCTATGCCCTCTAACTGCCGCAAAAGCTCTCCTTGCTCCATAGGCATAAAATACCACTATTTTGCCTATTTGTATAGAATTGTTTACGCGTCGTAGACTGTCTCAAACCAGCATCTGAGCTGCGTGATCATCTGCAGCGTGTGCAGCCCGTATTTGCGGTGCTCCCTGTGGTCGTCGAACACTTTTTGCAGTGCGTTTACATCGAAGAATTCCTGGATGCGCAGATGAGCCAGGGATTCCTGGACCAGCGGCGCGCACTCACGGCGGAACCACTTGGCCAGCGGGGGATAGAACGAGGCTTTCTTGATGCTGCGGATACCTGGCGGAAGCATCGGGTAGTACGTTTCCTTCAGCAGCGTCTTCGTCCCGCGCAGACCCACGTGCCAGTTGGCATGCGTGCCGTGCGACGCGGCGATGATCAACTGATCCAAGAACGGCACGCGGCACTCCAGCCCGCTGGCCATGGTGACAGCGTCACCGAGTCGCAGCGATTCATCGATCAGCCATAAGTGACGGTCGAACTCCATGAACTTGCGTACAGGATCCATGCCACCGAGCTGTTTGAATCGCTCATCGAACAGCGTGCCGGTTGCTGAACGGTCGAACCAGTTGCCGCGGGTGATGGACATCACCTCGTTGCCCGGACGGGCCAGCAGGCGTTCGGCCAGCCGAGGGCCGGGTTGCATGGAGAGCACGTCTTCGGGGTAGCCCAGCACTTTTGCAGCCGTGGTGCGCACTACAGGCGGGATCGCACGCAGGCCGTGCAAGATGCGGGCGATGCGGTAACGCGGATAGCCGCCGAACAGTTCGTCTCCGCCCGATCCCGACAGCACCACATCCACGCTCTTCTTGGCCTCGCGAGCGAGGACGAACTGCGCCATCGCCACCGAGTCTGCATTCGGCTGATCCAGTGACCTGGCTGCATCCCGGTAGATGTCGTGGCACAGCTGCGCGGTCAGCACAACTTCGGTGTGATCGGTGCCGTAGTGCTTGGCTGTCTCACGTGCCACGTTGGCATCGGCGTTAAAACGGGCTTCGTCTTCGTCTTTGGTCGCCTCGAACCTGACCGTGAACGTCTTCACCGGTTTCTGCGCGTGGTTGCACATGTGGTGCAGCACGATCGACGAGTCCATGCCGCCGCTCAGGAAGATGCCTACAGGCTTGTCGGACACCAGATGGTCGCGCACGGCCATGTCCATCACCTCCGGGAAGTACTGGCGGAATTCATCTTTGGTGCGGTAGTTGTCCGCCCGTACACGGGTGGTGAACGATCGTCTCTTTTCGCCTTTCTCGGACCACGACAGCATGGTGCCGGCCGGCAACGATTCTATGCCCTCACACATCGTGCGCGGCCCCGGGACGTAATGCAGCCGGGTGTACAGCGAGAGTGAATGCAGATCCAACGCGGGTTTGGCCGGCAGTGCGCTCATCAGCGAGCGCATCTCGGATGCGAAGTGCAGCTTGCCGTTGGGGTACGCAAGAAAGAGCGGTTTGATGCCGCTGCCGTCGCGGGCCAGGTGCCACTGGCGGGTGCGCGTGTCGTAGATGCCGAACGCGAACATGCCGCGCAGCATCTCCACGAATGACATGCCGTACCGCTCATACAACTTGAGCAGGACTTCGGTATCCGTTCCGGTTTTGCACTGGAAACCTTCGGCCTCGCGCAGTTCGCGGTAGTTGTAGATTTCACCGTTGTAGATCATCAGCACAGTTTTCTCGTCGTTCCACATCGGCTGATCACCGATGGGTCTGGGATCCAAAATCGCCAGGCGCGCGTGCCCCAGCGAGGCGCCGTTTGTTACCAGCACGGCGTTACCATCCGGTCCGCGGTGGGCCAGCGCCTGGGTCATGCGCTCGATGCGCTGCCTGTCTTCGCCGGCGAATCCGCAAATGCCACACATAGTGGAAGTATAGATGACTGTTTAGGTTTGGGTAGCAGTGACAAGGGCTGAAGAAGGCGAAGAGTGCGAAGAAAGCGAGGATATGACACTTTCATCCTCGTACTCTTCGTATTCTTCGTAATCCTCGTATTCTTACCGTCGCACGCCAGATCCACGCCAACTGACTCCTTTGTATGGCGAAATATGCACATCTGCAAAGCTCGCCGGATCGAACCATCCGGTTATCTGCTCTTTGGTGATGAACCAGGTCTGCGGGGCGTTCAGCTTATCGAACACGTTCAGCAGGTTGCGTTTGTACGACAACTGCCTCCAGTTCTGGAAGTACTGGTAGTAGGGCAGGAAGGTGAGCGGCAGCAGGTAGACGGTGTACACCGGTATCGACACCAGGATGGTCAGCAGGTGCGCCAGTCCCCAGACGATCGGGCGGGGCAGATAGCGGACGATGACGGTCTTGATGGGCTCCAGCACCCACTTGTTCAGCGCGTTGCCCTCGTTGCTGTACACCCACACGATCACCCGGCCACCCGGCTTGGCGTGCTCTGCGATGTTGCGGAACGAGAGGTTTGGATCGTCGGTGTGATGCAGCACACCGATGCAGTACACCACGTCGAATTGTTTGCCGAGCTTCATGCGCGCGATGTCGTCTTCCACCAGCGTGACGTTCTTCAGTTCGGATGTGTTTCGCTTGGCGCTCTCCAGTGCGTTCAGGTCTACGCCGGTAACAGATGCCGCGTAGGGCGCGGTGAAGTTGATGTGCTGTCCGCCGCCGCAGCCGCAGTCCAGCACGTCCTTGCCGCGGAAGCTCTCCAGTGTGTGCGGCTTTATCCACTCCGTGAACAGCCACAGGTTGTCGTCATAGGTCTTGTTCCACTGCCAGGCCCACTGGGGGTGCTTCTCCTGCTGTTGAGATTGATCCATAGACGGAGAATAACAGAAGCGGGCAGCCCATAGAAGTAGCGTATACTTCGGGCATGTGTGGAATAGCCGGTATTGTCCGCTTCGACGGCTCTCAAATAGACCCTGCTGTGCTGGACAGGCTCACCGATGCCATTGCGCATCGCGGGCCAGACGGCCGCGGCACGTTCATCCACGGCTCTGTCGGTTTGGGTCACCGGCGGTTGGCGATCATCGACCTGACCAATGCGGCCAGCCAGCCGATGCTTTCGGACGACAAGAACCTGGCGCTTATCTTCAATGGTGAGATCTACAACTTTGCTGAGAAGCGGACGCTTTTGCAGTCGCGCGGGTACACGTTCACCTCGACCGGCGACACCGAGGTGCTGCTGAAGCTGTATCAGGAATTTGGAGAGGGCTGCGTGCTGCACCTGCGCGGGCAGTTTGCATTCGCAGTGCTGGATCAGCGCAAGAACTCGCTGTTCATCGCGCGTGACCGCATGGGCAAGAAGCCGCTGAAGTTTTTCATGAACGGAGGCGTGTTCGCGTTCGCATCCGAGCTCAAAGCTTTGCGCACGATCAAAGAATGTCCGACCGAGACTGACTGGCAGGCGATCCATCACTTCCTGACCATGATGTACGTGCCGTCGCCGCAGACCGGCATCGTCGGCATCCATAAACTGCCGGCGGCGCACTGCATGAGGGTGGATTTGAAAAGCGGCGACATCGCAGTCCGGCGCTACTGGGAACTTTCCTATGGTGAGGAGCACCATTCATTCGAGGACTGGAAGAGGATGGTGATGGAGAAGCTGGAGGAGAGCGTGGCGCTGCGCATGGTCGCGGACGTGCCGGTCGGTGCGTTCTTGTCTGGTGGCGTGGATTCAGCCGCGGTCACGGCGTTGATGGCCAGGCACAGCTCCAAGCCGATCGAAACGTTCTCCATCGGCAGCCCGGAGGAAACCCACAACGAACTGCCGGATGCCGAGCGGATGGCCAAGCTGCTGAAGACAAACCATCACCCGATTGTGCTGACGCCGGACGTGACACAGCTGCTCGAAGAACTGGTGCACACCTACGAAGAGCCGTATGCGGATCCGTCGGTGATCCCGACCTATCTGCTCGCCCGCGAAACGCGTGCATCGGTCACGGTCGCATTGAACGGCGACGGCGGAGACGAGAACTTTGCCGGGTACGTGCGTTATCCGATTCTGAAATTCTCGCGTTATTGGGAAACGCAATTCAGTCCAATCCATGCATTGGTGCGGGGCATGACCGGTGCGTTCCATTCGGTCGCCAACAACACGCTTAGCTACCGCGCCAACCGTTTCCAGCGCTCCATCAACCTGCCATGGCCGCAGCGCTACCTCCAGTACCTCAGCTTCTTCACCGAAGAAGAGAAGCGTGCGCTGTATCGCGCCGACTTCGGCAAAGATTATCCGCGCACCGACGCGTGGTACGCGGCGATCACCGCACGCGCGCGTTCACGCAGCAACGACGCCACTCATCAGGCGATGAGCATGGACATCGACACGTACCTGGCCGATGACCTGATGCCGAAGGTAGATTTAGGCAGCATGGCCCACAGCCTGGAGGCCCGTTCGCCGCTGCTGGATCACGAATTATTGGAACTCACCGCGCGCATGCCGTCGTCGCTGAAGCTGAAAGGTTTCAAGCGCAAGCATGTATTCAAAGAGATGCTGCGCGGTCTGGTGCCGGACGAAACGTTGGACCGGAAGAAGTCAGGTTTTCGTCTGCCGCTGGACCGCTGGTTCCGCACCGACTGCAAAGATTTCGTCTCGGACCGGCTGCTGCGGTCGGATTCCAAACTGTGGTCGATGATGGAACGCCCGGCGGTGGAGAAATTCCTGAAGGACTATCACAGCTCAAAGGTCGATTACAGCGATCACGTGTGGGCGCTACTGTGGCTTGATGAGTGGCTGATGCAGTACACTTAAAGGCATGAGCCGACGAACACTACTGATCGCCACGGCCGTCTACGCGCTGTTCTGGGTTATCGTGTTCGCCAGCTGGTTCGGCATACCGTTCGCGGAGACGTTCGCCAGCGACGCGTCGGGCTATAGCAAGGCGGCGATTCATCTGCTGCAGTCCGGTTTCTACTCCATAGACGGTGTGCAGCCGTACTTCCTGCGTGAGCCGGGGATGAGCCTTTTCCTGGTGCCGGTGTTTGCGGCGTTCGGACCGGAGAACGCGTACGCATTGTTCTTCATCCAGGGAATTCTGTACTGGCTGGCGTGTCTGCTATTCGCTCATCAGTTGTTGCCGATCGCAGGCAAGCGCGTCACTGAGATCTGTTTTGTTCTGTTGCTCACACACATCTCGGTCTTTCATACGATTTTCTCGGCGTACCGCGAGTGTTTCACACTGGTCGTGTTGCTGTGCTTCGCATCGGTGATGCTGGCCTACATGCGGCGTCCGACCACATGGAAAGCGCTGGCTGCCGGAGTACTGCTTGGGTTTGCCACACTCACGTACTACTCATTCCTGTTTTTCCCACTCTTCCTGGCAGTCGTATTGTGGCTCCAAAAAGTCAGGCTGCGGGATGCGTTGCTCATGCTGATTGTTCCGGCTGTCGTCGTATCACCGTGGATCCTCCGCAACGCGAGTTACGGACCGGAGGCAAGCATCCAGGCCCAGCAGCGCCTGACCTACGCGCTGTTCGTGCGGGCCGAGCAGGCCGAGAAAGTGCACGGGTTCGAACCGTTCATGTGCCTGTGGGCTGAGTACATCTCGCGCGATTGGACCGGGCGTTCGGATGCGTGCAGTTTCAACGGCGTGAAGAACCGGAAGTGGCCGGGAGGAGTGGCGCTGGGGAATGAAGAAGAGATCGCCGAACAGAGCAAGGCGCGCATCTTTGCAAACTTCGGTTCGTATCTGTGGTTCTCGGTCGTCGATATCATCGAGCAGCATCTGCCGTTTGTCGGCGGGGGATGGAGCACCGCCTACAACGGTTTCGCCGCGTTGGCGTCGCTGGTTCTGTACGTCGGATTCATCGCCGGAGCACGCTTCGCTGTGGATAGGCGCTACTTGCTGTTCTCGGCTCTGATAGCCTATAACACACTGTTCTTCGTCCTGACCGATGCAACGCCCCGATACCTGTTGCCGATCCTGTTTTGCTATACCATATTCGCTGCTCTTGGCTATGAACGTGTGCTACGATGGCGTTCACGCTCATGACCAATTTCAGCGTCATCATTCCGGCATTGAACGAGGAGGCGGGCATCGCACCGGTGCTCACGTCCATCGCCGCGCTCTATCCGCAGGCGGAGATTGTTGTCGTTGATGACGGCTCCACCGACAAGACTGCCGAGGTGGCACGCGCTCACGGCGCAGTTGTCGTGCAGCACCCGACCAACGGCGGTTACGGCAAAAGCCTGAAGGCGGGGATCATGGCTGCAAAGAACGACGTCATCGTCATCACCGATGCCGACGGCAGTTACGCACCCGAGAACATCAAGGACCTGCTGGCGACATTCGACAAAGGTTTCGACATGGTGGTCGGCGCACGCAGCGGCAAGTACTACCGAGGCTCGTTCTTTAAAATGCCCGCACGCATCCTGCTGAAGTGGCTGGTTGAGTTCACCACCGGCCGGCTGATTCCGGACATCAACTCCGGCCTGCGCGTGTTCCGCAAAAGCCAGGCCGTCCCGTACTTCCCGGATCTGTGCCAGACGTTCAGCTTCACCACGACCATCACGCTGATCTACATGCTCACGGGCAAGTTCGTGGAGTACGTGCCGATCGAATACCGCAAGCGCATCGGCTCGTCCAAAGTGCGCATCATCCGCGATTCGCTGCGCACGCTGCAGTTCGTCACCGAGGTCATCGTCACGTATAACCCGCTGAAGCTGTTCCTACTGATTACGCTGGTGCTGTTGGCACTGGCCGTGGTCATGCTCGCCGCGTCGGTCTATTGGAACATCCTGGCGCTGGCGATGTTCGCGCTGCTGTCGTTCTTCACCGCGTTCATCATGTTCGGCCTGGGGCTGATCGCGTTCAGGCTGAAGCGCTCATAGGTATGGTATAGTCGCCGTATGGAGCCCTCTTTGGTCGAACAGCATTTCGACATGGAAGCCGCGCAGTACGACATGTGGAAGGCGCGCAACTGGCATTACTACAATACGATCAAGAAGCTGTATCGCGAGCGGATCGATCCGGCTGCGTCTGTGCTGGAGGTCGGCTGCGGCACGGGCGACATCCTGGCGCATGTCGCGCCGAAGAACGGCATCGGCCTGGATCTGAGTTCGGCGATGATTGAGCGCGCCAAGCAGAAGCATCCGGCTTTGCAGTGGTACGCCTGCCGCATCGAAGACCTGCACAAGCACACGACCGCCACATTCGACGTGGTGTTCCTGTCCGATGTCATCGAGCATTTGGAAGATGTGCCGAGCACGTTCAAGGCGCTGCGGCCCTACTGCCATGCGGGCACGACGGTGTACATCAACATGGCCAATCCGCTGTGGGAACCGGCGCTAATGCTGCTGGAGAAGATGGGCAAAAAGATGCCCGAGGGACCCCACTACCGCATCTCGGTCGCGACGCTGAACAAGATTATGGACGACTGCGGATTCAATTTCCGCAAGCGGTCGCATCATCTGCTGATGCCGAAATATATTCCGATTGTGTCGCCGATCTGCGATGCGATAGAAAAGCTGCCGCTGGTGCGGCGCTTGAGTCTCATCGAGATGCTGGAGTACGGCGCACGTTAAGGTTTCATCGCGATCAGTCCCAAATTGCCCGGACGGAACGGGATCACGAGGTGCCCGATGCCGATAGCTTTCAGGATGTTGATGATCGCGGTCTTCAGGCGCTTCGGCCCCGGCACCAGGTGCAGCCAGTAATAGAGCGGGTAGTCATTGCGCACCGGGAACACGTTGATCTCAGCGAATCCGGCCTGCGCGAACATCTGCCTCATCGTGTCCGGCGTGTGCAGGTAGGTGTGCTCGATGTCGATCATCGGGCAGCGTTCGCCAAGCAGGCGCGCGGTCCACGAGGCGATGTTGTGATTGATGAACAGCACGCGTCCGCCGGGCTTCAGCGCATTCATGCACTCGCGCACGAATCCGGTTGGATCCGGGATGTGGTCCAGTGTCTGGAAGCAGCTGATCAGATCGAATTTTCCGGTGCCGGTTTTCTCAGCTGAGAACATGCCCTGTATCAGCCTGCTTCGCCGGGACTCAGGGGCTGATGCGATCGCATGTTCACTGGGTTCGATGCCGGCTGGGTCATCGAAACCAAGTTGCAGCGCCTCCTCCACCATGAAGCCGTTGCCACAGCCGATATCCAGGTACGCCCATGGCCGGTTTGTGGTCAGCGTTTTCATCGCTTTGCGCAGGTAGCGTGAGTACGTGCTGCGGATGTATGTCTCTTCGGTCTGATACGTGAATTTGCTGCGTTCGTAGAGTGCACTGAGGGTCTGCGCATCGATCAGTTGCCGCGGATAGACCAGGCCGCACTTGGTGCAGCGCAGAATTTCCCCGTGCACGCGGTCAGGCAGACGACGGGCGGAGAACACTTCCGGGTTCAGGTCTTCCGGGTTCACCGTGGCCGGGTACAGCACAACGGCATGATTATTCGTGCCGCACAAAGCGCAGGTTGAAGTCTGCATTTGTTATGAGTATAGCGGTTTCTCTTCCACCTTTTGCTGGTGCAAAAGGTGGAGCCAAAAGCACCTGTTGCGCCTCAGAACTCGGCCCTGTGCTCAGGGCCTCGGACATAAGGCGCTATGGAATAAGCATAGGTCGTGTCGGTCTTAGGACACTCGCTCAAGAATTTTTTCTGCAATGACGTCTGGTTCCAATCCAGATTGTTTACGGAAGTACGCTTGTGAACCGCACAGCTCCGCGAACGCGTCCGGTGCCGCGCAGAGGATCTGCTTGGCGTTCAGTCCCTTCATCGCGATCACTTCGGCTACCGCACTGCCCAGGCCGCCGATGCGGCTGTGTTCCTCTATCGTCACGATCAACCCGGTGTCGTTCGCGGCCCTCTCGATTGCCTGCTCGTCGATCGGCTTCACCGTGTGCATGCTGAGCACCCGTGCGTGCGTTCCCTGATCGGCAAGCATCTGCGCCGTCTTCATGCCGGTCTCCAGCATCGTGCTGGTTGCGATGATCGTCACGTGTTTGCCGTCGCGCATCTGGATGGCTTTGCCGATCTGGAATTGCACGTCATCAGCATGCAACTGGGGTTCACCCGATTTGCCCAGACGCAGGTACACCGGACCGTTGTGCTTCGCGATTGCGCGTACTGCGTGTTCAGCTTCCACTGGGTCACCTGGGCAGATGACCGTCATGTTGGCCAGACTGCGCATGACCGAAATATCTTCCAGAGAGTGATGTGTGGAGCCCATGTGGCCGTAGCTGTAGCCGCCGCCGACGCCGACCACGCACACCGGCAGGTTGTGGTAGCACAGGTCGTTGCGGATGTGTTCCAGGCAGCGGAAAGTCGTGAACGGGATGATCGAGTACGTGAACACGCGCTTGCCAGACATCGCCAGACCGGCAGCCATGCCGATCATGTTTTGCTCGGCGACACCGGCGTTTACAAACTGATCCGGCAGTTCGTCGCGGAATCTTTCCAGCACCGTGAAGCCCAAGTCACCCGTGAGGAGCATGACGTCCGGGTTTTCTTTTGCGAGTGCCAGCAGTGTGTTCACGAATGCGGTGCGCATATCAGGCGAGTTCGGTCATGGCCTGGCGGCAGTGCTCGTCGGTGGGGGTCCAGTAGTGCCAGTCGACGGTGTCTTCCATGAACGACACGCCTTTACCCTTCACTGTGTGCGCGATGATCACGCTCGGCTGGTTTTTGACTGCATCAGCCTGTTTCAGTGCCTCCAGTATCGCGGCATGATCATGCCCGTCGACCTCTTGCACATGCCATTTAAACGCACGCCACTTGTCGGCCATCGGTTCCAAGTCCATTACGTCGCTGGTGCGGCCGAAGCTCTGGATTTTGTTGTAGTCAACGATGCATGTCAGCCCGCCCAACTTCCAGTTTCCGGCGCAGAGCACGGCTTCCCACGTGGAACCCTCATCACATTCACCGTCACTGACGATCACGACAGTTCGTGAAGGCGACTTTGATCGCTGTGCAGCCAGCGCCATCCCGATGCCGATGTTCAGCCCGTGGCCAAGCGAGCCGGTGGAGGCCTCGATGCCCGGCAACAGCATCGAACTCGGGTGCCCCGGCATGCGGCTGCCGTCCTGCACGAACGTCTGCAGCAGGTCTTTCGGGAAAAATCCGGCGTGCGCCAGTGTCACATACAGACTGGAGCAGCCGTGGCCTTTACTCAGGATGAACCGGTCGCGCAGGGGATCCTTTGGATTCTTCGGATCGATCTTCAAATACGAGAAATACAAGGTACTGAGGATATCGACGATGGAGAACGAAGAACCCAAGTGTCCGATCTTGGCTTTGTGGCACATTTGAAACGCATCGCGCCGGATGGCTTTGCTCAAAGCTGCCAGATCACGTGTGCCGATGATCGCGGGAGAGGCCACTGCCATACTCCTGAGTATAGAGTAGACTCTTGGGCATGAATATCTGTGTCACGGGCGCATCCCAGGGGCTCGGGGAAGAGCTGTGCCGCCACATGGCGTCCACCGGCGACCGTGTATGGGGCAGTGCGCGCAACGGCGATGGCTTGCAGAAACTGAAGGCCGAGTTCCCATCGGCGTTTTTGGCGACGCAGGTCGACGTGCGGGACGACGGTCAGATACACGGATGGGCGAAAGAGATGAGTGGCGCCGGATTCGTTCCGGATGCGGTCGTTTTAAATGCATCCATCCGCCAGGACGACATGGTCGAGTCACTCGATGTGGCCAAGGCCAAGGACATGATCGACACGAACTTGCAGGGGATTTTCCGTTGTGTGGAAGCCTTTCTGCCGCTGTTCCGCCAGCGCAAGAAGGGTGACTTCATCCTGATCGCCTCGACTACCGCCATGCGTCCGTCCGTTCTATCGGCATCGTACAGCGCCAGCAAAGCCGGAGCTGCGATGGCATTCCGCGCGATGCGGATCCGCTACGCATCCGAAGGCATCCGTTTCCGCGTCGTGTACCTGGGACCGGTCGCCACGCCGATGTGGGAAGGCAAAAAAAGCCGGTTGGTGGCGTCGCCCAAGGCGGTTGCGAACAGGATCGCGCGGTTCGTCCGCACCGGCGGCAACACACTCTATTGTCCATCGCTCACGACATGGCTGATGCGGGCCAGTTTATGGCTGCCCGACAGCGTCTTTTCCTTTGTGAGTACACGCGTTCTTAAGTAGTCTATCGGCATGCTGACGAGCAAGAAGATCTCGGCCGTCGTGATCTGCTACAACGACGAAGGCAACATCGAACCGATGTATGCCCGTTTGTCGGCAACGCTGCAATCCCTTACGTCCGAGTACGAGATCATTTTTGTGAACGACGCCAGTCCGGACAACTCGGCTGAAATCCTGAGCGCACTGGCCAAAACGGATCCGCGCATGACGGTGATGACCCAGGCCCGCAACTTTGGCGCGCAGGCGGCGTTCACCGCCGGCATGGTGCAGGCCACAGGGGATGCAGTCGTGCTGCTGGACGGTGACTTGCAGGATCCGCCTGAACTCATCGAGTCATTCGTGAAGAAATGGCTGGAAGGGTTCGAGGTCGTCTACGGCATCCGCCGCAAGCGTGAGAAGAGCATGGGCAAGCTCAACGAGTGGATGTACCACCAGTTCTATCTGCTGTTCAGGCGTCTGTCGTACGTGAAAGTGCCGACGGATGCCGGCGAGTTCTCGCTGATGGACCGAAGAGTCGTGGACATCGTGAATGCGCTGCCCGAGCGCGACCGGCTGCTGCGCGGACTGCGCGCATGGGTCGGCTTCCGCCAGACCGGCATCGAGTATGTCCGTCCGGAGCGGCATTGGGGCAAGTCCAACAACAACTTCGTCAAGAATCTGGGATGGGCGCGCAAAGCGATTTTCTCGTTCTCGTACGCACCGCTGGAGTGGGTGTCCACCATCGCTGCCACGTCCATGCTTTTGTCGCTGGTGGGCATGCTTTTCTACATCGTCAGCTTCTTTGTGTATCCGGACGTTCCCCGCGGCATCACGACCGTATTCGTGCTGGTACTGTTTTTGGGCAGCGTGCAGCTGCTGTGCGTGAGCATCATCGCCGAGTACATCGGCCGCATCTTCGAGGAAACCAAGGGCCGCCCGCGTTACGTCACCCGTGATATCATCAACGACCATAAGAAGTCATGAGCCGCCCATTCATTCCAAACTCGGCACCCTGGATCACCGACCGCGAGATAGAAGCGGTGATCGCAGTCATGCGCGAGGGCCGCATCGGCGCGACCGAGGCCAATCTGCAGGCAGCCAAAGACGCGCTGATGCAGTTCACGGCCGGACATGACGTCCTGCTGACCACGTCGTGCACGGCGGCGATGGAATTGTCGCTCCAGTGTATGGACCTAAAGCCGGGCGACGAAGTTATCGTCCCAAGCTTCACGTTCGTCTCCACTGCCAACGCGGTGCTGGAGGCCGGAGGCAAGCCGGTGTTCATCGACATCGAAGACCGCACATTGAATATCGATTTACAGCAGCTCGACAAGGTCCGCACCGAGCGCACCCGCGGCATCATGCCGGTGCACTACGGCGGCATCTCGGGCGATATGGATTCGCTGATGCAGGTGGCTGCACAGACGGGAATGTTCGTGATCGAAGACGCGGCCCATGCGGTCGGTGCGCTGTACAACGGCAAGCCGCTGGGCACGCTCGGAGATTTCGGCTGCTTCAGTTTTCACGATACAAAGAACTACGTGTCCGGCGAAGGCGGCGCAGTGGTCATCAACAATCCGGAGTTAAAGGAGCGCATCGAGTGGATCCACGAGAAAGGCACCAATCGCAGCCAATTCCTGCGCGGGGAGATCGACAAGTACACGTGGGTCAGCCGTGGCAGCAGCTACATCCTGTCCGGCATCCTGGCCGAACTGCTGCGCGTCCAGCTGGAGCGTTTCGAGGAGATCAAGTGGGCGCGCGAGGCGATCATGGAACGCTACATGGCGGGACTGAAGCCGCTGGTCGACAAGGGCTTCATCCGGTTCACCGATATCCCGGCCTATGCCACGCCCAACCATCATCTCGCATTTTTCCTGGTGAATGACGAAGCACTGCGCGATCCGTTGCTGCGCTTTTTGAAGGAGCGGGGAATCGGCGCGTTGTTCCACTATCTGCCTCTGCATCTGTCGCCGTTCGCGCTCGAGCGGCTCGGTACACGTCCCGGCCAGTGTCCGGTGACCGAACGCGTTGCCGCCAGCCTGGTCCGCCTGCCGCTGTTTCCGCACCTGAAGCACGAGGACGTCGACTACGTCATCGAGCAGGTGCATGCGTTCTTCCAGCCGGGCGAGAAGGCTCCGACTGCCTTGTCGTACGGCACATCGAAGACCCGCGAGTCCGGCGAAGCACTCGACTTCACGTTGCTCGTGCCCTGCTATAACGAGGCGCCGCATCTGCATGACAGCCTGAACGAGATTTTGCCGATTCTCGACCGGATGGAGCTGGAGTACGAGATCATCCTGATCGACGACTGCAGCCGGGATGAAACCGTTGACCGGATCAAAGAGTTCCTGACGCTGCATCCGCGCCACCGCCTGCGCGCGGTGTTCCATACCCAGAACGCCGGACGCGGTGCAACCGTCACCGAGGGCATCCGCATGGCACGCGGACGGTTCGTAGGCTTCATGGATATCGATCTGGAAGTGCATGCCCGCTATCTGCCGGCTGCGCTTTTGCCATTGCTGCGCGGCAAAGCTGACATGGTGCTGGCCGACCGCTACTACACGTTCCACATCCTGGCGGTGAAGCGCTACTTCATGAGCAAGATTTTCCGCTCGCTGGTGCAGCGCATGCTCGGTACGCCGTCGCTGGATACCGAAGCCGGGTTCAAATTCTTCCGCCGCGACGCGATCTTGCCCGTACTCGACAAAGTCGAAGACAGGCACTGGTTCTGGGACACCGAGATCACGGTGAAGGCGCTGGATTCGGGTCTGCGCATCCACAACGAGCAGGTGCTGTTTGATCGCAAAGAAAACAAGATGTCGACGGTGCGCGCGTTCTCCGACAGCTGGCGCTCGTTCAAGGCGCTCCTCAAACTGCGCAAGCGCAGGATTTCTTCCCGTTGACCATGCGCCAGTTGCGACCGTTCCTCCCGGCGATCATCGCGTCCCTTGCGGCGATGATGATCATCAACGGCGGCACGTTTTTTTCCGGACTGCGCCATGGCATCGGCATCGCCGAAATGGGAACGTCATCCGACGCGGCGTACTACTTCGCGCTGATCCGCGATGCCGCGACCGGGCACATCAACCTGGGTCATGCGTCACTGAAAGAGCATGCCGATGAGTTCGGTTCTTCGACGTACGCGCCGCTGCCGCAGGGCTTGCTGATGCGCATAACCGGCCTGCACTTGTCCGAGGTGGTGTACCTGTGGGGATTGCTATGCTCGTTCCTGGCGACGTTCTTGTTGTGCATGATTTTCCGTCCGTTGGTGCGTGACGACCGGCTGGCGGCACTGCTCGGGTTCAGCGTATTCGCATGGACGATCGGGTTAGCCATCCTGCGCCCGCTCAGTCCGCAAATTACGCTGGCGTTGCTGCTGATCTCGGTCGCGCTGGTCGCGCGTGGCGGCACCGAGTGGTGGCGCTTCGCGTTGCGCGGACTGGCAATCGCACTGCTGTTGTACGCACAAATCGTCTGGGCGGCGTACCTGCTGCTGGTCGAAGCATGCGATTTCTTTGTCCGCAGAGGATGGAAGACCGGCTGGAAATTCGAAATCAAAAATTTGGCCTGGTTCGCGCTGCCGCTGGCGATTGCCGTCATGATCAAACTGATTTTGTCAGGATTGGTCAGCGATCCAGTCGCGGCTGAGGACATGATTCACCGGCTCGGTCTCATCTCCAGTCACTACCCGGCTGCGCCCATGCTTCAGCTGGAATTGTTGCTGACGATCCTGGTCGCACTGGTCGTGCGTTATCGCTTTGGTACATCAGCGTGTTCGCGTATGAACGTTCTGCTGGTGCTGCTGGTTGCCGGCGTGCTGGCGTTGAACCAGTCGGTCGTGCACGGCAAGGACGCCATCTTTGGCCTGTACTACGCGCAGCCGCTGAAGGTTGTGCTGTGGATCGCGTGGCTCACGATGCTGTTTACGATCCTGCCAACCAAACTATGGCGCTTTGGTGCGGCCGGAGCGCTGGCCGCGTACATGCTGTTCAATTTGAGTCATCAGGCCATGGAGCAGTACCGGTTGCAGGAGAGCGAGCGCGTGACTATCGGCGAGTCCGGCGTGCCGTCGGTGCTGGCATGGCTGCGCGTACAGCCGCAGGACAGCGTGGTACTGGCGCCGTACCAGGTTGCAGATCTGGTGCCGGTATTTACCGACGATTACGTGCTGTTCAACCGCTACGCGCGGTACCAGACCGCCCGCGACAGCGAACTGGCTGAGCGGTATCTGCTGCAGGAGACGTTCTTCCCGACGCCCGCAGACAAAAAGGACGACACGTACAACCTGGTGTTCGGTTTGTACGCCGGCAACGCGTCTGCGCGCCAGCGCACCGCCTGCCGCATCATGGCCAGGATCAGAGATGCGGATGCCGAGTGCGACTTCAGCATCCGTGAGGCGATCATCCACCGGGACGTGCTGAAGACGCTCGACGAAAACAAGCCCGACGTTGCGGCCTTGCTGCGCAAGTTCCACGTCGATTACATCGTCATGCCGCTCTCGAAAGAATTCCCGCTGCCCAAAGAGGCCGAGTCGCTCTGCCAACAGGTGGCTGCGGTTGGTCCGGGCTATGTCATCTACGCCTGTCCTACGGCTTCCTGATGATCGCGTACCACGATCCCGGTCCATGGATCGCGGTGGGATACCGGCCGAAGATCATGTCCAGCCACTTGAGCGGCGAGAACAGCGTGGTGAAGATCACGTTCAGGATGCTGTAAAGGCTGTCGCTGCCGAACGAGAACACGATCGCGGCCCAGGTGCCCAGCTGTGCGACCAGCGCGGATGTCGGACCGCTTCGCGGCGCGGCGACAACGATCTGCGCACCGGCCCGCTTGCACAAGATTTTTGCGCCTTCCACCGACCAGCGGTTGAAGTCATTGGGGCTGGCGTGGAACGGATACACGAACGGCGCGGCCAGGTATGCCTTGCCGCCGGGCTTGAGCACGCGCACGATCTCGTCGACGACCTTTTGCGGATCCGGCACGTGTTCGATGAGGTATTCGCAGATCACGCCGTCTATGGCGCCGGTAGCAAACGGCAATGCGTGCGCATCACCGACTATGTCGACGCCCTTGTACCAGAAGATATCCAGGTTCAGCACGTTTGGTCCGAAGGTGTGGATACCGGAACCGATGTTGATCAGCAGTGTGTCTTCACCGAATTCCTTCACGAACGATTTGGCGGACTGTCCGACGAAGCAGATCGGGCTGACGATATAAATCAGCGCGATGTAGAGCTTCGGGAATTTGCGCAAAAACGTCTTCAGGCCGTTCATCAGCCCATGACGTTCGTCATCCATGTGTGCCTCCAGCGACTGCGGCACGAAGACCGGGGCGCCATTCCGTATGGGGAACAGTTCGCCGGTTTTGGGGCAGCGCCAGCCGCCTGCTTCCTGGACGAGGGGCACGTGGGAGGCCGGATGGGCGTATGGAGGGGTGATTGGCATGTGTCGCGCCTGAAACCAGGCTGCGCTAGTATAGAGTCATGAACGACGCGATGAAAGAAGTCGGTTTGGGCAAAGCGCTGCGGTTCCTGTGGGGTACCGTGCAATCGGGAATCCTGCGGTGCGCCTGGCTGCCGCAAGTGCGGCTTTTCCTCCTGCGCTGCATGGGAGCCCGCATCGGCTCGCAGTCGGTGATCCTGCCGTCCGAATTCATCAACATCTATCGTCGCGGTTTCGGCGGCCTGAAGATGGGTCATCACTGTTTCGTCGGACAGGGCTGCATGTTCGACCTGGCCGAAGGCATCGAGTTCGGCGATCACGTCACGCTGGCCGAGCGTGTGCTCATCCTCACGCACGTCAACGTCGGCTACCACGATCATCCGCTGCAGAAACATTTGCCGTCCATGAAGGCACCGGTACGCATCGGCTCGGGCGCGTTCATCGGTGCGAACGTTACGCTGCTGGCGGGTGTCACGATCGGCGAACGGGCTATCGTCGGCGCGGGGGCTGTCGTCACTTCCGATGTCGCGGCAAAGACTGTGGTTGGAGGGGTGCCTGCCAAGATGATTCGTAGCCTTGAAGCGTAAGCAGGTTTGTTATGGACGATGATTCCTTCCACCTTTTGCTGGTGCAAAAGGTGGAGCCAAAAGCACCTGTTGCGCCTCAGAACTCGGCACTGTGCTCAGGGCATCGGACATAAGGCGCTATGGAATAAGCATAGATCGTTGTGGTTGTTGGGTTGTGACGCTTTCTTCTAGCGCAAGAGGTGCAGACGTACCTTAAGCATCATCGTCACGCCGCGGACGGCGTCTTTCCAGTTGATCTTCTTTCCCTGTTCGGTGGTGCGGGGGACATAGACGATCGGGATCTCGTGGATCTTCATGCCTTTGCGCAGGCACTTGCAGGTGATCTCGGCTTCCAGCTCGAACCCGCGCGAGACTAAGTTCAACGAACGAAACGCCTCGGTCGGCAGCAGCTTGTAACAGGTGTAACTGTCGGTGATGTGTGACCAGTAGAGCAGGTTCAGGATGGATGTCAGCACTTTGTTGCCGAGCAGGAATCTCCAGTGGCTGGTGGGGTTGCTGGTCAGGAAGCGCGATCCGAAGATCACCGAACCATCCAGACGCTTGGCCTCGTTCAGCAGCAGGGGAATCTGTTTGGGGTGGTACTCCAGGTCTGCATCCTGAATCACCGTGTATGTCCCTTCGGCCTTCTCCAGCCCCATCGTGATCGCCGAGCCCTTGCCTCCGTTGGGCTTGGTCAGCACCAGGTCTTGCGGACGGGCTTTGCTCTGCAGTATCGCCAGCGAGCCGTCCTTGGATCCGTCATCGACATAAATCACCTGTGCATCCGGACACGTCTCAACCACCGCATCCATGATCGACGCGACGGTGGCGGCCTCGTTGTAGACCGGCACGATGATACTCAGTTCTTTCGGCATTGCGGATTACGCGTTGGAGTAGAGATGCACGTTCTCTGCCAGTCCGATACCGGCAGCCAGTCCGAGCACAGCCGCACACACGGCCGTTACGCGCCAGAATACCGTATCGCGCTCCGCGGCGTAGGCGAAAAACAGCGGGTAGACCGGCGTGATGACGCGGCCGACGCTGGTGATGGATCCCCAGATGTGATCGGGCATCAGCAACATGAGTCCCAAGAACACGAACAGCATGCCCGGCAGGAATGAAAGCTTTCTTGAGGTCACCAGATCGTATCCGGTCTTCAGGAATACCGGCAGGACGAATGCGGCGAACAGCGCGATCGACGACAGCGTGTACTGGTCATAGCCCTTCTGTCCGGAGATCAGTTCCCAAATGGCGCTGAGCGGGAAGGCGTTCTTGCCCGTGCTCCACAGGAATGGGACGGTATCGAAGATTGCGTAGATGAGTCCATGCAGTGCTGCGAATGCGGCGATCGGCACGAGCAGCCAAGGCAAGTCGCGCCAGCGGCGGCTCCACAGTGTCCACAGCACGACGCCCAGGATGAACACGATGTTGATCTCGCGCGTGAGTGCGCAGAACGTCAGCAGCACAGCACAGGTCCAGTCGATGCGTTTCAGTTTCAGGAACTGCCGCAGGAACAGCGCGAGCAGGAGCAGGTTCAACGGTTCAGCCAGCGCGAAGTGCAGCCCGATCATCGCCGGTGGGCACAGCGCCAGACAGAATCCGTACAGCTTTTTGCCTCCGGCCAGTTTCGACATAACTACGCATGCACCGAGCAGTGCGAGCACGTTGATCGCGAGGAAGGCCCACGGTAGTGCGACATCGTTTCCGAACGACAAGATGAACGCAGTCAGCGGCAGCAGGAAGCGCTGGTGCGCATACGGTCCGGGCGGCAGCGATTGGATAGTCGGCCACGCTGCAGGCGACAGGATCAGCGGCATGTTGCGGGCCATCTGCCAGTACTCCATGCCGTCGTAACCGGGGATCGTCAGCACCACCGTGCCGGTCGGCATGGTGTAGGCCGATGCGATCGAGTAATCGATGTGGAACAGCGCCGACGGGTTTCCGTTGTACGGTTTAAGCGTGACGAACAGGAGCACTGCGAGGATGACGGCCAGAAGGCCGGTGTGCCAGTGTCTGTGCCACAGGCTTTGAGTGTGTCCTTTTGTCATTAGAGGCAGAGGTAACCGATGCCGAGTTTTTCAAATGCGGCCGGACTCCAGGCAGACTTCAGATCGTAGATGATACCGGGCTTCTTGAGTGCCTTCGCCAGATCCTTTTCGCTCAGCTTGAGGTACTGCTCGTGGCTGACGGCTGCGACGATCACGCTGTATTTGCCATCCGACAACGAGCCGTACTTGAATCCGAGCTTCTCGACTTCGGCTTTGGTCAGGTGCGGGTCGTGGCCGAAGACTTTGCAGCCGGTTGCCTGCAGCTTGCGCATCAGCACGTGGATTTTTGCGTTGCGGGTGTCCGGCACGTTCTCCTTGAACGTCAGTCCCAGCACGAGCACGCGTGCATCCAGGCTTTCGATTCTGTGCTTGGCCATGGCGCGGGTGATCTGGCGCTCGATGAACGTGGGCATGGTGTCGTTCATTTTGCGTCCGGCGGCGATGACCTCTGTGTGCATGCCGACCTGCTTGGCTTTGTGCACCAGGTAGTACGGATCCACGCCGATGCAGTGTCCGCCGACCAGTCCGGGGGTGAACTTCAAGAAGTTCCACTTGGTTCCGGCGGCGTTGAGCACATCGCGCGTGCGCAGACCCAGGCGATCGCACAGGCGCGCGATCTCGTTGATGAGGGCGATGTTGATGTCGCGCTGCGTGTTCTCCAGCGCCTTGGCCAGCTCGGCGACCTTGATGTTCTCGGCCTTGTGAATGCCGGCCGTGACGATTTTGCCGTAGACTATCGCAAGATGATCCGTGGTCTTTGCATCCAGTCCCGCGACGACTTTTACGATCTTGTCGATGGTGTGTTCGCGGTCGCCGGGGTTGATGCGCTCAGGGGAGTAGCCGACCGTGAAATCTTTGCCGCAGCGCAGGCCGGATTCGGTTTCCAGAATCGGCACGCAGATGTCTTCAGTCACGCCGGGGTACACAGTGGACTCGTACACGACCACGGTTCCTTTGCTCATGTGCTTGCCGACCGTCTCGCTGGCGCTGATCACGGGGCTGAGATCCGGGATATCGAAATCATCCACCGGCGTCGGCACCGCGATGATGACAGTGTTTGCCTTGCCGATGATCGCCGGATCGTCTGAATAGACGACCTTGGTTTTCTTCATCTGCGCGTCCGTGACTTCGTTGGTCCAGTCGTGTCCTTCTTTGAGTGACTTGATGCGGCGCGAGCTGATGTCGTAGCCGTAGGTCTTCCAGCCGGTCTTGCCGAAAGCGACGGCCAGCGGGAGGCCGACGTAACCGAGACCGACAACGCAAATGACGGGGGGTTTCTGCATGGACCGAGTCTACCAGAGCCGGTCTTTAGCGTACATCCGCGAATGCCTCATCCACGGTGGTTTTACGGGCTACCACGCACAAATGCGGTCCCGACTGCGGGAACATCCACAGCAGCAGCTTGTGAATGATGCCGCGGGGCTTGATGGTGCAGCCGATCGTCTCGATGACAAATCCCTGGGTTTCCAGCAGCTGCTTCAGCATTGCCGGAGTGAAGAAGATCTTGTGCTGAGGCTGCAGCAAGACCTGTCCCTTCTCCTTCAATTCGCCGAACGCATTCTTGGCTTCATGATAGACCAGCGTGCGGTTATCGCCCATGGCGTCCTCCTTCTTCAGCAGGAAGCGCAGGATGTTCAGAACAGAGTACGGGTTTGGCGTGTCGAGCACGATCCGTCCTCCATCCTTCAGGATTCTGCGGCACTCGCCGATCATCACCGCCGGGGTCCAGGTGTGCTCGATGATCTCACCGGCGTAGATCATGTCGAATTCGCCATCCTTGAATTCGGTCTTGTGCAGATCGCCGATGACCTGATTGGGCAGATTCAGTTTCTTGGTCAACGGTTCGTTGCTGTCCAGGCCGTAGTACGTGCCGCCGTTGCGCTCCACATCCTTCTTCAGGATCGCGCAGGTTGAGGCGCCGTCGCCCAGGTTTCCCACGTCCAGCAGCGTCAGCTTTTTATCGCCAATCGCCGAGCGGATGAAGTGAAGCCTGCCGGGGTATTTGAGGAAAGAAAAACGCATGGTTTGTGAGGGGAGTGTAGCAGTTGAGGGGCGGTGAGTGGATAGTGGTCAGTGGTGAGTCAGTTTTTGCTAGTTTCACCTTTGCGTCTAGTAGGACTTTTGGAGACCGACTGACCACTGATCACTCACTTCTGATCACCTCTCAAGTGTGGATTAGCGACTGCCTCTTCAACTACTTGGAAAATCTCTTTCTTTCCCATACGCTCGTAGACATGACAGCCACTTGGAAGGGCAAACGTGTCCTGGTCACCGGCGGAACGGGGTTCATCGGCAGCGTGCTGGTGGAGCGCCTGCTGCAGGCCGGAGCCGACGTGCGCGTGCCGATCCGGTCCGAGAATTACCGCGCGTTGTCCCGCCTGCGCGAGAAGATCGAGTGGCGTGAAGGGGATCTGCGCGATGCCGAGTACTGCCGCCAGCTGCTGATGGGCGTGGATCATGTTTTTCATCTGGCATCGCACCGCCGCAACGAGGATTTTCATCACGAACACTGCAGCGATGTGCTCAACGGCAACGTGCTTATGAGCGTGGCGATGATCCAGGCGATCAAAGATTTCCCGAACACGGGTGTGACCTTCTTCAGCAGCGCCAACGTGCCGCCGTCGGTGGACGTCATCGCTTTGGCCCAGCGCGAACAGCTCAACGGCTACATCCTTGGCAAGGCGCTGTGCGAGACACTCTGGCTTACCGCCGCCCGTCAGTACGGCTGTCCGCTGCTCATCGTCCGTGCGGTCGGCGTGTACGGCGAGCGCGACACCTTCTCGCTGAAGGGGAATGTTATCCCGTCTCTCATGATGAAGGCCGAGAGCGACTCGTATCTGGATGTGTGGGGCAGCGGCCGGCAGGAGCGTGTCTTCATCTACGTCGATGATCTCGTCTCCGCCGTGCTCAAGTTGCTCGAGGTGGGATGCGCCGGTATCCAGTACGTCATGCCGCCGGATGTCACGACCGTGAAGAACCTGGCCGAGACTATCCGCGACGTGGTGAAGCCGGGACTGGAAATCCGGTTCGATACCTCGAAGCCCGACGGCAAGCGCAGCGTCGCAACGCTGCCATTGCACCCGTCGTTGTCCACCGTGTCGTGGACACCGCTGGAAGACGGCATCCGCAAGACGTTCAAGGGTTGGAAATCCAAAGCCAAAGACACCGCGGCCGCGTAAGCGATCCGGGTTTCTAGCGTCTTCACCATTGGCCATCCGGCTGATACACTCTGCGCTCATGATGAAAAAGCTTCTCTCCCATCCGCGCGTACGTGCGCACGCAAAACAGGGTCTCAAATTCTGCGTGTGCGGAGTGTTGGGTGCAACCCTCGAATTCTCCACCATCGGCCTGCTGGTGCATAACATGCAGATGGATCCCAAGATCGCGTTCATCCCGTCAGGACTGGCGAGCCTCGTGTTCGTGTTCTTCTTCAATAAGTACATCACGTTCGGCAGCCGCGATAAAAAAGACACGGGCAACCAGACCATGCGCTTCGCCATGGTGTACGGCATGGCGTTCATCATCAACTATTCCATCGCATCGGGTCTGTACGTCCTTGGCAGCCACATGTTCGTCGCCACGCAGGAGGTGACCATCGCGATGGGAGCCAAGGCGCTGGCTATCGGGGTCACGGCGTTCTGGAACTACTTCTTCTCCAGCACGTTCGTGTTCAAGAAAGGGGCGGGCACGAGCCCCGAATTCGCGCTCAGCGCGTCGGTCTAGGCGCCATTCCGGACCCGTGTGGTACACTCCGCGGTGTTCAAGCATCTTCTTTTTTCATGTCTTCAGATTCTGTGTTAATCCTCGGCGGCGGCCCGGCCGGTATGGCCGCAGCCATGGAGTTGTCCAAAGCCGGACGGCAGTCCACTATCGTGGAGAAGGCGTCCGACGTGGGCGGGCTGGCCAAGACGATGATCATCGAACGCCCCGAGGGCACGTACCGCACCGACATCGGTCCGCACAGGTTCTTCAGCAAGAACAAGTATCTCTACGACTTCATCCAGGATCTGCTGGGTGAGGAATGGATCCAGGTCAAACGCCTCACACGGTTCTACGTCGACGGCAAGTATTACTTCTATCCCGTGCGGCTGGGCAACGTGCTGAAGCAGATGGGTCCGCTGAAGGCCGTGCGCGTGCTGTTCGATTTCCTGTTCGAGAAAGTCCGGGGCCTGGTTATGCCGCGCCAGATCAACTCGTTCGAGGATTACGCGGTCGCCAACTTCGGTCGGGGATTGGCTGAGTTCAACATGCTTAACTACACCGAGAAAATCTGGGGCATCCCGTGCACGCAGATCAGCCGCGATTGGGCGCTGCAGCGCATCGGCGGACTTAGCGTCACTGCCACGCTGAAGAAGCTGTTGTTCAAGAAAGGCGGCCCCAAGTCGCTGGTCGACACGTTCTTCTATCCCGAACTGGGCAGCGGCACCATCTACCGGGCCATCGCTGAGCGCATCCGCGCCAAGGGCAGCGTCATCCTCACCGACAGCGAGCCGGTGAAAATCCGCCATACCGGCGGCAAAGTGACCGAGATCGAAGTGAAAACCGCGTCCGGCATCCAGACCTTCGCGCCCGATGCCGTGGCCTGCTCGATTCCGGTGACGCAGGCGGTGCGATTGTTCGATCCCCCGGCACCGAAAGAGGTATTGGATGCCGCAGCTGCACTCAAATTCCGCGCGCAGGTGTACCTGTTCCTGACCGTCGACCGCGACAGCGTGTCCAAGGACAACTGGGTGTACTTCCCGGACAAGAACATCCCGTTCGGCCGCTTCTCCGAAATGAAGAACTTCAGCGTCAAAATGTCTCCGGCAGGAAAGACGTCACTGTTCATCGAGTACTTCTGCTTCGAGGGTGACAATATCTGGACCATGGACAAAGACGCGCTGTTTGCGCTGACCATGACCCACATGGAGAAACTCGGATTCCTGAACCGCAGCGAAGTCACCAGCGTGCACCACTACCGCCAGGCGCACGTGTATCCCATCTACGACCTGCACTACAAAGAGCACATCGACACGATTGTGACGTGGCTGGACGGCCTCCAGAACTTTTTCGCCATTGGCCGTCCGGGACGCTTCCGCTATACGAACCAGGATCACTCGCTGGAAATGGGCATCCTGGCCGCGCGCAGCATCATCGACGAAAAGCGCTACGACGTGGAGACGATCGGAGCGGAGAAAGAGTATTTTGAGAGGGGATACGTGCCGGCCAAGTAATTACGCGTTCTTCGCGTACCACTCCACGGTCTTCTGCACTCCTTCGGCGAATTTCACCTGCGGGTCATAGCCCAGCACAGTCTTGGCTTGGGTGATATCTGCAATGTAGTGCGTCACCTCGCCGCGGCGGGAGTCGGCCAGCACGATCTTCGAGGTGCTGCCGGTCAGCTTCAGGATCGACTCTGCCAATTGCAAAATCGTCGTGCCTTCGCCGTTGCCCAAGTTGAACGTGCGGCCTTTTGCTTTGTCCCAGTTCTTCAGCCCCAGCAGCATGCCGTCGACGTTGTCGTCGATGTACGTGAAGTCCAGGCACTTGTCTTTTCCGAACACGGTGAGCGTGTCGTTCTTGCCGGCCAGGCGGATGAACAGCGGCAGCACGCGGTCGGAATCGTCGTACATGCCGTAGACGTTGCTGAAGCGGAACATCATCGTCTCCAGTCCGTAGCAGCGCGCGTAGGAGTGCACGAAAGCTTCGCCGGCGATCTTGCTCGCGGTGTACGGGCTTTCGCAGTGTTCTACCCGCACCAGATCCTCCGTGTAGCGTTCGTGGCGGGCGTTGCCGTAGGTCTCGCGCGAGCTGGGGAAGACAAACCGCTTGATGTCCAAAGCGCGTGCCAGCTCCAGCATGTTGTAAATCGTCAGCACGTTGTCGCGGGCCATGTCCGGTTCCTCGACCAGTTCGTACACGCGGGCGTTGGCGGCCAGATGCATGATCACATCGATCTTCTTGCCTTCCGCTTTCAGCGTTTTGCCCAGTTCCTGCACCGCCTTCTGGTCACGCAGGTCGACGATGCGCGTGATGGCGTCCACGGACGGCTGCCACTTGTTCTTGCGCCAGTCGACCGCGATCACGTCGCGGCCCTGCTTCATGAGCGTCTCGCAAAAGCGTGTCCCGATGGTTCCGGACGACCCGGTAACGAGGATAGTCTGCATCCCCACCAGTGTGCTTGTTCCGCTGTCGAAAGGCAATGCTTCGCGTATACTTCTGCCGATGCTTTCCGTCATTCTTCCGACGTACAACGAAGCCCAGAACGTGCCGGTGATGGTCGCGGAAATTGCGCGCATACTCATGACCAGGCCGCACGAGATCATCATCGTGGATGACGACTCCCCGGATCAGACCTGGAAAGTCGCCGAAGATCTGCGCACGCAATACCCGGAACTGAAGGTGCTGAGGCGCGTCGGACGCAGGGGCTTGAGTTCAGCGGTGGTCGAGGGATTCGAGATGGCGACTGGCGACGTCTTGGCTGTAATGGACGCCGATGGTCAGCACGACACAGGTCTCTTGTTGAAGCTGGAAGATGCGATCACGCAAGGTGCCGACATCGCGGTCGGTTCGCGCTACATCGCGGGCGGCAGCGTGGGGGACTGGAACACGGTTCGCAAAATCATCAGCCGCGTGGCGACCCGGATGGCGTACATGCTTCTGCGTGTGGGTGTGAAAGATCCGATGAGCGGATTCTTTGCCTTGCGCGCTGACTTGTTCAAAGCCATCCGTCCGAATCTGAACCCGACAGGCTTCAAAGTCCTGCTCGACGTGCTGGTGAACACACCCCGCAAATCCACGGTAGTCGAGGTGCCGTTCACGTTCGCACCGCGCATGGCAGGGGACAGCAAGCTGTCCGGAAAGGTGCAATTGGAATTCCTCTCCTACCTGTATGGCGCCACACTCGGCAGGCATCTGTCACCGCTGTCGCTGCTGTTCCTGATCATCATGGCGTTGGTGACGCTGTTCTTCCTGCCGCGTGCGTTGGCATTGTCCGATATGTATCTCTCATCGACCGTCCGCGCCGTTGCCATCCGCGCGGTGACGACCGTTGCCGACCGCGAGGGCTGGGTGAAGTCCGATATCGAACTGCTGCGCGTGGATACCGACGGCATCCGGATTCTCTACCGTCAGCATAAGCTCTCTCCGCAGCCGCCGCGCTGCTATGACGTGACATACGCCGATCTCCAACTTCAGCCATGCACAGAGTAATCATCGCATTGTCGTTGCAGTTGCTGGCATTCGCGCTGGCGTTTCTGCGGTACTTGGGCGGCGTATTCACCGACGAGGCCAAGTACCTGCTCAATATCCCGTACCCGCACCCGCCGCTGGTGCGTTCCGTGTTGGAATGGTTCACCGCGATCCCGCTGCACGAGGAAATTCTGAGAATTATTTTTGCAACGGTACTGATCCAGTCGGTGTGGATCGTCCGGCATGCGGTGCGGCAGTCGCCCCGGCGTATACGTTTGGCGTCATGCGCATTGTGGCTGGGTTCAGCCGCCGTATTACTGCAGACCGGCACGCTGATGATGAGCCCGCTGACAGCGCTGTTCGGCGTGGCGCTGCTGGTGCCGTTATTCGCTCCGGTGTCCGAGTCGGCAACCCGACGGCGTGCACTCAGTTTCGGTTTGGCGATGCTGTGGTTGGCATCACTCTTCACCGCGTACCAGGCTGTCTTGTACGTTCCGCTCTTTGTTGCCGCTCTGCATCGTCTCGGTACCGATCGCCGCACCATTCTCATCTATGTCCTGGGTCCGCTGGTACCGCTCGTCATCTACTCACTGGCCAATCCGCTCTCCATCGGCATCATGCTGATGGTCGCGAACGGTGATCCGGATGGTAACCCTATCGGCCGCCTCGTCATGGCATCATGGTTGTGGTGGGTGGCCGGCAGCGGCATCCTGAGTATTTTGGGACTCTGGGGAATGATCTACGGCAAGCGGTGGGATATTCTTGCCGCTTTCGGACTGGTTTTCCTCTACGGCATGCTGTCGTATCAGGACTACTACGCCATCCTTCTTACGCCTGTGCTGCTGGCCGGAGCCATCGTCTGGTTGCGAGACCAGCCGCCGGTGTGGGACCGGGTGGTGTGGGCGCCGGTGATTGCATGCACTGCGATCTGGTCGCTCGGCATCTCCAGCGTCGGCGATCCGCATCGTCTCTGGCCGATCAAAAATCTGGCACGCGATGTCACCATGATCGCGTCACCAAGTGAGTCCGACCGCCTGCTCATCGTCGGATCATTCGGGCACGAGTGGCAGTACTACTGGCCGGGGACTGTCATGCGCTACACGCCTTCCTTGAGTGCGGACATGATCAAAGGCGCCTCCATCGTCTGTCTCCAGGAGTGTCCGGTGTCGTTCGGAACAGGCAGCAGGCTGACGATGCCGGTGTATTGACAGGTAGAGACGAATGGTTCGTTGACAGCTCGTGTCTCATTCGCGTAATACACATCCATGCCAATCAATCACCCAGGTCGAAGCGAGGTCGGATCCAGCAGGGCACGGTTTCCAGTGGGCAGGTCCACGCTGAAACATATGAAGCAACCGACTCCACAGGAAGTCATGGATGTCGCCAGGTCGCTCGATCGGGTCGTGGATACACGGAGCGTGGCTGAAAACATGAAGGGCATCCAACACCGCTTCTGGCTCCTTATGCGGGAAGCTCCACGCAATGTCTCGCCTGAGGGACGTTTGGCCATGCTGCAGCAGGCCATCCTCGCGAAAGAGGCGCCCACCAAATAATTACGCTCCGCGCCCGACACCCACGTACGTGAGTCCGGCGTCTTTCACTTCGCCCGGTTCGTAGACGTTGCGTCCGTCGAACAGCAGCGATCCTTTCATCGCCTTTTTCACCGCGGCCAGGTTCAGTCCGCGGAACTCGTCCCACTCGGTCAGTATCACCAGTGCATCTGCTCCGGTCACGACGCTCATCGCATCGTTGCCGTACTCCAGTTCTTTCGGCATCTGTTTCTTGGCGTTCGGCATCGCCTTCCGGGTCGTATGCCGTCACGCTGTGCCCGGCCTGGATCAGTGCCGGGATGATGTCCAGGCTCGGCGCATCGCGCATGTCGTCGGTCTTCGGTTTGAAGCTGAGCCCCAGCACGCCGATCATCGACATTCTTCGGCAGCATCGCAGGATGCTTTTCAGGAACCGCGTGCGCTGCATGTGTGTTGATGCGGTCCGTCGCCTCCACGATCGCCAGATCCACGTCGTATTCCTTGGCCGTGGCCATCAGTGCCTGCACATCTTTGGGGAAGCAGCTGCCGCCGTAGCCGATGCCGGCATGCAGGAAGCGCGGGCCGATGCGGTTATCCAGTCCCATGCCCTGCCCGATAGCGCGGATGTCCCCGCCGGCGCTTTCGCCAGTTCGGTGATCATGTTGATGAAGCTGATCTTGGTGGCCAGGAACGCGTTGCTGGCGTACTTCACGATCTCGGCGCTCTCGCGGCTCATGAAGACGAGCGGTTTGCCGACGCGCGTGATGGGGCGGTAGAGCTCTTCGATCAAATGCACGTGCTCTTGTAGCGTTCGTCGGTGCCGCCGTCTCCGTTCACGCCCACGACGATGCGGTCGGGCATCAGCGTGTCCGGTACGGCCATGCCTTCGCGCAGGAATTCGGGATTGCTGACCACCGGCACGCGCAGCGTGCGTTCCGCGCTTCTGCAAAATCTGCGGCGATGCGCTCTTCGCAATTCTTCCCGGTTCCCACGGGCACGGTCGATTTGTTCACGAAGATCATGTCGTGGTCGACGGAGTTGGCGACCGTTTCGGCGACGGCGAAGACCGCTCTCAAATCCGCGCGGTGAATCTTCGTCCGGCGGAGTCGCGACTGCGGAAAATAAAATCTGCACTTCCGGGCAGCGCCTGTTGTGAGGTCGGTCGTGAATGACAGCCGTCCGGTCTTCAGGTTCTTCACGATCAGCTCCTCCAGTCCCGGTTCGTAAATGGGGCTCTTGCCGTTCTTCAGCATCTTCACCTTCTCTTCGTTGATGTCCACGCCCACGACTTCGTGGCCCAGCTCTGCGAAGCAGGCGGCCGAGACCAAGCCGACGTAGCCGGTACCGACTATGGCGATCTTCATGCCGGGAGTGTAGCAGACCGATGTCCGAAATTCGAACTTCGAACTTCAGCCTTTTCCCGATACTATCAGGGCCACTTCTACCATCCTCCACATGAAATTCCTCGTCCACGGTTCCATCGCTTACGATCTGCTCATCCATTACGAGGGTTCATTCGTGGATGGCATCGATCCCAAGAATTTAGACAGCCTGTCGGTCGGGTATCTGGCCCACCGGTTCGAGAAGCATCACGGAGGAACAGCCGCCAATATCGCGTGGGCTCTCAATATGCTCGGGCAGGAGCCGCACATGGTCGGTGCAGTCGGATCCGACGGTGACCCGTACCTTTCCATGCTGCGCGAGCGGGGGATTCCGACCGATCTGGTCGTCAAAGTGAAGGACGCGCTCACGGCTACCGCGATCATCGCCACCGACAACAGCGAACATCAGATCACGTTCTTCCACCCCGGAGCGGACGCCAAGGGCGCGCTGCCGGCGATGGATCAACTGGCCGACGAGATGAAGTACGGCATCGTCAGCCCGCGTGACAGCATCGCGATGCTGCAGGCGGCCAAAGAGATGAAGCGGCTGGGGATCCGGTTCCTGTTCGATCCGGGACAGCAGACGCAGAACTTCACCCAGGACGAACTGCGCGGGGCGGTGAGCGCCAGCAACGGATTGGTTGTGAACGACTACGAATGGACACTGGCAAGCGAGCGGCTCAGCTGGTCGCAGGAGAAAGTCGTGGAGGCGTGCGGTCTGCTCATCGTCACACATGGCGAAAAAGGCATGGTTCTGCGTGCCCGGCACGAGACGGCACTGGTGCCGGCATGCAAGCCGGACAAAGTCGTGAACCCGGTCGGTGCAGGCGACGCTGTGCGAGCCGGCCTCATGATCGGCCTTGCCGGAAAGTGGTCACTCACCGAAACCGGCAGGCTGTGCAACGCGCTCGGTTCATTGGCCGTCGAACAGGAGGGGGCGATGCTGGATTCGCTGGATATGAAAACCCTGCGCGACCGAATCGTTGCGAACTACAAAGAGGACGTGCCGGCTTTTTAGGATTCTTCGGTTTCCCCGGTGCCGTTCGGCTGCTACTCTCTTTCCGTCTTCCCCGTTTTTCACCATGTCTGCCGTCAAAGATCCATCACTGGCCCCTCAGGGCCGCCTGAACCTGGAAATCGCCGAGAAGCGCATGGGCGCTCTCATGGAGGTGCGAAAGCAGTTCGAGAAAACCAAGCCATTCAAGGGTCTGAAGATCGGCATGGCTCTGCACGTCACCAAAGAGACCGGCATCCTGGTTCGCACGCTGGTTGCCGGCGGTGCGACCGTGGCTATCACCGGCTGCAACCCGCTCAGCACGCAGGATGACATCGCCGCCGCGCTGGCCGAGGAGAAGGACGTGCAGGTCTGGGGATATAAGGGCGAGAACAAAGAGGACTACTACAAGTACATGAACGAGGTCATCGCCACCAAGCCCGACATCACCATCGATGACGGTTGCGATCTGGTCACCGAGATCCACACCAAGCACCCTGAACTGCTCACAACCATGATCGGCGGATGCGAGGAGACGACCACCGGCATCATCCGTCTGAAGTCCATGGAGCGCGAAGGCGTGCTGAAGACGCCGATGATCGCGGTGAACGACAACAAGACCAAGCACCTGATGGACAACTACTACGGCACGGGACAGTCGACGTTCGACGGCATCCTGCGCTCGACCAACCTGCTCATCGCCGGCAAGACCGTCGTGGTTCTTGGCTACGGCAGCTGCGGCAAGGGTGTCGCGATGCGTGCTCAGGGTCTGGGAGCACAGGTCATCGTCACCGAAGTCGATAACTTCGTGGCACTGCAGGCGGCAATGGACGGCCACAGGGTGATGAAAATGGAGGACGCCGCTCTCATCGGCGACCTGTTCATCACCGTCACCGGCAACCTGAACGTCATCCGTTACGAGCACATGGAGAAGATGAAAGATGCAGCCGTGCTGTGCAACTCCGGTCACTTCGACAACGAGATCGACCTGAAGACGCTGGAAGGCAAGACGACCAAGCGCCGCGTCCGCCACTATCTGGACGAGTACAAGTTCCCGAAGGGCAACGTCATCTACGTCGCGGGCGAGGGACGCCTGGTGAACCTGGCATCCGCCGAAGGCCATCCGAGCGAAGTCATGAGCTTGAGCTTCTGCGGACAGGCTTTGGCCTGTGAGTACCTGGTGAAGAACAAGGGCAAGATGAAGTCCGAAGTGATCACCCTGCCGAAAGAGATCGACGACTACATCGCCGGATTGCAGCTGATCGCGATGGGCTTGTCGATTGATGAGCTGACCGCAGAACAGAAGAAATATCTGGGCAGCTGGCAAGAAGGCACCTAATCGGTCACGAAAGGAAACCTGGGCGGCTCCCAGCGGCAAGCACTTGAGCGACAGCGAAAGGCTTGGCGCACAGTCCCTTTAGGGATTTCCTCTCGTGTGCTCTCCATCCCTCTAAGCGGTGCAGCTCCAGGCAGGCAAAGCCTACCTTCGCTGGTTTTTTATCGCAGTACAAAGAGTAAAACCTTGGCTATCGGGCGCATTCGTTTGCGCTGGTTCGGTCTGTCACTATGATGCCGACCTGCTTTCGGTCCTCGAAAGCAGATTTCGGATCCCCTTTGGTGGGCCTTGCGGGGGAGCTCTCCTTTCCGCGACCACCTCTTATTACGGGGATCCGCTCTTCCCACCCGAGCGCCGCAGCACTTCCCGCAAGGGAGGAGTTGCGGCGCCACTTCGAAGGCAGGTTCTTGTTGCGATTATGTGAATCTGGGAGCCAATAAATAGACCACCATGGCTAATATACTTGTCAAGAACTTGACGATGCCTAGAATACGTCAAACTTTCGTATTGTACCGGTTCAACGGTACGTTTTTTCCCTTCAATCCCATGGCAAGAAAAGGCGGAGCAGATCTTCATGACACGGCAGGTGATGCAGGCGGCGAGTCCTGGGACACCAGTGCGGAAGCAGCGGCGCTGCGTGCCTCCTGCAACATTCCGGAGCGTGTTCAAGTCGTTGATCAGCAAGCGGTTTTTCGCGGCAAACTGACAGCTGCGATCACCAAGCTGAGGCGACGGAATGACATGCGCCCCGAAGGCGAAGGCGCAGCCAGCTGGCTGCTCAATGAGCTGCATCGTGATATGGCTGACGTGAGGGCAGATGTCATGAGAACTGTTATCGGCGAGAGATGGGCTGATGTTGAGCCGTTGGCTTCAGAGACGGCAGCCACTCGTTTGATGGATTACTACGCGACTGCGGTGGATCGTGCGACGAGAAGTCCTCAGGAGGATGGAGGCGGAAAGAAAAAGAAGAAACCAAAAGGTCCGGACACCACAGGATTGAGTGATGATCCGCTGAAGGGGGCAATTCTGGGTATTCTGATGGAAATAGAAGATGCGGGAGTCGATCCGACAACAGTCGCAGCGGCACGAAGGTCAATTCTGCAACTCGGCGATGCTCTGGCCATGCCTGCCAGCAGAGGTCCCGTTGTCTCGAACCTCAGAAAATTGGCCAGCAGGTCTAAAAACAGTAAGCAGATCACCGAACTTATCAACGCTCTTGCCTGGTAAGAAAGTGAGGTGTTTCAGGGCCTTTAGAACGGCTGCTTTTTTCCGTATTTATGTTACACTCACTTAGACGGAGAGGTGGCCGAGTGGTCGAAGGCGCGCGACTCGAAATCGCGTAAACCCCAAAAGGGTTTCGAGGGTTCAAATCCCTCCCTCTCCGCCACTGGGTGACGAAAGAAAAACTACGTTTTTCTCTCGTCGGCTCTCTTTTCCTTAAATCGGAGCGGCTCCAGACCGGCAGAGCCGGTCTTCGCCGGTTTTTTTTTACTAATCTTGTGGTTCTCTTGCCGTTCTTTTTAGTTCTGCTTCGACGAACAGATCCAGATCACCATCCAGCACGCCCGTGGTGTCGCTGGTCTCGTACTCGGTGCGCAGGTCTTTCACCATCTGGTACGGGTGTAATACATAGCTTCGGATCTGGCTGCCGAAGTCGGCGCTGGTGTGCGAACCCTTCAGGCGCTTGCGTTCGCCGGCTGCTTCCTCGTCCCGTTTCTGGACCAGTTTGGCCTTCAGCATGTTCATCGCCCGTTCACGGTTCTGCAGCTGCGAACGCTCGTTCTGGCATGCCACCACAATGCCGCTGGGGATGTGCGTCAGGCGCACCGCGCTGTCGGTTTTGTTCACGTGCTGTCCTCCCGCGCCGCCGGAGCGGTAGGTGTCCACACGCAGGTCTTCATGCCGGATTTCCACTTCTACCTGATGTTCGGACATGTCGGGCAGCACTTCCACCAGCGCGAACGATGTCTGACGCAAACTCTTGGCGTTGAATGGTGACAGACGCACCAAGCGGTGAGTGCCGCGCTCGCATTTCAGGTGTCCGTATGCCGCCTCGCCGCGCACGTGGATGGTGATCGACTTCACTCCGGCCTCCTGTCCGTCGGTGCGCTCCACCACTTCGGTCTGCCACTCTTTGCGTTCGGCGTAGCGCAGGTACATGCGTGCCAGCATGCCCGCCCAGTCCTGTGCCTCGGTGCCGCCGGCGCCGCCGCTGATGCTCAAATACGCGCTGCCCAGGTCGTACTTGCCGCCGAAGTACAGCACACGCTCGTCGAGTCTCCACTGTGTTTCCAGTTTCTTGAATTCGGCTTCCAACATCGGCTGATCCACGGCTTTCGATACCTTTGCCAGCTCCAGCAATTCTTCTGCTTGCTGCAAAAGCGTGATGACCGGTTCCCACTGTTTCTTGTATCCCTTCAGCTGCGTGAACAGACCCTCCGCTCGGCGGTGATCATTCCAAATATCCTCAGCCTGCGTCAGCTTGGTCAGCTCGTCGATCTTCTTCGGCACGCCGCGCGCGTCAAAGAGAGTCCTTGCCCAGACTTATTGCAGAGCGCAGCTCCTCGAGGTTGTGCAGCAATTCGTCCACAGAAAGGGGGAAAAGAGATTTGCTGTGATAGTAGCGAGGTTGGTGATGGGGTGCAAAGTAGCGGTGGTGAGTGGGTAGTGGTCAGTACGCAAGCGACTAGCAGGGTTTGTGCTGCTTTCAGAAACCGACTACCCACTGACCACTCACCACTACCCACTCGTCACCTTCGCCATTTTTTGCTATAGATAAGACCAAACCATGACTCAGTCATCCGAAACGTCGCCCGCTCTCATGCCCGCACTCGCACGGCTCGGGATTCCGATGCTCGTGTTCGGTGTGGTGTTCTGCGCGTCGATGGTTGCGTTGCAGGTGCTCATTTCCCCGGACCGTTTCCCCATCCGCACCGGCGAGAAAACCGTGCGGTTGCGCGATTTGTCGGACGAGCGCCAGATGCTGCTCGCCAAGCAGCAACAGCTGCTGCAGGACAGGGCTGACCTGGAAAGCAAAACGCCCACGCCGGTCATCGAGCAGATCGAAGCGGTCATGCGTGCCCAGCCGGATATCGGCGCAGCACTGGGACAGATCGATCTGGCCCGGCAAGGCTTCGTGCTTGGGGCCAGTGATCCGGTGAAGATCGTCTCCACCAGCGTGCGCGCGGACGGCACCATCATCCTGACCGGACAGACTGAAGACGCCGGAGACAGGTCGATGCAGGTGTTGGCAGCGTTCATCGATGCACTCCGGAAGAGCGGCGGATTCGCCGGAGTGTCCGAGCCCGAATATATGCAGACACCGCAGGAGGGCGGAGGCACCATCTCACCATTCCAGATTTCCCTGACCATTATTCATGGCACATAAGGCGCTCCAGTCCCGGTTTACGTTGCAGCACGGAGCATTCGCGCTCGGGGTGATCCTGGTCGCTGTGGCTTTGGTCCTGCTCACGCAGTTCGCAGCCGGATTCTCAGAAAAGCAGACCATGGCCATGACCATCGGCAGCGAATTACCCGCGCTGCGGTCAAAAGTCGCGATGCTGGATGCCAGCGTGGAAGCGCAGCGCATCTACGGCGGAGACGCAGATGCATCGAGAGAGGAGCAGGCGCAGGTCTATATCCTCCCCAAAGAATTCGACACCGCCAAGGCAGTCCGGTCATTGCAGGAAGTCGCACTCGCGTTGGAAGACAGCATCAAGTTAGACGGTGTGACGTTCGCCAAAGACGCGATCGACAGCGGCACGCTCCAGGCGTTGCCTGCCACGGTCACCATCCATGGCACCGCCAAGCAGGTCGCACGATTCCTGCGCGTGCTGGACCTGAGCGGCAAGTTCACCGTGCGTGACGCGCTCACTGCGGAGACTGTCAGCAAGCTGCTGACGCAATTCGAAGAAGTCAGCCCCCTGTCACTGAAGCAGGCTGAGCAATTTTTGTACGTGGATCTCATCGCGTACGCGTCCGACCCGGACGCAGCCGAGAGCCGCATGCTGAAGGACATCAACCCCTCGGCGGCGATCGACATCCGTTCGTTCCTGCTGAAGTCGGGCTTAAGCGATATCCGCTCAATCCTGTCCGATATCGCGCTGCCGCTGAAGGACAAACGCATCTGGCCGCTGCCGCTCATCAAGGTTCTCACGGTCGAGCAGACCGGGGACAAATGGGTGATCGGGGTGGAGCTGCTGAAGCGATAACGCTACGCTCACTGTATGACGCTGGCCGTTTTGGTTCCGGCATACAATGAACAGGAGAGCATCCGTGACGTGCTGTCGCGTATTCCAACCTCGCTGCCGGATGTCGACAGCGTGCGTGTATTTGTCATCGATGACGGTTCCACCGATCGCACCGGGCAGATCGCGCGTGAGTGCGGTGCGACCGTGCTCTCGCATGCGGGACGTCTGGGCCTTGCGGCCGCCTTCCGTACCGGCGTGCATGCGGCGCTCTCGGCCGGGTGCGATTTGCTGGTGACGTTGGATGCCGACGGTCAGTACAAACCGGAGGAGATCACGCTGCTGCTGGCGCGCATGCGCAGGACGGGCGCCGATATCGTCGTGGGGGACAGGTGCGTGCAGGGTTGCGCACACATGCCTGCCGGCAACCGTGCAGGCAACCGCATCGGCAGCTGGATGTTGCGCGCGTTGTCGGCGACAACTGTCACCGATGCGTCGTCGGGCTTCCGCATCTTCAATGCCAAGAGCGCACGCATGCTCCGCATCACCAGCCGGCACACGTACACGCACGAGATGCTCATCCAGGCCCGGGCACTCGGACTGGCCGTCGAAGAAACCGCAGTCACGTTCCTGCCGCGCGCGTTCGGCAAAAGCAAACTGGTACGCACGTTGCGCCGGCATATCCTCCGGTCGGTCGGCACCATACTTCGTTCACTGTTCCTGTTCGATCCGCTGCGGCGGTTCCTCACATTGGCGGCGGCATCGATGATTGTCGGCATCGTGTCTTCCAGCATTGCGCTGTTTACGGGTGATACAAATCGTTACGGTGCCTTGGTCGTCGCTGGCGCGTTCTTCCTGTTCAGCCTCCAGTTCGTGCTCATCGGTTTGATTTCCGATCACCTCGCGGCTTCCCGCCGGGCGCAAGCCCAGCAGGACGCGCTTTCCCGCCTGGATGCATGAACCGTCCCGTAGTGCTCTTCCTCACGCGCAGTCTGCAGTCAGCTCCCGGTGGCATGCAGTCGTTCACCCGCGGATTGCTGGAGGCACTCAACCGGCGTGATGACGTTGCCGTGCACGTCGTCGGATTCACAGGAAGAAAACTGCTGCTGCCCTTTTTTCTGATCAAGTGTTTCCTCTGTTGTCTGTTCACTCGCCACGCACGCGTCCATGTCGGTGATGCGTTGCTGTTGCCGGTGGCGCGTTGCGGATTACTGCTGCGCCCGTCTGTTCGCCTGTCGGCGACAGTGCATGGCCTGGATGTCGTCTATCCGAATCCGCTGTACCAGTGGTTGTTGCATGACGCGCTTGTGCGGTGTGACCGCATCGCCGCGGTGAGCAACGCGACGGCGGAAGAGGTCATCATCAGGGGGGCACCCCGGGCTGGCGTGCATGTCATCCCGTGCGGCGTCGCAGCCGAACCGCTTGTGCGCATACCGCCGCGAGACCGCTTTGTTCTGTCGGTCGGACGTTTGGTGAAACGAAAGGGGATCACCTGGTTCATCGCGAATGTGTGGCCCGGGCTTGCCTCGCGTTACCCCGGCATGCGGTATGTCATCGCCGGTGACGGTCCGGAACGCGCCGCGATCCAGGCAGCCATCGAGCGAAGCGGTTCCGGCAAACGCATCGACATGCTTGGCGCGGTGAGCGACGAACGCAAACGCGAGCTGCTGTCATCGGCTGCGCTGCTGGCAGTGCCCAACGTCCGGGTCGCGGGTGACATGGAGGGCTTTGGCATGGTGTGCATAGAAGCGGCCATGCACGGGCTGCCGGTCGTCGCGGCCAAACTGGAAGGCATCGTGGACGCGGTGCGCCATGATGAGACGGGTCTGCTGTACGAATCCGGGCACGCCGCGAACGCGGTCGCCGCCTTCACCGCCGGACTGGAGCGCAAGTGGAGTCCGCAAGCTCTCGCCGAATCCTGTCAGCGTCACTACAGTATCGACAATGTCGCCGCACGCTATTCCCGTGAGATTTTCCCGTCATAGAGTCGGTCTGGTGTCGTGGGATTATCAGCCGCACGTCGGCGGCATGGGTCGGCACGTGACTCAACTGGAGGCCGGACTGCGCGCGGCCGGTTGTGATGTGCGAGTGCTGTCCGGACTGCAGCTCCCGATCTCAAAACGTTTCGGAGGGCACATGCTCTTCTCGGCGTGGCTCATGTTCCAACTGCGGTCGTGGGCTAGCAACCAGCGTCTGGATGTGGTGCATGTGCACACCGGCCCGGGCGGCGTATTGCTCCCGTTCCGGGTGCGCGGAGTTCCGCTTATCGTTACCGCGCATCACACCTATCGCCAGCAATCGCGTGTGCCGGGTCAGTTCTGGAAGTGCCTGCTGATTCCGTTCGAACGACGGACGTACGCATTGGCCGACCGTGTGGTGTGCGTGTCGGACGACACCCGCCGGGTATTGCAGGATCACTACCGGATTCCCGCCGGCAAGCTCAGCGTTCTGCGCGAAGGCTTCGTGTTGCAGCCGTGGCACCGCGCCGATGCCGGTGATCTGCGCACGCGTTTGCAGTGTGTGTTCGTCGGGCGAGCCGATGCACGCAAAGGTTGGGATCTGCTGCGTGCCGCTTGGCCGCTCATCAAAAAAGCCGTACCGGATGCATCGCTTATCGCGGTCGGCGTTCCGGCATCCAAGGCGTTTGCGGACATGCGATGCAGTGGCCGCTTGCCGGATTCCGAACTCCAAAAGATCGTCGGTGAGAGCGAGCTGCTGCTGTGCCCGTCGCGGGCCGAAGGGTTCGGACTCGCTGCGGCCGAAGCGATCGTCGCCGGCACGCCGGTTGTCGCGTGCGATGCCGACGGACTGCGCGGTGTCGTATCGAATGGCCGCACCGGACTCCTGACGCCGTTCGATGCGCAGGCATTCGCCGATGCTGTGGCCGGTTTGCTGCAGGATGATCAGCTCCGAAGCCGCATGAGGCAACAGTGCCGCGCCGACAGCGAGCGATTTTCCATCGATGCCTGCGTCACGGCTCACCTTGGGCTGTACGACGAGGTATACTCGGCGCACACATGAAGAACGCTGTGTCCCAGTACTACCGGCCCGTGCTCATCTGCATTCTGGCCGTGCTTCTGGTTCTCAAGTACGCGTGGACGCTCGCGTATTTCCAGGTGCCGCTCGGGTATGACGCGGGTATTTACCGTTACTTGTTCTCGGTGCACGCCGGACATTGGCCGCCCATGATTCTTGCTGATGCTCCCAACTGGATCCAAAGCCATCCGCCCGGACTGTTCTTTTTTTCCAGCATCCTGATGAAGTTGGGCGTGCCGGTCGACTGGCTTATCGGCTGGGTTTGGAACGTGTTTCCTGTACTGCTGTCGCTTCTGCTCGCCTGGACCTGGCGCAAGCGTGATGTCCGGACTCCTCGGTTGGATATTGTGGTAATCCTGTGCGCGCTGCTGTCATCGGTACAGTTCGACGGATTCACCGCGATGTACTGGAAGGTGTTCGCCGCGTTCGCGTGGTGCGTGCTCAGTTTCCGTCTGATCGAACGCAAGTCGGCATGGTGGATCCTCGCCGGCATGTTCACACTGGCAACGCATTTGCAGATCGGACTCATTCTGGCCGTGAGCGTGTGTTCATTGCTGGTGTCACACCTGCTTGCCGACCGCGGCAAAGAGGCAAAGTTTCTCTGCTGGACGACTGTTGTTGCGCTCGTACTGGGAGCACTGTGGTATCTGCCGACGTATCCCATCGCCATCGCACCGTTGGTTGAGTCGGTTGCCCCGCTGATTGGCTGGGTCTTGGCTGCGCTTGTCGTGCTGGCTGTGGTGTCTGTTGTCTTGCGACGGAAAAAGCAGCTGCGTCAGTCCATCGGTACGCACCTGCCGTACGCGTTCATCGTCGGTACTATTACACTGGCATTAGTTCATGCCGTCGGTGGCTCTGCAGAGCAGGCCGTGTCTGGCTCATTCATCACACTGTCGGACTATGTGACCGGCTCATTCCCGTTGCTCGTGTTTGGTGCGGTCGGTTTGATGCTCTCGTTCAAGCGTGAGCGCGGTTCGGTATGGCAGTGGTCGGTGCTGTGGTGCGCGGCGTTCGCGCTCACCGGGTTCTTCTTCCATCTGCGCTTCATTCTGCCGCTCGACTTTTTCCTGCTGCCGTTCTGCGCGCTGGGTGTATGCGAATTGTGGCAGACCCGTGCGAAGGGAATGCGTGCGGTCGTGGCGTGCTTGCTGGCAGTGCAGACTTTCCTGACAGTCTCGCACATCGCCGGGACGCGTCCGGATATCGACAAAGCTACTCTTGAGAGACTCCAGATTATGAGTGCGTATGTTCCCAAAGATTCAACCGTGCTCGTCCTGGAGAACATCACCGCTCCGTGGGTGCTGGGCTACATACCCCAGGCGCTAGTAGTTGCACCGGGAATCTTTGAGTCGCCGACCGAGGCACAGTGGACCGAGTTTCTGTTCGGGTCTCATGCAGAACGTATGGCGTATCTGCGCACGCTCAAGATGCCTTTGTTTCTGTATGCATCATCGGTATTCAAGTCCTACTACCCATCCGACGTTACATCACTGCTTACGGATCCATGCGTGGGTGCCACACCGTATGATGACATGAAGTATTTCTTGTGTGAGACGTGGAACGGCGATCCGACTCCTTGACGGTCGGCGCGTTTTTCTGCATGCTGGAGCCGTAATTCCTCCTCCCTTTTCTTCTGCGTCAATACAACTCGTACCGGTCAGGCCCTCAATCAAACAAGCCGCGATTCAACGAACAGATCCGCGTGGCGGAAGTACTGTTAATCGCAGACGGAGGCGAGGCCCGCAAGATGCCGACGGCCGAGGCGTTGGCATTGGCCAAGGAGCAGGAGTTGGATCTCATCGAAGTCTCGCCCAAGGCGGTACCGCCGGTGGTGAAGATCGGTGATTTCGGCAGTTACTTGTACAAAATGAAGAAGAAGGAGAAGAGCCAGAAGTCGCACAGCAAACAGACCGAAGTGAAGATGATCCGCTTCGGCTACCGCACCGATGTGGGCGACTTGGACCGTCAGGCCGCGCGCGTGCGCGAGTTCCTGGCCGAGCGCCACATGGTGAAAGTCGGCATCATCCTGCGCGGACGCGAGCTGGCCAACAAGGACTACGGCATCAACAAGCTGAAGAAGTTCGTGGAGAGCCTGATGGACGCCGCAGAAGTGGATCAGCCGGTCAAACGGCAGGGGAATCAGTTCATCGTCATCCTGAAGCCGAAAAGGTAGGTCGTTCTACAGGTCAAATTCCATTTGCATTCGGCATTTTTGTGTCTATACTGCCGTGTCCGTGCGTTTTGCATGGCTTTCTTCTTCCGACGAGTCGTATGCCGAAAATGAAGAATCACAGCGGCGCCAAGAAGCGTTTCCGTGTTACGGGAAGCGGCAGACTGGCATTCAAGCGCAACAGCCGTCAGCACCTGCTGATGCAGAAGAACAAGCGCCAGAAGCGTTTGCCCCGCACGCGTCTGCTCTCCAAGAGCAACGTCAAGCAGCTGGCTATGCTGCTCCCCGGTCAATAATCGTCATTTCACCTACCTCCCATGCGTGTTACCCGTGGTATCCACCGTCATCGCCGAGCCAAGGCTCTCCACAAGCTCACCAAGGGCTACCGTGGAATGCGCCGCTCGACCATCAAGAAGGCCAAGGAAGCCGTCATCAAGGCAGGTCAGAACGCCTACCGTGACCGCCGCCTCAAGAAGCGCAATTTCCGCTCTCTCTGGACTCTTCGTCTGAACGCAGCCGTTGCACCGCTGGGTATGAACTACTCGCGTTTCATCAACGGTCTCAAGAAGTGCAATATCCAGCTGGATCGCAAGGCTCTCAGCGAAATCTCCATCCACTACCCGGCCATCTTCGAGAAGATCGTCGCCGAGGCAAAGACGGCCGTTGCCGCTGGCGCTTCCGCCAAGCCGGTCGCAGCCAAGAAGAAGGCGTAAGCGGATTCATTCATCGCAATTCAAAACGGCTCCCGCGGGAGCCGTTTTTATTGTCATTCCTCTGTGGACATTTCCAGCACGCGGCGGAGCCGCCGCTTAAGCTCCCGCAGCAGATCGCCGCCACCCATCTCTAAAAACCCGCCCAGGTCGTCCGCTGCATCCAGCACTTCCTGATGTCTGTCTTCGGGCACGCCCATCGCTACAAGGGTTGCAGTACCGTCGCCCCGCAGGCTGGTCAGTGACGGATGCACGAACGTGACACTTTCAGGTTTGGATCTGACCGCGACGTTCCATCGGGTCTCATCGCCGCGCCTGACGACGACGTCCACCTGATACTGCCGGTCTCCGGGTCTCGCCGTAAGCATGTGCACACCCTACGATATGCGCGTGACGGGTCAACTTTTCGGATGGGCGATGCCTACTTTTTACGTGCCACACGCACGAAACCCGACACCTCCAGGAACGTCATCTTCGGGTCTTCCTTCACCAGCTTATCCAGCAGCAGGTTCACACCCAGGCTGTCGCTGGCCATGTGACTGCACTGGATGATGTGCACGTGATGCTTTCTGGCTTCTTCCAGCATTTTCTCGGTGGCGTGCATCGAGAGGATCGTGCCGACGCCGGCGCGGGCCTGTGCTTCCATGAATTCCTCGGGGCCGTTGGTGCCGCCGGTGAATTCGGTTGCGAAGATTTTCCCGGGGCGGCTGCCTTTGCTTCCGGCTACCAGGATCGTCGGGTTACCTTTCTTGGCGTAATAGTTGAACTCCGGGATTTCATCGATCGCTTTCATGACCTGACCCAGGTCGTCGTACTCGCCCTTGCAGATGTTCTTCTCCATGAACTGCCAGACCAGGTTGTCGGTGATGGTGTGGCAGCAGATAGCCGGAAAACCGAGCAGTTCGGCGGCGCGTTCGACGCGCAGCAGGTTATCGGCGTGGATCGACCTCCAGATGCGCTCCATGCGCGGACGGATCATCGCGTCGGCCTGGTTCACGGGCACGCCTACCTGCATCAGCACGTCGGCCTGCATCGGCAGAACCTTGTCCAGGTCGGCCAGCGCGCGTCCTTCCGGGTGGTGGATCAGCATGCCGTCGATCTTGTGGCCTTTCTCGCGCAGACGGTCTGCCAGCAGCATTTCGGGCGTCTCGATGTCGATGCCCACCATGATGTGGCGCATTTCCTCATCGCCGGTTCCGCTGATGATGCGGCAGTCGGCGTACGGGTTCCATGTGCGTTCCTCATCCAGGGTCTCACGTTCTTTTTCGGTGGCTTTAGTCCAGCGTTCCTTGTACTTCTTAAACGATTTATCCAGCAGTGCGCGGCTGCGCGGGTCTGCCAGCATGCCGATCTCGACGGCGCGTTTGTGGAGGGTTTTGAGCTTCATGTTGTGGAGGGTAACAGAGAATGATGACGATACAAAACGACGATTGTTCCTACCTTCCGTTTCCAAGCAGATATCTCATCACCGCGCGGAGCATGAGGAGCGGGTGCATCAGACAGAATTTTTTCAGTGCGCCGTTGCCTTTGACTGCCATGCTTTTGCCGCTCTTTGCACGAGCGAAGTATTTAGTGACCATGGTATCCAGTGCCCGGTTGCGCGCGGCGACCGCTATCTGCCGGTCTTTCGCAGGCAGCGCCGTGATGATCAGCTGGAAGCAACGCAGGCGGTCCTGCATGCCTGCACCGGATTCAAAGTTCTGCGCACTGGCACCGCCCGAATGCACCCGGAACGAACCCAGATTTTCTCTGCAGAAGTACCAGTTTCCGATCATCAGCAAGCGCGTCCAGTATTCCAGATCCAGGCACTGCGGCATGTCCTCCAGAAACACGCCGGCCTTTTCCATATGTTCACGGCGCATCAGCACGAAGCTCGGTTCACCGATCAGATTCGGGTGCAGTTCATGGCTGAGCCAGTCCATCAGATACTCTTTGCCGATGTGTTTGCCCGCCGGGAAGTCCGCGCGCATGCGGGACAGCACGTCGTACGTGTCCTGTCCGGCCGCGTACTCGCCGGTGCTTGCGGATTCGCGGACGTAGACGTGGTTCGCGGCAGCAAAGGCCAGGTCTCCATCGGTCTTCAGTGCGTCGGAGGTGCGCTGCAGATAATCGGGCTCCCACCAGTCATCCTGGAACAGATACTGCACGAACGGCGCATCGCCGTGCTTCAGGCAGGCGTTCCAGTTGCCGCCGATGCCGCGCCGGGCGCCGGATTCCATGAACAAAATCCGCCCGTCCTTCAGATACGGCTCCACGATGCCGCGTACATTGGTGCCGGAGGCATCGTCGTGCACCAGCGCGGTCCAATCTGCAAAGGTTTGGGCGCACAGGCTGTCCAACGCCTGCCGGAGATGTTCCGGCTGCGGTTTATACGTGGGGATGTAGACGTTGATCAGGGCCATGTGACGGTACTATAGACGATTCCGATCCTCTATACTCGACGCATGCGGATAGATGTTCTTACCCTGTTCCCGGGGATGTTCACCGGCCCGATGACCGAGAGCATGCTCAAGCGTGCTGCCGATGCCAAGATTCTGGATCTGCGGATCCACGATCTGCGTCCGTTCGGCGAAGGCCGCCACAAGTCGGTTGATGATAAACCGTACGGCGGGGGAGCCGGCATGCTCATGATGTGCGAACCGGTGGTGACTGCGATCGAAAAAATCAGCGAGGGCGGCAAGCCGCACCGCGTGTACCTTTCCGCTGCGGGCAAGCGCCTGACACAGTCGAAAGTCGAGACCATGGCCAAGAAACACGACTGGCTGTTGTTGCTGTGCGGCCATTACGAAGGAGTCGATCAGCGCGTCATCGACGGATGGATCGACGAGGAGATTTCCATCGGTGATTATGTGCTCACCGGCGGCGAGTTGCCGGCGATGGTGCTCATCGACGCCGTGTCGCGGCACATCCCGGGCGTGCTGGGCAAAGAAGCATCGGCCCATTTGGACAGTTTTTCGAAGGCCTATGACCGCAAGAAGGAATTCCCGCAATACACCCGTCCGGAGGACTTCCGAGGCATGAAAGTGCCCGAGGTGCTGCTTTCAGGCAATCACGCCGTCATTGACAAATGGAGGAAAGATAGTCTAAGATAGTCTGGCCATGAATCTTGAACAAATCCAACCGATCGTAAAGGCGGGCCTCGAGGCTCGTGTTTCCAAGGAAGCTGCGGAATCTCCATTGGCCAGGCGTATCGCCGAGCAATTGGTGTCGCTCTATCCGCAGATTACCCATGCGGTGAAGAACGGGCGCAAAGCGGTCGAGACTATCGTCGGCATGTCTTTGGGCAGCATGGCCGAATTTTATGAAACATGGCACGTGGCAGGGGTAAAGCTTGAAAGCAGATCGGAAGAACCGGTTGAGGTTGTCAAAGCCGGGCTGGTTGCCGAACAGGTTGGTGTGATGCGGGCTTACGTGCGGCAGCAGATCGAGGACAACATGCCGAGGATGTTTGACCGCCTCCGTGCGGATACGCAGATTGTCATCAACAATCCGGCTGCATATGGCCTGAAGCCAAAAAAGCCGAAGGGAGGTGAGTCAGATGCCACAAGTCCAAGGGCAACGACAAATCCTTTCCGTAAGGGGGTAGATAAACTCGTTGAGAAAGGCCGCAAACCAAAAGGCATCGACAAGCGCGCCAGACGCGTTGCCGACGAAGGGGACGAGGCGAAAGAGGAAAAGCGCCCAGACTAAGCTTTCATAGTCGGTACGTCGCCGAGATGGCGATGCCGCCGCGCACGTTGAAGTTGACCGTCACGCTCACCGAGCGCGGCTTGATGAACTTCTTGAAGTCATTCGCGATGTCCACGGCCAAGTGCTCGTGGAACACGCCGACGTTGCGGAACGTTTCCAGGTACAGCTTCATGGATTTGGATTCAACCACATGCTTGTACGGCACGTAGACGATGTCGATGGTCGCGAAGTCCGGCTGGCCGGTGAGCGGGCAGACGCAGGTGAACTCGGTGCAGGTCAGCGCGATCTCCATGTTCTTCCCGGCATGGTTCGGGAACGCCTCCAGCGTGCGGGACGCGGCAGCCTTCTTGCCGAGTTTGGTGAGTGCCTTCAGGTCTGCGGAGTCGGTTGGCATATCAGAAAGGGGAGAAACGTGTGTTGCGGTCGAAGTGGTCGATCTTGTCGGCGCGCTTCAGGTAGCCGGTCACCGCGTAGGTTACCGGTGTCAGCACGACCTCGAATGCCAGCTTGAACAGCCACTGGGTGAGGATCAGCGTACCGACCTGTGCTGGCTCGAAGATGCCCCAGAACGCCAGCGAGATGAAGATCGCCGAATCCAGACCTTCGCCGACGATGGTCGAGCTGATGGTGCGCAGCCACAGATGCTTGCCGTTGGTCTTCACTTTCAGTTTGGCGAGGATCACCGCGTTCGTGAACGAGCCGATCAGGTAAGCGACGAACGATGCAGCCAGGATTCTCGGGGTGGAACCCAGGATGCTGGCGTACGCGTCGGATGCCGAATAGAACGGAGCGGCCGGGAGCCAGATGCTCAGCTGGATCACCAGCGCGGCCAGCAAGTTGCAGGCGAATCCCATCCAGATGACGCGGCGAGTCGCAGCGAAGCCGTACACTTCGGTCAGCACGTCACACAGCACGTATGTTACCGGGAACACGAGCACCGCTGCAGGCAGAAACAGTCCGCCGATGTCGGCGATTTTCACCGCGACGATATTCGAGACGACCAGTGTGGCGATGAACAGCGACGACACGATGTGAAACCGGTTAAAATTCTGCATGTGAAAGGGGAGGATGCTGCGATAGTAGCGCCAGTCGGGAGTGCCGCCAACGCCCGTTCTGCTGTAGAATGTGCCCATGGAACCCGAGATCGACCTGCTGGCGGCACTGCGCACACGGCTCTACGAAGACGGCGTCATTACCTTCTCGGTGAAGGCGCGCCCTGGCGCAGACAAGACGGTCATCAAGGATGTGATGGATGACGGCACGATCAAATTTGACGTCGCAGCGGTGCCCGAGGACGGCAAAGCCAACGCCGAGCTGATCGATTTTCTGTCTGAGGGTTTGGGCGTCGCCAAAGATCACGTGAAAATCATGGCCGGGCAGACGTCGCCCAGGAAGACCATCCGAATCACGATGTAGATTTAGCGGTGGTAGCGCTGATGAATATCCTTCAGCCGCTTATCAGTCAGGTGTGTATAGATCTGAGTGGTGGTGATGCTGGCATGCCCGAGCATTTCCTGCACCGAGCGGATGTCCGCGCCGTTGCGCAGCAGTTCGGTGGCGAAGGTGTGGCGGATGGTGTGCGGGGTGACCTTCTTCACGATGCCGGCCTTCACGCAGATGCGCCGCATGATGCGTTCGATTGCCTGCGGTTGCAGCCGTCGCGCGTCGCCCTTCAGAATGTCTTTGTTTATCGACCGGTTCGAGTTGCTGATGAACACCGGCTTGGCGTTGTCGCTGCGGGAGTTCAGGTAATTCTTCACGTGATCCGCCGCGATGCCGGACAGGAACACGATGCGGGCTTTGCGGCCCTTACCGATGACTCTGAATTCGCCTTTGCTCAGGTTCACGTCCTCGCGGTTTAAGTTACTCAGCTCGCTCACGCGCAGCCCGGTGGAATACAGCATGTGCAGCAGCGCCAAATTACGCAGGCCGTTCTTCTCGGTCGGATCCAGCGTCTTGAACATCTCGTCCAGCTCCTCGCGGGAGAGCACTTCCACCTCGCGTCCCGGTACCTTGGGCAATTCGATCTTCTCGGCAGACATGGTGCGCACGTCGTTCTTGGCCAGGTGCTTCAGCATCGCCCGCAGCGCGATGAGGTGGTACTGCTGCGTGCGGATGTTCAGCGTGACGCCTTCGCCCTCCACGTGGAGACGGTGCAGGTACAGCCGGTAGTCGCGTACCAGGTCGCCGTTGATCTTGGCCACGTCCAGCGTCGGTTTCGCGAAACCCTCAAACCGCTTGAGGTAGTGGCGGTAGTTCTCCACGGTCTTCTTGCTCTGGTATTTGCCGATCTCGCAGTGCGTAAGGAAGTCGTCGATGGCAGAGGAAAGTTTCATTGTGGATATCATTATAGCAGCGTCTTCCCTCTCCCTTCGCAAAGGGAGAGGGTTAGGGTGAGGGATTTCGATCTGTCCTTTTTGCCAACGCGGCAAAAAGGACCAAAAAGCGCTGCGCGTCGAGCAACGCCCTGAAGCAGGAACCCGCTGTGGCGGGCCCTGTGCTTCAGGGCTGCCACCGGCCCCAGTCCTGCGCCGCGCCCGCCGCCTTTTGCTTTAATCAAATCAGAAGTCCTTGGGACGCGTGAGGTTTAGTGAAGTATTTGGTTGGGAGCCGGGGGTGGGTGGATTTGCTCTCTTTTTATTTCTGGCACCTGCGACACCACGCCGTCGTCCGCTGTGCCTGTGTGATGGACTCAATCTTGCCACCGCACTTGCGGCAGCTTTCGTCCGCGCGGCCGTAGACCCACAGGCTGGTCTGGTTCTGCCCCGGTTTGCCGAACAGGTCGGCGAAGTCCGAGAAGCTGGTGCCCATGTTTTCTATGCCGTGTTCCAGCGTCTGGTTCATCGCCTTGAACAGGCTCATCGCTTCGTCCTCGGACAAGTCCGCTCCGTCTCGGCGCGGGTCGATGCCGGCGATGAAGCAGGCTTCCTGTGCGTAGATGTTGCCCACGCCTGCAATGAACGATTGATCCAGCAGCGCGACTTTTACCGGTGTGCGGCGCGTGCGGATCCGTTCGGCGAACAGCCATGCATCTATGTCCAGCGCGTCGGGACCCAGCTTGGCCAGCAGCGGATGCCCATCGGCATCGCCCGGCTTCAGGATTAGCGCGCGGCCAAGCGTGCGCGGATCGTTGAAAATCAGGATCCGTTTGTCATCCAGATAAAACCTGATGCGTTCGTAGGTCAATTCGGGTTCGTCCGGCGTGCGCAGTCCCAGCCTGCCGCTCATGCGCAGATGCAACAGCAGTGTGCGGTCACCCATGTCGACCAGCATGTATTTGCCGCGGCGGGTGATGGCGCGGATTTTCTTATCGGTTAGTGCTGTTTCGAAAGCACGCGAGTCGCCGCCGACCATGTTTGGCCGCAGCACCTGCACACGGACAATCGTCCTGCCGATGATGGCGGGGACCAGCGCACGAACGGTGGTTTCGACCTCTGGCAATTCGGGCATGGACTACCGAGAATAGGTTTCCTTCAGTGCACCGTCGATGGTTTTCTGCAGTTCTTCCAGAGACAGGATGCCGATCCATGATGTGCCTCCGATGCGGAAGGCGGGGATGCGGTCGATGACGGTTCCGTCTGCCAGCACGCCGTTCTGATCTGTGATCAGATCTTTGCGCTGCATGCAGGCCGTGAACGTTTTCTGGTTAATGCCCATGGTTTTCAGCTGCGCCAGGATCGGCGCCTGCGTCTGCGGCACGTAGGCCATCAGATAGGCGTCCATCTCGTCGTATTTTCCCTGGGCTGCGGCGCACAGCGCGGCCTGGTCCATCATCTTTCCGGCATCGGTGAGCGGCACGTAGATCCGCTCGATGTTCATCCTGCGTGTCGCGAGGTACCGGTCGCTCAGCCAGTCCCATTGTTCGCGTGCCTGCTGGCGGCAGTACTCGCAGTTGTAGTCGAAGAACTCGAGCATCACCGGCGGGCTGTTGAACTCGGCAGATGTGCTGGGCGCGTTGCCATACAGGATAGTGGTTCCGCCGACGGTCAGGCGTCCGGTCATGGAGCCGCCGGTTGCGGTTGTCGGGACTTCCAGGCTGTCGACGCCGGTGGGCGTGGCTTCGTTGGTGCCGACGACGTCCGTTCCGGTCTGCACCGTTGCCGGTGCTGATGAAGATGACGATGTCTGCGGCTGCGAGCTGGCTTTGGATGACCAGACCTGTGTCACGTCCGGCGGGGCGGGAGTGACGGCGGGCGTTGCAGGCTGCTGCGGCTGGCATGCGCTGATGAGTGCGATGCACGCGAAGACGGCCAGGAGGGGTGAGCGGGATATGCGCATGTGACGCGTTCCATTGTGCGTGATTTCGGAGCAGAATGGAACCAGTTGGCCACGCGAATTGCCATCCTCGGCGTTCCCGTCGACGCGCTCACAGCCGAACAGGCGCTGGAGCGGATCCAATCGATGCTGCGCGAGCAGAGGGGACATGCGGTGTTCACGCCAAATCCGGAGATGATTGTGGAGGCCAGTCGCAATCCGCAGTTTCTTGCTGCGTTGAATTGGGGTGATCTGAACGTAGCTGACGGCGCCGGTTTGTTGTGGGCCGCCAAGCGCATGGGTACGCCGCTGCCCGGACGTGCGACAGGCACAGACCTGGTTCCGCAGATCTGCGGCATGCTCGCGGCGAATCCCGTCTTTTTTCTGGGCGCTGCCCCCGGCGTAGCTGAGGAGACCGCGAAGATCCTGAAAAAGATGAACCCCGAACTGTCGGTGGCCGGTACATTCGCCGGTTCACCGGCGGCGAGCAACGACGATGACATTGTTCGACGCATCAACCTGTCCGGCGCACGCACGGTCTTCGTTGCGTACGGCGCTCCGGCGCAGGAACTCTGGATAAAGCGCAATCTGGCGTCCATGCCGTCAGTCCGTCTGGCGATGGGCGTCGGCGGCGCGTTCGACTTCATCACCGGCAAGCAAAAGCGTGCTCCGGCTTGGATGCGTTCAGCAGGACTCGAATGGTTGTGGCGTTTGGTCAATCAGCCCACGCGCTTCAAGCGGATCGTCAACGCGGTTGTCGTCTTTCCGTCACTGATCCTGCGACACCGCGACGTCTGATTCGGCGTGCAGTAACTCAGGCTCGTCTTTGAAGTTCCAGCCTGTTCCTTTCTTTACCACGCGGACAAAGTACTGTTCATCATTTTTTTCGTAGATGAATCCATACTCATCGCTGCCCTCGCGGTACGGAATTGCTTCCACGCTGGTAATCGACACCTCCGGATCGCGCTGCAGCTCTATCTGCATCAGCGTGACCTCGTCGGGGATCTCCTGTGTCAGTGCGCTCTTTATATGAAGGAAGCCGCGGCCGAGCAAAGCAGTCGCTGCGACTACCGCAACGGACAGGAGGATCGCCAGGATCATCTTCGCCTTGGCCTTGTCTTGATAGATGTGGTTTATGTCCATTTCTCCCCATTATAGCATTTTTGCCGGATTTTTTACAGATGTTCCGGGGGTTTAGGCTTGTGGTAGGCTGCAGCCATGTCCACCCTCGTTTTGATCCGCCACGGCCAATCTCAATGGAACCTAGAGAACAGGTTTACCGGCTGGACCGATGTGCCGTTGACCGAGCGGGGAGCGGCGGACGCTGAGCTCACGGGCAAGGCGCTCAAAGGGAAGTTCACGTTCGATGTCGCATTCACTTCTCGCCTGAAGCGCGCCAATGACACTCTCTCGATCATCCTGAAGGCGATGGGTGCGACGGTTCCGGTCGAGTTCGATTCAGCTCTCAACGAAAGACACTACGGTGATCTGCAGGGACTCAACAAAGCCGAGACTGCCGACAAGTACGGTGCCGACAAGGTCAAGCTGTGGCGCCGCAGTTACGACACGCCTCCTCCGGGCGGCGAAAGCATGGCCGACTGCGAGCGACGCACCAAGCCGTTCTTTGTGCAGTACGTGCTTCCGCTGCTGCACGCCGGCAAGAACGTGATCATCGCTGCACACGGCAACAGTCTTCGTCCGATCATGAAGCATCTCGAGAATATGGAGAAAGATGCAGCCGCGACCATGGAGATCGGCCTGGCTACACCGTACGTGTACACCTTTGACGGCGAGAAAATGACAGGCAAAGAGGTGATGGATGTTCCGGGGATCCAGAAGACGCAGGATGCGTCCAAAAAATAGCATGCAAAACACCACGTTCCGACAGGCCGATTTCTACGACCGCATCGCAGCGGCGAAGGGCAAGCATGTGCATCTTATTCTGATCGCGACCAAGCCTGACATCATCAAGCAGGTGCCGCTGTACCGCGAACTTGTGAAGCGCGGACACACCGCGGTGCTCGGCCACACCGGACAGCATTACGACGAGAACCTCAGCGGCGGCATGCTGAAAGAATTCGGCGTGGAGCCGGACTTCAACCTGAACGTGCGCGGATCCATGCACGAGGTGGTCAGCCAGATCATCGGGCGCGGCGGCGATGTGATGGCCGAACTGAAGAAGCGCGGCAAGACGGTCATTCCGTATGTTCACGGCGATACGACCACGGCGATGGCCGGCAGCATCGCGGGCTATTCACTGGGTTTCGCGGCGGTGCACGTGGAGGCGGGGATCCGCACGCTTACTCCCGATTATGATCTCTGGTCCAAAGGCGCAGAGCGGATGAAAGATCCGGCGGCAGCGATGCGTGAATGGCATGAATTTTTGCAGGACAAGAAAAACTGGAAGCGCGGCAGCCAGGAGCCGTATCCGGAGCAGTTCAACACCCGCAGCAGCGAGGCCGCCACCGGCGTGCACCTGGCACCGGTCGAACTGGACCGCGAGTTTTTGCAGAGCGAGGGCTTCGCCGAGGACCGCATCTTCGTGGTCGGGAACTCCGTAGCCGACGCAGTGGAAGAGGGGCTGGCGAACGCCAAGAACTCGGACGTGTTCAGGAAATTTCCGGTGCTGGCCGACGGCGACTTCGTGCGTTTCTGCATCCACCGCCGCGAGAACTGCCAGAGCGAAGTGCGTTTCCGCGCGATTTACGGTGCGATGAAACAGCTGATCGAATCCGGCCGGACAGTCCTGCTGATCGGCATGATCCAGACTGACCTGGCATTCGAGCGGTTCAACCTGAAGGCCGATGTGGAAGCTTTGGCCAAGACGCACAAGAACTTCGTCTATTCGCCGGTGTGGGCGCAGTACACCGATGTCATCGCCGCGATGAGCAAGGCCGCCGTATGCGCGACCGACTCCGGCTCCATGCAGGAGGAGATGAACGTGATGGGTGTGCCGTGCGTCACGCTGCGCTTCGGCTCCGACCGCAGCGAATCCATCATGAACGGCGGCAACATCATCGCACCGCCGGTGGAAGCCGGGATGATCGCCGATGTCATAGGGTACGCATGGGACAACAAGGCGATGCGAAACGCGCCAAAGCTCTACGGAAAGAATGTCAGCGCCAAGTGCATCGACGCGGTGGAGGCCGTGCTCAAGAAGGGGGAAGTCTTCCGGGCGGACGAAGAACGGTTGGGTATGGCTTAATGCTGTATACTTGCGTGCATGCAACGCTTCCGAGAACGATTGGCTCTGGTGGTTCTGCTGCTTTTGCCGTTCCACGCACTGCTGGTGACCGTGTTTACCAAGGTGCTTGCCGGGCCCATGCATGCGCCGCTCCGGGCATTGTCACTCTGGAAAGAAGCAGCGATCGCGCTGCTGGTCATCTTGGCGCTGATCGAAATCGTCACGCGCAGGAAAGAGCTCACGCTGAAAGCCGATGCGTTGGACATGGCGATTCTCGCGCTGTTCATCGTCGCGCCGGCGGTGTCGTTCGGATTGAACGATGTCCCGCTCAAACAGTTCCTCTATGGCGCCAAATATGACCTTCTGCCATTGGCAGCTTTTGTGGCAATGCGCCGCGTGCCATGGTCGCAGGATTGGAAGATGCTGGTGCGCTCACTGCTGCCGCTCACGGCCTGTGTGATCGTGCTGTACGGCCTGGCCGCGTTGGTGTTGCCGCAGTCGTTCTTCAGTGCGCTGGGGTACTCCGATCTGCATTCGCTCTATCAGTCCGGTGCCCCCATTGCTCCGTTCCAGCAGGTGATGGGTACGGCGATGCGGCGCATGCAGAGCGTGATGAGCGGACCGAATCAGTTGGGCCTGTGGTTATTGCTTCCGTGGAGCATTGTCATCGTCGATCTGCTGAAGCGCCGGTTTTCCAGTGATGACTCCTCGCGTCAGTGGGGGATGCCGATCGTTTTTGCGACTCTGATCGGTCTGGGCATTCTGCTCACGTTCTCGCGTGCGGCGTGGATCAGCTCCATTGTCATCGTGGCGGTCGGCCTGTGGTACGCCGGTGCATTCGCGCAGCGACATATTCGCTCGCTGTCACTCATTGCCGCTGGTGCGGTAGTTGTGGTGTGCGTTGTCGTAGCGGCACTGTTCCCGCAGGTGCTGCTGCGTGTCGCATCGTCCCGCGCGCACTTCGACAAACCGGTGCAGGCATTCCACGTCATGATGGCCCAACCACTCGGATCTGGTCTGGGTACGGCCGGTCCGGCCAGCAACATGCTCAGCGATACATGCGTGCAGCTCCAGCCCGGTGACGACCCGTCATGGGCAACGGCGCATCCGCAGCTGTGCGTGTTCGTTGGTGCCGAACAAGTGCAGCCCTTCGACACGGCTCAGGGTAAACCTTTGCCCTGCAACTGCCCCATGCTCACCGAGAACTGGTACCTGCAGATTGGTGTGGAGCTGGGAATCGTCGGCATGGTTCTGTTCCTGTGGCTGGTGCTCATGGTGATATGGCGGGAGGTGCGCGTGCGTTCGTCGTTTACCAATGCGCTCTCGCTAGCGCTGTTGGGTGTGAGCATCGCCGGTCTGTTTTTGCACGCGTGGGAAGACAGCGCGGTGGCGTACGGCATGTGGATGCTGCTGGCGGCGGGGGTGTCGGTTCCCGTATTGAGCTCCCGTGAACCCGGCGCTACCATGCGGCCATGAAGAAAAACGGAGGTGTCGCCGCAGGCACAGCACTCAGCACCCATCGCCTGGAATTTCTTCAGGATGGAGTGTTCGCGATTGTCATGACCCTGCTGGTGATCGAATTCCATGTGCCCGAGGCACACACGCAGGCAGAGCTCGCGGAAAAACTGGCCGCGATGTGGCCGATGTTGCTGGCGTACGTGGTCAGCTTCGCCAACCTGGCCGTGTTCTGGGTCGGCCAGCACCTGCAGTTCCATTACATCGAGCGCGTCGACCGCGTGATGCTGTGGATCAGCCTGACCTTCCTCATGTTTGTGGCGCTCATTCCGTTCAGCACGGCGCTGGTCAGCGAGGACATGGCCTTCCAACTGCCCTACATCATCTACGGCATTAACCTTCTGGTTATCGGCAGTCTCAGCTTCCTCGGCTGGCACTACGCCACCAAGCATCATCGCCTGACCGATCATGACGTGACGCCCGCGCTCATCAGAGGGGTGAAGCTGCGCGTTAAAGTCGCGCCCGCGATCGCGCTTCTGGCGATACTGCTGTCGTTCTACAGCATGCGCCTCAGTCTGGCGCTGTACCTCCTGATTCCGATCTACTACATGATGCCCGGCAGGCTGGACCGCAACTGGCGGCAGCCGGCGATTCCGCACAAACATTAGGCCAGAGAGCGGGTGGCGCGCAGCGGGTGGCATGCGGTAAAGTCCTCCCATGAAGGTCGCCCCCAACTCCATCGTGATTTTGGACTTCGGCGGACAGTATGCGCACCTCATCGCGAGTCGCATTCGCCGTTTTGGGTACTACTCCGAAATCCGTCCGTGTGACGCCGATCCAGCGTCGCTGCAGCAAGCCGCGGGCATCATCCTGTCCGGCGGTCCGCAGAGCGTGTACGAGGCCGGCAGCCCGCAGGCGAATCCCGGCATCCTGGACCTCGGCATACCGGTGCTTGGTTTGTGTTATGGCCACCAGTGGGTCGCGCATGCGCTGGGCGGCAAAGTCGAACCCGGCAAAACCAAGGAGTACGGCCCGGTCGAACTGACAGTCACAGACAAAGCACATCCGCTGTTTGCCGGTTTGCCTGAGAAGTTTACGGTCTGGATGTCCCATGGTGACGAGGTCACCGGTCTGCCGGCGGGGTTCAGTGCCACTGCATCCACCGAGGCGTGCAAGCTGGCCGCGATGGCCGACATGAAGCGCAAGATTTTCGGCATCCAGTTCCACGTGGAGGTCACGCACACGCAGCACGGCATCGACATCCTCAAGCGCTTCTGCGATTTGTGCGTGCCGGCGGCATGGTCCATGACCGGCTACAAAGATCACGTTGGTGCGCAGATAAAAGAAGAGGTGGGCAACCGCAGGGTGTTCATGCTTGTGTCCGGCGGAGTGGATTCCACGGTGGCGTTCACGCTGCTGAATGAAGTGCTCGGTGTAGATCGTGTTCAAGGTCTGCTCGTCGACACCGGAATGATGCGGAAGAACGAAGTCGAGATGATCCACACCGCGATGGAAAAGCTCGGCATCAAGAACCTGCACATCGAAGATGCGTCCGAGGAATTCTTCGCCGCGCTCAAGGGACTGTACGAGCCGGAAGCCAAGCGCAAAGCCATCGGTGACACGTTCCTTGCAGTGCAGAAGCGCGTGAGCGAACGTATGAACCTGAAGGTCGAAGACGGAATTATGCTCGGGCAGGGGACCATCTACCCCGACACTATCGAGACCGGCGGCACCAAGCATGCCGACCACATCAAGACGCATCACAACCGCGTCGATGCGGTGCAGAAAATGATCGAGCAGGGCCTCGTCATCGAGCCACTCAAAGAACTCTACAAAGACGAAGTGCGCATGCTCGGCGAAGAGCTGGGTTTGCCGCACGAGCTGGTCTGGCGACACCCGTTCCCGGGGCCGGGCTTGGGCGTGCGCATTCTGTGCGGCGACAAGGAATTCGGCACGGATGATGTCTCGCTGTCGCTCGACCGTCCGCACATGATTTTGCCGGTGAAATCGGTCGGCGTGCAGGGTGACGGGCGCACATACCGCCACGCGCTCGCGTTGTATTCCTCCACCCCGTTGGAGCCTGCCGAGGACGAGTACGCGCTGGCCAGCAGCATCCCGAACGCCAACAAGACCATCAGCCGGGTGCTGCACTGCTTGTCATCGGATGCGCCCCAGGAGTTGCAGTTTACGCCGGGCTACCTGACACGCGATCTTGCCGATCTGCTGCGCGAAGCGGATGCGATTGTCGACGCGGTCATGCGCGGCGAAGATCTGTACGAAAAAATCTGGCAGTTCCCGGTGGTGTTGTTGCCGGTGGGCATCAACGGCGGACGTTCCATCGTCCTGCGTCCGATCAACTCCACCGACGCGATGACCGCCAACGCCGCGCGGCTTCCGTCTTCGGCACTGAAAACCATGACCGAACGGATCATGGCGCTGGACGGCATCGACGCGGTGTTTTTGGACCTCACCAACAAGCCGCCGGCCACGATCGAGTGGGAGTAGACGGCCATTTTTTCGCTTTCTTCTGCTGAATTAGACGGTAGTGACCAAGATATGTTGAGATCTGAATGGGTTGCTTTAGTATGGACGGCTGACGGGCGATCCGTCAGTTCCATCCCCCTGTTTCCCGTATGAACTCACCCGATGCACCAGTCACGTATTATGAGGCGACGCCGGGTGTCCGGTGGTATTTCACGCCTCAGGGACGTCGTCCTTACCAGGGCACGATCCACACATATAAAGTGGGTCCTTTTAATGCCGAAGGCAGGATACCTCTGGAGGTCATTCAGTTGGATGCCCAGGCAGCCAGGGTAAACGATACGCAAAACACAGTCGCAGGAGAGCTGACTTCCGCATTGCATGCGCCTCTTGAGGGTGCTTCCATAGAGCCCGTTCCTGCACCGCAGGCTCACGATTATTCCGAGGTGCCGCGGTCGCAAGATGTCATCATTGCAGAGTTGGATGATGCGCTGGATGGATGGGAGGATGCGGTCCAGGATCATGTCCCAATCCGTGGCGCTCTAGATCGACAGCCGAAGGGCACCCAGTTTTCCAGCTTCGAGGCGCTTGCCGCTTATTGTGAGGCGCAAATACCGTTGGTGCAGGATCAGACTCAGCGTGACAGGATCGAGTGGCTCTATAAAGAGCGCGTAGCGTGGTACGAGCAGGGTCTAAAGGCGGTTCCAGACTATGCACGTCCGCAGGGAGAGCCAGAGCTGCAACGGGATCCAGAGGACAGGATCGCGGCGTAAGTACACACGTTGTTTGCGGCTTCCACACAAGCGGAATCTTGTTACGAAAACGTTTGTTATCCGTTGTATTTGTTGACTATACTGTCTTCTCAATGTCTGTTCAGCCTATAGACCCGCAGGAGCTCATAGAGCTCATCCGGAAGGCCCAGGGAGGTGATACCGAGGCGTTCGGAAAGGTCTACGATGCCTTTTTGACCCCGGTCTACCGCTACGTCGTGTTCCGCTTTCCGGAGGATTTGGCAGAGGATCTGGTGGCAGAGATTTTCGTGAAAGCATGGGAGAAGCTGCACACGTACAAAGCAGTCGTCGGTGTGCCGTTCGCGGCATGGCTGTTCCGCATCGCCCGTCACTCGGTAGTGGACGCGTACCGCTCCCAGCGCGGGTTCGAAGAACTCAGCGAAAATCTTGTGGATGAAAGCCATGGCTCTGATCCGAAGAAATTGGCCGAACGTGCGATGTCGGTTTCGATGGTGCGCGAGGCACTCAACCAGCTGCCGCGTTTGTACCGCGAAATCCTGCTTCTGCACTACGTGTCAGAACTGTCTCATGCCGAAGTCGCGCGGTCCCTGCGCCTCACAGAGGGCTACGTCCGCATTCTCAAGTTCCGCGCACTCAAGAAATTGGAGCTGCTTTTGCCAAAAGAACGCTCATTTTCAGCCGAAACAGGGGAGCCGGAGGGTGTAACACAACGCCGGGTTTTTCGTTCTAACTAGTGCACAACCCATGTTGGATCCTCTCTCCATCCAGCGGCTTGCCAGGGATACGTCACCAAGTGACGCATTCCGCGCAAAAGTGCTGCGCCGGGTAGAGCACAAAATCCGTCCGGAATCGCTTCTGGATGCGGTTTCTGCAGTGGAGCCGACCCCGGCTTTCCGGGAAACGGCCAAAAACCGCATGTTCAAATCGATCCGATCAGGCAGCGCCGCGCTTTTGCCGACTCTGGCTGGCGGTATCGATATGTCACCCGCCCGCAGAGCCGAATTGAAAGAACAGGTTCTGGCCCGTTTGGATGTCCGCAGGGCGCCGTGGGCCTCGGGTTTCATCAAATGGACAGCCGCCTTCGCCGCCTTTGTGCTGCTTGTCCGCTCTCTGCCGCTGGTGCTGATGGCACCGGTTCTGCAGGCCGAAACGCTGGTGCAGATTGTCGCGAGCGGCGACGTGGAGGTAACCATTGCAGGCATCCAGATCACGCTGAACGGTACCAATGAACTGCGCGGTCCGGCCATCATCAGCACCGGTCCCAACTCGCAGGCAACAGTCATCTTCAACGATGACGGCGTGCTGCGCGTCGCACCCAACAGCAAAGTCCATGTGCTTGATATCGGTGATCGTCCACATTTCGCGTCTCTCCGTCCGACTGTCACATTGGAAAAAGGCCAGGTGTGGGTGCTCGGCATGTTGCCCGCCAGCTTCACGCCGATTTCGGTCGGTACGTCGCAGGGCACAGCATTCGTGAACGCCGGCAGCATGAGTGTCAGCAACGATGGCAACCGTGTGACTGTGGCCGTCTACGACCGTGGTGCCAGCTTCCAGTCTCCGACCAAGCAGGAGCTGCTGGTCTCGGGTGAGCGCCTGGTGGTCGCGGGCAGAAGCGTCGCAGTCAGCAAGATTCCGGCATCCCAGTTCCTGCAGACGCAGGTGAGCGTGAACCTGGACTTGGACGGCGTGCACCGCACCGAGATCCGTGAAGTGCAGCGCAACCGCCGCGAGAAAATGGCCGGCATCCTCCCGGGTTCGACCTTCTACACCGCCAAGCGCATCTCCGAGCAGATCGACGTGATGTTCACGCTGGATCAGGATTCCAAAGAAGAGAAAATCGCACAGCAGGCAGACACGCGCCTGAACGAGGCTATGACGTTGCTGGACCAGGGTCAGCAGGAAGAAGCCGAAAAGCCGTTGAGTGAATTCAAGAACACGCTGGTCGCTTTGGCCGACAGCAGCGGCAGCACTACCGCACGGTTCCTGGTGCAGCAGCAGATCGACGACGCCAGTTCATCACTGGTGCTTGGTGCAGATTCCGACGATCAGATCACGTCGTTGCAGCAGACCGTTCTGGACCTGAGCACGGCCATCCCGGATGCCGACAAGTCACGCGACATCAAGGGCTACGTGCTGGTCGATAAGCTTATCGAACTCAATCAGTCGCTCCAGTTGTCCGCCAGCCTGACCGGCGCGGTGCAGTCGCTGAACGACATCAGCCCGGAGCTAGCTGACATCCTGAATGACGAGACTACGCATCCGCTTCTGAAGAAAGAGGCGACCTCGCTGCTGGCCAGCGTTTCGGAAAAGCTCAACAGCCTGTCCGAGGGCCCGTCCGACCCGGTCGTGGTCGCGGCTCAGGCCGGCATTGCCCAATATCTGCCGCAGGACACGACCCAGGTGCTCGTGACCGAGGCTCAACTGGACAAGGAAATCGACGACGCGTTCAACGAGATTTTCAGCATGGACATGCCGCGCAGCCGCTACAACGTGCTCATGAACATCCTCACCGACTGGCGCGTGAACAACGATCCGAACCGCGGCACCAAGCTGCGCCGCTTGTACCGCAAACTGCCGCCGAATTTCCTGGCAGGCTACGTCCGCACCGAGATCAAGAACATGGGTGACGAGCTGAACAACGGCACATCGCTGGGCCTGTAGCCCTTCGAAAGCCTTCGCATAGGCTTGAACCGCATCAAGAGGCCGATGTACACTTGGTCGCCAAGCGTATTTTCCCCATACCCGCATGTACACGATCACCGAACTGAAGCCCGGCAAGGCCATCACCATCGACGGCGAGCCGTTCCTCATCCTCACCGCAGACTTCAGCCGCAAAAGCCAATCCAAGGCGAACATGCAGACCAAGCTGAAGAATCTGAAGACCGGTTCGATCATCGCCAAGAACTTCCAAGGCAGCGAGAAGATCGAGCCTGCGGAGGTCGGTTACCGCCATGTGCAGTACCTTTACGTGAACCAGGGCAAGCGTGCGTTCATGGATCTGGAGACCTACGACCAGTTTGAGCTGAGCGACGATTCACTCGGTGACGTCGTCAGCTACATGATCGACGGTATGGAAGTCGATGCACTCACCTACGACGGCAACCCGATCGGCATCAAGCTGCCGGCCACGGTCATCCTGACCGTCGTGGAGACGTCTCCGGGCCTGCGCGGCGACACCGCCACCGGCGGCAACAAACCTGCCAAGCTGGACAGCGGCGTCAGCCTGAACGTGCCCTTGTTCGTGAACGAAGGCGACAGGATCAAAGTGAACACTGAGCGTGGCGAATATGTTGAGAGGGCTTAGGAATTGATCCGATATCAAAAACCCGGGGCGCTCTCCGGGTTTTTTGTATCAAATTCATACGTACGCCCGCGGGCGGCTAAAACCGGCGAAGACCGGCTCTGCCGGTCTGGAGCCGCACCGCTTAGGGAAAGGATAGTCCACGAAAGGAAAACCGTAGGTTTTCCTTCGTGAAGTTAGTCGCCGTCGAGTTCCGCCCGTGTTTTTCTGAAGGTCCAACCCTGCTTCCAGGCGGTGTACTGCTCTAATGTCTCGGCTTTGACGTGTTTCCAGGCAGCATGTTCGGTTCGTGAATAGCGAGCTGGCATTTCAACGCGAGCCTGCCCCGTGAGATCGATGACATCTGCTGTATCGGCATCGCCAAGGACGACGACAGTGGCAGCCGCTTCATCTGATGTTCCGGGAGAGAGACGGTCGAGCATAGAGGTGTGGGGGAGAGGTGAGTGAGCGCATACTACGAACCGGCGTTTTTTCGTACAGATCGTGCCGGTCCGAAGTCGGGCGACGTCATTTTTTTCCGGCGACCCAGACAAAAAAGCGGGCACGCCGAAGTCAGTTGTCTTTTTTCCGGTCGTGCCTCAGCATGATCCTTCGGTGGACGTTACCCGATCTGCTTTTTCAGCAGCTCATTCACCATGCCCGGGTTGGCTTTGCCCTTGGATTGCTTCATGACCCAACCCACGATTGCGCCCAAGGCTGCCTGCTTGCCGGCCTTGTAGTCGGCTATAGAGCCCGGGTTAGCGGCGATGGCCTCCTGCACCAGCTTCTCGATGGCTCCGGTGTCCGAGACCTGTTCCAGCCCCTTTTCTTTGATGATCGCGATAGGTGCCTTGCCGGACGTCACCATCTCTTCCAGGACTTCTTTACCGGCGTTGACGCTGATCTTGCCGCTGGCGATGGCATCCGACAGTTCCAGCATCGCATCCACGGACGGGGAGTCTTCGGCCTTCTTGTCCTGCTGCTTCAGGAATCCGACCAGCTGCGTCAGCACCAGCGACGATGCGCGCTTCGGGTCATTGGTCTTGGCTTTGATCGCATCAAAGCGCTCACGCAGCGGGCTCTGGTCGACCAGCATCGCGGCTTCGGCGTCGGTCAGACCCATGGTCACGTACTCCTGCTTCATCTCGGACGGCAGCTTGGCGATACCGGCTGCAACCTGCTCGATGTACGCGGCCTCCAGCACGATCGGCGGAATATCCGGCTCCGGGAAGTAGCGGTAATCGGCGGCGGTTTCTTTGTCGCGCAGCAGCACGGTCTTCTCGTCTTCGTCGATCCAGCCGACGGTCGTTTCTCCGGTGGGCGCCTTGCCTTCGCTCCACTGCTTTCGCAGCAGTTTTTCCTGATACTGCAGCGCCTTCTCCAGCGCCTTGAACGAGTTCAGGTTCTTGATCTCCACGCGCGGGTACAGCTTGTCCTCGCCCTTGGGGCGCAGCGAGATGCTGGCGTCGAAACGCATCATGCCTTTGTACATATCTGCCTCGCTGGAGCCGACCGCGATCAGAATCCGGCGTAACTCCTGCACGAACGCACTGGCTTCTTCGGCCGAGCGCAGATCGGGCTCGGTGACGATCTCCATCAGCGGTGTTCCGGCGCGGTTGTAGTCACAGTACGAACGTCCGGCCCTATGCATCAGTTTGCCGGCGTCGTTCTCTATGTGCAGGCGGGTGATGCGGCAGCTGTAACTGCCGGTGCTGCGGCCCGAACTGTCGGCGGTCGAGTAGACCACGTTGCCGTTGGAGCTGAGCGGGAACTTGTACTGCGAAATCTGGTACCCGGCCGGGAGGTCGGGGTAGAAGTAGTTCTTTCGATCGAAGTGGCACTGCTGGTTCACAGTGCACTTGAGTGCTTTGGAGGCGCGGATGGACTTCTCGATGACGCCGCGGTTTGGAACCGGCAGCGTGCCGGGGTGACCCATGCAGACCGGGCAGACCGTCGTGTTCGGCGGCTTGTTCCAGGCGTCGTTGTCGCACGAGCAGAACATCTTGGTCTTCGTGTTCATTTGCGCGTGCACTTCCAGGCCGATGATGGCTTCAAGCTCTGCCATTTGGACGAAGCGAGCCTACCCGTTCTTTCCGCAAGGATCAAACCTTTTCGGGTGGTCGGGTGCCGCTTTTTTGACCCCCGGACGTTCCCGCGCTTCACTATGCCATGGAGCAAAATCGACTGTGTACGGCAGGCCCTGTGGAATCGGCGCGCAAGCCTGCTTCGTCGCCGGCGTGGGAGGGTGACGGGACAAACGTGTTTTTGCATTTTTTGGATACAAACAGTACCGAGTCGTATACGTTGATCGATAAATATTATCGATCGCAATTGATCAATTACATCATGAAAACGTACTGCGAAGACGACCCGTCGCTCGCCAAAGACATCGTGCAGGAGGTTTTGCTGAAGATCGTCAAAAAGGCACTCACCTTTGACCGGGCGCGAAAGTTCAAGCCGTGGCTGTATGCCGTCGCGTGCAATGCTGCCGTGGACATGTGGCGCGTCCAGACTCGCAGGGGAGCAAGAACTGTGCGTCTTGGTTCAGCGGTGCCGGGCGGAGAGAGCGATGCCGCTCTCGATATTGCTGATCCGCTTGATAGCGTAGGCGAGGCTGATGACGCGGATGAATTATCGGTGCAAACAGGGCGCCTCTACGACGTTATCGCAGGCATGTCCGACCCGTTGCGTGACGTTATGCTGCTACGGGCAAAGGGGCTGGAGTATCCGCAGATAGCAGCAAAGCTGAAAATCAAACCGGGTACCGTAAAGTCCCGGCTGCACGCGGCCATGGAGATCGTCCGTGAGAAGATGCACGACGCAGTAGCGTTTTAAGCTTTCCCGGTCGGCAGCGGCGTCACCGGAATGTCTTTGTAATCCACGATCAGAATGCCGTCCAGGTGATCCACTTCGTGCTGCACCACACGCGCGTCGTAGCCGCTGAGCTTGCGTTCAGTCTTTTTGCCGCCGATGTCCTGGTACTTCAGCACGATCTCCAGGGAGCGCGGCACCTGCAGCCACAGATCGGGCAGGCTCAGGCAGCCCTCTTCCATCATGTCGCCCTCGTCGCTCATCCAGGTGATCTCCGGGTTGATCAACGGCGTCAGCTTGCGCTGGATCATGGCGATGCAGACGCGCTCGGAACGGTTCACTTGCGGTGCGGCGATACCGGCGCCCTTGGCACTGATGGTCGTTTCCTCCATGTCCTCGATCAGCTTCAGGATTTCCTTGGTGACCTTCGGCACTTTCTTGGTCTTTGCCCGCAGGATCGGGGCATTTTCGCCGGTGACAATCTGGAGAGTGGCCATGTGAAAAGAGTATAGCGCAGATACGTTGATCCGATTTCCTTATTTTTTCGCCAAGATCGGGAGACTGGCCCGTTTGCGCAGCTCCTCCAGCGACTGGATGCCGGTTTTCTCGACCATTTTCAGCAGTGCGTGTGCAGTCAGGATTACGTCCGGCAACGCACGGTGGCGTCCCTCGGGCATGGTCAGGTTCAGCCGGCGGCTGACGGCGTCCAGGTTGTGGTAGAAATCGTTCGGGAACGCCGACTGGCTCAGGCGCATGGTGCAGAAGCACTCGGGCAGATCCACAAAACCCCAGCAGAATTCCTTTTCGCGCTGCAAAAAGCCCATATCGAAGCCTGCATTATGCGCGACCAGCATTGTGCCCGCGGCGAACTCCAGGAACTGCGGCAGCACCTGGTCGATGGTCGGGGCGGTGCGCACGTCATCGTCTGTGATTTTGTTCACTTGGCGGGCTTCCCACGGGATCAGCCTTTCGGGGTTCACCAACGAGACGAACGTGCGTGTCTCATCCACCTGGCCGTTCTCTATCCTGATACCCGCGATCTCGATGATCCTGTCGCCGTTCGCCGGACTCAATCCGGTTGTTTCCACGTCAAAGATGGTAAGCGGCGGGAGAGGTTGCATGGGGTTCAGAGGGTATGACATCGGTATGGCCGGAGCAAGGAAGTTTGCTTTGCTTTTTTCCAGTATGATTCTTGTATGCCCGAACTCACCGTACCGCAGGCTATCACCGCTCTCAGGAAGCTGTATCCGGATGCCGGATGCACGCTGGACTGGAAGACGCCGCTGGATCTGCTGGTAGCCACGATCTTATCGGCCCAGTGCACGGATAAACGCGTGAACATCGTCACGAAGTCACTGTTCGCCAAGTACAAAAAGCCGCAGGATTTTCTCAGGGTTCCCCAGGAGGAACTCGAGGCTGACATCCGCTCGTGTGGCTACTATCGCGCCAAAGCGAAATCCATCCGCGAGAGCTGCCGGCTGATCATCGAGAATTTCGGCGGCAAGGTACCGAAGACCATGGCAGAAATGATCACGTTGCGCGGTGTCGGGCGGAAGACCGCGTCAGTTGTCCTGTCGACGGTATTCGGCGTGGAAGAGGGGATCGCGGTGGATACCCACGTGATGCGCGTCAGCCAAGAACTGGGTCTCACGAAGAAAAAGGAACAGGCCAAGATCGAAGCTGATCTGATGTCCAAGACACCGCAGAAGGACTGGTCGGACCTGTCGCATCTGCTCATCGCCCATGGCCGTGCAACGTGCATCGGGCGCAGGCGGCGCTGCGGCAAGTGCGTGCTCTGCACCGGAAAAGCGCCGGCAGTTTTGCGTGGCAAGAGCTGGAAGGTATAGTCGCGCCATGCGTTTGAGATTTGGAGTTCTCTGCATCGGCTGTGTCGCGCTCGCCGCATGCGGCAAAGACGCGCCGGTTGAGCCTGTCGCGAATGTTCCGGTAGTCGCAAGCTCATCACCGTCAGCAGAGTTCACTGCGGTCGCCAGCGACGGCGGCGGCATGTACAAGATGTTGGAGGAGGGAGAGGGCACGGAGGGCACGATGCTGCTGTTCTTCGGCAAGTCGGGCGATCCGTTCACCAAGCGCACCGACAAGATTCTCCGTTCTTTGTACGGTTCCGGCAGCGTCACTATGCACACGCGTTACATCGACTACGACCAGTCCATGAGCGTGCGGCTCCAGAACGAAGTGATCACGTACGATACCCTGGTTCTTCGCGTTAAAGGAGAAATCCTGAAGAGCATCGTGCATCCCAGCCAGGCCGAATTGCAATCGTTGCTGCGCTAGGCCCATACTTGGGGTATTCCCCCGATCTTGCATGGCGTTCTACGTCGCTTTGTTCCTGTCCGGCATGGCCACCATTTTGTTGCCGTGCGTTCTTCCGCTGCTCCCCATCGTTTTGGGCGTAAGCGTTGTCGGGAAGAGCAAGCTTCGGCCGCTCTTCATCGTGCTGGGCATGGTCATCAGCTTCGTGAGCATGTTGTATCTGCTGCTGGTTGTCCTGAACCAGTTCGTTGAACTGGCGGACTACATCCGCATCGGGACCATCTACCTGCTGCTGCTGTTCGGTTTGGGATTCTTCACGCACGACAAGCGCATCCAGCTTCCCGGTGCGGTTCTCGGGGCGTTCTTCTTCATAGACAAGGGTTGGACATCGGTCATCATCGCCATGATCATCGGCGTGATCGCCATGGAGTTGGGCGGACGTGTCGCCACCATGCTTCAGCAGTTCGGTACGGATGTGCAGACAAAAGCCCGGGGCGAGTTCGGAGCGGATTCACCGATCACCGCGCTGATCATCGGTCTCACACTTGGTCTGGTCTGGGCGCCATGCGCCGGTCCGGCACTGGGTGCCGTGCTTACCGCGGTGCGCGAGCAGCCCGGTGCGATGGCACTGTCCTATCTGCTGGTGTATGCCCTGGGAACAGCGGTGCCGCTGCTGGTTGTGGGATACGGCGGACAGGCGGCAGTGCATTCGGTGCGAAAGCTGAACAAGTACACCGGCATCGTGAAGCAGGTCGCAGGCGCTGCACTTATCCTCACGGCGATCGCGCTACACTTCGGCCTCTTCATGAAGCTGCAGGTGTGGGTTGCCACGAATACGGAGTTCGGCAGCTTCACCTCGCGTCTGGAAGAACGGCTGTTCGGCAGTCCGAATGCTCCAGCTACAGGCAGTACATCTTCTTCCGATTCCACCATGACGCTTCCCACACTCCCAAAACTCAGCCGCGCTCCAGAATTCGCCGGGCTTGGCCCATGGCATAACTCCGAGCCGTTCACGATGGCGAGCACGAAGGGCAAAGTCGTGCTGGTCGATTTCTGGACGTACAGCTGCATCAACTGCATCCGCACGCTGCCGTACATCCAGGGCTACTGGGAGAAGTACAAAGAGACCGACAAGTTCGTGCTGATCGGCGTGCACAGCCCCGAGTTCACGTTCGAGAAGAGCGAGAAGAACGTGGCTGCGGCGATCAAAAACCACGGTCTCACGTATCCGGTGGCGCAGGACAATGACTTCAAGACCTGGAGCGCGTTCGCCAACCGCTACTGGCCGGCCAAATATCTCATCGATGCCGACGGCTACATCCGCTACACGCATTTCGGTGAGGGCGGGTACGACGAAACCGATCTGGCGATCAAGGCGCTGTTGAAAGAAGCCGGCGTGGCCGATATCGATGCGGATGTGACCGATGACACGGAAGCGATGCGCCGTGACATGACGCCCGAGATTTACCTGGGTTCCCGCTCCTGGCCTGCATTGGCCAATGCGAAGGGTGATCCGTCGGATGACGTCGTGACGTACACCGCACCTGCGAAGATACAGCTGAACACGTATGCCCTAGTCGGTGACTGGCAGCTGGAAGAAGACGGTGAGTTGCAGGTGCTGCGTTCCGATACGGGAGAGATCCGTATGACGTGGTTGGGCAGCGAGATCAACCTGGTGCTCGGACTGGAGGACGGTGCCAAGCCGGTGCAGGCTGAGGTGTTTATGGATGGCAAGAGCGTGAAGACGTTCACTGTCGATATGCATGATCTCTACACCCTCTACACGGGCGAATACGGCGAGCATGAACTGGTGCTGAAACTGGCTGGAAAGGGCGTGGAAGGGTTTGCATTCACCTTTGGCTCGAAGTAAACTGCACGACTGTTTTAACAACAGTCAATATGCTCGACATCGTCAATCATGAGTTCCGCAAAGCGGGAGTTGAACTTACTGGAAATCGTCTCGATGAGCCGACCGCTCATTATGCCCCCATTCTGACGATTGCAACGTTTTTGCGTGACCGTTCGGGCAAGCTTACCGACGCTGATAAAGAACGCCTTCGTGAACGATTGACCGTTCTTGGTATCCCTTTTGTGCCAGCTAATTCACAGTAAGCGTTTATTCGGATACTTTTCCGCCGTCGCAGCACGTTTCGCATAGCGCCCCGCACTGCGTGCAGTAGCGCTTCAGGCGTTTGTCGTTCAGTTTGCCCCGGCACACCGGGCACACATCCTGACAGGCGGCTTCGTCATGGGCCGGTTGTGTTTTTGCGGCGTCGCTCACGTTTTCATTCTACATAAAAACCAGCCCGACCCCCCTGAGAGCCGGACTGATTTTTACATGATGTGTAGAGTCTGAGTTTTTATTTAGACATCATAGTATTTGAAGAACTCTCCGGCAGTCGGGCGCTTGCGCTCGTCTGCGACCTCAGCACGTTTGACCTCGACATAATCCTCCAGGAATTTCTTGTTGAACACGCCGCCTTCCAGCAGGAACTTGTGGTCTGCCTCCAGTGCATCCAGCGCGCCGCTCAGGTCGTGCGGTGCGTGCGGGATTTTGGCGAGTTTGGCGGCGTCCATGTCGTACAGGTTCTGGTCGGTCGGGGCGCCCGGGTCGATCTTGTTCTTGATGCCGTCCAGTCCGGCCAGCAGCAATGCGGCGAAGCAGATGTACGGGTTGGCGGCCGGGTCCGGCGAACGGAACTCCACGCGCTTGGCCTTCGGGTTGTCCGAGTACATGGGGATGCGGATGGCGGCCGAGCGGTTGCGTGCCGAGTAGATGAAGTTCACCGGAGCCTCGAAGCCCGGCACCAGACGCTTGTAGCTGTTGGTGGTCGGGTTGCAGAGAGCACACAGCGCCTGCGCATGCTTCAGCAGGCCTCCCATGTAGTACATGGCCATCTTGCTCAGTCCTGCGTATTCGTTGCCCGCGAACAGCGGCTTGCCGGCCTTCCAGAGGCTCTGGTGCGTGTGCATGCCGGATCCGTTATCACCGAAGATCGGCTTCGGCATGAATGTGACGCTCTTGCCGTACTGGTAGGCGACGTTGCGGCAGATGTATTTGTAGCGCATCAGCTTGTCGGCCATGATCAGCAGCCTGTCATACTTGATGTCGATCTCGGCCTGGCCGCCGGTTGCCACTTCGTGGTGGAAGGTCTCGATCTCAATGCCGGCCTTCTCCATCTCTATGACCATCGTGGCGCGGATGTCCTGGTGCTTGTCATGCGGCGCGGCCGGGAAGTATCCTTCTTTGTGGCGGATGGTGTAACCCAGGTTCGGCTCGCCGTCGCCGCAGCAATCGCCGTTGCCGCCGCAGTTCCAGGTGGCCTCCTCGCTGTCGACTTTGTAGTGCGCGTGGCCGGTGCCGACGTCGTAGCTGACATGGTCGAAGATGAAGAACTCGGCCTCAGGTCCGAAGAAGGCTGTGTCGGCGACCCCGCTCTTCTGCAGGAATTCCATGGCTTTGCGGGCGATGGTGCGCGGGCTGCGCTCGTAGAGATGTTTGTTGTGCGGTTCGCGGACGTCACACATCACCGACAGCGTCGGCTCCTGCGTGAACGGGTCGATGTACGCGGTGTCCGGGTCGGGGATGAGCAGCATGTCTGACTCGTTGATGGCCTGGAAGCCGCGGATGCTGGAACCGTCGAAACCCGCGCCGTTCTTCAGCACGTCCTCCAGTTCGTGAATGGGTTTGCTCGTGTGGTGCATGGTGCCCGGCACGTCCACGAACGTCAGGTCCAGAATGGTGCACTTGTTCTTCTTCGCCAGTGCGACGACGTCTTTGGCTGTCATAGCCATAGAGACAGGGGGAAAGGAAGCAGGGGGAAATACGCTGTCGTTTTTGTACGTGGTTTTCCTGCATGCGCTCAACCGCCAGGCGAACACAAAATGTTTTCTGTTCGTTTTTCCGACTACACAACAGGATGCGGCGTTCGCCTCTTTTCCCTGAGCAGAAACGGCGTATACTTCCGGCAGTTTTGCGGCGATGCCACGTTGCGTTGTCGGGAAGCATTACACCTTGTCACCTCCCTGATTCATGGCCAAGGACATCATCCATATCCTCGAGGCGTCCGGTCTCGACCAGAAGCAGGCGCAGTTGTATGTCGCCGGTCTTCAGCTGGGTACCGCACCGGCATCCGAGTACGCCAGGGCCACCGGCATCAACCGCATCACCGCCTATAACCTGCTGGAAGAACTGGTGCATGAGGGATACTTCACGATGGTGCGCAAAATGCGGGCCAAGTGGTACGCGCCGGTCGCGCCGGAGTACATCGCATTGGAAGCACGGAAGAACGCCGAGGCATTGGAGCGTGCCGTGCCGGAGCTGCGCTCGCTGCAGGGGGCCAAGTACCGCAAGCCGCGCGTGAGGTTCTTCGAAGGCTGGGAAGGCGTGCGTCACGTTTATGAGGACACGCTCACGGCTCAGAGCGAATTGCTGAACTTTGCCAACTCTGCGGTAGTGCGTGAGTTCTGGCCGAATTACGACGAGGAGTACGTGGCGCAGCGCGTGAAGCGCGGCATTCACCTTCGCGGCATCGCGCCAGATGACGCGGCAGGCAGGCACGCGCACGGTGAGGACAAAGAGAAGATGCGCGAGATCCGCCTGGTGCCCGCATCCGATTTCGATTTCACCAATGAGATCAACGTCTATGACCACAAAGTGGCGATCTGTTCGTTCGATGCCGGCATGAAGGGGGAGAGCGCGATGTTCGGCGTGATCATCGAGAGTAAAGAGGTTGCGGAGACCCAGAAGCAGATCTTCGAGATGGCATGGCGCTATGCGTCAATCGCCGACACGAAGCAGAAGTCCAAAATCCTCAAGAAGCGGTACATCGCCTGAGGCTTTGTGCATTGAGAAAAACGGCGAAATGCGGTACAATGTTCCGATACCAACACACACATGCCTGATTCTTTCATGGACAACCAAAAAGACACTGCACCGCAATCCGGTACCGTGCCACAATCGATTCCTGACGCAACCGGGGGTACAGTGGATTCCATTCAAGCTCTTGCGGTTCCAGCCATCGGCAATCCATTCAGCGCAGAGCGCCGTTCCTGGCTGGCATTTGATCTGCCGTCGTTCGCGTTGGTAATGGTGCTGACGACCGGTTTGACCATCACATACATGAGCCGCAGTTTGTTCATGCGGACTCCGTCGCCTGCTCCTGTCCCGCAAATGCATGGTGCCGCACCAGAGCCGGGTCAGAATTTCGCGATGACACTGTTGCCCAGGCGCCAGGGCGCCCAGCGCGACTGCACCTACGATCCGAAGACCAAGGCCTGCGTGACGTCATCGACATCGTCCTCGGTTGCGCCGCATGCGGCGGCCAACGACGAGTCATCGTCTTCATCGTCTTCATCGTCTGACGAGTCTTCGTCGTCATCTTCTTCAGAGGTTTCATCCGAATCGATGGCGTCGTCGTCGATGTGGACCGAGCCGATCAAGAGCCCCAGCAACAAAATCGGCGTGTATCTGACGTCCGCGAGCGTCGGACGGGACAAGTTCTTCAAGGAGACCATCGACAAGCTGGTCGCGGCCGGCGGCACCGCCCTGATCTTCGACGTCAAAGGCTCGCGCGTGTACTTCAACAGCACAGCCCCCTACGCCACAGAGCTGGGCATGGTCATCTCCACGTACGATCTCCCTGAAGTCATCCGCTACGCCAAGGAGCGCAACCTGTACGTCATGGGCCGCTTCGTTTCCATCAAGGATGACGGTCTGACGACGCGTCTCCCCGAGACCAAAATCAGGCACCCCAAGACCGGCCAGGTTCTCACGCAGACGTGGGTCGATCCAGCCAACGAGAAAGTCCTGCGATACAACGCCGAGGTCATGTGCGATCTGGCCGCGATGGGCATCGACGAGGTGAACATGGATTACATCCGCTTCTCGACCGCCGAATTCGGCGCGTTGATGGCGTACAGCGCAGATGAGAAGGCCGAGCGCGTGCTGACCTTCATCAAGGCCATGCGCGAGGCGATCGACCGCTGCGGCCCCAACACCAAGCTCGGCATCAGCAGCTACGCGATCCTCGGCTGGGACTACGAGGCCAACGTGAAGACGCTCGGTCAGGACGTAAAGCGTTTCGCGCCGTACCTGGACATCATCTCTCCCATGGCCTACCCCGCCACGTTCACGTCCGACGGGTACTGGAACCCGGCCAAGCACGGCAACAGCCGCATGTACTGGCTGGTGAAGCGCACGCTGACGGGCTACCAGGAATTGCTGGGCCCCGAACACGCGTACAAACTGCGTCCCTGGATCCAGGGATACTACGTCGACACCAAGGACGTCACCGATCAGATGCGCGCGGTGTACGACGCAGGTCTGTGCGGATTCACTGTCTGGAATGCCAATAACAACTACGGGCCGACGTTCAACGCCATGAAGCAGTACCAGCGCCCGGTGGAGTGCATCGACGAGCCGACCCTGTAAATCCGAACCTTCGGGCTTCGAATTTGGGGTCTTTCGCCGTATAGTCTGGGCATGAAGCAGTACCTGGATCTCCTCCGGCATGTCCTGGATCACGGCGCACAAAAAAGTGATCGCACCGGTACCGGCACGCTGTCGGTCTTCGGCTACCAGATGCGGTTCGATCTGCGGCAGGGCTTTCCGTTGCTGACCACCAAAAAGCTCCACACCAAGTCGATCATCCACGAGCTGATCTGGTTCCTGAACGGTGATACGAACGTGAAGTATCTGCAGGACAACGGCGTAAGCATCTGGAATGAGTGGGCGACCGCCGAGCAGTGCGCGCGGTTCGGCAGAAAAGAGGGGGATTTGGGCCCGGTCTACGGTCATCAGTGGCGCAACTTCGGTGCCACGCGCAAAGCAGACGGCACGTATGAGAAGAACGGTGTCGACCAGATCACGAATCTCATCGAAGGCATCAAAAAGAATCCGAACGGTCGTCGTCACATCGTCTCGGGCTGGAATCCTGCAGAAGCAGACCAGGTCGCGCTGCCGCCATGCCACACGCTGTTCCAGTTCTACGTGGTGAACGGCGAGCTCAGCTGCCAGCTGTACCAGCGCAGCGCCGACATCTTTCTCGGTGTGCCGTTCAACATCGCATCGTACTCGCTGCTGACGCATATGATCGCGCAGGTCACCGGCCTGAAGGCGGGGGAGTTCGTGCACACGCTGGGCGATGCACATCTGTACAGCAATCATCTGGAGCAGGCCCAGCTGCAGCTGACGCGTGAGCCGAAGCCGGTGCCGACCTTGAAGTTGAATCCGGATGTGAAGAGTGTGTTTGATTTCAAGTTCGAAGATTTCACCTTTGAAGGGTACGACCCACATCCGAGTATCAAGGCACCGATAGCGGTTTGATTTGTTCTTTTGCCCGAGCGGCAAAAGAACCAAAAACGCGTGCTCGCCGGATCCCACGGCGGCTCGATCAGTCTCGCCGCCAGTCCACTCGCCCCCTCCTGCGGCTCGCTTCCCACCCTTGGTGGTCATATGCGTTGAATTCAAGCATAGGCACTCATCCGCTACACTGTGTGCGTATGATCTCTCTTATAGTCGCAATGTCCCGGAATCATGTGATCGGAAAGGGGAATACCCTGCCGTGGAAATTGCCGAAAGATCAGCAGTACTTCCGTGCCATCACCAGCGGCTGTCCGATCATCATGGGCCGCAAGACGTTCGATTCCATCGGCAGGCTGCTGCCCAAGCGCACCAACATCGTCATCACCAAGCGCCACCAGGACGACGTCGAATTCAAAGGTGCGGTGCCGGCCGGGTCGCTGGATGACGCGGTCCGTATCGCCAAAGCCGAGAAGCCGCGTGAGATCTTCATCATCGGCGGGGGAGAGATTTACAGCCTGGCGATGCACATGGCTGACAAGCTCTATGTCACACGTGTGGAGACCGAAATCAATGGCGACGCGTTCTTCCCGCATTTTGCCGGCAGCGGCGACTGGAAAGAGGTCAGCAAAGTTGCACATCCGGCCGATGCCGAACATACGTATCCGTACACGTTTCTGGTGTACGAGCGGGTCCGCTAAGCGGGAATTTGCTGTGTAAAACAGTGGAAAGAGCCGAAGCCCCACGTCAGAATCCTGCTGTCGATCGGCACGATCCTGCGGGTCGGGAAGCAGCGTTGAAGAATCTCAACTGCCTCGGCATCTTTCGGGTCATTCCACACCGGCAGCAGCACGCACTCGTTAGCGACATAGAAGTTGGCGTAGCTGGCCGGGATCCGGAAGCCTTCTTTTGATGTCACTTTGGCCTTGGTGGGTTCGTGTTCGCTGACGTAGACCGGCTTGGGTTGGGTGATGGTGATGATCTCCAGTGCGTTGCCGTCCTGGTCTTTCATCGTCTTCAGGCGTTCCAGGTTTTCTTTCAGCGGCTGGTAGTCGGGATCTTTGGGGTCTTCGTTGATGATGGTGATCACGGTCTTCGGTCCGACGAAACGTGTCAGATCATCCACGTGGCCGCTGGTGTCATCACCCGCGATGCCTTTACCCAGCCACAGCACGTTGGTGAGGCCAAGTTCCTGCTTCAGCGTGTCCTCGATCTGCTGCTTGGTCATGTCCGGGTTGCGGTCGGGGTTCAGCAGGCAGTCCTCGGTCGTCATCAGCGTGCCTGCGCCGTTCACATCTATAGACCCGCCTTCCAGGATCATCGGCACTTTCTTGGTTTTTACGCCAAGCTCTTTGGCCAGCAGCGTCGGGATTTCATCGTCCAATTCGTGCGCCCACTGGTTGCCCCAGGCGTTGTAGCCCCAGTCCAGATACAGCGGTTCCCCCTGCTTATTTTTTACCACGATCGGTCCATGGTCGCGGGCCCACGAGAAGTTGCTTGGTATGCGGTGCAGTATCACCCGATCACCTCTCACTCCCGCCTTTTTCATCTCAGCCTTCGCAGATGCCTCAACTTCTTTATTGTGCGTGACGATGTGCACGTCTTCGCCCTGCTCCAGCTCTTTGACTGCCTGTGCCCAGATGGCAGGCACATGCTCAAACAAACCCGGCCAGTGCGGATGATCGGTCTGTCCGGCGGGAATATGCGGCCATGTCAGAAGCGTGCCGCGGTGCGGTTCCCACTCCGCCGGCATGCGGTACGTCGCGCTCATTTCTTCTCGGTCAGCTTGCCGTAGGTCTCGGGCCTGCGCTCATTCAGGAACCTCCAGGCCTTCTGCAGCGGCTTCACTCTGGACAGGTCGCAGTCCGCCATCACGATTTCCTCTTTGTTGCCGCCCTTGGCCAAAATCTTGCTGGACGGATCCGCGATGAACGAACCGCCCCAGAAGGTGATGGCACCCTCTTTGCCGACGCGGTTGATGGGGCAGACGTAGATGTTGTTCACGGCTGCGTGTCCCAACTGGGCGTTTGTCCACATGCCCTGCCAGTCGCCGGTGATGTTCTCTTCCACCTGGTCGTCGATCACGCCGATGGCTGTCGGATAGAAGATCATTTCTGCTCCCTGCAGCGCGGCGATGCGCGCGGCCTCGGGGAACCACTGGTCGTAGCAGATCAGCACCGCGATCTTCCCCAGCGGCGTCTCGAACACGCGCACGCCGGTGTCGCCGGGCGTGAAGTAGTGCTGCTCGTGATAGAGGATATCCTCGGGGATGTGTGTCTTGCGGTACATGCCGATCAACCCGCCGTCGGGGCCGAATACGGGCGCAGTGTTGTAGAACTTGCCGTCGGAACCTTTCTCGAACAGTGATCCGCCGATGAGCACGATGCCGTGCTGTTTTGCCGCAGCGGATAGCGCTTTTACGGTAGGGCCGTCGGGCATGGGTTCGGCCAGATCAAAGGCGGTGTTGTCATCCGGGCGCTGGCAGAAGTACGGGCCCAGGAAGATCTCGGGCAGTGCCACGATCTTCGCGCCTTTCTTCGCCGCTTCGGCGATGCGCTCGAGCGCTTTTTTCAGGTTCGCCTCAGCTGTGTCGTTGCACGACATCTGTATGAGAGCGACGCTGACATTTCTGGAGGAATTCATCGTCATCTATACTAACAGAAACCTGCTGGATTATCAGTCGAATTTCGGTACGATTCTTTCTGACATCCTTCTCATTTATCTCCCATGAAAAAATTCAACAAGCTGTCCCCGGCACTGAAGAAGTACATCATCACCGAGGCACCGGGTACCGCTGGCAAGAACACGATCACCAATGACGTGAAGAAGAGCAGCAAGACTCCGGTCACGACGTTCGCAGAGCGCACGCTGCGCCACTGCAACGGCGGCACGACCCTGCAGGCCGCGTTGTGGCTGAAGGAGCACCTGGATAACGGCGGAAAGCTGGTCGTCACCATCGCCGGAGCGCTCAGCTCGTTCCAGATCGGCGTGACGCTCGCCGAACTCATCCGTAAAGGCAAAGTGCACCTGGTCTCCGCTACTGCCGCGAACCATGAGGAGTCGTACTACCGCTACGTCGCACACTCGCACTACGCCTACATCCCGCGCTACACAGAGCTGACGCCCGACCAGGAGGCCGAACTGCGTGATGCCGGTCTGCGCCGCATCACCGACACGTTCCTGCCCGAGGACGAGAGCGTGCGCATCATGGAGCCGCACCTGTTCAAGATGTGGAAGGAAGCCGAGAAGAAAGGCGAGCGCTACTTCCCGCACGAGTACTTCCGCCGCCTGTTCGCCAAGGGTCTCATCAAGCCGGATCCGGCCGCGAACCCCAACGACTGTTGGGCCTATGCCGCATACGAAAAGAAAATTCCGATCATGATCCCGGGCTTCGAGGATTCCACGATGGGCAACATTTTCGCCAGCTACACCTATAAGGGCAAATACCAGAAGGACCTGACCCGCACGGTCGATCCGACTGTTATGAAGAGCGGCCTGGAGTACTTCACGTGGATGTACGACTGGTACATGCAGGAGTCCAAGGACAGCCCGATCGCCTTCCTGCAGCTGGGCGGAGGCATCGCTGCCGACTTCCCCATCTGTGTGGTTCCGTCGATCAAGCACGACCTGCAGCACCACAAAGTGCGCGACTGGGCCGGCTTCGTGGAGATCGGTTCATCGCCGATGTCATACGGTTCGTACTCGGGCGCGGGCGGCAAAGAGAAGATCACGTGGGACAAGCTCTCCACGCAGAGCTACTACGCCATCATCCAGAGCGACGTGACCGTCGCGTTCCCCTGGATCGCTGCCGTGCTGCTCGGACTGTAGCGCATGGGACTTTTATCTTTACATGCGGTGTCATCCGCTTATAATCGGGCTCTGCAATTTATTTTCCTCACGGTGAAATGATCAGCAGCCCGAAGGGCAAGAAGAAATCCGAGAAGCCTCCCAAACGCCAGACACCTAAGACGGTCTCCGCGCGCTACATGCGCGATCGCTGGAGCGAGTTCCTGTCACAAGACAGCCGCGGCATGCTCATGATAGAGGGTGTGCCCATTGACGATATCGTCCAGAAGTACGGCACGCCGCTGTACGTGATGGTGGAGAGCGAAATCCGCAGACGCCTGCGCCGTTTCAAGAAGGTGTTCGGCTCCGACATCGGCCTGCAGTATGCGGTGAAGTGCAACAGCAACCTGGAGATCCTGCGCATCGTGCGCGAGGAAGGCTTCGAGCTGGACTGCTCCAGCGTCGGTGAGCTGATTCTCGGCCTGCTGGCTGACTTCAAGCCCAAGCAGCTCACGTTTACCAACCTGTTCAAGTCCGAGCAGGACATCCACTTCGCGGCCAAGATCGGCGTGCAGTCCATCACCGCTGACTCCATCGAAGAGATCGAGCACATCGCCAAGACCGCCAAGAAACTGAAGAAGCACATCGACACTGTCATCCGCGTGAACCCCATGATCCAGATAGGCACGTACTCCACGCGCGGCAACAAGTACGGCATCCCCATCGGCTACATCGATCGCGCCATCGACATGGCCCGAAAGAGCCCGTACGTGGACTTCCAGGGCTTCCACTTCATGGGAGGCTACGTGCACAGCCCGGGCGTGTTCAAGGCCGCTGCACGCACGTTCGTAAAGCTCATCAAGCGCTGCGAAGACAAAGGCATCCGCGTGAAAAGCCTGTCGCTCGGCGGAGGATTCCCGGCCGCGATCGGCGACGAACACGCGTTCCCGATAGAGGAGATGCGTGACTTCCCCAAGTATTTCCAGCAATTACTGATCCGCACCGGCATCCAGAATCCGCCTCACCTCATCTTCGAGCCGGGCAAGAGCATCGTCATGAACGCCGGTCTGGGTCTGATGCGCGTCATCTCCAAGAAGCGCCTGGGCATCGACAGCCGTATGGTCATCGCTGACGGATCAACCTACAACTTCATCCCGGATGCGCTTATCCAGGGAGGCATCAAATACGACGTCCTGCCGGCCTCCAAGCTGCGTTCGCCGCGCATCCACACCGTTACTATCGCCGGTAACACCTGTGACGCCTGGGACCTGATCGTGAACGGCATCGACATGCCGAAGCTGCGCGCGGGCGACTTGCTCGCGATCATGGACGTCGGTGCGTACTCGCACGTGATGGCCAGCAACTTCAACACCATCCGCCGCCCGTCGATGATCATGATGCACCCTGACGGAAGCACGAAGATGATTCGCCGCCGAGACCGCTACAGTGAAATGTTCGCGCCCGAGCTGGACGTGCTGAAGATGGCCGGGCCGGACGAGCTGGAGAAGTATCACAACCTGTACCGCGTCAACATCGACAAAATCTGGAAGGACAAGCTGGGCAAAAAGAAGAACGGCAACGGCAACGGCAACGGGCACACCAGCAGCGATGTAAGCGCCCGCAAGGCGTTCGAAAAAATCGCCGGAGAGACGAAAGAGCAGCGCGAATCCACCAAGATTTCATCCAAGCGCGGACCGATGCCCAGGAAGGGTCCAATCAAGCGGTTGAGGTAGGGAGAAGGGGGCTTTGGAATACCCACATTCATGGCTTTCATAAGCCATTTTTGTCATAGGGCACCACTTCGCCGGTGGTCGACATTTCGCTCCTTGCCAGACAGGAGAACAATTGTGTCGTCATGAACAATCCATCAGCTACAGCACCGGCCACATCACCGCAGGAAATCCATATTCAGCAGGTCGTCGAGAAAGCCAACCGGCTGGCAATCGACAAGGCGGCCTCATCCAATCGTCTGGTCACCGACGTACGGGGGATGCAACAAGCCGAAATCAAGCAGTTGTTCCAAGGCGGCGAAGCCGACGCAGGCGAACTGGCCACCGAGCCGGCGGCCGAAAATGTGTCTCATGGCCTGCCTGATGAGGGTGGCATGGAGGCTGCAATGCGCAAAGCCGTCAAAAAGGCGGATGAGATGTCCGACAGGCGCGAGGCGCAGACCGCAGAGGTCAAAGATGCAAAGGTCGGAAAGCTGGGCGGGGACACTATCGGTGTACAGAAGGACGGATCAGGGGAAATCCAGTTGGATGCGTCGGTCATCGGCACAGATCTGGCAACCAAAGTGACCAAGCATGAGCTGGCACACCGTAATCAGGAGGATGGCGATGCAAAGTTCGCTCTGCCGCCGACCGGCAATCCGGTCATCGATGCGCAGCGCCAAGGCATCAGGCGCCTGGCCTTCCGCGAGCGTGATTCCATGGAGGCTGAGGGTGGCATTCATAAGCACACGTCGCAGAAGTACATCGAGCAGTATTGGAACGTCACCAGCGCAGTCAGGAACGAGCTGAACAACCGGGGTTACAACGGCAAGCAGATGATGCAGGACGCCGGCAGGACCATGGAAGGATTCCGGCAGGTTCACAAAGCGTTGGTCGTGGACGTCATGAAAAACCCGGGCGCGAACCCCAACCGCAAACCACCCGAGGTGAAGCCCGAGTTCAACATCAAGCCGTAAGGCTTAGCGTACCAGCGACAGGAACTCCTGGCGGGTCCTGGCATCGCGCTTGAAGCTGCCGCGCACGTGGCTGGTCACTGCGGCGCTGTGCTGCTTCTGGACGCCGCGCATCATCATGCAGAAGTGGTTAGCCTCTATGACGATACCGATGCCCTTGGGCTTCAGTACTTCGTACAGCGCGTCGCAGATCTGCTGGCCGAGCCGTTCCTGCACCTGCAGGCGGCGGGCGAACATGTCCACGATGCGGGGGATTTTGCTCAGACCGATGACTTTCTTGTCCGGGATGTAGCCCACGTGCACTTTGCCGGTGAATGGCAGCAGGTGGTGTTCGCACAGCGAATAACATTCGATATCCTTCACGATCACCATGCCGTCGGTATCCACCGGAAACAGCGCCCCGTTCACGACCTCTTTCAGGTCCATATCGTAGCCGGAGGTCAGGAACTCCATGGCGTCGGCGCAGCGTTTGGGAGTGCGCTTGAGCCCCGGGCGGTTTGGGTCTTCGCCGATGGCTTTGATGAGCTGCTTGTAGAGGTTTTCCATAGTGGGAAATGGATTATACATGATTCTTTGTTCTTTTGCCCGAGCGGCAAAAGAACCAAAAACGCGTGCTCGCCGGATCCCACGGCGGCTCGATCAGTCTCGCCGCCAGTCCACTCGCCCCCTCCTGCGGCTCGCTTCCCACCCTTGGTGGTCATATACGTTGAATTCAAACACAGAATGCACCCACCATGCAGACCCTCTATAGTCCCTTGATGATGTAGGCTGCCGATCGAAAATATTCGGCAACTGCACGCATTTCTAACACTTCTGATCTCTGTGATATTCGGTTAAGGAGGGAAGGTAGGGAGGTGTCGGAGGGCCTAGGAAACCGTACGAGGTTTCCTGGTCCTCTGACAAAGAAAACTCTCACTCACATCAACTGAAGACACTACAGAACTACATTCGTCCTCTCACACTCCTGATTCTTCACCTGCTCCAATAGCTCAGCCCATTTCTTCTCATCAACCAGCTCACACAAAGGCTCCAACACAAAGCGCCGTTCCTGCATCCGCGGATGGGGGACTACCAGTTCCGGCTCATCGATGCGTTCATCCCCATACAGCAACAGATCCAGATCTATCGTCCGAGGGCCGTTCTTGAATGTGATGTCTTTGCCCAGAGCCTCTTCTATCTGCTTCAGCTTTCCGTGCACGCTCAGCGCATCACGGTCGGTCTCGGCAACTGCCACGGCATTCAGGAAGTCGTCCTGCTCGGCGTAGCCGACGGCCTTGGAGCGGTAGACGCCCGAGAAACGCATCTCCGGCCATTCTTCGCGCAGGAGGTCGGCAGCCGCCATCAGATGCGCCTGCGGGCCGATATTCGAGCCGAGCCCGATGACGATGCGTGTCATGGGCGGATGATCGTAATCTCCACGCTCTTTGCCTGCGGGAACGGGAATTTGCGTACGGTGACCGTCACGTTTGGGCAGGCGAAGCCGGAAAGGATCGCCGCCGCGCAGTCCTCCGCAAAGCGTTCGATGGTTTTGCGTCCTGTTTTGGCCAGGTCGATGATGCAGTCGGCCACGGCCTTGTAATCCACGCCGTCGGCCACGTCATCGGATTGCGCCGTCTTCTTCGAGGACAGGTGCATCTCCACGCTCACCAGCAGGCGCTGCTCATCGCGGCGTTCCTCCTCGGGCACGCCGATGCGCGTCCAGACCTCCAGCTCGTTGATGCGGATGGTGTCCAAGAGGCGGAAAGGGGAATCCGGAAGCTTTACAGCTCGTTGTGGCGGGGCATGTCCTTGTTCTTCACACCGAACAGTTCCAGGCGGCTTCCGAAAGCGGACTCAGCCAGCTTGCGCGACAGCCAGCGGCTGACGACCATGCCCGTGAACAGCGAGATGAACACACCCATCGCCAGCGCCACGGAGAATCCGCGGATGATGCTGGTACCGATGACGAACAGGATCGCGCAGGTGATAAGCGTGGACGAGTTACCGTCACGGACGCTGGGCCAGGCGCGCTTGAAGCCCGTGTCGATCGATGACTTCAGGGTCTTGCCCTTCTTCAGCTCTTCTTTGGTGCGCTCGAACGCCAGGATATTGGCATCCACGGCCATACCCATGCTGAGGATCATACCGGCGATACCGGCGAGTGTGAGCACGACGTACTGGTTGGTGATGAGCAGCAGCGGCAGCTTCAGCGCGGCGACGATCAGCACGACGTAGAGTGTCAGTGCAATGATGGCCATCAGACCAAGCATGCGATACAGCACGAGCAGGACGACGAACAGCAGCAGCAGGCCGACTGCAGCGGCGCGTACCGACTGGTACAACGCAGTTGCGCCCAGGGTTGCCTCGATGGTCGACTGTCCGGTCAGGTAGATCGGAGCCGGAATGGCGCCGGTGTTCAGGTCGGTTGCCAATTGCTGTGCCTCGATGATTGTGCGGCTGCCGGTGATGACGGCGCTGCCTCCCGAGATCTCGTTCTGCACGGTCGGAGCGGAGACCAGTTCACCGCCGACGAAGATGGCAATCTGCTTGCCGATGTTGCGCTTGGTGAGTTCCTGGAACATCTTGCCGCCTTCCTCGTCGAAGATGATCTGCACGACGGGGATGTTGGTGGCCGGGTCGGCCGTGACGGATGCGGTGCGGAAACGCTCGCCGTTCAGGGCGGTGTCCTTCCATCCGGTGGGCATGAGCGAGAAGAAGATGGCGCGGATGACGATCTGGTCTTCGGTGCGCTTCACTTCAGCCTTCTGCACCTGGTCGATGAGCGACGTGGCCCGGTCCAGAGCGCCGGCACCCTTCACACGGAGCAGCGTGTAGCTGAGGCTGGAAGCGGAGAGCTTCGCGGCACCGTCAGCTTTGATGATGTGGTAACCGAATGACGTCTCGACGATGGTGCTGACCTGGCCTTGCTTCAATGCGAATGCGGCTGCATCGAAGGCCGGAACCATCTGGTTGCGGCTGATGATGCCGAGGCTGCCGGCCTGGGCCTTGGATGGCCCGTCCGACTCGGCTTTTGCGACTGTGGCGAAGTCAGCTCCGCCGTCCACCTGCGCCTTCAATTGCTGTGCGCGTGCGAGAGCCTGCTCCTTGGTGCGGGTGACTCCGGCATCGGCGCGCTCTGCGCCCTGATACTGGACCAGGATGTGACTGGCATTCATCTGTTCGACGCCCGGCACTTTGCCCGAGAGGTACAGAGCTCCGGCATCCTGTCCGATGGTGATCGCCTGCATCTGGCCGATTTCCATCGTGGCTGCGGCAGTGCGGACTTCGGCGGGTGCATCGGTCTCTGCGATGGCGTTCTTCTGTTCGATGCTCGTGTCAGCTGCGGAGCGCTTCTGCAGTTCAGCCAATGCATCCGGCGGGTTCTCCAGCGTGCGTTCTGCAGGCTTGGGTTCCTCCAGGATTTTGGTGATGTAGATGCCGTTGATGGTCTCCAGAATCGGGCGGCCCTGATCGTCCTGGCCCACGCTCTGGATGGTATCCTCCAGCTTCAGCGCCGGGTCGCTGATCTTGCGCTTGGCAAGCTGCGCCAGGCTTCCCTTCAGATCGCTGACGAACATCGGCTTGGTGTCGAAGTATGTCGTGCCCAGCGTGGTGCCCAGCTCCTGTCCGTAGTTTTGCAGGCTGCCGGTTCCCTGTGTGACGGCGCTGAAGACCTGGTCGACCTTGGTGCGCACGATCTTCTCGTATTCCTCGGGCGATCCGCTGTATTCCTCTTTGAATTCCAACTGGATGGTCTTGCCGACGGTCGCGATACAGCGGTTCACGTCGATGATGCCCGGACACTCGACCAGCAGGTGCTTTTCGGTGCCGAAGTAGGACGGAGTGATGGTGGCTTCGCTGACGCCGAGTGAGTTGATGCGGCGCTCCAGGACGTTGCGGATGGCTTCCACGACGTTGGTCTTCTGCTCATCCAGTGCCTGCAGCTCCACCTGCCTCTGGAGCACAAGATCGTTCTGGTTGTCTGCCTTGGCCTGCTCGATGGCGGTGACGATCTGCGTGCGGCGTTCTGCCATGCGCGATTCGTCGATGCGGAAATCCAGCTGTGTGCCACCGGCGAGATCCAGACCCAGGTGCAGTTCCGGTTTGAGGAACGACGGAGCCCACGGCTTCATGGAGTTCGGCAATGCGATGATCAGTGCGAGGATACCGACGGCGAGCGTGACGATCGGCCAGGAGGAAGAACGTTGAGCGGGCATGAACCTAGTGAGGAGGAAACTAAGGAGGCGAAAGGGGGTGGATTATTCCACGGGAGTATATGTCACGTACAGTCCCACGTTGACGTCGTCGGAGAAGACTTCGCCGACTGCGGCGGACGGGATGCCGCTGATGACGATGTGTTCATCGAGCTCTGCGCTCTGGATCTGCAGGCGTGACACCATCAGATCGCGTACGAAGATGGCGATGTTCTTGCCCTTGTTCTCCTTGAAGAGCTTGGCCAAAAGCACCCTTCCCTCCGGAGTGAAGTCCAGTTCGATAGCGGCTTCTCCTGTGGTGCTGCTGACAATCGTGCGGACGCCGAGCAGGTTCTCTTTGGTGATGCCGGTCGGCAACCAGTCGGATGCGTCTGCCGTATCCGTGGTGCCGGATGCGGTGGCCGTGGCTGCAGTCGGCTTCTCCAGACGGATCTCAAAGGAGAACGGTTCTGCCAGCATGGTCTTCACGCGCGGCACGACGGTGTCGGTTTTCAGCTTCACGGTCAGCGTTCCGCCGCTGCCCCCTGTGGGTGCGGTGACGACGCTGGCCTTGGTCTCGCCGATGGCGGCCAGGCGGCGCTGCACTACCCGCTGGGCAGCGGTGATCAGGGCGACGACGGATCCGGGATCCGCGACGTTCGCGCTGACGGTATAGCGAAGGCTGACTTCCTTCGAACAAGCGCCGAGGGTTGCGCAAAGCGCGCCGCAGCACAGAACAGTGGACAAATGACGGTTAAACATGCCCGAGCAGTCTATACCGGGGCTGCGGGAAGGCAAAGGGGGATTTGCGTTATATTTTCAGTACCGTCCCGGCCCGGAGCATCTTTCCGTCCAGGTCGATTCCTTTCAGCGTGCATCCGGTATCTATAATGCAGCCTTCCAGCACACAGTCCTCTATAAGGGTGTCGCCGAAGATGATGCAGTCGCGCACGGTGCTGCCGTTCACTTTCGTGCCCGGACCCAGGATCACGCTGCCCTCCAGCTTGCTGTTGTTTGCGGTTGCACCCTGCTCGAGCAGTTGGTTATCGCGTACGACCAGCTTGTGGATGGCCATGTACGACTCAAACGAGCCGATGTCTTTCCATGTTTCTTCGAACACGAAGCAGTCCACCTTTATAGAGCGGCGCAGGAACTCCTCGAAAATCCCTCCCACGTTGTCCGGGTGTCCGGCGGCGTACTCGCGCAATACCGGCAACGATGAGCGCGGCAGTATCCACCAGCCGGTGGAGACACACGTGGACTTGGGTTCGCGCGGCTTCTCCTCGAATGCGACCGCCGGACGGGTCTTCCCGTCGGCATCTCCCAAAATCACAGTTCCGAACTGCTTGGCCTGCTCGGTGTCGCGGATGTCGTGTGCGGCCAGCAGCGGATTGCCGTTAAAACAGCCGATGAATTCCTTCATCCCGCACTCGCAGTAGTTGTCGCCGGCCAGCAGCAGGATGTCGTCATCGATCGCGTTGTCGCCGATCCATTTGCTTATCGCGCCCAGCGCCCCCAATTTGTGATCGTCTTTGGCGGTGTCCTCCACCATCACGGTGATCTTCCGGTCATGCATGCCCTTGGCCCAGGCGCGCATGTCATCGGCAAAAATCGCGTTGGTACTGACGGTCACGGGGATCTCCGCGGGTACGGCTTCCGTTACGTACGAAAGAATCGGCTTCCCCCGGAGCGGGAGCAGCGGCTTGGCCCTGTGCTCGGTGAGCGGCCAGAGCCGTGTCGCGAATCCGCCGGCGAGGATGAAGCACTGCATGGCAGGTTTACGACCGGTCGTTGACCATAATCATCGCTTTGCCTTCCACATTCACGCTCTCTTCGCTGCCTCCGACCGCACCAAGCACCGATGGCAGCAGCATGTAGGTGATGCCGTGCTGACGCGCGACGCTCAGCAAATTTATGGTGTGCTCCAGGTCCGAGCACTGGATAAGGTGGCTGATGCGTTTCTCGCGGATGACTTCTTCCAGTTTATTCAGCCGTCCGAGCACCGGTACTCCGGCGATCTCCTTTAAAGGAGTGCCGCGGCCGTCCAGTATGGCGACCGGTTTCAGCGGGCACTGGCGTTCCTGCAGCATGGCGACCAGCTTCTCGGTTTCGCGGTTGCAGCCGATGACCAGTGTCGGGTACGACGGCGGATCCCGGCGCAGCAGTTTGCGCTGCCACTGGTCGAATGCCAGATGCCAGACGCTAGTGAGAATCAGGTTGATGACGCCGGCTTCCACCAGCAGCAGGCGGCTGAAGAACTGTCCGTGCAGGAAGTAGTAGGCGAGCGTGAACATCGCCGATCCCATCACGCAGGCGAACAGGATGTGCAGCAGGTTGCGCTTGTCGCTCTGGACCCGGAGAAGGCGGAAGACTCCCAACTGCCACAAGACGCCCAGCCACAATGGCGACACAACCAACACGGTTCGCAGGTACAGATCCATCGGGAAGTCAGTCGACATGATGAAGCCGACGCGCAGAAAGTAGGCTGCAACGTAGGCACCCAGGAACAACACGATATCGGCGGCCAACCAGAGTATGAGCAACAGCGAACGGCGCATGAGCAGATCATACCATGAGCCCTCACCTGGCGCGGTGGCTTAATTGCTGGCGTGCACCGTCGCCGTAGCGACCTTGGCCGGCTTCTCGCCGACCCACACGTACGGCAGGCGCGTCACGTCCCACGGCTGCTTGGTAGCGGAGCGGACGAAACTTCCGACTGCAATTTGCGGCTGGTTCTGCACGATGGACGCCATGTAGTCCCTCTTTGCGCGCATGACCGGGTTCTTGGCGGCGAGGCGGTCGAACTCCTTCTTCTGGAAGATGTAGAACGCGAATGTTTCGGAGAAATCCTCGAACGCGTCGTGCTCGGCGTATCCCGACACGAAGTCGTTGTGGGTCGCGTCGTCTCTGGCGATTTTGGCGCTGTTCCAGCTGAGGCGGTAAAACTCCACGCTCGGGTCATCGGCATAAATCACTTTGCCTCCGTCGTAGAACTCACTGGCTCCGGACACGGACGTGCCGCGCAGGTATCCCAAGTCGATGATGTGCCCGCACTCATGGGTGATGAGCGCGCGGAATTCGGCATCGGTCACGTTGCCTGCGATGAACATCTCGGTCTCGCCGGCCAAACCGCGGTTACTTGGGTTCTTGTAGAGGACGTAGAAGTTTTTCAGCGTGTTGCGGCAAAGGGAAGGCAGTGCACGGAACGTGCTGTCGGCAAGCAGCCTGTGCTTAGGGAGGATGTCATCGTGGTCGACGAGCGGCAGCAACACCGGAGCCCGTTTCTGCGGAACAACGGCGACGCTGACCGTCTTGCTTCCTGCGGCAGCATGCAACCCGGCATCCACAACCACTCCTGAGGGGTTTCCTATTGCACAGCCTAGAGCGCATGCTACGATGCCCGCCGTCAGAGTCTTCGCACTCAGGAAATACCGCCAGGACTGGCACAACACCGTATTGGAGGGCATAGAGGCCGTTTTGGAGGAGGAATGCATGGAGTTGATGACGAAAGTAGCAATTTATACTATATTACTCATTAAATGTCAACAGACGTTGGGCTCAAGCCCGGACAGGTCTACACGCTGGTTATAGAGAAATTGGCCCATGGAGGGGCTGGACTGGCCATGCACGAGGGGAAGCCGGTATTCGTGACCGGGGCAATTCCCGGCCAGAAAGTCTCCGCGGTCATTACCAAGCTGAAAGACACCTATGCCGAGGCCAAGGTCCAGAAGGTCATCACCCGGTCTAAGGACGAGATCCAGCCGCGCTGCGTACATTTCGGCCAGTGCGGAGGCTGCGTATGGCAGAACCTGGCCTACAACAAGCAGATCCAATACAAGGAGGACATCATCCGCGAAACGCTAGAGCACCTGACGCCGGTTGATCCTGCTGTGCGCAAGACGCTGGCCGGACGCGTGCTGAAAATCATTCCGAGTCCGCAGGTCTTCTATTACCGCAACAAGCTGGAGATGACGTTTGGCTATTCCAGTATGCGTGTGGAGCAGAAGGAACCGGCAAAGCCGGGTGCCAAGCCGCAGCGCATTTATTTCGACGAAAATCCGGGCATCGGCTTCCACCAGGCAGGCGAGTGGTCGACCATTCTGCCGGTGACCGAGTGTCACCTGTACGACGAACAGCTGCCGGCGCTGCTGGCGGACGTGAACCGCTTCATGAAGGAGACCGGTCTGCCGGTGTATAACCCCAAGACGCACAAAGGCATGCTGCGGAACCTTATTCTCCGCCGCGGCATTCACACCGAAGAGCAGATGATCTGTTTCCTGGTGCAGGGCCGCAAGAAAGAACTCGAACCGATCTTCCAGAAGTTCATGCGCTTCGCCGGACGCCCGCACCTGAAGTCCCTGATGGTTGTGGAGCACATGGGCCTGAACGACAAACCCGAGAACCCCAAGATCCACACACTCGTCGGCGAGCCGTTCATCACAGAGCGCTTGTTCGATCTCACGTTCGAGATCTCGCCGTTCTCGTTCTTCCAGACCAACACGCTGGCGACCGAGAAACTCTACAAAGCCATCGGCGATGCAGCCGATTTATCGGGAAGCGAGATGCTGCTGGACGCGTACTGCGGCATGGGCACCATCGGCCAGTATCTGGCCCGCTTCTGTGAACACGTGGTCGGCGTGGAATCGCACCCGTCTGCCATCGAAGACGCGCTGAAGAGTGCCGGCCGCAACCGCATCGGCAACATCAGTTTCTACCGCGGCCGCGCCGAGCAGGTGCTCCAGCAGCAGCTGAAGCCCGGCGGCAAATACAAGTTCACCACGATCGTGGTCGACCCGCCGCGCGCGGGCATGCATCCGGATGCACTCGAGTCCATCATCACGCATAGAGCAGAGAAGGTGGTGTACGTGTCATGTAATGCCGCGACGTTCGCGCGCGACCTGGGTGAGTTCCTGAAGAACGGATACGAACTGCGCACGGTCCAGCCGGTAGACATGTTCCCTCATACCGCCCACACAGAGTTAGTGGCTTTGCTGCACAGGAAGTAGGACGGAAGGATTGCGAAGAGTACGAAGAAAACGAAGAATGCGACGATCCTCGTTTTCCTCGCACTCGTCGTTTTCTTCGCAATCCTCAATGATGATACCCGCTGCCTTTCAGAATTTCGTGTGCGCGGTAGAGCTGCTCCAGGAAGATCAACTGGCAGAGTTCATGCGGGAACACCATGTCACTCAGCCTGATCGATTGGCTATGCGCGGCCTTCACTTTCGCGCCGATGCCGTACGCGCCGCCCAGCACGAACGTCAGCTCTTCGCCGGTATCGCGCTTCTTGCCGATCCACTGAGCGAATGCCGGTGACGTCAACGTCTTGCCGCGCTCATCCAGCAGCACAATCGTGCCCCGTGTTTTCTCCAGCGACTTCAGCATCTTTTCTTCTTCTTTCTGCGGGGTGTCGGCCTGCAGCACTATTTGTTCAAAGTCGCACGCATGCTCCAGGCGTGATACATACAAATCGCATCCCTGCGAAAGCCAGGGCGTTTTGATCTGGCCGACTGACAGCAGGCGGATGCGTTGCATCGGGTTATGACGGCATGACAGCCATCTCTCTTGCGGTCGTCAGAGGGGGAGTGGCCCTGACGCCGTGCCCGTGTCCGCCATGCGGGCCACCATGGCCGCCCTTTTCTTCTACGAACAGCGCGACGGTATCCGAGATGGCATCTGCCACTGTCTGCGCGTCCGGGATGTATTTGTACGTCATGCCGCGTCCGTGACCCTCCTTCAGCTCGAAGACGATCTTCCCGAACGGGAAGATGTTCCAGAACTGGGTGTGAGACGTGATGCTGGCGAAATTTTCCAGGTTGAACTGTTTGATGGACTGCTTGAAGATCGACGACTGGTCGACGGCGATGACGCGGGTGGTCGTGACGAAAATGAAATCGTAGCGCCAGTCGATGTAGCGCTTGAGCAGCTGGAACGGCACGAGTATCAGCCAGAAGACGAATGCCGTCAGTGCACTCCACAGCCAGGGGGCGCTGGTCGCGATATCAATTGCGACCGTGATAGCGACGATGATCGCGGTGATAAGAACGTATTTGATCAGCGACACCGCAAAGATGATCCAGTGATGGAAGGCCGTGATGATGTGTTGTTCGCCCGGAGACAGGAACTTCTCTTCCAGTTTCTTCAGGTCGGTTTCGAGCGCGAAAATACGCATACCGGCATTCTACTCCCTGTGTCCTGCCGGGCAAAGTCAGGCGGCCTGCGCCACCAGTCCCACGTCAGCCGCGGGAGCCTGCGCTACGGCACGCTTTCTGTGGCGCATGAACGGCTCTTCGAACAGCTTGTAGCAGCCCCAGGCGCATGCGAAGGCGACCGGCATGCCAACAACGAACACGATCAGCGTTTTCAGCGCGCTGCCCGGAACGCCTGCGAGCACCGTCCAGCGCCAGATGCCGCGGAAGATGAGCGCGTGTATCAGGTACAGGCTGTACGAAATGGTGCCCACCCAGACCAGGTGCCGTTGCGACAGCGCCCGGCGCACCAATGTTCCTTCTTCCTTTGCCACATAGATGATGAACGCGACTGCAAAGAAACTGGTCGCGATGTCGAACGGGAACTGCCATTGCTCCAGCTGGAAGCCCGACCATCGCAGGCACAGCATCAGTATCCATATGCCCAGCGCTCCGGAGATGCGGCCCCATGGCAGATTTTTCCAGCGCCGCACCGGGCAGGTCGGGTCATACAGCATCCACGCGCCCATCATGCCGACCAGGAACACGACCGTGAACTGGATGCATGCATACTTCAGGCCAGAGTTCAGTGTCAGCCTGTACCAGGCGAATGCTCCGGCGAATGTGCAGAGCAGGGCTACCAACCAGCCTTTCCGCCTGAGCAGCCAGACCATCAGCGGGAAGAGCAAATACAGTTTCCATTCCACGCTTACGGTCCAGGCGGGCGGATTCAAGTCGAACCTTGCCATCAGATCCATGTTCAAAATGAACGCGGCCAGCGTGCCGCTCGGTGTCACCGGTTCAACGTTCGTCCCTGCCAGCCCGAACGACGGGCCGTAGATGAGCCCGAGCACCACCACGTTGATCAGCAAAATGGCGTAGTACGCCGGCAGCGTCCGGCGGATTCTGCGGCGATAGAATTCCTTCCAGCTCATCGCGCCGTGTTTCGAGCGGACGAAGCGCATCATCAGACAAAACCCCGACAGCGCGATGAAGAACGTGACCGCGATCCTTCCGTGCGTCATCCATCCGGTGAACAGGTACCACATGTCCGACATCGGTTTGGTGCGCGGAACTTCCGGGAGGTGCGCGAACAGGACAAAAAGGCACGACAGTGCACGGATGCCGTCCAGCGCCGGGACATGCCCCGAAGCCGCTTTTTCCGCCGGAACTAAAATGGGGCGCGAGTTCATCGCGCCCCATCGTAGCAAATCAATTCAGTCTTTAGCGAAGATTCATGTAGGCCTGTGACGGCTTGTCTTCGTTGTGCGTCTTCAGGCGGTAGACGATCTCTGCCATTTCGCCGCGGGTCAGAACCTGGTCGAACCTGGTGACGGTGGTCGGGATCGCGTGGATCTCGGCCAAGCGCTTCACGTATGGGGTGTACCACAGCTCGCCCTGTGCCTCGATGCCCACGTCAAGCGCGAACACGTTGGAGAGGATCTTCGCCATCTCGACGAAGTTGGTGTAACCGTTCGGCTCAAACTTGCCGCTCGGGTAACCGTTCACGATGCGCTGGGTGCGTGCGAAACACAGTTCGTTGGCGTAGAACGCGTCGCGAGGAGCATCCGGGAAGAACACGAACGTGCTGCCGGTGTCCACGTAGACGGCCAGACACTCGTTGATGCGGCTGGTGTCGAGCACCAACGGGTTGATGATCAGTTTGAGCAGCTCACCGCGCGTGATGCGTTTGTCGGGGACGAACGTGCCCTCGGGCTGGTAACCCTTGATGACTTTGTTCGAGCGGAGGTACTCGATGGCCTCGTAGTTGGCGTGGCTCGTCGACACGTCGATGAACGGTTTCTGGGCAAACGGATCCTGCTGAGGGGCGGGATCGTTCGTGGCCGCTATCAACAGTGGGAAGACCGCGGTGAGAAGAAGGAGCTTCTTCATAGGGAAGGGGGGAGGAATATGATCGATTTCATCGTATATGACGCATGGTGCAGGCGTTTCTTACAGCGCATCGCGCAGCATACCACGATCTCCGGTCATCAGGCGGTTTTCGCCTCGACATGTTCACGGACTTGCTGCGCCTTTTTCTGGACGTCGCGGCTGGCCTTCTTCAGGCGGCTCGTCACCGTGCGCCCGGCCTTCCTGACTTTGCTGTGCAGTGCGGGGTTCTCCAGATACTTGCGGATATCCGTGCCGAACGCAGTGCCGTCGCGCTTCATGTTGCTGGCGAGCAGCTTCACCGCTTCGCCGGAGGATTCGCTGTCGCGGAGCTGCTTGCGCAACGACGGCTTGCTTGCGAGGTACCCGGTGAGTGCTGCGCTGGCTGCGGCACCGACGACGCCCATCAGGTACAGGGAGGTTTTGGTCTTCATAGAGATGGTGGGGGAATGATGCATGTGCTGACGCACGTGCGTCCGTCTTCTTACAAACGAAAAAAGCTCTCCGGATCCCGGAGAGCTTTTGTTTTGAGAAGCTGTGTCTTAGGCCTGTTCGCCCACGCCGAGCGTGACAGTCGTGGTGCCTTCGTCGGTTCTGACGACCGACAGTGAGAGTGAGCGCTCATCCTTGTTCGCGACGAGTACGACGCCTTCGCCGGTCTGCATGGTGGTCTGGATCGTCCAGCCGTTGTCCTTCATCGACTTCTTGTAGAAGTCGACCACGGTCTGCTCGGAGTCGCCGGTCGTGAAGACGACTGCGCTGCCGGCGTTGCCGCTGGCCTGGTTCGTGGTTGCGGACCAGCTGATGGTCGCGCCTGCGTAGATCTCCACGTCAGTTGGCCAGTCGCCCGGCAGGGTGGTGCCGGTCTGGATGGTGTCGTTATCATTGTTCATGACGACGCCGACGCTGGAGTTTGTCTCCGTCTCGCGTTCCATGGCGGCTTCCGGTGCTTTCGGGCCGCAGGCGCTGAGCGTCAGAGCTGCGAGACCGAGAGTGGCGACTGTTTTCTTTGAAATTGTGAACATGAAAGGGTGGGAAAAAAAGTTGCTGTTATTGTACCCCTGAAAATAACTATAAAACAGCAATGATCCTTTCCGTCAATTTGCGTGGGATTTGCACTGAGTCCACACTGCCGACAGTTCCTCCTCCCCATGCGCAAGTTCTTCGGTTCGGCTTGGTTCGTCCTCCTCACGGCACTGCTGCTGGGTGGCACGACTGCCGGTGCCTACGCTTTGCTCAGCCCGAATGGTGCCAATGTCGGCAATGCGGAGCTGGTGGATGCCATGACCATCGCAGGCTGGGTGCTGGGACCGGCCGTGGCACTGCTGTCACTGATTGTGATGTTCGTACTGAATGGGATCCGCCGCCTGGTGCGTGTGCGTAAGATGCTTTCGCTGGATCTGACTGTGTTGCTGATCGGCGTGCTGCCATGGCTGGCGTTCAGTTATCAGATTGCCGCACTGGAGCCGCGGAATACCAAGTTCGCCGTGGCTGTCATCGACTTTGCCGGGGAGCCGCTGTTCGTCGGATCGTTCCTGGCAACGGTCTTTATCGTCATCTTTTTTCTGCTCGCGCTGCTGTTTCGTTCCAAGAAGCGTTCCACATAATTCCATGAAGAGACTTTCATCCATCCTCGCCGTTGTCCCGCTCAGCCTGGCCTTGTCCGGATGTCTGGGTGACGTGATGGAGGTCTTCTGCGAGACGGGCCCCGACAGCGATCACTGCTACCAGACGGTTGCGGTGCAAGAGAGCGATCCGGTTGATTGTTCGAAAGTCGACTATCCGCCGCCACGCGACAAGTGCCACCTGATGATCGCGGAGAACACCGGCGACCCGACCGCCTGCGACGGCGTGGAGGGTGGCATGATGAGCTACAGCCCGGAGGAATGCCTAGAAAAGGCGTTCAGCAACCACAGCGTGGAGGACTGTGCGAACGCGAAAGACGAAGCCGCCTGCCGGACGGCATGGCAGAAGAACGGCAAAGCCACCTGCGGCGACGGTTACTGGTTCGACAAGAGCAAGGCCGCCTGCATCAAGGGCGAGCCGCCGTCATCGGATGACGGCATCGACGACAAGGTGAAGGACGATCTGAAGACGATAGGCGACGCGGCCAAGGGCAAGTACATGGAGCTGCTGGAGAAGGCGATCGATGGCGAGACGGATCCCGGCAAGCTGGAGGGTCTGCAGGCGTACAAAGAATTCCTGGAGAAAGCCGGCGATAAAATCGAGTCGGCTCAGGCGACCTGGGACAAGATGGAGAAGCTGAAGAAGATCTTCCTGGATTCGTACGATCCGTCCATGGACATCGACCGCATGTCGGTCGACAAGATCTTGGGCAAAGGCTTGTTCGAACGCATCAAAGACAAAATGTCCGATTCTGTCTTCGGTAAAAAAGAGGAGAACGCAATACAGCAGGAGAACTCGGCTGCCGATGACGCGCTCTCGGTGTATGAGTCCATGCTCAAGCGTCAGGCCGATATCGATTACCTGAAGAAGGGCAAGCTCGAACGCCTGAAGGACGAGGTGTCATCCACGGTGCAGGAGGACCTGACCGGCCGGGTGACCGAGCCGGTGAAAGAAATCGTCCAGGACATCGCCGGGCACGGCATGCTCGCGGTCAGCATCGTGGATCACGCGCTCACGTCGTTCCAGGAGACCGCCAAGAAGGAGGCGTTCCTGGACCTGGCAAAGGCCTACAACCGCCGCCGCGACGACCTGGTGCAGAAGCACCCCGACTGGACGTCTGCACAACTGCATGACAACACGATGAAGCAGGTGCAAGACGACCCGTACCAGGACAATACGAATACGGGCTTCGTGAAGTTCGGCAATATCCTTGCCAATAAAGACTGCCAGGACGAAGGTCAGCCGCTTTGCGTCGACAACCGTGTGTGGTGGACGGCAATGGACAAGACCTACCAGTTCCAGCACAAGAAGAAGTAGGGGATATGTCTGGATCTGGACATGCTGCGGAAAGGTTATACAGTATGTGAGCTTGATCTTTGTCGCATTTCGGAAAGGACTCTGCCATGCGTGCAATGCGCATTGGCGCCCAAGGGCTCGGCCGGGATCTCCTGGCCAGACTCCAGGGTTTCAGGATGCACGTGTTCACCGACGGCCCGTTCCCTGATTTCCTGTGGGGCTTCAACCCCCCGCTGGATCTCGACAGGGGCGGTCTCGGAGACGCGCCGCATATCTGCGAGTCAGAACCGGAAATCCTCCTGCCCGGGGGGTTCCTGGTGTTCGACGTCAGGGTTGAGGCGAGAGGCGGCTGCCGCTTCTCTGCCGCGCAATCTTTCCGGCCCTTTTATACCGGGCCGATTCTTGTCCTTCATGAGGGCATGATGCCTGACATGGAGGTCTGGAGACCGCTGACAGGAGTCGAGGCCGTTTGTGGCCTCGCACAGAACCCATGGCTGGGAAGCCTGCGGTTCTGGACCGACCGATGCAGGCAAGGCGCACAGGCGTATGCCTACTGCGGTAAAATCGTCGTCGACAGGTACGAGTCGGCCCCGGGGCACCACATGGCGTACGCCATGCGGCAACACACCCCGAGTCTTTCGTACGAAGACCGCTCAGTGTCATGACAGACCTAGACAGGATCAAGCACCTTCGCTCATCACTCCTTCACGGGGGAGATGAGCGGATTTCTGAAGGTGTTTTTTGCATTCGGTCTGCAAACTGATGATACGATGCCCGTCTATGCGCCGGTCATCACGGAAGGTTCTCATTATCGCGGGCTGTGCAGCACTTCTTTTGCTGATGCTGCGCGGTTGCATGAGTGGGTCGGCATCCACAGAGGTCGAGATTTTCACGGTCAGCCGCACGGCTGAGACGGCGGCGATCAAAGAGAAGCTCGCCACGCGCGAATTCGTAAAGGGCAGGTGGTTCTTCGGTTTGTCGATGTTGCTGCACGGAGGTCATGGGCGCATCCAGCCCGGCGGCTACAAGGTTTCGCCGTCAATGGGTTCATGGGAACTGGCATCCACTCTCACATCTGCACCGGCGCTGGTGTGGGTGGTAATCCCAGAGGGCCTGCGCAAGGAACAGGTAGCAGACCGGCTCGCGACAGCGTTGGAATGGGACGAAGAACTGCGCGATACATTCCTGGAAGCGCCTGTTGCAAAACCCTATGAGCTGACTGACGGCTTCTATTTTCCCGACACGTATCTGATCCCGACCACCGAGACCGGGGCAGCCGTTGCCCGGCGGTTCATCAACCGGTTCAACGAGAACTTTGATCCACTCCTGCCCGAGCTCCGGAACGCCAACATCAAGTACGACACCGCAGTGAAGCTGGCATCGGTCATCCAGCGCGAGGCTGCCGGCCAGCACGACATGCCGCTCATCGCAGGTATCCTGTGGAACCGGCTGCTGATCAAGATGCCGCTGGAAGTCGATGCGACTCTGCAATATGCCCGCGGCAATACGGGCAGCGGCTACTGGGCGCCGGTGAAATCGACCGACAAGACCATCGACTCGCCGTTCAATACCTACATGTATCCCGGCCTGCCGCCGCAGCCCATCAGCAACCCCGGCATGGACGCCATCAATGCCGTATTGCATTCGGAAGAGACCACATGCTTGTTCTATCTGCACAGCGACGACCGGCAGATTCACTGTGCGGACACCTACGAAGGGCACCTGGAAAACATCGATGTGTTTTTGCGCGGTAATCCGCCCAAAACAAAATGATCAGCGCCGCGTGATGAGCAGTACTCCGGCGAACATCGGCATGAACCCGAACACCTGATAGGGCGTGATCTGTTCGTGCAGCAGGAGTGCCGCGAACAGCAGCGTGAACACCGGACTGATGCTGGCCAGCGAGATGGCTTTGGTGACGGGGATCCGGCGGATGCCCTCCAGCCAGAGGATTTTCGACACGCCGAACATCATTACTCCGTTGATCGCCAACAACCCGGACGCCTGCACCAATGCATCGGTCGACGGCAGAGGTTCCAGCACCAAGCTGAGTACCAGCAGAAATATTCCGCTGATCGCACTGCGCGCAAACAGGATTATCTCGGTACTCACGGACTTCCGTGCCCGTTGCATGCATGCGTTGCCGATCGGCGGGAACAGGCATGCGATCAGAATGATCAGGTCACCGGGATGCCAGCCGGATGCTTTGGGCAGCAACACGATCAATGCACCCAGCACCATGCACGCCGCACCAAGAACCTGAGAGCGGATCATTTTCTCCTGCTTCAGTACCACTCCAAGAATCACGAATGCGAACAGCACTTCCATTTGTCCGATGATTCCGGCGTTGCCGGCGGTCGTGAACTGCAGGCCGGAGTAGAGCAGCCCGTAGAAAATCACGCCGATCAGCACCGCTGCCGCCAGCATGTCCGGCCACGCTTTACGTACGCGAATCTGCTTCCACAGGCGCTTCTTTGTCAGGATCACTGCGAAGAACGCAGCCGCGATGAGTGCACTGGCACCGGCGGTAAACATCGGCAGCAGTCCGCCGTACATCAGCAGTGTCAGCACCGGCCACAGGCTCCACATGATCGCCTCAGCGAAGATCAGCAGCTCGCCTTTGCGGGTTTCGGTCATCATCTCCGCGATCCTACAGGAAAAAGACCGCCCCGGCGGCCTTCTCCCTGCCTGCCGGCAGGCAGGCTTCTTTCCTCTCTCAAAGAGGTCTTAGTTCGCAGGCACTGCCTGTTCGGTTGCATCGAGCTTCATCATCCGGCGCTCTCCGCGAGCCGGCAGAGTCACGCCTTTTTCTTCGGCGATCTGCTCGATGGTCTTCCCACCATCGATGGCGGCCTTCAGTTCTTCGGCGGTCATGCCGAGCTTCTCAGTCAGCATTCCTCCCATCGGACCGTGTCCCTTCATACCCGGTCCACCATGGCCGAATGCTTTGCCCATCGGTCCATGGCCGAAGCCAATGCCCAAGGCATTACCACAGGCGGCTCGGATCGCCTCAATGACGGTCTGATCCTGATTCTGCTCCATGCCGGCCTTCATCGCGGTGTGAAAGTCTTCTTCGGCTTTCTGCACGGCGGTTTTGCGGGCTGCGTCATCGGTGATGGCGGCAGCGGCATCCAGCGCGGTTTTGTGAGCCTGAATCGCGGTCTTGTGAGCTGCGGTTCGCACGTCAATGGTGGCGAGGAACGCAGCATCTTTTGCCGACAGAGCCTGCACGCAGGCTTGCGATGGCGCCGGACGGTCGGCAACATTCGGCGCGGACGTGGAGCTTCCGGTTGCGGCACTGGATATCTGTGCCAGGAGCGGCACAGCCAACGCGAGTGACGAAACGCCGGTGATAACCCCGAGGGTGAATTTTTTCATGCGTGTGTGGGGGAAAAACTAGAAACTGAAATGGTTAACCATGGCGCAAGTATACGAAGCGTCTGTTAAGAGAACGTTAAGGGCTGGCGCTATATTGACTATTTACAAATAATGTTGTATAAAGAGTTTATGAAAGTGCTTGCCCACAAGGACTGGGGAACGTTGCATTTAAGCGAAGACCCGCTTATCAGAATGCAGATGGCCCTTACCGATTCGCAGGGCAGATTCCAGGCAGAAGCAGATGTGCGAACGGGGCTCGAGCAATTGGATATTCTTGAAGACAACACAGCAGGCCGTCCGCCGGACGTGGTAAAAAACGAATACACCCTGTCGCCGATTCCTGACGTTCAGTCTCGTGAACAAGAGATACTCGCCGGTGTACCGGGTGTTCGCGTGCCGCGCTTGCTCAGCTACGACGAATTCAAATCCGACCCATTTTTTCCGTGCGTTACCAAGGGTGGCCAACACGGCGGGCAGGGGATCTTTCTTCTGTACGATGCCCGGCAATTCGCTGAATACGAAAAAACGTACTTGCCCGACAATATGTTCACCATCGGGGCCCCCAGGCTGACCGATGTCAAATTCCAGCAGTACATCCCGACACCGGGTGAGCGCTTTTCGTCATACAGGGTTCTCGTGAGCGCTGCCGGAGATATTTTGGCCGGCGGCCTTCTGTACTCAGGTCACACCAAAAAAATGGACTGCACGACCAATCATCAGGGTTTGCATTATCCATTTGTCGATGCCGGGACGCGTTCAGGCACCGCGTTCCTCCGCTGTGTCTCCAACTCGGCGCAAGGCGGTTCCATTGTCCCGCTTGGCGCCAGTAATCCGCTGCACCTGACTCCCATGCAGCAGGAGGCATGCCAAAAACATGGAATAGATCCGTCACATCCTCAGTTACCCGCAGAGCTTGCACGCCAGGCAAAGGCCATCACTGCGGCGTACGGGAGGCATTTGGGTCTGATGGTCGGCATCGATTTCATTCAACATGCGCAGACCGGAGATTTTTACTACCTTGAAACGAATTCCGGACCCAATCTTCAAACCTATATCTTGTCGCATTGCCCCGAAGGAGCAGACAAGGTGGAGGTGTACGCGACGCTGATGCGCCAGATCATTGACGGTCTGTTACAACAGTCGGCCTAAAACCGGTGAGATCAGGCCTTGGCCGGCTTCCTGTCGTTGCGCGTCGTGCTTTCAAACGCACCCATCAGCTGCTGCATCAGGTCCGGGGTCTTGTTCACGTTGGTGTCCATGAACATGACTTTGCTGTTGTCGTTGAGTCCGATGCTCTTCAGCGTATCCAGGTACTGGGTAAGCGTCAGCAGTGCCAGGATTTCGGCTGAGTTCTGGCCGGTGGCCGTGCGCACGACTTCTATGGATTCCTTCAGGCCTTCGGCGATGGCGCGGCGCTCCAATGCGATACCTTCACCCTGCAGGCGCTTGCGCTCCTTCTCGGCTTCGGCCTCTTTCACTGCCTGGATTTTTGTCGCCTCTCCTTTGTTCTCGGCGGCTTTCTTCAGCTGCTCGGATGCCACAACCTCGGACATGGCCTGAGTGATGGTGGCAGGGAACGTGACCTCGGTGATCTGGAAGCTGGAGATGGTCATTCCCCAGTCGTCGAACTGGACTTCCAGGTCGTTGCGGATGTGCGTGGCCAGTTCCTCTTTTTTCTCCAGAATTCCTTCATGGGTCTCGCGTGCGATGTAGGTGCGCAGGGAGTTCTCGATGATTGCGCCGATGGACTGTGCACGGTCGCTGAGCGAGTAGGTGAATTTCTTCACGCCGTCGATGCTGGGTTCCACCGCGAAGATCAGGTTGGTCGAGACGTCCACGATCACTTTGTCCTTGGAGGGATAATTCCCTTTGATGGCGAAGTTTTGCTGGCGCAGGTTCACCTTCTCGGCGACACGCTCCAGAAAGGGGACTTTGAAGCTCAGACCCGCGTTCATGATGCGGTTGAAGCGTCCGAGGAACTCGATCACCAGCACAGTGTTCTGCTGGACGATGCGGATATTCGACAGAAGAATAAGGACAACGAGTGCGAGAACGCCGTAGAGGACAAAAGTGGAGATGGGCATGCGAATACTGTACATCGTTTGCGGCGGGTGTCTACGATTTGGATGGGCTTTGGCGGATGTGTTTACGCGTAATGAATGCAGGCACGGAGCGTCTGCTATGACATGAAGCTCTTCTCGCTTTTTAGGCAAAGCTTTTCGGCATGGCAGCAGGACAAAGCCGGCCAGCTTGCGGCATCCACTGCGTACTACACCGCATTCTCGCTCGCGCCTTTGCTGCTTATCGTCATCGGCATCGCCGGACTTTTTTTCGATTCAGCCGCGGTGCAGGATCACGTCATGGGCCAGATACAGTCCATGGTCGGCAGCCAGGGTGCACAGACAGTCGGCTCCATGCTGGAAGCCGCCAATAGTTCACAGCACTCGCTGCCGGCGACCATCATCGGTTTTGTGATGCTGCTGCTTGGCGCAGTAGGCTTGCTCATGGCTTTGCAGGATGCGCTGAATTTCATCTGGAAGGTGAGGGTGAAGAAGACCACGAACGGCATCTGGATCGCGGTGCTTAAAAGGATTTTCTCGTTCGGCCTACTCCTTTCCATCGCATTCCTGTTGATCGTCTCCCTGGCCGTGTCCGCCGCGATCGCCGCATTCCTCCAATCCGCCTCGGCCCAGCTCGAATTTCTGCAGGTTGTCCTGCCGGCCGCCAATTTCATCGTGTCGTTCCTGGTGATTTTCGCGTTGTTCGCGCTGCTGTTCAAATTCCTGCCCGACGTGCTCCTCACCTGGAAAGACGTGTGGATGGGCGCCATGATCACGGCGCTGCTCTTCACCATCGGCAAAAGCCTGCTCGGATGGTATCTGGGGCAGAAGGATTTTGTCTCCGCTTACGGCGTGGCAGGCTCGCTCATCCTGCTTCTGTTGTGGGTGAATTATTCCGCGCAGATCCTCTTTTTCGGAGTAGAGTTCACCAAGGTCTATGCCAAGCAGCGCCACATGACCGTGAAGCCCAAGGCCTATGCTGAATTTATCCGGTAAGTATTTCTCTCTCTCACCTCATGAGTCTCCAGGGCAAAATCATCGGCCTCATCCTGCAGCTTTCCGCCGCCCGGAAACTGGAAGCCGTTATCCGCAACATCAAGATCGCGTTTGTGCTGCTCATCGTGACGCTGAGCGTCTCCCTTATGTGCATGCTCATCATCAGCACGTACTTTGTCATTCAGATCGTGCAGGGCAGGTAGGAATCCGGCCCACCGCCAATGCTCGCCGGGCCTCTGGTTGGCCTTCGTTTTGGAGCCTGATCTTGCTACAATAGGCCTTCCTATGGTGAAATCATACATACCGGGTACGGTTTCCGATCCGCATGGCACGGCAGCGTGAAGGGCAGAACCGGCAGGAAACACTGCGCCCCGAAGACGTCGAGGCCAAATACGCGCAACTCAGACAAACGCTCGAGAATGCAGTTTTGGCCGGGCTTAAGCCAAAGATTGCCGACCTGCACAGAAACGGGGCATTACCTTCTTCAGAGTTACGAGACGTGCGCGGATACGTGGCGGGTGTTTTCCGCGCGTTCAACGACCGTCATCGCGATAAATGTCCGTACACAGAGGGCAAGCGGAGATATCAGGAGGTGGTGAACTTGCTGGTGATGTCCGGCGTCGCGCAGCCGATCACATTCGGCGACTGGTCCGTCGACCGCATACAGGCGGCCCAGGATGCACTTGGCATCCGCAGCTTTGAGATGCTGGAGCGCGTGTTGGCCGAGAGTTTTGCCGATCCTGCCGATCCGGCCACGCCCAAGGGGAAACTTTCCCACATCCATAAAGGATCCGGCACAGGCGTGCTCCTGCACAAACTGCGGACCGGGCCGTCCGATCGGCTGTTCCAAGGCACGCAGCACGAACGGGAGCGAACCGATGCATGGCAGGAGGTAGGTGTCGCTGACAAACTCTATTTTTCGGTGACACCGCTGCTCGAGAAGTTCGTCCGTGCCGACCGGCGCAACACTCCGCTGGCTAGGCATCAGATCCATGTGCTTTCCATAGCGTTGCAGCGAGCCTTGAGAGCGCACTGGTTCACGCCGGTGCATGCCGCCAACAACGTCATCCGCAACTGGGAACCCAAGGGCACAATTGATCTCAACGATATTTTCAGGTTCCTGGCGCACCCTGAAACCTGGCTTTCCGAAACACACATTCAGCCGGACATGGCGTTTGTAGCTTCGAATGAATTCGATGCCGACAGCGTCCATGCCTTGACGCTTGCATCGCATACATGGCTTCTTACATTCAGCGGGCAAAGCAAAGACGAGGTGGACCAAACCATGGCGGGCAGCAGAATCTCCGAGCTCCGGAAGCTGATGAAGCAGATTCGTACGGCCATCGAACGCAGAAGACCGGATGAACTGGGCAGATGTACGCTGCTGTATGGGCACATCACGGGCGTTCATGGCGACTATCCCGATTATGCCGCTCTTCTCGCTCAGGTAACGGAGTCGTTCGAAGCGGCGCTCGGGGCGCGCAAAATCCGGCAAGACGCAAAAAACAAGAAGCAGGGAGCGGATGAGCATCCTGCAGCTGAAAGAAAAGGCGTTCCCCCGCAGGGAAAGCGACAGCAGTTGCTTGCTATGCAGCAAGAAGTGGCGGGCCTTGGATACACGGAGGTTTCATGGCCCTTCATATCGCTCCGCCTTCGGTTCCTGCGACTTACAGAGGATGAGAGGTGGTCCCAGGTCATGCACCTCCCATCGGCCGTCTCCCTGCGCAGAGCCATTGAAAACGCGCTGCAGGAGGAAACATATGCATCTCTCGCAGACGTGTTCGAACCCGGGTTTGTGGATGCCGTCCGCAATCATGAATTCTACGAGGAAAGCGGGTACCGCAAGAACGGCCCGCACCTCGACCTGAACCGCGAAGGTCCGCAGATGCGGATCGACAATATTTTCCCGATGCTGTTCAGTCAGATGCCCAGGCACTTCAAGGGTTTGGAAAAAACGGCGGCGCTCATAACCGGCGTACGGTCCGAGTCTCATACGCACGGCAAGGAATTGCAGGACGATATGGCGTGGAGCATGAAGATGCTGCGGCCCGGCGGCGTTCTGCTCTCGGATGGGCCACTCAAGGAGTCATACACGCGGATCATGCACGTGGAGGAAGTACTTGCGGCCATGGCTGGAGACCCGGAGCTCCGGGCCGAAGCTGTCATGCACCCCCAGACGCATGACGTATTGGCTTTGCTGGTGCAGCGGCGTCATCCGACCGCAGGCTTTCTTACAGATGATGATAAATATTGCATCTGGAAAGACGGCGTCTACTTCCGCCCGCTCGAGGATTTACTGGCCCTGCGTCCCGACCTGCGCATTCTCAACGACATCCGGCGGCAGATCATCGTCATCGCGGAGGGGGACGTGAACATCTTCCGCAAGCTGCACGACCAAGTGAGGGAATTGCTGCATGCATTGCTCATCAGGACCGAGATGGCCAAAGCCTCGGCCGCGTACGGTGTAGTCGATCAGGGATTCATGGACGAGGTTCGCGCGAAAATCTCGGCTGTGGCCGCATCCCGCGGGCAAGGACAGGCGGCATTCGGCTCGCGTCTGGACAGGTCGATTCCTGTCGAGACGGGTCTCTCGGCGAACACGTCATTCACGGGCATTGCCCAGGGGGTCATGCGTGCATACGGCGCGGATCCGGCTGACGACAGCGTCGTCAAACATTATGAGCGGGCGATTGCCGATGGCATCGGTTCGCGTCTCCATACGGTCTTCGGATTGCCAGATGACAATGATGGAAACAAAACAGACAGGGACCGCCGGAAGGAAGTCGAGCCGATGCTGCTCGATGCGGCGCGCAACGTTGCTTATGACCAGACGCCCCAGCTGGATGACGGTGATATTCATTCCATCACCGAAAGGCTTGCCGCCGAACTTCGTGCGGTGATCCGTGCCAGACCTGAGACGCGCAGACGCTTTGCCGTGCACGCGGGACTGGAGACGCTGCGTCAAGACCAGGTCTACGCGTTCCCGCGCCTCCATCTCCCCAACGTCCCGCCCAACAGGTTCTGCCACATGCCGGTTGGCCGGCTGCCGGACAATGCATGGTTTGCGACCAGAGAGGCCGGTGAGATGCTGGAACATAAAACATCGGAGCTGAGGAGGGGGTTGCTGGAGAGGCAAAAGGTCACGGGCAATCATCAGCTGATCGTCGTCACATTCGATGAGTGCGTCACCAACGATCTGCTTTTGGGAAAACTCCGCCTGCTGCTCGGACCCGATGCCCCTCAGCTTATGAAGAATATCTCGATTGCATTCGAGTCGCGCAAAGGCAGCGGCGGGAACCTCATCCGGCATTACAAAGATCAAGTCTATCCGCAACTGCGTGAGCACCTGGATGCCGGCGGGATCTTTGTTGTCGGAGGCAGCTGGTGCGACGCCTACGACGAGCACGGCCACGAGTTCAAGCAAACGGTGGGAGCATCGCTGATGACGGAACTGGAGGATGAAGATTCGCCCGTCCGAGTGCTTGCACTTTGTTTCGGCTACCAGACAATGGCTGACTTGATAGGTGCACAACATGAAAATTCCGGCATCGCGACCGAGCCGGGTGTCCTGGAATTCCTGCCGGCGCCGGTCATGGTTCAGACCAAGCATCCGCTGTTCCACGGGTGCCCCCCGAATATGACGTTGATGCAGACGCATGGCGGACATGTGCACAGCCCGAATGGCACGTTTTCCTATATGCACTCTCTTGCGACAAGCAGCCTGACCCAGCTCTCCACCGCATACGGGGCATTCGGACCGTATGGCAAAGAGCGGTTGCTCGGAATGCAGTTCCACCCCGAGGCAGATGTTGTCGGTTCAGACGATCAGGGACGCATACTCCACAGCCTTGCGGGCATGGAGGAGTTTTTGGAGCATGATTTCGGCACGACCGCCGCCGACATCACGGCGATGTGCGCCGCTGCGACAGAGAAAGTGAAGGCCAATGCCGGACAGCATATTCTGGCCAACGGCCTGCTGCATCATTTGCACAGCCTGCCGCAGTTCAATCCCGGTACGACGCAACGGCGACAGTCACGAGCGCGGCGTATTCAGCGATGAACTCATTCTCGAAGATTTCCAGTTTCCGTTGCGGACTGGCGTAGAGCGACAGACTGCCGACGATTTCGGACTTGAACACCAAGGGAACCATCAGCATGGATGACAGGTTGTTTTTGCGGGCCAGGTGCGCGGACTGGTAGCGCGGCTCTTTGGAGATATCGATGATCTTGAGCGGTGAGCCGTTGCGGAACGCTTTTTCGGCGACGCTTCTGGCGTATTTTATGCTGGCTTTGCCTTTCCATTCTTCAGTAAGGCCGAAGCTGGAAAGCACGTCCAACGTTTTCTTTGCGGGGTTGTACAGACGCAGGATGCAGGCGTCGACTTTGGTCAGCATGATGACCGAGTTCACGACAAAGTCGGCCAGGTGCTTCAGCGGGGGATGGCCAGCGCACAGGTGTGTCAGTTCAAAGACGTAATCCATTTGCCGCCGCACGATGCCGAACTGGTTATATGCGTCACGGATCTTCTGGTACTTCAGCGACAGCTCTTCCTCGAACTTGGCCTGCATGGTGATGTCGCGCAGGATGAGCAGCCAGGACGTCGCTTTGCGCGAGCCGGCGTCGGTCACGGGTGTCAGCGTCACCGAAACGTTGACGGCCTGCTTGCCCTTGGTGGCCCCTTTGGATTCGAAGGTGTAGTGGACACCGGAGCGCGAAAGAATCGCGTCCACCGATTCGGGCGGGAAGATCCATCGCAGCGGCTTGCCCACGATCTCATCTTTCTTGTATCCGAACAGCAAACGCGCGCCCTTGTTCCACGATTCGATCGTGCCGCTGATGCCGACGATGATGATCGCGTCGTTCGCGAATTCCACGGCTCTGTTCAGCAGATGCTCTTTGGCCTGGGTCAGCTTCAGGTCGGTCAGGTCGGTCATGATGCCTATGGTGCCGCCGTCGGGGAGCGGAGTGCCGCTGAGAAGCACGGGGATGCGTTTGCCGGACTTCGTCAGCAGATTGCCCTCGTAACTGGAACTTTCACCCTGCTTGCGATCGGTCGTATTCACCCGCCGGACACGCGCCGCGCTTTCGGGATCCCAGAATTCATAGGATTCCCTGCCCAGCATCTCCTCCAGCGTGTACTCCATCATCTGGCAGAATTTCGGATTGGCGTAAATCGTGCGCTCGCGCGCGTCGCCCATCCACACGCCTTCGTTCATGTGTTCGATCAGCCGTTGGTACCGGGTTTCCGGATCACGTTTGCTCATACGGATGCAGGGGAATGATTTTTATCGTTCTGCTTCAGGATCCGGATGCTGTCGCCGTTTCGCAGCCGCACGTGCAACGCATGCCGCTTGCCGTTGACCACTGCCGCCGCCGCCTTTCGGCCAAGCTCCGAGTGTATCTGGCCGGCAAAGTCTGCCGCGGTGGCTCCGGCGGGGAGTTTCTGCAGATCGCCGTTCGGAGTGAAGCAATACACCGACCGGTCGGCGTGTATCATTTTCGACAGGCTCGACATGTGGTCGATCAGCTTCCGCTCCTTTTCGGTCAGCAGCTTCGATCGTTTGTTCCGCGAATACAGCCAGTGCGACGCAAAGCCTTTCTCGGCGATTTCGTGCATAGCGCGCGTGCGGATCTGCACTTCTATCGGCAGATCCAGATCCGGCAGAACGTGGTTCAGGATGGTGTGAATGCTCTGGTAGCCGTTGATCTTGGGTATGGTGATGTAATCCTTGAATGAACCTGCAACCGGATAAAACCGGTCATGCAACAAATTCACCACCTCGACGCAGTCATCGCTGCGGGCGTCCCCCAAAATAATCCTGAATGCGAAGATGTCCTGCAGCGAGAGCAGATCGTTCCGGGATTTGCGTTTGAGTTTACGGTGGATGCTGTACACGCTTTTGTACCGGCCCTTGATTTCGAAATCGAAGCCCTCTTTTTTCAGCATGTCGCTGAGTACGGCGATGACCCTGGCGATTGTGGCATTCGATTTCCTTTTGTAGAGCCGGAGCATGGTTTCCACGCGCTCGGATGCCTGCGGCTCTATCGTCCGGAAACACAGGCTGTCGATGACGTTTTTTTCCTCGAATAAACCGATACGCTCGCAGATAGGAGACAGCACTTCGAGATACCTGGCAGCAGCCGCGCGTTTCGGGCCGGCGTTACCCCTTTTCTGGAGGAAGCGTTTGAACACGTCCAAAAACCGGGCCATCGCCTCCGGTGAGGCCATCGCGTGCGAAAAGAAATATTCACTGAGCATGTCGCGGTTTTCCTCGCCTTCGCCGGTCGTCGTGAGGAAGCGCATCCATAGCGCTGAGTCTTCGCCGGCAACGGTCGGGGAACGGGCCATGTCAGCAGAATCATACACGATGAATGGCGGTTTTGGAGTTCATGTGAAAGGAAAGAGGGGCCCGGAGGCTTACTTTGGACAGGTTTGGAACGCTTTGCACTCCTGTCTGGTTGTTGTAGACTTCGCGGGCTACGAAAAGCCGTTCTTTGCGTTCAGACATCACCGGCCCCATCGTCTAATGGCTAGGACACTTGGTTCTCATCCAGGAAATCGGGGTTCGATCCCCCGTGGGGCTGCCATCAATCGTGGAAGCCAATCTCTCAAACTTCTTCTGGGAAGCATACTTCACAGTGGCCTTTCACATGGCGAACGGCCCTAACGCTGTGGTACAGTCGCCGCCTATGACACCCTCCACACAACACCTGCCGGACGCCATGCCGGAAATCACGAAGCGCACTCTGCTCGTCGTGTGCGATAACCACCACTGCAAGCTGATCGACGTCGCCAACCACACCTTGCTGGTTGCTGACGGTCTCGCATCCAAAGAGCCGAGCTACTCGGACAAAGAAGGTTCGTACCAGAGCCCCGGTGCCGCAGGCAAAGGCGGCGTGATGGGCGGCCTGGCCGATCCCAACCCCGTCGAAAAGCACCGCCTGAAAGAGTTCGCCAACACGCTCAGCGCCCAGATCGACTCTCACATCCGCGATCACAAGATCGAGCAGGTCTACATCAGCGCTCCAGGCAAATTCCTGAACGAGCTGGAGGGCCATCTGTCGACTCCGACCAAGAAGCTGGTGGTGAAGACGCTGGACGGCAACTACGTTAAAGAGGCTCCGCGCGATGTGCTGCAGCGGTTCATGCCCGAACTCGCCGCCGAACTCCAGAAGCTTCGCGACCAGGAAAACTACAGTCCGAAGAACCAGCTGCCGAAGAACGGCAAGTAATCCGTCATCGGGTCTTGCGATTCTCTGCGGCAGATTTTCCCAGTTCCACCATGGAAGTCGACGAACAAGCGCTTCGCGATCACCAGCAGAGGGAAGCCCACGGCAACCGTTTCGGTCCGTTCATCCACGATATCGTGTATGGCGCCAACGACGGCATCGTAACCACATTCGCGGTCGTGTCCGGCGTGACAGGCGCCGAGCTTTCCGCGTCGATCGTCGTGATCCTCGGTTTCGCCAACGTGCTTGCCGATGCGTTGTCGATGGGCCTCGGCAACTATCTGTCGATCAAATCCAAACAGGACAATTACCACCGCCTGCGCAAAGAGGAGGTGCGCGAAGTCGAGCAGGTGCCGCACTTCGAGCGCGCCGAGATCCGCGAGATCTTCGCCAAAAAAGGTTTCACCGGCCAGGATCTGGACACCGCCGTCCGCGTGATCACCGCGAACAAAGAGATCTGGGTTGATACGATGATGCGCGAGGAACACGGACTGACCCCGGAAGACACGGAGTTCCCGGTGCTGCACGGCTGGGTGACCTTCTGCGCATTCATCGTTTTCGGCAGCATCCCCATTCTGCCGTACTGCCTGCCGATCGCCGACGCGTCGCGCTTTCCGGCTGCGGTCGTGGCGACAGGTATCGCGCTGCTGCTGGTCGGCTTCATGCGCAGCTATGTCACGCGCGAACGCATGTTCAAAGGTCCGCTGGAAATCCTGAGTGTGGGTGCGCTGTGTGCGACCGCTGCGTACGTGGTGGGCGTAATGCTGCGGGGGATTGGTGCGGTCTAAACAGCCCTCGCCGGGCAGATTTCGCGGTACGGGCAGCTGCGGCATTTTTCGACGCTTGGCGTTGCCTTGAAATCTTTGGCCTCGATACCCGCGACAATGTGCCGGATGCTGGTCTGCGCGTCCTTCAGCTGCGACTCGTTGCGTGTTGTGCATGCCTCCACGCATTCGTCTTCACCCACAAACAGCAGCACCAGTTCGCAGACCGGTTCGTTCCACAGTTGTGCCGCAGATGCGGCATAGATCGACAACTGCAGATCGACATCGACGTCAGCCTGATTTCTGGGCTTGGAGGATTTAAAGTCGATGACCCGCAGGCCCCCGGTGCACCGTTCGACCCGGTCGAGTCTGCCGGAGAGCACGGTGTCCATCCGCACGATTCCGGTTGCAGCAGGCTCGTCGTTCTTGAGGTCCCACTTGAACGATTTCTCTATGCCGACCACCTCGCGCTTCTCACGTGACCACCATTCGAAGAAATGCCGCAGCGCCTGCTCGCCGCGCAGCAGATACATGTCCATTTCGGCGCGGCTGGCGTAGCCCTCGGCGATGAAGCACCCGCGCCACATCGTCAGAAGGGTATGCAGTTCCAGTGGAGCCCGGTGCACCGGGCGGTCGTCGATGAACAGCTCCAACTGATTCGGGGCTACCGGAGCCTGATGCGCCATCTCCAGTTCGCCCCAGCGCTTGAGCGTGTTGTGGATGCTGCTGCCAAAGCTCTCGCCGGTGCTGATGGCACGGGCGACTTTCTTCACATACGCATACTCGTACTGCTTGGGGCAGCGGCGGTAGGTGGAGAGCTGCGAGTAGGAGAGGGCCATGCGGCTATTCTACCCCGCGCGGCCTCTGTAGCGTTATTTCAGTTTTGGCAGCGGCTTCGTGACTTTATTGGCATCCGAGTAAGCGCCGCCGTCCATCTTGAACTGCACTTCGACAGACTCGTAATCTTCGCCGTCGAAATCGGAAGACGTGGCAAGGTTATTGTCGCCTGCGCCGCCACCGACCTTCTCGATGGATTTTATGACACTGTTCTTGTCCGGCTTCAGCGTCATCTTTATTCCGACGATACGCGTGGCTGTCGCGTCGACTCCCGGGATGGTGATGATGTTCTTCTTCACGCCGGCGATGTCCTTCGGCGTCACGACGACGCGTGATTCCAGGAGAGCCTTCGCCCGTTCCGCGAACTGCGGATTCGGCACGTTATCGCGCATGCTCGCCGGCAACAGTGCGCCGAAGTTTCCCTTTTCCTGTACGACGTCGTAGACGCCCTTTGCCACTCCTCCGACTGCACCTGCAGCCATCAGAAGTTTACCGAAAGACGCCAAACCGTTTGCCATGGGCAAGCGGGGGCCTGCGGGTGCGTGCTTTGTATCATGCTCGCCGTCGCCCTTGTGGTCGTGCTCTTCCGCCTTTTTGTTCATTCCAAAGAGTTTGCGCCAGCCTCGTTCAAGCCAAGACAGGGGATAGGACATTCCGATCATGATTCCGCCTGCGGCCATGCCGACCAGCGGGATCTTGGCCCAGCCCGGCACATGTTTTGTCATCAGGGTGCTGGTGGTTTCCTCCGCTGCGGCAACAGGAGCATCCGTCCAATCTCCCATTTCGCGGTGCAGCTCATCGATATCTTTTCGCAGGCTGCCGAATTTTGTGTACTGTCGAAGATTGTCGAGCGCGACGCGTACTTGCCGTCTGTTGCCCGTTTCTATGGCCAGTTCGAGCTGCTTCTTTGCTTTGTTGATATCCTCTACGGGGTCTCCATCGGCAGTAGCAGTTCCTTCAACGGCGGCCTGCAACTTTTCCAGCTGCTGTCTGCGTTCCGGCGCGAGTCCGGCCAACTCATGGCCTGGAGGCGCTGCTTCTCTGCTTTCTGGAATTTTGACGATACCCATATGGGTTGGGGGAAGCTACCTACTGATTAGTAGGAGGGATAGTGGGAGGACGGGTTGGCGGAATGGTCGGCTGATTGGTTCCAACGGGGGCAGCGGGCAGAGGCAGTCCTGCGGGCTGACCCGGCTGCGGCGGAGGGAATCCCGAAGGGTATCCGTACGGCGGATAGCCCGGTTGTACAAAGGCCGGATTCGGCAGATAGGCAGGTTGCACGAATTGCAGCGGCTGATATCCCACCGGCATCGGCGGCGCGACTTTGGTCCACGTTACGGTGGAGATTTTGTCGCCGCCGCTCCAGTCGTTGGTCACCAGGTTGTCCCACCTGCTGGCCAGGTTGTTGAGCACGGTGCCGTCGGTTGCGATCTGCAGGGTGCCGTCGGTGTAGAGCGCCTCGTTGGAGCTCTGCGACTGGCTGAGTGCTACCGAGGTGATCTTGGAGTTATTGTTGCGTTTTGCGAGCTCGATCAAGCCGGCACGCAGTGCCACCGGCAATCGGGTCGAGACTTTCATCTGGATATCGTCGGTGCCGATATTTTCGATTTTGGTGGTCCTGTCGTCCGACAGTTCCACTTTCTTCACCTGGGTCTCGCGGATGAGCGCCAGCCAGGTTTTGATCTGCTCGGGCGTACTCTTGCCGGAGACCTTCAGTGCCAGTCCGGCGCTTGCGAGAGCCATCTCCGTCGGCTGTGCGTCTGCCACTACTTCGATCTTCTTCGCGGTGGGTACCTCCTTCATATACGACTTGAAGGTATCGACGACTTTCTGCTGGTCGGCAGTGAAAATGAATTTCTTGGTGACCGGGTTCACCTGCAGGTCGCCGGTGACCGGGAATGTGAGCGTGTACTGGGCGGTGCCCGTGAATTCGAACAGCGAGTTCGTTCCGGAGCGCACCTGGCAGTCCGCGCCGTTCGGCAGGCCCATTTCCACCGCAAGTGCCCTGCGGGCATCGGTCTGCTGGTTGCCTCTTTCAGCGGTGTCCCTGTTTGTGCGCATGGTGGCCAACGTGGCCAACATGGTCGTGGAGTCGGCGATGTCGATCATGCCGATATTCAATGGTTCGGTAAGCGCCGGAACCTTTTCGTACTCTCTGACGATGGCTTCCAGCAGAGCGCGCGGGTCTTTGTTGCCGTCGATCATGGCTTTGATCGCAGCCCCGTCATTCGGGCCGGCGACGAACGTGATCCGGCGCCCCTGTGTCTGCTTGAACGCGATGTATTCCTGGATCTGCGTCAGTGCCAATGTTTGTTTGGCATAGGCGGTGAGCCAGGGGATCTGGATAAACTTCTCCAGGCCGGGGATCGGCAACGGATTTGCCAGGAAGCCGAGCACGGCGGTCTTCAGTGTGGCACCACCCAGAGCGGGTGCCGCGATTGCTCCACCGGCAACAGTCGCTGTCGGCGTGAACAAGTTCATTAGCCACTCTCCGCCTGGGAGTTTGCGGACGAATTTCGAAAATTCAGATGGCTGCTGCGGCAAGACCGTGCCGGCATTCGGCAGTTGAGCGAAGAGTGCCATCAGTTGCCTGCGCCTCTCCAGCCGTGCCAAGTCGGTATTGATCTGCCGGTCGAGCTCCACTGTTTCCACGCGTGCCCTGAGACTGTCGAGGATTTGCCGGCTCAATGTTGCCTGGCTGGCCTTCAGTGTCACGAACAGCTGCTGCAGTTCGGCGTCTTTGGCTTTGGCAAGCTCCCGGTTCAGGTCATCCACCTTACCTTCCTGCGCAGACACGGCGGCATTGCTCAGGTTGAACGCTTCTGGCGCTGGTGCCGGAGCCGATGGAGGAAGCGGTTCAGTCATTGGTCGTTAGGCGGTTGCGATATCCATTCTGAAATTGCCGGCAGCCATTTCCCTGTTGTTGGCTGTTGCGGCAGCGAGCATGGCGTCGACGGTCATCTTCGGGACTTTTGTGTCGCCGCGGAGCGTTACCTCGACTTCGTTCTGTGCATTCACGGTTACTTTGGTGATCTCGGTGTTGGCGAAAGACAGCGTGCGCTCGGTGGCGCCGCTTTTCATCACCAGTTTGCCGCCATCGACGCGCTTCAGTGTCACGACAGTGTTGTTCGGGAGCCTCACTTCCAGCGTACTGTTTACACCGACTTCTCTTGGAGCGGCTGCGGCTGCGGTCGAAGGTGCAGCGGCCGGAGCAGCGGTGCCAGTGCCCGTGGCGGGTGCTGCGGCTACGGCCGGAGCGGGTGCGCCTGCGGGCGTCTGAAGCATGGAGCGTACGGTTACCTCGCCCCTGCCCTCGACTAAGTTGTTGATGCTGGTTGCCTCCCACTGAGCCATGGCCTGGTCCAGCGTCATGCGTTTCTCGGTAAGCATGCGTGCGACCTCCGGATCTCTGGATGCCATGTCGCGCATGCTCCGCACTTTCATTTTGACGAGAGCTGCGGCGATGGACGGGTTCTTGGAATAGTTGGTGAGCGCCATCGTGACGAACATGCTCAGTCCGCTCTCGACCAGGTTCGGGGGGATGCCGCGCTGCGTCAGTGTCGTCATGATTTTCTGCACGAACGGCATGCTCTTCAGCGAGTTCAGCGGATCGTTGAGGTCGAAGCCTCCAAGTCCGTTGGACTGGCTCGGAGCTCCGGCAGGCTGGTTGAGTCCGCCCCGCTGGCCGGGTGCATTCGTGCCGTCCATCTCTGCCCGCAGGCTGAGGAGTCCCTGTCGTGCCGCGGCGATGGTGGGATTATTGATCTGGTTCGCGATGAACACGGCATCCGGCAGGCTGACAATCGATCTGGCCAGCTCACGCTGCGCTTCAGGCAGCATGGTTGCAAGGCGGGATTGTACTGCGACGAACGCATTTACCAAGTTCGTGGTAGCAGCCTCGACGCGCTCGTTCGCCCCGCTATCCACTGCGGTCCTCAGCACGGCGAGCTTCGAGCGGATGTCAGCGACTTCGCGTTGCTCCGGTCCGCCTCTGACAATACCTGCTGCTTCCTGGCGGTCGGGGAACTGCGACGGTGCGTTGGGATTGGTGGTCATACGTGTGTGTTTGGAAGACGAGAGGGATCAGGCAGGAACGGCTTGCAGCGCTTGTGTTCCGCGCTGGGCCATATCCAGGTATTTCTGCATGTGCTCGCCCCAGGGGATGCCTGCGGCTTCGGTCAGAATGCGGTCGAGTTTTGCCATCTGCTCCGGCGACATTCGCGGCAGATTTCCCAGCCAGTACTGGCGTTCCTGATCGGTCAGCAGATGGCTGCTGAGGACCTTCGCACGGAGTGCATCGGTATTCATGTTTTTGTGGGTATTTCTCCTTAGTATACCGTATTTCACCCTTTTTTGGAAGCTTTGGCCCGGGCGGGGGTTTCTGGTATGCTTTCCGCATTCTTTCCATCCACAATCATGCATGTTGAACACTTCGAGAAGGGAGTGAAGTACTCAGACCAGGATTTGCTCGTACTGGCGCGGAAAATCGGCAAATTGGCCACCTACTGCCGCCGCCTGAAAGACGACGGTTCGTCCATCCGCGTGGAGGCCGAGGCCCACGACACCAAGAAAAGCCGCGACAACGTGAAGGTCATGGTCACGGTGCACCTGCCCAAAAGCGTTCTGCGGGCAGAATCGTTGAAGTACACCGCCCTCGAGGCACTCGACCGCTGCGTCGAGAAGCTGGAAACGCAGATCAAACGGTACAAAGATGCGCACACCGCAGTCGGCAAAGTCCGCATGTCCAAGCACCGCAACAAGAACAAAGGCGAATAAGGATCGGATACAGAATTCGGATACAAAAAAACGCCCCGGTCGGGGCGTTTTTGATTGCGGGATGTAGGGAGTTATTTCTTCTTCTCTTCTTTCTTGGCACCACCTTTGTCGTCGGCTTTTGCACCTGCGGCACCGGCGGCTGCACCATCTGCACCTGCGGCTGGAGCTGCACCATCTGCGGCTGCCTCGCCTTCTACAGGGGCCGTAGCGACTACCGCTACTTCTTCTGCGCGTGGCTCCTGGACTGTCACAATGACGGTTTCAGCACCCTCTTCGATCGTGACTCCCTTCGGCACTTCCAGCTTTGCGATGGTGACTGAATCGCGGAAGTTTTGCAGCACGCCCAGGTCGATAGTGAACTGGTGCGGGATGTCGTTCGGCAGACACGAAACGGTGACACGGTCGTGAACGGTGACGATGATGCCGCCCATGCCTTTGACGGCGGGGGACTCACCGGTGAAGACGACCGGCACGTGGGTCTTGACCTTCTTGGTCATGTCCACGGCGTAGAAGTCGACGTGCTCGTACTGTCCGGATACCGGCTCGAAGCTGACCGAGTGGATCAGCGACGGAACCTTGGTACCGTCGATGTCGATCTCTACAAGCGTGTTTTCACCTGCCTTCAGGTACACCACGTGCAGATCCTTGATCTTGCACTTGATGGACTGGTTCGTGGTCTTGTTGCCGTAGATGACGCCAGGAACGCTGCCCTCGCGGCGCAACGTTTTGACGTTCTCGGAGACCTCCCGTTTGCTGACTGGCAGCAGAATGTTGTTCTTCATAGCCGGTACACTTTAGACAGGGTCCTGGCCCTGGTCAAGCGCTCTTTTCAAAGGAAATCCGGCAATCAGCAGGCCTCTTTTCAGGCGTTCCTCCATTTCCAGAAATACTTCATCGCACTCATGACGTGGATGCGCGTGGTGCGGTTGGTCAGCAGCGAGACGGCACCGTGGCCGCTGAGGCGCCGTTCGCGGTCCAGAACACGCACGGATGTGTCGTACAGCACCTTCTTGCCGGCATTCCTGCAACGGCGGCACAGGTCGATATCTTCAAAGAAGAGGAAGAATCGTTCGTCGAAACCGCCGAGCGTTTCGAATAGGTCGCGCCGCATCAGCAGACATGCGCCTACCAGCCAATCCACTTCGCGCACGCCTCCGGTCCCATCCTGGATTTCTTTTGCATACCGCTCGTGCCAGCGTGTCGGCAGGACTCTCTTATAGAAGAGGTCGCGTACGGTTGGAAAACGCCGTGCGGACGGGCGCAGCAAACCGCTCGGGTAGACCAGCGCCGGGCCGATGATGCCGCCGTTCGGGTCGGCCTTCAGCGCTTTCAGCATGTGCTCGACTGCATCGGCAGGCAGGATGTTATCGGGGTTCACGAAGAGGATGTACTCGCCTTTGGCATGCTGGACGGCCACGTTGTTGCCGCCGCCGAAACCGGCGTTGGTGCGGTGTTCCAGAATCCGCGCCGCAGTCTTTCCTTTCAGCCGCGCCCTGAATGTTCCGATCGATTCATCCAGCGAATGATTGTCGATCACCAGAACTTCCATCTGATCGGCGATGGTCTGTGCCCGCAACGATGCAACGCAGCGCACCGCGTCCACGGGGGAGCGGTAGTTGAGGACTATGGCGGAGACGAGAGGCGATGACACGGTGTGATTGTAGCTATGCCTGCGCGGGGCGGGTAGATGATGACCGTCTCATCGAGTACCATGTTCCCATGCCCAAGAAGGATCCCGCCGACGAACGCATCGCCGCCATCCGCAAGCGTCTTGCGTCCATCCCGACCGCGCCGGGCGTGTACCGCTGGCTGGATGCCGACGGTGAAATCCTCTACGTCGGCAAAGCCAAGAACCTCCGCAACCGCCTGCGCAGTTACGTCGCGCCTGCCGCCAAGCCCGACCCGTGGAAGGCGATCATGATCCGGCAGATCGCCGAGGTCGACGTCACCATCGTCAGCAGCGAACTGGAGGCGTTCATCCTGGAATCCAATCTGATCAAGAAATTCAAACCGAAGTACAACATCATGCTCAAGGATGATAAAGGGTACGTGTACGTTCGTTTGTCGGTACAAGATCCGTATCCGACCGTAGAAGTTGTCCGGCGATTAGAAGAAGATGGCGCAAAGTATTTCGGCCCGTTTCTGGGTGCCTACTTCACGAATTCGGCGCTGGACATGCTGGATGACATCCTCAAATTCCGTGCGTGCAAGAAGTCCCTGGAAGCGCTCAATCATCCCACTCCCGCGTCCTCCAAAGTTCTGGGCACGCCGTGCCTGGAGTACCAGATCGGCAAGTGTTGCGGGCTGTGTATCGGCGCCGTGACGCAGGAGGATTACCGCGAGCGCATCGGCGAAGTGGAGCGGTTCTTCCGCGGCAATTTTTCGGTGAAGAAGAAGGCCGAAGAAAAAATGCGCGCTGCCGCGGCCAACCAGAAATTCGAGGCCGCTGCCCGCATCCGTGACGTGCTCAAATTCATCGCGGACCTGGAGAGCAAACAGATCGTGTCCGACACATCGGGCGAAAGCGCCGACGTGTTCGGCATCGCGTTCCGTCACAGCAAAATCCACGTGGTGCTGCTGCGCGAACGCGACGGCAAAGTCATCGAGCAGGTGAACTTCGCGCTCAAGGGCGAGGCCGAAAACGCCGCCGAGGCGATGGCCCAGTTCCTGCCGCAGTACTACGCCGATACGCAGGATATCCCCGAGACAGTCATCGTCCGTGATCCGTTGCCGGATCAGCAAGTCTTCGAGACCTGGCTGCGCGAGCGGCGCGGCAAGGCGGTGCGTATCGTGGTTCCCGAACGCGGAAAAAAATCCAAGCTTCTGGAAATGGCCGAAAAGAACGCCGACGAAAAAGTGCGGCAGCAGTTCGCGGCATGGGAGGCCGATCTGCGCAAAGCCGAAGATGCGATCGAATCGCTCAAAGAATTATTGTCACTGCCCGAGATTCCCAAGCGCATCGAGGGATACGACATTTCACATCAGGGCGGTAACGAAACCGTGGCCAGCATGGTGGTGTTCGAGAACGGCAAACCCAAGAGCCAGCATTACCGTTCATTCAACATCCGCACGGTAAAGAAGGGGAATGTCGATGACTACCGTTCGCTGCAGGAAGCCCTCCGTCGGCGGTTGCTGTATCTCACGCAGAGCGTCGAGAAAGAGGAGGCCGCCTGGCTGGAGCGGGGCATCACGTTCGCGAAATCCAGGAAGGCCGAAGGCGAAAGCCTGTGCGAGAGGTTCGTGGATGCCGGACCGCTCGACTACAAGGAATTCTTCGTGGCACGGCGGGGCGACTCGCTCGCGGCGTGTATGCGTCTGCATGTCCACCCGGGCAACGTCGTCGAACTCGACTGCTTCTGGGCCGAAGAGGAACTGAAAGAGGAGGGGCGTATCGAAGCGTTCATGCTGCGCAGGTCATGCTCGAAGACCAACGCTCGCAAGATCTACCTGCTCATCGATCCATCGGAAGAGGAGCGCTATGCGCAGCTCGGATTCCGCTACGTCATTACCCCACCCGAGATTTTTGCGCCGCGGATATCGCAGTCACGCATTGTCACGGTGTTCGACTGCAAGGAGCACAAGATCGACGAGTCCTTCTCGTCCATGCCCGACCTCCTCCTTATAGACGGAGGCAAAGGACAGCTGTCGTCGGTGAAGCAGGTGATCGACGACCTGAAGCTGCCCGTGAAGGTGATCTCCATCGCCAAGCGTGAGGAGGAAATCTTCACGACCGACAGCCCGGTTCCGGTCATGATCCCGAAGGAGGCACCGGCGCAGTTCCTGTTGCAGCGCGTACGCGACGAATCGCACCGGTTTGCCAATGACAGGCGCAAGCGCCGCGCAAAATCCGAAGCGATCCGCTCGGCACTGGACGAGATTCCTGGTATCGGCGGGGTGCTTAAGCAAAAACTGCTGGCAGAGTTCGGATCTGTCGATGTGGTGAAGGCGGCATCCGATGAAGCGTTGCTCAAAATCCTGAACGCAGAACAACTGTCGTCGTTGCGGCAATCATTCGGCGGATGGGACGACGCATCGCAAGAGAGGTGACACGTGCAGTGTCGTTTTTTTTCGGACTGTGCTAGGATATGTTCCACATTTCCCACCACTTCACATGCGCAAAGTCGGTCTTCTCCTCGGTTCACTTGGCGGCGTGCTCGCCGGATACGTTTTCTCCAACAAAAAGCTGCGTCAGGATCTGTCCAATGCCAAGGATGCCCAGGCAGCCGCAAAAATCCTCGGCAAGCATCTGGCTGCAGACGGACAGTCCGTCGGCAAAGAGGTGAAGTCTTTCGTCCAGAGCGACCAGTTCCAGGGCAAGCTCGATGACGCCAAGAAGTATGCCAAGAAATACTATGACACTTCCAAAAAGGAGGTTGCCAAGCTGGTAAAGCAGGGCAAGAAAGAGGCTCAAGGTTTCCTGAAGAGCAAAGTCGGCAACGGCAAGAGCAAGAAATAGGTCATTAATGCCATGAAGACGGCGGGGCCTTTGACAGCCTTGCCGTCTTTGTCGTGCGTTCGGCGCATTTCCCCGACGAATGCTCTTGCCTGAAAAAATCAGATGCGTAGAATTCACGGCGGGCTCGTAGATTTGAGTCAGAAGGTTCCCCCGCAAAGGCTCCTTCCTCTTTTCCTATGAAGTCCACACCACAGAAACAGCAATCCGAAGCCCTTCGATCCAACTCAGGGCAAGCCAAATTCATCGTTGTTACCGGAGGAGTCTGCAGTTCACTCGGTAAGGGTATTGCGATAGCCAGTATCGGTTCCATCATGAAGGCGTGCGGCTACAAAGTGTTCGTGCAGAAGCTCGACCCGTATTTGAACGTGGATCCGGGAACCATGAGCCCGTTCCAGCACGGCGAGGTGTTCGTCACGGATGACGGCGCAGAGACAGACCTGGATCTGGGGCACTACGAGCGTTTCATCGATGAACCGATGAGCAAGCTGAGCACGGTGACAACCGGCAAAATCTATACCGAGGTGCTTGGCCGCGAGCGCAAAGGCGACTTCCTCGGGGGGACGATCCAGGTGGTGCCGCACATTACCGATGCCATCAAGCATTCCATCCAGAACGCGGCTACGGAGAGCGGCGCGGACATCATGATGATCGAAGTCGGCGGCACGGTCGGAGACATAGAAGGTGAGCCGTTTCTGGAGGCGATCCGCCAGATGAAGGCCGAGATGGGCGGAGAGAGGATCTTCCACGTCCACCTGACACTGCTGCCGTATCTGAAAGGCTCGAAAGAACTGAAGACCAAGCCGACGCAGCTGTCGATCCGCGAGTTGCGCCGCATCGGCCTGCATCCGGATATGATCCTGGCACGTGCCGATTACAAGATCCCCAAAGAGCTGCTCGATAAGATCAGCAAGTTCTGCGGCGTGGAGCGCGAGGCCGTCATCCCGGCTTTGACTGTGAACTCCATCTACGACGTACCCCTTAACTTCCAGCAGTACGATGTCGCGCGGATCATCGGACACAAGCTTCGCTTAAGCAGCACGGTGCCGGATATGGCCGAGTGGGAAGAGGGCCGCAAGCGCTATGAAGATGCGGTTGATCCGCTGAAGATCGCTTTGGTCGGCAAATACACGCACCTGGATGACGCGTACTTGAGCGTGATCGAATCGATAAAATCTGCGGCGGTTTTCCACGGCCGCAAGGCGGAGATCGTGTGGGTAGACAGCGAGAAACTGGAGCAGAAAGACCCTGAGAACTGGGCGATGCTGGAGGGATGCGCAGGCATCATCGTGCCGGGAGGCTTCGGCACGCGCGGCATAGAGGGCAAGATCCTGGCAGCGCACTACGCACGTACCAAGAAGGTGCCGTATCTGGGTTTGTGTCTGGGCGCGCAGCTGCTGGCGATCGAGTTCGCACGCGCGATGCTCAAAGATCCGCAACTGACCAGCGAGGAATTCGACGAAGAGGAGAAACTCGGTAAATCCAAGTACGTCGTGCACTTCCTGCTGGATCAGCACAAAGGCAGGAGCAAGGGCGGCACGCTGCGCCTGGGTCAGTACCGCTGCAAGCTGAAGTCCGGTACCAAGGCGTACGACGCCTACGGCAAAGAGGAAATCCTCGAGCGTCACCGTCACCGCTACGAATTCAACAATGCGTTCAGGAAGAAGCTGGAGGAGAAAGGGCTGATCTTCTCGGGTGAGTGGCCGGAGACAGGCATCATGGAAATCGTGGAGGTGAAGAACCATCCGTTCATGGTCGGCAGCCAGTTCCATCCCGAATTCCTGAGCCGGCCGCATAAGCCGCATCCGTTGTTCGCGGCACTGGCACGCGCGGCGATCGACGGCGAGAAGGGCAAATAAGCTGTCTGCTCATTTGCTGATGAACCGGCGCTGGAACCAGAGGTATGCCCCGAACGTGGTGAACCACGGGATTTCTGACAGGATGCTGATCAGCGCGACGTCTTTGTTGAAAAACTGCACGGCCAGAACGATGCCCAGCGCGTTGTTCATGTACATGCGGCTTATGATGATCGCGATCTGTTCCTGGGGAGCGGATTTCTTCGAGAGCAAGAAGCTGCACACGCACAGTACGCCGAAGAACAGGTACGTGCCCGCGAGCACGGGAAGGACCGACACCACGTCGTGGCGGATGGTGTCCGCGTACGGAACGATGACCACGTACGCGACTCCCGCCAGCGCGAGGATCGACATGAGTTTGCGATAGGGTTTGGTGCGCGCAACGGTGCCGGACGCAAAGTGACGGCAGAGGTATGCCAGCACGGCCGCCGTACCTACAAGAATCGCCAGTTTCTGGGCCATTCCTGCTACATTGACTGCAACATGCGTGCCGGAAAACATCCAAAAAAGCAGCGGGACCGTCACCGGGACGATGGCATGCGTCACTACAGAGAGCACGACGCTTGTTGCCACGCGGCCGTTCGCGATGGCTGTGAACACCGGGCTTCCAAGCCCGGCAGGCATGCATGCCAACAGGAAGACTGCGGTCGCAAAGTTCGGAAAGCCCGCCGCCCGTACAACAAGGAACAATCCGACCGGCAGCAGAACGAATTGCAAAATGATCTGGGTGATCAGGTGCCCGGGCCGACGCAAATCCGTGCGCAAATGCGAGGCATCCACTCCCAGAAAGGAGAGAAAGAGCAGGAAGATCATCAACGGCATCAGCAAAGACGTGATGTCTTTCCAGGGGACCGGTGCCATCAGTCCCAAAAGCAGCGCAACGCAAAATACTATTCCTACATGCTTTTCGATAAAGGGCATGAGTGGCATTACCCGATTGTAGTGAGCCGCGCATGGAAATGGAAAGTGAAATATCCATCGGAGTACTTGTTGTTTTTCGCTGTGGGCTTATGTTAGGGTTCTTTCGACATGGCCGACCTGACCACAACCATCGGGGGGGTAACGCTTCCCTCCTACGTTTTCAACGCGTCCGGACCGAAGGACGTCACATTGGATGAGTTGCGGGTTATCGGAAATTCGGCTGCAGGAGCGATCGTGATGAAATCCTGCACGCTGGAGCCCAGGAACGGCAACGAGGAGCCGCGGTACGCCTTTCTGAAGGCTCCGTATGGTTCCATCAACAGCATGGGTCTGCCGAACCTTGGCTACAAAGAGTACGTGAAGTTCTCCAGCACTCTTAAAACAGAATTCCCGGGCAAGCCGGTTATCGCCAGCCTGGCTGGCATGGGACCCGAGGATTACCCGGTGCTGGTAAAGGCGCTGCAGAACAGCGATGCCGACATTCTGGAGGTGAACCTGTCGTGCCCGAACGTGAAGGGCAAGCCGCAGATCGGCTACGACTTCGACCAGAGCGATGCGATCCTGAAGTCCATCATGAGCCTCGGCAAGAAGCCGCTGGGCGTCAAACTGCCGCCGTACTTCGATTTCGTGCACTTCGAGCAGATGGCGATGGTCCTCAAGCGGTACCCGCTGGCATTCGTCGCCTGCATCAACTCGCTCGGCAACACGCTGGTCATCGACCCGGAAACCGAGAGCCCTGTCATCAAGCCGAAGGGCGGTTTTGGCGGCCTGGGAGGGGAGTACGTCAAACCGGTTGCCCTGGCCAATGTGCGTGCATTCTCGCAGCTGTTGGGTGACAAAATGGCCATCATCGGAGTGGGCGGCGTTCGCACAGGCACCGACGCATTCGAATTCCTGCTGGCCGGCGCGGACGCGGTACAGGTGGGCACGGCGTTCTACGAAGAAGGCCCGGACTGCTTCGGACGCATCCAGACCGAACTGGCAGCCTTGCTGGACCGTAAGAAATACCCGAACATCGCGTCAGCCAAAGGCAAACTGAAAGTGCTCTGATTACCATTGACAAGTAGTTTAGTACTAAACTATAATTGACTCGTATTTATTTCTTTCACTCCAGCTCTATGATCGGTGGAAAAGGCTGCAGCTGCTAAGCTGCCTTCAAAAGAGAAGGGCCCTCGGGCCCTTTTTTTGTGCCCGTTCCACAGGCAGATGGAACGTCTTTCATCATCGTCTGCAGCCAAAAACCCGGCAGGAACCATTTGACGTGTCCGGCGTGGTATCCCATCCCGGGTGAACCGCGTATACTTTATCCCGATCTATGCCGCAGCCGGATTTCAGCCATCTTCAGCGATCCTTGCACCACCTGCCGGAGGGTGATGTCGCCGAGATCCGCAAAGCATTCGATTTCGCATGCAAAGCGCATGAGCACCAGAAGCGCAACGATGGCTCTCCGTACGTGATCCACGTCATCGAAGTGGCTGCGATTACGGCAGAGTGGCAAGCGGACAAAGACACGATCATTGCCGCGCTGCTGCATGACGTGCTGGAGGACACAGACATGGACAAAGCCTCGATCCGCGAACACTTCGGCCACCATGTCTCGGTGCTGGTGGAGGGTGTGACGAAGTTCACCCAGGCTGACTTCGACCATGAGGCATCGCTGGACCGCAAAATCGAGACGCTGCGCAAATTGTTCGAGGTCATGCGGCAAGATCTGCGTGTGGCGCTCATCAAGCTGGCCGACCGCATGCATAACGTGCAGACGATCAACGCGCTCACGCCCGAGCGGGCCAAGCGTTTTGCAAAGGAAACACTGGATATCTACTACAAACTGGCAGCCCACTTGGGCATGCGTGACGTGCGCCAGGTGTATGCCGAATACTGCGTGCCATGCCTCTTCGGAGAGCGCGGCGCACAAGCCAAGCGGGTTCGGGATGCGCTGTGTGAACGTGAACAAAGCGTGATTTCCACGCTCCGTCGCAACATCCAGACAGAGGACGAGACGGGCGCATTGCTGTCGGTCGAGATGCAGCCGCGCAACCTGCTCGTCTTCCACGGAAAAATGGAGGACGGAGGAGAGGCGTCCATCGGCGACGCGTTCTCGCTGGTGGTCATCGTCCGTGACGAAGAGAGTTGCTATCGGCTGCTCCAGTTCATCCACACGCTCTATCACCCGGTCAGCGGCCAGTTCCGCGACTACATCGCCGCACCGAACGATGCCGGGTATCGCAGCCTGCATACCAGTGTGACGATGCCCAACGGCAACGTGATCCAGTTGCGCATCCGCACGCCCCAAATGGATGAGCAGGCGAACCACGGTGTTGCGGTACTGCTCTACAAAGAGCGTTCATCGCTGCCCCTGATGTCACGCTTCTCCTGGCTGCAGCGCTCCGAGGATCTGGATTTGCGTACCAAGGAGAGCAGCAGCGCGTTCTGGGAAGCGGTTGAGTCGGACATCCTGCGCGAGACGATTTCGGTCACCATCGACCGCCGCCGCATCTCCATCCCGCTCGGCGCCACCGCGCTGGACGCGGCCTACGCCGTGCACAAAATCAAAGCCGGTTTCATTCATCACCTCAGCGTGAGCGGAAAACAGGTGCCGTTCTCGTACACGCTGCGAGAGGACGACGATATTTATGCCGCGTTCGTGTCCCAGGAGCAGGTGACGTTCGATTGGCTCCAATTCGTCATGACCAAGTACGCGCGCTCGCAGATCGTCGAAGTGCTCAAACTGCGCGATAAATCCGAGAAAGTCTTCCTTGGCAGCAAACTGATCCAGAACGAGCTTGATCACTACAACAAGCGCTCCATCCACGACTTCACCAAGGCGCAGTGCAATCACGTTGCGGCCCATTTCCGCCGCGAACATTTCGAGGACGTCGTGGCCATGGTCGGCGAGGGTGTTATCCGCGCCAGAGATGTCGTGTTTTTCCTGTTTCCCGAACACAAGCCGTCGCGCTTGGGCAGTGCGAATGCCGCGTACCCGTTCCGGCTGCAGGTGAGGGGAGCCCAGGAAACCCGCAATGACGTCTTGTCTGAACTCAATGCGCTCATCAAATCCGCGGCAGTCACCATTACCGACAACCGCATCCACATCGACCCGAAAACCGGCATGTTCGACATGTTCCTGTCGGGCACCGCCAAGGATCGTTTGCAGTTTGCCGACTTCATCGAGCTGCTGGAACGGCAAGATTGGACGTCCAAGGTCAGCACGATGATCCCCAGATCGCAGAAGCTGCTGATGCTGGCTACGTTCGCGGTCGCCTTCACGGTCGTGCTGCTGGATGTCCTGCTCTTCCCGCTCTACGGCAAATATCTGCCATCGCTGGGTGTCGTCCCCGAATTCCTTATCGAAGCCCTGCCGCTGCTGCCGATCCTGGTCGCCAACTACTATCTGCTGCGCCTGCTGCGGCACTACGTTGCCCGTATGCGAACCGATCGCTGGTTCCTGGGGGTTGGATTCATGCTCAACATTGTCGGATTGCTGCTGATTATCGTCCGGATCCTCTTATCATCGAACAGCCCGCAGAGCCTGTTCCCGCTGATGACGATTTTCATTCTGTCGCTGCTCTACTTGGGCTATACGTTCTTCCAGGCGGACGCACTGTTCTCCATGGGTTCCAGCAAAAAAGCCCTGCCCTTGTCTGTGGACGAGTGGCGATCGGTTCAGCGGCGCAAGATTGCCGGATACGTTTTGCGTCTTGCTGCAGTAACGCTCTGGGGCATTCAGCCGCTGTACATCAAATATACGTCGGCAAATCAGGTGCCGCTGTCCATACGCGTGTTGCTCATCTGGGTAGGCATTTTCCTGGTTGGCGCGATCCCCATTGTTGTGCGGTACTTCGGCTCGAAGGTCGGCATCGGGAAGGCAGTGCAGTTTCGTCTGCCGATTCTCCGCTCGTTCGTCGGCATCGTGGTCGGGTATCTGTTCTTCATGTTCTGTTTCAACATGAGTTTGCACTACACCTCCAGCACGAACGTCATCGTTCTGAACAGTTTCTCGCCTGTGCTGGCATTGTTCGTGGGTCTGGTGTTCTGGCGGCAGACGATTCCGTATCTGCGGCACCCGCGGCACATGGCGTGGATCTTCGTCGCGTTCATGCTCGGGTCGGCCGGCGGCTCACTCATCGTCTATCACGATCTCGGCCAAACCGACGCAGGCAACGCAATCGGAGACTTGTTCGCATTGGGAGCCATGGTCGCGGACACGTTGATGGCGCTATCGCAAATCCGCTACATGCGCAGGGCTAAAAATTCTTCCAGCCTCGCATTGAACGTGTATGTTTCGACCAGTTTGCTGGTGATAACCGCGCCAATCGTTCTGATCTACCTCGGCCTGAACGGCCTCCCCTCGATTTCCTCATGGGCGCTGTTGAATGCGCTTGGCGTGGGCATTCTGACGGGCGTCGGCCAGCTGTTGAACTACGAGACGTTCCGGCGCATCGACGGCTTCATCGCGTTCCTGATGTTCAATATCTCCATCCTCATCACATTTGCGATCGAAGTGTTCTTCCTCGGAAAAATCTCTCCACACTGGATCATCATTATCGGCGGCCTGAGCATCATCGGTTCGACCGTCCTGGCCGAAACAATCAACTCACGCTGTCAGCGCAGGGGACTTTAGCCGTCCGGCTACGTCCCGGGCTTCGCTGTGACGGTTACCCGCCCATGATCTGCCCAAGCAGGCCTTTGCCCTGGGACGCGTTGCGGTTGGGCAGGAACGGGTTCAGCGATTCGGCAAACGAACGCAGATTGCGCGATTGCAGATAGACCGTGCCCGGTCCGGTGAACACGCATGCCAGTCCTTCACCGGTGGTGACCATGCTCAGCATGCCTTCGCCGACTCTGGCGATCTCGTACTGCACCGACGACGGGAACGCCACGATGTGGCCGTTGTCGACGATGAATTTCTGGCCGGCCTTCAGCTCCTTCTTCAGGATGCCGCCGAAGCTGGATACGAACATGGTGCCTTTGCCAGCAGCCTTGATCATGAAAATACCCTCGCCGCTGATGAAGCCTTTCCAACCGGTGAACTTGGCGTCGGTTTTGATGTCGCCGGCCGATGCCAGGAACGCTCCGCCCTGGACGACGTACTCTTCGCCGTTGAGCGGAATCGCCTCGATGTCGCCGGTCGCGCGGGGTGCCAGATACACCTCGGTGTCCGCTTGCTTGGCGGTGATAGTCGTCACGAAGAAGCTTTCGCTGGTCAGGAACGTGCGCTTGAGTGCCTGGAATGCGCCGCCCTTCATACTGCCTTCAATCGTGGCCGTGGCGTCCATGGCCAGCATGGAACCCGACTCGCAATGAACCGATTCGCCGGCACCCATGGTGCACTTGAGGGCGGAATACGACGGTTTCAGGATGATCTCGTGTTGCATGGAGGAGGGGGAATGGCAGGATTATACGCGCAAAGCTTGTGCAGACCCTAAAAAACGGGTTAGTATGTTCCTCCTCCCCATGCGTATCTCCCGCACAACACAGGCCCTTCACGTTTTCATCGCGGGTGCGGCGCTCATCGTGGCTGCCACCGCGCATGCCGCACAGAGCCAGTACCAATTCCAGTTCCAGTCTCAGGGCAGCGGCAACGGCGGGTATCAGTGTCCACTCAGCATGCCGACTATTGCCCCTGGCTGCGGGCTGCGCTGCGAAGTGAACAACGGCTGTCCGCGCTGCTATTCCGACTGCGGCGGGTACAACAACACTACGAACCAGTGCTCTGGACCCCCATCCTCGGCTCCGCAGGGTTGCTGGTATGAGCACACCAATCAGGATAACAATTATTACAACAGCAGCAATTCCTACAAAAATTCCAATTATAACGGCTACAGCCAGAACTCCTGTCCGGTGTACAGGCTGGTCTGTAACAACAACGGCGGGTATTCATCGTCGTCCTGTTCCTACTCCAACACGAACTATTACGATCCGGTCTGCGGACGGGATGGCCGCACCTACGGCAATACAGAACTGGCTAACTGCGCCCGCGTCGGCATCGCGTATCGCGGCACGTGCAACGGCGGCGGCTATTCATCGTCCTCCTGCTACGCGACCCAGCAATACGACCCGGTCTGCGGTACCGACGGACGCACGTACGGCAATGCCAGCCTGGCAAACTGCGTTGGCGTGTCCGTGTCGTATCGCGGCGTCTGCAACCAGTTTTCGTCGTCCCAGAACACCACGAATGCCTGTGGCTGCAGTGACCAGTACTCGCCGGTATGCGGCAGAGACGGCTGGACGTATACCAACTCCTGCCGCGCCACCTGCGCACGCACGAGCGTGGCATACCAGGGCACGTGCAGCAGCGGCACGTACTCATCTACTCCGTACAACTACAACAACAATAACAACTACAACTCGAACTCCAACAACTGGATGTGCAATTGTTCGGATCGCTACGTTCCGGCCTGCGGCAGAAACGGCCAGACGTACCGTAATGCATGTGTCGCACGCTGCGAGGGAACCTCGGTGGCGTACGGCGGCGTCTGTAATGGATCCAATACCAACAACAACCGCAACGGCACCATCTATAGTTCTGCTCCGGCATCGTGCAACTGCGCTCCGTACCACGACCCTGTCTGCGGCAACGACGGTCGGACGTACGGCAATTCATGTGTTGCCACCTGTCTGGGCGTGCGCATTAGCGATGACCAAGCCTGCCAGACCACGAACTACAACAACACCAGCTCGCAGTGCAGGTCGTACGGAAGCTGCTACAACAACACCCTGTGCCCGGCCGGCACGCAGTGCAGCAACTATCCGAATTACGGTTGCTACGCGCCCGAGTGCCTGTAGTCCGGATACTCCGGATTTCTGCGTGCGGGGATATCGCCGCGCTGTATGATTGTGTTGCATGAAACGCATCACTTTTCGCCAGAAGGTCGGTTTGCTCTGGTCGCTGTACCGCGACAAGCGCACGCCGCTGATAGTCAAAGTTCTGCCGATCCTGGCGGTGCTGTACGGCGTGTCGCCGATCGACTTTGTTCCGGACTTCCTGCCGCTGCTCGGCCAGATGGACGATCTTGTCATGATCGTGTCGCTGCTGCTGGCGGCCTATAACATGATTCCCAGAGATCTGTATCGCGAAGAGCGGGAGCGCGTGAAGACAGCGCCGATCACCAACGAGTACGTCTAAGTGGGCGGTGCAAACGGCTTGCGCGGGAGGGTTTTGATGATCCATCAGCAGACGTTCTTCGTATTATGTATGCATGGCTTCACGCTTTCTGAAAGGATTTCTGGCTGCGCTTGTCATTTCGCTTCTCGGCGATTACCTGTGGCACGTGGTGCTGATGGCCGATTTTTACAATCCTCGCATGGAGGCCATCACTGGCGTACCGATGAGTGCGGATTTCCCGCCGTTCATTTTCCTGTTCACCGTCATCGCTTCATTCGTGACCACGTATTTCGTACTGGGTGCGGCTTGCAAAGGTACTATCGGAGAAGGTGCGTTGCATGGAGGAATGATGGGATTGGCGATGGCCGCCGCCATCAACTTTGTTTGCCACAGCCTTATTCCCAAATGGGATCTGACCCTGGTCGGTGTCGATGTTGCGTGGGGCGTCGTTATGACGGCGATCGTCGGAGCTGCAGTCATTGCGGTGGCGGGAAAAAAAGAAGGCCGCGCAGGCAGGCTGATGGGGGTATGATTGCCCTATGCGCCGTCTGATTATCAACGCCGACGACCTTGGCATCGCCTCGCAGCGCAGCCACGGCATCTTCCAGTGTCACGAGCATGGAGTGATTTCCAGTGCCAGCCTGATCCCGAACTTCGGTGACAGCGACGTGGCTGCACGCCATGCACGCGAGCGCGACCTGCCCACCGGCCTGCACATCAACCTTACCGACGGGTCGCCGATCAGCCGCACGCAGGACATCTCGTCATTGCTCACCATGGACGGTTACTTTCTTGGACGTGAGACTTTCGAACGGTGTTTGCGGGAGGAGGCGATCGAGCGGGTCCAGTTGGAGCGCGAAGTGCGATCGCAATTGGAGTGGTTCCTGGAACACTACGGCCAGCCGACACACGTCGACAGCCATCATCACATCCACGTGCATCCGGTTGTTGCACCGGTGGTGGTGGCACTGCTGGACAGGTACGGCATCGCGTTCGTGCGGATTCCCAGTGAGCCGATTCCCAGACTGGGATTCGAGCTGGAGGAAGACCGGAAGATCTGGGTAGAGGCGCTGTCCAAGCAGGCGGAGCACGCCCGAACGCTGTACTCGGCGCACGGCATCCAGTCTACGCAGCACTTCCGCGGACTGGCACTGGCAGGTAACGCGTCGCAGAAGAACTTCCGGCATACGCTCGGTTCGTTGGAAGAGGGGGTCACCGAACTGATGATGCATCCCGGCAGCGCGAACCCGTCAGGCGGAGTGTTCGAAGCCGATCCACAGCGCGCGACCGAACTGAACATCCTCATGAACCCCGACACGGTCGAGGAACTGCGCGAGCGCAAGATCGAACTGTGTTCGTACGGGGATTTGTTTTAGACAAAAAAAAGACCCCGTGCCCGCTTTCGCGGGACACGGGGTTGTAGAGCTTTGTTGCAAATTAAGCAGCAGCGCCTTCCACAGCTACCACGTTGGAAGCCTTCGGGCCCTTTTCACCCTGTTCGACGTCGAACTGCACAGTCTGACCAACCTGGAGGTTGTCGTACTGGCCGCCGCACGCGCTGTGGTGGAAGAACACGTCGTCCGATCCCTGGACGGCAATAAACCCGAAACCTTTTTCGGTCTTGGTCTTGATAACTCCGGTTGTCATGGAACTAAAGAGAAAAAATAGAAGCGTCTCGAATGAGACAATGTAGCGTATCGTACTTTTTCTGCTAAAGATAGCGAAATCTACACTATTTCTAGTGACTGGAGCCTGCCTCAGATTGCCTGTCTCCGGTCACGGCGTTATCGTAGGGGCACCTTCCACCCCCTTCTTCATGACTCACGACCTCCAAACCAAGGCAGAACACCATATGGCCGGTCTGGAACGGTGGCTGGCGCCCTTGTTCGCCAAGCTGCCGCATTTGCCGCCGCACATGCGTGAGACCCTGGCAGGCGTGGCACCGTGGCTTGCACTGCTGGGTGGCATACTCGGTCTGCTGGGGGTGTTTTCGGCCGGATTTCTCACGTCGATCGTTTTTTCCTATGCCTGGTTCGGCGGAGGGATGGCCAAACTCTTCCTCACACTGTCTCTGCTTATCGCCGTGTTGGCGAGCGTTCTCGACTTGCTTGCATACACCCCGCTGACCGCACGCAAGAAGCGCGGCTGGAACCTGATCTTCTACGGTGCTGTCCTCTCCGCCGTCTCGGTGTTGCTGAACCTCATCTTCGGTTACGGGACGCTGTTCGGTTTGGTCGGTAACGCGGTGGGACTCTGGTTGTTGTTTGAAATCCGGGGAATGTACTCGTGATCATGAACGAAGAACGCGGCTGCGAGTGCAACCGCGTTCTTTTCCGGTGTGTCCTCCGGACAGTCCTCTGGGAAATACATCACGTTGAGCCTCTCATCTGATTATCCTGTCATAGTAGACGACGGATACCGCGCGTCCTTACAGGCAAAAACGCAGCCGTATTCTGGCTGCGTTCATGCCGGTCTGACGATGTTTTAGTGGCCCAGATGAAGGCCTCCGTTGGATCCGCCGTTCAGGATGCCGCCGAGACCGAGACCGTTGCCGCTGTTGCCGTTGTTGTTACCGGTATTCCCGTTTCCCGAATTGCCATTGTTTCCCGACGAGCTGCTGTTCTGGCTCGACGAAGAATTCTGGCTGCTGTTTGAAGAGTTTGCACTGGAATTGTTTCCGCTGGACGAGCTCATGCTGCTCGACGAGTTGCCGTTCGAAGACGAACTGCTGGCGCTCGAGTTGTTTCCCGACGAGCTGTTGGAGCTGGAAGAACCGTTACCGTTGTGCGCGTTCCACCAAGCCAGGATGTCGGCATCCGACATGGCGTGGCAACCCAGTTTGGCGTCATCGAAGATACGACGCGCATTCTGGCGGTCAACGCGCAATTCGAAACGTGCCGAAAGGCTGGACTGGAGATATGTGACCCAGGCGGCCTTCATGGCATCGACGCGGCCGTCCCGGTCGTCCATCTTCAAGGCGTCGCGCAGTGCCCGGTTGCGGGCCTCATGCGCGGCGGACAGAGCGGATTTGTATTCGGCTGTCGCGTCAGCATTTGCATCGACATGGGACTCGGATGCCTCGGCGGTGCAGGCCGCACGGGCCTTGGCCACGGCGGAAGCGCCGGAGTCTGTGTTTGTTGCTGCGAGGCCGGTGGTCGCCAGGGCCACGCCGCTGAGCAGTGCCGTGGTAGCAAGGAATTTCTTCATCATAGAATGGAAGAGAAAGAAATAAAACGAGTGAACATCAAATGTCACATGATCACTGCCATTCCTGACGCCCGACCGGTACCCGACTTACCGGAAGATTGCGGTCTTTTTTGGTAAGTAGCGGCGGTACCCTGTCACCATAAAAACGGAGAGCGGGTTGCGCTCTCCGTGTCTGATCTCGAAAGAAAGGATTACTCCACCACGATCGTTCCGCTCTGCTTGGGGTTGTGATGATTGTGGTAGCCCCAGGTTCCCCGCTGGTTGAATGTGAACGAGAAATCCTGGCCGGCGGCAACATCCGCCTTGGAGTCGAATGCCGGGTAACCGGTGTGAGTCGGATGCGGGTTGGATGCCACCCAGACCGTCTCCAGGCTTCCGTTATGGAAAGTCACCATAGTGCCGAGCGGGACTGTAAGTACCATCGGGCTGAATGTGCCATTGGCGTATGTGACGACGTTGCTGGTCGTCGGCTGCGACGGCGTGCGGTCCTTGCCCGGCTGGCCGTATTTTGCGCGCGAGTTCATAGCGATCTTTACGACTTCTGCGCGGTTAATCAGCGCGAGCGGACGGTACGTGCCCGTGGGCTGGCCGTTGGTCGTGTCGCCGGAAACGACGCTATCTCTGGCCAGCGCTTCCACCGAGGCAGCGTAGGGCGTGGCGAGCTGGACGTCATTGAACGTGGTGCCGCTGGGGCTGGCCGGGACGTTCACGCGGAATGCCGACGTGAACATGGCTGCCACTTCGCCTCTGGTGGCGGCGCGGTCCAAGCGGTACGGATTTTTGATGAACTCAAAATTCTCGAGTATGGCTACCGAGACGTACTCGGACGCCCAGTGGTTCACGCTGCTGTCGACCACTGCACCGTAGGCCTGCGCGTCGTAACCGGCCGATTCCACCGCGATCTTCAGCGCTTCAGCCATGGTCACGTTGTTTTCGGGACCGAACTTGCCGGTGAAGTTGCCGCTTGCGTCCATGTAGCCGTTCACGATGCCCGCCTGAGCGGCGTCACGCACAAAGGGCGCGTACCAGGATGACTGGGATACGTCCACGAATGTCACGGTCTTGCCGTTGATCAGGACATCAATGCCGAACGCGTTGGCAACAAGCGGAACCAGGAGCGACGCGGTCGCTGCGGCACGAATGAAGGAGAGACGCATACAATGAGGGGGGAGAGGGGAGGAATATGCTGTGTTCTATGACGGACAAGCAGACATTTTCTGACATTCCAGGTTCAGTGTGCATCCTCTTTCTGGTCGGCTGCAGGTGTGTCTGCGGACACCGATGACACCGTGCCGTAGACCATGCCGGACATTTCAGCGATTGCCGATTTCTGCGCCTGGAAGTCCGTGCCGGTGGTCATGACACACAAGACGTACGCCATCGCCGGATGGTACACAATGCCGCAGTCATGCAGCTCGGTTTCACTGCCCTCATGGCGTTCGCCGAACTTGTGCGCGACGACCGTATTCTTCGGCACTCCGGCGACCAGGCCGTCGTCAAATGTGACTTCTGACAGAAGCTCGAGTGCGTACTCGGACATGTCTCTGGAGAGATAGCCGGTGTTGTACAGCACGGCGAACAATCCGGAGTAGGAGTCGATGGAGATAAAGTTCCCGCCCGGATCCATCATCATGCGGCGCACGCCCAGATCCCGGAACGTGTAGTAGGGGACGATCGGCGGTGTCACGTTCAGCTCGTTGGTGAGCAGCGTGTACGAGTAGTTATCTGAGTACACGATCATTTTTCTCAGCAATTCCCGGATGGTGTAGGGAGTGTTCGGTTCGATGGTCTGTTCAGACTTTTCCACGTTTGCGTTGATCTTCAGTGCACCGGTGAAGGAGAGCGTTTGATCGAGCAAATCCGGATCCAGATCGGCCAGATGCAGATAGGCGATCATAATGGGCACTTTGCGCAGGCTGGCCGGATGGAATTTGTCATACTCTCCTATGCCGAAGCGCGGGCCGTGATCCAGGTCGCGGAAGTACACTGACAGGTTGGAGATTGTGCCCGCAGTCTTGAATTCGTTGATCTTCACAAGCAGCGCATCGCGCAGGGGTTCGTAATCCCATTCGCCCTGCTGGAGGGCGTCGTCGCAGCGCAGCGTGGGATTCAGCAGGTCGTACTTCTTCTGGCATGGGGTTTTGTGCGAGATCATTTCGTGAATCACAAACAACGCCAGCAGCCCCAGGCAGAACGCCAGAACATGGGTGAAAGCCCGGGCTTTGGGGGTCTGCATCTACGACATTCTGCGCCTTGGCTTTGCCACCCGGCAAGGCCATGTTGCGCCGGTATCAGGACTTCTCCCCGGTGATATTCACTGTCCAGCGGATGCCGAACTTGTCGATAAACATGCCGTAAGTATCTCCCCAGAACTGTTTGGCCAGCGGCAGAGTGACTTTGCCTCCGGTGCTGAGTTTGTTGAACGCGTCAGTCAGTTTCGTCTCTTCATCACCCACCAGCGACAGGTGGATGTTGTCTCCCTTCACCAGTGTTGCTCCTTCCTGTTCGTCGGATGCCATGATCGTCAGCCAATCGTGCTCCAGCATTGAGTGCATGATTTTTGATTTCTGCGCGTCGGAAGAGGGGACCGGGGATTCGCCGAATGTATGTATCTCGAGCTTGCCTCCCAAGCACTCATGATAGAACTCCATGGCTTGTTTACAGTCGCCGGTGAACATCAGGAACGGACAGAGGTAGGTGTGTGGCATAGGTTCGCATTCTATGCCGCTGCCTCCGGTGTTGTCATGGAGAATGCGGTTTTTCCGGTATTACTCCAGCTCACAGCTCGACGAGCATCCGTCATCGTCCAGCGTGCCGCTGTCGTCGCATTCTTCGGCAAGGGTCAGAATGCCGTCTCCGCAGACGGTCGTGCAGACGTTCGGTTCACCAGTGGTGCAGAGGAATCCGAGCTCTTTTCTGCAGCTGGAGTCGCAGCCGTCATTGCTGTCGGTGTTGCCGTCGTCGCACGTTTCACGCGGCGACACGGATCCGTTGCCGCAACGCTCCTTGCATGTGGTCGGCTGTGAGTAGCGGTTGCAATCAAATCCGGTTTCATACGTGCAGCTGGCACTGCAGCCGTCTCCGCTTTCTTTGTTTCCGTCATCGCAAGCTTCCGGAGTAATCACCAGACCATCACCGCAACCGGCTTTCTGCAGAATGACCGTCGGACGAACCGAGTTTGCTCCCGGCGCATCCGGAGCGGCGGTTTTCATGCGGATGAGTCGCGGGCTTTCGCGCGGAGGAGCCACCGTGACCGGAGCGGCCGACGAAGACGTCGTTGTTTTTTTCGCTTTGAGCAGACGCTTCAGGCGCTGGGCTTCGCGGAGTTCTTTCCGGGTCATGGGCTTGGACGACTGGCTCGACGAAGAGACGGTCTCAACCGGGATCATCGCCTGGATCGTCCCGTTGCTGTGCATCACCGTGCCCAGAAAGACGAAAGCCAAAAGCGAGAACGTCACGGAGAGTGACTCTTTGCGGATAGACCTGTGTGCAACTTTTGCCATAGGCGGTAGGGAGAATGATGAAATTTGTTTATACCATTATAACATAATTTATTAAATATGACAAATACAGTGCAGTGGCTTCCCGTGCAAGCCGAGCGGGTTTCTGCGGAAAATACTCGCCGCCTGCACCTGTTCCAACTATGGTTGTCTCATGCAAAAAACGATGATCGCAGGATGCGCGGCGCTGATGCTGCTGACCGGTTGTGCCGAACAAGCCCTGAAACTCGATCTGCAAGAAGGGAATTATTGCGAAACGAAAGACGATTGCGTCTTGATCGGCAGCAAATGCCCGTTCGACTGCTACGTGTATGCGAACAAGGATAAGGCCGAGGAGTTGAAAGAGCGCATGTACGCGTTCGAGTCTGACTGCGAGTACAGCTGCATCGCGACCGCGGGTGTGGAATGCCGCCAGAATGTCTGCGTCGCGGTTCCGGAGACGCAGGCTGAAGGGGGTGGCAACACCGGCGCCAGTTGCACGTCGGATGACGAATGCGACACGCCGATGTCATACCTCATCCGGTCGATCTGCCCGTACGACTCGCGCTGCGTCGACGGAACCTGCGCGGTCACATGCCCAATGATGGATCACGATCCGGTGCCCAGCCAGGCCGTCGCGTGTACGGCGGATGCCGATTGTGATTGCAGCAGCTATGGCGCACTCGGTACGCAGGAATGCCGCTGCAACAACGGGCAGTGTGTGGCGGTGGTCGAGAAATAAAAAACGCGGCCCCGGATCTCCGGAGCCGCATAGGTCGAAGGCACTGATTAGCGCCTGTCCTTCATCTTGTTTTTAAACCAGCCGTTATGCCAACCGCGGTCACCCTTGTACTTCTTCTTGATGATCTTGTGGTCGGAATCTATATGACAGTTCGCACTCGCGGTGGCGAAGGTGTCGTTGGCGGCCTTTACGTCAGTCTTGTATTTGGCGAAGGCTTTGGCCGTAGCCTCGAAATACGCGTCCCACGCGGCCATGACGGCGGCGGAACGGGCGTTATTGTCGGCGATCGCGAATGCCGATGCCAGAGCGGTCTGGCGGGTATGCAGTGCGGCCGAAACCGAAGCGCTGAGCGCGGCAGTGGCGTTGACGGTCGCCGTCTCGCGCGTGTTCACGGCTGCGGACATGCAGGCGAGATCTGCGCTGGTGGCGGTGCCTCCCGAAACGGAGACGTTCACATCCTTGTCGTTCTGCGCAAATGCCGGCGTGACCAGTGCGGCAGAAAGCAGGACTCCCGTGGCTGCGATGAATTTCTTCATACAGAGTGGGGGAAAAGAATAAAAACGGGCGGAAGAATGCTCTTCCACCGTATGAGGTGACGGGTGCTTCCGGTATCCATTACCAAGTCGCGGCCTATTTCCCGGTAAGGGGCTTTGCCTGGTTCCAGCACATCTCGAACATCACCAGCCGGAAGAAGTGCGCAAGCTCGCGGTTCTCGATGATGGTGCAGGTCAGGCGGCGTTCGGTGTAGGACATCAACGCCAGACAGTCGTTCCACGAGCAGATGCCCGATTGCCAGACATACTGCGGCGGAAGCGTACGTATATGAACCCGGTATTCTTTGGCGCGCGCAGCCATTTTGTCCGCGAAGTCGCACTGGGGGAACAGCAGGCGTGTGTGGATCTCCCGGTCGGCGCGCCTGCGGAAGTAGTCCTCCAGGTGTTTGACGCCGACCAGTTCGGAGAACAGCGGCACGTACGAGAACATCAGGATTTCCCCGCGGGCAGACAGGGTTTCTTCCAGCATCTTCTTGAACCCCTCCGCGCCTTCGTACAGCTTCACAGTCGGCATGGAGCGGTCGGTGGCCTGCAGCGATATCAGCAGCTTCAGCATGTGCTCCATGCCTCCGCGCACCCGGGTGAGCTCCTGCTCTTTCTTGGCCAGCAGTCGCAGCAGTCCTACCGGTTCTTCTGCCACCACCAAGCGGCGTTTGCCTTTGCGGGTCTCGAACACCAGGCCTTTCTCGATCATCTGCTCCACCGAGCTGTGGACGGTCACACGGTTCATCTTCAGTTTACGTGCCAGCTCCTGCACGGACACAGCGCCCAATTGCAGACACTGCATATAGATGGACGACTCACGCGGATTTGCCCCGAAAAAATGGAGCTGTTCCTGAATCCGGCCGATGTCAGTACGACTTAACATAAATGTAGAATAGAATTCTACACCAAACTCTAAACTCGCCTTTTGTTTTCTACAAGAGCAAAAACGGCATACTTCATTCCCGAAGATGCCGCAAATGTCGAATCTACTTTGACGAAACAGGGCCTGTGCAGCACACTGTGTACAGCATCAAACCTCCTTCATCGCCCCCAAAGTATATGGATTTTGTCCTGGAATTTCAACGGCTTCTTTTGAGTAAACCCCGGTATCACCTGATCCAAAACGGTGCCGAGAACAGCGAGTACGCCGAAGCGGTCAGATCGAAAAACTGCTACTACTGTTTCGGAATCTTCTACTCCGAAGATGTGTACTACGCCCGCTACTCCCGTAAGTGTATCAGCTGCAGCGGCCTTACGTTCTGTGTGGGATGCGAGTGGTGCTCCGAATGCATAGACTGCGCGAACTGTTACATGGCCGACTATTGCCAGGACTGCGCCAACTGCCGCGAGTGCCAGTTCTGCAAGGACTGCTTCGGGTGCAGTAATTGCTTCGGTTGCGCGGGTCTGTATCAGAAGCAGTACCGCATCTTCAACGAACAGCTGACAAAAGAGGAGTACGAGAAGCGCATGAAGTCGATCAACCTGAACAGCGCCGGGCAACGGCAGGCGATTCAGGATCGTGTTCAGGACCTGCGGAAGATCTCACCGAACCTGGCCGTGCACCAGTTCAGCTGCGAAGACTGTCTCGGCAATCACCTGGCTGAGTGCAAGAACTGCTACCGCTGCCACGACTCGTTCGCGCTGGAGGACTGCCTGTTCTGCATTGAGACCAACGGCAACAAGAACTGCTGCGACCTTTCGCATTGTTTCGAGAACGAGTGGGGCTACCAATGCGTGAACACGCCATCGTCCTACAACTGCAACTTCTGCTTCCACAATTTTTACGGCACCGACAGCGAGTTTTGCGCCTATAGCAAAAACCTGAAGAACTGCTTCGGCTGCGTGTACATGCAGAACAAGGAGTATCACATCCTGAACAAGCCGTACTCGCCGGAGGACTATGAAAGGGAAGTCGCGCGGATCCGCAAAGAGCTCCAGGCGGCCGGCAAATACAACCTGTTGCCGTATTTTTGTTCGCCGTACGAGCAGTACCGCCTCCGTACCGAGACTGACAGTGCCATCCAAACCATGCCGCCCATTCTTTCCCCCGAAACCGTATGACAACCTCCGTTGCCCAGCCAGTCAGACTCACATGTGCAAATCCCGAGTGTAAAAAGGACTTTGTGGTCGTCGCGCAGGAGACCGCTTTCTATACACAGAAGAAGCTGCCGCTGCCGGACCAGTGTCCGTCGTGCCGTCACAAATACCGCATGGCGCTGCGCAACGAACGCCAGCTGTTCAAGCGTACGTGCGACAAGTGCAAGAAGCAGATCGTCTCGGTCTATTCGCCGGAAGCGCCGTATCTTGTCTACTGCACCGGCTGTTTCTGGGAGAATATCGAATAACGGCGCATCACTTCATCCACCGCGCGTCGTTCTCCCGGACATCGTAGGCTCGGTGTATGGCAATCTTCTTGATGAGCGCCTTCGGTAACGGTTGGTCGTAGGGGAATTGGATCGTGTCCTTGCCGGTCGTGTACTCAGCCAATTCTTTTTTGTACGGTTCCAATGACGAGTGCGTCGGCATGAAGTTGAGATGCGATTTGTGCGCGGTGTATGCGAAAAGAATCCGCTTCTCCTCAAGCACCGGGTTGCCCCACTTCAGGCCTTCTTTTGCTTTCGGCACGACTGCCTTCAGGATCGCGCGCATCTCCTTCAGGTGCTTGCGTGCCACCAGGGGAGCGGCGGCGATGTATCCTGCGACGGTTGAGGCTTTGAGCTTTGGCATGGTTATAGTGTACGTAATTCAGCCGGAGGATTCACGCTTTTGATCGCCTGCCGATGAATCCGATGCAATAGCCGATCCAGTACAGCAAAAATGTATTGAATATGATCGGCAAAAGCACGAGTACATACACGAAGAACCCGCTGACATTCCCGAATTCAAATGACGCAAAGACCAGGCTGAGCGGAAGGCCGAGAATGATCGCGATGAAGCTTTCGCCGAAAAGTCCCTGACTGTAGATCAGCGCGGCACAAACGATCACATATATCGCCGAGAGGGCGACGCCGAGCCTGGATACGGGTGGAGTCATGGCAGAAAGGGGGAAGTGATGCAGAGCGTGGCAGGCCTACCCGCCTGTCCCGGCGGCTTCCAGTTCGTGCAGCCTCATCATATACATTCCGAAAAACAGCATAAGCATTCCGGTCTTGTCCGGCGTTACCGGAGCATCGACTGTCATTCTGCCCCACCACCGTATATGGAGTGCCAGAATTTCAGTGCCATCGGGCGCGAAGCATCCATAGCGCGTGCACCACCAGTTTTTCTGTTTCCACAGATGCGTCTTGCCATCCATAGTGACAACCGTGTCATATCTGAACCAGGAAAGCCTCTTCACGGTGGCAATGTCTTTGCCCGAGGAGTCCTGGATAAAGATGTTCCGGGCAGTCCATCCTGTGTACCCGAAGCGGACGATCGTGCCATCCGGCATCCGCGCCTCTGCCAGGCTGTAGCTCATTTTTTTGAGCATTGTCAGCTCACCGATGATGCGGTCATTCTCGCGCAGCTCCAGATTGGCGGAGAGCCACGAGGGTTTGGTGATGGCATAGGATTGCATGCCCTTAGCATACGCCGGGTATGCGGATGCTTCGGCTTTATCCCTACTTTTTCTTCTGCGTTTTTGCAGCCTCCATCGCAACTCCAATGGCGATTCCTATCGCAATTCCCACTCCGACATTGTCCATCACGATGCCGATGATGACACCCAGAGCGACACCGATGGCGATGCCCCCGCCGCTGTATTCCCCATGAGCCATGCTATTTGTGGGAATGCTTCTTCGCCATTTCCGCGTGCGTCCACCATGGATGAGGTGTCAGATCGCCGCCTGTCATCCAGAAGAACAGCATCCTGCAGAGCAGAAGAGCAAAGTAGAAAGCCGTGATCAAGACGAGGAACGCCGCAAGATCCCCGATGTTCTGCAGAGACACCTTGTCCTCCATGAATGCTATAAAGAATCCCACAACGACGGAAACGACAATGAGCGCTTCGCCGAAGGTGCTGCGGTTGGCAGAGCGGGGAGTGTGCGTGTGATCCATAAGTGAATGGAGAATGAGACGCTCATTCTATCACAAATTTGAAGTAATCTCGATTAGAGAACCTCCACGTTTTTTGCGAGTGTCTTGAAGCGCTCGCCGTCCGCCTGAAGAACCGTAATCGTCACGTGACCTGTTTTGCTTGTATTGATGTCCTTCACAACACCCTGCTTGCCGACGTGGGTCCCACCGATGACCTTACACTTGGCGCCGTCTTTCAGTGCTTTTGATGAGTCGTACATGCGTTAACAATGTATCGAATATTTTTACATAAATACATTAGCAAGGGTGTAGAATTGCTCTATGACTACGTCTGATTACATTCGCGCCCATCGGCATGCATCGCATCACCGGGAGGAAATCATGAGCAGTTCACTGTGCGGTTGCTTCGATTGTCTCTGGATGTTTCAACCAACCGAGATAAAAGAATGGGTTGATGAATCGGTATTGGACGGAAAGGGGCAAACGGCCTTGTGCCCGAAATGCGGAATTGATTCCGTGATCGGAAGCGAGTCAGGGTATCCGATAACGAAGGAATTTTTAGGTTCCATGCAGAAACGCTGGTTTGGCCCCGAACACGATGTCGTCCTTCCCCGAAAAGAAGGTCTGGGCAAGAAAGTCTGGAGGATTGTCTCTGGCAATCAGTGATTGCCGCACCGGCATTTGCCTTTCTCGGCGACCATCTGCGTGAAGTACCCCTTTCCGTAGTCGTAGGACAGTTCTTCGCCGGGCTTGATGGCGCGAGTCGCATGGATGAACACCCGCTTGCCGTCCAGGACGGCTTCGCAGTTGGGTTTGCAGGAGTGGTTGATGTAGCGGGCCAGATTTCTACGCGTCGTGCCGTCGATGGTGTACTTGGTGTCCTCAAGATCGAACAGATAATCACCGCCCTTCCGTTCGGCCTCTTCATCGGTGATGACGGTGCCCCAATATTCGATGACGAACTGCCCGCGCTTGATGGGCGATTCTGCGAACAGGCCGAGCCCGGTCGCACTGCGCTTTACCGCAAGTTTATGTTTTGAAGGACGGGGCTTGGAATACGACATAAAAAATGGAATCAGTGTAAGAAAATCTGTAAAAACCGCCGAAGGCAGGCTCTGCCTGCCTGGAGGCGCACCTCGCAAAGGAAAGGTGAGCCCACGAGAGGAAAACGCAGTTTTCCTTTCGTGACCTAGTGGCAGCCCCAGGGAGAATTGAACTCCCGTTAACGGATTGAAAACCCGCTGTCCTAACCATTAGACGATGGGGCCGCTGATGCAAAGAATCATGCTCCACAGCATTCTGTCAGAGCGGCGGCAGTATACTAATTGCGCACCAACCGGGGAAGATGAAAAGTGACAATAGCAGAGGCGGCTGATATGGTTATTTCCGCTCTTTCCCCGAGTTCGCATGCATTTATCGACGTTTGCCCTGGTCCTGGGTGTGATGTGGTATGTCCAGGGTTTCCCGCTGGTCTTCTCCGACAAGCAGGTCACCGGCTGGCGCCGGAAGATGATGAAAGACGAAACGATGCTGCGTTACACGGGACTGGTATGGTCTGTACTCGCGGTTCTCGCGCTCAAGACCCAGCCGCACTTCACGCCGGACGCCGACGGGCTTTTGGTCGTAGTCGCCTGGATCATCCTGGTGAAGGCGCTGTTCACCGCATGGTGGCCGGAGCAGTATTCCGAGATCCGCCTGGATTTCGAGAAGAACTGGCTGAAGACCCACGAATCGCACATGACGCTGGGAGTACTCATGATCGGCGTCGGCGCGTTCTTCACCTACCTGGGGCTCATCCTCGTTTAGAGTGCAAATCATCGCCCTCATTATCCTGTATAGCACCGCGTTTTTCGTTGTGTTCATTCTGGTGCCGACTATTCTGATGAACTTGCTCTGGCTGATGCCGTTCGTGCCTACGCCGATGATGATGATCCGCGAAGCGCTGGACCTGGCCAAGCTGAAGGGTCGCGAGACGATCTACGATCTGGGAGCAGGGGACGGCCGTACCGTGGTCGAGGCCACGCGCAGGCATCCCAAAATCAATGCGATCGGCTACGAGGTGGCGACGGGTCCGTGGTTGCTGGCTCAGTTACGCAGGCTTTGGTACCGCTCGAGCGCCAAAATCTATCTGCGCAATTTTATGAACGTGGATCTGTCGGATGCCGATGTGATCTTTGTCTATCTGTCACCCCGGTTCATGCGGATGTTACTGCCGAAGTTCAAAGCCGAGCTGAAGCCGGGCACCAAAATCATCTCGCATGCGTTCGTCTTCCCCGACCGCAAGCCGAAAGAGATCAAGCAGAGCAAAGCCAAAGGCTGGGTGAGCCAGAAGTTGTATTTGTACATCTGGTAATTAAAAGCCGACCGTCGCATACGGCACGCGCGCCGACCAGTGCGCGATGATTATGATGATTTCGAGCAGGCCCCATCCGCCATAGCCGATCAACTGCCCGAGCTCGAACCACAGGAAGCTGATCATGGTTCCGGCAAATCCCAGCAGCATCGCCAGTGGGATCAACGGTGCTACCAGCAGGTTCGCGATCGGTGCGATCACCGACACGCGTTTGAAGAGCAGCAGAATCAGCGGGAACGTGCCAATCTGCGCGGCGAGTGTGGCGCTCAGTGAAGTGCGTATGCCCAGTGTGTCCGGCATCCAGCGCAGGATGCGATCCAGCCAGCCCGACAGTTCAGTCAGTCCGATGATCGCCAGGAACGACAACTGGAATCCGGCATCGAACCAGAGTGATGGCGGGTTCCACGCGGTCATGATGAACGCCGTCCACAGGATCGCCAGTCGCATGTCAGACTTCCGCTCCATCTGAATTGCGAATAGGCCCAGGATTCCCATGATCGACGCGCGCACCACCGAGGCGCTTGCGCCCACCAGCAGCGTGAACGCGCTGATGCCAGCAACCAGCACCGGGAAGCGCCAGCGCAGCGGGATGAAGAACAGCATGCCCGACAGCAGTGAGATGATGATCGTGATGTTGTACCCGCTGATCGCGACGATGTGACTGAGTCCGGCAGTGCGGAAGTCATCGGTCAGGTTCTGCGGGATGCCGGCGCGCGATCCGGTCAGCAGTCCGGCCAGAAACGATGCGTGCGGCTCGGGGTAGACCCGCTGGATCTGCAGCTCGAACCGTTGACGAATGCCGATCAGCCCGGCGTAGACCGCGCGCCAGCCCAGAAACCCGCCCGGGAGCGCTCCCGGGCGGACTGTCTGCACCGTGGCCGGGCTCATCACGGCATAGATGCCGCGGATACTGAGGTAGTTGTCGTACGAAAAGTCTTCGATCTTCCCGGGCCGATCCAGCTTGCCGCTTATCTGGACCGCGTCGCGGTAGAAGTGCTCCGGCCAGCCAGATTTATCACTCGCCAGCACCAGTCCGTCCGCGGGTTCCCACACGCCATCGGCATTCATCAGACTGTCGACGTCCACGATGTATTTGCTGACCATCGGCCGCACATCCGGGTCGCCCACGATGATGCCGCGCAATGTCCGTTTGCTGTCATCCGCAAATGATTCGATGCTCGTGGGCGTGATCACATGCACCTGGAATTGCACGACAGCCATTGCGGTCGTGACTCCAAGTGTCGCTGCAATGCCGAGCAGTGCGACGTATCGGACATGCCGGATGATTGCTGCGAATGCCAGTACGACTATCAAAATCCCGGCCTTCCCGAACAGTTCGGTCGGGTACGGCGGAAATGACCATCGCAACGCGAAGGCGCAGAACAGGAACGATAGCAGGAAGGCACGGCTGAGCCGCGAGGGGGTTACGGATTCTTGCCGATAGCCTGCTGCAGTGCGATCCATTCGTGGATTGTGAGTGTCTCCGGCCGCCGCTTGTGGTCGATGCCACATGCCTCCAGAGCGGCGGATCCGCCGGGGAGCTTGGCAATCGTATTACTGAGCATTTTGCGCCGCTGAGAGAAGGCCGATTTGGCCAAATTCAGGATCTTGCGCGCGGTCGCACGGTCAACGAGCGGGGTTGGGAAGCACTCCATATGCAACACCGCCGAGTCGACTTTGGGAGGAGGCAGGAAGAGCTCGGGTTTGACCTTCCGGGCGATTATCGGCTTGCCGTAGAGCTGCGCGAGGATCCCCACCAGGTTGGAACCGGTCTCCGACGTGATGTTCTCGGCGACTTCGAGCTGGATGAGCAGCGTGAGCGATTCCGGCAGGCGTTCGGTCTCCATCAACAGGTGCCGCATCAGCGGTGATGTGATGTGATACGGGATGTTGGCGACGACTTTGTACGGCTCATCGGACGGAAGCCGTGTGTCCAATGCGCTGCCGTTGATCACGGTCAGTTTTGGCACGGTCTTTTTATCCACGAAAGCCGTCAGCAGCGGAATAAAGCGCGGGTCGATCTCTATCGCCGTCACATGCTTCGCTTTCCGCAGCAGTTCGCGCGTGAGCACACCGATGCCGGGGCCGATTTCTATCACATTGTCGTCCGGACCGACGTTGGACACGTTCACGATATCGTCCAGCGCATCCTGGTCTACGAGGAAGTGTTGGCCAAGATCGGTGTTGAGGATGATGCGGTTCCGCTGCAGAAAACCCTTGATCTCTTCGTCGAGCATGCGTGCAGTATGCCAGAAAGTCCGCGATTTCTGTTATGTTCCTCCAGTTCGTCCGTTCTTACACTTGTAATCGCTACTTTCTTCTCCCTTCGTATGCGTCGTACATCCATGTTTATTCTGTCTCTGCTGGTCGTCAGCCAGACTGCGCTCACCGTCACGGCGGCCGATGCAGGTCCCTACACCGACGTCCGGACCGTGTCCGATCAGACCATTCTCTTCTCACTCATGGAGAGGGGCGTCATCCAGCGCGCCGACAAGTTCTTCCCGGGCCGCGCGGTCAACCGCGCCGAGTTCGCCAAGATGGCAGTCGCAGCGGGTGACGACATGATGCCGGATCCGGTGGACGCATCCTGCTTTGCCGACGTCCGCGCCGGCTCGTGGTATGCCAAGTGGGTCTGCGCACTGAAGAGCGAGGGCATTGTCGAAGGGTATGGCACCGGTACCGTCCGGTTCTACAAGCCCGATCAGACCGTCACGTACGCAGAAGCGGCAAAAATCCTCCTGGAAGTTTTTGACTGGGGCAGCTGCCCGGGGCTCGGCGACAACCCGTGGTACAAAGTCTGCATGATGCAGCTGCGCAGCAATAACATGGACCTCGGCATATCGCCCAACAAGCAGATCACGCGTCTGGAGGCAGTCAGACTGATCGCCAAATTCGTGAATTTTAACAGCCAGTCCTCGTCTTCGTCGTCCGTGAGCTCGTCGCGCCCGTCATCTTCCTCGTCCTCCAGCTCCAGCAGCATGAGTTCGAGCAGCTCGTCGTCCTCGGTCGGTTCGAACGACCAGTACGGTGACACAAGCATCCGCTCGCAGTTCCTGCTGTTGGGTGAAGTCTCTCCGGTGCTGGCATCGGCCAAGATCTATCTCTACGAGGAGCCGTTCAATGTCCGCAGCATTTCGGTCACGTTGGATGCTGCATCTGCCAGCGTCGATTCGATGCTCATCTTCGACGAGAACCGCAAACTCCTGGGACGCGCCCGCCTGGATCCCTCAGCGTTGACCAACCGCACCTACAAACTGTCGCTGGCCGCAGATGAGTTCAAGGTCGCGCAGCGCGATGAAGTGAAGATCTACGTCCGCGCCGAGACTAAGAAGAAAGAGAACGGTGGCGTCAGCAACGAAACCGTCCGTGTCGGCAGCTTCAGCATCCAGGGTAATGGCGGATGGAGCAGCCGTGCATACACCACGACCAGTAGCGAGACGTATCTGCCGTTTGTGACCGCCCGCTCGACCATCACATCGGTGCGCAACTCGGGCCAGACTCAGGCACCTCTGCTATCCGGCACGCAGCGCCAGCTGGGAACATTCGAATTCAATGGCCGAAAGACCGACAGCACGGCTCTGATCAATGTGACCGATCTGGTCTTCGACATCCAGCAGACAGGCGGCGTCAGCCTGAGCAACGTCAGCCTGGGTGCTGACGGAACCAATGAACGCTACAGCTGTATTACCGGAGCCTCGACCGTGACCTGTTCGAACATTCCGGAGATGTACGGCTCGCTCACCGACCAGTCGCGTCAGCTCTCGCTGTACGGCGACATCACAATCGGCCCGATCAGCACGTCGGCCAGCCTGCGCCTGTCGCTCAATCAGCCCGGCGACACCAACAACCCGGGTGCAGTGACATGGACCGACGGAACGACGTCCTTCGACTGGCTCGGCCTGACCGGCCCGGTGGCGGACGGCACGTACTGGAAGTATTAAAAGTGGTCAGAAGTCAGTGGTCAGTGGTCAGTCGGTTCGTCACAAGCTTCACTACACGCTTGCGACTGATCACTCACCACTGACCACTTTTGTCGTTCTGTTTAAGCCGAGCTGACCTCAGACGGCGATAAGAGCTTGAGGGGCGCAATGCTCAACGCCAGCCTTTTGGTTCTGCCGTCGTCGAAGCCGATCTCCACAATGTCACCGGCGCGCGACTTCACGGTGCCCGGGCCGAATACGCGGTGCGATACACGCGTGCCTTCGCCGATCTCCTGATCTTCGGCAACCCAGCCGTTCTCCTGCGAGTCTGAGATCGGGTGGAACTGATGATCCTGGTTGAAGTCGAAGTCAGATGCGCTGGAACGGCTCTTGGTATTCGTGCTGCTGGTAAGCCAGCCGAACCGGCTGTCCATCTGCGGGCTCTTCAGTTCGACCACGTCCATCGGGATGTCAGCCAGGAACCGGCTGCGTGCGTTGGTCTGGGTGTTGCCCCACAGTGTGCGCGATACGGCGTGCATCATGTGCAGGCTGTCCTTGGCGCGGGTCATGCCCACGTACATCAGGCGGCGCTCTTCCTCCATCTGCGATTTGTCGATCAGCGAGGCGCTGTGCGGCAAGATGCCGTCTTCACAGCCCGAGACGATCACGGTGCGGAACTCCAGTCCTTTGCACAGGTGCAGCGTCATCAGCGTAAGCGCGTCCTCGCGCTTGTCATCCAGCTTGTCGACTTCGGATACCAGCGCGACTTCTTCCAGGAAGTTCATCAGCGATGCCTTCGGTTCGACCTGGTCGTACTTGTGCGTGACGCTCAGCAGCTCCAGCACGTTCTCCCAGCGAGACAGGCCTTCATCGGTGCCGTCCTGGATGTGTTTCTCCAGCCCTATCGCGCTTACCAGGCTGCTGGCCAACTCGCTGACCACCATTGTTTCGGATTGTGCGCGGAATCCCTCCAGCATCTCCACGAAACCGGCGATGCGCTGGCGGGTGGGCTCGTTGATGCCTTCGACCATGCCGATGTGGCCAAGGCCCTGCCACAGGCTGATCGACCGTTCGTTGCAGTAGTTCTGCAGACGTCCGAGCGTGGTGGCGCCGATCTTCCGCGGCGGGACGTTGATGATGCGCAGCAGCGAGATGGTGTCGTTGGGGTTCAGGATCGCGAACAGGTAGGCGAGTACGTCCTTCACTTCTTTGCGGGCGTAGAACTTCACCCCGCCGACGATGCGGTAGGGGACGCCGGCGCGGATCGCGGCTTCCTCGAACAAGCGCGACTGCGCGTTGGTGCGGTACAGGATGACCTGCTCGGCCGGGGACACGCCTTTTTTCTGATCCTCCTGCACAATCTTCAGCGCCTCTTCGGCTTCTTTGCGTTCGTCGTGCACCTCGTGCAGCGTGATTTTTGCCCCCTCTTTGCGCTCGGTCCACATCTTCTTCGGCGGACGACCGGGGTTCACCGAGATCACGCCGTCTGCACCGTCCAGGATCGGCTGGGTCGACCGGTAATTTTGCTCAAGGGTGATGATCGTGGCGTCTGCATACTCTTTTTTGAAGTCGAGGATATTGCGGATGTCGGCTCCGCGGAACGCGTAGATCGACTGGTCCGGATCTCCGATGACGCACAGGTTGCGGTATTTTCCGGCCAGCAGGCTGATGAGCAGGTACTGCACCTTGTTGGTGTCCTGGTACTCATCCACGTGGATGAATTTCCATGTCTCCTGGTAGCGGGCGAGGATCTCCGGGAATTCCTCCAGCATCCGTACCGTCTGCAGCAGCAGATCGTCGAAGTCGAACGCGTTGGCCGCACGCAGGCTCTTTTGGTAGGCGTCGTACACGTCGGCCATGCGCAGTTCCATGTGCGTAGTGGCTTTGCTGCGGGCTTCGCCGACTTTCAGCGCTTCGGATTTGAATCCGCTGATCCACGAGAGAGCCGCGCGCGGCTTCAGTTCTTCGGGCGCGATGTTCATATCCTTGAGTGTCTGTGACATCAGTTTCTCCTGGTCGTCCGAATCGTAAATCACGAAGTTGCGGTCACCGCCGGTTTTCTCGATGTCGCGGCGCAGCATCCGCACGCACACCGAGTGGAACGTCCCGGCTGTCGGCATCTGCTGCTGGTCGGCGCCCTGCTCGTCGGTGATCTTCAGAATCCTCGTGATGCGCTCCTTCAGTTCCTTGGCGGATTTATTCGTGAAGGTCACTGCCAGGATCTGCCATGCCGGCACGCCGTTGGCGATGAGATAGGCGATGCGGTGCGTGATGGTTCTGGTCTTGCCGGAGCCGGCTCCTGCCAAAATCAGCATCGGCCCGTTGACCGTCTCGACTGCCTTCTTCTGCATGTCATTCAGGTTCCCGAAGATGGTGTCGTAAGCAGTAGACATGAGGTTTTCAGAATAGCGGGTTTTCCGAAAAAATGCGTACGCAAATAGAGCGATTTTCTACAGCTGCGGTTGCAATTATTCCATCATCATCGCGGCCTGTTCGATTTCTTTTTTCTTCACGGCGGCCTTGGGTGAGACCAGTTGCTGCACAGCCTGGTTTTGCTCGGTCAGGCTGCTGGCCAGACGCTTGATTTCGGTTGCGGAGAGCTGCGTCAGTTTGCGGTCGGACTTGCGGCGCTCGACTTCTTCGACCAGCTCCGGTTCCAGCTTCATGGTTTTTTCGAGGGTGTCAGCACCCATTTTCGTCAGAATCAGTTCATGCGCGTTGCGGAAGCTGATGTGTGTGGCCAAGTCTGCAATGACGTTGATGATGCCTTCACGCTTCTGCGGATCCAGTTCGCTTGCCAGCTCGTAGGTGGAGATGCGCTTGAGCGCGGCCAGGATCGGAGCAAGTGCCTCGCGGGAGATGACATAGAACGTGAAGTCGTCCTTTGAGTAGACGACCTTCTTCAGCTCCGGGATCGCCTGTGTCGGCACCACCAGGAACACGTGCGGATAAATCTTGCCGCTCTTCTTTACCTTCTCCGCCGTTTTCTTCACCGAATCGTCGATGTAGGTCTGCAGGCTGGCGGCTTTGGATGCCTTGGCATCGAAGATAACGTACTGGCCCAGCAGTTCGATGAGGAAGTCCGGTTTCAGCGTGCCGTCGAATTCATCCGGCAGCTTGGTGTTGGTGTAGCTGGTGAACATGAGCTGCGGCTGCTTGCACAATTCGGTGAGGTTAGCGATCACCGAGATCTCGTGCTCCGCCCAAATGCGGTCACGCATCTCTTCGGCCTTCTGTTTCTGCTCCTTTTCTTCTATTAACACACGGGCACGTTCCTCCTCGAAAGCCCTCTTGGATGACTCGAGTTCCTTCACCATCTGCTTGCCCTCGCGCTCCTGCTGTTCGTGCTTGGCTTCGAATTTGGTCACCTCGGACTCCAGCTTGTCCCGCTCCTTGCGTACCGATTGAAGCTCAGACTTGATCTGCACGTTTTCGGCGTACATCTGCTTGTTGGCGCCCAGCTGCTTGTTGCTCTCTGCTTTGGAGGCGTCCAGCTCCCGCTTCGTATTTTCCAGATCCTTTTCAGCCTTGGCCAGTTCCTTGCTCAGGTCGTTCTGGGGTCCTGCCGCGGGCTTCCGCAATTGCAGAATGATGCTGATGCCGATGCCGACTGCGCACAATGCGACGAAGAGTGTGAGTGCTGAATCCATATCCGGATCCTAACCGCCGGGTGCACGATTGTCCACGTGTTTGGTTCTTGATCTGGAATTGGAATTCTGTCGCGGCAAATCTGGTACGATACTTTCCGCTGATGACACTGAAGCGGATCGCCACCGGCATTGTTCTGACCGTCATGTGCTTGAGCGCTGCTCCTTTGGCATTCGCCGACGCATTCGGTAAGACCGCCATCGCTGACAGCGGCAAGAGCCGCATAGTTCTCACATGGTATCCGCCCGCCCCGATGCCCGGTGAAGAGATATCGCTGCGCGTGGAATACATCGCCGACAAGGCCGCCTATAAAGGAGTGAATACCGCTTTCTCTTCTGCGCGCATGCGTGGCGTGCAGGACGGCAACACCGTCTCCGACAAGGGCATGCAAATGGGAAACGGGTACGCGACCACCGGGGTGACGTTTGATGCGGAAGGAGACGCGGTGCTCGGCATCGATGTGAAAACCAAAGAGGGGACAACGGTCTCCGGTTCATTTCCGATCACGGTTCGGCAGCGTGCCGTTCCCGAATCGAGTGCACAGACATCATCCGCTCCCGCAGCCATCCAGCCACCCGTGAAGACCGGCACCATCGACAAGCCTGAACTGCCTTCGTGGCGGCCGCCGTTGCCGAAGGAATACACCGATGCCATCGCGTCATCGATGCCATCGGATACGGTCTCGTCCCTGTCGTCATCGTCTTCAACGTCAGTGTCCCCGACGACGGGCACTGCGTGGTCGCCCCCCGGGAACCTGGCACTGCCGGTGATTGAGAAGCAGGCGTCTTCACCCATGCCGATTGTCGTTGGCGTACTGGTGGTAGTAGCCGGCGGCGTGGGAGGGTGGCTCTGGATGCGCAAAAGAGGGGCTTAGAGCAGCCGAAACGATTGACAGTTTTCTTTGACAAGCGTAGATTCTCCCCACTGTCGCGCTCCCTGCCCGCTTTATGCCTGCAGGAGGCCCGAACTGGGTTTGTCCTGTGTCTTACAGGCACCTTCCTTTCCTATCCCTACTCTCTACCTCTTATGGTTCTCAAGCGTACAACCAAGAAGACGCTCATCGGTAAGCACCGCACCCATGCCAAAGACACGGGCTCGCCGTCTGTCCAGATCGCTATCCTCACAAAGGAAATCGACATGGTCACCAAGCATCTCAAAGATCACAAGAAGGACAACTCCGCACGCCGCGGACTGCTGGCCAAGGTCGCCAAGCGCCGCAAACTGCTCAACTATCTGCGCATGAACCAGCCGGAGAGCTACCAGAAGGTCTTGGACGCCCTCGATCTCAAGAAATAAAGCACGACAAAGATTCAAAGATGATAAGGATGCGGGCCGGGCCCGCTCTTTATCGTTCTCATATATCCTGACGCATGCCCGGTGCGACAGGCTGCTTCGGAAGTACGTCGATCTTCTTCTGTAGCTTATCTGCGTCTTTGTTGATTCCTTCCAACTGCTTCAGCAATCCATCCATTTTTTTCCGTTCGAGATCCAGTTCTCTCACAATTTGTTCGTCAGTATTTCGTGGTGGAGAGACATCGTGACCAGGCATTGCCATCAGTGAGGCAGCAACTGCGGCTTTCAATAGACTACGCATACAATATCTATTATCAATAAAATTGGATAAAAGTCAATATTCTGTGCATTGCGATTGCTCTGCGCTTTTCAGGCCGACCGCTGGCTTTAGCCCAGAAAAGAGCGTATCGTAGAGGTACGTTCTTTCACCTGTCGCGAATTGTTCCTCAGGATTTACGTACCAGTGTCTGCCTAGGCGGACTTTGATATGTAAGTCCATACAGGAGCGACCAACCCGATTGCGTGAGGGAACGGCTATCAATTTCCGTTCCATTTTTATGTTTAAAGAATATATCCTCGAATTGGGGGATCAGAAGATGACCGTGCGCACCGGTCAGCTGGCCACACAGGCCAACTCTTCCATCGTCTGTCAGATGGGCGATACGGTCGTCCTGGGTAACTGCACCGTGAGTGCAAAGGCCCGCGACGGCGTGGACTTCCTGCCGCTGCAGGTCGTCTATCAGGAAAAATACTACGCCGGAGGCAAGATCGCCGGCAGCCGCTTCCGCAAGCGCGAAGGCCGCCCGGGCGACGACTACGTCCTGCTCGCCCGCGTCATCGACCGCGGTCTGCGCCCGATGTTCCCCAAGTACATCCGCAACGACATCCAGGTGTTCTGCGACCGTGCTCAGCTACGACTTCGAGCATGAGCACGACATCGTCGCCGCCAACGCCGCGAACCTTGCCGTCGCCCTCTCCGACTGTCCTGCCGAGGGCCGCTCGGCACGGTCCGCGTCGGTCTCATCGGCGGAGAGCTCGTGTTCAACCCGAGCCGTCGAGGCGCGCACGAAGAGCGACTTGAATATGTTCGTCACCGCTTCACTTGGACCGCGTGGTGATGATCGAAGCCGGTGCCAACCAGGTACCCGAGGCGGAGATCCTCCGCGCGATCGAATTCGGCAAGAAGTGGGCGCAGAAAATCGCCAAGTTCTTCGCTGATATCCAGAAGGAGATCGGCAAGCCCAAGTTCGAGGTCGAGAAGCCGTTCGATGCAACGAGGAGGCATATGACCTTCCTCAAGGCATGGGCGCTCCCGACCATCAACAAAGCCATCAAGGACGACCTGGCCAAGAAGGAGCGCCGCGCGATCTTCAATGATCTGATGGCAGCCGCCGCCGAGAAGCTGGAAGAGAAGTTTGGCCCGGCCGGTGACAGACGAAGAATCTGACAGAAGCTCTACGCTACGGCTCGCATCGTTCGTCGACAAGATCATCAAGAGCGAAATGCGCCGCCTCGTTCTAGAGGAAGGCATCCGCATGAGCAGCCGCAAAGTCGAACAGATCCGCGATATCTCGTGCATCGTCGATATCCTGCCCAAGCGCGTCCACGGTTCCGCGCTCTTCCAGCGCGGCGAGACCCAGGGTCTTACACCTGCACGCTCGGTGCTCCTGGCGACAAGCAGCTCGTCGAAGGCATGGAAGGCGAAGCACAAGCTCCGCTACATGCACCACTACAACTTCCCGCCGTTCTCCGTCGGTGAGACCAGCAACCGCCTGTTCGTCGGTAACCGCGAGATCGGTCACGGCAACCTGGCACAGCGCGCGTCTGGAGCCGGTGCTGCCGGATGCAGAAGACATTCCCGTACACCATCCGCACGGTCACCGAAATCCTGGAGTCCAACGGTTCCTCGCTCGATGGCCGCGACATGTGGTTCCACCCTCGCGCTCATGGCTGCCGGTGTGCCGATCTCGGCTCCCGTCTCCGGTATCGCACTCGGTCTGATTTCCGATGAAGAGAAAGGCAAGTACATCATCCTCTCCGACCTCCAAGATGAAGAGGACTTCGGCGGCGACATGGACTTCAAGCTGGCCGGCACCGCAAAGGGCGTCACGGCCATCCAGATGGACATCAAGATCAAGGGTCTGCCCGATCCGTGTTCGCGGAAGCGCTCGAGCGTTCCCGACCGGCCGTGCACACATCCTGTCAAGATCATGCTTGCAGGCCATCGCCGAGCCCCGCAAGGAGCTCAGCCCGTACGCTCCGCGCATCGAGACCATCCAGATCAACCCGGAGGACATCCGCCTGGTCATCGGCAAGGGCGGCGAGACGATCCAGAAGATCACCAGGCGAACTGGGCGTGGAGATCGACATCGAGGACAGCGGTCTCATCTTCGTCACCGCCGTCAACGGCGAAGCGATGGAGAAAGCCAAAGACTGGATCATCAAGGGCATCATCGAGAAGCCCGAAGTCGGCAAGGTCTACGACGCCAAGATCATCCGCATCATCGACGGTGTCGGTGCCATCGTTGAATTCGCTATCGGCAAAGACGGCATGATCCACATCTCCGAGCTGGCCTGGGGCCGCACCGAGAAGGTCGAGGACGTGGTGAAGGTCGGCGACGTCATCAAAGTGAAGTGCGTCGAGTTCGATGCCGCAGAAGGCAAGACCCGCCTGTCACTGAAGCAGATGACCCCGCCGCCAGCCGGTTGGGTTGCTCCGCCACCGCGTCCTGCGGGAGGAGGTTTCCGCCGCGGCGGACCCCCGAGGCGTTAATCCGAAATTCATTCAAGCGGCCGTCCACAAGACGGTCGCTTTTGATTTACGCAGGTTTATCTTTCTTTGTTGGAGCCGGAGCAGCCGGTGCCGCAGGCGGAGGTGATGGCGGGGGAGTTGCAGCCGGGGTCTCGGTCTTGGCGGGCGCATCGGCTTTCGGTGCGGTTGCTTCTACGTGCTTGGCAGAGCTGTCGGTTTTGTAAAAGCCGGTGCCCTTGAAGACGACCATCGGCGGGCGGATGACTTTGCGGACGTCGGTGCCTTTGCATTCCGGGCAGGGCGGTAGGGTCTTGGTGCCCATCGGCAATTGCTCGGTAAAAGCCCGGTCGCATGTCTCGCAGTGATAATCGAACGTCGGCATAGGCGCGTAGTGTAGCCGCTTTCTATGCTTTAAACATCTTCGGCGGTTCACCGGTCACGATCATTTTGAATCCGATGCCCACCAGCGCCAGTGTCGCCACCGGGGCGATCAGGCTTCCGAGGAAACCGGTGATGCCGCTTACGCGGGACGCGGCAAATTGAGATGGAGCCATTCCCATGGTTGGGGCGGCTTTCATGGCTTCAATTGCAGGAACCGGGCCTACGGGAGGAGTGTTAATCGGCATGGGAGGTTGATTTTAGTTTCGACAACGTCGAACCATTGTAACACATGGAGGATCATAAGGCAAATGGATTTTGTTCTTTATCGTTTAGACGTCAGGCAATCGGCCAGTAGCCCGACGACCACCCAGGCTAATGCATGTGTAATGCGGGCATTCGAGGCTGCGGTTTCCTGCTGTTGTAATCTTGCAGCGCGTTCGCGTGATTCTCTTACCTGTTCCGCTGTCAGTGCAGGCCCGATTGCTCCTGCCTGACGCAATTCGCCGAGAGAACGAAAGTCCATGCACATGGAATACGCCTCATCGCCGGTGCATGCAAAGAATTCCATGCATGATGCGGTTGCGTGGCTGTGGATTCAGGTTTTTTCAGCCGATGACGCCGATCTTCCGGAACAACGTGCGGCTGCCGTAGAAAATAAGAGCGATGGCTGCTGCCCCCAGCACAAGTGTTCCAAAGCTCGGCAAGACGATTGCACCGGGAGCTATAAATTCAGAACCCGAAGATGGAGAGCCGATTGCCATTATTGATTACGTCCGCCCAGAATTTTCTGCAAACCGTCGATTGCAGCCGAGGAAATAACGCCGGCGCCGCGCACGACGACAGAAGCAGCGGTGCCAATCGGATGCTTGAGTGCATTGCTGCTGAAGACGTTATCCTTCAGTTGCCGCAGGTCCCGCTGGGTGCGCGGCATGAAGTCACCATTGCGCAGCGGCTCCGGTGCATTCGGGTTGAAGACTCTGTCGGCCAGACGGTCGAGAGCGGTGGTGACGCCAACGCCGACTTTGCCTACCGTATTGATGACGCCGGTACTGACTTGCCCTACGGCACTCTTGCCGGGCTCCACAAGTTTGAAATCCTTCGATTCATCCCACCACTGCCTGCCATACCCCTCAACATGGATGAGTCTGGACTCTTGGACAAGGCCGCTAAGAACATCGTTTCGATTCATCGAGGTCATCATACGCTTTTGGTGACGCGCCAGACCGAAATTCCTTACTTTTTCGGGACTTCGGATACATCGCGATTTCGGCTCGAATCCATGTGTTTCCGGGTACACATGCGTTTCAAAAGGCGATCCGCTACACTTTGCCTATACTTCGATCCCCTCAGTACAAGTGTTAGACAAGGCCTACGACCCGCAGGCGACCGAAGACCACATCTACAAACTGTGGGAGGAAAGCGGTGCGTTCAAGGCTGACGTGAATTCCAAGAAAGATCCGTTCACCATCAGCATGCCGCCGCCGAATGCCACCGGGCAGCTGCACCTTGGCCATGCGGTGATGTTGGCGCTGGAGGATATCTTCATCCGGTTCCAGCGCATGCGCGGCAAAGAGGCGTTGTGGGTGCCGGGTACCGACCATGCCTCCATCGCCACCGAGAGCGTCGTTATCCGCAAGATCCAGAAAGAGGAGGGTATCGCCGATCCGCGCAAAACGGTCGGACGCGAGAAGCTCATCCAACGTATCGCCGACTTCGTGGAGGAAAGCCGTGGCACCATCCGCGGACAGGTGCGCAAAATGGGCAGCAGCTGTGACTGGACCCGCGAGCGCTACACCATGGATCCAGCCCTCCAGCGCACCACCTACGAGGTGTTCAACGACATGTATAAGAGGGGAATCGTCTACCGCGGCCACCGCATCGTGAACTGGGATCCGAAACTCCAGACCACCGTGTCCGACGACGAAGTGGTGCACGACGAGCGCAAAGAGCCGTTCTATACCTTCAAGTACGGCCCTTTCGAAATCGGCACCTCCCGTCCGGAGACGAAATTCGGCGACAAGTACGTGGTCATGCATCCGGACGACAAGCGCTATACCAAATACAAGCACGGCGACACGTTCGATGCCGAGTGGATCAACGGTCCGGTGCGTGCGACGGTCATCAAAGACGAAGCGGTCGATCCTGAATTCGGCACTGGCGTGATGACCATCACCCCGTGGCACGACCACATCGACTTCGAGATCGCCGAGCGCCACGGTCTGGAGAAAGAGCAGATCATCGACTTCGATGGCAAGCTGCTGCCGATCGCCGGCGAATTTGCCGGCATGCCGATAGAGAAGGCGCGCCCGCTGATCGTCGAGAAGCTGGAGAAGAAAGGCCTGGTGGTATCGACGAAGACCGATTACGTCCACAACGTGGCCATCAGTAGCCGCGGCGGGGGAATCATCGAGCCGCAGATCAAAGAGCAGTGGTTCGTGGACGTCAACAGGCCCGAAGTGCCGTGGAAAGGTAAAAAGCAGAGCCTGAAAGAGGTGATGCACGACGTGGTGCACAGCGGCATGATCACCATCATTCCGGATCGCTTCAAGAAAATGTACTTCCACTGGATCGATAACCTGCGCGACTGGTGCATCAGCCGCCAGATCTGGTGGGGACACCGCATTCCGGCGTGGTACCGCAACGGCGAGACCTACGTGGGCGTCACCGCACCAGAGGGTGAAGGCTGGGAGCAGGACACTGACACGCTCGACACGTGGTTCGGCGTGGCACAGTGGACGTGGAGCTCGCTGGTCGACCCGAAGGCCGCCGCCGATCCGACCCTGACGTTGCGCCAGATCCTGGAGAACAGCCCGGAGATGAAGCGCTTCCATCCGACCTCGGTGATGGAGACCGGTTACGACATCCTGTTCTTCTGGGTGGCGCGCATGATCCTCATGACCACCTACACGCTGGGCGTGCTGGAGTGGGGCAAGGACGAGAGTGAGCGCATCCCGTTCAAGACGGTGTACCTGCACGGTCTCATCCGCGCACGCGACGGCAGCAAGATGAGCAAGAGCCACCCCGAGATGATGATCGACCCGCTCGATATGATCGCCAAGTACGGCACCGACGCCCTCAGGCTGTCCATGATCGTCGGCCAGAGCCCAGGCAATGACTCGCGCTTGTACGAGGAGAAGATCGCCGGCTACCGCAACTTCATCAACAAGCTGTGGAACGCGTCGCGCTTCGTGCTATTGCAGTGCGAGCAGGCCAAGATCGACCCTGCATCCATCAAAGAACTGCCGAAGCTGGAGACGCTGTCGCTGGCTGACCGGGCGCTGCTGCACGGACTGGAGGTACTGATCGACGACGTGACATCCGGTCTGGCGGATTACCGCCTGAGCGAGACGGGTGAACGGCTGTACGCATTCGTATGGGACTTCTTCTGCGACTGGTACCTGGAACTGAGCAAGGGCAACGCCAATCACGCGGTGCTGGTGCACGCGCTGCGCCGCATCCTCAAGCTTCTCCACCCGTATTGCCCGTTCATCACCGAACAGCTGTGGACGAGCGTGAAGCCTGCCGATGCCGGCATGCTCATCAAAGAGACGTGGCCTGCAGGCAAGCAGGAGCGCCGCGATCAGAAAGCCTTCGACGAGCTTGGTATCGTGATCGAAATCATCACCGCTATCCGCAAGCTGCGCACCGAGCAGAACGTGGAGCCTGGCCGCAAGATCGAGGCTGTCATCCACAGCCGCAGGCACGCCAAGCTGCTGCTGTCGCAGGAGAACCACATCAAGCAGTTGGCCAAGATAGAGATGCTCTGGATCGACGATGCACCGGCCAAGCACGACGGCGCTGCCAGCGTGTTCCTGACCGCTGCGGAGATCCACCTGCCGATGGCGGGTCTGATGGATGCCGGCAAAGCCAAGGACGGTTTGCTGAAGGAGCAGGCGAACTTGGAGAAGTACGCGGCCACTCTGAAGTCCAAGTTGAAGAACAAAGCGTTCGTGGACAAGGCTCCTAAAGAGCTGGTCGATGCCGAGAAGAAGAAGCTTGCTGATACCGAAGAGAAGCTCAAGAAAATCAACGAGACGCTGAAGAAGTTGTAGAGTTTTCGGGATGATTTTCTCTGTTCTTTTGCCCGAGCGGCAAAAGAACCAAAAACGCGTGCGCGCCGAGCCACGGCTCGCGCGTCAGCGCGCTCGTCCTCACCTCAAAGCCCCCTCCCCCTGCGGCGCGCGCCGCCCGTGGTCGTCGGAATCCATTCTTGAATTCAAGCACGAGAGATCAGGAGTCCTTGGGACGCGTGAGGTCTGCTTAAGGATTTGGTTGGGAGCCGGAGGTGGGCAATATCACCTTCAAGAAAAAAACCGGCGAAGACCGGCTCTGCCGGTCTGGAGCCGCACCGCTGCAGGGAAGGAGAGCTCATGAGAGGAAACCGTAGGTTTCCTTTCATGTATCTTGACAGTGCACAATCGTTCACCTATTCTGGTGTACGTTTGTACTTCGTACCCATCCGCCCATGTCGCTCACGCCTCACCAGAGAACGGTTCTGAATTACATCACCGAGTTCCAGAGCAAGCGTGAGTACTCTCCGTCGCTTGCTGACCTTGCGGTCGCATTCGGCGTGAAGAGCAAGAACTCCATCGCCAAGGTGGTAAACACGCTGGTGGCTGCGCGGCATCTGGAGAAGGATCCAAAGGGCCGGATCAAGATCATCGCACAGGCAGATGGCGGAGAGGAGAGCGGTATCTCCATGGTTTTGCCGTTGTTCGGCCCGATCGCGGCAGGTTTCGCGGCACCGGTGGAAGAGCAGGCAGAAGAGCAGATCAGCCTGGAGAGTTATCTGGTGCGTGACAGGGCGTCCACGTTCCTGCTGCGCGTGAAAGGCGACAGCATGATCAACGCAGGCATTCAGGAGGGCGACCTGGTGGTCGTCGACCGCAGCAAAGCACCCAGAGTCAGTGACATCGTCGTCGGTGTTCTGGATGGCGAGTACACGCTCAAGCGCCTCAGGCGCGATAAGGGCAAGTACTACCTGCAGGCTGAGAACCCCGAGTACCCGGACCTGTTCGCTATGGACGAGCTGAAGGTTGCCGGAGTCGTGATCAGCGTGATCAGGAAATACTCATAAGTTTCGGCAAAACGCAGGAATTCAATAAAACCTCCCGATCTCTTGGGTTCTTGATTCTCCCTTATTCCCCACACGGTATGCCCATAAGAGGTAAAAAACCGGCGAAGCAGCGGGTCTTGCGGGCCCCGCTGCTGGAGCCGCACCTTTGGAAGGGTGGGCTCACGGGAGGGAAACCAGGGGTTTCCCTCCCGTGCTTATGATCGCCCACGTCGACGCCGATTCGTTCTTCGCATCGGTGCTGGTTCGCAAGGACCCGCGGCTTAAAGGTAAACCGGTGCTGGCGCTTGGCATGGGCGGTGGTTGTGTGATCGCGGCCACGTACGAGGCAAAGGCCAAGGGGGTGAAGACCGGCATGCCGTTGCGTGAGGCACTCAAGCTGGTGCCCGATGCGGTCAAAATCCCGTCCGACTTCCGCGAGACCGGCATGGCATCCAGCCAGATCGAAAGTATTCTTGGCGGACGCTGCCCGGTGATCGAACAGATGTCGATCGACGAGTGGTACCTGGATCTGACATCGGTCGTCGGCGGTATGCCGGCCGATTTATACAGTTGGATGGGGGAGACTCAGAAAGAGGTCATCCGCAAAACAGATCTGAGCGTGTCAGTCGGCATCGGCCCGACCAAGCTGCTGGCCAAGATGGCCGGCGAGTACCGCAAACCGGCAGGACTCACGTTCGTGCGGCCGGACGGCAGGTACGTGAACGATGCACACGCCATGCCGATCGACCAATTTCTGCAGGATAGGCCCGCCGCGGCCATCCCGGGCGTCGGCCGCAAGCGGATGGTCGACGTGGAATTGCAGGGGTGGACTACCGCCTGGGACATCGCGACCGCCGATTCCGAAACACTGGTGCGTTTGTTCGGCCGCCCGGGCACCGAGATGCGCCGTGAACTGTTGGGAGACAGCGTGTTCCCGGTCAGCGATGAGACAGCGCCGCCCAAATCCATTTCGCGCTGTCGCAGCTTCCGGGCGACGCGGAATACCGACGAGGTTTTGGGTCATGTCATGCGCCATCTGGAGTACACCGTGCTCAAAATGCGCCGGCAACAGCTGTCGTGTTCCATCGTGAGCATCTGGGTGCGTGACGCGCAGTTCGTGCACCACGGAAATGCCGTGCGACTGCCTCAGCCGGCCGATACAGAGGACGAGATCCTGCCGCATGTGCGCCGCTGCTTTCAGGCATTGCTCGAACAAGGACACGCGTACACCCAGGCCGGTCTGGCGCTGACCGACCTGAAACCGGCAGGCGGCAAGCAGTACTCGCTGTTCACCGATCCGAAGCTGGTTGAAAAAGAAGAGCGGATGCAGAGCGCGCTGGATGAACTGCACGCGCGGTTCGGCCGTGACTCCATCACACGCGGCAGGTCGCTGCGGGTGGGTAGCGGCACGAAGAAAGACCTGGATTTCTCGATCGTCGGCGGTGCGGACGAGGATGATTGAGCGGCGTTGGGGTTAGTTCCCGATGTGATCCAAGTCCTTCTCCTTCTTCATTTCCATATACAGGATCGTCCAGACCGTCTGCTTGAAGACGTGCAGGTACGCCATGAAGTACGCCGTGACCACCACGAGCACTATGCCGATAATGCCGGCGATGGTGTAGCTGATGACCGGGTTCAGGATGTGCGTCATCAGCAAGCCGAAGCCGAAGACGATCGCAGGAATGAGCACGATGATGATGGTGTTGATGAAGATGCGCAGCGAGATGATGAGCATCAGCAGCACCAGGAAGATCACGTGTCCCACGTAGCTGACGATCAGCTTGATGCTTCTGCCAATGGCGTCGAAAATGCTGGATTTGTCGATGACCACGGCCGGTTCAGCGAAGCTGGAGAAGAACTTCAAAATGGTCGACACGGCCCAGACAACGATCGCGATACCGATGAGTGGCGTGGCCAGGCCTCCGGCATAGCGGATGATCAGGGAGACGGCCGTTATCAGCATGTTGATGCCGCTGAAGATGAAAATCTCGTGGATGGCGAGGATCGGGAAGAAGTTGTACATCGCCAGCACCACGCCGCCGCTTACAGGAGCCTTGTTGTGGGCCTTGGCCGCCAGTCCGATGATCGCGCCGTCCGACAGGCTGGGCATGAAGAACTCGATCAGCAGCAGGACGCAGAACGAAACGATGATCGTCACGAATAACCCCATCGTCACATGGTCATACAGCCAGATGACGTCGTCGAACATGCCGACCTCCTCCTTGGTGATGAAGATCGCGTACATGAAGTACAGCTGGTAGGCGATCAGCTTGATGTCGAGCAGCAGGCGGAACAGCGATCCCCAAAACCCCCACTGCTTCAGCTGCTTGTGCGAGGTTGTGATGGACCACGATTCTGCGATGATCTCGCGGGGGGTCAGCATGCAGCAGGAAAGGGAACCTGAAACGGGTTAATCTTCAGCGAGGCCTTCCAGCACGGTCTGGAGCGGCTCGTAGATATAGTCTTCACCCAAAACGATCACGATCTCCGGATTATCCTCGAAACTTACCGGCCCGGTGAAGGCCATCGGCTTCAGTCCGAAGGTCTGCGTGAAGAATCCGGCAGTGTTGTTCAGGCGGCTTGCTTCTTCCTTGGGGGCTTCGGCCGGGGGAGGCAAGGCGATGCCGATGAATGACGACTCCTGCGACGGGGCGGTCTGCTCCTTGGGATAGTTGGTCACCGAGACCACGTTGAATCCGTATCGGATCAATTCGCTGCCCAGCTTGCGGGCCATGCCCGACTTGGCACCGTTGTTCAGCACCGCGACTGACGGCGGGCGGAAGTACAGTCCGCGATGCTGGAAGATCAGCTGTCCCAGCATCTGTACCTGCTTCCATGTCACCGGGAATTCGGGGAAGGACACCGGCAGCAGTACCGACGCACCGTCGAATTGCTCGCGTGGCGGTGCGTAGAGAAAGCCTCCGTCCATGGCCAGACCTCCATACAGGCCGGCCTGGTCGTTGAGCTGCATGTTGACGATGCGTGAGCGGTCCATCTCTTTGCCGAGCGCGGCCAGGCTGATCAGTTCGCGCGTGGAGAACGTCGTCTCGATGTTCTTGGCGACGATGCTGAGCAGGTCGGTCAGACGCGAGACATTGGTGACGATGCCGGAATCGGTCGCCTTCTGCATCGCTGCGGAAATGATCTGCTGCTGGCGGGCTGAGCGCGAGAAGTCGCTGGTCGAGTGGCGGCTGCGGGCGTACTTCAGTGCGGTCTTGCCGTCCAGGTGCTGCGGGCCAGCGGCGATCGCGAACGTCTCGTAGCTGTAGTTCGGACCGGGGTACTCCGGATCCACGATGTCATGTGCGACTTCCACGTCGATGCCGCCAAGAGCGTCGATGGCTTCCTCGAAGCCTGAGAAGTTGATCTTCACCGAGCCGTGGATTTCCAGGCCGACCAGCTTGCCGACTTCCTTCTGCAGTTCCTTCATGGAGGCGATGGATGCTTCGGGGGCTTTCATGCCTTCTTCGGCTCGCAGGTAGCTTTTGTAATTGCGGTACAGGCTGTTGATGCGGCCCTTGCCCATCTGCTCGGTGCTCAGGATGTACACGTCGCGCGGCAGCGACAGCATCACGGCGCTTCGGGTCTTCGGGTCTACGCTGGCGATCATGATCGTGTCGGTCAGGTCGACGCCGTCGTGGTCGCTGTTGCCCTCGCCGAGCAGCAGCAAGTTCGTGAAGCCATGTTCGTCTTCGGGAAGGGGAGCGCCGGCGACGGATGCGAAGTTGGAGAACGAGAAGACTTTCAGCGCCAGCAGCGCCTTGGCCGTACCGGCGAGCAGCAGCAGTGCGCAGAGCACGGCAATCAGCACAGTCACACCTGTTTTCAGGTACGTGACGCGCTTGGCGTCAGCTTCATCTTCCTGCTTCTTGTTTCTCAGGGATATGCGGAAAGCGCTGACCGATTGCCAGAGTGCGTAACACCGCTCCAGGAGTTTTTTCAGCTTTGAAGGACGTTCCTTCTCTTCGCGAATGGATCGAACTTGAAAGGACATTGGCGGAATTGTACTGAAAGAGACCATGCGCGTCACGGGTGTTTCAGTTATTTCTGGACGGTCGTACACCTTTCATTGAGCGGCACTGTTTCCTCGGGTGTAGCATGTGCTCATGGATCCGATTTTTCTTGAGGTGGACGGCGATAACCGCGCGGCGATTCAGGCCCGCTTTCCGCATGCGGGCATCCACACGGAAGCGTTGTCCGGAGACGCACTGGTAAACGCATGTTCGGGCAAAGACGTCGCCTGCTGCTTCATCTACACAGCATTCACTCGTGAAGTCCTGGAGCAGTTGCCTGATCTTAGGCTTATCTGCACGCGATCGGTCGGATTCAATCACATCGATATGGATACGTGTGCTGAAAGACGTATTACCGTCTGTAATGTTCCGGATTACGGTTCTTTTGTCATCGCGGAACACGCGTTTGCCCTCATTCTTTCCGTGCTGCGTCATATCGGCCAGGCTGCATCCAAGGTGTCGACAGGTGACTTCGATTATCACGGTTTGAAAGGCATAGCGCTGCACGGCAAGACCATCGGAATCATCGGAACAGGCAAGATCGGCAGACATGCAGCGGCGATAGCGCGCGGTTTCGGCATGCGTATTCTGGCCGTGGATCAGTGCCGCGTGCTTGATTTGGAATCGCGGTATGGAGTCCGGTACGTAGGTCTGGACGAACTGCTGGCGTCCAGCGACATCATCACATTGCATGTTCCGGCTCTACCCGAGACCATTCATATGATCGACGCGAAGGCGATAGCCTCGATGAAGAATGGTGTGATTGTGGTGAATACGGCGCGCGGGGAGCTCATCGATTCCGCAGCGCTTCTTGTTGGCCTGAAATCCGGCAAAATCGCCTATGCCCTGCTGGATGTACTGGAGCACGAGAAGGATTTCCAATGGAACGAGGCATTGATCAAGCATCCACATGTCGTGGTGACTCCTCACATTGCTTTCTACGCCGATGAGAGCGTGAAGCAGATGTACGAGGACGCCTTTCTCAGCATCGAGCAATGGAGCAGGGGAGAAAAACCCCTGCACACGGTTCAGAAGCCGGAGGTTGTCTGCGACTTGCCCGGCATTCACAAGGCGTGAGCGGCCTTATTCGTAAATCGTATACGCCTCCTTCAGCGGTTTGCGCGCATGTCCGCTGCCCGGAGTTTCTTCTCCGGCTTTCAGGTGTCCGATCATCAGGCCGCCGACAATGATATGTGACATCGGCAGTTTGAGCAGTTCATGCGGTGCCCCGTGATGCAGTGATACCCAGCAGCTGCCCAGGCCCATGCTCGTTGCGGCAAGCATCATCACGGTGATGGCCGAGACGCAGGAATAGTCGATCTCGCGCGGGTTCCAGATCGTCTCCTTGTTCGACGGCACAACGTCTTTATTGCAGCTCACCACGATGAACGCGCCGGCGCCCAGAACGAAATTGCCGTACATGGCACTTTCGGACAACTTGGTTTTCATCTCTTTGTTCTCCACGATATGGAAGTGCCACGGCTGTGTGTTCTGAATGTTCGGTGCCAAATGGCCGACATCGATCAGCTTCAGCAGCGTCTCCCGGTCAACCGGTTTGTCGGCGAAGTACCGCACGCTGCGGCGGAGTTCACAGAGCTGTTTGAGATTGTCGAATTCCATGGATGGGCGGGGTAAATGAGCAGTGTATCACCATTCAACGCATTAACAGTTGATTATGTCAGATACAAAAAAAGCCGGCTTGCGCCGGCTTTTTTGGATTGTTGCGAAGGGGAAACCTTACGCAGCGCCTTTGTCTGCCTTGAAACAGTTCAAGCACAGAACCGGGCGACCACCCTCGGATTCGGGGCGGGGCTTGAACGGAACCTCGCAAGCGGCGCCACACTTGGCACACGTTGCCGGGTGCATGGTGCGCGTCGAGAGGCGCTCGTTCTTCCGCTTGTTGCGACAGTCCTTGCAACGCTGAGGAGCGGCCAGGCCGCGCTCGTTGTAGAAGGCCTGCTCGCCGTCCGAGAAGGTGAAGGCTGCGCCGCAATCGCGGCAGGTGATCGTCTGATCAGCCATATGGAGAAAAGAAAAAAAGGAAGTAAAGATTGCAATTCCTTCTTTCGAGTATTTCGGGTCTTTTTCTCCGAGAATGACTGAGGCGAAGGTGATTTGCGCGTCCAGTATAGACAGAGCATCGCCAACGTCAAGTAGATTTTACTTAACCCCTAACAAGTCCACATCGCCTCTAGAGCGCCGTAGCGCCGCTGCTGAGCCAGATTCCCAGCGCGGTGGTGCCTGCGCCGAACAGAATGCCGCCGCAGACTTCTATAAACGAATGCCCCAGCCGCTCCGAAAAATGCTCCCAGTGCTGCAGCCTGTTCAGCACCTTGGCCTGCTCACCGATGGCTCTGCGAGCACTCATGGCGTCGTACCAGACGATGCAAGCGAAGACGAAGGCGATAGCGAAGGGGACTGAGTCGAGCCCGGTTTTCTTCCAGACGATGATCAGCAGCGAGGTCGAAAAGGCCGAGTGACTACTGGGGAATCCGCCCGGGCGGAACAGCCCCGCCTGCCAGGAACCGGTCTGGATAGCCTCAATCGTGATCTTGGTCAGCTCGCACAACATCGCCACGACCAGCGGGATCAGGAATGGATAGCTACTGAGGAGTTCATGGATCATGCGGTTCCTATTCTTGAGGTTTCGGAAACAGAATGCAATGACAGACAGTGGACACGTAAAAAGGCCCGGAGTCCGGGCCTTCGTACATTCGTGTCGTTAGAGACTATTTCAGGGTGACCTTTGCACCGGCTGCCTCGAGCTTCTTCTTCATGGCATCGGCATCGGCCTTCGCAACGCCCTTCTTGAGCATCTGCGGAGCCTTCTCGACCAGATCCTTGGCCTCGCCAAGACCCAGCTGGGTGACCTCGCGGACGACCTTGATCACGGCGATCTTCTGAGCGCCACCGTCGGTGAGCTCGACGTCGAAGGACGACTTCTCTTCAGCAGGAGCTGCTGCTGCGCCTGCTGCTGCAGGTGCTGCGGCTGCCGGAGCTGCTGCGGAGATGCCGTACTGCTTCTCCATGAATTTGACGACGTTGTTCAGCTGAATCACGTTCAACTTCTCCAGCGCGTCGATGACTGCCTGTTCCTCTTTCGTGAGGGTCATGGCTGTGTCTGACATAGGAATAAGGGGAAAAAAAGGGATGGAAAATTAAGCTGCGGGGGTGGCGGCTGCCGGTGCTTCTGCAGCTGGTGCGGCCGGAGGCTCGGTTGCCGTGACAGGAGCGGCGGCTTCGGCTGCGGGTGCAGCTGCCGGGGCGGGAGTTTCGACGGGTGCGGCGACTGCGGCGGGAGCCGGAGCCTCGGCAACGGGAGCAGCAGCTGCTGCAACCGGAGCTTCGGACTCCTTCTTCTTCGCGATCTCTGCCATGGCGCGGGCGAAACCGGACAACGGTCCGGAACATGCGCTGGCGAACTGGGTGAGCGGCGTGTTGCACATCATCATGAACATCGCGAGCAGTGTCTCGCGAGACGGGATGGTAGCGAAGGTCATGGCGTCCTGCTGAGTGAGCAGCTTGCCGTCGAAGATGCCGCCGATCAGTTTCACTTGGTCGTGGTCTTTGGCGAATTTGAAGGCGATCGATGCGCCGGACGTGGGATCCTCGTTGCTGAAGATGCAGGCCACCGGGCCGGTGAGCATCTCCTCTTTTACCTCGGGGGCGTTGATCTCTTTGGCTGCCAAACGGATGAGGGACTTCTTGCAGACCTTCATCTCAGCGTTCTGCACGCGCAGCTGAGCGCGGAGCTTGCTGATGTTGGTGACGTTCAGACCGATGTAGTGGGCGAAAATCACAGACTTTGCTTTCTGCATCTTGTCTTTGATCTCGACGAGCTGAGCTGCCTTCTGATCGCGGGTGAGAGCCATAAGAATTGGGGGGTGTCGTGGAAAAACGGGCGCAGAGGCCTCGTACAGGCTCTTCTCTGCGTATCCAGGTGGGCATAAAAAAACGCTGGCACCCTTCCGTCCGGGAGACCAGCGAGGAACACGGCACGATCCACCAAGCCGGGGCCGGGTGAGCGCTGCTGTACTCCTCGGGAGGATTTACGTTCGGCCTGGGGCCTAGTACCTCCGGTCTTCGGACTTGCGCAAAGATTACTCGATGCAGGCCAAAGTGTCAATGTAATCCGTGTAAGAATTTGCTGGAAAGCCCCAAAAAAGGCGAAATAGGCGCATCTTCTGGCCAAACAAGACGGGTACCGGTATGGTGCCGGATAACGCTTATGGAAACTGTTCGCAGAGCGTCGGCCCACTCCCGGGATTTCGCATCGCAGCGGAAAGCCAATCCGGTGCTGGATTCACCCAAAGTGCAGCGGGCGCTGGAAACGGCCGAGGCGCTGTATGGCGACCGGACACTGTCCCTTATGGGCAACGAGCGTCTTCTAGATCACGTTCGCGGAGTGACCGCGATCCTGGTCGACTTTCTGCCGGACGAAGACGCACTCTGTGCGTGCATCTTGCAGCACAGCCTGAAGCAGGGCGGAGATTTTTCCATGCAGTCGCTCACCGAACAGTTTGGAAGGGGTGTACGCGATCTGGTCAGCAGGGTTCACCTGCTTTCGCACCTCAGCACCAAAGACTGGCGCAAGTCGATCGATGACATGAAGATCATGCTGGTGTCGGTATCGGACGACATGCGCGTGCTGCTGATCAAGCTGTGCATAGAGTGTTACCACGTGGAGAACCTCCAGCGTGTGAAGGAGCCGCATCGCATTGGCGTCTGCCGCGATGCTTTGCAGTTGTTTGCTCCGGTCGCGGCCCGCCTTGGTATCTACGCACTGAAGTATCGTTTGGAAACCCGCGCGTTCCCGGTGTGTTACGCCACCGATTCCGAGAAGATCAGCCAGCAGATGAAGATCATGCACGGCCAGCATGGCGAATACCTGCCCAAGCTGATGCAGACGTTGCGCAAATTCCTGGACGAAGAGGGGATGCCGGTGCTCGACATCATGGCGCGGGAGAAACACCCGTACAGCATGTTCCAGAAAATGCAGCGCAAGAGCGTGACGGACATCCGGAAGATCACCGACCTCATCGCCATCCGCGTCGTGGTCAAATCGCTGCCCGATTGTTACCAGGTACTCGGACTGCTGCACCGCATTGCCACGCCTATCTCGCACCGCTTCAAGGATTACATCTCGTTCCCCAAGCCGAACGGATACCAAAGTCTGCACACGTCGCTGATCGGTCTGCCCTCGGCGCCCAAGGACGCGATGATCGAGGTGCAGATCCGCACACTCGAAATGCACCGCGAAGCTGAATTCGGTATCGCCGCTCACTGGGTCTACAAAGAGGGGAAGGCAGTTCAGCGTTCCATTGCCGGCATGCAGCTGGGTGACACGCTCATGCGCCAGACGGCGGTACGCAACCAACGTGATACGGAAGAGGGGTCGATGGAACTGACCGAACGCAAGCTGGTCGACCACATCTACGTACTCACCCCGACGGGCGACATCATCGAGCTGCCCGAGGACGGCACGCCGTTGGACTTTGCGTTCTCGCTGCACACCGAACTGGGCCTGAAGTTCAAGGCCGCCCGCGTGAACGGCGCGATCGTTCCACTGGGACACAAGCTGGAGAACGGTGACGTGGTGGAGATCATCACGCACCGCGAGCCGCGGCCCACGCTCCAGTGGCTGGACGAACTGGCGACCTCCTCTGCCAGGGCCAAGCTGAAGGCGTATTTCTCCTCGCATAACCGCCCGCAGTTCATCATCCGCGGACGTGACGTGCTCAACGCCGAGTTGCGTACCCGCCGCATGCCGCCGTTGGACGGGGAGCTGAGTGCGTTAAAGAAGTTCGACGGCAAATCGCTCACCATGCGCGAGCGTGAGGATCTGCTTGTGAAGCTGGGGATGGGATCCATCCGTACATCGTCGGTTTTCCGGCACATCAGTGAACAGAGCGTCCCGCCCAAGCTGAACCGCACTTCGGCCAAGACCGTGAAGGCCAAAATCCGGCCCGGGCTGACGCGGGAAATCGGCGACGAACACGGCCGTCCGCTGATCATGCCGTACCGCTTCGCCAAGTGCTGCAATCCCGGCACCGTAAAGCCGCGCCCCGAAGAAATCGCGGGCTTCATCACCAGGCTGGGGCATGTCAGCATCCACAAAGACGACTGCGGCATGATGCGCTCGGCGAACAAGGAGCGGCGGATAGATGTGACGTGGCTGTAACTAGCCGACGTACTCCTCCATCAGTTTGCGCATGCGCAGATCCCATTCGATCTGCCTGTATGCGGAACCCTCGGGCTCGAAGTCTTTGGGATCCATGTCTCCGCCGGTTGCAGCGGAGGTCTTGGCCTCGGTGAGGATCTTCTTCATCTGCTCCTCATCGGCCGTGATCTTCTTGTGGTTCATCAGCTCCTCCAGACCCAGGCGCAGCGAGAGCTGTTTGGTGGCGGTTTCCTTCATCATGTCTACGATCTCTTTCGGCTCCTTGCCCATCGCCTTGATCCAGTCCTCCATGCTCAGTCCGTCCTTCTGGAGCCTGCCCTGCAGATCCTGCAGCATCTCCTGCACTTCGGCGTCTACCAGCTCGGGAGCCAGGTCGACTGTGGTTGCTTCACGGACTTTATCGAAGAAGTTCTCCTCCCGGCGGCGGCGCTCTTCGGACATGCGCTGATCGCCAAGCATCTTCTCCACTTCGGTGCGGAACTCGGCCGGTGTTTTCTTCACGCGTAGTTTGGACTCCAGGAATTCAGCCGTGAGTTCGGGCAGTTTGGATTCGGCGACACTCTTCACGGACACCTTCACCTTGGCGGTCTTGCCGCGCAGTGTCGGGACGGCATGCGAGTCGGGGAATGCGGCATCGATCTCTTTGACGTCGTTGGTCTTCATTCCCTGCAGATGGTCGCTGATACCGGGCACGAAATCGTCGGCGGAACCGACGGTCAGGCGGATGCTGGGGTGGCTGATTTCTGCGATGGCAGTGCCGTCTTTGCCGGTTGCTTCGCTGGACACGTAGACCACGTCGCCTCTGGCTGCCGGGCGGTCAATGACCGTCTCCACACGGTGCGGAGCCAGCGCGCGCTGCAAGAACTCGTCGATGTCTTTCTGTTCGATTTTCGCAGTCTCCTTCTTCTCCACGCTGATGCGGTCGGGCTTCTTCAGCGAGACCTCCGGCTTCAGCACGAACACGATGGAGAGCGTGAGCGGCTCCTGCGATTCCACGCTGACTTGCGGTGCCAGGATCGGTGCAGCCTTGGTCTCCTCCATGCTTTTGCGGATGGCCTCGGGCAGGAAAATGCGCGCAGTCTCCTTCAGCAGATCATCCGGATCGATGCTGGCCTTCACCTTGTCCGGCGGAGCCATGCCCGGGCGGAAACCCTTGATGTTCACGCGTTTGGCGAGCGCGGTGAGCGCCTGCGCTTCGGCCTTGGTCCGCTCTTCGGCGGAAATCTTCACCGAACATTTGATGCGTGAGTGCGGGAGGGTCTGCTGGGTGATTTCCATGATGGTACAAAGGGGAACCGCGACCGTGGGTCACGGAAGAACGAGTCCGCTCGGTTCATTTTAGTGATGCTGCTTCCGGTTGTTCCAGTAGACCAGCAGGGGAGTTGCGATGAACAGCGGGGAGTAGGCGCCCAGGATGATGCCGACAATCATGGTCAGCACGAACCACTGGATGCTGTGGCTGCCCAGGAAGAACAGCGAGAACAACATGATCAGGGTGCAGCCGGCCGTGTAGCATGAGCGCTTCCAGGCCTGGTTCACCGAACGGTTGGCGATTTCGCCAAAGGTCTCTTTGCGGTCCTGGAATGCCAGGTTGTCGCGGATGCGGTCGAAGATGATGATGTTGTCGTTCACCGAGTAACCCATGATGGTCAGCAGCGCCGTGATGAACAGCGTGTCGACCTCGAAGGTGGTGAAGTGACTCAGGATGACGAACACACCGACGGTCACCATGACGTCGTGCAGCAGCGAGGCGACTGCGACGATGCCGAATTTCCAGGGGCTGTATTTGCGCGGAACCTTGCGGAAAGCCCATGCCAAGTACAGCGTGATGCCGATGGCGGCGACGACGACGGCCATGGCGGCGCGCTTCTTCAGCGAGGCACCGACCGTCGGACCGATGGTGGTGTACTGCGCCTCTTCTATCTCTTTCAGTTCGGTTTTCAAGTGGGCGAGCAGGCTCTGGTGCGTCGGATCGTCGATGTCGCGCATCCTGATGAGGAAGTTGCCGTTCTGGGTGCGGTTCACGGTCGGAGTCACATCGGGCTGGAACTTGTGCATGGCGGCCAGCACCTGCTCGGCAGTCAGCGTTTTGTCGGTCACCGCGATTTCCATGCGGGTACCGCCGGTGAACTCGATGCTCAGGCGCGGTCCGGGGTAGAACAGCAGGACGATGCTGATGATGGTCAGCGTCGCGGAGAGTACGAAGAAGTATTTAGCGGGTTTGAGGAAGTCCATAGCGGGGCTAGGGTACCGGGTGAAGCAGATGAATGCTAGACTTTCTTTTCGTTGAGAACACAAGCAAGCGGTCGTGTACGGGGCGTCTTACTGTCTTTCGATCCATCGCGCCTCCCAGTTCACCACCAGCGCGTCGGATTTGGCCGCGGCGGACCAGGACAGTGACTGTTTTGCCTGCAGCAGTGACCATGGCAGTGCGGATTCATCCGGTAACAAGAAGGGGAGCTCCTGGCGCACCAATTCTCGTAGCAGCAAGAGGTCTACGCTGCCGCGGCTGACTGCGCGTTCAGTCCGGGCGGCGGGAGTCATGCCTGCGGCGCTCTCCAGCATCTGGCGGTTATTGGTCAGGATGTAGCGTCGGCCCTGCACAGCGCCGAAGACGTCCTTGCCGGATCCGGTCGTGACAGTCGTCACCGTCCAACCGTTCATCTCTTTGGCTGACAACGTTCCGGCCTGCGGATCGGCGATGACATCGGTGCGCCTGTTCTTGCCGAGGTCCTGCGTGCGCACAGTCGCTGATGACGTCTGCAGACGGTAGGCATTCAGCAGCGTCTCGAGTGCCTTCGGATCATCGATTCTGCCCTGCAACATCATCGCCATTTCTCCTTCATCCATCTCAACCTCCAGCCGTGCCGGGCTAGAGAGCAGCGGCGTCAGCAGTGCGGAAGGAGAGGCGTTCTTGCCGAAAGCTTCCTGCCAACGCTGCAACACGATGCCACGAACGCCTTCACCGAATCCGGCATCGGCTGCCGAGAGCATTGCTTCCAAACTCTGCAGGCGGTCCGTAAACGACGCGTCTTCCAGCACGACGGATTGCCCCTGCGCGGTGGCCGGCCACGAATCATTGAATCCGGATGACTGCTGCGGTGCGGTGCGCGTGAGCGCGATGCTTCCCGAGCCTGAGTCATTCCAGTTGGCCACGATGAAATCGTACTGTGACAGCGCGGTGCTTGTGACTTTCCCGATCTGCGATTCGTCCGTCTTCAGCCACGCTGGGCGGAAGAATGCCGCCGACGGCCACGACGGATTCACGTACCGGCGGAACTCCGACAGTTCAGCCAGCGTCTGGCCGTTGGCTTGCTTGATGTCAGTCAGCACGGAGCCCGACACGGACGGAGCCGAGTACAGCATCACGGCTTTTGCGCCGGCCGTGTTCGGCGTGAAGCGCACTGCCCAACGTTCTTCATCTCCGGCTGGAGCGAACACAACGGTTTCGTACGTTCCGCCGCTTCCAGTCAGTTCATTTGCACTCGCCAGCACGTCCGCCGGGAGCAGGGAAGAGGTCAGATCTTTTGCCCTCATATAGAAGGTGACGTCGCTCGCCAGCACCCGCTGTGCCAGTGCACCGCTGTCTGTCGGTAATAACGGCAGCCCGTTGCGCACCACAAGCAAAGTGGCAGCACACACCGTCAGACCGACCAGGCTGGCAAACAGGCCGCGACGAAGCATGTTCGGCTTGGCGTGCGTGGCAGTCTCGGTGGTTTTTTTCGTGCTGTTCGAATCCATGGCGGTGCGGATGATAGCAGAGTTTTTCCGGGTGGCCGCCGTTTCAGGCTTTAGACCGTTTCTATGGTGTTATGGAATAATGTAAAGAATCTCTTGCATTCGGTTTTGGGATGTCCTATACTATTCAGATTTGTCCGAAACGGATGAATCACACACCAACACGGTCAACACAAACACGGGCTCCGGAGCCCCCAAAAATACGGTCATTCACATCAACGGTCGTTAGAACTCGTAGAGAGGACGATGGCCATTCAGAGCCATTTCCAAGCGTGCCCATCGTCCTCTCTGCTCTGCAACGTCGTTCCATGGCTGTGAGTGAAGCGTCATGGAGTGCGCCCCCTTTTCTCCCCAGTGTTCCCCCGAAGCCCTAGTGCCTCGAGCGGTGAACCGGTACGGGGACTTCGTCTGGTCACGAGGAGAAACAAGAGACCGCAGCAAGGCAGAGTTTCGGGGCTCCTCCCCCACGTGACACCTTCCGTTATTAGGCTCAGCGATAGCTTTTCTACATTCTCTCGTTGATAGCTCAGGAAGCTGACACAAACACAAAAAAGGCCCGCGAGGGTCTTTTTTTATGCACGAAAGGGGCTGCGCCCCTCTCGTAGGCTCTCCTTTCCTTAAAACGGTGCGGCTCCAGACCGGCAGAGCCGGTCTTCGCCGGTTTTTGTTGCTGATTAATTGGTTCCCGCTGGCGGGATCTCCCGCAGTTTCTTCAGTTCGTCGGCGGCTTTGGCGTATTTCGGATCTATCTGCAGTGCGGAGTTGAAGCTGTTCTCGGCAATCTCGCGGTCGCCGGCGGCTACTGCCGCGCGGCCCAGGAGTGTCAGCGCTTTCGCGTCGTCGGGCCAGCGGGTCTGTGCCACTTTGGCGGCTTGGTACGCTTCCAATGCCTGATCCGGCACGTTCAATGCCAGATCGACGTACTTCTCGAACGTCTCGAAGCTGCTGCCATCCATTTTGTAGAGCGCTTTGTACTGGTCCAGCGCGAGTGCGGTGTTGCCCAACTCCAGTGCGTATTCAGCCAGCAGTTCGCGCGCGTCGATCTCCGGCTCGAAGCCGTTGATGATGGCGTACTGCAGGTAGGTCACGGCGTTTTGCGGGTCACCCATAGCGGCGTAGGTGCGTGCCAGGAAGTACTGCACTTCCGGCTTTTCCGGGTCGATGGAGTACGCCCGCTCCAGTGATTCCATCGCTTCCGGCAGGCGTTCGGTAACGAACTCGCAGTATCCTTTCACGATCCACGCGTCGCGGTAGTTGTCCTGCCTGGCCACGACTTCGGTCTGCAGTGACAGCGCGGTTTCGCACTCGTTGGTCTGTGCCAGTGCACGGGCGACCAGCGTGCTCAGGTGGATGTCCTGTCCGCGTTCGAACAGCGCGAATTCGTTGTACGCCGACAGGATCGTATTGGCGTACGAACGGATGGTCGGGTCACTGTTCTGCGCGGCTTTCGCCAGTTCAATCTTGGCCTGTTCATGATTGCGCTGGCCGATCTCTATGATCGCCAGACCGTACTGGCTCTGCGGTGACTCCGGTTTCTGTCCGAACGTGCGGCGTGCGCCGATCAGGTCACCGCTGCGCAGCTGCAACAGGCCTTCCAGGAACATCACTGCGTCGCTGTCACCGTCCTGTTTCTTGATGGTACGCACTGTCTGCTGCGCGGCATCGTACTCGCGGCGTTGCAGCTGGATACTGGCCAGTTTGCGCAGGGCCGGAGTGCCCCCGCCGGCTTCCACGCTGTTCTGATATTTTTCCTCAGCGCTCTTCCATTGTCCCTTCAGCTCGAAAATCTCACCCTGTCGCATGAACAGCAGCGCGTCCGACTGGCTCTGTGAATCCGGCACGGTGTTATTGCCGATCAGAGGACCGCCCAACATCTCCGCAGTTTTATCTTTGATGCTCTTGAAACCGTTCTCGATCAGGCTGACCGACGAGCGGATCTGCCACAAGAACAGGAATCCAATGACGATGGCAACGCCCAGCGCAACCAGAGCGGGGACGTAGATACGCGGCGAAAGTTTCATCGGTACCGAGAATAGCACCGAAGCGGGGAGCGGCCAATCTTCCCTCCGGTTTCCTTATTCCAGGTCCGGGCTCATCTCACCGTCGTCACTCTTCTTCTTGCGGGTCGTCTTCGGCTTGGTGAGTGTGCCGTCCTCGGCCACTGCGGCCTTGGCTGCGGCTTCCACGATGTGCTTCGGGATGATCGCCTCGACGGCGCCCCAGTTGGCCTGCTGGTTCTTCGGGATCAAAATCGTCACCTGGTCGCCGACCTCTGCGCGGTAGAACGTGACCGATGCCAGCAGCAGACGATAGGCTTTGCCTTCGGCGAGCACTTTATACTGGCCGTCTTCCTGGATGAGTACGCCCACCAGTGAGCGGCGGTCGATCGGTGCGATCTGCTTATAGATGAATTTACCTTCCTCGGTGATGGTCAGCTTCATGCCGTCGCCCTCAACCAGCTTGCTCTTCGATGCGTAGTTGGCCGGGATCGGATACGTCTGGCCGGTGCCGTCGACCATGTTCTGTCCGTCGAACACACCCTCAACCACTTTGGAGTTTGCAGCGTTGTAGACACCCATGCTCATCGTGCCGGCTTTGGTCGACAGACGCTCGCGCGATGAATCGACGACGCCGGTCTGCTCGCGGAGCAGGCTGTTGGCTGTCTTCAGCGAAGCCATAGCAGAATCGATGAGTTCCTGAATCGCGAGGAGATTGTCGTCCATGGGATGTATTGGTGAAACAGCGGTGAGTCCGCGTGTGCGTGCGTCAGGGGTGTGTATGTTGCGGGCTGGCCTAGATCGTCTGCACTGTCAGAGCACTCTTCTTGATCTGCGACTGCATCTGAGTTTCTGTGAGAAGTCCGGGTTGCGCACCGATGACACCGATGACACTTGTTGCGTTCAGTGTACCAGCAATCAGCGCAGTTTGCAACGATTCTCCGCGCAGCAGAGCCCAAGTCGCACCCGTGCCGAACGCGTCTCCGGCACCGGTTGTATCGACGATTTTGGCATCCTGTACGGTCGGGCAGAAGTACGAGCCCGTAGCGTCCGCGGCCCACGTGCCGTTGCCGCCGTCGGTGACACAGACAGCTTTCACGCCGGCCTTCAGCAGCGCCTTCATGGCAGCAGAGGTGTCCTTCTCGCCGGTGAACTGGATCGCCTCCTCTTTGTTCAGCAGCAACAGGTTCGTGCGCTTCAGCAGCTTGGCTTTGTCCGCCGCGTGCATGCCGGCTTCCAGCTGGCAGCCGCCCGGATTCCAGGTGAGGTGCAGCCCTTCGCGCAGGTCGAGCATGGCGATGATGTCGTTCTCTATTTCGCAGGCGGTCTCGCTCAGACGGTTCAGGTACACGGCATGTGCTCCGGCGATGGCGTCTTTATCGAACGTGACATCGCGCAGGTGCTCGTTCACGCCGGGCGTGTAGAGGATCGTGCGCTCGCCGCTTGGCAGAAGCAGCACAATGGAGAAGCTGCTGGTTTCTTTATCGACGATCGTGGCTGATGCAGTATCGACACCTTCTTTTTTCAGATTCTCCAGCAGGCGATCGCCCCACTGGTCGCTGCCGACGATGCCGCAAAATGCCGCGCTGCACCCCAGGCGCTGCAAACCGACGGCCGAGTTATTCGCGCCGCCGCCGCAGGTTTCGGTCACGCCCTGGATGCGGACTTTCTTGCCCACGCCGAAGGTGACCGCGCCGTCCTTTACGGGTGTGCCGCCGTCCATCGCGAGGAAGATGTCGTACGTGGCGCCGCCGATGGAGAGAGTGCGAAGGGGAGTCATGCGTATCGGTGACAGTGTACCCGCCTGCGCGTTCTTACGACCGGTAGCGGTTTTCCATCATTGCCAGGAATTCATGCGCCATCCTGCGCTGGTGGGAGTAGTGCCTCCAGAAAAAGACAAGCATCAGGGCGAGTACGACCATTCCGGCCATGACCGGCAGCGGCAGTCCTGCAGGAGACGTCTCGGGCGGAGGATTCAGATTCGCTCCGGGATGAGGTTCGGTCTCGCCGCCGTCGGTTCCGATCAAATTCGGCGGTACCGGGTCGCCGGCAGACGGATGATATCCGGCACCTCCGTTGGGTGTGCCGGTCACCACTGCATCCAGGTCGTCACGGACTTTGCCGGTGACGTCGACCGGGATCAGCAGGAATTCGTACGCGACTCCATCGATGAGATCATCAACTTCGTAGCTGTGCAGTGCCGGGTTCAACGTGCGCGTCTCGGTGTAGTCCTCGGGTGCGGTGCCGTACTTCAGAATGTACTGAGCCAGTGGCAGGTTCAGCGGGGGAGTCCACTCCAGGAACACTTTTCCGCCGTCCGGCGTAGCCTTCAGGCTCAGGCCTTGCGGTCCGGCAAACGCGGGATCGCTGCGCTCTTCACTTTCCTGGCCTTCGGTGTTCACTGCGGTGAGCGTGAATGCGTATTCGCGTCCCAGTTGCAGATCCTTTATAAGAGCCGAGTTCACGTTGCGTTTGGTCTCCACGCTATAAAGGATGTTCTCAGGATCCTCTTTGTCGGCGATGTAGATCTTGTACTGGCCGATCGACATCTTTCCTTCGGGAGCTTCCCATTCAACCATCACGCCTTGCGGCTTGCTGGAGGCTTTTACGTTGAGCACTTTGCCCGGCTTGCGCTTGTGTGCGCTCCACTGCGCCTGCAGAGGAGGGGATGCGTTGCCGACGCTGTCCAGCGCCAGGAACGTGAAGGTGTAACTCTTCTCGTCTGCCCCGGCGGTAAACTTGCCGGTGTAGACGCCCGGCTCGGTGGCCGATTCGGTCAGTGTGATGGCGGTGCCGTCGACGGTTGCGGTCGACGACGTCAGTTTGGGTTCGGAACGCATGGTGATCGTCACCTCTTCCCCGGCGTATCCGGATTCAGGATTGAACGACGCACCCGAGATAACAGGCGCGTCCATATCGATGAAGAAGTGCACCGGCTCGGATTCGTAGGTGCCGTTCTCGCTGGAGACGATCAGAGTCGCCTCCTTATCTCCTGCATGCAGGGGAACTTCGATGCGGAACACACCTTCGGCATCGCTGCCGCCGTTGATGGTGCCGCTGCCGCCCTTCACCTTCAGGTTGATCAGGCTGGGAGCATTTCCCTGCAGACGGACAGTCGTGGCGCCGATGACCGAACGGTCTTTCGGGTCGAGGATGACGATCTTGCCACCGCCGGAGGATCCGCCTCCTTCCACGGTGATGGTGAACGAACCCTCGATACCGGGGTTACCCTGTTCCTGCACATCGATGGTTTGCTGTCCGCCGTTGCGGAACAAGAATCCGAGAGGGAGTTTGCGAGCGCCAAGGTCTACCGGACGGAACACGATCGGCGCTTCGTCGGGTTTGGCGGGGTCGATTCCTTTGCGCGGGAATTCGGCTTCGCCGTCGCTGGAGGTCATGATCACTGTTTCCAGGTAGTCCTCGACCGGGTCGCCTTTCGAGTCCAGTGCAACGATGGTCACGGTGAACAGCTCGTTCGCTTTCACGCTGATATTCCTGCGCTTTCCATCCAGTACGTCTGACAGCTTCTCGTCGCCGATGAGAATTTCGAACCTGTCGACCGGAATGGTGCCGCCGCGTTCGTTGCCTGTCAGTGCGGCTGCATAGACGCGCGAACCTCCCCCGCCGACGGAGACATCGATGCGGGCCGAGAGAGCCTTGGCGCTCAGAATGTCGTAGGCGGTCAGGTTCATCGATCCGGCAGTTGCTGCCGTCACCAGCCAGGTCATGCGTCCCATGCTGTCGCTCTGCTGAGCATTCGCCTGCACACGATCCTCCGGGCGGTTGCTGAGCAGTGCGATCACCGGGCGATCTGCAATCGCGTTCTCATACTTGTCGCGCAGGATCGCAGTCACAGTGACCGTGCCGCCGACAGCCACCGACGTGGCGGATGCCGACAGGACGGACGATGCGTCGTCGATTTTGTCCGGAGTCACAGAGAACGCTGCGGTCGCATCGCCAGCCTGGATCCGGTACTGGCCCGCGATGGTCGCAGACTTGCCGGGGATCAGCGTAGCGGCGTCGCCCTGTTCGTTGGTTACAATCGACTGCGTATACGGGGCACCCGCGGGGCCCTGCATTGTCAGCGTGTAGCTCTTGTTTGCCTCACAGCCCTTCAGTGTTACCTGGGTACCCAGACCGGCTACGGTGTTGGCCGCTCCCAACACGCAGCTCTGGGCGACCGCTGCCGGTGCGGGCAGCAGTGTTGCGAGGAGCGCGGCAGTGATGAGAACAGAAGTGTATTTGCGCATAAATCTCTCTAGTGTAGCAAATACGAGCGCTGCATTCAATCCTTGCACTAGCTTCGTTGATCAATTGTGGAAGAGTGTCAATTCCATCTACGGCACCATATTCCGTGGCTCTGGCATGCGTAGTCCGAGCTTGGTAGGATGCTGGCCATGCGTCGTGTGGTGTTACTGCTCTGCAGCGTTTTTCTTCTCGCTTCCTGTGGATCGGGTTCGAATACGACGACGGTGGCATGCGATTTGCAGTTCTGGAACGGGACGTTCGGGACGTGTTTGCCGAAAGGCTGGAAAGTCTTATCCCAGGACAGCCTGGATCTGCTTGGTGTGCCAGAGGAAACAGTCGCGGCGTTCCAGTTGTCTGACCCGCGCGGGGGACAGTTCGATACGGTCACGGTTACGCGTGAGCCGCTGAACCAGGACATGGACACGACCGAATACAGCAAGGCAAACGTGGTCGCGGTATCGACGTTGCCGGACTACAAACTCATCGACAAGAAGGTCGTCTACATCGATGCCAAAGAATCGGCGATCCACGTGTTCAGCGCACGACCCGCAACCGATGCGCCGATCCGCCGGTACTACCAGGCCGGTTCCACGTCCGGAAAAATGGGATACATTTTCACCGGATCGTTCCCGCTCAGCGTGACCGAGACCGAAGCATCCGAAGTCGAGTACATCCTGCAGAACATCACGTTCGTTGATCCGGCGACGAAGGCGGCTGCCAAAGAGTAATATCGTCCCGCAATGCGCTTCAGGGGCGAGTCTGCCGAGGTTTCTCATTTCTCCATGATTCTTGTACAATCGTCGGGCTCTGGTGCCGTAGCCAAGCAGTAAGGCAGGGGACTGCAAATCCCCCATGCGCGAGTGCGATCCTCGCCGGCACCTCCATTTTTCTGTGTTTGCCTTTCGCTCCGCGGACGCGTATAGTCCCGAAAATGGCAAAACGACCTGCGCCACCGGCTTCGCGAAATCCGAAAGACTTCGTTGTCGCGACAATCGGCAGCCATTCGGCTTTGCAGATCCTGAAGGGCGCGCGCGATGAGGGCATGCGCAACCTGGTCATCTGCAAGAAGGGAACCGAGCGTGCGTACAAAAGCTACCGGGTCGCCGACGAGATCATCAGCGTCGACAGCTGGGACAACTGGGAGAAGAAGATCGAGCCGATTTTGCTGAAGAAGAAAGCGATCATCATCCCGCACGGATCGTTCGTGTCGTACCTGGGTCCGGACCGCGTGAGCAAACTGAAGTCGATGTACTACGGAACCAAGGAGATCCTGAAGTGGGAGTCCGATCGCCGCATGGAGCGCCAGTGGCTTCTGAAAGCCAAACTTCAGCTGCCTCAGGTTCTGGAATCCCCGGATGACATCGACCGTCCGGTGATCGTGAAGTTCCACGGCGCGGGCGGAGGTTTCGGTTACTTCGTGGTGCGTACTCCCGAGCAGTTCTACGAAGTGAAGAACCGCAAGTATCCGGACGAGACCGAGTTCACCATTCAGGAGTACATCGTCGGTGTGCCGCTGTACATCCACTACTTCTACTCGCCGGTCACGAAAGAGCTGGAGATCATGAGCTTCGACAAACGCTACGAGTCCAACGCCGACTCCATCGGACGCATCAAGGCAGAGGATCAGCTGGCCGCCAAAATCCACACCAGCTACACCATCGTCGGCAACGTGCCGATCGTCGTGCGCGAGTCCATGCTGCCGGACCTGTTCGCGATGGGCGAGCGCGTGGTGAAGGTCAGCCAGAAACTGTGTGGAAAGGGCTTGTTCGGGCCGTTCTGTCTGGAGACGATCGTCACCCGCAAACTGCAGATTTTCGTCTTCGAAATCAGCGCCCGCATCGTCGCCGGCACCAACCCGTACATTGAAGGTTCGCCGTACACTGCACTGCGCTACGACGTGCCGATGAGCACCGGCCGCAGGATCTCCCGTGATATCAAAGAGGCGATCCTCAAGGGCAAGCTGGAGCAGGTTTTGGGTTAAGATTTCTTCCGGTACACTTCACTTATGGACGCAGCCTCACTGCTCAAAGGCTATAACAAAAAGAAATTGAGCATTGGTGCGCTCGGAGGACACAGCGGATTGGACGTCGCATCGGGCGGCACCAGCTTCGGTTTCAATACCGTCGTCGTCGCGCAAAAAGGACGGGAGAAAACCTACGCGACGTACTACAAAAAAGGCAGGCTTGTCCGTGGCTGCGTCGACGAAGTCATCATCGTCGATAAGTTCAAAGACATTCTGAAGGAAGACGTCCAGCAGAAGCTGCGAAAGATGAATACAATTTTTGTGCATAACCGCTACTTCTGGGTCTACTTCGATGACTTTTCCAAAGTCGAAAACGAGTTCAATGTGCCGATCTTCGGTTCGCGCACGCTTTTGAAATTGGAAGAGCGCGATCAACCGTACAATCAGTACAGTTTGATGGACGATGCCGGTATCCGGATACCGAAAATTTTCAAGAATGCGAAAGACATCGATCGTCCGGTACTGGTGAAGGCGAGTGAAGCCGAAAGAAAATATGAGCGCGGGTTCTTCGTTGTCAGTACGCCGCAGGAATGGGAATCGAAAGGCGCAGAACTGGAAAAGGCAGGCAAAATCGCCAAAAACTGGCGCGAGGCGACTATCGAGGAATTCGTGGTCGGTGCACCGGTGAACTTCAACTTCTTTTGGTCGCCGCTCACCAAAACGCTCGAACTGCTCGGCACGGACACGCGCCGTCAGACCAACCTGGACGGCTTCCTGCGCATGCCGTCGTGGCAGCAGGAGGACGTCCGCAAGCATGTGGATCTGAAGATGATCGAGACCGGCCACATCGCGGTGACGGTGAAGGAATCCATCGTGGAGAAGGCGTTCGAGCTTGGCGAGAGGTTCGTGAAGGCGACGCAGAATCTGCCCAAGAAGCTGGATCCGTCCGGCAAAGGCATCATCGGCCCGTTTGCGCTGCAGGGCGCTGTCGTCGCCGAAGAGGGCAAAGAGGACATCGTGATCTTCGACGTCTCGCTGCGGGTTCCCGGTTCGCCTGGCATCGCCGCCACGCCGTACTCGACCTATCTGTTCGGCCGCCCGGTCAGCATGGGTGAACGCATCGCGATGGAGATCCACGACGCTGTGGAGCAGGGGAGGTTGGACGAGGTGGTGACCTGAGGGGATTTGCTACTGCGGTTTCGCTTGCTCCTCAAGTTTTTGAGATATCAGATTTCTAATATGGGACTGAGGTTCGCTGGAAACGACATGATAATCATCAGGTTCCAGCCGAATGGCGACATCCAGCGCCTGAAACCACTCTTCGACTACCTGCCGGTCTCTTGTCAGGCGCGTTCGCATGACCGTAGTTTCCTGGACCTGGCACTTCCCGCTGCTGATGATTTCAGCGACATGTTCTCTGGTTGCGCCGACTACCGTCACTATCAAATACCGCCGTTCCGGATCACCAGGTTCTTTCCCCGGCATGGATTTGACCGGATGCACTTCGACAGCGCGGATGTCATAGCCCGGGTCATCCAGCATCAGCCGGGTTTTGGTCCGAGTGCCTTCTTCAGGCCTAAAAGTGCCGGTTTCGATGCGCAGGCCCATAGTTTACAAGTATAGGCGTTAAGACTGGCTCTGGAAAACCGGACATGGTATAAAAGGGCGTACCCCGTGGGGCTGTAGCTCAGTTGGTAGAGCGCCTGCTTTGCAAGCAGGATGTCAGGAGTTCGACTCTCCTCAGCTCCACCATTTTACGTTACGAAAGGAAACCTACGGTTTCCTCTCGTAGACTCTCTTTCCCTAAGCGGTGCGGCTCCAGGCAGGCAGAGCCTGCCTTCGCCGGGTTTTTTTCTGGCTTAGTTCATGAAATTCGGAGGCGGCCCGCTCGAATCGCCTTTGCCGAAGCTGAAGAACGAGTAGATCGGCGCAAACAGCACTTTCTGGGTGCCGGTGATGGCCGACAAGCTCCAGAAGAACAGCAGCACGGCGATGATGATCATGACGTTGTAGATGCCGCCGATCTTGGTAGCCCATTCGGGCTCGCCGAACATGTCACCCAGCGTCTCGCGCTTCTTGATGATAACGAAGCTCAGAATGAGGCCGACGATTCCGAGGAAGATCTCCATGCTTATGCAGCCAGGACCAGGTCGATTTTCTTCTGCATGTCCTCTTTCGACTTGGTGCCCACGAACGACTCCACGACTTCACCGCCTTTCACCAGCAGGAAGGTCGGGATGCTCATCACGTTGTATTTGCCGGGCACGTCGGTGTTCTCGTCCACGTTCATTTTCACTACGGACAGCTTGCCGTCGTACTGGGTGGTCAGCTCATCGATGATCGGCAGCATGGCCTTGCACGGACCGCACCACGGAGCCCAAAAGTCCACGAGCACGGGGATGGGAGACTTGAGAACTTTGTCGCCGAATTCGGCGTCGCTGACGGGGGTGGCCATAAGAAAAATTGGGAATACCGGGAGTATACACCGGGGTCTGAACGGATTCCAAAGAATCCGGGAATTTAGGCTTCGTGTCCTTTCGACAGCAGGCCCTTCGTGATTTTTTTGCCGATCTCCACCGCCGGCTGGCCGTAAATGTCGATGCGGTACAGCTTGCCCAGGTACACGACCTCGGTGAGGAACAGGAAGAACAGCTGGCCCAGGTGGTACTCGTCCAGCCGCTGCAGAGCGATGGTTGCGTGCGGGCGCTTGGCGGCCGTCAGTGCCTGGCTGGTGCCCTCGTAGCAGGCGTCGAGGAGCTGGCCGAAGGTCTTGCCCGCGATGTACGAGAATGCCGGCGGCAGATTCTTCGGGACTTCCAAACGGGGCTTGTCCAGTTCGCGGATGAACAGGTGCCATTGCTTGCGCGGGCCGGCCATCCATTGCTGGAGCAGCGAGTGCTGATCCTGTGTGCCGATGGCAGCCATCGGGATCGGGTTATTCGCCTCGGTCTTGCCCAGGCTTTCGGCAAGCAGCTGCTGTTCCCAGCGTGCCAACGACGTCAGGCGCTCGCTGTACGGCATGATGACGCGGATGGGATAGTTGCGGCGGGTGTCGAGCAGGTACTGCACTGCGGCCAGCGATGCGGCCGGGTTCTTGTTGAGGCCGGATTCCTGGCAATGCGTGTCCATCTCTTTGGCTCCGCGACAGAACGCGGCGATGTCACCGTTCAACAGTCCCAGCGACAACATGCCGACCGGAGTGAAGATGCTGAAGCGGCCCCCAACGTCGGGAGCGATCGGCAGGATCGTCATGCGCTGCTCGGTTGCCAGCTTGTTCAGCGCGCCTTCCTTTGGATCCGTGATGGCGACCACGCGGCTGCCGGGGTGAATCTTCACGACTTCTTTCAGTTTCTCGTAGCAGGCGAAGAATGCGGACATCGTCTCCAGCGTGCCGCCGGACTTGCTGACGACCACGATCATCGCGTGCTTCCAGTCGATGAGCGACATGTGCATGCCGAGCACGGCCGGGTCGATGGTGTCGACGATCAAAAACGCCGGGGTGGTGGGGGATTCGAAGATTTCCTGGATCACCTTCGGTCCCAGGCCAGATCCGCCGATGCCGATCCACACAATAGTCTGGATACTCTCAGCTTTGGCGCGCTTCACCACGTCACCGACCTGCTTGATGAGGTCTTTGTCATACGGGTTCATGGACCAGGCGTGCTCGCCTTTTTCACGTTCCCTGAGCCATTCCTCGGTGTAGCGACGCATGCCGCTCCGGACGCCGGCGAACTCCGCGTCGGGTATGCCGAAGCTGGGGGTGATGACTTTTGCGAGCGTGCCTTGGATGTCCAGCGTGAGCATGGCGTGTGATGAAAAAGAGGGATCGGAATTGTCAGCTTACAACGAACGGAGCACCGCGGTCACGCGATCTTCGGTGCGGGTGATTTTGGCCGGGATTTTCTTGAGCGCTTTCACGATAGTCGCCTGGTCGTAGCCCAGTCCGATGAGCGCGGCGATGGCGTCGCGGTCGAACGATGCCGAAGCCTGTGTGGCGTCCTCGTGACCCATCAACCGGTCGGGGTGTTTCTCGAACAGCGCCTTCAGGTCCACCAGCAGTTTCTCGGCAGTCTTCTTGCCGATGCCTTTGATCTGCGTGAGCGAAGCGGCTTCGCCGGACATCACCGCGTTCACCAGGACGGAGCGGGGCATGGAGCAGATTTCCAGTGCGGTCTTCGGGCCGATGCCGCTGATGCCGATGAGATCCATGAACAGCAGACGTTCGGCGTCATCGGTGAAACCGAACAACTCCAGACGGTCCTCGCGGACGTAGGTGTGCACGGTCACAGTCGCCTTGGATCCATCGAACAACGTGTCCCACAGCGGGTGCGGCACGGTCACCAAATAGCCGACGCCGTTGACGTCGATGCTGAGCTGGGGAATGGACAGGCGGCGGACGGTTCCGGTGAGTGAGTGCAACATGCCCGGATGGTACCACATCAGGCATCGGTTGCGACGAATAATCCGGTTTACTCGCCAGTCTGCTTTTCGGCGCTCATGCCGTCGAACTGGTTGCCGTAAAACTCCGCATGACCCGTCCACATTTTTTCAAGAACCGTGCACGGCACAGTCTGACCCGTCTCCTCGTTCGCATAGTCATACGTCCCGGTCAGATCTATGCCGGCATCGCGCAATTGCAGCAGCCAGTTTTCGGCGCGCTGGTTTGCATCCTGTTCCAGCATGCGAACGTCGTACATTTCTATGTCACGGATCGCCGAACCGCGTCCCTCCGGCGGAGGGGCATCGCCCTTGGAACGTACAGTCCCTTCAGGCCAGCCGTGGAACATGGCTTCAAGCGTGTTGCGTTTCTCATCGTGTACCGTGCGCAGTGCGTTTTCATCAGCCGCGGCCTTTGCCAGTTTTTTGCTGTCACCGCTTAACCATTTGCGCACCTTTCCGCGTTGCTCTTGGCGACCGCGCAGCTCCTTCTGGGTATCGATGAGTGCCAGCATGCGCGTACGCAGACCCTCCATTTCGTCCACGACCTTCAGATAGGCAGCCGCTCCGGGTGACTCCAGCGCTTTGCGCGTTTCGGGGTATGTTTTGACTCTTCCCTCGATGCGGTCGCGGTATTCCGGAAACGGGACGTACTTTTGTGCCAGCACCCCGATCATGGATGCGCGGAAGTTGGCGTCTTCGATCGCCGGCCAAAGCTGCGGTTCCCGCTGCTGATCTACATGACCCAGCTCATGCAGCAGACTGCCGAGTTTGAACGGGTCGGTGATCTGGTGGGTGCGCACGCGGCCTCTGCCGAAACTGGCGGGTCCGCGCTCTTTGTTCAGATGGATCGGCACCCTTCCCTTCATGCCGATGATATCGAGCACATCCACCGTCTTGCCGTCACTTGTGAGCGTCAGGTGCGTGAGCGTTTCCGTTTTGCCGTCGGGATTATCAACGCTAACCGTTTCAGCCAGGCAGCGTTTTCCTTCATGCGAGACGAATTCCACGCTCCGGCGGTTTGTTTCAGCCAATTCCGGATGGTCGATGTTCATTGTGTGGGTTAATTATGATTATACATTTATATTGTGTTTCTTGCAATATTTGGCATCAGGAAAGCACGGGTTTTTGTGGTATAATAACCAGAATGTTTTGGCTCAAATACAAACAAAACCTGTGCCTCGTCTTGTCCGCCGTACTCCTGTCGGCGGTGACAGCGGGCTATGCCGCCAATGCACCCGTCGATGATGCTGCGTTTGCGGATGCAAAAGATGCCTACACCGAAGTGTGGAAAGCGGCCGCCGAAACGACCAAGCGCCGGCAAGAATTGGAGGCGACCATCCAGCAGTCGGATTCCAAAGTCGAAAAGGCCAAGCAGGATCTGAAGAAGGCAACGCAGGACCGCTTGGATGTCCGCATGCAGATCGACGAGCGCCGCAAACTGATTGCGGCACTTACCGAACAGATCGCCGCGGTCAACGATTCACGCACGCTCTACCAGGGCATGGCCGACGAACAGCGTGACGAGTTTGTCGCGTTCGTGCGCCTGATGGCCGCCCGGCAGATCGAGGTGGCCGAGACCGGCCCGGTGATGGGAGGTTCAGTCATGCGCCGCATGCTGCGCGGCTCGCTTGGCGAATCCATCCAGCAGGAACTCAACCGCACCGCGCTCCTGAAGGCGCGTGCCACATTGCTCGAGCAGCTGAACACGATTGCGCTGAAGACCGACGGCACCAAGAAGCGCCTGCAGACCCTGGCACTCGAGCTGGAAAAAGAGCTGGTCGAGCTGGCGAAGCGCGACAACAAGCTGGAGGATTCGGTCGGTATGCACGCGGCTGCGTTGGATGAAACATGGAAGGCCAAAGTGCTGAGCCAACAGGAGCTGGAACAGGTGCAGGCCGACACTGCCGGCGCGAGCAGCAAGGTCATGGAGATGCAGGCCAACCTGCTGGCCATCAACCTGCAGCTGAAAGAATCCAAGCTGAATGAACTGCGGCAGAAACTCGCCGTGGTGCAGGCTGAAGAGAAAGAGCTGCAGGACAAAAAGAAAGCACTGATGCAGTTGGACAAGCACTGGCGTGAGGTTCAGGAAGAAGAACCGGTGGCCAAGCAGGCGACGGTGGATAAGCGCAACAGCGAACCGAAGCTCTACAAGCGCATCGAAGATCTGAAGCTGACCATCAAATCCAAAGAGGCCGAAATGACCGCACAGGCCACCGGATCCGGTTCACAGGAAGGCTCCTCCACCACCAGGCAGCTGGCAGCACAGATCGACACGCTGAAAGAGCAGCTGGATCTGATGGAGACCGGCGTGCCGACCGACGTGGCGCTGGATTACGTGAAGAAGAAACAGGCCGCGCACCGGGCATCCATCGAGAGGGGAACGTTGTCCGCGCAGATGGACGCGATGAACGTGCAGATCGGCGCCGTGAATACGAGAGTCAGCGCGGTGCTCAGCCAGATCGAAACCACCGAAAAGAATTCCGCGTTGGGAGATCTGCCGCCGCTGTTCGGCTGGCCGGTGAACGGACGGCTGACTGCGGGCTATTACGATCCGGATTATTTCGCGGTGTTCCATGTGGAGCACAAAGCGGTCGACATCGCGGTGGCGTATCAGACGCCGGTGCACACGGTTGCCGATGGCGTGGTCTATGCGGTCAAACAGGGCGGCGCGACCGGCTACACGTACGTGCTCATCGGTCATCGCGAAGGGTTCTCGTCACTCTACGGCCATCTGTCACAGGTGTTCGTGAAGGCCGGGGATGTCATCGAATACGGTCATGTGATCGGCCTGTCGGGTGGTTTGCCCGGTACCAACGGTGCCGGACCGATGACGACCGGCGCACACGTGCATCTGGAAATGCAGCGCAACGGCGTGCACTTCAATCCCCTGGATGTACTGGGGAAGAGCTAATTATTGAGCCCCTTCGATGACGAGCACGAACTCTCCTTTGATAGTCATCTTTTTTCCGGTCTCAATCAGATTCTCCACAGTTGTATGGACGATTTCCTCGTGCATCTTGGTCAGCTCGCGGGCGATGACGATGGTGCGCTGCGGCTGATCTTTCAAGAGCTCTGCCAGTTGCCCCAGGGTTTTCTCGATACGATGAACCGATTCGTAAAACACAATCGTCTTCTCCTCCTCTAGAAAGGTTTTCAGCATGGTCTGCCTTCCTTTCTTTATAGGCAGGAATCCCAGGTAGATGAACTGGTGCATTGGCAGGCCGCTGGCGCTGAGCGCAGCCAAAAACGCAGAAGGCCCCGGGATGACTTCCAGTGGCAAGCCGCGCTTGCGGACTTCGGCCACGATCTCGTAGCCCGGATCCGAAATGCCCGGCGTGCCGGCATCCGAAATCAGACACAGCTTGTCTCCTTTCTCTAAGCGAGCGAGGATCTGCGGCACGCGCCGCGGATCGGAATAGCCGTGGAACGAGATCAGTTCTTTCTTCGGCAGGTGCAGCAGCGTGAGCAGTTGCCCGGCGATGCGGGTGTCCTCGCAGACGATTGCATCGCAAAACTGCAGCTTTTCGATGGCGCGCAGGGTGATATCGCTGATATTTCCGATGGGAGTGGCGACGATTGAGAGCATTGCCAACACGGTAGCGCAAAGCCGAGGTCGGGGGCTACGACAACCGGAAACTCAGGAGGTAGCGAACGAATCGTAGATCTTCCGTGCCTTCTCCAATTCTTTCTCTGCATCCTGGAGCTCTGCATTGAGCGCCTTCAGGGGGCCTTTTACTTGGATCTTCTTTTTGATATCCGCAACCTCTTTCTCAAAATGGTCGCGGTACTGGAGAGCCAGCGTAGGGTTCTTCTTTGCTTTGTCCCAATCGGGAGCAAATGGTGCGGGAACAAGACCAGCCATAAAGTTTCTCTTCTCAGGCTGACGTTTTGCCTGGTCCGCGCTGACAGGCGGTTCCGCGGACAGTCCCTGCCCGCCGATAGTGAGCATCAGGGAAGCCATTGCTCCATGTGTCAGCAATCGCAAAGTACTCGGGGATTGCTCAGCCGGGGTCTTCGGCTTGTTCTGACCTACGGCTTCTCGCCGCGCATCCGGTTCAAATATCTCACTCATGGTCTCTCCGGGAAAGTACGTTTACTATACATTAAAACACTATTTGTGGCAACTACAGCCTTCCTTTTCATGACGGATCTGGTACCCTGCATAGGCTCTGAATCAGGGCCCTTCCATTCAACTTTTCACTATGGCAAAAGCACAAGATAACGGCGGACAGGAAAGCCTCGATCTCAACAAGAATCAGGGGCATTTGCTCCCGAGGGCGATCGTGACCGAAATGGAGGAGAGCTACCTGTCGTACGCGATGAGCGTCATCGTTTCCCGCGCTCTGCCCGATGCACGCGACGGACTGAAGCCGGTGCACCGCCGCATTTTGTTTGCAATGAACGAACTGGGACTGCGCTCCAACGCCAAGCTGCGCAAGTGCGCCGCCATCGTCGGTGACGTGATGGGTAAGTATCACCCGCACGGCGACTCGCCGATTTACGAGGCACTCGTGCGTATGGCCCAGGACTTCGCAATGCGCTATCCGCTGGTGAACGGCCAGGGAAACTTCGGTTCCATCGACGGAGACAACGCCGCCGCGATGCGTTACACAGAGGCAAAAATGCAGTCCGTCGCCGACGAGCTGCTCCAGGACATCGACAAGGACACGGTCACGTTCCGCCCCAACTACGACGGTTCCAAGAAGGAGCCGGCCGTGCTTCCGTCGAAGATCCCGAATCTGCTGCTCAACGGCACGGTCGGTATCGCCGTCGGTATGGCGACCAACATCCCGCCGCACAACCTGCGCGAACTGACGTCCGCCATCCTGCACCTGACCGACCACCCGAACGCCACCGCAGAGGACCTGCTGGAGTTCGTCCAGGGACCGGACTTCCCGACTGCCGGATACGTCTATGACAAGGAGGCACTGAAGCAGGCGTACCTCACCGGTCGCGGTTCAGTCGTCATTCGCGGCAAGGCGGAGATCGAGGAGATGGCCAGCGGCAACCGCTACCACATCCGCATCAGCGAGCTGCCGTACCAGGTGAACAAGTCCGTGCTCATCGAGCGCATGGCAGAGCTTCACTCCGACAAAGTGATCGTGGGCATTTCGGACATCCGCGACGAGTCCGACCGCGACGGCATCCGCGTCATCATCGAACTGAAGAAGGACAGCTACCCGCAGAAAATCCTCAACCAGCTCTACAAGCACACCGATCTGCAGACCAGCTTCGGTTACAACTGCATCGCGCTGGCTGACGGCATCCAGCCCAAGCTGCTGAACCTCCAGGAATTCCTGCAGATCTTCATCAACCACCGCCGCAACATCATCACGCGCCGCGTGACCTTCGACCGCGACCGCGCCAAGGAGCGTGCGCACATTTTGGAAGGTCTTACCATCGCGCTGGATCATATCGACGCTGTCATCAAGACCATCCGCGAGAGCGAGACGCAGGACGATGCGCGCCAGGCGCTCATCAAGAAGTTCAAGCTGTCCGAGATCCAGGCGAACGCGATCCTGGAAATGCAGCTGCGCCGTTTGGCAGGACTGGAGCGCAAGAAGATCGAGAACGAACTCAAGGAGACGCTCGCATTCATCAAGGAGTGCGAGGGAATCCTGAAGGATCCGAAGAAAGTCGACTCGATCATGAAGACCGAACTCGCGGAGATCACCAAGAAGTACGGCGACGAGCGCCGCACGGTGGTGGTACCGCATGCAGTCGGCGAGTTCTCCGCCAAAGACACCATCCCGAACGCACCGATGATCGTCGCTTTGACGACGCAGGGCTATGTGAAGCGCCTGAGCCCGGCTCAGTTCCGCGCACAGCACCGCGGCGGAAAGGGCATCAAGGGCATGACCACCAAGGACGAGGACGAGATCCTCGGCATGATCCACGCCCATAACCACGATGATCTGCTGTACTTCACCAACACCGGACGCGTGTTCAAACTGCCGGTCTACGAACTGCCGCAAGCCAGCCGCGTGGCAAAGGGCCAGGCGATCGTGAACCTGCTCCAGCTCCAGCCGGGCGAGAAAGTCGCCGCGATGCTGAAGTCCAAACTGGAAGGCAAGACCCACCTGTTCATGACCACGTTGCAGGGAACCGTGAAGCGCACCGAGCTCTCGGAATTCGAGAACATCCGCCGCTCCGGACTTATCGCGCAGAAAATCCCGGATGGTGATGAGTTGCGCTGGGTTGTCGCGACCAGCGGCAAAGACGAGATTTTCATCCTCAGCAAGAAAGGCAAAGCTATCCGCTTCATCGAGGAAGATGTGCGCGCGATGGGCCGTGCCGCAGCCGGTGTGCGCGGTATCCGTCTGGGCGCAGGCGATGTCGTTGTGGAGGCCGCAGCCGTGGCTAACGCAGAGACCAGCGGATTGCTCGTGATCATGGAGAACGGTCTGGGCAAGTCCAGCCCGGTGACTCTCTATCGTTTGCAGGGCAGGGGAGGCAGTGGAGTGAAAGCCGCTCAGCTGACGCCGAAGACCGGCGACATCGTCGGAGGCTACGTGCTGAACCCGGGCGAGAACGGCGATCTGATTTGTATCAGCAAGCAGGGTCAGACCATCCGCATGAAACTGTCCGACATCCCGTCTCGCGGACGCGCCACCCAGGGCGTGATCGTCATGCGCATGAGCGGCGGAGACAAAGTCGCATCCATGAGCGTGATCATCGACGATCCGAATGCCGCCGCATCCGATGCAGCGGCCGAGGCACAATTGGCCGCCGAAGAAGGCGGTACTGACCAGCCGGAGCTGATCGACATGGACGAGCCGGAGCAGGACGACGAGGGCACCAAGAAGCCCGAGAAGAAGGCTAAGAAGAAGAAATAACCGCATTTCAAACCCGTGACCGCACTCCGGTCACGGGTTTTTGGCGTAGGGTAGAGCAGCTCGTGGTATTGTTATAAATACTATTTTATTGTATAATATACATGTTACATCAATACACATGTCGATGGATTTGTATTTCAGGCCGGTGAATAGAGAAGTTGCGCCAGAGAGCGTTCGTTCAAGATTGGCCGGTGCTCCGCCGGCATCCGGCGGACGGCGCAGGATGGGAATGGATATGCCCGAGGAAGATCGTCCGGGATATGACGGAGTCTATGAAATTCCTGCAGCTGACCTTGAGAGACTGGTATCCGGCAGCGCAAGAGTTCGCCAGGAAACCCGTGACCGCTTGCGCGAACGAGGCATCATTCAGGCAGATCCTGATTCGGACGGATCGACATTCGGATTGGCACGTGAGGATCAAAATATTTTGCCGTTCCCAGGTGTTGAGAGAGGCGGCGCCAAGAAGCGCGGTGCACGTACGCCGGAACGTTCCAAGCTCGCCAAATTGAGCGCGGAATTCAGGTCTCTCAGCGGCCAGGTTTCGGCGCTGCAGGAATCCAACCGCAAACTGACAAGACAACTGCTGGAAGCCGAGAATGCCAGGCCTTTGCCGTTGGCAGAGCTGCCGGGTGAAGGCAGGCCACCGAGCGTGTTCGAGGTGAAAAGGAGAGAGGAGGCTGCAAGAAGGGCAGCTGCATCCGAAGCTCCGCTTTCGCTTGGAGATGATCTTCCGTTCGCGGCACCCGTTCCGGTACGCCGCGCAATCCCTGTACCTCCGCCTCTGCGCAGGGATGTCCCTCCGCCTGTTGCAGCGCGCGAAGAGGGCAGTGTGCCTGAGCGCAGACCCGCACCCAATCCTGTTCTTTTGCCGGCAGTGGCGCGTCCGGTTGCAGCAGCCGTTGCTCCGGTGGTCGACAGAAGTGCAGAGCGTCCGGTGAGCGCGGGTAATCTCACGACGTGGCTGGCTCAGCACGATAATTTGCGCCAGGTGGAAGTCGCACAGAGAGACAAGGTGAACCCGGATGTGACGAGCAACATGGACATACTCTATGGCCAATTCTCCAAGCCATTCTGGATGACACGAAAACAAGCCAAGGTGTTTCTTCAGCAGGCGGAAAGCATGCGTTTTGAGATGCGGGACCGCCCGGGCTTTCAGCGTGGTGCCATTCAGGAGAGACGCGTGGCAGCATTGGACAAGCTGATTGCCAGACTGAGGCCGGCTGCGAAAAAATACACGGCAGTCGGTCTGTTCGGGCTCCCCACAAGGGTCTAAAGATCAGGATAACCGCAGCAGGTCTTTTTGTCCGATCACGGCTGCATTTAGCCATGATCGTGACTTGCGCGGGCCGGAATGTTCACTTATACTGCTCCGGCTATGAAGAAAGGTATCCACCCAAAGGTATTCAAAGACGCGAAGACAACGTGTGTGTCGTGCAGTGCCGTATACACCGTCCCGTCCAGCGTCCAGACGCAGCAGGTTGAAATCTGCAGCAACTGCCACCCGGTCTACACCGGTGAGTACCGCGGTATCATGTCTTCCGGACGCGTTGACCGCTTCCGCAAGATGGCCGAGACCACCGCAAAGAAGAAGCAGGAGGTCGAGGCAATCGAGGCAAAGCGCAGCAAGAAGGCGTAAAGACAGCTTGTCTATGCGCTTCATCGGGGTTTTTCGGCATGATGTCCGGTGAATCCGCGCGGTGTCACGGCTGGTTCTTGACATTCTTTTGTGTGAGCACAAGATGCCGCCATGCCTGACGCAGAACGTTATCCAAATGGTGAACTGATCGAAGACAGTGGTGTTGATGTACCCGATGCGTCTCCTGCTATTCGTGGCAGAGCACTCTCGTTAAAAAATGCTTTTCGACTTCTTGTGGTGACGTTGGCGTACAGCGGTGATCCGGATATCAAGAACGGCGTCGATAATGCCGTGGAGGATGCTGCGGTGGCGCTGCGACAGCCTCTGCCCCCGCGCAACCCGGAGCGTGTCCCGGAACCGCAGCAACTCGACTGTGAGCCGACACCCGATATCAGGCTCCGGCGCAAGAAAGCGGCAAAGGCGGCATAACTGGCACTCCTAAGCCAAAAGTGCTATACTTAGACGGTATGAACAGCCGCCAGGCGAAGCTTCTACAGGCCATAATCGACCAATTCATCCAGACCGCTTTGCCGGTCGGATCCAAGAAGCTGCTGGAGAGCGGCGGTTTTCCGGTGTCTTCGGCCACCATCCGCGCAGAAATGTCATTCCTGGAGAACGAGGGCTTCCTGGAGCAGCCGCACGTGTCGGCCGGACGCATTCCGACCGTGAAGGGCTACCGGACGTACGTACAGGACTTCATGGCTCCCAATTTGCACGAGAGTTCGGTGCGTGCCAAGTTCGAGACGCTGCGCCAGCAGTACTTCCAGGACAAAGACCGCGAACGCGTTTACGAAGCGGTCGCCCTGCTTGCGCATATGATCCAGAACGTCAGCTTCGCCACGGTGCCGCACCGCGAGCGCGTGTATTACCTCGGACTGGCTAATGCGATGCGCCAGCCGGAGTTCCAGACAGATGCCCGTTTCGTCAGCGGCGTGGTTGAAGTGCTTGAGGAAGGGCTGACCGAGTTGCTGTCCAAGGTCGAGATCGACGACAAGGTGCGTTACTACATCGGCGAAAAAGATCTGTCGCCCAATATGCAGAGTTGCAGCCTTATCCTCACCTCGTACAAAGTCCGCGACCAGCGCGGAGTGATAGGCATCCTGGGCCCGGTGCGCATGGACTACGCGTATAACACGGTTGCCCTGGATATGGTTGCGGACATGCTCCGCGACCAATAATTCCGAATACCCAATGACCACTTCCGAAAAAAACACACAGGCCCTGCTCCGTATCCGCCCCGCAATGCCGGATCCGGAAGACAAGACCAGCCGCGGACCGGCGCTGATGGAGCCGGCTATTTCGGCGATGCACTATCTGAAAGGCAAAGGCTCGCGCGTCAGTTTCGAGCTCGCGTCATTCCAGGGGAAGATCAGCTACTTCGTGCGCGCGTCACGCAGCGCGGCGTCGCTCATCGAGAGCCAGTTGTATGCGCAGTACCCCGACGTCGACATCGAAGAGGTCGCCATAAACCTGCTGTCGCCGAAGCCCGGCGAAGTCGTGGTGTCGCGTGACTTCAAGCTGCAGCACCCCGAGGTGTACCCCATCAAACGCTACTCGCAGTTCGACGACCTGCTCCTGCGCCAGAACATCGACTCCATGGCCAGCATCACGGCCACGCTGGTGCGCTATCCCGATCCGTCGATGCGCGGGCACATCCAGGTAATCGTTTCGCCGCTGGACACCAAGTTCCGCAAACGCGTGCTGAAATTCCTGCCGTTGCTGAAGCGCGGTTTCGCCAAGCGCTTCGAGTGGTACGGCAAACTGTTCACGCGGGCGCACCTGGCCAGAGGATGGATGTGGTTTGCATATCTGCCGCTGAACATCCTCATGGGCGGTTTCCGCGCGTGGTTCTCGTTTCTGCCGTCGATGGATCAGCTCATGATGCCCAGCGAGGGCGATGCGGGCGCCGACAGCGAGTCGCTCTACAGCGAAGAATATGAGCACACGGGCAAGCGCAGCCACGAGAACGAGGACATGGTTACCGCGATCGCCGACAAGGCCAACCGCCTGCTGTTCTCGGCCAACGTGCGCGTCAGCATTATCACGCGGGCCGACAAGCAGGATCTGGCTGAGGCCAAACTCATCGAGATCGAAAGCAGCTTCAGCCAGTTCACGCTGCCGCATTCCAACGGTTTCAAGCCGGCCAAACTGTCGGTCACGCCGGACATCGATGCCGGATATCACGTGAACCCGTTCGTGCTATCGGTCGAGGAGTTGGCCACACTGTGGCATTTCCCGAATATCCTGGTGAAAACCCCCAACATCGACTGGGTACTGAGCAAGAAGCTGGAGCCGCCGGTGGATCTGCCGATGCCGGAGAACGAAGAGGACGTGACGGTGCTTGGTGAGGCCGTCTTCCGCGGGCACCGCAACCGCTTCGGCATCCGCCCTGATGACCGCCGCAGGCATATGTACATCATCGGAAAGACAGGTATGGGAAAGTCGACGCTGCTGGAGAACATGATCTTCACCGATATCCATGCCGGCAAAGGCGTGGGTGTCATCGACCCGCACGGCGACCTCATCGAGGCGATCCTGAAGTTCGTGCCGGCCGAACGCAGCAACGACGTGATCCTGTTCGATCCTGCCGATAAGAATCATCCGCTGTCATTCAACATGTTGCACGCCGATAACCCGGATCACTATCCGCTGGTGGTGTCCGGCCTGATGAGCGTGTTCACGAAGCTGTGGCCGGATGTGTGGAGCGGACGCATGGAGCACATCCTGCGCAGCACGCTTATGGCGCTCATCGAAGCCGGCGGCAACTCCATGCTCGGCATTCTGCGCATGTATTCCGACGACGTGTTCCGCGCCAAGATCGTGCAGCCACGTGAAAGACCACCTGGTGAAGAGCTTCTGGGAGGACGAGTACGCCGGATGGTCCGACAAGTACCGCACCGAGGCCATCGCCGCCATCCAGAACAAGATCGGCCAGCTGCTCAGCGTGCCGGTGATCCGCAACATCGTCGGGCAGGTGACCAGCAAGCTACACATCCGCGAGGCGATGGATACCGGCAAGATCGTGCTGGTGAACCTGAGCAAAGGAAACCTGGGCGAGGACAACTCGGCGTTCCTGGGTTCGATGCTGGTGACCAAATTCCAGCTGGATGCCATGAGCCGCGCTGATATTCCGGAGAAAGAGCGCCGCGACTTCTTCCTGTACGTCGACGAGTTCCAGAACTTCGCCACCGAATCGTTCGCGACCATCCTGTCCGAGGCGCGCAAGTACCGCCTGGCACTGACACTGGCCAACCAGTACATCGCCCAGCTGCTGATCGGCGACAAGAGCACCGCTCTGCGCGACGCCGTGTTCGGTAACGTGGGTTCCATGGTCAGCTTCCAGGTCGGTTCCGATGACGCTGAGGAACTCAGTTTGCAGTTCGAGGAGATGGTGACGCCCAAAGACATCCTCAGCTGCCCAAGTATCACGCCTACATGCGCCTGATGGTGAACGGTATGGCCAGCAAGCCGTTTTCGGTTCACACACTCGCTCCGCCGCAGTTCGAGCAGGACGAGAAGCGCGTGGAGATCATCCGCCGCTTGTCGCGCGAGCGCTATGCAGAGAAGCGCGACGTCGTGGAAGACAAGATCGGCAAGTGGCTGAACAGCGCCAAAGACAACCGCAAGACATCCGTTTCCAACGAGAAAGCCAAGGAGAAAGAGACCGAGGAGATCGAGAAAGCCAAGAAGAAGGGGATGAAGCTGGACGAATACCGTGCCTGGCGCGACCGCGAGATGTGGACAAATGATTTCAACGCACTGCGCAAAAAGATGATGGTCGAGGGGCCGTTGTCGGCTGAGGAGGCCTCCAAAATGAAGGATCTGGAAGGCAAGCTGGTCAAGACCGGAGGCGTTCCGCCCCCGAGCAAAGCGTTGCTGGAGGCTGCCGCAAAAAAGACGCCCCCGAAGGCGACGTAACACGGCGAAAGCGGAGGAGCATAGGTTTTCTCGGTGATGTCTATTGAACTGCCATCGTAAAGTTCTTAGTATGAGAGACGTTTTCTTCTCTTTCCCTAATTTATGATGCGTCTTAACAAGTTTTCCGTAGTCTCATTCATCATGGGAGCGGTCTTCACCCTGACGGTATCCGGCGTTGATGCCGCTCTCAAGGGTTCGGCCATTTTCCGTGACGTTCCCGCAGGCCACTACGCCGACCAGGCAATCGGCGATGCCTTCGCAGCCAAGGTCATCACCGGCTACGACAGCACGCACGTTGGTCCGGACGATCCGGTTACCCGCGGCCAGCTGATGCTTATCCTCAGCCGCTTGCGCATGTTCCCGACCACCAACCCGGCAAACCCGAACCCTCCGCCACCGCCTCCTCCGCCAAGTTCTTCGTCTGTAAGCTCGTCGACCGAATCGTCGTCGTCCGTTGGCTACACGCCAAGCGGCCAATTGCGTTTCGACTCGGCTTCGTACAACCAGGATGAGAATGCCTCCTCGCATCTGGTCAACATCGTCGTGGTCCGCACCGGCGGCAACCAGGGCACCGTCACGGTGCAGTACTCGTTCAGCGGCGGCACCGCCGTCATCGGCAACGACTACACACCGTTAAACGGCACACTGACATTCAACAACAAGCAGACCAGCCAGAAGCTGACGCTGACCATTGCCGATGACACCATCGCCGACGGCAACAAGACGATCCTGATGAAGTTGTTCAATGCAACCAATGGTGCCGTGCTTGGAACGCCCAGCACCGCAACCATCAACCTGATCGACAACGAGACCACTCAGACCTCCTCGTCCTCCGGCAACGCGGGATCGTCGGCGTCCAGTGTGGCTTCCACGACGACCAGGGTCGCTTTGAGCGCAACTGTGTACAGCACCATGGAGAACGCAGGCAACCAGACCATCACCGTGAACCGCACAGGCGTCACGACCGGCGTGACTGCCGTGAACTACGGCACGGCCAACGGCACTGCAATGGCTGGCGCGGACTACACTGCAACCAGCGGAACACTGACCTTCGCCGCTGGTGAAACGACCAAGACGTTTACCATTTCGGTGGCTGACAACAACTCGGTGGAAGGTAACCGCAACTTCAACGTCAACCTGAGCTCGCCGACCAATGGCGCTCTGCTGGACACCCCGGGCGGCACTGCCCCGGTGACTATCGTGGATAACGAGGCTATCCAGAGCGGCAGCGGCTCGTTCAAGTTCAGCTCGGCAAACTTCAGCGTGACGAAGAGCGGCGGACGCGCTGCAATCACCGTCATGCACGTCGGTGGCACCGGCCCGGTTAGCGTCGCATACGCAACCAACGGTGGTACAGCCCTTCAGGGTACGGATTACACCGCAGTCACCGGTACGCTGAGCTTCGCGCAGGGCGAGACCAGCAAGGTCTTCTTTGTTCCGGTCTTTAGCACGAGCACGGCCGGTGGCAAGACTGTGAACCTGACGATGAACACGCCAAGCAACGGTCTGACCTTCATTGATCCGTCTGCTGCAACGCTGACGATCAACGAGTAATCGTCATTCATAAGAGAATTTCTAAGAGCCCGGGTAACCGGGCTCTTTTTTTATTCCCTCTCCCTTCGCAAAGGGAGAGGGTTAGGGTGAGGGATTTTGATCTGTCCTTTTTGCCCGGGCTGTAAACGGGCTTTTTCCACCTTTTGCTGGTGCAAAAGGTTGAGCCAAAAGCACCTGTTGCGCCTTAGAACTCGGCCCTGTGCTCAGGGCCTCGAGACAAAAGGCGCGATAGGAATAAGCATAGGTCGTTGAGGTTTTTGGTTTTACCCACCCCCGGCTCCCAACCAAGTCCCTCACCAAACCTCACGCGTCCCGAAGACGTTTGATGCTATTGAAACAAAAGGCGGCGGGCGCGGCGCAGGACTGGGGCCGGTGGCAGCCCTGAAGCACAGGGCCCGCCGCAGCGGGTTTTAAGCTTCAGGGCGTTGCTCGACGCGCAGCGCTTTTTGGTCCTTTTTGCCGCGTTGGCAAAAAGGACATATCGAAAGACTTTTGAATTTATCTCAGCATCACCGCCGCGTAAGCGATAGCGGCCACGATCCTATATACGCCAAACGGAGCGAATGTATGAGACTTCAAGAACGAAAGCAGCCAGCGAATTGCCACAAGTGCGGTCACAAACGCCACCACGAAGCCTATGCCCAATGCCATCCACTCGTTTCCCGTGAAGCTGTATCCGGACTTAGCCAAATCCAACCCGGTTGCGGCAGCCATGGTCGGGATCGCCAGCAGGAACGAGAAATCTACGATCACGCTCCGGCGCATGCCGAATAACATGCCGCCTACGACTGTTGCGGCTGACCGCGAGACACCCGGAACTATCGCTATGGCCTGGAACAGGCCCACGATGACCGATTGCTTCAGGGTGACAGCCTCCAGGTCCTTCGTCGTCTCGCCTTCGCCGTGCCAGCGTTCAAATGCGATCAGCACCAGTCCGCCGATAAGCAGTGACCAGACTACGACCATGTCGTTGCCGAGCAGGAACTTTTTGGCGATGGCGTGGACGGCCAGACCGATGATCGCGGTCGGGATGAATGCAGCCAGCACGTTGATCATCGTCTTGCGGCTGTGCACCAGCTTTTTCCAGTACAGCACGACTGCAGCCAAGATCGCGCCCAGCTGGATGGCGATCTCGAAGCTTTTGACGAACTCGGAAGAGGGGATCGACAGTAGTTTGCCGGTCAGAATCAGGTGACCAGTCGACGAAATCGGCAGGAACTCGCTGATGCCTTCGACGATGCCGAGGAGGATGGCGTGCAGAGAGTGCATGTGTGGATTCTACCCTATGCCGGCGTACATAACTGCACGTCATCCCGTGGCGGAAAGACGATGTACGTGGCACCCGGACTGAGCATCTGCCCATGCAATTTCGCAATTCGCTGCCGGTATTCAAGCGCATGATTGTCCGTACCCTTGCCCGGTATCAAGCCATTTTCCATGCTTATCCAGCTCAGCGATGCGTGATGATCGACTAATACATCGGCACAGTGTTGCAGTTCGGGAAGCTCTGCCGCCTCGCTCAACGGCATGTTGTAGAGCCTGACATTTGCCGGATCCATCATGACTCTGCAGCGTTCACGGAGGATGCGGATTCTCTCCAAGAGCCCACGGTGCTCCATGAGGCCGGCCGCATGGTCCAATATCCGGCCGAGGTTTGCATAATCCACGCTTTCGATGGCGATCGGTTTCGGGATCAATCGTGCATGAAAAAGCCCGATCCAGTACTGCATTAATTCACCCACTGCAGGTCCGATTTCCATACATTGCTGCCCTGGCCGGTACACGATCTCGTTCACTGCTTGCGCATAGTGTTTCAGATCGCGGCCTGTCGACATCGGACGCTCGTCCGGCTTCACCCATACACTCCCATCAGCCGGGGCAACCCACGTATCGCCGCGGGCTGGAATCTTGAAATAGAGCCCATTGAGGTGGTCAGGTTTTGCATCAGGATCACTGGTGATCAGTTGGTAGCCAGTCTGATCATCCAGAATGCTGGAATGCGGTCCGTCGGGTCCGTATATGCGCAATGCCATGCCTCCATTGAAGCATATTACTACTTCTTTTCAATATTTTCCTACTGTGTCAAGAATCCGACCATATACGGCCAGAACACGATCACAATCACGATCGCCACGCAGCTTAGGCTCACGAGAGACGCGGCTGAGGCCACGTCCTTGGTCGCCTTCAGACCCAAATGATGATGGCTGGAACCGAACTCGCGGCGGCGGTATTCGTCGAACGCGTCGACGAAGCGCTCGAGTGACGTGTTGATGAGTTCGACGCACATGAACATACCGCCGGCGGCGATGAGCGCTATCCAGCGCCAGGCTGCGATGCCCCACACGGCGGCGAGTATCAGCACGAACGGATACACGCACGCGAAGCGGATCAGGTTCCTCTCTGTGGTGAAGGCATGCCAGAGCCCTTCGAGGGCATGGCCGAGGCTGCGGAGAATGCTTTGCATCGTGGTGCGGGCTAGACCTTGATTCCCGGAACCGGGAACCGGCGGCAGAATTCAATAACCTCTCCGTGCAGTTTTTCAATAGCCGCAGCGTCGGCGCGCTTCTCGATCGCACTCAGCATGAAGCCGGCAAGCATGTCCATCTCGGGCTCCTTCATGCCGCGGGTCGTGATGGCAGGAGTGCCGAGGCGTACTCCCGATGGGTCCATCGCCTTGCGGGTGTCGTTGGCGATCATGTTCTTGTTGAGTGTGATGCCGATGCGGTCGAACAGTTTCTCCACCTCGTCGCCGGCGATGCCCCAGGAGGTCATACAGTCGATGAGCATCAGGTGGTTGTCGGTGCCGTTGGTGATCAGCTTCACTTTGTTGTCCATAAAGTGCTTGGCCAGATGCTTGGCATTGGCCACGATCTGCTGTGCATATACCTGGAATTCCGGCTGGAGCGCCTCGCCGAGTGCAACCGCCTTGGCTGCGACCATCTGCATGATCGGGCCGCCCTGGAAACCGGGGAACACCATCTTATCCATCTTCTTGCCCAGCTCCGGGTCGCGGCAGAGGATCATGCCGCCGCGCGGACCGCGCAGCGTCTTGTGTGTCGTGGTTGTGATGACATCGAATCCGTCGTCGAACGGGTTGCGCAGCACCTTGCCGGCGATCATGCCCGCGATGTGGGCCATGTCCGCGACGGTGTATGCACCGACTTCGTCCGCGATCGCCTTCATCTTGGCGTAGTTCACCTCGCGCGGGTATGCAGAGAAACCGGCCAGGATGATCTTCGGCTTTTCCTTCAGCGCGACTTTGCGCATCTCGTCGTAGTCCAGCTCGCCGGTCTCCACGTCCTTCATCTTGTAGCGTACGAAGTTGAAGATTTTGGTCAGGTACGTCACCGGGTGGCCGTGCGTCAGGTGTCCGCCGTGGCTGAGATCCATGCCGAGCACGGTGTCGCCCGGCTCCATGAGCGCGAAGTACATCGCCACGTTGGCAGGTGCTCCGGCGTGCGGCTGCACGTTGGCGTGTCCGGCGTTGAACAGCTTCTTGGCGCGTTCGATAGCAAGTGTTTCCACGATGTCGGTGAATTCCTGTCCTCCGTAGTAGCGCTTGCCCGGGAATCCTTCGCTGTACTTGTTGTTGAAGACCGATCCCATGACCTCGAGCACGGCGGGGGACACGTAGTTTTCCGATGCGATAAGCTCGACGCCGTCCGTCTGGCGCTTCATCTCGCCCATCAGGGCGTTGTACACGTCCGGATCACCGGTCTGGAGAGAAGTGTAGATGGGCATGGGATGAAAGGGGGAAGGAATATGCGAAACAGGGCATCGCTTCGTCACGATGGGAGTACGACCTGCCGGCAAGTGGTCTTCTTCAGGATTGCTGTGTCCAGACAGTAGCGCATGGTCACGGGAGGGGGCAAGTTGAATTACGGTTTCGCGATTCCACGGCTTGTAATCACCATGTCCACGAGCTGGTCATGCGGCTCCATCGGCACCGTGTCCACCAGCTGGCACTCGAAGCAGATCCCTATGAACCGGGTGCTGAATTTTTTCTCGCGCTGATGGCCGATCCAGATGTCGTATCCGCCGTTGCCGCGGCCCATGCGTTCGCCGCGCCTGGTAAACGCGCGGCCCGGGACGATTGCATCGACAATCTTTGCGTCATCGATCAGCGGCCGGTCGGGTGGCGCTTCCATGATGCCGGTGACCGGGTGTCTGCGGTTCTGCGCCAGGTCGGTCACATGCCGGAACACCAGTCGGTTGCCTTCCGCGGCGGGCATCGCGATAGTCCAGCCTGCGGTCATCAGTTCCTGCAGCAGTGGAACGATGTCTGGCTCGTCGGTGTACGGCATATAGGCCGCCAACACGCGCGGTTCAGTCCCCAAAAGCTTCCTGAGTTCCTTGCAGATCACCCGGCTCTCGATGCCGCGGTCTTTGGCGCTCATGCGTGACAGGCGCTCTTTGATGGCGTTGCGGGTGTCGGGCTTGGATGTCATGCCCTGAGACTATCAGATGTTCCCGAAAACCTCACCCGCGGCTTCCACCAGATCGGTGGCCGGGCCGCCGGTCGCGGAACGCGCGTCTTTCTCCAGCACGCATTCTATGCGCACCTGGCGTTTGAAAATCTGCTGCAATGCGTCCTCCACGCTGCGGCTGGCATTGGTCTCCGCCACGCGGTCGCGGTGGAATGCCGACGGAAACGCGAGTGTGAGTGTGCCGTTCTCGATCTTGGTGACCGCTGCATCTTTGATGCTCATACGCACAGCGGCGGGGGAGGCCAGCTTCACGATCTCCGGCCAGTGACTCAGCACGGTTTGCACAGTCAGGTCATCGGCCTGGACGATCGCCGGTTTGGATTCCTTCTTTTCGGGTGCGGGTGCGGCGGCTGGCTCGGCTTTCTTCGGAGCATTCTCTGTGACTACCGGCGTGGGTGCACGCAGCGGAGCCGGCTCAGACACGTGTTTTGCTTTGCGTGGTGGAGGTGCCGGATCCTCGGTTCCGGCGGATGCCAGCGCAAGCAGTGCGGACTCCAGCACCAGTCCTGGCACCGGGGAAATGCGCAGATCTTTCAGTGCGTGCAGCAGCGTGTCCATCAGCACCAGGTAACGGGCCGGATTCTCGCCGCTGGCGATACTCTCGTGCATCTGGCTGCGGATGATCGTGAGCAGGTCGCCCAGGATCTGGTCGAGTGGTGCGTTGGAGTCTTCCAGTTTTCGGACGATGACCGGCAGTGCGGCAACGTCTTTGTCGTTGATCGCCTGCAGGATGTCGGTGATGAATGCGTCACCGGTTTTGCCGATGCGTTCGCCTACCTCAGTCATGGTGATCTTCTCCAGCGATCGCAGCTGGTCGAGCAGCGAGATGGCGTCACGGAAGCTGCCGGTGGCATGCCGGGCGATCGCCCGCAGCGCGTCGCGGTCGATCGTGATGTGCTCGGTATCCGCGATGAACTGCATGCGGCGGATGAGATCATCCTCGTGCACGCGGCGGAAGATGAATCGCTGGCAGCGTGACTGGATGGTGTCCGGTACTTTGTGCAGTTCAGTGGTCGCCAGAATGAAGTACGCATATGGCGGCGGTTCCTCCAGCGTCTTCAGCAGGGCATTGAAGGCTTCCTTTGTGAGCATGTGCACTTCGTCGATGATGTACACCTTGGCCTTGGCCACCACCGGGGAGAAGTTGATGCGTTCGATGAGTTCACGCACGTCGTCGATGCGGCGATTGCTGGCGGCGTCGATCTCTATCAAGTCGACCAGTGACCCGTCCTCCACGCTTTTGGTGATTTGCCCCCGCAGAATCTCGTCATCGATGTTCGCGGTCAGTATCGTCTTTGCCAAAATACGGGCGACCGATGTCTTGCCGGTGCCGCGCGTGCCCGACAGCAGGTATGCGTGTGATAACTGGTCTTGTTTCAGCGCGTTTTCCAGCGTGGTGACCACGTGATCCTGGCCGACAACGTCCGCGAATGCCTGGGGCCGGTACTTGAGGTAGAGAGTCATGAGGGGGCGAGTATAGCAAAAGAAAGGCGCAAATCCGAAATAGAAGCTCCTTTTGGCCGTCTTAACCTTTATGCGGTACACTTGCCGCGATTTCTCCCCATTTTTTCATGCGCATTTCCCGTCTCATCGCTCTCGGTTCGCTCTCCGTTCTTGTCGCCGCTTGCGGTGTCGATACCACCGGTTTGAGCGCCACGTCGTCCAAGAAGCCCCGCGGTAACGCCGCGTCGTCGGTTCAGATCGCCGAATTCGGTGACCTGGAGTGTCCGGCCTGCAAGTCCGCTCACGAACTCATCAACATCCCGCTGATGGAGCAGTACGGCACCAAGATCGCCTTCGTCTACAAGCAGTTCCCGCTCAGCATGCATCCGCACGCCATGGAGGCTGCACAGGCCAGCGAGTGCGCTGCCGACCAGAACAAGTTCTGGGAGTTCGTGGACATGACCTACGAGAACCAGGCCGATATGAATTCTGATGCCATCCGCAAGTGGGGCGAGAACCTGAAGCTCGACGGCGCTCTGTTCGACCGCTGCATCAATTCCGGCATCAAGAAAGACGCCATCCAGAAAGACCAGGCCGAAGGAACCGCACTCGGCGTGAACGGCACTCCGACGTACTTCATCAACGGACAAAAGGTTGTGAGCAACGTGGCCGCGATCAGCGCCGCTATCGATCAGGCGCTGGCACAGGGATCCTCGATGCCGCTGTAGTCCAGCCTATTTCGTCTTCTGCAGCTGTGCGAAACCGTACAGCTGCTTAAGCGTGGCGTCCCAGAAGACGAGTGTGCGGAGCTTCTCCGTATCGCCGCGTACAGCGTACTGCTGCGCGCCGTATGCAGCCTGGATGGTGCCCAAGTCGACTGCGGTGTCATCCGGGAATTGCCCGTCGCGCGGGTCGACTGCCGTGGTCAGGTACACATGCAGGTTCAGGCCGGGGCCCGTGCTGAAGTCCGATGACAGGTACAGCGTGCCGTCCAACAGCAGTCCGTAGCCGACAGTGTCACCCTTCACCGGCAAGATTGCGCCGAGCAGTCCTTCCTCCTGGCGCAGGCGGGCCTTCAGAGCCATCTCTTTACCTGCGGCGATGCCCCCGTCGATCAGTTTGCGCGTGGCTTCATCGTCGGCGATAGGATCTTTGGCGATCACGAAATTGGCCATCGTGTCGGCGAGCTCGTCACCGTAGCGGGAGGCGACCAGAGGATTTTCGTTCTGCTGGTTGATACTGGTGGTCTTAGGGGAACATGCCGTGATGGCGATGAGTGCAGCGAAGAGGAGAGCGGAGCGTTTCATGAGACGGGAATGGTAAAAATTGAAAATGAAAAATGACAGTGTGATTCGGTGTATACGCTTACTCTGCAGATTGTATGCGTGCATCTAACGGTGCTGATCTCGAATCAATAGGCCTGAAGCTCGGGGGCAGCCCCATCCATTCAAGTAATCGTGCTGCTTCATGGCTGATATCTGCCGTTACAGACGATACAACCTCCGGCACCTCAAAGCGGGTCATATTATAACCCGCACTGCTGCGTACGGTGCTGACGGCGATATCAGGACCTCTATTCATGACCATACAATAGCATTTTTCTGCATTATTTCAAGCATCAGGCTGACAGCGAGTGCTGAACTGGTGATGCCTTTGGGCCTTCATAACGTGCGCCGGCGGCTTTCAGTGTTCTGGTTGCCGAGCGCAATCCGCCCAGGACCATAACCATGTCGCGGTGCCAGCCTTCGGACAGCGGATCACCTCCGTCGTTGAAGCACATCGTCGTCCAGTACATGGTTTTGGGATGCTGCTCTTTCTCCAGCCATTCACCGACGGTGTCCATCGCGTCCTTGCTTTTCACGTCGACGTGACGGTACGTCGCCTTGTTGCGAGAGTATTCCTCTTTGCGGATGAACTGCTTGCCCGAATTCTTCGTGTTGAGCACATCGTGGCGTCCGGTGTCTCCGCCTTTGCGTCCGGCATGGTGGGTGCGGTCCTCGTTGGACTTGCTTGCACCCGCTCTTTGCCTTTCAGGCGTCAGGTAGCCCATGCGGGTGCACCAGTCGTGGTTGTAAATCATCCAGCGCATCTGGTGCAGGTAACGGTTCGGGTCCGCACTCTGCAGGCCGCGGCGAACGACGCCCTGTAATTCCGGCTTCACCTGGGTGAGCAGGTGATCGATTTTCCGTCTGGCTTCTTCCACGCCCGCCCCTCCCTTCTTGTCCGACGTCCGCACCACTACTTTGCGGAACTGCTTCAGGTAACTGCGCATGGATCCCAGGCGCTCGCGGTTGGCCGGTGACAGCTCCATGGTTGTGGCTTTCGCGATCAATCCAGAGGCGTCATCCCAATCCTTGATGTCCAGGGCGTGGCGGATCTGCACGAAGATCGGCAGCTCTTTGCTGATGTCGTTGGCGCCGGTGAGGCGGTGCTCGGCTTCGGTCACGTACTGCAGCCGCTGGTTGTAGTGCATGTCCAGAAATTGCTTCTCGTTCAGGTCGTGCCAGCCGCGCACGTTGCTCTTGCCGCGCTGCTTCACTTTTTCAGTGACGCGGTCGAACCGCTGTTTCACGCGTTCCCATTTGCCTATGAGCACCGGCAGGGAATTGCTGCCGTCCAGTGCCAGGAAGCTCTCGATTTTCGTTCGTGAGGCGCCGCTCTTGAAGATGCGCTCCAGCCATCCGCCGACTTTTGATCCGGCCATGACCCGCTTGCTGACTGCTTTGTAGAGCATGCTCTTCGCCTGCGAGTACAGGTCGCCCTGGCCGTTTTCCTTGGCTTCCATGGCGGCCTTTGCCTTGGAGAGCATGCCTTTGCGGTCGTTGTAGTGCAGTTCCAGGAATGCCTTGGGATCCAGCAGTTTGGATATGTTCAGCAACGACGCATTGATGTTTTTAAAGCGCGGGTCTTTCACGACTTCATTGCGCTCTTTCATAACGCCATCCCATGCCTGGATGTAGTGGGGGAGCTGATGCTCGACCCAGTATTCTTTTGCTTTGTAATTCAGGTTCGGGTTTTTGAAGCGCTGGATCCACTTTTGCTTCGACGACCCCGAAATGAGGTTCTTGCTCTCGGCTTCGGCGATGGTGTTCATGAATTTTTTGTGCAGCTGCTTTGCTGAAATCATCGCGTTCACGTACCAGCCGCTCCATGCCTCCTCCATATTTCTCACGCCCGTGCTGGTCGGGCCCTGTTTCCGGAGCCAGTCCTTCAGGCTTTCGGCCTCTTGCGTGGACGATGCACCGGTCTCCTCCATCGTCACGCGCAGGTATGACCGGAATTTGGACACAACCGCACTGTGGCGCGCCTGGACGTCATGATCCACGGCGCCGTCCTTGTCGTCGGTCTGGACGTCCTTTGCCTCTTTGGTTGCGGTTCGCATGGGCCTGTCAGTGTAGCGCAAAACCCGGCCGCTGTCCTCCAATCCGGTTGCGTTTTGGTTTTCCCGGCGGTGTGATATAGACTTTGTATCCAGTGCTTCTCACCCCCTCGTCATGATCCTCTCTGACCGCGACATAAAGGCCGCCATTACCTCAGGCCGGGTAAAGATCGAGTCTTCGCAGCCGGAACTGTTCCAGCACATCCACGCCAGCAGCATGGATCTGCGCCTGGGTAACGTGTTCAAGGTTTACGAGCACAGCAAGTACGCACTCTTGGATCCGAAGAACCCCAAGACGTTCGCCGCCAACATGCGCATCATCACCATCGCCGATGGCGACCCGTTCATCGTGCAGCCGGGTGAGTTCATTCTGGGCGTCACTCAGGAGAAAATCACCGTGCCGGACGATCTGGTCGTCCGCGTGGAAGGCCGCAGCTCTCTGGGCCGCCTTGGCATCATCATCCACTCTACCGCCGGTTTCGTGGATCCGGGCTTCAGCGGCACGATCACTCTGGAAATCAGCAACCTGAACCGCCTGCCTGTCGCGTTGTACCCGGGCATGCGCGTGTGCCAGATCGCTTTCGAGATGATGACATCGCCCGCCGAGACACCGTACAACATGAAGCCGTTCTCCAAGTATCAGAACCAGGTTCTGCCGGAGGAAAGCAGGTTGTCGGTGGATCCGGAGTTCGCCGGTGTCGTGGATTTGTAGACCTGCCGGTCTACCATCTTGTGTCGTTTCCCGGTAGCATCGTTTCGCGCATGGCTTCCGCACGCAACACCACCGGCCAGGACCTCGCACGCATGCTGAAAGGCGGCGTGATTATGGATGTGGTGGATGCTGCCCAGGCCAAGATCGCCGAAGACGCAGGTGCATGTGCGGTGATGGCGCTGGAGCGCGTACCGTCGGACATCCGCCGGGACGGGGGAGTCGCCCGCATGAGCGATCCGAAACTCATCAAACAGATTCAGGCAGCCGTCTCCATTCCGGTGATGGCGAAGATCCGCATCGGACACACCGCAGAGGCCCGGATTCTGGAGGCGTTGGAAGTGGACTACATCGACGAGAGCGAAGTGCTCACGCCGGCTGACCCGTTCGATCATGTTGACAAGAGCGATTTCACCGTGCCGTTCGTGTGCGGAGCGACCAATTTGGGCGAGGCTCTGCGTCGCATCAGTGAGGGCGCGGCCATGATCCGTACCAAAGGCGAGGCCGGCACCGGCAACGTCATCGAAGCCGTCCGCCACCTGAAGCTGATCAACGGTGAGATCTTCAGTCTGACCGCGATGAACGCCAACCAGCTGAAAGATTACGCCGAGGAGGAGCGCGTGCCGCTGGCACTGGTACAGGAAGTCAAAAAGACCCAGCGTCTGCCGGTGGTCACGTTCGTGGCCGGTGGCATCGCAACGCCTGCGGACGCAGCACTCATGATGTCGCTGGGAGCCGAGGGCGTGTTCGTGGGTTCCGGCATCTTCAAGTCATCGAATCCGAAGAAAGTCGCGGCTGCGATCGTGCAGGCAACCGTGCACTTCAACAACGCCAAGAAACTGGCAGAAATCTCCACGGGTCTGGGTATGGCGATGACCGGATTGGAGATCGCCACGCTGCCGACCAAGCTTGCCGAGCGCGGATGGTAACCGTCGGTGTTCTGGCTTTCCACGGCGATTTTGCAGAGCACTTGCAGGTGCTGGCCGATATCGGCGTGCCTGCCATCGAGGTTCGGGGACTGGAGGACCTGCAGAGTGTCGACCGGCTGATCATTCCGGGCGGCGAGAGCACGGTGATGGCCAAGTTCCTGGAGTCGAGCGGAGTCGGTGCCGAGATCAAGAAGCGCAAGATGCCGGTGTACGGGACCTGTGCGGGTGCGATTGTTTTGTCCAAGCGTGCGACAGGGAAAAATTCGCCGAAGACACTCGGTCTGATCGACATCGACGTCGAGCGTAACGCGTACGGCACGCAGGTCGACAGCTTCGAGGCGGTGCTGACCGTGAAGGGCATCAAGAGCCCGGTGGACGTGTCATTTATCCGTGCGCCGGTGATCACCCGCGTCGGCAAAGGCGTCGAAGTTTTGGCTTCGTATCAAGGAAAACCCGTGCTGGTGAGACAGGGGAATATACTCGCGGGCACGTTCCATCCGGAAGTGCGTGGACAGACCAAAATCCATGAGATGTTTGTAGAGATGTGAGGATTTTTAGGTGGAGGATTTTGATTTCTTTGTTCTTTTGCCCGAGCGGCAAAAGAACCAAAAACGCGTGCGCTCGTGAATTTAAATGTATCGCTCCATCAACTTGGTCACATCCTGCCGCTCGACTTCTTGAACCGGGGTCGTGGTCTTGCCCTGCCTGGGCACCAGCCTTTCATAGAAGTTCGGAACGTCTTCGCGGCGGAACAGCACGCCGGTGGCGATTTTGTCAGTCGTATTCACTGCCAGTTCGCGTGCCTTCTTGAAATCGTTCGGCACGTAGCCGGAGTCTTCCACTTTGTAGCATTTCTCCAGCAGCATGGTGTGCGTGGCGAAGTGGTTGTACGTCGGGCAGGCCTGCAGGATGTCCACGAACGCGAAGCCGCGGTGGCCCATGGCTTCCTTCAGCACGTAGGTGATCTGCTTCACGTCGCCGCTGAACGCGCGCGCGACGAACGTCGGCTCCAGTGAGAACACCAGGTCCATCGAATTCAGCGTGCGCTCGGGGATGCCGTTGGGGGATACGCTCATCGGCTGGCCCTGGGGCGTCAGCGAGCTGGCCTGGCCGGTAGTCAGGCCGTAGTTCTCGTTGTTGTGCAGGACGAACGTGACCGGGTAGTGGCTGCGGATGGCGTGGATGAAGTGGCCGATGCCCTCCGAGAAGCTGGCACCGTCACCGCCGAAGCAGACCACCGGCAGATCCGGATTGGACACTTTGGCTCCGGCTGCGAACGGCAGCACGCGCCCGTGCAGGCCGTGGAAGTGATAGCCCAGTGACTTGTCGGCGGCGTTGCCGTGGCAGCCCACGTCGTAACACAGCAGCACATCGGTCGGGCCCTTGCCCAGCTCTGCAAGCGCGCGCTTGATGCCGCTCCAGATGCCGTAGTTGCCGCAGCCGTCGCACCACGTGCATTTGTTCTCGCTGCGGAACAGCTTCATTTTCTGGATGGCCTCGACGCTCAAGGGGATGGTCATGCGGAGACGGGGACGGAAAGATGTGCGAGCATTTTTTCTCTGAGTTCCTCGTAGAAGAACGGGCGGCCGTCGAACTTCAGGATTTCAGCGCCGCAACCCACGCCGGTTTCCTGGCGGATGAGCAGGCCCAGCTGGCCCATGTAGTTGCACTCGATCAGCACGGTTTTCTTGGCGGTCTTCATCAGCGACAGCAGTTTTTCGGTGCGCAGCGGCCACAGGTAGGTGAAGTGCAGATAGCCGACTTTCTTGCCCTTGAATTCTTCGCTCTCCAGCACGTCCATCACCACGCCTTTCTGGCTTCCCCACGAGACAAACATCACGTCGGGGTTCTGGTCGCCGATCAGCTCCGGCTCAGGCAGTTTTGCCTTCAGCACGGCCAGTTTCTTCATGCGTTTGTTCATCTGCAGGATCGCATTCTCGGACGATTCGTCTATGGACCCGTCGCCACTGTGCTCGTCGCCCTGCGCGATGTACGTCGCGGCTTTGGCGCCCGGCAACCAGCGCGGTGAAATGCCGTCCGGCGCATGCGGGTCGAAGCGGTCGGTGCTCTTCAGCTTGGCCAGCTTCTTCGGGTCGGTGACCAGGTTGCCGCGGCTGATCTTGATCTTCTTCTGGTTGTAGACCGGCTGGGTGAACAGCGCCTCCATGATCTGCTTGTCGGTCATCACGATCACGCTGATCTGGTATTCCTCGGCGATGTTATAGGCCTCGTTCATCAGGTAGAACGAATCCTCGCTGTCGCTGACGCTCATGATGCACCGCGCGAACTCGCCGTGACCGCTGTAGATAGCCATGAGCAGGTCGCCTTGGCCGGTCCATGTCGGCAGACCGGTTGCCGGGCCCGGGCGCTGCGCCAGTACGAACACGGTCGGGTTCTCGATGATGCCGTCGAGCGATAGGGTTTCGGTCATCAGATCAAATCCGCCGCCGGACGTGGCCGTGAGCGCACGCGTTCCCATGAACATCGCGCCGGACATGAACTGTGCCGCTGTGATTTCATCTTCTGCCTGCTTGATCACCATGCCGGTGTCGTTCTGCACCGATGCGATGTAGACCAGCAGGGGACTGCTGGGCGTCATCGGATAGCCGGCGTAGACACGTACGCCTGCATGCACGGTTCCCATGCCCATAGCGACCGCTCCGGTAAGCAGCATCTGGTCGCGGAAGCTTTTGTCGGGCTTGGGCATTACTACCCGCAGCTTGCCCGCCGTTTTGTCTTCGTACGCGAAACCTGCGTCGATGCATTGCATGTTCACCTCCAGCAGATCTTTCTTCTTGGCGAACTTCTCGCCGACCATCTTCTTCAGCGCGTCGATGTCCTGATCCAAAATCGCCCACACGAACGCATTCAGGATCACGTTGGCCAGAATCGGCTTGGCCTTGAGCTTGGTGAGTATCTCCTCGATCGGCAATTCGACCACGCTCAGACGGCGCTCCTTGATGAGCTTCAGATGCTCAGCCGGGAACTTCCAGTCCTTGTGCGAATGGATGAAGATGCCGCCGGTCTTCAGATCGGGCAGGTTGTGCTCCAGTCCGTGGTGATTCAGCGAGATGACGATATTCACCTTCGTCTCGGTGCTGCGGATGACGATGTTGTCGATGTCCAGCTGGTAGCTGGCGTGACCTCCTTTAATGAGTGACGGATACTCGCGGTAGCCGAAGATGCAGTAGCCCGCGCGCTTCAGCGCTTTGGCCATCACCTCGCCGATGGAGTCGATGCCTTGTCCGGATGCGCCGACGATTTTGAGAGAGATGCGAGCCATGTTATTTGGCGACTTTGGCGGGAAGGGCGTCGATTTTCTGTGCCAGGTCAGCGGCCCACGTGCGGACCTTGTCTTCCTGGCCGTAGGGTTCGTTGACCACTTTCAGTGTCGGCAGCAGCAGCTGTCCCTGGTGGATTTTGATGTAGTCGGTAAGCCGATCAGCAGCTCTGGCGGTGAAGAAGTACCGTTCGTCGCCCAGGCCGATTGCGGCTACCGGTTTGCCGGCCAGGTCGGCAGTTGCCGCGCGGACCATGAGCAGGTCGTGCATGTGCGGGTTCAGCTGGCCCTCCACGTTGCCGGTGTTCCAGGTGCTGGAGGCCAGCAACAGGACATCGGCCTTCGTAAAATCCTCGGGCTTGGTCAGCTCTGCGCGCTGCTTGATGACACGCATGCTCTTGTCCTTTTCCCCGAGCACGTCGATGAGCACATCCACCACGTATTCCGTATGTCCGGAGGTGGAGGCGTACACGATCGTCAGTGAGCGGTTCATGGTCACGATTGTAGATGCGCGGGCACCCTGAGGATAGTGGCCATATCAAGAAAATCGTTTTTGTCCAAACGCGTTGTGTTGTAGGATGCACGGGCGTTATTTAGGCGATCATTGCATCATTCACTCTGGACGATTAGCTCAGCTGGCCCAGCCCCGTTTACGGGGCGTCAGACAAAAAGGGAACGCTCAGCCAGTCTCGATCATTACATCACTACACTTGGACGATTAGCTCAGCTGGTTAGAGCGTTCGATTCACATTCGAAAGGTCCTCGGTTCGATCCCGAGATCGTCCACCATTCAATTCGCGACCTTCGGGTCGCTCACTCATAGTAAACCATATCCGCGAATCGAATGAGTCTGAGCGAGCGAAGCGAGTCGAAGACCCTTTCATCCGCAGTATCTTTCCCTTCCATACCCATGTGTTCCTCCTTCCTCAGCGTCCTGGCCTTGGCCTTCCTGACGATCTTGTCAGTGAACCCGACCAAGCAGCTCGGTGACGCCCGCGATGCGCAGCGACGCAGCGACGTGAACACGATTCTGAACGCCACCTACCAGTACGCTATCGATAACAACGGAAACATCCCGAGTGGCATCCCCATGGGCGAGCCGCAGGAAATCTGTGACAGCGTCGCGCCGATGCAGCCATGTGTCGACCTGGAAATGCTGACCGGCATGTATCTGGTTCAGGTGCCGAAAGATCCGCAGGCTTCGGCCGGGGAGACGGGGTACGTCATCCACCGCACTGCGCAGGGCCGCATCACCGTCAGCGCTCCGCATGCGGAGGGCGGTTCGGAGATCAGCGTGACGCGCTAGATTTTCTGCCTATTCTCGTAGGAAAATCGAGTGGCCGGATCTACCATGTTTTCCGTGCGCTTACAGTTTGTGAGTCCGTCGGCAGGGTCTGTACTCAGAGCGGTTGTAACTTTCGCTTTGCAGATGTGCCTGTTCGCAGGCGGCGTGGCCGCGCTTTCGAAGCTCTACGATCCGCCGGTGACCGAATCAGCTGACTTCATCAGTTTCGCGTTTTATCCGTACCTTGCTCTGGAATTGGCGATCTTCGTTCTTGCCGGCATTCTTGCGGTTAGCACGGTGATATTGTTTATGCGAAAAAGAGAAGGCATGTGGCGGCTTGCTGCCCCGCTTTTACTCATCGAAGGTGTGCTGCTTGCAGTCATGTTCGCGCTGAGCTCAATCGCAGGCGGCGTGTGCACGGGCCTCATCAGTTCGTCGCACTTCCCGGCTGTAGCCAGGCCGACGTGCGGCATCTCGTCATTCAATTTCGAAACGCCATGGTTCCTGGTCTTCTCGGTCGTTACTGTGTTGCTGTGGAGTTGGCTGCTGGCAGCCTCCGGCAAGATCAGCTTCGAATTCGATCTGAAGGCGAGGGTGAAGGCCGTTTAAAGCCGCATAAATGGCAAAAATCTTCTCGGTTTACGTCCGGGATCATCCACCACTCGACTTACGTATTGAGAAGAAGTGCGAAAAGCACTGAGAAGACTCCGGTGATCACTAGAAGTGGGCCTGTAACGAGATCCTTTTCTTTGCCGAGCCATTTCTCACAGCCTTGCTCAATGCCGATTACCCCCATCATCAGGGCTAGCGTGCCGATCAAGTATTTGATCGCCTCAGTCATCGAGGTCAAGCATAGCAGATGCAGGGTGAATCTTTCGACTGGCTGAATGTAGACTGCTAGACTGAGTACTTATGAACCGCACCTGCGTTCAGTGTTCGGCCGCGTTCCAGATCACGCCTGACGATCTCGCATTCTACGACAAGGTGTCGCCCGTATTCGGTGGCAAAAAATATGCGGTTCCTCCGCCAACGCTTTGTCCCGACTGCCGGCTGCAGCGCAGGCTGTCGCATAACAACGAATCCAAGTTGTTCCGCCGGACATCGTCGAAGTCGGGCAAATCGATTGTGTCATCCATCCCGCCCGACAGCCCGCACAAGGTCTACGAACCGGCTGAGTGGTGGGCGGACGACTGGGACGCGCGCGCGTTTGCCAAAGACACTGATCCAGCACGTCCGTTCTTCGAACAATTTCACGAGCTTCTGCTCGACGTACCGGTCGTGTCGCTCGCGGTCGACAGCAACGAGAATTCCGAATACGTCCACTACAGCGGCTGGGACAAGAATTGCTATTTGTGCTTCTGCACTGACCACAGCCAGGATTGCATGTACTGCCACAGCACGTATTACGCAACCAGCGCGGTCGACTGCTATGCGAACCTGACCATCGAGCTCTGCTATGAGTGCGTTCATTGCAAAGATTGCTATCGTTTGTCGTACGCTCGTGACTGCACCAACTGTTCGGACAGCGCGTTCCTGTATGACTGTCTGAATTGCAAAAACTGCTTCGGTTGCGTCGGACTGCGTCAGAAGCAGTACTGCTTCTTCAATGAGCAGCTGAAAAAAGAAGAGTACGAACAGAAAATTGCGGAGTACCCGCTCTCAAAACATGCGACGCGCGCACTCGTCGAATCCAGAATGCAGCCGCTGCTTGCAGCTCACCCGCGCCGTGCTTACATCGGGCTGAATAACGAAAGCAGCACCGGCGATTATCTCACCGGCTGCAAAAATGCATCTTCTTGTTTCGATTGCGACGGTCTGGAGGATGCCAAGTACTGCAATTACATGCGCGGAGGAAAAGATTGCCAGGATGTCTACCGGTGGGGGCACCCGGCGGAGCTGTGTTACGAATGCATGGGGGTGGGGGAGGGCGTTGCAAACCTGCTGTTCTGCATGTGTTGCTGGGGGAACTGTTCGGCGCTGCTCTACTGCGCCTACTGCACGTCGTGCCGGGATTGTTTCGGCTGCGTCGGCCTGCGGCACAATTCGTACTGCATTTTCAACAAGCAATACACCAAAGAAGAATATGAGAAGCTGGTTCCGCAGCTCATTGAACTGATGCAGGAACGCAAAGAATGGGGAGAGTTTCATTCCGCGAATCTTTCCCCGTACGGATATAACCACTCCATCGCCCAGGATTTCTTCCCGCTTACAAAGCAGCAGGCACTGGCCAAAGGTTTTGCCTGGTCAGACCTGGAATCACCACCGCCGGAAGCAAAGAAAACCATCGCCGCGTCGCAGTTGCCCGATGACTCGGCCGATATTCCCGATGATGTTCTCAACTGGGCCATCGAATGCGGGTCGACCGGCAAACCGTTCAAGATCAACAAACAGGAATTGGAATTCTACCGCCGCATGAAGTTGCCGCTGCCGAGGCTGCATCCCGAAGAGCGGCACAAGCGGCGGATGGCACTTCGAAATCCACGCAGACTCTGGGAGCGCACATGCGCCAAATGCAGTGATCCTGTTGTCACCAGTTTTGCTCCGGACAGGCCGGAGATCGTGGTGTGTGAGAAGTGTTATCTGGAAGCGGTGTATTAGCGCACAAAAAAAGGAGCCTTGCGGCTCCTCTTTAGAGTCAGGATGAGACTGATTAACAGTCGCAAGCGTAGACGGTCTGGCGCTTGTTCTCCTTGGCGCGCCAAGCGGCCTTCTTGACTGCGTCAGACACGACTTTGTCGAGAGCCTCGACGAAATCGCCTCCGCAGCGCATGTCCATCTGGGACAGCATTTCCTTAACGCGAGCAGCTACAACGCTCATGGGGTGGGGGGTAAAGAAACTAGAAAACATGCCGAGTGTAGAGTGTCTCAGAAGCCCCCACAACAGCGATTCACTGCATTTTGGCGCTACATGTGATCCTGTATATCTTTGTCACGGAGGCCTTCTGAACGGTTTTGGAGCGGTTTTAGGCCTTTCTTAGGCCGCAGTCGTGTGCTCCACCTCGGGTTCAGTGGCTCCTGGCGTGTCATCTTTTCTGGGCACGATAATTATCGGATGCATGGTGTCTTTGCCGGCCTTATAGGTCGGGAATTCACGTAAATCGAACAGAACCCCCTTTGGCGCCGAGCGCTTCAGCCGGCTCAACATGGTTCTGTACGACGTACTTTCGCGGGTTTCGGCATAGATCGGCATCATCACACCCTTCGCCAGATACTCGGTGCTGTACTGGGCAATGAACTCCTGGGTCAGCGCGGCGCCGGCGACGCGGCCTTCGCCGGCCATGTCGGCGATGTATACCGCTGGCTTGCCTTCAAGTTCGGAATCAACCCCGACTTTGGCATGCTCGTTGGACAGCACGCCTTCGTACGCGATCATATAGCCGGTCATCCGCCCTGTTTTGTCCCTGCACTTGAAGCACAGGTGCGGTTTGTCCTTGCGGATGTTGTTGGCTCCCACTCCGATCAATCCGTTTTCGATGTTGTGCAGATGCATGACCAGCGTGGCGTTGTCGTGGTAGATGCGCTCTTCGAGGTACGCGGTCGGAATCGTGTCTTTCGGCACAAGGTGTGAGACACCGGCAGTGGCGATCGGCCTGAGCGTCGGGTTGTCCGGCTTGGCATGTTCGATGACGGTCTTGTGCCTGTCTTCGACCAGCTTCTCGGGAGTGACCATGCAGACCTGTGGCCCGGTTTTGTCGCTGTAGCTGAGCGGCACCATCGGCGAGAACGTGTTCAGCGCGTTGCCGGTTTCGTGCGCCGCGCTGTACATGGTGCCCACCGGCACTTTGTCTTTGGTCAGGTTGTCGGTGTCGCCGTAGCGCTGCAGGTATTCGAACGTGAAGTCGGCGAAGACTTTGCGGATCAGGCTCAGGTACGGCTCCTGTTTGTAGTTCGGCGCGACCTGAACGTTGTCACCGGACATATAACCCAGCGCGTCATTCAGTTTGGCGTCGGGGAGGATCTCGGTCAGCGGTTTGCCGGTCAGCAACTGCTTCTGGACTTCAGGGATAGGCAGTCCGATGTCCATATCCTCGGTCAGCAGGCTTTGCGCAATGGTACGTTTGCCGTCTTTGCGCACCAGCTGCATAGTGAGCACCGCATCGCCGGGGTTGTACATGTAGATGTTGTTCTTGCCGTTCACGGTGCCGAATTTCATGCAGCATTCGGTGTCGTTTCCGGCCAGGATGCCGATCGGGTCGCTCTTCAGGTTCACCTTCACGATCAATTCATCGGTTTCGACAGCGAACTGTTGGGGCAGATATTTCTTCATGACGTCTTCCATGGCGTCGAGCGCTGCATCCGGTGCGTCACCTTGCGCTGCAAGATAGGTTTTAAGATCGGTGCCGAGCGGTTGCAGCAGCCTGTTCAATTGCGCGAATGCCTTGCGGTTTTCGCCGCCGCCTCGCTTGTCACCAGTGTTGCGCCGCTCCAGTTCCGCGTACCCTGCGCGGATCCGCTCATGCCGTCCGGCGGGCGGCAGTTCGGCTCCGGGGCGGGGGATTTTGTAGCGCACCTCCAACGGCCGGAAGCGCTGCATGCGGTCGAAGTCGCCTTCCACCAGACCGTCGCGCAATTCTTCTGCGGTCAGTCCGAGGTGTGGGATCTGGGTGTAGTTGGACGGCTTTTTGTTTTGCTGCAGTGCGGTCGGCGCGTTCCCGTCACCGCTGTCGAGGAATTCGCCCGGCTTTTCCACGAACAGCATCGTATCGGCGATGCTGACGTCACTCGTTTCATGGAATGCCAGTGTCTCTGCGAAGTCGCACAGTTTATGTTTTCCGGCTGCCCGCAGGTCGCCCAGACGCTGCAGGCCTTCGCCGCGTTCCAGTTCGCGCGACAGCTGGTAGAAGCGTTTCAGGTTGCTCCACGATGCGAACACGTTGCGCGGATTGGAGAACGTTTTTGCCATCGTCTGCAGGCGCACCACGCCTTTGAACGTCCGGGCTTTCTCCAGCGTGCCCGCGATGTCGGGGTTCAGGTTCTGCGCGACGGTGTTCAAATGATGATGCGCAGTGAGGCCGTCATGCTGTTCGCCCGACATACGCACCTGCTCCAAGATCTGCCCGTAAAAACTTTTCGGTTTCAGTCCGGATATTCCCTGCAATTTGATGATCGGATCCATCGCGACCAACGCTTCATGGCGCGACAAACCCGGTCGGCTCATGAAAGCACGGACCCGTTTGTGTCCGGCCGCAGGGTCGCCTTCGCCGAAACACTCGACCGCTCTGGTATACGGCCCCATGATGTTTTCTTGATCCGCCCAGTCGCCGCCGGTGAGCTTCAGTTGCCGCAGGAGATCGTCGTTGTCGGCATCGGCCGACAGCGCCTGCAGACTTTTGGATCGCTTGTCGATGTCCAATATCTGTAGCGTGCGCAAATTCTCGGCTTCGCGGGGGGTGAGATGGAGCGCTTTGACCGCGGGTATGTCTTCCGGTGTCAGCGCGGGCTCATGACCCGGATCCAAGGCTACGCGCAGATAGTCCTGGTTGTTTCTGGAGAACTTCATCAGATCACGGACGTCCTGGCATTTCCAGAGCGTGATCACATACCGCTGCCGTTCGTTGCACAGCGGCAGATGCGAGGCCAGATCATCCGGAAGGTGGAACTGCGTCTGCACGGCCGTAGCCGCATCGGTGTGCTGGGTGAAGATCGACGAGATCATCGCCTGGCTTGCCAATGACGTCATCCGTGCGGGGTCGATGCCTGCTATGACGCAGTGTTTCTGGGCCATGTCGATTTTCCCTTCCGGCAACAGTTGCACGATCCTCGCCTCAGCCGCTTTCTGCACTTCAGCCGATTCGAATTCAGCTGCTGCGAAAGGGAAGCGCGCCTTGATCAATGTGAAGCACGGCAGCGTGGCATCGCCGTAGACGGGCAGGGCGTTCAGCACAAATTCGCGGATCCCGGGGAGGATCTCGGTGTCGCTTGCTCCGGTGTATCGCTGGACTTCAAGCGCATGGGCGATACTTTTCTCGCTCGGATAATGAATAGGCCTGCTATTTTCCGGTTCGGCGGGTCTGATCCGAAGGATCCGGGCGATTCCCTGTGCGCCAGCGGCTTTGCCTTCGGGCGAAGATGCTAGTCCGGCGAAGCCGAACTTCTCGATAATCTGGGTGGCCGAGTCCAGCCAGTTGTTCGTGATGTGTTCAAGGGCAGACGCTTTCGCGATGCCGATGTACTCAGGCTGGCTGATGCCGTACTCGTCCCGTATAGTCTCGGCGTCTTTGATCTGGGGCACGCCGCCCATCAGCCTGCTTCTGATGCCTGCCAATGCGGCAGTCCGTGTTTCTGGCTCGGCTCGCACCAGCGACAGATCACATACTTTTTCCAGCTTCAGGATCGTGTCTACCCGCCCTGCTTGCAGGCTGTCGAGGAATGATTTTTTTGCAATCCGCACGCTCTCATCCGCCCCGAACAGCGGCTTTCCCCCTTCCGACAGTTTCGTCGCGTCGTCGACCATTGATACGCTCCCGCGTGCAATTGACTCCCTGATCACGCTGATCCTGCCCTCCCGGACTTCCTCCGGCTGAATGATGCCTTCCCGAAGCAAGCCGTCGACCCATGCCATTTTCGGTTGGTATGCGCTGTACGATTTTTTCAGTACGCGCAGCGCAGCCTCGTGCACCTCCGTATCGGGGATATGCAGCAGATACTGGAGTGTGCGTACGGTCGGTATTTCACCGCCTTGCAACGCGGTCTCTATGAAACTCATTACCCTGGGTTTGTATTCCGCCAGTTCACTATCGGTGAATGCAAAATAATCGTGCAACCACCTGACGATTGCCGTGTCTTCTTTGAGTGACACATTCAGAAGCATTGTATCGAACGCGTTCAGTGCCTCGGCACGCACATCCGGATCTTCTTTTGTCTCGGCTACTCCCAGATCCGTCAGCATCCTGACGTACTCGTCGGGGGGGTAGCTTTTCCTCCAAAAAGTCTTCAGCATGCCCGTCTGCACGCTCCGTCCGAACGCCACGTCGTCCAGCCCGTAGAACGCTTTGAATTCCAGTAACCGGGCCGGCTGCTCGTGGCGCATCGTGCCCACCCTGCACTCTTCCAGTGCGGCTTCCTGAATATCGGGCGCCTGCAGATTCCTGTCGAACACGCCGGCTTCCTGCAGCCGCATCACCACAGTTGTGTGTATGCCCACGGACTGGAGTTCATTGTTGCTTCCGATGAAGTTTTTTATCACCTCTTCGCGCACCGACGCCATGTCGAGTCCGAACACACGGATGAAGGACTGCACATCGTCGGGGTGGGTTTTTACGAACAGGGCGAAGATCTTTTTGGCGCTTTCTTTTACCTGCGCCGAAGGTGTGACAGGCACCGCTTCCAGCAGATGCATGGCCTGGCTCGCAGCTTGCATGTCGGGCCCGTTGTTTTTCTTGTTTGTCAGCAGTTTTTCGACGATCTCGTTGATCTCGTGATCGAAGCACTCCAAGTACTCGGGCAGATTTGCTGCCGCGATTTTCTCGCGCATTCGTGCGGCCGCCTGGCCGATGCCGGTTTCCGGTCCACGCTCTTTCAGCACTTCGGAGAGCCGGCTGCGCGTAGAACCGGTCACACGCCGTTCGCGGTCGTTGGTGAGGTTCAATGCGTTGATGACGTGGTACTCGTTGAGGCGCGGATTGTCGTCGAACAATGTGCGTAGATCTATGTTCTTTCGCAGCGCCTCGATCAGGTCGGATGCCTGTGTCACGCCGCCCGGCCTGGTCAACCTGGCCGGATCCGGTTCATCGAAAAGGTAGTCGAAGTCGTCGCCGGGGTTTTCGGGAGGACCGTTTGGCATAGGGGTATCATCTGAGTATAGCAGAAAACAGGGATTTTTGGTAGCGGGATGCGCATTTCGCCTCATGCTGCTCCTATCGTCCTAAAAACAGTCCGGATCTCTGGCGCCCCGCTTTCAGACGACTATACTGGCCGTATTCCCTTCCTCATGACCGATCCCACGGACAACTTCGACGCGTATGTCAGCCTGCTCAAGCGGGTGCGGATCGTCAGCAGCAACCCGTCGTTGTCCAAAGAGTGCATGATCGCGTTCACGCACGTGAATTTCACGGTAGAAGCGAGCCAACCGGTAGCGGAGAAAGCGGGGGAGCCGGATGTGCAGACCAGCGCTGCCACACTGTAGGTTTTCAGGCCGGGCATGATCCGGTACGCCTGCCTTTTATATACAGGAAATGTACGTGTTTTTTGTCAATCATTTCCGGCAATGGAACGGAAAGAAACGCCAGGGCACTGCGTCTGCAGATATAGCAATTCCGCCTGTGCGGGTTGCCTGAATCCCGCCGGATTTCTGGTGCAAATCCCGTGGATGACTATACTGTCTCTTACAAGCTTTTATTTTCGGTTCCCCCCTCCCTATGTCGCGATCATCTTTCCACTCGGAACGCGATATCTCCGCTGCCTACGATGCGCATGCAGATGCCATCTTCCGGCACTGTTACCTCCGCACGTTCGACAGGGAACAGGGAAAAGAGCTGATGCTGCAGACCTTCAGGAAGGCCTGGCAGTTCATCGCAGAAGGCAACTACATCGATGACATGAAGATGTTCCTGTACCGCACCGCTTCCTCGCTGATCGCAGAAGTGCGGCCGCAGATGGCAGAGGTGACTGTGGCTGCCGAGAATGAAGACCGCGTGATTTCCGTTTTGCGCCGTCTGGAATCCGGTGACCGCGACGCGTTCATTCTGCGCCACGTCGACGGGTTGGCGGAGCGGGACGCGGCCGATCTGCTTGGGGAAAGTGTCGAAGTGTTGCTTCAGCGGATGGAACGCTGCATGAGTCGTATTTCCGCATCCACAACCCATGCCTGATTCTTCCCATAACTTCGACTCATTCATCAGCATTCTGAAAAAAGTCAGGATGCGCGACAGTGAATCGTCCGAAATCAAAGAGCGTATTCTTGCGTTCACCCACGGGAATTTCGTGCTGAATGACTGCATGGCCTCCTTCAGGCGTGCAGCCGGCGCGGCCGAAATTGCAGCCGAGCAGCACGGACTCTTCGCTTTTGAGAAGTCGATGATTTTCAACAGCATGCAGTCGTTCGTCCAGGAGCATCCGCAGCACGCGAAGCTGTCCGCAGATGCCTCACAAGGCAAGTCGCTGCGCATGACTGTCCTGCACGGACCCAACCTCTACGCTCACATTCAGCCGTTTTTCGTCACTCAACAGCGCGATTCCCGCTGAGCCGGATCTGTTCTGATTTTGATTCAGATTGCTTTCCCTTCCACGTATGTCAAAGACAATTCTGGTTGCTGAGGATGATGCGTTCCTCGGCGAAACGATTTCCATAGGACTGCGCGAACACGGCATGAGCGTGACGCTCGCTACCAACGGTGAAGAAGCCATCGCTGCCGTCGACAAGAAGCAGCCCGACCTGATGTTGCTCGACCTGATCATGCCGAAGAAGGACGGCTTTGCTGTCCTGCAGCACATCAAAGACAAGAAATACGCGTTCCCGGTCATCATCTTGTCGAACCTCAGCGGAGACATGGATCCGGAAAAATGCTTCGCTCTCGGGGCAAAAGATTATTACGTGAAGAGTGATATGGACGAAGATGAACTGTGGCCCAAGATCCAGAAATACCTGTGATGTTTCTCCCCTGATTTCATGACCAAAAAGCACGTCAAGAAAGACATTCCAGCGGTAGGCGCCTCGTCCATGAAGATGATGTTCGTGGCCAGTCACGGCTTGCAGACTCCGCTGTCTGCCATCCGTTGGGGGTCGCGCAGGCTTCAGAAGGCTGACACCGGTACGCTGACACCCGAACAGAGGCATCTTATAGAAGGCATCTCCGACAATGCCAGGATGTTGTCGCGAATGTTGGATGCGATGCTCATTCTGGCGAAGGTCGAAGACGGGGGATATGCCGCATCGTCTCAGCAGATCCACCTGGCTGATTTCCTGCGGTCATTCCTCGACAAGTTCGAACTGCCGAATAATCAGCAGGCCGAAATCCGATGCCCGGATGACCTGGAGATGAACGTGGATAGAGGCATTCTGGAGACGGTCGTTCAATCGTTGCTCATCGCGATGTCATCGTCTATGAAGGGTTCCAAAGCCATGGTGCTGACTGCATCAAGGACCGGCGACGCAGTCCGGATAGACATCCGGTGCCCGCTGGAATTGTCGCTGTTGAGCCCCGTCAGAGCCGGTGCCGACGAGAATCAGGTCAATCAGCTGGTAGGCGGACCCACGGGCCTGATGTTGTCCATCGCTCACTCGCTTGCGCAGTCCATCGGCGGGTCGGTACAGCTCGCCGAAACAGAGAAAGACAACTATGTACTGTCACTCTCGCTTCAGGCTTGATCCGGTGCCGCCAGAGCGACGAAGACCAGTGTGAACGTGGTGCCGCGGCCTTCGGTCGAGGCGAATGAAATGCGGCAGTCGATCAGCTGTCCGATCAGCGATACCAGATACAGTCCCAAGCCCGTGCCCTCGGTTTCGCGGCTGACCACGTTGTCGCCGCGGAAGAATTTGCTGAATACTTTGGCCTGCTGGTATTGCGGGATGCCGTAGCCGGTGTCTTTCACCGCGATGTGAATCGCACCACTGGAGTCTGCCTTCGCCGTGACGCGTATTTCCCCATGTTGCGGCGTGTACTTCACGGCATTGCTGACCAGGTTGATGATGACTTCTTTCAGCAGTTTCGGATCGTTGTGCAGCATCAGTGTCGGCGCACACTCGATGATGAGATGCTGGTCTTTCTGTCTGGATTGGCGGATGTACGGTGCGGTGACCTCCTGCAGGTATTCGCCCAGCCGGATGTCGGCCCGGTTGGGCTTGATGTCGCCCGATTGGAGCTTGGAGATCTTCAGCATCGTGTCGATGGTTTCGGACATGCGCGCGGTCGCTTTGCGGCCTTCTTCCATCAGCCTCAGTTCCGCGGCGGCCCCCGGCTGATTGGCCATCTGCCGCTGCAGCCTGCCGAAGGTCCAGCGGATCGCCGTCAACGGCGTGCGCAACTGGTGGCTGGCCAGCGACATGAATTCGGATTTCGTGGCGTCGGCCCTCTTTTCGCGGGTGATGTCGCGGTACAGGAACACGTGGCCGCGGCTGACGCCTTCGGAGAACACTGGAATGTAATCGGAGGAGATCACCCTGCCTCCGAGCAGGAACATCTCATGATCGGACTGCGGCTGGCCGCTTTCGACTGCCGCGTTCACGGAGTCTTTCAGCATTCCGGGAGCGTGGACCGTGTGTCCGAGCATTGTGGTGATCTCATCCACGGTGTGGTTGATCATGCCGGACGGCGGCAGACTGAGCCCGAACATGTCACAGACTTTTTCGTTGGCATGCAGCACGCGCTGGTTTTCGTCGTACACGATCACGCCGAGCGGCATGGTTTCAATGATGTTATGCAGGCGTTCCAGGTTGGCCCTGTCTTGGGCTTCGACGCGTTTACGCTCCTCGATTTCCGCTACCAACTGCTGTGTGCGGTCTTGCACGCGCTGTTCCAGTTTCAGGTTCAGCTGGGTGATCTGGTCTTCGGCCAGTTTGCGTTCGGTCACGTCCAGACACAGTCCGACAAAGCCGGCGAATTCCCCGGAATGCGTGAAACGCGGATTTCCGCGCGCGAGCACCCACCGGTACTGGCCGTCGTGCCGGCGCAGACGGTACTCGACTTCGAAAGGTTTGCGGGCTTTGAAAGCGGCTCTGTAATACGACAGGTAACGTTCGGTGTCTTCCGCGTGAATATGTTTTTGCCAGCCGTCGCCGATTTCCTCCTCAATCTGGCTGCCGGTGAATTCCATCCAGGACTTGTTGAAGTACGTGCGTTTCATGTCCAGATCCGAAACCCACACAAGTGCAGAAACGCTGTCGGCCATGCTGCGGAAGCGTTCTTCGCTTTCGCGCAGCGTCTCGCTTGTTGCCATCTGGTCATGGATGTCCGTAGCCGTTCCGAACCATTTGATGACTGCGCCTTTCTCGTCCCGCACCGGTACCGAGCGTGCCAAGAACCAACGGTACATGCCATCCTTGCGGCGCAAGCGGTACTGCATTTCAAATGTATTGCCTGTCCGCATGGACTCTTCCCAGCGTCGCAGAACCTCGCCCCGGTCTTCCGTCGTCATATACTCTATGCCGGCTTCCCGTAACGCTTCAGCGGATCCGCCGGCGTACTCCTCCCACTGGCGGTTGACGAATTCGGGCCCTTTCAGCGGGTCCGCCCCGTTGATCCACACGATCTGCGGAATGGCTTGTGCCAGCTGCTTGAGCGATTCCTCGCTGCGCTTGCGGACATCGATTTCTTTCTGTGCTTCGGCATACAACCGCGAATTCTCGATCGCCGAGCCGATCCGCCTGCCGATGTCTTCTGCAAATGCCAGGTCATTGGCGTCGTAGTGTCTGGAGGATTCCGCATACACCATCGACAGCACACCGATGGTCTTGCCGCGCGACACGACGGGCACGGTGATGATTGACGTCAGTCCCAGTTTCTCCAGAATCTGCCGGTCCTCTTCATTCTTGATGGCCTTGGCCAGGAGTTCCTCCGGAATGAACGGATAGAGTTCGGACTTTCCGGTACGGAACACCGCGGGGGCGCCGGTCGGAGCGCTCATGTCGGTCGGACGCTGCTTGTTGAGCTTTTTGGCCCATTCGACTTTCTCGGGGTCGGAGTGTGTGACGACGGCATTCTGCAGCCTGCCTTCTTCGTTGGGCAGTGACACGCTGAACCAGTCGGCCAGGCGCGGCACGATCAGCTTGCCGATGTAGTCCAGGATCGTCGGGTAATCCAGCGAAGACGACAGCAGCGCACTTGCTTCGGCGATGAACGTGTTGCGCTCTTCGGCACGCTTGTGTTCGGTGATGTCGTGGAACACGTTGATCGCGCCCACCAGCTCGCCGCTCTCGTCGGTCAGCGGTGTCGCGTTGACGCTGGACCAGCGGTCCTCGCCGGATTCGTTGACGCGGAAGCGCAGGATTTTCGCGGGGGCCGCCTTGCCGGTAGTGATGACCTGGCGGCCGGGCAGCGTGGCCAGAGAAGCGGGGCTGCCGTCTTCCCCGTATATCGTGAACCTCTTCATGAATTCGGCGATCGGTGCCTGCATCAATTCTTCGGGTGATGAGAAGCCGATCAGTCTGGCGGCCTGTTCGTTGGCATACAGCAGTTTTCCTTCTTTGCTCTGCACGGTGACCCCGTCGTTGACCTGATTCATCACGTTTTGCAGCAGCGTTTCAGACCTGATCACGCCATGTCCGTCCTTTGCCCGGGCGGGTGCGTTTTTCTTCTTCAGCGCCTTCTTCCCGGCAGCCACGGCGGCGCGCAGCACGGCGGATTTCCGGCTGATGACGGTGCCGGCGGTTGTCCGACGACTCATAGCGTCAGAGTCTACTATTTTTGCACATTTTTGTGAAGAAATTCGCGGCAAATCGGCTGGACTGCTGCGCATCGCATCCGGTTCTTGTATCATGCGGTACATGGCTTCAAACGAGTACCGTTTCGTCACGCGGTGGCAGCTGCCTGCAACCCCTGAACGCGTGTACGCCGCACTGGAAAACCCGTTGCATGTGGCCACCTTTTGGCCGTCGCTGTACCGCGAGGTCCGCGTCGTTGATCCGGGTGATGCTGCCGGCCTCGGCAAAGTGGTGGAGGCGGTGACCCGCGGTTTTCTGCCATACGATTTGCGCTGGCGCTTCCGCGTCACGTCTTTTGACCGTCCGAACGGCTATTCCATCGTTGCCTTTGGCGACCTGGTCGGACGGGGAACGTGGTCGTTCGTTGCGCGCGACGGCGGTACCGAGGCGACGTACGTGTGGGAAGTGCAGGCAGACAAGCCGCTGCTGCGATTGTTCTCGTTTATTCTCAAGCCCCTGTTCGCCGCGAATCACAACTGGGTGATGCGGCAAGGCAAGCGGGGATTGTTGCAAGAGCTATCATCTGTTTCCGTATAAGGTGTTACGTTTCCGACCGTCAACCGTAGTACTCCCTGTAATCCTTTCTTTTCCCACTCCCCGTATGCGTATACCTCACCTCAGACGCCCGGTCGCGCTGCTGTCCATGACCGCAGTTGTCGCCTCGGTCATGCCGTTCGCGGCTCAGGCGTTCTCCGACGTCCGTGCCGGTTCCCAGAATGCCACGGCCATCACGGCCTTGCAGGAAAAAGGCATTCTGATCGGCTACACCGACGGTTCCTTCAAGCCCACGAACACCATTGCCCGCGGTGAATTCATGAAAATCGTGCTCGAGGCTCGGGCTATCGCATCCGGCAAAGACGACATCGGTTCGTTGTCAGGCTGCTTCAGCGACGTGCATGACGAGTGGTTCGCAAAGTACGTGTGTCGCGGCAAGGCCGACGGCATCGTCTCCGGCTATGACACCGGCAGGTTCGAGCCGGGCACGGACATCGACTTCGTCGAAGGCGCCAAAATCATGACGCTTGCCTTCGGCCAGGAGGTCGAGGCCAACGGAGCCGACTGGTACGAGCCGTACGCACGCGCACTGGAGTCGTCCAAGGCAATCACCCCCACCATCAACGCGCTCAACAAAAAACTGACCCGCGGAGAAATGGCCGAGATCATGTGGCGCCTGATCGACAAGCGCACCGACCAGCCCAGCAAGGGCTACCTGAACGTGAAGTATCCGACACTTGCAGTGAACCTGTCTTCAGATGAGCTGCAGCAGGCCAAGTCCTGCATCGATCTCCAGGCATTTGCCCAAGAGGCAGGCCGGTCTTCCGGCGGCATGATGTACGGTCGCGGGGTCATGGAGGATGCAGTCATGATGGGCGCTCCTGCCGGAGCCGCTGAGAAAGCGACTGCCCAGACTGCCAATGCTCCTATACCGAGCACGGGTGGCGGAGGAAACGATGGTGACTACTCCCGCACCAATGTGCAGGTAGAGGGTGTGGATGAAGGTGACATCGTGAAAACCGACGGCACGTATTTGTACGTAGTCGATCACAGCTCCAACGGCAGCAGCCGCAAGGTGCAGATCATCAAGGCCGTTCCGGGAACCGACATGCAGAAAGTCTCCACGGTCGACCTGGGCGATGAAAATGCGACCATCACCGAACTCTACGTCGACGGCAACACGCTGATCGCCGTCGGTACCGGCTACCGCTCGAATCCGACACCGTACCCGTACGGTGACCCCCGCGTCATGAACAGCAAGATGATCGCTCCGGATTCGTATCCGGGTTACTACGGCGGCAATGCCACCACGCTGGTGCGCATCTTCAACATCGCCGACAAAGCCAACCCCAAAACCCTGCGCAGCCTGGTGTTCGACGGATCGACCATGTCGACCCGCCGCATCGGCACCAAGCTGTATCTGGTGATGCAGCAAGGCATGCCGTACTGGGGCGGACGCCCTATCCCGCTGGCAGCCGCAGCCATGGAGAAAGAACTGATGCCGACCATGACTGACTCTGCCAAGGGCACGGCCTCCATGCCGGTCGTTCGTTGCGGTGACGTCAGCATCCTCCCGCACGTTCCGTCTCCGTCATACCTCATCGTCAGCGCCATTCCCACCGACAGCGCGTCGGGTGAAGTGAAGAGCGATGTGATCCTCGGCAGCGCCGGAACGGTCTATTCCTCGCTCAACAACCTGTACGTCGGTTCCCCGCAGTGGAACTACGTCTGGGACGGTAGTGGCGATAACAACGTGAGCACCACCTTGTACCGCTTCGCATTCGACGGTCAGGGCGCCACGTTCAAGGCCAAAGGCTCTGTTCCCGGCACCGCGCTGAACCAGTTCTCCATGGATGAACACGAGAACACGTTCCGCATCGCCACGACCATCTCCGAGTACGGCAATGAAGGCACGATGACTTCCAACAACCTGTTCGTGCTGAACAACTCCGACATGGCGTTGGTCGGTTCCATCGAGAACATCGCTCCGGGCGAAAGCATCAAGTCGGTCCGTTTCATGGGTGACCGTGCCTACATGGTCACGTTCCAGCAGATCGATCCGTTGTTCGTCATCGACACCTCGGATGCACGCAACCCCAAGATCCTCGGCAAGCTGAAGATCCCGGGTTACAGCGATTACCTGCACCCGTATGACGAGACCCACCTGATCGGCTTCGGCAAAGAGGTCGACCCGTCGATCGACGCCGACAAGGTTCACACCGAAGGCGCGATCTACTACACCGCCGTCCAGGGCATGAAGATCTCCATCTTCGACGTCAGTGACGTCGCGCACCCGACCGAGATGTTCAAGACCGTCATCGGCGATCGCGGCACCGAAAGCCCGCTGCTGTACAACCATCACGCACTGCTGTTCGAGAAAGACAAGAACCTGCTCTCGTTCCCGGTGACCGTGTACACGGCTCCGACATCTCCGTCGAAGACCGAGTACGCCTCCGAGCCGACTCCCACGTTCCAGGGCGCGTACGTCTACGACATCAGCCTGACCAAGGGCCTCCAGCTGAAGGGAAAGATTTCCCACTACACCAGCGACGACTACATGAAGTCCGGCGGCACGTGGTACCCGTACGGCAAGGACGTCGAGCGCGTCGTGCGCATCGGCGAGTCGCTGTACACCATCTCGCAGAGCGAGGTCGACAGCCACACGCTGTCCACGCTCAGTAAGCAGGACAACGTCCAGTTCTAAGCCTGAAGAATAGACGGAAGGCCCGGTAGAAATACCGGGCTTTTTTGTGCTTGGAGCATTGACGGAAGCCAAGAAGTGAGTATAATGCCGGTCTATGAATTATCCCGAACCGGGCGTACCTTGGCTCAGTCTGGTCTGCAAGTCGTTGCTCAAGAGCCGTCTTGGAAACGCATGGAATTGCCTGTTGTTCCAAACCGACATCATCTTTATGGGCGCGACAGAATTGCGCTCTTGCTTCGCGAGTCAGATGGTGGGAAAACCGGCGATATCTGCCAGGGGATTTACGATTACCGAATGCGTCATGGAGATCTTCCGTTTCCTGTCGACGAGCTTCCGTGCAGGACATGCCCGAAATTAGATGCCGAGATGGACAATTAAAATCATTTCACTACTCTCTTTCACGATCCCATGAAATCCCTTCTCTCTCTCCCGGAACCTGAGCGCGCAGCCATCATCGCTTCTCATACACTGGACACGCCGTCATTGAACCGTATTGGAGACCACGCACATGTGATCGCAGCACAGCTTCATGCGGCGTTGCCAGCCGAAGCGCTCAGGCATCATTCTGTTCCTTCCATTGTGCAGCAATTACAGGCAGAGGCAGGTATGTAATACCGAATTTCGCGCCAAGTACGCTACAGTACACCCATGCCTATCTCACCCGACCGCCTCCTCTACGAGGACGAGCACCTGCTTGCAGTCACCAAATTGGGCGGCGAGTTGGTCGTGCGCGGCAAGGGCCGGGTGGACAGGCTGCCGCTGCTCGACTTCCTGCAGCAGGAGTACCCGGGTCTGAAGCCGGTGCACCGTTTGGACTTCGAGACGTCCGGCGTCGTCGTCTTCGCCAAGAACCCGACCGTATTGGATAAGATTTTGAGGAATGATTTCAAAGGCTGGAAGAAGAAGTATCTGGCTATCGTTATCGGACATCCGGCCGAGAAGAAAGGCGACATCGACATCGCGCTCAGCCCGCGTTCGGGCATCGGCAAAGTGGACTCGCACACCGGCTACAAAGTCATCGAGGAGATCGGACCGGTGTCGCTGGTGGAGGCCGACATCGAAGGCGGGCAGTTCCATCAGATCCGCCGCCACTTCGCCATGATCAAGCATCCGCTGGTGCTGGACGACGAGCATGGCGACCCCAAGTTCAACCGCAGATTTTCCAAGCTGTTCAAACTGCAGCGGTTCTTCCTGCATGCGTCATCGGTCTCGTTCCCGCATCCGGTCACCGGCATGTGGACCAAAATCGACTCGCCGCTGCCCCACGTCTTCGAGAAGATCCTGAAGGACATGCGCAAGCAGGCCGGGCCTGGCAAGCCGCGATAGCTCTGCTACACTCCGTTCATGCGAGTTCTCTCCGCCTTTCAGCCGTCCGGCAGCCTGCACATCGGCAACTATTTCGGCTCGATCAAGCCGAACCTGGACGTCGCGGCCAAGGCGGACGCCAGTTTTTACTATCTGGTGGATTTGCACGCGTTGACCAGCCTGCAGGATGGAGCGCTGCTGAAGAAGTACACCTGGGACGCGGTGCTGGACTGTTTGGCATGCGGCCTGGATCCCAACAAGTCGGTGATGTTCTGCCAGTCGCAGGTTCCCGAGCACGCCGAGATGATGTGGCTGCTGTCGGGGGTCACGCCGATGGGCCTGCTGGAGCGCGCCGTCAGCTACAAGGACAAGGTCGAGAAGGGCATCACGGCGTCGAGTCGGCCTGTTCGCCTATCCGGTGCTGATGGCGGCCGACATCCTGCTCTACGACATCGAACATGGTGCCGGTGGGCAAGGACCAGAAGCAGCACCTGGAGATGACGCGGGACATCGCCGATCAAGTTCAACACACGTACGGCGAAGATCTGCTCGTGCTGCCCGAGCCGGTGATCCGCGAGACGTCGCCGTCGTGCCCGGGCACTCGACGGCCAGAAGATGAGCAAGAGCTACGGCAACACCATGCCGATCTTCGGTGAGGAGAAGCTGTGATCAAAAAGGCGATCATGGGTATCGTCACGGATTCGAAGGACGTCGCCGCACCCAAAGATCCGGACACGTGTGTGGTGTACATGCTGCATAAGCTGTTCATCTCTCCGGCTGAGGCCAAGGTTCTTGCTGACAAGTACCGCGCAGGCGGACTTGGCTACGGCGATGCCAAGAAGCTGCTATTCGAGGCGTACATGGATTACTTCGGCGCGATGCGGAAGAAGCGCGAGGAATTCGTTGCAAAACCGGATGTGGTACGGGAAATCATGGCGGACGGTGCGTCAAAGGCATCTGCGGTCGCCAAGAAGACCATGGAACGCGTCAAAAAGGCGGTAGGGCTTATCTAAGACGGTTTTGAGTGTCTCCCGCGCTTCCGCCTGCGGCGTTTTTGAGGTATACTGTTTTGATTTATTCCCACACAAACATGAAGTCCCCCTCCCTAGACCTGGTGAAGCCGTTCCTGGCAATCGTGCTGGTGACAGTCGCCGTTCCGGTGATCACGCATGCCGCGATGAGCAGCAGCACAGCCGAGCTCGTCACCGTAGAGTCATCCTCGTCCGAGGATCTCGAGTATAACCGGTTCCAGCCGCGCGGTGACCAGCGCGAGCTGTTCGATGCAGAGGAGTTCATCCAGATGCGTCATGACCGCCGCAATACGTTCGAGGGCGACGTCGAAGAGGTTCAGACCGAAGAGTCATCCAGCAGCACCGCTCCGTGCGAGACCGCTGTGTCCTCATCCCATGCCGCTGCCCCCGGCGTTCTGGATTATTACGGCGAGATGAGCCTGGCTCAACGCGCAGATCTGCGTTTGCACCTGCGCACCGGCGTATGTCCGTTCAACTCCGATATCCGGTACCGCATGCTGTGCGAGGCGATGCTCAAAACCCAGGGTTTGATCCGCGAAGTGCAGGTGGGCCCGCGCAATTCCGAGCAGACCGAAGACCAGTTCCTGCGCTCGGGCGGAGACATCAACCAATAGTCAAACACACACAGAACTCCCGCTCCGGACGGCGTCCTGACGGGAGTTTTTTTGTGTCGCGTGGTAGGCTGTGACAGATGATTCCGTCACTTGCATCGGCAAAGCAGGCCGTGCGTTCGGTTGTGGAACCGCTGTGCGTATCCGTGCTCGTGGCCATCGGCCATCTGTCGATGATCGGGCGCTTTGGCGCGTCGTGGGATGAGCCGCTGCACCGCAGCTGGGGCCAGCTGTTTCTGTTGTATTGGCGCACCGGTGACTTGCGGTTCGTGGAAGAGATGCCTGGCTACGGAGCGTTTTACGGCCCGCTGTTTCACGTGTTGAATTTCAAGATCTCGGAGTTCCTCTACAAGACGTGGCACGTGCCGTTCGTCGCGGCGAACCATGTGCTTATCATCCTGACGTTCTGTATGTGCTGCGGGTTGCTGTTCGCAATCGCCCGGGCGATGTTCTCCCGCCGGACCGCTTGGATCGCGGTGATGCTGTTCGTACTGCTGCCGCAGCTGATGGCGCATGCGCAGTACAACCCCAAAGACATCCCGCTGATGACTGCGTGCACACTGACACTGCTGGCTGGATACACGTTCTTCAAACGGCGTACGCCTGTCTCTGCTGTCGTTGCAGGGCTGTGCTTCGGCGCTGCGTTGGCGATCAAGCTCAGCGCGATCATGATCTTCCCGGCACTGTCAGTCGCGTACCTGTCCACGTTGTGGGTCTCGGCTGAACGCCGGACGTCCCGCTTGCTCATCAAAGATCTGTGGATGACCGGGCTCATCTTCGTGTCGGCGTTCATCGGCCTGTATATTCTGTGGCCGTCGTTGTGGTCCGACATCAGCCTGCTCCCCAGAGGCTTCGATACGTTCATCCATGCCTACTGGCCGGGGCAGGTGCTGTACTTCGGCACCGAGTATCCCGGTGAACAGCTGCCGTGGCATTACATCCCGCTGTCGCTGCTCATCACGCTGCCGATCCCGACCATGGCGTTCTTTTTCACCGGCATCTGTGCCGGTATCCGTCGCTTGCGGAGGCGCGACCATGTGCTGGAGTACGTTTTGTTGCTGTGCTGGATCCTATTGCCGCTGCTGCTCAGCATGAAGCCGGGCATCGTCCGGTACGACGGGTATCGCCAGTTCTACTTCACGCTGCCGGTGTTGGCTATCTTGGCGGCGGTCGGTCTGGAGGCCTGTGCGGAGACCCTGCGTACACGCTTTTCGACGATACGGTCCCGCGTCTGGTTGCCGCTCGTCGCTGGCATCACTGCCGTCTGGATTCTGATCGAGATCGCGATAGTCTTCCCGTATACCGGTTCGTACTTCAACCAGTTACTGCGCTGGCCGCTGGGCCCGGATCTGGAGCGTCAGGTGGAAGTCGAATTCTGGGGCCCGACATACAAAGAGGGGATGCAGTGGTTGATCGACAATGCTGCGCCAGATCCGGAGATCTGCGTGCCGATCTCGGGTCAACTGGTGACGTGGTACCCGTGGCGCGATGACTTCACGTTCAACTGCACTCCCGAATCCGATTACGTGATGTACTTCTCGCGCTACACGTTCAACAAGCAGTACAACTTCAACGACCGTGAGCCCGTATTCGAAATCCGCCGCTACGACTCGCGTCTGCTCTCCATCTTCAAAGTGAAATAAATGAACGCAGCCGCCGTCCGCCGGGAGCTGAAGCTGCTTGCCGATCCGGATAAGGCGGCGTTCTTCCCGCGCTTCTTTAAAACCGGGCCGGGACAGTACGGTGAAGGCGACGTGTTCATGGGCGTGACTGTGCCGAACATGCGCGTGGTCGCGAAGCAGTTCCGCGATCTGCCGTTGAAAGAGATTGAGACGCTGCTGGATGACGAGGTACACGAATTACGGCTTACCGGTCTGCTTATTTTAGTCTGGCAATTTGAACGCGGCGATGAAGCTCGGCGCAAGATCATCGTCAAATTCTACCTGTCGCATCTGAAACGCGTGAACAACTGGGACTTGGTCGACTCGTCGGCGTCGTACATCCTGGGTGCATCACTCATCGGTAAAGACACGGCGGTGCTCGACCGGATGGCAGTGTCAAAACATCTGTGGACGCAGCGGGTTGCCATCGTCGCCACGCATGCGTTCATCCGCAAAGGCGAACTGTCGCACACGTTCCGCATTTCCAAAATACTGCTCAGCCACAAACACGATCTGATCCATAAAGCGGTTGGCTGGATGCTGCGCGAAGCCGGCAAGCGTGACGAAAAAGCGCTGCGTACGTTTCTTGATAAGCACAGATCATCTATGCCGAGAACGGCGCTGCGCTACGCGATAGAGCGGTTCGATGAACCGGTCAGGAAGCGGTATCTCAAAGCGTAGGCAGTTTCTTCCTTCCGCCCGTCAGCAATCGCAGCACCGGCCGTATAACGCGGGGCGCCTTGTAGCGGAAGCCGATGTTGTACACCGTCTTGCCCGGCAATAGCGCCACAAAGCGCATGAGCATGTCGTAACCACGGTCGGACATTTTGGGGTAGATGTGCCGGCCGACTTTTGCCGCCCGCTTCCAGTCGTTGCCGACGTAGCCTTTCCACAGGTCGTTGTACGCATTCAGTTCACCGGCGTTGCCGGTGTCCAACGCACAGTAGATGACGGTTTTTGCCATGCGTGCCGAGTGCAGCACATGCCGGATGCCTTCGCCGTAGAGCGGGTGCACCTGGTCTGCGGCGTCACCGATGGCGATCATGTTGCCGCTGACATGCTGGTCGATGCCGCCGGTGAGGTACAGGTAGCCACCGTGGGTCTCCACGATTTTACCTGGGGCCAGCCAGTCGACGCGCTGCATGAAGTTCTTCAGCATCACGTTCAGGTCTTTGTCGTGGTCGCGCTCGTCCGGCATGTACGTGCACACGCCGACTTTCACCTGCACGCCGCCCATCGGGAAGATCCACGCATAACCGTACGGCGCCCACCATCTGCCGAAGTACACCACCATCGCACGCTGATGTTCGCGGAACGATTCATGCTCGCACAGCACCTCCAGTCCGGATGACGGGGGACACATCTTCTTTTTCCGCAGGCCTGCCTGCACCGCCAGCACGCCCGTGGGGCCGGAAGCATCTACCACGATGCGCGCCGTGCACGAACGGTCAGCAGGTGCCGCTTGCATGACCGCGTTCCCGTCGCCCTGCACATAGCCGGTCACGCCGGTACCCAGCCGCACATCGACTCCGGCCTGGCGTGCCTCTTCAACCAGCCCGATCTTCAGTTTGCGGAAGTCATACACGTGCCCGACCGGTTCCTTGAACGTCCATTCGCGCGACACGGTCGGTCCGGAGATGAACAGTTTGTCCCAGGTCGAGGCGATGCAGTCTTTGGGCAGATCAAACAGCTCAGCCGTTTCTATCGTGGTTCCGGCGCTGGAGAAGTTCGGCTCACCGGGAACCGGACTGCGTTCGTACAGCACGACCGAGCGCCCGGCACGCGCGAGTTCGCGGGCCAGCCATGCTCCGGCGGGTCCGGCGCCGGCGATGGCAACGTCGATGATGCGGGTGTCTGTCATATCAGACGCACTGTATCAAAAAAAGACCCGGTTGCCCGGGTCTCTTTTCTTGTTGGGAAGGCTTAGTAGATGTTGCCCCTGATGGTCGCGTCGTCGCGGTCGATCAGGCGGTAGTTGCGCTGGAAGCACAACTTGGCATCCCCGTTGTCCGGGTAGGCCTCCTGGCAGGCGGTCCACAGCTCTGCAACGCGCTGAGCGCGGAGCTTGTTGCGTTCCTGTTCCTCAGTGAGAGCCGGAGCAACGGGCTCCTTGGCGGCTTCCTGCAGCGTCTGCACGACTGGAGCGGCAGCCGGAGCCTGGGCTGCTTCGCCCGGGCGGTCAGCGATGATCTTGGCGTTCTTCAGGATCGTGCGGAGCGTGCCGTTCTCCAGCGTGATGCGGAGGTTGGCGTACGGACCGAAGTTCTGCTCGCAGTTCTTCATATCGAAGTCAGTCGGCCTGTAGCAGGTGTTGGCGACGTAGGCCTGGAAGTCGAAAGCGGATGTCTCCAGCGACGTGTTGTCGTAGAGAGATGCAGCACCCTGGCGGCTGAACATCGAGATGATGTTCTGAGCGTAGGCGGAATTCGAGAGCTCGAAAGCCCTGACCGGCTGGACAACCGGGGACAGCTCGACGGTCTGGTCGGCCAGAACGGGGAGAGCCATGGCGGCAACGGTGACCGCTGCGGCGAGAGTGGCGACCTGGGCGCCGATTGCTTTGGACATGCGCATAAAGAGGGGTTTAGGAAGAAAGAAGGGAGTTATAGTAACATAAATAGCATTAGTGTCAATACCCGTTTGGGCTACCATCTGCGGCCTCCAAAAGAGCCTTTAAACTGCTCCCGGAGATCACCGCCAACCTCCGACAATGGAATGTGCTCTTTGCGCGGGTCGGTATGCAGACGGATCCAGCCAGACTCGCCGGTTGGCATGTAATCACCGGAGATCAGGTTCGGGAACATGGTTGCGCGTCCGCCCTTCATGTTTTTCAGGAACTGTTTCAATCCCAGCAGTTTCTGCAGCACGGTCGGAAATGGATCGGATCCTTTCAGCAGCCATTCGGTCAGCCATGAGCCGCCGTCGAGCAGTTGCCCCTGATAGATGACCATCGGGGGTGTCATTTCTGAAACGGTTTCGCTGATCCATGCATCCACCGGCACCGCTTTCGTGGCTTCGGTCATGCCGCCGCCGATGCCGACGCGAAGGGCAGGCACGTCACGGAATACGTCGTACGTTGCGGCATCGGTGATATTGGCCAATTCCACCTGACTGCGTGTTCCGGTCATCAAATCCAGCACGCGCTGCGCATTCGTCACGCATTTCGACTGCGAATCGAAGCCGTATCCGGTAACGGCAGTCTTGCCTTGGCGCAGTCCCTGCAGCAGTCCCGCACCCAGCAGTATGCCGGTGCCGGTGCCGAAATCCGCGGCAGTGTGGCTTTTGGCGTCGCGCGTATTCTGCGCTTTCTGAAACATGATCTCGCGTGCCATGGATGCCGTGCCCTGGATTTCGGCTGCGCAGTACACGGCGAAGGCATCGGTCTGATAATCGTGATGCCGGCCTCCCATCGCCGCAAGGATAGTGCCAGATGAGGTACGGGATTGCGCGACCAATTCACTCATGCGCCGCATAACAGCATTCGTCTCGCCGTCCTCCACGCCCAGATATTCCTGCAGCCAACGCATGCAGAACTGGACCACGCGCAGGTTCGCATCCGGGTGCGTATGGTCGGGCAGCTTCACGATTTCCGCCGCGATATCGGGCAGCTTCAGGCCTGGGTCGTAGCACTGGGCGAGGTTTATCGGCATGGGAGCACGCGACGATACCATTCACCCGTTCCGCAGACAACTCTCAGGCGGCTTTCATCAGGTGAATCCTGAATTTGTACTGTTTTGCCCTGCCATGCGTCATCACATTTTCAGAATGTTGATAGGCATAGCCGTCTGTGGAGCTGAACAGGTCGGCCAACTTGCCTTGCGTGTCGCAAATGAGTGCGACGCTCGCGCCGTCTTGCAGTGTCGGCCGCAGAGTCGCCAGCATCTTGGGATATAACCTGTTCAGAGCCGGACCGGACAGGAGCGACTGGCCACCGACCATAAACGGCACCTGATTGCCATGCGGCGGATCAGTCACGACCATGCTGACGCTTTCGTTGGGCACAATGGACGAGGGAATGGGTTTCAGAATGTCCTGCTGGAATAAGTGCGTATCGGACAGCCTGTGACAATCGTTGAGTTCCAGAAGGTCAGCCATGTGTGCCAGTTTATGGCGCACTTTTTCGTCGTAGATCACGTTCACTCCGCCCGTCTGTTTTTCAAGCAGCCCTCGGATGAACATCGCAGAGGTGAGGTCGATGTTTTGCTGTGCCGCATTCACGGCTTCGGCATTTACATCTGACCCTATCAGCCGGCGGATGTTGTCTTTGTACAACGTTGCCGCTACACCCAGAATTGTCCCGTTGCCGCAGAACGGGTCATACAGAACATGCTGCTGGCTGGAATGAGAATGGATGCCTGCCGCAAGGTCGATGGCTTTGTCAGCAAGTTCCGGAAAGAAGCAGCTGGTGCCCTTTGCCATGACAGCCACTTCTCCCGGTTTCATGAGGTCAAACAGCTCTCCTTTCTGGCCGTCGGTCAGTCCGATACCCATGATCATGCCGAGATCGTATGCCTTTCCCCGTCCCAATCAAGAAGCTTGAGGCAAGCGGGATACTTATCGACTCTGGGACTGTGAAAATCCTCGGCGAACCGGTCACCGTGCGCAACTGGAACACGGTGCTGAAGATGGCGGCTTAAAACGTGCACCGTGCCACGATGCCGGTGGAGAGTTTTCGTCCGTCTTTTGCGGTGAGCGACAGGTCGTTCACCGCGATCTCGAATTTCAAGTCCGGTCTGGTCGAACGCAGAATGCCGGTGAGCAGCCGGTGGAAGCTGTCGGGCGTGTCACCGCGCGCGTAGCCGTTGAGCAGCAGGAATGACGGTGTTCCGGACAGCAGCGCGCAGCAGTCTTCCAGCAACGGGGCCAGGTCGCGCTCCACCCGCCAGGTTTTGCCGGAGGGCGAGTGCCCGAATGCGGGCGGGTCCAGGATGATCGCGTCGTAGCGCTTGCCGCGTTTGCGCTCGCGTTCGGCGAACAGCGGCGCGTCCTCCAGTATCCAGCGTATGGCGTCCGGTTTCAGCGCATTCAGCTGCGCGTTCTCTTTGCCCCAGCCGATAGCGGGTTTGGAGGCGTCCACATGCGTGACGAAATGCCCGTCCTTTGCCAGTGCCATCGTTGCGCCGCCGGTGTAGGCAAACAGGTTTAGGACGGTCAGCGGCTTAGCGGCTTTCTTCGCCTGCGCGCGGGACCACGTCCAGTTCTGCTGCTGTTCAGGGAAGACGCCGGTGTGCTTGTAGGGAGCCAGGCGGATGGACATCTGCAGATCGTCAAAATGTACAGGCCAGTGTTCGGGCAGACCCCGGGGTGTGATCCATTCGCCTTTGCCTTTCTCGCCGTCATAGACCGCATTGGCGTTCGTCCATAACTCGGGTTTGAGCGGCGCTGCGTCTGCGGTCGGGTCCGGGCGCACCAGCGTGAACTCGCCCCATTGCTCCAGGCGTTTGCCGTTACCGAAGTCGATGAGTGCGTACGCGTTGGTCACGAGAACAGTGAGAACTTCTTGGTGAACTCCCGCAGCATCTCGGTGTCGCCGAACATGCAGATGCCGTAGTACTCCAAGTCGGCTTCGGGCGTGACCTTGGTCTTTTCCTGCTGTTCGGCAGACGAGCCGATGACCATGCTGCTGGTGAAATCAACGAAGGCCGCGCCGCGGGCGATGGCTTCATTGCGCACGGTGCGGATCTGGTTCGAGTTGTCGGCCCGCAGCACGATGAACGGGAAGTGTGAGATGTTCGGGTGCACGCTGCCGTCTTTATCCTCATATCTGATGAAGCACATCTCATCGCGTTTCTCGTAGCCGCCGGCCAGGCCCGCGGTCATGTGGCCGAGTGCGTTCATCAGTTTTCCGGGCTCTATCTTCCGGTTCAGGATGGCGATGAATCGTTTGGTGCGTTCGTCGGGGAGCTGCATGACCGCATTCTAGCAGAATCACTGGAAGAACCGCTCATACTCGTCCCGGTCCCAGACGATGTACGGTGTATCTGGCGCGTAGGTTGTCAGCATCTTCTTGCCGGTTTTTGCGCATGCACGTTCATAGAGGCGGATGCCGCCGAGTTTTTTGGCGCGCGTATCCATCCGTTCCTCGTACGAGGTGCGGGGGAGCGGCGCCCGCCGCTTGATGCACTGCTCTATTTCCTGGACGGTGATGCGGAACGGCTGGCCTGACTGCGCACTGCGCACCACCAGCGGGGTTGCCTGCAGCGGATGGGCATCCGGCAGAGCCGATGCCTCTATCACGCCGTTAAACTCCCGTACGTCTTCCTCGTGCCATACCAGCCCGCGCGCCAGTGCCTGTTCTTTGGTGAACGGGAAGTACCGCTGGGCCAGCGAGCGGTTGTACGGCGTGACCGACATGTCTGCCGGGAAGAATTCACCCCACGCGCCGTCTTTGGTCATGCTTTCGATGATCTTCGGCACAAGTTTTTCATACTCCTGTTTGGTGTACTGCCTGTTCAGGATGCAGTACTGCTTTTTCTTCAGCCCCGAGCAGCCGAAGCAGTCGCGGCAGCCCTCGCATGTGATGCAGTACATCAGATCCGACGAGGTGTTCCGCCCCTGGATGCAGAACAGCAGATGCGAAATATTGATGACGCAGGTGCAGCATTCGTACATCAGTTCTGCGCGCCGTCCGGAATACGAGTAGTCCATGCAGTCGTTGCTGCCCTCGAACAGGCTGAAGCAGTGCTTCAGATTCTCACCCTGCTGAATGAAGTAGCTCTCCAATACGTTTCTGGACTGGGTTACAAAGTTGCCCGTGCAGTTCTCGGTCTGATGCAGCGTCGCGTGCGGTCGCGGCTGGCCGAGCAGGAATTTGTCGAACTTTTGGCGTTCAGCGGTCCGCTCCGCCCATGACTGTCCCTTGAATGCGCTCATGAATGCCTCGTATTCGGCTTTGGTTTTCTGCTCGTTGTAGATGCAGTACTGCTTGTTGCGCAGATTCGCGCAGCCGAAGCAGTTCTTGCAGTTGCGGCAGAATGCCAGAAACATGCTTTCGCTGCAGTTTTCAGAGTACTCGGAACTTTGCACATCGTAACAGCGCAGGCAGTCGGTGCAGTCGTAGCACAGCTCCGATTGCAGCGTCATCGTGCATTCCATGCAGCCGCTGGAACCCCAGGCGTCCTCGCAGTACATGCAGTCCTCGGCGTTGGACATGCTGAAGACCATGTAGCAGTTCTTGTTGTCTGACAGGTTGTTGCAGTAGTCGCAGTTCTCGTTGCGTACGGCAACCCGTGCGTATTTGGGCGAGCGCGCATGCAGCTCGCGGAACTGATCCAGGAACGGCCTGTCGAATGTCAGCTCCTGTCCGTACTCCATCGGATCCCAGCTGTCTCCCATCCAGTCCTCGTTTCGCATCACCGGGAACGGCGCGCTGGCGGGGTACATGGAAAAGATGGTGCCGCCGTCCGGGTGCGCCGGCCGCTGGAACAGCGCGGTCTGGTTGCGGAAGGCCAGTCTGCGCTGCAGACGGCAGGACGGGCACAGCGTTGGCGGCGGAATGGGGTATTTTTTGCCCGCGATGATCGGGCTGACATGGTCGTAAAACGCCAGATCACCATCGGTGATCTCGAACCTGCCGGTGCATTGCTTGCATGTTTGGTGCATCGGGTCATTCAAGCATGCGCGTCCGTTCCGAAGCCATACTCTTTCACAAAAAAAGTGTGAAACTGTGAAAATGCATGTAGAATCCGGTCATGCCGAAAGCGGTTCTCACATCACTGGGTTTGAATGAACTGGAGGCCGAGGCGTACGAAACCCTCTTGCCGCTCGGCAATGTGCCGATCGTCACGCTGACCCGTGCGCTGAAGCGGCATCCGCAGGTGGTGTACAGGATCGTCGACCGGCTGCTGTCACTCGGGCTGGCGGTCGTGGAAGTCCGGCAGCACAGGAAGTATGTGCGGGCCGAAGATCCGCGCGTGCTGGTGCATGCCCAGGCCCAGCGGTTGCGCGAACTGGAGGAAGTTCTGCCTGAACTCAGGGCGTTGCAGCATGCCCCGAAGGAAGCCACTGTCAGGGTCGCCCGCGGGAATGACGCCGTCATCAACCTGCGCGAACGTGCATACCATGAGATGCCGGAAGGGGAGACGCACTATATCTTGGGAGCATCCGGCGACAGGCTGTATGAGATCCTTGGCCGGTCATTCGCTGCACTGGAGAAGGTGCGCATCAAGCGCAAGATCCGCAAGAAGATGCTGGCTTTTGAGAGCCAGAGGAAGCTGCTGATCAAGAACGAGGGGCAACCGGTCGGGGTGGAGCTGCGCTATCTGCCGGAAGCTTTCCCCGCGCCGACCAGCACGAATATCTTTGCCAATACCGTCGCGATTCTCATCTGGTCCGCGGAGCCGATCGTCATCACCATCGAGAGCGAGGAGATCGCCGCAAACTACAAGCACTTCTTCCAGTCGCTGTGGAAGTCGTCCCGGGGGTAGATACGGAAGCATTTGCGGACGGAGGAAGAGCGACATAGAATCACGGTGTTCCGGGCATTCGATACCCCCGGCGACATCTTTTTTCCCCCGGCGGACTTTTTCCTTCCTCTTTCTTCTATGAAGAACTCCAGCGTTGTCGTAGCGCTTGCCGCGCTCGCGTTTACCGCCTGCAATCCGCAGGTGTCGCACGATCAATCGGTCAAAATGTTCACACTCAAGCAGGTCGATCTGACGTCCAGCTTCCAGGGCGCCGCTCCGGTCTTCGATGAAAAGATGACCGACGCGTGGGGCCTGGAGTTCGGCCACACCGGCCGCGTATGGGTGAACGGCAGTTCGGGTTTCTCGACCGTGTATGACGGAGAAGGCAAGATTGTCATGACCAAAGACAGGCAGGGCAAGGCCGTTCCGCTTGCCGTGGAGGTACCGATGGCTGCCGGAATCACCGATGAGCCGGCTCCGCTGACCGGCATGGTGTTCAGTGATAAAGATGACTTCTCAGGGGACGCGTTCGTCTTTGTGACGGAGCAGGGGACCATCGCCGGCTGGCACAAGCTGGCTGACGGGTTCGAGCCGCTGACGGCCACGACGCGCGTCGACAAGTTTGAGGAAGGTGCTGTCTACAAAGGCGTGACGTCCGCAAAAGTCGGGGACGAGTGGAGGCTCTACGCAGCCAACTTCGGTCAGGATGCAGTGGATGTATTCGATGAAGCCTACAAGCCGGTGACGCTCGTCGGAAATTTCACCGATCCGCAAATGCCGGAGGAGTACGCGCCGTTCAATATCAAAGAGATCAAAGGCGAGTTGTTCGTGACGTTCGCCAAGCAGGGCATCGACAAGGCCAATGATGTGAAAAGTTTGGGCAACGGCTACATCAGCGTCTTCTCGCCCGACGGAGTGCTGCTGCGCCGCTTCGCTTCCGAAGGCCACTTGAGTTCGCCATGGGGCATGGCCCTGGCTCCGGCTGACTTCGGGACCTTAAGCAACATGCTGCTGGTCGGCAACTTCGGTGATGCGCGCATCAACGTGTTCGAGCCCGCCACGGGCAACTACATCGGCCAGATCGCCGACCCGGACGGCAAGCCGCTGCAGATCGACGGTTTGTGGTCGCTGACGTTCGGTACCGACAACGGTGCCGGCAAACACGACGAATTGTTCTTCGCCGCCGGTCCGAGCGCCGAGGATCACGGCCTGTACGGAAAATTGGAGCTGGTGAAGTAATCGGCCTTTGAAAAAAGCCTCACTCGCGTATGGGTGGGGCTTTTGAGTTACCCGGAATGTCGGATTCGTTGTCATGGGAAAAGTTTGGGGTTATTCTTGCTCCGTTATGTCACACGACCACGCACACGGAGAGACACACCAAGATCTTCTTGCAGAGCTTGCTGCGCAATTCCAGCCCCTCCTGGAATCTTCGCACCAGGCGATCTACATGTACCTCGATGATGACAATAAGGTCTGCAACGAGAAATTTGCGTCTTTGCTGGGATACGATTCGGCTGAGGAATGGGCACAGATAGAAGGATCTTTTCCCGCTTTGTTTGTCGACGCCAGCAGCCACAGTCCGTTGATTGATGCGTTTCAGGCTGCGATGCAAAACATGACTGCTTCCACCATCAAGGTGCGATGGAAGAAGAAGTCCAACGGAACCGTGGACACGACAGTCATTCTGGTCCCCGTCTCGTACAAGGGTCACCTGGTTGCCCTGCATTTCGTCGCATAGAGCGGGGGGTCTTATTGTCCGAGCTGTTTCATCATGTCTTCCTGCGACTTCTTGTAGGCGTCAGCCTGCACCTGGGCTTTGTTCTGCTGTTCCATAACTTTTGCCGGCGAGACCTGCTGTTCTGAAGACGAGACGTAGTAAATGCCTAGCCCGATGGCCAGACAGACGATGAGCATCAAAAGAATCCGCATGGCGTGCATGGTACCGATTTCATCGGGTGGTGCAACAGGTGTGGAACGCCTTAGACGTACGTGTGTTTCGCGTAGCATTCTTCGCACAAGACGGGCTCCGGCCGGTTTGGTGCGTAGGTTGTGCGCATCTGCTTGGCACAAGAGCTACATGGACGGGCATGCAGCGTAAAAGGATTGAGGAGCCGTTGCTTCTTCCAGAAGCGGCAGCTGCTGCAGCGCCGGGGAAGCGCCAGGCCCATCCGGCGGTAGAAAGCCGATTCCTGCGGGATGATTTTGAAGTACTGGCTGCACTGATGTTCGAGCGCTTTCACCGGATTTTCCTCGTACAACTGGCAGAGGATCGGCCGGTCGAGATTGCCGTCGGCCACACCCGTACTATCGTCCGGCAGATCTTTCCAATTCACCGCATCTGGAATGACACGGTTACCTGGGTCGTGCCACCCGTACGACTCTGCAAGTGCCTGCTCTTTCGTAAGCGGGCAATGCAGCTGAGCCAGGGTCTGGTTGTAATCGAAAGGGCTGAGTTCGATCGGAAAAAATTCGCCGTAGCGGTACGCATTCCCTTTAGAATCGATATAAGGGATGGCCATCATCTGCTGCTTTATCAGGGGGACCAGCTTTTCGTATTCCTCTTTGGTGTACTGCGTATTGAGAATGCAGTACTTCTGGTGCCGGAGCCCGACGCAGCCGAAGAGATGGTGCGACGAATGACAGCCGATGCAGTATTCCAGGTCGGAACTGCCGTAGTTCCAGACTGAGAATTTGACGTTGTTGATGCCAAGGCCGCACCAGGCAGCTTCGTAGATGTGGTCGGCTCCCACGCCGAACATCGTGTAGTCGTATGCATAGGTCGTGCCGCTGGTTAGGTACCGCAGGAAGTGCGTGAATTTGCAGTGTTCGCCTTTCTCGACCACGAACGACGCTTTCACGTCTTTCGACTGGTAAATATAGTCGCCCTCGACCGATTCGTTATTCCGGCCGTGCATGTATTTCCTGGGTTGCGTGGCGAAGAACGCGAGACTTTCCGCCCTGGCCGCGTTCTGTGCACTCCATGAGGACGGCTTCCGCTTCGCGATTTCGCGCCCATACTCTTCCGCCGAAAGCTGGCGGTTGAACAGGTGGTGTTTCTTGTGCCGGAGGCCGATGCAGCCGAAGCAGTCCGTGCAGCCCACGCAGTCTTGGCACCACTGCAGGTTGCTGGAGTTCTCACAGTCCTCGCAGAACATGCAGTTGTAGCAGTTGTTCACGTTCACCGTTTCGTAACACAGCTCGCATCTGTGTGCGAGAAGAACATCCGTGCAGTATTTGCTCTCCTCCACCTGGGTGCCGTACAGGCAGTTTTCATCGTTGTCGGCGTTGATCGTTAGATAGCAGTTCCGCAGGCCCGACGCCGCGTTGCAGTACTCGCTGTTTTCAAACGTCGAATAATTGCGCTGCAGGTGGGGGAGCGGCACTCGCCGAAAGAGCCCATCGAACTGAGTAAAGAAGGGCTGCTTGAAGTCGTATGCAGCGCCGAAGCTGAAAAAATCGTATTTATCGGACCACCAGTCTTTGTCCTCCACGACGTTATATTCCTTGTCTTGGGAATACATGGAGATCATCGGCTTTTGCCCGGGAGCGAGTACTCGTGGGTACAAGCTTCTCACGTTGATGTGTGCGCACCTGCGCTGGAACCGGCACGCGGGGCAAAATGTCGGAGGTGGGACACCGGAGTTCGTGTAGAAAACGAGGTCCTCATCCTCGATGGTGAACGCCTGCCTGCAATTTTGGCACTGGGCCTGTTGCATGGCGCCAGTGTATCAGTTTTACATCGTCATCAAGTGCATGCCGATGTAGCAGAACGGGACAGTCAGCGCCGTGCCAAGTGTTCCCAGAATCAAAACCCACCACATCACACGCTTTTTCTGGCGCTGCGGCAGATTTTTCAAATAGGAGAACAGCAGGCCAATGCCCACGAAGAAGAAGACCGAAAAGAAGATATGCAGATGCAGCAGGTACAGCTGCACGAGAGGGTGGGAGAGATCCATGCTCTTGCAGACGGCGGGACTGCTGTATTCTTTCTGTCGGATGGAGCGGGTGACGGGAATCGAACCCGTTTCATCAGGTTGGAAACCTGAGGTAATAGCCATTATACGACACCCGCAGCCAGCAGATAGTAGTGCAAGTCGCCGATGGCTTCAACTTAACTCTGCCGCTCTATGACGGCCTTTAGGCGGTCATCCGAAGGCTTCGTCCACGGATTGCAGCTCAGGATGCGCTTTATGGTCAGTCCGATGGCCACGAAGAGGTTCCGGTCGCGCAGCACGTTCAGTGCGTACTGCGAACAGGTCGGCTCGTGCCGGCAGAAGCCGTGAGGAAAGAAGTGTCTCAATGGCCCATGGTCGGGTGAGAGTGTCGCGCGGTACACGCGGACGGCGCCCGAAAGAATGCTTGCCGGAATGCGGAGAACGGTAGCCAGCAAATTGCGCATATGCGTATGAATGAGTAGGATTAGCCTAACATGTTCAATTCCTCAATGCAGCTTACGTCAGGCGATATTCTCACTCTGTTGATTATCCTGGCGGTCATTTTGGTGATCGTCATCCTGTTCAACATCATCTTCGTCTCCGTCTCGCTGCGCCGCGTGGCGCGCCGGGCTGACAGGATCAGCAAAGAGGCCGAGGCGATTGTCATCAAACCGCTGCAGACAGCCGACGCTGCCATCGACTGGATCGTCTCGTTCCTGCAGGGCTGGACCGAGGAAAAGGAGACAAAAAAGAAGCACGGCAAGCACCACAAGCACGAGGACGTGATAGATGCGTAAGCGGCGATGTGTCATGGTACAATCCTGACCTACCGTCTCCCTTTTTCTTCACATGTCCAAGCGTCCTGATCTCACCAGTCTTATCGGCAAAGACGTCAGCGAAGTGCCGATGTCGGTTCAGCGTATCGCCAAGGCGGCCGAACCGGCCGAGTGGACGTGGATCGGACCGAAGGACGCAGCAAAAGTGAGTGAGGAGGAGGCCAAAGCGTACGACATCGCACATAAGATCATGATGCGGCTGAGCATCGAGGCTCCGCTGAAGCACAAGTCCGGTCACCCTGGCGGATCGCTGTCAGCTTTCACCTTCTCGTACGAAGTCATGTGCCGGCGGGATCCGGGTATCGATCCTCCGTATCGCTTCAGTCCCGGCCACCTGTCACTCCTCGCGTATAACTTGCAGTGGCTGTTCGGCCGTGACGGCAAAGATGAGCGATTGGCATCGCCGGATGCGATCATAGACACCTTCCGCACACCGACCGGTCTGCCGGGGCACGCCGAAGCCGGAGTGGGGGACATTCCATTCGGTGCCGGTCCGCTGGGCAAAGGCGTTTCCAACGCACTCGGCGTGGCGTTCGCACACAAGATACTGAACAAGCCGGGCACCATCGATGTGTTGCTGGCCGACGGCGACAGTCAGGAGGGACAGGTCATGGAGGCGATGCGTCTGGCTGCGCACCTGAAGCTCGACAACCTGGTGGTGCACGGCGACTGGAACGACATCCAGCTGTCCGGCATCCCATCCAAAACGTTCGCCACCGACATGGCGTCCATGGCGCATGCGTGCGGCTGGGCGATCATCGAAGTGCAGAACGGCAACGATCAGGCGCAAGTAAAGGCAGCGCTGGATAAGGCCGACACGCTGGCGGGCAAAGGCCATCCGGTCTTCATCTGCTACTACACCACCATGGGCTACGGCGTCGCGCTCATGGAGGAGGGCTCCAACACCGGCAAGAAAAACTTCCACGGGTCACCGCTCAGCACCGACGAAGCCAAGCTGGCGCTGGACACACTGAAGCTGCCGGCGCTGTCCGAGCTGGCCAAGAGCTTCGAGCTGACGCGCAAGGGGCACAAGGTCATCTTCGAGGCAGCCAAGAAGACCCGCAGCAGCTGCAAGCTGCCATTCGCATTGCCGAAAGACTACAAGCGCAAAGTCACTGTGGAGCCGGGCGCTGCCCGCAAGGATTTCGGTGCCACGCACCTGAAAGCACTGATGGCCGGTGATCCTCGCATTGTCGTGCTGCATGCCGACTTGGCTGACTCGGGCGGGTTTGGCGTAGTGGAGAAGGCATTCCCGGATCGCGTGATCAATGTCGGCGTGGCTGAGGCAAACATGTACATGATGGCGGCCGGTATGCGGCAGGCCGGACTGTTGCCGGTGACGTACACATTCGCTGCGTTCGGCACCAACGAGGCCCGCGCCAATGCGCGCCTCATCGACGTGAATGCCGGACATGTGCCGTTGGGTGTGCTGCACGACTGCACGCACTCGGGGCTGAACGTGGGTGAAGACGGCGAGACGCACCAGGAACGCAACTACGTGAACATCCCGTTCGACCACACGCAGGTGTGGGTGGCAGGCGACAGCAACCAGGCCGCTGCGATGGCAGAGAAGGGGATGGCGATCATCGCCGAAGGCAAAGAGAGCGTGTACGTATTCTCGGGCCGCGCAAATCACGCACAGTTGCTCGATGATGCAGGCAAGCCGATCTACGGCGAGTCATACGAGTTCGACAACCGCGCCACGATCGTCAAAGGTTTCGGCGACACGCGCGATCATGCCACCATCATCAGCTACGGTGCCGTGCTGCCGGAGGCAGTGAAGGCGCATGCGATTCTGGCTGCCCAAGACCGCCCGGTGCGCGTGCTGAACGTCGCCAGCATCCGCCCGCTGGATTCAGCAGCCATCCTGCAGGCCGCACTGGAGACCCAGCACCTCATCGTGGTTGAAGACCACAATACAGAGGGTGGATTGGCCACGCAGATCGCCGACCTGGTCGCAGATTTGTCGGTGCCGTGCACACTCCGCCGCATGGGAGTCCGACACTACTATCCGTCCGCAACATCAGAGGCACTCACGATCCTGGCCGGTATCGATGCCGAGAGCATCGCCAACACGGTCGAGGATCAATTTGCATTCAGGCTTGCCGGAGGCGAGGACGCTTTCGTCTCAGCTGTCTATGCGATGGCCGAACGCCTGCCGAACACGCGCTTTGCGGTCATGGCGATGCCGTATCTTGAGAAGCTCAGGACAGACGAGGCCTACATGAAGACCCTGCGTGCGCTGTGGAAGTCACGCAGCATGGAGAACGACAAGCTGCCGGGCAACGATGAACTCATCAAGCTGTTGTCACATTCGATTCCGGAGCTCGACACGAATCCTTTGAATGGAATCGCGCGCGAACCTCAGCACGATCCTGGCATGGTATAAATTCGCCAAGTGACAATCAGGATTGCCCGTGAGATACTGTTATCCATGCCGAGCGATCAGAAAAAGAAATCCGTTCCAAGCCGCAACGAATTGCTTCATGTGGTGCACGAACTCAAGCAGTCGGTGGAAGTGATCCGCCGGGAGACTGTCCTGATGAATGATTTCAAGTGGGGTATGGCGAACGCGTTCCTGCGCGGCGTCGCCTACGCGCTTGGAGCATTGATGGCGGTTGCGATCATCGTGCCTGTATTCCTGTGGTTTTTGCGCGGCATCGAATGGCCGCCGCTGATCGGCGGGGTCATCTCGAATATCATCGAATACATCGACCAGGCCAGATAGGCGCGTTAACGGTTCTGGTCTGACGTGAGCAGCAGCGGCTGCCGGTCGACGAAGACCGCGATGTACAGACGACGAACCATGTCAGCGGAAGCCCGGAACATATCGTCGATCATAGAGTGCATGCGGCGGATTTTTTTGTAGAGCTCAGTCAGCATGAATGCCGAACCCTTGCTGTTGCTGTGCGAGAGAGATCCGACTTGTTTCTCCAGTGCATGGATTTCGCTTTTGACGTGCTTGATCAGTTTCTGCTGCATGACCTGCGGTACCGGCAAATTCGCCAGCGCGATATCGCGGGGTGAGGTGGTCTTGGCTCCTCCGGTTCCCTGTGTGGCTCCAGCCGTGCCTCCGCCGGCTCCACCTGTATCGCCGGAATTGTCTTCGCGCACGCGCTCACTGATCGAACCCATCAGGTCGATCATGTCGACGATCTCGGTCAGCTTCTGCGGCTGAAACACAAACGCAGGCGCGTTATCGGCTTCAATCGTGGATGTTGACTGTTTGTCGGCGGCTGCGTCCAGAGGACTCATATGTATATATTGTCGCTCACAGATGCCAAAAAGTCAAGTTTTCGAGACATCGCAACTATGGTGTGATATTTGCTATAGTGGCCCTATGAACGCTCCAGACACCATATTCCACAAGATCCTCCGGAAGGAGATTCCGGCCAAAGTTGCACACGAAGACGACGAGGTGCTCGTTTTCCACGATATCCACCCCAAGGCCGCCACGCACCTGTTGTTTATCCCCAAGCATTTCGTGGCATCCATCGCCGACATCACGCCGGAGACGGCGCACATTCCGGGCATGCTGATTCTGAAGGCACAGGTGTTTGCAGCTGAGCAGGGGATCCCGGGCTATAAGCTCACGTTCCATGTAGGAAAGAGTGGCGGGCAAGAGGTGCCGTATCTGCACCTGCACTTTTTGAGTGATCACGGGCTGAAGGCGTAGAGAGGAGGAGTGCGAAGAATACGAAGAGTACGAGGAAAACAACGATGAGATTAATTCGTCATCCTCGCACTCTTCGCAATCCTCGTATTCTTCGTTTTCCTACAACAATCTCAGCAACTCCACCGTCACAAGATTCATGTCTTCCACCACCCGATCAGCTTCGGATAAATCCTGCTGATTTCCCGGCCACCGGTACGCAACACACTTCATCCCGGCGGCCTTTGCAGATGTCACACCGTTGGCCGCATCTTCTACTGCCACACAGTCGGCTGGATCCATGTCCAGCTTCTTGGCTGCCAGCAGGTAGGGGATCGGCATCGGCTTGCCTTGGCCGAATTGCAGGTCATCCAGTGAGACGATGGTCGTGAAGAAGCGGTCGAGCGTATGCACACGCAATGCTGCGTCGATCCACGCACGTTTGGCTGAGGAGGCGATTGCAAAAGGTATCGACGCTGCCTGTAGAGCCTCGAGCAACGGCAGTACGCCCGGTACCACATGGCACTGGGCATAGACGCGCTTGGCCAGACCCGAGAACTCGCGGAAGAACTGGTCGAACGGGATTGCCAGTCCGTACTCGGCTACCAGCAGTTCATAAATCCCCGTCAGTGTGCGGCCCATCATCCGTTGCACGTCTTCATCCCGCCAATTAGGCACCAGCTTTTTGAACAGATCAATCTCTCCGGCCTTCCAGTAGGTTTCGCTGTCCACAAGCACGCCGTCGAAGTCGAAGATGACTGCTTTCATATCGGCACTATAGCAGCACAAAAAAACCGCGGCCCGACCTCGGTACCGCGGTTTTGAGTTTCAACGTATTACGCTGCGTATCCTGCAGCTTCAGCCTCGGCAGCCGTCTTGAACATCACCTTGTTCTCGTCGGTGATCTTCTTGGCTGCGGCGGATCCGGCGGAGTAGTACTTCTTGCCGGCCTTGGAGGCGATGAAGCCTTCCTCGCCGGTGTCCTCCTCGGACTCGGTGGCCTCAGCTTTCGCTTCGGTCTTGCCTGCTTTCTCGGCCTTCTCGGCTTCCTCGCGGTCCTTCTTCATCTGCTCGAGCGTTGCGGCATCGATCGGCTTGAGAGCCTTGATCGACAGGCCGATGCGGCGCTCGTCGATATCGATGTTGATGACCTGAGCCTCGACCTTCTGGCCGATTTTGAGTGCCTGAGCGGGGTCTGCGATCTTCTGGTGGGCGATCTCGGTGATGTGGACCAGGCCCGTGATGTCACTCTCCAGGTTCACGAATGCGCCGTAGTCTGCGAAACGGACGACCGTTCCGGCGACTTTGGCACCCACCGGGTAGCGCTCTGCGATCTCTTCCCATGGGTCTTTGGTCATCTGCTTGATGGACAGCGACAGCTTCTCGCCGTCGATGCCGATGACTTTCACTTTCACGCGGTCACCGACCTGAGCGAACTCGGACGGGTTCTTCACGTGACCCCAGGCGATCTCGGAGATGTGCACCAGTCCTTCCAGTCCGTCGAATGCGACGAACAGTCCGAACTTCACGATGCCGCTGACCAGACCCTCCTTCATGTCGCCCGGCTTCAGCTGCTCAAGCGCCTTGGAGCGCTCTTCAGCCATGGCCTCGCGCTCGGAGACGACGATCTTGCCGGCGTCCTCGTCGAGCGTGATGATTTTGACAGTGAAGGTGTGACCGATGAACTTGCCGAGGCGGTTGATGATCTCTGCGCTGTCGGCGTTGTTCACACGCGGGTAGTTGGCCGGAGCAAGCTGGCTGACCGGGAGGAAGGTGCGGATGCCGTCGATGTTGGCGAGCAGGCCTCCTTTGTTGGCTTCCTGTGCGACGAACTTCATGGTCTTGTCGTCGTGGATCATCTTGTGGAACCTGTCCCATGCCTTCTGCTGGCTGGCCATGCGGAGGGACATGACGACCATGCCTTCGTCGTTCTCTTCTTCCAGAACCAAAGCGCTGACGGTGTCGCCGGCGTTCAGGTCGCGGAAGGTGTTCAAGGAATCACGCAGCTCACGACCGGAAATGATGCCGGTTGCGACGCCGCGGATGTCGATGAGCAATTTGTTCTTGCCCTTGAAAATAACCGTGCCTTCGGTGAGCTCACCGGGACGGGCGCGGACGATAGGAGGGGAGTCTTTGAGCAGCTCGTACATCAGCTGATCTCCCTTACGTTCTTTTGTGGCTGTTGCCATAGTGAATAGAATGCGTGCAAGGAAAGGATAAGGGCTTCCGGAGCTCTTGCACGTCAGCACAAGGAAGCGGCGCTACTGTACGGGTGCCAGTGATGTATGTCAATGAGGCTTGGCGTCTTCGTGGAGGATTCTTGAGGAGTCCGACGAGTCCGAGGAAACCGAGGATATGACGTTGAATAAAAATCGTCGGACTCTTCGGACTCGTCGGTTTCTTCGTCCTTCCTCAAATGACAAACGATTTATCCACGTTCAGCTCGTCCAGCGAGGCGAATTTCTGCTTCTGCGATGTAAGCGGGTTGTAGATGTTGTAGAACAGCTGCACGACCTCGTGCGTCTTCAGGCGGTGCATAGTGATGCCGATGCTCTCCAGACCGGACTGCACCAGCGTGATACGGTCACGCAGGATCTTGCTGTGAGACTTGAACTCGCGGCTGCGCTGGAGGGCCTTGCCCTTTGTATCCTCGGCGGTCAGCCACTCCATGAAGCGCTGGATGAGACCGCGCTTTGCCTTGGACGACGAGTCCAGTGGCACGATGATATAGAAGCTCTTCTGCATGATGTCAGCGACGTCGACCAGCTTCTCCATGAAGTCGGAGTAGTCGAAGGCCTGGTCGCGCAGCAGCAGGTTGGTCTGGCCTTTGGCACGCTCGCGCAGACCCTTGATGTACGGGTCGATATTCAGGCGCGACGAGCGGATGACGATCTGGATCGGAAAGATGAGCGTGTTCACGAACGCCTGATAACCCGAGATGATACCTTGCTGCTCGATCTCGCTTTTCAAGTTGAAGTTCAGCGAGTTGACCTTCAGGATCGCGCGCAGTCCGCCGTTCTTCAGCACCAGCGTGTCCTCTTTGATCTCGGCGATCGGCAGGTACAGCTGCGTGGAGGACGAGAACGGCCTCTTCTTCCTGCGGACGGTGTCCGGTGTGCCGGTGGGGCCAGCGATCTGGCTTCCTGTGACGACGTCAGACATGAGGGTTTAAGAATCTTTGAAAAGGTGCTCGTAGGCTTTGAGTCCGCCGTTATTCACGCCGTCGATGGACAGCGATGGATCCAGCCCCTGTGCTTTCACGCGGTTGGGGGTCACTGCCGCCGGGGCAGCGGTCGGCTCCGGTTCGATTGCAGCGGGGTTCTGTTCTGCCACCGCGGCCATGCGCGGCGAGACTGCCGGCTGAGCCTGCGGATCGGCAATCGGAGCCTGCGGCTGGGCGATGCGTGCGGCCAGGAACAGCTCCTCGGGTTTGCGGCCGCTATGGTCGGCAAGCTTGGCGACTTCCTGTTCGCGCTTCTCCAGCTGACGTGTGAGTTCGGTGAGTTTTACGGCGTTCTCGGCCAGTTTCTTGTTGGCTTCGTTTGCCTCCTGCTGTTGTCCGCTGACGAAGTTCACCGAGATTCCCGGGTGTGCATTCCAGTAGCGCAGGTTGGGTTTGTTGGCGTGCTCGATCATGAGCAGGATGATGTTGAACAGCGTCAGGTCGTTGACTTTCACGAACGCGAATGCGGCAGAGATCATAGCCGGGATCCAGAGCACAATCGTCATGGGGATGCCGACAGATCCGCCTTTTGTGGCCATGCTGAAGATCGAATAACTGATGCCGCAGCCGATGCCGCAGATGATCAGCTGTCGAAGCGTGACCGGACCGATGATCCTGTCTTCGATATAAACGTTTTGCGGGATTTTGACAGCTTCAAGAGTCATAGAAATGTGGGTGTGGGTTTCTCCCTATTATATCACGAAAACACAGGTTTTTGCCAGTGCTGAAGGACTCAGGGGACACAGACACCAAAAAAGGCAGGAAGCCGTCGAGACGACCTTCCTGCCCTGTTTATGGCTTTTCCAGCGTTTAGGCTACGGCTGACTTGCTCTCGGCTTTAGCCGTCTGAACCGGCGTTTCGCCGTGCATCAGCACGATCTGCTGCTTTTCCTTGCCGATGATCCGGATGGTGTCGCCCTCGTTGTAGATGCCTTTCAGGATGCTCTCGGCGATCGGATCTTCCAGCTGTTCCTGCACCGTCCTGCGGACCGGGCGGGCGCCGTACTCCGGATCGAATCCGAGTTCGGCCAATGTCGTCACGGCCTTCTGGTCGACGGTGAGGTCGAAGCCGCGCTCCTTCAGGCGCTCGGCCAGCGCACCGATGTGCAGCTGCACGATCTTGCGGATGGCGTCCTGCGGGAGGGCATTGAAGACGACGACCTGGTCGATGCGGTTCAAGAACTCCGGACGGAAGTGCGTCTTCAGTTCTTTCAGCACCTCAGCCTTCTTGGCTTCGTATGCTTCCTCCTCGGCCTTGGCATCGCTCTCCAGCTTGAAGCCGATCTTGCCGGCCTCCTTGGTGAGTTTGTCAGCACCGATGTTGCTGGTCATGACGATGATCGTGTTGCGGAAGTCGACCATCTTGCCCTGGCCGTCGGTGAGCATGCCGTCTTCCATGATCTGGAGCAGGATGTTGAAGAACTCGGGGTGAGCCTTCTCGATTTCATCGAACAGCACGACGGAGTACGGCTTGCGGCGGACCGCTTCGGTCAGCTGGCCGCCCTCCTCGTAGCCGACGTAGCCCGGTGGTGGAACCGATCAGACGCGACACGTTGTGGCGCTCCATGAACTCGGACATATCGATCTTGATGAGTGCGTCTTCGCGCTGGAAGATCTCGCGGGCGAGCGTCTTCACCAGCTCGGTTTTGCCGACGCCGGTCGGGCCCAGGAACAGGAACGAACCGATGGGGCGGCGCGTGTCGGAGATGCCGACGCGGCTGCGGCGGATGGCGCGGGCGACCTTCTGGATGGCGTCGTCCTGGCCGACGACATGCTTGCGCAGGATCGCCTCGAGCGAATTCAGGCGCTTCGTCTCGGACTTCATCAGGCGGCGTGACCGGGATGCCGGTCATGCGCGCGATAACGGTCGCGATGTCGTCTTCGGTGATCTCGACAGGGGAGCGGCGGTCGCCGTTCTCGCCTACCTGGCCTGCCAGTTCCTTGCGCTCGGCGATCAGATCTTCCTCTTCCTTGCGGAGCTTGAGGGCGTGCTGGTACTTCTGTTCCTTCACTGCGACCTGCTTCTTGGATTCGATGACCTGCAACGCCTTGTCGATTTCCTTCAGACGAGGCGGCGTGGAGCTGGTGTGCTGGATGCTCTTGCCGGCAGCGGCTTCATCGAGCACGTCGATGGCTTTGTCGGGCAGGAAACGCTCGGTGAGGTAGCGCTTGCTGAGCTTCACGGCGCTTCGATGGCCTCGTCGGTGATCGTCAGGCGGTGGAAGTTCTCGAAGGTCTGGCGAGGCCGCGAAGGATGCCGATGGCATCATCTACGCTCGGCTCCTCGACCATGATCGACTGGAAGCGGCGCTCCAGAGCGCGGTCTTTCTCGATGGTTTTGCGGTATTCGTCCGTGGTTGTGGCGCCGACGACCTGCAGTGCGCCGCGGCTGAGCGCGGGCTTCAGGATGTTCGCGGCGTCCAGCGAGCCTTCGGCGGAACCCGCATCCGACGACCGTGTGCAGTTCGTCGATGAACAGGATGATCTCGCCTTTGCTCTCGGTGGCTTCCTTGATGATGTCATCAAAACGCTGCTCGAATTCGCCGCGGTACTTGGTGCCGGCGACGAGCGAACCCATGTTCAGCTGCAGCACGCGCTTGCCCTGCAGTGTGTCCGGGACTTTGCCTCGGCGATGCGCTGGGCGAGGCCCTCGACGATGGCGGTCTTACCCACGCCCGGACTCACCGATGAGCACCGGGTTGTTCTTGGTCTTGCGGTTCAGGATGTGAATGACGCGTTCGATCTCGCTGTCGCGACCGATGATCGGCTCCGCTTCTTGTCCTTGGCCTTGGCGGTCATGTCGTCGGTGAAGTAGTCGAGCACCGGTGTCTTGCTCTTGCCGTCGGCTTTCTTCTTCTTGAGTGCCTCGGGATCAGTCTGGTTCTGCTGCATGCCGACGAGTGCGCCCTGCAGTCCCTGGAAGAACGATTCGAGCGAAGCTCGAGGTTCTTGTTCTGGCTGCGGAACTGGCTGATCTGGCCGAACATCTCTTCGACGTGTGTCTTCAAATCATCCGGGTCGATCTGCATGCTCTCCAGCAGCGTGATAGCGGCGTTCTTGCCGGTGCTGATGATGGCATAGAGCAGGTGCTCCGTGCCGACGTTGGCATGGCGGAACTTGTGTGCGATGAGCACGCTCTGTTCGATGACGGTGTGGAGGAACATCGAGAGGCCGTGCTTCACGTTGCTGGCCTTCGAGCGTCGGTCGTCTTGCTGGCCTTCAGCAAGATGCGGACGTTCTCCTGCGTTACGCCGGCTCCGGTGAAGATGGAGAAGCCGAGCGACTTGGGGATGCTGAAGCAGTCCGAGGAGCAGGTGCTCCGTTCCGATGTACATGGACTTTCATGTTCTTCGCCTCCTGTTCTGCGATTTGCAGCGCGAGCTTTGCGTTGGGAGTGAAGCGGTCGAACGGGTGCATAACGGATAGGAGGATGGAATTAGCAGTCTAATCATAGCGAGTGCTAAAGAGTCGAACAGATCGGATAACTTTATCAGATAATGCACGGACGCGTGGAAGCAACCTGTCTTGATGCTTAGTCCACAAACGGTTCGTGGCTATGATTTTGTGTGAAATATTGACGTGTCGTCGGGGTGACAAAATGACCTGACAAAATCCGGCTTTTGCCGTCCGATTATACCGTTTTTTACGCGCATCGCTGCTATCCTGGAGGAAGATGGCGATGATCGTGGTGACCGGGACCGCAAGGATGATGCCCAGGATGGGATGGATGATGCTCGGGGAAGCTGATACCCGACAAGCATCGCGAAGATGATGGCGATCGGCGACAGGCCGACGGCGCGTTTCATGATGAGCGGAACGAGCAGGTTGTTCTCGCACCACTGGATGACGTAGTAGACGCCGGCGAGATCAGCGCCCACACGAAGCCGATTGCGACAGCGCGATGAGCACGCGGGACGGCGGCGATGAACGGACCGACGACGGGGATGAATTCGGTGAAACCGGCGAGCAGTGCCAGCGTCAGCGCGTACGGCATGCCCAGGATCGTGAGCGCGATGAACACCAGGATGCCGATGTGAAGCACAGGAGCAGCTGACCGCGGAACCACTGCGCCATCTTCGAGTGGATCGCTTCGGCCTTGTCGTCGAAGTAGGTGCGGTAACGGTGGGGCAGAGAAGCCGCGAAGCCAGTGATGATCCGTTCGCGCTCCATCTGGATGAAGAACGCGAGCACGAGACGATCGACGAGGCTGGCGATGAAGTTCAACACCGAGCCGGCGAGCTGCGCGGCGAGTCCGAGCGAGCTGGCGCCGCGGTCGACAGGTTCTGGCCCGACTTTGGAAAGGTCGCGCGGAACAGTCTATCGATCACAGATTCGCGAGCGCGACTTGCACAGCTCCGTGAGCTGCTCGTTCACTGCATCCGAGACGAACGGCAGAGTGGACGTGGGGGTCTGGCGAGGAACTGGTCCACCTCGGTGTGAGAAGCGGCCGATTTGCTGCAGTTGTGTAGCGACGATCGGAATTAGTGAGACCATCAGGAAGACGACTAACGACAGGAACACGATAGTACATCAGGATCACCGCGACACCGCGCGGGACGCCCAGCGTTCCATGCCCGCACGCCCGGATCGATGAGAGTCGCCAGGAAGGCGACCAGGAGCAACAGCAACGAGTTTGCCACATGAAAAGCATCCAGCGCCCAGCACCACACGCGAGGAAGATGACGTGGACATGGCGACGTACGCATGCGAGACGCTCGACTGCAGCGATTCCTGCTCTGGCGGACGGCGTCAGGCCGGATGGCTTTCTGTTTCTGCGACTCCTGCATTTTGTGCGCGGCGCCTTTGCCCATAGCCATTGCGCCTTCCGAACTGATGATCCGGATGGAGGTGAACGACTCGACGGTGAGTGTTTCTTAGCCATACGGTAGGGAGGGGATTGGGTAACGCTGACGATGATGGTGTCGAGGATGAATGAAATGCCATCAGACACACATAAGACCGAAGATGGCCGTCGATGATTCCTTTCTTGGCTGCGTCAGATGTACCGTCCGGCATTGCCGGGCCGATGCATAGTAGCGCCGATAGCCGTTGATCATGAGCAGAGCAGCGCTGATGCGCCGCCGCCAGCGAAAACGACCAGAAGTGAGTTGCGGATGTACTCCGGAATGCAGTTCCACATCCCGTCCGGGAGGATCGCCGTCAGCGCCTACCGGTTCTCCGGCTCAAATGATCGCATCCGGCATCTTCAACACCCGCGGTATGCAGCGCCGAAGAACACAAACAGGGCTTCAGCAGCGCAATCATGCGTCGCACGAGCAATATGCGCTTTTTCGGCCCTGGAGGGCAAAGTACGCTCATCGACTTGCCCATGCAGGCGTTTGTTTGTTCATGGTGTGGTAGTATTTGCGTATGTCTGGCCTTTTCTTGGGCACACCGCCGGCAGACCGATCGTCGCGCTCGCTCCCATGGCGGGTGTGACGGATGCGTCGTACCGTCAGCTGATCAAGAGCTCGCGCCGGAGGTCGTGGTCTACACCGAATTCCTCAGCACCGACGCCATTCGTTACGGCGCACAGAAGACGATGGAGATGTTGGCGTTCGATGCGTCGATCGAGCGGCCGTTCATCGTGCAGGTGTTCGGCGCCGAGCCGGATCATTTTCTGAAGGCATGCGCGAGTGATCGAGCAGATGGGCGCCGACGGCATCGATATCAACATGGGCTGTCCGGCCGCGAAGATCGTCTCGTCGTGTCACGGCTCCGCGCTCATCCGCCGTCCGGACCTGGCCGCTGAACTGGTGCTGCTGCGGTAAAAAGCGGTGAAGATCCCGGTGAGCGTGAAGACGCGTCTGGGCTGGGACACGCACGAAACGCTTATCCCGTTCTGCCAGAAGATGGTCGAAGCCGGCGCTTCCGCACTCTCCATCCACGGCCGCCGCTACCACGAAAATTCACCGGCAAAGCCAACTGGGATCCGATCTACGAACTCAAGAAAGAACATCAGCGTTCCGGTGATCGGCAACGGTGACATCGCCTCGGCGCAGGACGCGGTCGAGAAGATCGGGAACCTCGATGGCGTCATGGTCGGACGCGGGACGTTCGGCAATCCGTGGGTGATGCGCGAGATCGTCGACGCACTGCGTAACGGCAAAGCCCCCGTGAAGCGTGAGTGGACGCCCGAAGAAAAACTGGAGGCACTTCCGCAGAAAGTGCCGTTCATTCTGGAGCACTGCGAACTGTCCGTACGCATCAAAGGCGAAAAGCGGGGAGTGCTGGAAATGCGCCGGCACCTGAGCAGTTACGTGAAGGGGTTCGACGGTGCCAAAGAACTGCGCATCAAAGTGCTCACGATGGAGAAATTCGACGATGTGAAGGCGGCGTTGGCTGTGTAATGGCCGTTTTGCATCTATTGCTTAATTTAAATATTATTTTATAATATGTTTATAATTCATTACCCTGAGCCTGTATGGCGCTGAACAAATGGGTACCGGATGCAGAGGAAGCAGCGCTTCAGAGCGTAGGCAAACGAATCAACGAGCTCTACGAACTCCATCGCCGTTTTGAGGTTGGATGGAAGCAGGCAGGGCCGTCCGCGAAGAGGCCTGCCGGATTTCCGCCTGATTTCAGAGGCAATCAGGATTTTGCGAAGTGGATGTTTAACGCACCGGCTGCAGAAGTGCTGGCCGCAGTCACACTGTGGGAGAAGGGATATGCTGCAATGTCGGCTGAGACTAATCAATCAGCCGCTGCTGTACGCGATGCAGTAAAAGAGGGCAGGACAGCCGTGGAGAGCGTGACATCTGGCGATCATTTAACGCCGGCATACATGGCATACATGGAGCAACTGAATGCGATGGGTTGAGGCACAAAAAAGCCGTCCCGCATGAGCGGGACCGGCTTCTTTTCTTTCATTGAATCGGATTAGGCATGCACCGCTTCTCTCTTGGCGATGGGGTGAACTTTGAATGTGGCTCGTGCTTCTTTGTGATCGCCGGGTGAATCGGCGGTTTTTCTCAACGGCAAGACATCGCCGGCTTTCGGCCTGCCGGTGCCGTTGTATTCGGTGCTTGGGATGAAGAATTTTTCCTTTCCGCCTGAAGTTTGCACTTCTGCGACGCAGAAGGCTCCATCGACTCTCGTAACCCTGCCCATCTTCGCGCCAGGGCCGTAGAGCGCTTCGACTGCCTCGCTCTCTTCCCGAGCTCGCGCTGCCTTGTCCTGCGCATCCAGTGCTCCAAGGGCGTTATTCACGGCACCATGGACGTTTCCGTTCGGATCCAAATCCGCAAATTCTCCCCGCCTCGCGCTCACACTGACCGAGGCAAGAATTTCGGCACGAGTAGCTTTCTCGATGGTCATCAGTCCGACCACGTCAGCGACTGTGCATTTTCCCTCGAGTTTGACCATACGAGGTCCAGTACCGAGTTCATCAATTGCATTCAAAGCCATAAAAATGTGGGAAGAAAAAGAAATTGGGGAGCATTCTGCCCGAAGAAACGCCTTTGTCAAAAGCGCACGCACCGTCGTAACGGTACATGCGCTTATAGTTGCGGAAATATTGTCCTTACAGCTGCACCTTGATGCCCGGGCCCATGGTCGGGTTGATCGTCAGGCTGATGATGTAGGTGGTCTTGATGGCGGCTGGCTGCGCATCCTTGATGGCCTGGATGAACGCGGTCAGGTTCTCCTCCAGCTTCTTGGTGCCGAAGCTGACGCGGCCGAACACGCAGTGGATGATGCCCTGCTTGTCCATTTTGAATTCGATGCGTCCTTTCTTGAGTTCCTCGATGACCTTGCCCGGCTTGTCGGACACGGTGCCGGACTTCGGGCTGGGCATCAGACCCTTCGGTCCGAGCACTTTGGCCAGTTTACCGAGGTCCTTCATGATCTGCGGGATGGCGACGGCGATGTCGAAGTCCAGCATGCCGCCTTCGATCTTCTTGATCAGATCGGCTCCACCGACCAAGTCGGCGCCGGCCTTCTTGGCTTCCTCCTCGAAGTCCTCAGTCACGAATGCTGCGACGCGAACCTTCTTGCCCGTGCCGTTCGGCAGGCTGACGGTGCCGCGCACCAGCTGGTCTGCCTGGGTCATGTCTGCACCGATGCGCACGTGCACTTCTGCGGATGCGTCGAACTTGGTGATGCTGACTTTGGTCAGCAAATCGGCCGCCTCCCCGATGGAGTAGATCGGCTTGGTGAGAAGCTTCTTCTTCTCGACGTACTTCTTGCCGCCTTTGCGGGCTTCTGAGGCTGCTGTAGCCATAGAGTGATGGGGGAACGTGGTAGTGGCGCCCGAAAGGGCTTCCACGAAATGCCGGGACATTCTGAGGCAGGTTTGACCTTCATGCAAGCCATTTCCGGCGCTTTGGCGCATGCCCGGAAGGCAACAAAAAAGCCCGGGGATCGCTCCGCCGGGCTTCGGGTTGTATCCGGGTTATTTGGTCTTTTTGACCATGCGCTTGGCGTGGCCTTTCTTCCTCTCGCTGATGTGCAGTGAGAACAGGAGCGAGAACATCAAACCTACCACCAGCATGGTCGCAGGCATCTGCCAGTCCTGGAAGCTCTCGGTGAGCAGGAACTGGAGCATGAGAGTCAGACCGGAGAAGACAGCAAGGATCATGCCCAGCACCTCAAAGCCGTGGCTGAAGATGGAGCGGATGACGACCACTGACGGTTCGTCGACTTTTTGCGACACGCTGCTGAAGTGCACCAGGATTCCCAGGCCGACCACGAACACCAGCAACAGGGAGTAGAGCGATTTGTCCTGCGGGACTGTGTTGTTCATCAGGCTGTAGAGCAGCGGCAGGATGCTGGTTGTCATCAGCAGGATGCCCAGTGTTTTCATGATGTAGCACACGATCGCCTGGCCCACGGCCATCGGCTTCGCGTCGGTCACCATCATCGCCGGGATGTAGAACAGCAGGAATACTCCGAACAGCGCCAGCGGGAGTACTAATGCGTATCCGGACTGGAGCAGACCGAGGGACATCGTTGCGTCGGACATGGTGACTGGGGAAGAAGTTGCAGAATGCGGAAGACATAGTAACGCGTTTCTGCCTCCGGCATGCGCAAAAAGCCTTGCTGCATCAAAAAACTAGTATCTGAAAAGCATCCGTGCGGCTGCGTTTCCGTCTGTTGCGGAGGTTAGTCTTTGACGACCAGGCCCATGTTCTTGGCCGTACCTGCGATCATGCGCTTGGCTGCCTCGAGATCTGCAGTGTTGAGGTCAGGCATCTTCTCTTTGGCGACTTCCTCGATCTGCTTCATGGTGATTTCACCGATCTTCTCTTTGTTCGGCTTGCCCGAACCCTTCTCCTTTCCAAGCTTCTGGAGGATGAGGTACGAAGCGGGTGGCTGCTTCAGGATGAACGTGAACGAGCGATCCTCGAACAGGGTGATCTCCACCGGGATCAGCTGGCCCATCTTGTTCTTGGTGCGGTCGTTGAACTTGGCGCAGAAGTCCTGGATGTTGATACCAGCCTGACCCAGCACAGGACCCAGCGGGGGGGCAGGGTTCGCCTGTCCGCCTTTCGCCTGTGTCTTGATGACTTTGAGAACTTTCTTTGCCATAGCCGCGACACTTTACGGGACAGAGTGAGGTCGTGCAAGTGTTTTTAGCCGCGCCGGAGCTGCTTTGCCGGTATTCAAAAACCGCCCCGGCAACCCCCCTGCGGGAATTGCCAGGGCAAACACTGCAACGACTCCACTGATATCAGTCTGGCGAGTACCGGTACGTCCACGTCGTACCGTTGACGTTGGCGTACACATCGGTGGTGCACTGCACGGATGCGGCGAAGATCAGGATGAGTTTGCCGATCTCACCCCACATCACGTCGTCCGTGAAGGTTTCGGCGACTTCGCCGACCAGCACCAGCTGACCTCGGATGAAGGAGGCAGCCACCTGTAGGCACGCGCCGTCTGCGGCACCCTGCGCGTACATCTCGCCTGCGAGCTGCACGAGTGGCCTCAGTACCACCTCAGGTAAGCCGGGTTTGCCCGGAATCGAAAGCATGTACACCCGGGTTGCCCGACCCGCTTGCATGTCACGCGTATGCACGTGACACCGTCCTTTGCCCTTGGGGCACAGGAGACTCTAGTGGGGGATTTTCAGTGGCCGATTGCCATCCCCCTTCCAATACTCACCGGAGAACTGAAAGGGGGACGGGCCTGTCATCGCAGTGTCAATGAACACACAGCCAAAGCTGTATGATAGCTTTATATACTTCTTTCGATAAAAGTCTATTTTGCACGGGCTATGCAGTCTTGGCTTTCCGGCGGGAGCGCACCATGCCGGCGATGCCGCCGATGGCCGCGAAGGCAGCAATGCCCGGACCTGAGTCCGGCAGCTTGGGCGGGGGAGCTTGTACCACTTTGATCACTTCCCTGATCCGCTCCGGTCCCGGCACCTGTACTTCGACGATCCGTTCCGGTCCAGGAACCCGCACTTCCCGGATGACTTCTTTGTCGCGGTAAATGACACGAGGAGGACTGGGCACCTTGACCTCTTTTATGATGATGCGCTCCGGGCCGGGCACCTGCACCTCTTTTATGATCACCTGGGGCGCAGGAGCGCCTGAATGCACTTCCTGTGCATTGGCTGCCGGTGAAACGACGGACACAATGCCGGCCAGTACGATCGGCAAAGCATGTTTAGCGAGAAGGCGCATACCGGCTGTTGGGGATATGGGTTTTATATATTATACAATAATATTACATAATTGGCAAATACGTCTACTTTGCCAATTCCAGGATCAGTGACTGGATCTGCGCTTCCTTGCCCGGGGCGACATGGAATTCGTAGATGCGGGTGCGCACGCGTACCAGGATGATCTTCTCAGGGCTGATGGCCGGGTCGGTGAACGACAGCACGTCCATCGGGGCGCCGTTGTCGGGCACCAGATGTTCATCGCTCAGGTCGCGCACCTGCGGCGAGAAACTTTTCTGCAGGCCCTGCTTCAAATCCAGATACAGCGTCTTCACATCCGCATCATCCACCCAGGCAAACAGCGCGGCGCGGTCGTTGTTCTGCAGCAGTACGCCCTCGCGCGTGCGGTCACCGGCAGTCGTGCCGAAGCGCAACAGGCTGACCTCGCGGCTTTCCTGCAGCGTGAAGTTGGTGCGCGCAAGAATCTGCTCGACCGTTTCAAACTCCTTCTTCTGTGTGCCTTTCTTCACCACCCGTCTGGATGAACTGAGGCCGGTGCTGGACTGCACCGTGCCGCTTCCGGTTGCGACCGGTTGATCGGCAGGTTGCACAGCCACGACGTTCGGCCGTTCCTTGAACCAGTAGTCGGCACCCCCGACGGCGGCCAGAACGACGGTCAGTGCGAGCCCGGTGACGATTGTCTTGCTGTTCACGACTGCAGTGTAGCACCCGGGACGCATCAAAAAAGCCCCTCCGGTGAGGAAGGGGCTTCCGGAACGACGTCCGTGTTTAGTGAGCTGAGGATGCGGACGACATCGAGCCTGTCGATGACGTCGAAGCAGATGAGGAAGTCGATGCAGCCGAAGAAGTCGAGGATGCAGCTGACGATACGGAAGACGACGACACCGGCGGAACCTTATAACCGCGGTTGGCGTTCTTCAGTGACAAGATCTTCAAGCAAGCGGCGCGCTCGCGCGGGCGCAGGTTGGTGCACTTGGCGGCAATCGCTTTGTTGCCCTTGTCGAGTACCTGCTGCTTCATCAGATTTCTGGGCGGCACGATGACGGCCTTCGCTGAAGAAGAGCTGGAACCTTTGCGCATCAAGCGCAGTTTTGCGCGGAGCATGTTGTTCAGTTCGCGCTGCTCTTTAGCACCCTGCACGCTGTACGGGTTCTTGGAGGCGTTGTATCCGCGCGGTTTCATCATTTGCGACGATGACAGCGACGAAGACGACGGCCAGAAATCGGCAGAAGCCGAGGACGACGATGAGGATACAGTGTCCGCCAGGGCGGTCTGCATCATGAGCATTGCGGCCATGCCGGCACCGGCCACGAGCGGAAGGAAGGAAGTTTTCTTCATGAAAAAAGGGAGGAAAAAAGAATTCGTCGGCCAGTATACCTCTACATCTACGGCTTGTGAATGACGACTTTGGCGTCAGCCACCATCAACCCTTCCGGGCGCACAAGTACCGGGTTCAAATCCAGCTCTGCGATCTGCGGGCAATCCGTGACCATGCGCGAGACTCCGGCAATGGCGGCGGCCAGCGCGGCGATATCCGACTGCGGCTTGCCGCGCATACCCAACAGCAGCTTCCAGGACTTCAGTCCGACCAGCATCGCGTAGGCCTGCTCTTCATCTATAGGAGCGACGCGGAATGCCGTGTCGCGGAACAGTTCGGTGTAGATGCCGCCGAGTCCTACCATCACCAGCGGACCGAAGCCCGGGTCGCGCAGTGCGCCGACGATGAACTCGTTGCCTGCCGGCAAGAACTGCTGGACCAGCACGCCGTTCAGGTTCGCGGACGGCATGTTCTTTTTGCAGTTGGCCATGATGTCGACGAACGCTTTGCGGACCTCGTCGGCTGAGTTCAGATTCGCACGGACACCGCCGACGTCGGTTTTGTGCAGGATCTCCGGTGAACTGATTTTGGCGATGACCGGATAGCCGATGGTTTCGGCGATTTTCACCGCCTGATCTGCCGTGACCGAGACCTCTTGGTTCGGCATCGGCAACTTGTACAGCGCAAACAGTTCAGCCGAACGTTTCTCGTCCAGCAGGCCGTCGACGCCTTCCAGAATCTTCCAGGCCTTGGGTTGCACGCCGCCCGGTCCGCCGGGCTGGCATGCCGGGTAACCGGGATTGCCGCATGCGCGCAGTGCTGCCAGTCCGTGCATGGCTTCCTCGGGAGTTTCGAAATGCGGCACGCCGCCGTCGCCCAGAATCTTGCGGGCTTCCAGTACCGAGTCATGTCCCATGAAACTGGCAACGACCGGCATCAGCGGGTACGCATGCGAGACGCGCACGATTGCTTTGGCCACTTCGGCACATGGCGTCATCACCTGAGGTGTGAGCATCACAGCCACACCGTCGATGCCGCGGTCAGCCGCGCAGGCGGCGATGGCGGCTTCGTACCTGTCGCCGAGTGCATCACCCAGAACGTCGATCGGGTTCTTCACGCTGGCGGCTGCAGGCAACTTTGCCTTCAATGCGGTCTGTGCTTCTTCGGTCAGGCTTGTGAGCATGAGACCTTCGCGTTCGGCTGCATCGGTCGCCAGCACGCCAGGTCCGCCGGCATTGGTGATGACAGCGACCTGTGACGAGAGCAGGGGAGGCTGGGTTGCCAGTGTCTGCAGCAGTCCCAGGAATTCGTTGGTGGTGCGGGCGCGGCGGATGCCGGCCTGCATGCATGCGGCGTCGATCGCGGTGTCCGAGCCGGCCAGTGCGCCGGTGTGCGACGACACGGCCATGGATCCGCGCACGGAAACACCCGATTTGATCAGCACGATCGGTTTGTCTTTGGCGACATTCGATGCGACTTCCAGAAAGCGGCGGCCGTCCTTGATGCTCTCCAGATAACAGCCGATGACTTTGGTCTTCGGGTCTTTGTGGCAGATCTCCAAAAAGTCGGACTCATCCAGACCGGCCTTGTTGCCGATGCTGGCGACCAGCGAGTAACCGATGGAAAGCTCCGGCGATTTATCCAGCAGCGCCACGGCCATCGCACCGGACTGGCTGATAAGCGCGATGGATCCCGGCTTGCCGCAATCCAACGCGAACGATGCGTTCATGCGGATGTCCGGACGCAGAACGCCCAGACAGTTGGGGCCGACCAGGCTGATGCCGTACTTCTTCACGATCTCTTTCAGTTTCTCTTCACGCTCGTGCCCGTCGGGCGTACCCATCTCGCCGAAACCGGCGGAGATGACCACCAGCGTCTTCACGCCTTTCTTGCCGCAGGATTCCGCAACGTCGCACACGGTTACCGCAGGCGTCACGACCACGGCCATATCGACCGCGCCGGGGATCTCTTCTATGGAGTGGTACGTCTTCAAACCGAGCAGGACATCCTGCTTGGGGTTCACCGGATAGATGGTGCCTTTGTATCCCTGGTTCACCAGGTTGCTCAAAATGTAGTGCCCGAGCTTCTTCTCTTCGGCACTGGCCCCGATGACTGCGATGGAGGTCGGCTCGAGGACGTACATAGGGAGGTGATGAACATTCTTCGCGCCTTCCCGTTACGCGGCAAGCAGATGATTGATCTCCTTCTGGATCGTTTTGACTTCGGTGGTGCGCTTGTCGAGCAGCTCGGCGACCTTCTCCACAGGCTGACCCTGTACCGTCAGGATTGCGACGTCCGGGTAATCCAGATCCTCGAGTTCATCGAAGCGCGCATCCAGATCGGTGCGGATCCGCTCGCGGATTTTGCGGTTGGCAGCGGCATAATCGCGCTGCAACTGATCAAGCGGCGCGAGGTTCTTCGCGGCCGGTTTCTGCACAATCTGGACCGTCTTCTTACCCGAGTGCTTGGCGGGTTTAGGTGAGGGGGTTTTGTGTGGCATTCACATCAGTATAGCGTATTTGAGTCAGGAAGCCAAGAGCGATAGGTTCCTCCTCTTTAGTCTGTGCCTTTTCTTGATCGTAAAATTGACAAAATTGTAAATTTGTATTTAATTAAGATATATGTCCAAAGCGAAGCCAGGCCTTGGTGGATTGCCAATACGCCTTAGAGAGGAAGTCGGCAGAATACACGAGACGCTCTTGCGTCATCCAGATTTCAGGCTTGCAGTTACTCGTCGGCGGATTCAGCAAACGGTGCGGCGGGCGTACTTCGGCTGTCTCGCAGAACAAAGAGAGGATTTGTCTTTGGCAGTGGCCGAGGCACTTGCCTGCTTGCAGGCAGCTCTCGATGAATTGCTGCAAGATCCAGAAAACGCACAAGACCACCCCTTCCTGACGGATGCGCCGGTTTCTTCAGAAGTGAATGACAACACGGAAAGAACGGCAGGAGAAACGCGCGGGAACATGCATGGCGTTTTTCTTCGGTTGGAAAAACGCCCGAGGCATTTCAGTGAATTCGATGTTGGCGAGGGATCTATCTACGGCGATTATGTGCGTTATAACCTGGAAGAACGATAGAAGGAGAGCTTCTTTTGAATGTTTCTTGCTGTGTCTGCGGGCAATCTTGCTATACTCCGCCCATGGCCATCCAGCGTCAGCAGCGAAAGCAGAGCATCGGCGAAAAGGTGGTTACAGCCCGTGAAAGTGATCAATTGGAGCAGACCCTGCGCCCGCAGACGCTTGGCGAATACGTCGGACAGACGGCTATCAAGGGGCATTTGCAGGTGTATCTGCAGGCGGCATCCAAACGGAAGGAGCCCCTGGGGCACACCATCCTTCACGGACCCCCGGGTCTGGGCAAGACCACGCTGGCGTACATCCTGGCCAAGGAGATGAACGCGCAGATCCGCGTGACGTCCGGCCCGGCCATCGAGAAACCGGGAGACTTGGCATCGCTTCTGACCAATGTGCAGCGCGGCGACATCCTGTTTATCGATGAAATCCACCGCATGCGTCCGGCGATCGAAGAAGTCCTGTACAGCGCGATGGAGGACTACGTCCTGGACATCATGATCGGCAAAGGCCCGTCGGCGCGTTCGATGCGCATCGACCTGCAGCCGTTTACCCTGATCGGCGCGACCACCAAGATCGGTGCAGTCAGCATGCCGCTGCGTGACCGCTTCATCCACAACTTCAAACTCTCCTTCTATACGATCGATGAGATGAAGCACATCGTCCACCGCACTGCGAGCCTGCTCAGTGTTCCGTTGGACGAAGGCGCTTCGCAGCAACTGGCATCCGCCAGCCGTTCAACCCCGCGCATCGGTAACCGTCTCGTCCGCGCGGTCCGCGACTTCGCCCAAGTGCACGACGAACCGAGCGTGAGCATCGGACGTGTCGATCTGACACTCAAGGCACTCGGCATCGACCAGAACGGATTGGATGACACTGACCGCCTGATCCTCTCCACGATCATCGAGAAATACGCCGGTGGACCGGTCGGACTGTCCACGCTTGCAGCATCGACTGCCGAAGAAGAAGAGACGCTGGAAGACGTGTACGAGCCGTACCTGCTGCAGTGCGGGTATCTGCAGCGCACATCCAAAGGCCGCACCGTCACGCAGCGCGCGTACGATCTGCTCGGCGCAATGCCGTCGGCTTCCAAGCCCAAACTCTTCTGATCCCATGACGCCCTCTCCCCAAACTCTCGGCATCATCGTCGGGGGATTGCTGCCCGCGCTGTTCTTCGGGATGAGCGGGTTCTTCAACAAGCTCAGCACCCAAGCGGGCATCGGCGTCGGCCCGTTTCTGATCATTGCAGGATTGGCGTTGTCGCTGGTGGGCGTTGCGTTTCATCTGTATTTGCAAGATGCCACGTTCTCGATGAAGGCCGGGGCGGCCGCCGCATGCATGGGCGGATTGACGGGTCTCGGCACAGGCCTTGTCTTGATAGCGCTGGTGAAATTTCATATGCCGCTTTCCAAACTGGCGCCGCTGTACAACATGAATACGCTGGTGGCGGTGCTGTTGTCCCTCGTGGTCTTTGCCGAGTGGCAGCAGGTGCATGTGCTGAAACTGCTGATCGGTGCGTTCTTGGTGGTGTTGGGAGGGACGCTGGTGGCGCTGGCCTAACGGAAGAGTGCGAGGATTGCGAAGAATACGACGAAGACGACGATCCTCGTTTTCCTCGCACTCATCGTCTTCTTCGTAATCCTTACCCCCGCATCATCTTCTCCACCGCTTCTCTTATTCCCGCCTCGAATGTCTTTCGATCAAACCTCTTCGCCTGATTGATGCATTCATCAGCCTTATAGTTCTTCGGATCAAACTTCTTGATGACCTTTGCAAGCGATTCGCCAGTAGGCTCGCCGAACAGCTCACCGGTTTTGCCGGGCAAAATGCTTTCCAGTGCGCCGCCTTTGGCAAAGCCGATCACCGGCGTGCCGCATGCCATGGATTCCAGCGGCACCAGGCCGAAGTCCTCGTCACCGGGGAACAGCGTGGCCTTGGCGTTCGCGTAGATGTCGCGCAGTTCGTCGCCGGTGCGCCAGCCGTAGAATTCCACCGTCGGGCCGGCCAATGCCTTCAGTCGTCCGGCATCCGCCCCTTCGCCGACGACTTTCAAGTGCACACCAAGCTGGTTGCATGCTTCGATGGCCAGATCGATCCGCTTGTACCTCGCCAGACTGGAGACGATCAGGAAATACTCCGGGTGTTCCATCGCACCGGCAGATGTCGGAGCCGGTTGCAGCCACATGTCATCAATCGGCGGATACAGCACGGATGATTCGCGTCGCCAGTACAGCTCGATTCTTCGCTGCACTTCTTTCGATGCCGCCAGCAGCACGTCCGCGCGGTCAGCCGCTTCGCTGTCCCATACCCGCAGCGGGTGGAATGTGCGCGAGAGATGCCAACGCTTCAGTCGGCCCAGCATCCCTTTGCCCGCTTGCGCCTGTACATCGTGAGTTCGGTCCCACAGATAGCGGGCGGGGGAGTGCGCGTAGCACAGGTGTTTGGGATTCCCGTTGGTGATGATGCCGTGGGCGAATGCGGATGACGAAGAGATCACCGCGTCGTATCCCGAAAAATCCCAGCTCTCGACCGCGGCCGGAAATTTCGAGAGGTACAGGTGATGATTGAATCCTCTGTTGGGGGACAGCGCCGCCTTCACTCTGGACGCCGGAAACCAGTCGCCGAGTTTCTTCTGGTCGTACAGCAGCGTGTAGATCGGCGCGTCGGGGTACATGTCCGCCAGGACACGCAAAACGCGCTCGGCACCACCGCGCATCGTCAGCAATTCATGGACAAGGGCGATCTTCATGGCCACAGCGTATCAGAAGCGCTTCGGGCTTTATACCGTCGCGCGCCTGGTGCGGTGATGCCGTGACGCGACCGGCAGTTTGGGCACGGTCTTGTGCATGGTCTGCCAGGCGTTGTAGGCAGAGAAGATGGCGAAGAACACGTTCAGCCAGAAGAAGATCCAGCTGGCCGACAGATAGCTGAACAAGGCGATGAGCGCGCTACCCAGCGTCAGCGCAATGCTGCGCCTGAACGTCCCGGTCTGCATGACATACCCCATCGCGATGCCAGTGAGTCCCAGGATGAAGAACACCGTGCTGTATCCCTCGAACAGCGTGAGCGACCAGATGATCAGCGCGAGTCCGGCCAGGCACATGATCGGCGTGTCGATGTCGTCACGGACGTTGAACATCATGAACACGCTGGCGATGTTCACGAGGATTTGCAGGAACACGAAGAAGATCGGTCCGCCGTTGGCGTAATTCAGCGACGAATAGATCAGCATCAGCACGCCGCCCGCAGCCAGCAGCCAGTTCTTCCAGGTCTGCACTCCGGCGCGTTCGGGCAGCGCGGCTCCGGTCACCAGCACCAGTGATCCGATCAAGCCGACGACGAAGGCGAGATCCATTATTTTTTCTGCGGGATGTCCAACGAGTATTCGATTTCCAGGCTCTTGTACATATCGAGCGCGACTTTCTGGCCGACCAGTTCGTTCGGCTGGCCAGTCTGACGCGCGGTCCTCTCGGCGGCTTCGCTGGCGACATCGACACAAACAGCTTTGTTCTTGTTCTTGCGGGTCGGGATGGATGTATCGCCCTTCTTTCCTGTTTCACTTTCCATGCGCCGCAGCGCCAACGGCGTCGACATCGCCGACAGTCTGGAGTTGTCGTAGGTATCCACGGCTTTGGTGATGTCGTCGGCATGTTTCATCAGAATTTTCGCATGCTCAGGATTCTGCAAACGTCCGACTGAAATGGCGTTGTATCTGTTGGTCATCAGGTCTGTCAGTGATTCCTCTTTGCCACCGCCATCGCGCACGTGCACGACTTTGCCGTTTCCTTTGTAGACCATCACATGGATGGTGAAGAACCGTTCGTCTTCGGCGGTCTTGGCCTGCAACATGCGGCCGAGTGTTGCCATTGTTCGCTTAAAGGCATCCTTGTCCTTCCGGTTCACAAACAGCACGTCCCCTGGTTCCAGCCGCGATTGCAGGAATTCGAGCGTTTCTTGCTGGCTGTTCTTCCTGGTAGTCAGCAGGCTCTCGTCTTTCGCGAACATCGGCACTTCGGGCTTTTCATCCGGCGTGGCCGCGATGTGTATCGGCAGACCCTGCGCGTCGAAGTACAGATACGTCCCGGCGGGCAGTTCGCTGTTGGAGGACAGAGGACCGAGCACGGTCTTGTTCTGGATCAAGCGGAACACCTCGGGCTTGTCCGGGAACTTGGACGCCATGATGGATTCCAGCGTCTGGCGTTCGCCGTCTATGCGGTATGTCTCGAACACGGTCGCGGTGCCGGTGCGGCGGTAACCTTCGCGCTGCAGCTGCAGTTCGGTCTCTGCCCGGAACATCGACACTTTCATCTTCTGCTGCCAATCCATGTCTTTCTGATCGATTTGTTCCACCTGCCGCAGGATGCCAAGTTTGCGGTCGCTTGAAATCTGACCGAGGCCTTTGCTCGTGAAGCCGAGTCCGCGGATGTCATTGTCTTTGCCCAAAGAAATCTGTGCGCCAAGGCGGATCAACTTGATCCACTTGCCCTGCTTGTTGGCGTTGCGCAGATCGGTGTATTTCACGCTCGGCGCCTGGTGTTGCAGAATCCGCTCAAACGGAACCGCAGTGCGGTAATTCATCCGCAGCATCGTCTTGCGTGCCTGGCGCTGATCTTCGGTTTCAGGTTCGCGCTCGGGACCGGCTTTCTTGCGCTCCTTCAAGTTGCCCACCTCTTTTGCGGTCGGTTCCGGGTCAAATCCGTCAGCCAACCCCTCTCTGGGATTTTCTTTGACGTTCTTCATGTAAACGCACTATGCAACAACGGCTCGATGCGTGTCCAGTGCGCGCAATCGGCGGATGTTGCGATGCCGACATCGGCGTGCCCGGAATTTTCAGAATCGAATACGGCGAAAACGCGGTGAGCCGACTTCGACATGTCCCGGGGTGGTTGTTTTTTCCAGATTCCAGATACTGCGGGCACACTTCCTCCTCACTTCATTCTATGAACATGCCGCGCGCCGTTGAAACGGTCGACAATGCCGTCACTGGAAGACGTAACCGGCATCCCCGTCAGCGCTTGCATCCCATTTTGCTTGGCGCGTCCGGCCCGGCCGCGTGCGCACGGGTGATTCTGGAGCAATGCGGAGTGACGCGTGACAGCATGGCGCCGCATCTGGCGACGTGTGACAGTGAATTTACGAGGGCGAATCAGACCTGATCTTCCGGTGCGGGAGCGATTTCCGATTTTCCTTATGCGGAAGTAGCGTGCTGCACTTCAATCACTTTCATGAAATCGTCCACCAAATGCCGGCCGCTGAATGCTGAAGAGGGGTCGCCCTGCGGAAGCCGGAACACATCGATGAGCAGGGCGCGGACGCGAACCAGTGTCACTCCGTGTTCCATCTGCAGTTCTTTTGCGCAGGCCTCAATTTGCTCAGGGGTCAATTGTCCTGCAACCAGTCCTCGATCTGTGCCAAGCAATATTTGATGCCATTTGAGCAGCTCGGGATCCATGTGACTACCATGCTGCAATTGATACCGGTAGATGCTGGCAAAACATATGACACGCTCGTCGACTTCCTGGAAGAGCATATCCCTTTGGTCACTGATGAGTTTGCGGAGCGCTACGGACTGTGCTGTTTCGATTAAATCCGCTGAAGCCGCAACGTCAACAGCTGTTCGCAGCAAGAGCTGATTGTTATGGACGCACAACAACTGTGATTGTTTGTATGCATCGCCGCATTGAGGCGCATCTTCGCCGCCATGCCGCCAGAAAAAATGATGCTGGACTCCGCAATTATCTGTTCGGGGTTTGGTCAGTCTGTCCGCCGCGTTCAAGCGGTTCAGGGGCTGATCTTCGGCCATTCGCAAAGCATTGGAAATCGCCATAGTCGCACAGTGTATTGCGCGGCATTGACGATGGTCAATCGCTACCGGTCCTTCCGTATGCCGATGAGCGTGGCGGCAACCACGCTGCCGACCAGGTTTGCGACCAGATCCCAGCCGGTGTTCACGAATCCTCCGACGTTTGTACCCGGGATCAGCATGACCGCGGCAAACTCGACGATCTCATTCAGTGCGCCCAGACCCATGCCGGCCAGCGCACATAGGGCGAGGATGCCGAAGCTGGCTTTGATTTTCGGTACTGCAGCGCGAAGCGACTGCCAACATGCCCAAGTGGAGACGGCGAATCCGTAGGCGTGCACTGGGTTATCGAACTTCAGGTAGCCCGGGATGATCCACAGGCTGTACAGCACTGCATGCTCGCCATCCATCGGCCAGGTTGCAGGCGGATGCACCAATCCTCCGAGCATGTGCACCAGACCCCAGATGCTCAGTGCCCACAGCAGTCCGGCCGAGAAATGCACGCGTGCATGAATGGCCATCACGCCGGCACCGAGTATGAGCACGACGACGATGTAGAACAGGAATTCGACGTTGCCTTGTATGAACGATGCGGCCAACGCGCACAGCAAGTAGGCGGCAGTGAACAGGGCGACCGGGAGCAGGGAGGGGGATTTGGGCATAGCGGTGATTGTATCACAGAAAAAGGAAAATACAGTTTCCCTTCGAAGCGTTGCTCATATTCTGCGCTCCGATTCTCAGCGCTGCCTCTGTTGCAGATACTGCTGCAATTTTTTCACAAGCATCATTCCATACGTCAGGAGCACAAAAATGCCTGCTGCCAGCAGGAAGATCCCTATCCATGGCTGAGGTGGAGCAAAGCTACTGCCTGTAAAAGAGACATACGCCAAGGGAAAAAGAACAAGCAGTGCAGTCAGAAGCCCTGCTACGCAAAAGCTCGTGCCGTACATTTCCGACATCATTTGAAAATTTCTCCGAAACGGGGGTCTCTCTTTTTTAGGAACAATTGGCAGTGTGCGAGTGACGCCGGAAATCATGCACTGTATCCAAGTGATAACTGCCAATGCCAGAAGAATACCCAGCACAATGGAGAGGCGCGCAACTACCAGAGTGATCGGCATCAACACGAATACGCTTCTATATACCTTTGTTACAAGCTTCAGGGTTTTTTCTTTCTGCGCGGCGTTCACTATATATTTTCGCTGAAATGTCTCTCTGCCGTCAGGCAATGTTTGAAAAGCCGCATTTGCCATCGCTTCAATCATGAATCCAGCCTAGAACATGCCGAATGCACGGTCAAAACGTTGTCCGAAAGCACAGGTAGTTTAGGACTGCTAGAAAGAGGACATGACTGCCAGGAACTCGTTACGCATAGGAGTATTGGTGGGTCGAGTGGGGTTCGAACCCACGACCAATGCCTTAAAAGGGCACTGCTCTACCAGCTGAGCTATCGACCCGAAGCTGGAGGATTATAAGCCAAAAAACAGCAATCACAAGCAACGATTCGTTTTCCCGGCCAGTATGACTATACTTGCCTGCATGAAGACTATATTCATCTTCCACGGCATTTACGGGAATCCTGACGAGAACTGGTTTCCGTGGATGAAGGCGGCTTTGGAGAAAGCGGGCCACCGGGTGATAGTTCCGGAGTTTCCGAATCCGGAAAAGCCGGTTCTGGATGAGTGGATGACATTCATGGTTCAGTACGAGAAGGACATCGGCGAGGACGCGGTCTTCATCGGCCACAGCCTGGGTGCGGCATTTGCACTCCGGTTTATTACCAATATGAACAAGCCGATTGCGACGACATTCTTGGTCGCGCCGGTGTGGTGTGTGATGGGCAATGAATTCGATCCGCAGATGTCATCATTCACACAGGCTCCGTACAACTGGGCAGCAATCAAAAAATCTTGCACGGATTTCCATGTGTTCCTGTCGGATAATGATCCCTACATCAAAGCATCGCTCAGCGAAGAACTGGCGAATCATCTCGGCGCCGATGCCACGATGGTCACCGGCGCCGGACACTTCAACCAGTCCGCTGGATATACGAGCTTTCCGCTGTTGCTGGAGCGCGTTCTTGCGTCTTAGAACAGCGCCTTCGCGATGAGATAGATAAATGCCCAGCCGCCTCCGAACAGAACGGCGATGGCCAAGGCTTTGATAAGTGTTTTACCCATAAGGGGAGGGGGGAGGAAATATGTCTGATCACTATGACGAGATGTCGTGTGTTTTATTACGACAGCCACGCTAAGCTGCGTCCGTGATCGATACCCACTGCCACTTGGCCGACGAAAAATTCGATGCCGATCTGCTGCAGGTCATCGCGAATGCGAAGGCTGCCGGTGTGCATCATATGATCTGTATTGCCGATACGATGGCCGAAGGCGAGAAGTGCTTACAGATCGCCAAGAAGCATGAACAGATTTTTTGTACGATAGGCGTGCACCCACATGTCGCGAAAGACTTCGACCTTGCGAAAGATCCGGAGCGGATGCGCCAGATCGCAGCTGAGGAAAAGTGCGTGGCGATCGGTGAGATCGGACTGGATTATCACTACATGAACAGTCCCAAAGACACGCAGCAACGTGTGTTCGAGAAGCAGCTCGCACTCGCGAAAGAATTGGACCTGCCTGCAGTCGTGCATTGCCGCGAGGCAGTGGGGGATTTATGGACGCTCATCAACCACGTGAAGCCGGCGAAGTTGGTTGTGCATTGCTGCACGGAGACCTGGGCCGACATCGAGCGGTTCGTTGCAGCGGGATACTTTCTGTCGTTCACCGGCATCGCCACGTATCCGAAGTCGGACGCCATCCGCGGTGTCATCAGGCACTGTCCGATGAGCCAGTTGATGATCGAGACAGACAGTCCGTACCTGGCACCGGTGCCGCACCGTGGCAAACGCAACGAGCCGGCATTCGTGAAGGAAGTATTGGCCTGCGTTGCCGAAATCAAAGGTATTACAGCCGCCGAAGCGGATACGCAGACGACCAAGAATGCTGTAGAGTTCTTTGGCTTGCCCTTGTAGGTCAATGGATAGACCGTGAGCCTCCGAAGCTTGAGATGCAGGTTCGATTCCTGCCGAGGGCACCAGAACAATTCACGAAAGGAAACCTGCGGTTTCCTCTCGTGGGCTCTCCTTCCCTTCTAAGCGGTGCGGCTCCAGACCGGCAGAGCCGGTCTTCGCCGGTTTTTAGGGCGCTTCGCGCTTCCTGCTGAAGAAAAGTCGAACAATGACAATAATTACTAATTATGTTATAATATACATAATGAATACTGCGGATGCTGACGGCACATACGATGAGATGGTGGAGAAGCGTGTTGACCACTCCAATGATTACAACTGGCGCCGCCCGTCGCCGCCGCGTTTTTTGAACTGGGTGAAGGCCGGCATAAAGGCCATGACCCGCAGCTTCAAGGTTCAAGGCAAAGAGAATCTGGATCTGATTCCGCCGAATGCCAAAGTCATCATCGCGTCTACGCACATCACTGAAATGGACATGCTGTATGCCATGGGTGCGCTGGTTGATGACCTGAGCCTGATCGTCACGCGCCAGTCATTCCACACTACCGACAAGCGGGCGATTGCCGCACGCACCGGCCCGATCATCGTCGGTGAGCAAAACTTCCTGCCGATTGAGTGGTCGCTGGATGCGGGCGGAAAACAGGTTCCGGGTTTCAGGCCGGAGGATTTCGACAAAATGCAGGAGATGATGGCCAAGGGGAAATCTATCCTGATGGCGGCGCACAACCCGTGCACCGAACATCTGCCGGACAAGCCTGGCATCGGTGCCAGTTATTTGGCGGCCAGGACGCCGAATGCGGTGATTCTGCCGGTGACGGTGGATGCGCAGGTGAATCCGGCATACGGCCGGAACGTCATAGGACAGCTGAAAGCCATCTTTTCGCGTGCACCGGTCGTGGTGACCATCGGCAAGCCGATCTTCCCTGCGCAGGTGCCGGAGTTGCAGGAAAATCAGGTGACGCAGATGCACGGCGAGAGAGGAGCGGCTGCCATCAAGGCGCTTCGTACGCAGGCCCGTGACGTCATGGTCGCCTTGGCCCAGCCGCTGCCAGTCGCAAAGCAGGGTAAATATGCCAAGGAAGTAGCCTAAACTTGCAGTTGTTTGATGACTATGATGAGCAGTCATTTTCGGGGCTTGGCACTTGTAATTTAGGCCCCAGTCCCGCATCCTTTTCCAGTATGCAGGTATTTGAAATTTCCAGAAATTGTGTTATAATATCAATGACCACAAATACGCATCCCAATTCGCTCTAAACGCATTCCAACGCAATGAAAGTTCTTCTTCTGAACGCCGGCTATTGCTCAGGACTCGACGGTTCGTACAAGGACTACATTCTTCACGGTTCGCGCTACCTGCGCACGCCGCGGAGCATCATCGAAGCTGTCGAAACGTCCATCAACAGCCTCATCCAGGACGAGCAGCCGGACATCTGCTGCTTTCTGGAGCTGAACAAGCACTCCGCACTCATTCAGGATCTGCGTGACTACCCGTGCTACGACGTGGACACCAAGTACGGCACGCAGAGCATCCTGCGCCACCTGCCGTTCTTCCGTCACAACTGCAACGGCTTCTTCGCCCGCGAGGAAGTCCCGTACAAGAAGTACTATTTCAAGAACGGCGCAAAGAAACTCATTTACGAGTTGGATATCGGCCAGGATATCTCGTTGCTTATGTGCCACTTCTCATTGGCCGGCGCCGTGCGTCAGGAGCAGTTCAACGAACTCAAGTCGATCATCAAGAACCGCGAGCGCTCCATCCTCTGCGGTGACTTCAACATCTTCCGCGGAACCCAGGAGATCGACGAGCTGATCAACGAGTGCAACCTGCACCCGGTGACGGCCTACGCACCGACCTTCCCGGCCGTGTCGCCCAGCAAGGCATTCGACCTGTTCCTGTGCACCAACAACCTGCACATCACCCGCTGCGAGGTAGTGCGCGACTTCAAGGGCTCGGACCACCTGCCGGTGATCCTGGAATTCAAGATGTAGAGGGACTAGAATCCGGTCACTCTTCCTCTTCTTTCCTATGCTCAAAGAATTCAAGAACTTCGCCATGAAAGGAAACGTGATGGATCTGGCCGTGGGTGTGATCATCGGAGCCGCATTCGGCAAGATCGTCGCCTCGCTGGTAGGGGACATCATCATGCCTGTCATCGGCATTCTGATGGGGAAGGTCGATTTCTCGACGCTTGTCTTTACGTTCGGAGGCTCGACCATCAAGTACGGCATGTTCGTCCAGACCGTGGTGGATTTCGTTATCGTGGCGTTCTGTATCTTCATGATGGTCAAACAATTGAACCGCTTCAAGAAAGAGCCGCCTCCAGCGACACCTGAAGAGAAGGCCGAAGTGAAGCTGCTCACCGAGATCCGGGATTTGCTGAAGAAATAGCGCTCCGATCAGCGCTTCTTTGATTTCTTTGGTGTGGGCAATGCCTCCCACATGAACTTCCACCATGCGCGGTAGCTTTCGGCCAGTTCGCGGTTCACCAGCACGAACACCGTGACGTCCTCGGGCATTTTTCCGACTGCATCGAGTCCGGCGAACATCACCACGTGGTCGCCGAAGATGTCCACGGCCGATGTGGTGCCGAATTCTTTGGGCAGGAATTTATACCCCGTGTTTTGCGTCGCCAGAGCCTCCGGCAACGCCATGGCCTGGTAGTCGTAGATCTTCTGCAGCGTCATCTTCTTCTTTTTGGCCTGTTCCATGAACCAGGAAACGAACTGACGCACGCCCGGGTCGTACCAGCTGCCTTTGGCTCCCAGCGCGTACATGTTCTTGCCTTCCTTCAGCGCCAGCCGCAGGTAGTTCTTCACGCCTTCGTGGCCCTTGAAGATATACGCGCGCTCGGTGGAGAGGTTCTGATGGAAGACCTTCTGAATCCCGGGCATGGCCGCGTCGAGCTTGCGTGTTTTCTCGTCGAGCAGCTCGCGCAGCTTCTGCGGATCGACAGCTTCGTACGATGCTTCGCGGGCTCCAAGCACTTCGTACACCAGGCCCTTCACGATCAAGCGGCGCAGCAGGTCGTACGTGTTGGTGCGGTGGACCTTGGCACGCAACGCGATAGTCGACACGCTGGAACCGCCGTATGAAAGAAGTGCGCCGTAGATCTTGGCTTCGTTCGGGCTCAGGCCGAGTTCCTCAAACAGTTCGGTGTGCATGTCGTATACTAGTATACATTGTCGTATAATCGTATACAATGTCAAAATATCTATACTGGGCACATGCAGCGTTCTTGTACCCGATGTCAGGCAGCATTCGAGGTTACAGATGCCGATCTGGGGTTCTATCAGAAAGTCTCACCGGTCATTGCTGGCAAGGCGTACGGCATCCCGCCGCCAACGCAGTGCCCCGATTGCCGCCTGCAGCGCCGCATGGCGTTCCGCAACCAGACTTACGTCTACTCACGCGAATCATCGTCGACCGGCAAGCAGATGTTCTCCGCGTACCCGCCCAAAACCCCGTTCCCGGTGATCGACAAAGACGAGTGGTGGAGCGACACCTTCGATGCGACGGTCTACGGTCGTGATATCGATTTCACCCGGCCGTTCTTCGAGCAGTTCCGCGATTTGGTCAAAGTCGTGCCGCACTTCTCCATTTCGGTGACCAACGCCGAGAACAGCGAGTACTGCAATAACGGTTCCGAATTCAAAAACTGCTATCTGGTGTTCAACACGTCGACCGTCGAGGATTCCATGAACAGCGAAAGCGTCTGGCATTCCAGGGATTGTCTGGACTGCAACCAGACCACGTACTCCGAGCTGTGTTACGACTGCGTCGACTGCACAAAGTGCTACGGGCTGCAGAGTTCCGAAGGCTGCACCAACTGCAGTAACGGCTTCTTCCTGCTGAATTGCCGTTCATGCAAAGACTGCTTCGGCTGCACCAACCTGCGCAACAAGCAGTACTGCATATTCAACGAACAGTATTGGCAGGCGGACTACGAGACGTACATCCGCGGACTGGATCTGTCGTCGCATGCCAAGCGTACGGCGGTTCGCGAAGCGGTGATGAAATTCTGGATGACCCAGCCCCGGGCGCACATCCGTTCCAGCCAGACCGAAGGCTCGACGGGGGATTACCTGTACGAGACGCGCGACGTGAGCGAAAGCTTCTTCGTGCGGCAGGCGGAGAACGTGAAGTACGGCTGTTACCTGAACGAAGGCTCCAAAGACTGCATGGATCACACGATCATGGGTCTGCGCGCCGAGCTGATTTACGAAGGCAGCGTGTGCGGGTACGACTCGCAGCGGCTGCGGTTCTGTTTTAACTGCTGGGTGAACAATTCCGAACTGATGTATTGCTGGCTGTGCCGTTCGGCCAATGACAGTTTCGGCTGCATCAGTCTGAAGAACAAACGCTTCTGCATCTTGAACAAGCAGTATTCCGAGGCCGAATACAAAGCACTGGTGCCGAAGCTGATCGAGCACATGCGCAAGACAGGGGAGTGGGGCGAGTTCTTCCCGCTGGACCTGGCGCCGTCACCCTATAACCAGTCACTGGCACAGAGGTTCTTTCCGTTGGATGAAGCCGCCATCCGGGCGCAGGGCCTGCAATGGCACGAAGACAGCGCACATCAGGAAGAAAAGGCATCGCCGTTGCCTGACGGACTGCCTGACGGGGACAAGGCGATCGTCGCGATGAGCGAAAAATCAGGCAAACCGTTCCGCATCCCGTCCAAAGAAATCAAGCACTGCCGGCGTATGCGCGTACCGCTGCCCAGGCTGGCCTATGACGAGCGCATTGCCGACCGGGTGCGCAGGCTCGGCGGGATCCGGTTGCATGCACGGAAGTGCGCGAAGACCGGCAAAGACATCCTGACGACCTTCGCGCCCGATTCACCGTGGGTCATCTGGGACCGGGACGAGTACGAGAAAACGTTTGGCTGACATCATCTGCCCGTGCTTTCAAAGCCGGGTTTTGCTACGCTGCGGGGGATGAATACTGCATCTTCCGCAGTGGCACCCGATCCGTTCCGCACCTGGCTGTGGGACGTGATGGCGCATGGACGCGGCGGCGCAGGACTGCGCTTCCATCTGTTTCTGCTGCTGGCGATCGTCCTGTCGCTGGCGCTGTTGCCGCTGGAATTCGTGCCGTACCTGCACGAGAACTACTCGTTGCTGCTGCTCCTGCTGGAAGTCGCGATGACCGCGCTGTTCACCGTGGAATACGCGCTGCGCATTTATGCCAGCCCGAACCGCTCCAAGTTCATCTTCTCGTTCTACGGCATCGTCGACCTGCTTTCCATCCTGCCGTTCTATCTGGGTTTCATCGCGACCGACTACCTGCGCGTGCTCCGTTTGCTGCGCATCGTACGGATCGTCAAACTGGGCGAGTACAAGGTGGAGGCGTCGACCGAGCAGAACCGCCTGAAGAAAACCATCGGCCTGATGGCAGGGGAGGCGATCGAGTTCGTCATCCACATGCATCCGCTGTATCTGGTGATGGGTTGCGTGCCCACACTGGTCGCGACCTCGGCCGGCATTGCGATTCTCCTGTTCTTCCCGGGTAACGTGGTGGGCATCTGCTTCGCGGTGAGCTTGTTCATCTTCTCCATCCTGTTCCTGTGGCGCACGTGGCTGGATTTCACGTACAACATCATTTACGTGACGTCGCACCGCATGCTGTACCAGAACCAGTTCTTCTTCGGGCGCAGCATCAACCAGGTGAACTACCAGGCTATCACCAACGTGGTTCCGTACTACCGCAGCTTTCTGGGGTACTTTATGGGCTACGGATCCATCAAAATAGAGACTAACGCAGCCGAGTCCGGTCACACCGAGCTGCACATGGTTCGCAGCCACGAGAAGGCCGCACACCTGCTGATGGAGAAGTGCTACCAGCACACGCAACGGGCGTCTGGTGCACAGCCACACCCTCCGGTGCCACAGCCGCCCCCGGCTGTTTGAGACTTGCCAAACACGGCGATTTTTCGTAGTCTTACCCGGCTACGATCGACCTTTGCGGGTATCGTACAATGGTAGTACGGCGCCTTGCCATGGCGCAGACGCGGGTTCGATTCCCGCTACCCGCTCCACATTATGTCTCAGTATCGCATTCTCGCATTTCTCCTCGGTGGACTGAGTGCGGTTTACGCATGGTTTTTGTATGCTCATGTTATTCCGCTGGTCGGGTTACTCACCGATGGATGGAGGGATGTGATACACGCTGAAAGAGCTGCGTACATGTATGTCGTTTGGGTAAACCTGCTTCTCGGCGCAGCCTTTCTTTACCTTGGCTTTCGCCCTTCATCCCGTCGGAATCTCTCTGTGCTGATGTGCGTATTCGCACTGTCCGTTGTTGCATTTTTCGCCGTCGGGCACTATTTCGACTATTACTACTGGGGTCCTATAGGCCGGGGAGGGTAAAGCTTCTGCCGGAAGATGGCTGGATCGCATCTCATTGGCTACGTACACTGCGTCCATGCAGCACACCTGTGCACAGTGCCAGACCGGGTTTGAGATCACACAGGGCGATCTGGACTACTACGACCGCGTGTCGCCAATGTTTGCCGGAAAGAAAGAGCAGCTTCCGCCGCCGCATCTGTGTCCGCCATGCCGCGAGCAGCAGCGCATGTTGTTCCGCAACGAGTGGAGTTTCTACCAGCGCGACTGTGACCTGACGGGCAAGCGCATGTTGTCCATCTACTCGCCCGACAAACCGTACAAGGTCTACGAGCAGAGCGTGTGGTGGAGCGACCGGTTCGATCCGCTGGAATACGGCAGGGCATTCGACTTCAACCGGCCGTTCTTCGAGCAGTGGCAGGACCTCAGCCTGGCTGTGCCGCGCGCGTCCATCCACAACGCCAAAAGCGAGAACAGCGAATACACCAACTACTCCAGCGAGAACAAGAACTGCTACCTGGCGATCGGCGCATCGTTCAACGAAGACACGCTGTACAGCTACCGCGCATCACACTGCAAAGACGTCTGCGATTGCTACGACCCGTACGAGTGCGAGTTGTGTTACGAGGTCAGCTTCTCCAAGAAGCTCTACAACTGCACGTACTGCATGCAGTGCCACACGTCGAGCGGGCTCACGCTGTGCTCGTTCTGCATCGGCTGTCAGGACTGCTTCGGATGCGTGAACCTGCGCAACCAGAAGTTCCACATCTTCAACCAGCCGTACGACCAGGAGGCGTACGGGAAGAAAGTCGCGGAACTCCGCACGAACATGGCAGACTCCGCCGCGAAGGCGAGCGCATTCCGGCGACGCAGCCGCACCGCGCGGTGGACGCGGTCAACTGCGAGAATTCGTCGGGCGATCACATGATCAACTGCAAAAACAGCCACGATGTTTTTGTGTTCAAGGATTCCGAGGAGTCCAAATACTGCGCTTTTTGCGAGGGCAACGTGTGGTGCATGGACGCGAATTTCAGCAACATCGGCGAGCTGCAGTACTACAGCACGAACCTGGTGAAGAACTATCACGTTTTGTTCTGCAATCATGCGTGGTACGACAAAGAGTGCATGTATCTGACCAGCTGTTTCAACAGCACGAACCTGTTCGGCTGTATCAGCATGAAAAAGAACGAGTACTGCATCCTGAACAAACAATATTCGCAGGCCGAATACGAGGCGTTGATGCCGAAGATCGCCGCGCACATGCGCGCGACGGGGGAGTGGGGAAAATACTATCCGCCCAAGTACTCACCGTTCGGTTTCAACGAGACCGCCGCGAACGTGGAGCATCCGCTCAGTCGCGAAGAGGCGCTCAAGCGCGGCTGGAAGTGGCACGACGAAGCCGTACCCAGGCGAACAGAGGCTGCGCCGTACGTGATCCCAGCCACAATTGCCGATACCCAGGACGATATCACCGCGTACGTGCTGTACTGCGAGGCCACCGGCAAGCCGTACAAGATTACGCCGCAGGAACTCAAATTCTACCGGCGCATGGGTGTTCCGGTTCCGCGCTGTTGCCCCGATCAGCGTCAAAGAGATCGTGTGGCGCTCAGAAACCCGCACAAATTATGGACGCGCCCGTGCATGAAGTGCGCAAAGCAGATGAAGACGACATATGCCCCCGACCGGAAGGAGATTGTGCATTGCGAAGAGTGTTATCTGAAGGACATCTACTGAACGTTCAGATGTGCACGACCTCAACACCGTGTTTTTGAAGTGCCGGCGTGAGTGAGAACCAGCGGTGACAGCCGGATTTTCTCGCTCGTGTCGGCCCGGGCACGCGTTCGGAACACATGATGCATACCGTGGCAGTCGCTGAAAGCGCGACAAGTTCACGGATACCGGCTTCAAATATCTGCGGGGGAATGAGGTCTGCGTTTTTCCCGCCCAGGCAATCGCCCCGCCAGAGGTATTTCACCGGCAGGTTCTTCTCCAGGTATGTGCGGTTAAACCAGGGGTAGAACCGGCTTTTGGGGATCGCCCGGACGTCCACGAGCAGCGTTACGCCGTGTGACTGCAGCAGATCCGTCAGTTCTTTGAAGCTGCGCGTTGAGTGACCGCAGGTAAAAATCATGAAGATTTATTTTAATGATTAGCCGGTTTACTGACGAGGAAAACGGTGACTTTCTATCGGGTGTACCACTCGTGCTATCGTGTGCCTATGACTCTTCATAAAACGTACAGTTCCATCATCGGCCTCGTTCAGTCTGCAATCGTTCTGGCGTACGTGTTTCTCTTTGCCGGCGCTATACACGTGATGAGCGAATGGCACCCGTACGGGCTGCCTGACGGCCCGCTTGTGATTGTGCCGCTGTTCCTGATGATATTCATCTTTTCGGCGCTGGTCTGCGGTGGAGCCATACTGGGGTACCCGCTGATACTTCTGTTCGAAAAGAAGACCGCCCGCGCAGTCAGCATCGTGTGTTGGAGCGCGTTCTGGTTCGCGGTGTTCATAGGCATCGCGGTTGCCGTCGGAAGCATGTTTGCGATACAGATGTAATGCGGTCGACGCCGGAAAACTTGCCGAAATTGATGCGGCATATCGGAAAATGCTTACAATGAAGAGATGACTACCACCAAGAAAATGACTGTTTGCAGTCGCGGCCATCGATGGATGAAGAGCAAGAGCCGTCCGGTCTGTCCCAAGTGCTGGCCGGGAAAGTACAAAGACGAAAATACGAGCGATTTCCCCGGGGCGATTTCCAACCCCGCCAAACGGGCGCTTGAGAATGCCGGCATCACAACACCCAAGCGGCTCGCCGCACATACCGAAGCTCAGATTTTAGAGCTGCACGGCATCGGAGCTACGGCAATTCCCAAACTGCGAGCCACGTTGAAAGCACACGGATTGTCGTTTGCGAAGCATTGAGCGGCTTAATGCGCCGCGTGCACTGCGCCGCCCGCGGGCTTCTTCACCCGAAGCATCGTTGCCGATAAAACCGCAGCACCGATAGCGCACAGCGCGCCGACGATGAACGCGGCCTGATAGCCGCCGGCCAATGCTTCGACCTGTGTGAGTCCGGTTGCGAGCAGGCCTCCAGTGCGCCATGCGGCCAAGCTGGCCAGAATCGCCAGGCCCAACGCGCCGCCCATCATGAACGCGGTGTTCACGACGCCCGATGCCAAGCCGGATTCATCCGGAGGCACATCGTTCATGGCAGCGAGGAGCAGGGGATTGAATGCCATGCCGCCGCCGACGCCGAGCAGCACCATGCCTGGAAGCACGTTGAGCAGGAATGTGCCGTCAAGCGGCGCGGGCGCGAAGGACAACAGGCCGCATCCGGCGACCAGCAGTCCGATGAACAGCGGCTTCTTGATGCCGAAGCGCATCACCATTCGTGCGGATAGCCCCAGCGAGAAACTGGCCATGATCAGGTTGGATGGCAGGAACGACAGGCCGATCTGCAACGGCGTGTAGCCGAGAACCAGCTGCAGATAGAGCGCAGAGATAAAGAACCACGCGAACATCGCCGCAGCCCACAGCACGCCGGTAATGTTGGCGATGGTGACATTGCGCAATTTGAAGATCGACAGGGGCACGAGCGGTTTGCGGATAGTGGATTCGACGAAAAGAAACACGCCCATCAGCACGGCCGACGCGGCAAGCAGGCCGAGAGTCTGTGTGGATTGCCAGCCGGCTTCGTTGCCGTTCACGATTGCATATACCGCGCACATCAACGACGCGGTTACGGTGATGGCACCGACGATATCCACGTGCTTCGCAGCATTCGATTGTTTGGCAGCGGGCAACAGTTTCATCGACAGAATGAGCACGATGATGCCGACGGGGATATTCACCAGGAAGATCCAGTGCCAGTTCAGCGTTCCGGTCAGCACGCCGCCGAGCAGCACACCGATGCTTCCGCCCCCAGCGGATACGAAGCCGTACACACCCATGGCTTTGGCGCGCTCGCCGGGTTCGGTGAACAGGTTCATCAAGAGTGAGAGCGCCACGGCTGACACCACCGCGCCTCCGAGCCCCTGCAGTGCACGAGCCGCGATGAGGAACCACTGCGTCGTGGCCATGCCGCATGCTACCGAGGCGAGCGTAAAGGCCGCGATGCCGGTGAGGAACAGTTTGCGATGGCCGAACAGGTCGCCCAGGCGTCCGCCGAGCAGCAGAAAACCGCCGAAGGTCAGCAGGTAGGCGTTCACCACCCATGCCAGAGAAGAGGGGGTGAATCCGAGATCATCCTTTATGGAGGGCAGTGCAACGTTTACGATGGTCGTGTCCAGCACGATCATCAGCGAACCGAGACACAGCACGGTCAGCGCAAGCCAGCGTCCGTCGCGGGTGGAAGTTTTTTGCATAGACGGAGAGTCTATCATCTTCCCTTCAGGCTGAACAATCCTGTGGACGGGTTTTTGCACCGCAGGCGCTTCCTTTTTGCCAAAACCGGGAGTATACCTTCTGCACTTCCGAGCCCCCATGAAGGAAAAACTCTTCGCGAAGACCGATATTCTGCTGCAGCGAAAGCAGGATCGTGAGCTCACGCAATTACTGTCGCATCAGGACTTCCACGAGATCGCCCAGGTGATTGACGCGCTGTCGCATGGCAAGCGCAAGACTTTCGCGTTGCTGCCGCCGGAGAAGCAGGCCGAGGTGGCTTTGGCGTTATCCGAAAACAGCCAAAAGATGGTCTTTCCGCGCTTGTCGGACGAAATCATCGCCCGCTTCATGCACTTCAATGATGAAGACGACGCGACCGACATCCTGCAATTCTTGTCACCGTCGCGCCGCACGCTGATTTTGCTCAAGATGAAAGAAGACAAGCGCAGGAAGATCGAGAAGCTGCTGCACTTCGGATCCGAAACAGCAGGCGGCCTGATGGACTTCAACTTTATTTTGGTGCGCCCTGAGTACACGCAGAAGGAGGTGATGGAGAAAATCCAGCGGCACGTGGACATGCAGAAGCAGATCCCGACCGTGATCGTGGCTGACGACAAAGGTGAGCTGCTCGGGTTCATCCCGCACAGAATCCTGATGTTCACCAACACGCCGGGCGCCAACATCTCGGAGAAGTCGTTGGCGATTCCGACCGTGTCATACAAAACGGACCGTGAGCAGGTGGTGCAGCTCATCTCCCGCCAGCGCGCGGACGTGGTCGCGGTGGTGGACGAAAAAAACACGGTGCTCGGCGTTATCCGGCTCACCGATCTGTTGCGCGTCGCGCAGGACGAAGCCACGGAAGACATCTACCGGTTTGCCGGTGTGGACGTGGAAGAGCATGCGCTCGACTCGGTGCTGGCCAAGGTCAAGCGCCGGTACAGCTGGCTGATCATCAATCTCGGCACCGCGTTCATGGCGTCGTTTGTCGTCAGCCTGTTCCAGGATGTCATCACCCAGGCGGCGATTCTTGCCGTGTACATGCCGATTGTTGCCGGACAAGGCGGCAACGCGGCGACGCAGGCGCTGGTGGTTGTCGTCCGCGGCCTGGCGCTGGGGGAGATCAGCTGGTCGAGGGCCAAGCGCGTCGTCATCAAAGAGGCGCTGACGGGTACGGTGAACGGACTCATCACCGGCATGCTGGCCGCGCTGGTTGCGGTCGCGCTCGGAGCTCCGCCGGTACTCGGTTTCATTCTGATGGCAGCCATGATCATCAATATGTTCGTGGCCGGCTTCTTCGGTGCGCTGATTCCGTTCGTGCTCAAGCGGATGAAAATCGATCCGGCCACCGCAAGCGCGGTGTTCGTGACCACCACCACCGATATCTGCGGATTCTTCGTCTTCCTTGGTCTGGGAGCGATGTTTCTGATCAAGTAAGCTGCGGGTTCCGCTACCGGGTACCGCTGCGATTTGCTACGATTTACGGAGTATGCCCGCTCCAGTGTTTGTTCCGGCTCGTCACAAGGCAGTCACGGTGACTGCCGCGTTTGCCGTGATCGTCACAGCCTTCGTCGTGTGGCGCGGCTTCGTGCCCGGCATGCTTCCGACGCTGATCGTGTATGCCATGATTCTGTTGAATACCTATCCGTCCGTGGCGCTGTTCTCATCGGTCACGCCGCCCCGTGATGCCGCTGATCATGTGCTGGAAGCAGCAATTGTTTTGCTCTATCTGGGGATGGCTTTGTCTGTGGGAGAGCCGTTGCTGTTCGCGGCGTGCTTCACGGTCATGTTCGCATTCGCGACGTTGAAGTATACGGCGCTGCTTCGCTACGGCCGGCAGCGTGTGTTGTTGCACAGGAAGATCAAGGTCGACGCCCTCGGCGTGTGTACCGGCTGCCTGACGTGTTTGGGCATGCTCATGTGGAACGTCGATGCGTCGTTGTGGCTGATGGCTGGCGTTTTCACCCTGGCTCAAATCGACATCTTCTTTTCTCATCCGCTGTACGTGCCGTCCGAGTGACGCGACCCCCGCCCATGCGTATCGTCTATTTCACAGACACTTTCCTGCCCGAGAAGAACGGCGTCGCGATATCGCTCGGCGCGGTCGTGCGGGAGCTGGCTGCCCGCGGCCACAAAATCTGCATCGTCGCGCCGGTGCCGTCGGGTGCAAAAATCAAAGAGCCTTTCCGCGTGCCGGGCGTGGAGGTGGTGCGTTTGCCGTCTTTACCCGTGCCGTTTCACAGCGATTTTCGTGCGGTCTACGGCGGATTCCGTGCAGCCACCAAACAGGTTCGCGCATTCAAGCCGGATGTCATCCACGTGCAGTCCATCTTCGCGGCCGGACGACTGGGGCGGTCCATTGCCCGGCAGATCCGCCTGCCGCTCATCGCCACGAATCACATTTATGTCACAGCCGACAACGTCGAGTTCTACAGCCGCATGCTGCCGGGCCCGCGGCCGCTGGCGTCGCTGGTTGCGCATGGCATCGCGGCGTACACGTACCGTTTTTTAGGTTCTTGCGATGTGAGCGTGGTGCCGTCAGAAGTCCTGCTGAAAGGCATGCGCGACGCCGGATACAAAAAGCCGCTGACATTCATCCCGAATCCGCTGGCAGGACACGTTAGCGTTCCCATGACTGTCACCGAACGGAAAAAGCGGCGCAAAGCCATGGGCATAGATGGCCCCGTCCTGATGCACGTCGGACGCTTGTCACATGAAAAGTCGGTGGATGTCGTCATACGAGCCCTTTGTTCCGTGCGGAAGGCGGGCACGGACGCGACGCTCGTGATCGTCGGCGACGGCCCGGCCAGAAAAAGCCTGGAGTCGTTGGCAAAATCTGAAAAAGTGACGTCGCATGTGCGTTTCATGGGGTCGATGGATCACGATACGCTCATGCAATCCGGCATGCTGGATATCGGTGACCTGTTCGTCACCGCCAGTGCCACCGAGAGTCAGGGTATGGCAGTCATCGAGGCGATGGCCTTCGGCTTGCCGATTGTGGCGGTAGCGGAAGGAGCGATTCCCGAAGTGGTGGGCGACAATGGCCTTCTTGTGCCCGCCGGTGACGCGAAAGCCATGGCGAAGGCGATTCTGCGGATCCTCACTGATGCGGCGTTTTCCAAGACACTGCACAAACGATCTTTGCTGCGTGCCAAAACCTATTCCATCGGCCACATAGGCGATGTGTTGATGGGCGTCTACCGGGAGCTGATCGATGCCGGCAAGCCCGGCAGACGCTAAAGCCGACTGATCGGCGCCAAATGGCCTCGTATTGCCGAAAAGGGCGGTTCGTGCTATACTGTTTTGATATGCCAATACACACAGCAATTCAGCGCAGACTCGTCTGGATGTTCCTCGGAGCCATGGGCCTGGCGTTGCCGCTGATGGCCAAGGCCGGTCCGAATGATATCAACATCCTGGAGCCGCTCCCGGGCGGAGTCACGACCATCACTCCCGGAAGCACCTGGGGCATGGGCGCATTCACCCAGTACATGAGCGGCACCCTCAAAAATCCGAATGGCGTGTGGAAATGGGCGTTCGGTGTCGGTGTCGGTATCGCCGTGCTGAACTGCACCTTCGCCGGTTTACAGATCGTGCTATCCAACGGTGATCAGGCCAAAGTCGACGAAGGCAAGAACAGGTTCAAGTGGTCCACACTCGGTTTGCTGATGTTGTTCTTGGCCGGAACGCTGCTGAACTTCATCAACCCCGCAGGTTTCACATCATCCGGATCATGAGGCGTTCCGTCTACATCGCCGGGCTGATGGTTCTGCTGACGGTGCCGATGCAGGCACATGCGGACCTGCTGGTGTACTGCGCCGGCTTGCCGGGCTGCGGACCGCTCAAAGACTTCACGCGTGGTCTGTTGAATCTGCTGCTGCAGAAGTTTGATACGACCGCATACCTGTTGGGTGCCCTGTTCATCATGATCGGCGGCGCCTTTATGCTGGCCAGCGGTTTCAACGAGGAATACTACAACAAGGGCAAGACCACCATCATCTGGGCAGTGGTCGGAATGTTTATCGCGCAGTCCGCAGCGGCTTTGGTCGGGTTCATCACGCAGGAAGTCGAAAGCGTGCCGGGCAACTCCGATGTCATCACCGATTCCATCCACGCCATCATCGGAACCATCTTCGATCTGCTGAAGGTCGGCCTGCTCGCAGTTGCCGTGTATTGCGGCATGCGCATGGTCATCTCGCGCGGACAGGAAGAAGAGTTCAAGAAATCCCGCGAGGGTCTGTTTTACGCCGCACTCGGCGCAATCATCGTGAACCTTGCCGACGGTATAGCCACTGCCATCCGCACATTTTGAAGCGCCTCCTCTCCGTCATTGCCGGCTTGCTCTTCCCGCTCAAGGCCCTTGCCGTGAGTATCACGGAATACGGCTGGGACTGTACGGGATTCCTGTACTGCGGCGGCAGCCAGGACGCCGTGACCACCATCACGACGCGCGTCATCGGCAGCATCTACAACACGATTGCCGTGTTTGCCGTGATCACGTTCATGTACGGCGGCATCAAGATGATCGTGTCGCGCGGAGAAGACGGCAAAGAGGCCGGCAAGAAGGCGATCATGTACGCGGCGATCGGTCTTGCACTCGCCATTCTGACCTTCATGGGCAACCGCATCCTGCAGTTCGTCATCGAAACGGTGTCCACGGTGTCTACGTCCTGACGGGGCGGCTTCTGTTCGCATCCTGCCTGTGGTAGCCTAGGGCCGCTTTCTCATGCCTAAACGCCACTACGTTACGACGGCTATCGACTTTCCCAACGCGGCTCCGCACATGGGCCATGTTTTGGAGAAAGTGATGGCGGACGTCTATGTCCGCTGGCTGCGTTTGTCCGGGCATCAGGTGAAGTTCCACATCGGCACCGACGAGAACGGCATCAAAATCCAGCAGACGGCCAAGACCATGGGCATCACGCCCAAGGAACTGGTCGACCGCAATGCGCCGATCTTCGAGGCGCTGTTCCGCAAGATGCAGATTTCGTTCGACTACTTCATCCGCACATCCGACGAGAAGAGTCACTGGCCTACCGTCACGGCGCTCTGGGAGCGGCTGATGAAGGGCGGATTTCTGGAAAAGCGCACCTACACGGGTTTGTACTGTTCCGGTTGCGAGCGGTTCTGGCGTCCGCAGGATTTGGTCGACGGCAAGTGCCCGGATCACAAGACCGTGCCCGAAGAAATCACCGAGGAAAACTGGTTCTTCCTGCTGTCGAAGAAGCAGAAGAACGTCGAGAAACTGCTCGAGCCGGAGAAGGGGAGTTACCGCATCATTCCGTCATGGAGAGCCAATGAGACACTGGCCTTCCTGAAGGAGGGCCTGGAAGACATCTCGTTCTCGCGCTCCAAGAAAACGTTGTACTGGGGCGTGCCGGTGCCGGGTGATGACGATCAGGTGATGTACGTGTGGTGCGACAACCTGACCAGCTATATCTCCAGCCTCGGAATGCTCACGGAAAAGGCTGAACCCGAGTGGTGGGACGACGCGACCGTCACGCACGTGATCGGCAAAGACATCGCGCGTTTCCATGCCATCAACTGGCCGGCGATGCTGCAATGCGCGGACGTGAAGACCCCCGACCGGCTGCTGATTCACGGCTTCCTGACCAGCGAAGGCGAGAAGATGAGCAAGTCACTCGGCAACGTCGTGGTGCCGGAGGATGTCATCTCCAAGTACGGCGTGGATGTGCTGAGGTTTTACTTAAGCCACGAAATTCCGGTCGGCAACGACGGCGATTTCAGCTGGAAGCGTTTCGGCGAACTGTACATCGGCGTGCTGAGCAACAAGATCGGCAACCTGCTGAACCGCGCGCTGGTGTTGCTGAACAAAGACGGAGGCGCTTTCACGATTGCCGAAAACAAAGAGATGAGCGCTCTTCATGCGGAGACGTGGAAGGCGTATTCCGCGCACATGGATGCCTGTGAATTTTCGAACGCGGTCGCCAAAGCGGTCGACATCGCGATTGCCGGAAACGTCGAAATGGAAAACAAGAAACCCTGGACGCTGAAAGGCGACGAGAAGGCGGCAGTGCTGGGGAACATCGCCGAAATGCTCCGCCACGTGTCACTTATGCTGCTCCCGTTCATGCCAGAGACAGCCTGCAAAATTGCGCAGCAACTGAGCCTTCCGTACGCGGCAGACATGAGCGGTAAGGATTTTACGGTCACCGACGCGCTCAAAAAGTGGGGCGGCACGAAGGGTTGGACGAAGGTCGGCGACCCCTCGATCCTGTTTCCGCCGGTGGAGGTTGCCAAGCAAGCCTAGGCGCCCTGTTTTTACCGACTTTTGGCTGCTTTTTCGTAAGAATGGCTTCTGTCAGACGTCTTCTCTATCTATACATTATTACAAAAACATGTTGTATTGACATTTTGGCGTATGCTAGCCATACTGTCACGCTCACCCAACCTCTGCGAATATTTGTTTAACGCAGTTGATCCGTGGTGTGAGAACCGCTCTTTGGTACCAACGGTTTCTGAAAGGAGAACCCGAAAAGGTATCTGCGGTTGCAGAAAGGCTTCGTAGACAGGACACGACAATGCTAGCGAAACTCCTCGGTGTGGTAGCGCTGCTACTCACCCCGAAACCCCGTCGCACCGAATCGGTGCGCCTCGGGCTGAACACCTGCGAGGACCGCGTGGTCCCCGCTGCCTTCATCCACACGACGAACTTCGAATCCCAACCGGTCGCCCGCGTCGCTCTGACGCCGGGTGCGGTGGACATTCTCGCGGCTCAGGTGAAGATCAAAAGCACGCATCAGTCGGCAGCGACGAACTCGCTGGTGATTGATGACTTGCCGCAGGGTCTTTTCCGATACGTGAAGAGCGTCTCTGTGTCCGCACTGACCGATACGGGGGGGTCCTACCCCCTCGACACCTCGGTGCCGCTGACACGGAAGGGGGGCATCGTCATACTGAACCACTTCCCGTGGCAAAGTACGGGCGATCACGATGGGGTCATCTTGCAGGTGCGCCTCAACGCGATCAGCTCGAACTTCACGCCGCTCGACGCGCAGGTCAGCATCGTGGGAGGCAACGTCCGATACTCGGGCGTGAAATCCTTCGGTGCAGCACCTGCTGCTGGGAACGGTGGAAGCGCTCTGTCGCTGCAACCCACGTACGGTGGCCCCGCACGAACCACGTACTTCATGCGTGACGTGAGCGACGCCGAAAGAACTGTGACGGCAGCAGATCGGGCCAAGGTGGTGTCAGACTTCTACGATGTCTCGACACACCCGAAGGCCAAGATCAACTGCATCCGCTTGATAACGAACAATGCGAGCGCGACTCCCTACCTGTCCAGCGCGACGCTGTGGCTGGTGGGGGCCGACGGCTCGCGAGACAGCCTGATGACGGTGAAGCCGGACGGCTACGGTCGTTTCATCTTCACCATCTACCGGGTTGGGCGGGCGCTGCGGAACGGCGGGGATGGCGTGCACCTTCAGATCACTGTGAACGCCAGTCCGGACCTTGTGGGCAGCCGAGTGGTCCCTCCTTTGGGGGTGTACTACTCGACCCACGGGTACGCCGGGCTGAAGTCGTACACGGCGTTCCACGGGTACACGCAGCAACCTCCGAACGGCAACGTGGAAGAAGTCGGCGTCTCTGCAGAGTTCCAGCACGTGCTGGCTGCAGGGGACAACGTGGAACTGGCCGACCTGTACATCTACAGGCTGGATACCGAACGACTCGTCACGATCGATCTGACGTTCACGGGCACCGCGCCTGTGGACTTGGATCTGCGACGCAGAGATGACAACGGCAACGAGACGGGCCCCGCTTTGGGTTCCTTCTCGGTGATCGGTGACCATCTCTACATCACACTCGACCTGTCGTTCAACGGAACGCTGGTCTTGGACCTTGACGGTGACACGTTCGGAGCATTCCGCTTCACTGATGTGCATGCCTACATCGCCGCATAACCGCGGCCATCCTGCCTTGCGTTGACGTTACGCATGGCACAGAAACCGGAACACCCCAAAGAGCACGCCCCCTGTATCCACCGTAAAACGTGGGCAGGGGGCAGCTTTGTGCTATGGCGGATTCTTGGCTTGCCTGCTACGATAACGGCGGCTCTCGAGCTTACGTACGGAGGCACATCACAAACAGGGGTGCCGAACGAGACGGAGAGGGGAGCGAGTTATTTTCTTCCAATTTTTCTTTATGTTCGATCCGATGGCGGACCTTACCAACCCGGGCAGCGACGACCCGCTTGCGCCTTCCAATGATTTTGCCTCCGCACCAGCGGCCGGCGGTCACAGGGGCGGCGGACGTCCGCAAGGCGGTGGAGGCGGCGGCGGTGGCGACAGCGGTCGCTACGGCCAGGAGCTGCACTCCGTAACGATCCGCGCACGCCAGCGCACGTTCTACATCGACCTGAAGCAGTCGACACAGGGCAAATTCCTGAAGTTGTCCGAGAAGTCCCGTGGCGGCCAGAAGACCACGATCATCTTCGACATCGAAGATCTGCCCAAGTTCATCGAGGCCTTGCAGGAGATGCAGACCAAGATCTAAAAACAGTCACTCTCAACAAGAATCCGGGTACCCAAGGGTCTCCGGATTTTTTTTAGACAACCAAGGTGCTCAGATCGATGATCTGGTAGCCGGGAGTCTGCGCGCTGGTGCCGTCGTTCAGCAGCGAACTCTCTTCCGATGACTCGGACGAGGATTCTTCTTCCATCATATCCTCCATGCTTGTGTCAGCCTCCAGGCCCGGCAGCACATAGCCGTTGATGAACGGGTTCACCAGCATGGTCTTGTAGATCATTTTCGCGGCTTCCGAACGGGAGATGGCGCGGTCCGGCTTGAACGTGCCGTCATCGTATCCGCTGACGATCTCGGCCCAGACGGCCAACCGGACGTACGGCGTGAACCAGTCGTCCGTCTTCACGTCGGCGAACGAGAGCGGCTGAGCCAGCGTCTCCTGCGTCGCCTTCAGTTGTGATGCCAGCATCAGGATCTTCAGCGCCTCTGCGCGGTTGATCTGTGCGTCGGGCAGGAACATGCCGGTGGGGTAGCCCTGCACGATGCCAAGGCGCACTGCGGTGTAAATCACGCGTCTGCGCAGCGATGCATCTGCACTCTCGTTCTCCGGCGCAATGCTGAGCACATCGGTGAAGCGTACCGGCACATCCAGGCTGTCGTTGTTCAATGTGGTGCAGGTGGAGAGCAGAACCATCTTCAGGAACTCGAAGCGTGTGACCGGCTTGTCGGGTGCGAACGTGGACAGGCGGGACTCCGCGTCGGTGTAGCCGCGGATGATCGGCATCTTGTCGGGCAGGATGGTCGTCTGCTGCATGCGGAAGACGTACCCCTCAGCCCAGTGGCCTTTCATGTCCTGGAACGGTTCGGCGAATGCGCCGTACTCCAGACAGGCGTTCTCGCGCGGGTCAGTCTTCTGTTTCAGCTCCTCTTCATCGGTAACGCCGTCGTGGTCGGTGTCCGATTCAACCGGGTTCAGACCCTGCTCAAATTCCTCTTTGTTGGTCAGTCCGTCTTTGTCCGGGTCGGCCAGAGCGTCGGTATCCGTGCCGGGCGTATCCAGTTTTACAGACTGCTCCCATTCGTCGGGAAGGTTATTGGCGTTGGCGTCCTTGGCGTACTTCGGATCCAGCGGGAACGGATCCAGCGAGTCGTTCGTGCCGTCAGCATCGGAGTCGGCTTTGGCCGGATCGGTGCCGCGGATGAGTTCCACGCCGTTCACCCAGCCGTCACCGTCCCGGTCGTAGGTCATATCGTCGGTTTTGTCGTTAGGCTTCCGGTTTGCGCGGATCTCTGACCCGTCGGATTCGCCGCCGCCATCGGTATCGGCGTTGTACGGGTCAGTCTCATTGGCATCTACCACGCCGTTGCCGTTGGCGTCTTCCTGCAGGTCGATGATGTCGTCACCATCGGTATCGGCGTCTTCTGCAAAAACCGTCACCGGCGCGCAGAGGTTGGCAATCAACAGGGCTGCGGCCAGAACGGATGTGAACCTGACGTGCTTCATCAGGAAGAGATCGTAATCGCGCCGCACCGAATTGGAAAGCTATTCGCCGTGCATCTTATTTTTTCTGCCCTCTGGCGTATTCCGCTCCGCTCATCGGTTTTTTTCCGGCTGGCTGCACTGTCACCAGGGACAGCGTGGTGTTGCCTGCGCATGCCACTTCCATCGCGTCTTTGTGCGGTTCCAACGCAGTTTCCAGCAGCTTGATCCCGTTCCAGGTCACACCCGGCCACGGCACCAGCGCACGGACTTTGGTGTCGATCTGCGCGGCGGTCATCGCAGTCGGATCGACGATTCCATCTTCACGTGTGAGTTTTTTGCAGACGGTTGCGCGGGCTTCCTCCTGTTCAACCGGCTTCGGCAGATCGACCAGTGTCTCCAGCAGCAGCGGGGCTGCCAAAGCAGCCAGCCTGTCGTGCAGTGACACCGTGGTTTCGCGCGGGCCGATGGTGACGGTGCGCTCGGCGTAGACCGGTCCGGTATCCAGGGATTTGGCGATGCGCTGAATGCTCACACCGGTCTGCGTGTCGTTGTTCAGTATCGCGTGATGGATCGGCGCTGCACCGCGGTACTTGGGCAGCAGCGAGGCATGCACGTTGACCGGTGCGACGGTCGGGAAGTCGAGGATGGCCTGTGAGACGATCTGTCCGTACGCAACGACCACCAGGTAGTCGGGCCGTGCTGATCCCAGTCCTGCAATCTCCCGGTTCAGGTTCTCCGGCTGAAATACCGGCACTCCCTGCTCTGTAGCTGCAACTTTCACAGGCGACGGTGTCAGCAGCTGCTTGCGGCCAACCGGTTTGTCGGGCTGTGTGACGACCAGCGTCACCTGAAAGCGTTTATCGCCAAGCAGCGCCCGCAGACAGACGGCCCCGAAGGCGGATGTGCCGGCAAAGATGATGCTGATCGGAGCGGATGGCATTGGGGGAAGCATAGCATTGGCTGTACCATTCGCACATGTCGCACCGACCCGCCATGGTTGCCGCCGAAATCCGCAAGTTGGTTGCGTTGTTCGCGCTGGAGATGCCGCCGGACGTGAGCGTGCTTCCCAGCATCACCGAAGTGGAGGTCAGCTCCGATCTGTCGTATGCCACGATCTACGTGAGTGCACTGGAGCAGGTGAAGGGCGCGGTGAAGTATCTGCAGGACAACAAGAGCGAAATGAAGCGCCGCTTGGCGCGTTTGGCTCAGGGCTACAAGATCCCGGATCTCCGGTTCGTCGAGGATGACCGATCCGAGCGCGGCAGCCGCATCGACCGTATTTTGGCCGAGGCGACCGTGTTCAGGCGTGAAGAAGAGGAGACCCAGAAGGCAAAGCTGATGAAGAAAGGCAAGAAGAAGCCGGTGAAGAAGGCGAGGGCGAACAAAGGTGTAAAACGGAAGTCTAAGAAGGCTTAATTGAACGGAAGGGGTGGTGAGTAGTGAGTGGCTAGTCGGTTTCTGCAAATGACACTTTTGCGTGAAGTATTGCTTTCCGATACCGACTGACCACTACCCACTCACCACTCTTCAAAATGTGTTAGAAAAGTCACCAACAGTCGCCATGTCACATACTCACTCCCATGCAACATCATCGGGTTGAGTGAGTGCACCGCCGGTCATACACTCGCTCCCTTTCTATGTTCGATCGTTCCGACCGAGACCGGGCACTCGACATCTTCCGCTCAGCGAAGAGAATCTGCTGCGTCTGTCATCGAAATCCGGACGGCGACGCGATCGGGTCGGTGACGGGCATTATGCTGCTGTTGCAGGAACAGCTTCCAGATGCGGTTATCGAGGCATACTGCGTGGACCCCTCTCCGCCGACATTCCACTTTCTTCCGGCTGCGCACCGCATCCGCACGGATCTGCAGCCGCGTGCCGGAGACGCATTCATCTTCGTTGACTGCGCCGAGCCGCACCTTACCGAACTGCACGAGCGCTTTCCGGAGCTGTTCGATCATGCCACGTACCCCACGGTGAACTTCGACCATCATCCGTCCAACACCAACTTCGCCCAGATCAACTTCGTGTGGCCGCATGCGGCATCAACCTGCGAAATCGTCCTGGCATTCGCCGATGACGCCGGGTGGGCGGTCTCGTCCGAGGCGGCGACGTCGCTGCTGACCGGCGTGTACACCGACACCGGCGGCCTGCTGCACAGCAACACCACCTCCAGCGTGTATCGTACGGTTGCACGCCTGCTGCGCTGCGGCGCGCGGCAGCAGACCATCGTCAAAGACGTGTTCCGGACAGCAAAGGTCTCCACGCTGCGGTTGTGGGGCAGGGTCCTGGAGAAGATCTCGCTGACTGAAGAAGGTGCGGCCATCTCGGGCCTGACCGAAGGTGACTTCCGCGCGACGGGTGCAGACTATTCCGAACTGACCGGCGCCATCGACTACGTGAACGCCGTGCCGGGCATGAAGTTCTCGCTGATTCTGGCCGAACGTCAGGGCAAGGTGAAAGGCTCGCTGCGCACCATGCGGGACGATGTGGATGTGTCGGCTCTGGCAGCCAAGTTCAAGGGCGGCGGACACAAGAAAGCGGCCGGCTTCGCGTTGCCGGGCAAGCTGGAGTCGGAAGTGCGCTGGAAGGTGAAATAATCAGGAACCGCCGATCACTTCGTCGTCTTTGTTCTGTGCGCCCTGTTCGTCGTCGGCTTTGGCCTGTTCCTTTTTCTCTTTGTCCTTCTCGGCCTGTTTGCGTTTCATGACTTCCTCCGGCTTGGTGGTGATGATGGTGTGCTCGTTGGCGCTGGCGACGATCTGGATCGCCACGTGGGTGTTGCCGGCGAACAGCACTCCCTGACCCACGCCCGAGCCGAGCAGCAGATACTTCTCACCTTCGGTGAGGTAGAACAGCTTCGGCCAGGTTATCCACGCTGGCGGCCGATTGTTTCAGCAGCAACTGCAGCGACGAGTTCGTGATGATCGGTTTCCCGTACGGTGAGTTCACGAAGTCGTCGACGTCCTGGGTGATGGTGGTCACGCCCAGGTAGTACTTGCGGGCGCGCTTGACGATGCCGTACAGGAACGGGCTGAGTCTTCGTACTGCATCAGGTTCCAGGCTTCGTCGATGATCAGCAGGCGCTTCTTCATGTCGGCGCGAACGCGGTTCCAGAAGAAGTTCAGCACCATGTAGATCGCGATCGGGCGGAGCAGGTCTTCCAGGTCACGGATCTGGAACACGACCATCTGTTTCTCCAGCTCGATGTTAGTCGGGCGGTCGAACAGTCCGGAGAAGCTGCCGTCGGTGTACTTCATCAGTGTCTGAGCCATCGTCTCACCGCCCTGGGTCGTCATCAGCACGTCGACCAGGTCGCGCAGGGTCGGGGGTTCCATGCCGGTCGGATCCGGCGTCTGGAGCGTGATGCCTTTCAGTGCGTACGTGTCCAGGATCGCGCTGTCCAGCACGCCTTCTTCGGCCGGCGTGATGCTGCCAAGCATCAGCTTGAACAGACCGTGCAGGTTGATGACGGCGCTGCGCAGCACTTCACCGGTTTCTGCGTCTTCGCCGCGCACGGCTTTGGGCAGGTCGAACGGGTTGATGCGGAAGCTTGATTGGAGAGAAACGGGGATCATCGTACCGCCGACGGTTTTGCACAGGTCCACGTATTCATTTTCCGGGTCGATGACGTAGGCTTGCACGCCCAGCATCAGCGAACGCAGGATTTCCAGTTTCACCGCGTACGATTTACCCGCACCGGAGGTGGCGAACACGTTCGCGTTGGCGTTGGGCAGGTCGAAGCGGTCGAAGATGATCAGCGAGTCGTTGTGACGGTTGATGCCGTACAGAATTCCGTGGTCATCGGTGAGGTCAGAGCTGGAGAACGGGAAGCTGGTGGCCAGCGCCTGCGTGTTCATGTTGCGGTTGATGTCCAGTTCGTCCATGCAGTAGGGGAGCGTGGAATTCCATCCGTGCTCCATCTGGAATACCGACGGCTTGGTGAGGATCAGTTTTCCTCCCAAGATCGATTCCACGTCGGTCTGGGCTTTCTTCAGCTTGTTCTCGTTTTCGGCGTAGATCGTGAAGTAGAACCCGAACTGGAACAGTTTCTCGCTGCCGCGGGACAACAGGTCGCGCAGTTCTTCAGCGTCCTGCAGGGCGGCTTCCAGTGCCGGGTCGCGGACGATGCCGCGCTGCTGAAGCATGCGGATCGACGAGCGCATTTCCGTCACTTTCTTGCGCAGCATTTTCAGGATCACGCGGTTCGATGCCGGGTAGATGAACATCGACATATCGATCTGCACGTCGAAGTTGATCATCTGCGACATCCAGTTCGGGTAAATCTGGCTGGGCCAGTTGTACGCGTAGAAGCTGCGGCCGATCAGCTGATCGTTGAGGTAGATGATGTTACGGTCGAACTTCAGACCGGCCGGAGCGATGACGTCCAGCATGCGCTGCAAACCTTCCTCGTAGCGCTTGATGACTTCTTTCTCCTCTTTGGTCAGTTCATTGTCTTCGGCATCGTCTTCCAGCAGGTCCTGCACGTTCTGGTGCAACCCAAGCAGGTCATCGATGACGCCGACGAGTTTCTGGCCGATGGGCTGGCTGGTCGTGGTTTTTGGCATGTGTGTGCGTTTTTATCTAGATAGTATAGCACAAAATCGCTCTTGGTACCATACCGTGATCTTGGCTTCTGTATGCCTATAACCCCGAGCCCGTCTGGCTCTGTTCCAGCTGCAGCTGGTCAAACACCGCATCGTGGGCATTTCCGCGCTCGCGGGGGATGGTGCCTTTCCGGATGATATCCAGGTCAGTGACGCCCGGCATGTCCACCACGCGGGTGCCGGCGATGAGCGCTTCGCGGTTGCGCTGGATGGACAGGATGCGCTGGCCGAACAGGGTGAGCAGCTGGTCGAGTGTATCCAGGATGCTCCGTATCTGTTTCTCTCTCAGGTCTGCGGTCGAATATGCCTGCTCTTTCTCCGATACCGCTTCCTGCAGGTCGCCTGCGAGCGTGAAGTCTTTGGCGTCGATGGCTTTCTTCAGCGCGCGTTTGGCCTCACCCAACTCCTTGTTCTTGGTGCGCTTGTCGTCCTGCACACCCTTGAGTGCCGCAGTCAGATCTTTGTAGCGCGCATTGGCTCGCGCGGCCACGTTGGTCAACGCATTGGCGTACGCATCCAGCGATTCCTGGCGGTTGAGGCTGCGGTTAAGCATGTCAGATACATCCACTTGCAGCACGTCAGCAAACGCCTGCAATAACTGGAAATCCGGGTCACCAACGTTCTCCTGGCGCAGCTGCAAAATCGTCTGCGTCTGGATGCCGTTCAGTCCGCCATTCACCGGCGTCATATTGATCTGCGCCAGATACTTGGACACATAGATGCCCATGAGTGACGCTTTGCGCGCTTCACGTTCCATGACCGATGCGGCTGACAACCAGTCATTCACAATCATTCCAGATCGTCCGCCGCTGAAGCTCATCTGCTCTTGCTGCTGCGGCTCCTCTTGCTTGGAACACGCACCAAGCGAGACGACAGCGATCAAAAGGATCACTGCTTTTATACGGCTGGATGGGTGTTGGTTCCTGAGGCGCATTTCTACCAAGAATTATAGCGGAAATACGCCGGAAAGTAAACGTCAGGCTTTGTCTAAAATGTGATCTGTAAGCCAATTTACAGGGCAATGTGCACAAGTTATCCACAAGAATGCACCTATTGGGTATTTTCGGTGTTCAATCTTGGGTGTACGTTTGTGCACAAATTTTGTGTTCAAAGTAGCGCAGAAACATGAAGAAAAAGTGTGATCAAGTACAAATTATTGTTTCGACTACACAAAGCGGGAATCCCCTATACATTAGCGGTGCTTCCCTGATCTCTTCCTGTGTTCGAACTACGAAAAACTTTATCGGGCGTCTCAGAAACTTTTTTGCACAAGAAGTTCGGGGTGTCGACAAAGGTTGTGTTTGCTGTTTCGGTAGACGAAGGAAGGGGGGATTTGACGACATCGATCGCTTTGCAGCTTAGTAAACAATTGAAGCAGAAACCGCAGGAGCTAGCCGCAGAGATCGCATCAGCATTGGAAAAAGTGCCCGGCGTGACGTCCGCGGGCGTTGCCGGTGCAGGATATGTGAATATCACGGTGGATCCGGCCAGTTTGCTCGAAGGATTGTCGTCAGTCACCGCATCGTGTTCGCCATCTCCTTCTAACAAGGAGCCGCCGATCATCGTGGAGTATTCGCAGCCGAACATCGCCAAGCCGCTCGGAATCCATCACATCCTTAGTACTGTCATCGGCCAGTCGCTCTGCAACATGCACAAGCACCTGGGGTACAACACGATCTCCATCAACCACCTCGGTGACTGGGGCACGCAGTTCGGCAAGCTGGCCGTCGCGTACGAGAAGTGGGGCAAGAAGCCGGTAGCCGAGCACTCATTGGACGATCTTCTGGATTTGTACGTGAAGTTTCACGTGGAAGCCGAGAAGAGCGCCACGCTGGAAGACGAGGGCCGTGCTGCATTTGCAAAGCTGGAGAAGGGGAGCGAGAGCCTGCGGGAGTTTTGGCAGCAGGTCATCAAAATCACGATGAAGGCGATCGACGAGATGTATGCCCGCTTGTCGGTCTCGTTCGATCACGTCCACGGCGAGAGTTTCTACGAAGATATGATGGCGCCGATTATCGAGGAAGGAAAAAAGAAAGGCGTGTTTAAAGACGGGGAGCAGGGTGCGATCATCGCCACTTTTCCTGAGGACACGCATCTTCCTCCCGCGATTGTCCTGAAGGCCGACGGTTCGACGATTTATCTGACCCGCGATTTGGCAACGGCCCGTTATCGCATCGATACGTTTCATCCACAGGCCATTCTGTACGTGGTCGACGTCGCTCAGCAGCTGTACTTCAAGCAGCTGTTCCACACCATCGGGCAACTGAAGTGGGATGTGCCGCAGCTGGAGCATGTGATCATCGGACGCATGCGTTTTGCCGACAGGAGCATGAGCACGCGCAAAGGAAACATCCTGCGCCTGGAGCACGTGCTCGATGAGGCAGTGGTTCGCGCAGAGGCGATCATCAAGGAGCGCGGAGAGACCATTCAGACCGACAATCCGGAGGAACTTGCGGAGATGATGGGTGTGGGTGCGCTTGTGTATGGCGTGCTCAGCCAGAACCGGAAAATGGACATGGTGTTCGACTGGGAAAAGATGCTGACGTTCGAGGGCAACAGCGCTCCCTATTTGCAGTACACGCACGCCCGCGCCCGCTCGATTCTGCGCAAAGCCGAAGCTGAGACTCCCGCCATCCCGGCCAAGGCCGAGACGCTCTCGGACAAAGAGAGGCAGCTGATCCGCATGCTGATGGTGTTCCGCGATGTCATCCAGACATCGGCGAATGAGCGCCTGCCGCACAAACTGTGCAACTACCTCTACGAACTCTGCCAGGCCTACAACGCTTTTTACAACACCGAGAACATCCTTAAATCAGCCGAGACCGAGCGTCAGGTCCGGCTCGCCCTTACCCATGTTACCGCCGCCGTCCTGAAGACGGGGGCTTCCATTCTTACTATCCGTGTTCCCGAGCGCATGTAACTGCGCTTATTTCCCTTCCTTTTTATGCCGCGCCACGTCGTCGTCTTCATACTCGTAGCCTCGTTCGGAATCCTGTTTGTTGGCTGCGGCCAGCCAAACGTGGATGACACCTTCGAGGAATTCACCTTCACGGACAACGACCTGCAACGGGTGGAGGAAATCGTGACCGGCACGACCGGCAGCAGCGCGGTACTCACGGTTGCATCGTCATCGCTCGCGAGCACCACGCTCGACGGCACGACCCCGACCGCCGTCACGGCATCCGGCTCGGCAGTCGTCACAACGGCGACCGGCACACCCGCAACCGGCACGGTGAAGACCGATCCGGAGAAGCAGAGGGCATACGACGCATTGCGAGTGAGTCTGGCCGACCAGTCCGGCAACACCTACCGCGTGAACAATCCGTTCCTCAACGTCCGCGCGGCGATGGAAGTGTCATCCACCCAGATCGCAGCGCTCAAGCAGGGCGAGTCGATGGTGGTGTTGGACATCCCGAACGGTGAATGGGCCAAAGTGCGCTTGTCTGACGGAAAAGAAGGCTATGTGGCTCTGCGCTACATCGCCAAGATGACCACCGAGCAGCGCCTGCCGGAAGACAAAAAAGAATTCGAGGGCAAGTATTACGTGGACTACGCGTTCGTGAACCTGCGCAAAGAGCCGTCATCGCAGGCTGAGAAGATCGGCGAGATTCCAGGTCAGGCGATCGTGAAGCCGATTGCCATCAACGGAGAGTGGGCACGCGTGGCATACCAGGGCAAAGAGGGATACGTGTCGACGACCTATCTGCAGCCGTTGCAGCCGGTCTTCCTGGTGCGCCAGGACGACTACACACTGCCCATCGTCCAGTTCCGCGTGACCGATGCAGCCAGCATCACGGCACTCGGCAAAGACGTGGCAGCACTGAAGGCAGCCGGCAAGAAGATCGTGCAGCTGAAGTCATTGTTCGATCTGGTTCAGTTACAAGAAACGCGTGACGCCCGCCCGACTCCGAACACAGTCGTGCTGGTGGTCACCGGAGTGAACGCATCCAACGTCCGCCAGGTCGGCGATGCCCTGCAGGCCTCTGCCGTGGGAGCAACGCTGTTCATCAGCACCAAAGACCTCGGCATCGCCGGCATCACGCAGAAGACGATCCTGAACCTGATGGCCAATGGCAACGAGATTTTGCCCGAGGGCCACACAGGCGACGATCTGCGCTCACTCACGGACTCGCAGGTGGCATTGGAACTCAGCCAGAGCAAGCAACTGCTGGAGGAGCTGACCGGCAAGGAGGCATATGCTGTCGCATACCCGATCGGCGGCGTAAACGACCGCGTCATGAAGACCGCTAGTCAGATGGGCTACCTGTTCGGCCTGACACAGACACCGGACACCAGGTTCACCCGCAGCCAGTTCCTGCGCTTGCCCACACTGTACGTCACCGGCGCGACCGCTCCGGAGGAGGTGGCGAAGATGGTGAAGTAACCCATTCACATCGGCTTGGACGCTGAAAAGGCGGGCAGGGAGGCCCGCTTTTTCATAGCCTCACCCGGCCGCTCGAAGCGGCCACCCTCCCCGTTGAGACGGGAGAGGGATGAGAGCTTTATTTCGGAGCAGGTTTCTTTATATCGTACTTGTCCAACAGGTCGTCCAGCATGCCCTGGCTGCTGTCTTTGGTGTATTCGGCAGCAGCCGACGCGGCCTGGCTCGCGATGGTCTTCATGATTTCTGCGGCGTGGTTGGCGAAGTACCACATGCTCCAGATGAAGACGAGCGTCGGGATGATCATGATCATTGATCGCAGGAACGAGCCGTACATGCGGATTTTGTCGCGTGCGTCGATGTGCTTCAGGTGCTCTGCGATGATGTCCAGCTTCGCCTCGATCGATGAAGCGTCCGATGCGGTCTTGACGGGAACTGGCATGGCGGGTGGGGGAAATCAGAAGCCTCGGCGCCATTTACGGACGATCTCGATGGCTCGGGTTCCATAGTAGCGAGGGCTGACCGGCAGATCCATGCAGTGCGCCAGAGAAAGCATTGACCCGCCGAAGCCGGTCTTGAACAGCGTTACTCCGGCGAACGGGTGGCTCTTCGAGAATTCACCTTCGGCTGTCTGCGGCGCGATGCCCCAGAAGTTGTACATCCGGTCGCCGCGCTTCAGTGCGTCTTTGATCGCGGTCCATTGCAGCAGGTAGCTGCTGGGAATCTTTTTGAACGCGTCGGCACTGGCGCCGTGGTGGTAGCTGGTCTCGCCGCCGAAGTGCATGTGGATCGACGCTGCGATGACGTTACCCTGATAGCGAGCCAGGTACAGCGTGCACTGTTTTTTCGGCGCGAACGCGGCCACTTGCGCACGGAAAAAGGTGTTCGTGTAGGGCGTAAATTTGTGCCGCTTGCGGGTTTCGTCGTGCAGTGTCAGGAAGTGCTGTAGATCGGCTTCTGGCTGCGAAGAAGCCTCTATAGTCACGCCTTCTTTTTCAGCGCGCCGGATCAGATTCCGGGTCGTCTTTCGCATGTCCGCGAGCAACGCTTCTTCAGTAGCGCCTTTCAGGTTCAGGTGCCACACATGTTCAGCCAGCAGGTGCAGGGGGGAGGACATTACCCTAGCGCCCGCTGCTTGAAACCCGTCAGATATTGCCTTGCCATCATCCGGTGTCAGGAACGGGCTCACGCGGATGAATGAACAGCCGTGTTCCTCAGCCAGTTCCCGCAGGCGCTTGTGTAACGCGGGTAGCAGTTCGGCGAAGTCAGCCGGCTGCAATCCGTAGTCGAACACAGGACCGTACGGGATGCTCAGGTGTTTGCCGCGTCTGGCCGGGACCACATGCGCGAAGCAGACTCCGACAATTGCGTTGTCTTTGCGCATTTCCAGGCGCAGCGCCGGCTGCTTGATGGCGGCGTAGACGTCACCCATCGTCCAGCTCTGCAAAAAAGGGGAGTATGGCTGCGCAGCGAGGAATGCGTCCCAGCTTTGAGGGTTTGCGGCGTCGGATACGGTCATCATTTGGAGGATTGTAGCAGGATCAGTTCATGCAGCTTCTGCGCCGCGTATTCGGCCTTTTTCAGCGTCATAGTTGGATGTGTGGGCAGGGACAAGATGCGCACACAGGCGTCTTCGGCGACCGGGTCGGAGCCGGGTTTGTAGCCGGCTGCCTCGTTATCCGAGCCTGCCGGGCAAATGACGCAGCCTTGCCAGCCGTCTTCCAGGTGAATCGCGTGTTTGCGCAGTGCGATACGGATGGATTCGGCATTGGCAGTGAAGATCGGGAATTTTTGCAGCGGCAAATCCGTATGCACAGCTTCCAGCACACGCCATCCATAGCGCTTGGCTGCATCGGCATAGAACGCGGTCAGCGTGCGGCGGTGAGTGTTGATGTGCTCCAGCATGTTCAGTTGCCTCAGTGCCAGCGCTGCGCATGCATTCGGCATGCGTTCCAGCACCAGCGGCTGGTGTCCGTCTTTTTCTTCCTGGCGCACGATGGGAATGAGCAACCGGATCCGGCGCATCACCCACAGGAAATGTCTGCCGAGTCCGACGGTCATCAGCAGCTTGCCGATGGCATACACAAGCGGATAACACAGATACACAAATACGGTCGGCACAGGCACGTTATCTGCGTTTTGCTGCATGGTACGCACCTGCGCAGCCAATTCCGGTTTGCGTACGACGATCGCACCGCCGGCCACGCCCGACACGGCTTTATCGCGTCCGAAACTGAGCAGCACAGCATCGCCTTTCAGTGCGATGTCCCGCGGGCCGTCGCGGTCCGGGAAGATATGCGCACAGTCCTCGATCAGCAGCAGTCCGTGCGTGTCGCACACCGCCCGCAATTTGTCCGAACGCGCCGGAATGCCGAATGTGTGCTGACAGATGACCGCACGTGTGCGCGGCGTGATGAGTTCCTGCAGTGACGTCACCGAAATATTCAGCGTTTCCAGCTCGATGTCGGCATACACCGCCTTTGCCCCGGCGGCGTGAATTGCATTGCTGACGACGACGCAGGTGTACCCCTGCACGATGACCTCGTCACTCGGCTTCACACATGTCTGCAGCAGCGCGAGCAACGCCTGACGGCCCGAACCGAATGTGACGGTGTCGCCTCCCAGCCGCTCCGAGACCTCATTTTCCAGCTTGTTCACCGCGCTCCCGCGGCACCAGCGCCACGGTTGCAGCAGCAGCGCGAGGCTGTGGCGCAGATAGCGTCCATCGACGTGCGGGGCGAAAGCGTGGTGTATCGGGAGCATCATGATTGCATCGGGAGCAGGCGTTCGATGGTCGACTTCGGCATCCGTCCGACGCAGGCAAGCAAGTCAGCTGACTGGAGACGGATTGCATTCGGAGTGAGCAGCGCCGCGTTCGTGAATCCGCCCTGGACGAAGTAGGGGAGAAAGCGTTCATCCGTCACGTAGGCTTTGCCGAAGACTTGCTTGGCTTTGGCAGCCAGCTCGCGGTGGATGTCTGCCTCGCGGTCACCCAGCTCGATGATGCCGCTCACGAGCAGTGTTTTGTTGCCCTCGGGCTGCCGTTCGGCCCAGGCAATCGCGGCGGCGAAGCTCTGCGGGCTGGAGTTGTAGGTGTCATCCAGCAGGGTGACGCCGCGTTCGGCGCGCACTTCGAATGTCTGCTTCTGCGGCGTGAAGCCGCGCAGTCTGGTTGCGATGTCGGTCATCGGCAGACCGGTGTGACGCGCGCAGGCGATGGCCAGCAGCACGTTGGTCACGTTATGTGTGCCGTTGAGAGGAACGTCGAACAGCGTGCCGTCGACGGTGAAGCGGATGCCTTTGCGTGTTTCCTCGATGTCGTACGCCTGCACCTCGCCGTTGCCGCCGGTGCCGACCAGCGTCACCGGGCATGCGGCCCGCGCTTTCAGTTCGTCCCACATCTGGCTGTCGCCGTTCAGGAACGCACGGCCGGTTGACGGCAGCGCGGCGAACAGTTCGCCCTTTGCGCGGCAGATGTTCCACAGGTTGCCGAACAGGGCCACGTGCTGCTCACCGATGCTGGTGATGATGCCGAGAGTCGGCTGCGCGATAGAGCACAGCAGCGCGATTTCGCCGATACGGTACGCGCCCATCTCCACGATCAGTGTGGCTTTTGCATCGGCAGGCTTTCCACTCAGGATTTTTGTGAGCCAGGCTGACACACCCATCTCTGTATTCACGTGTTGCGGCGTGGTGTGGGTATCCGGTCCGGCCAGGATGTGTGACAGCAGGTCTTTGGTGGTGGTCTTGCCGACGCTGCCGGTGATACCGATGACGGTCAGGTTCGGATGTGCGGCGCGGATCGCACGGGCGCGGCCCATGATCCGGCGCTTGAGGATCAGATCGATCGGACGCAGCAGGATCCAGGCGATGGTCACGATGACCGGCTGCAGATAGGGGAGCGCAAGCAGCAGCCAATGGTACGGAAACGCTGCCACCAGCTGTCCGCTGAATTCATTCATGATCTCCCAGCGGAATGTCAGAAAGAACAAGCCGGCCAATACCGTGAGCAATGCACTGACGATGAACGACAGTCTGGCTTTCTGGGTCCAGACCGGCATCGGCTGACGGCGGGTGACGATCTGCGCGATGCCGAACAGGGCCAGTACTCCTGGCAGCACTACCGGCCACCACTCCATCACCGTATCGATTCTGTAAAAATCCAGCCCGCGAACTTTCAGTATGACCATTCCGAGTCCGCCGATGATCCATGCGCCGCCGATGGCGACCCGCGATTTGCTCAGCAGGGTTTCCAGAATGCCGTCATGCCGCATGTGTTCGATCAATCTGTCCCAGCGCCATTCCTTCATCTGCCACAGCCGAAGCAGCGTCAGCAGGGGAGAGAGCGACGCGATGATTGTCAGAGCGAACACGGCTGTCCAGAGAGTCATGCGCCTATTGTATACGGCTTCGCCCTCGTTCGGAGGGTGTTTTTAGGCGCTTTTGGCTGGGCTACGCCGATACGAAGCCCTTGATCACGGCTGCAATCTCGGCGGCTTTGGTCAAATGCACGCCATGCCGCGCATCAGGGTACGCGTGCAGTGTGCTGTTCGGGATCAGTTTTTCCATCACCAGCGCATCCGAGAACGGGGTCATGCCGTCCTGGTGTCCCCAGAACAAGTCAGTCGGTTGCGTAATGCCATGCAACAGCGGCTTCATATCACCTTTGCTCACCAGAATCAGCGTCTGGCGCATGACCGGACTGGCTTTCTCGTAGTCGTGTACGCGTACCAGTTTGTAGAGCAGCTTTTTGCCGAGCGGTTGGAGTGCGTTGACGCCCGGAATCGACAGAAAAAACTTGCCGGTCTTGGCCAGTGTCAGGCCGACGATGCGCTTGAAGTGCCGCGCGTGCCGGATGCCGGCGCTGGCACACAGGAACAGGTGCTGGATCGGCAATTCGTCACGCAGTGCGAGTTTGATGGCCACCCGTCCGCCGTGCGAATGACCAAGCAGGAAGAACGGCCCATCGACGTGTTCCACGATGTAGCGCGAGACCCAGTCCGCGTAGTCATCCACAGTCCACGGGTGCGCGGGCTCAGGTTCTTTACCGAAGCCGGGCAGGTCGGGGCTCAGGATTTTGATCGGCGCGTCCTTCAGGTGCGTACGCAGATCATTGAAGGACTCAGACGAGCCTCCCCAGCCGTGCAGGCAGACCAATGTCACGCTCATACCGGCAGTATAGCGCCTGTCGTGTTCCTTTGCCTTCTTTCGCTCCAAACCGTACGATATCCGACTAGTGGCTCACCCTTCACAATCAACGTTCCTTGGCCGCTTCTGGCGGGGTATCCGCTCGTTCAAGCGGGGCACCTGGGCATACATATTCCGCAAAAAAAGCCGGCACTATTTAAACGTGTGGTCGATGTTCTACCGCATGCGGGTGGGACTGACGTTGAACGTGGAGGAATCGCTGATGCAGGTCATTCAGCCGCCGACGCTGAACCTGTGGGTCGACCGCGAGGCATGCGAGCGCATCTTCAGCCTGCTCGGGCGCGCCAAGCATTCCATTTTCATCCAGATGTTCATCTGGCGCGAGGATGAGATGGGCACCCGCATGGCGCAGACGCTGGTCGAGCGTGCAGACAAAGGCGTGACGGTGCAGATCATCAAGGAAACCATCGGTGACGCATTCGAACTCTCCACCGATTTCTTCAGCACAAAGCGCCATACCGATGGCATCTGGAAGCGCTTCTGGAGCCATCCCAACATCCACGTCACGCATGCGGTGCAGCACGATCATTCAAAGGTCTACATCATCGACCATCACATTCTCATCCTCACCGGCATGAACATCGGTGACGAGTATTACTACGAATGGCACGATTACATGGTGGAGCTGCGCGGCGTGTCGTACGTGGATCAGTATCTGAAGTTCGGTGATCCGGAAGGTACCGGCAAAGTGCGGCTGCTCATCAACACGAATGACCACCGCATCATGCGCAAGGCGCTGACGGATTTGATCCTGTCGGCCAAGAAGTCGGTGGTGCTGGAGCAGGCGTATATTTCCGACCCGGAGATCGTGTCTCTGCTCATCGAGCGCAGCCTGAAGGGCATCGACATCATGCTCATTATCCCGGCCGAGCCCGATCTGTATTCCAACGCCAACATGTACTCGGTCAGCCGGCTGATGAACGAAGGCTCCAGGAAGCACGTGCGGATTTTGCTCTACCCGGACATGATCCACGGCAAGATCGTGCTGGCCGACCAGAAGCGCGCGTTCATCGGTTCGACCAACCTGATGAAATCCTCGCTCGACGATATGGGCGAAGTGAACGTGCTGCTCGACAACTACCCGGAGAGCGTCATCGGCACGCTGCAGACGGTTCTTCTTAAAGACACGCTGCGCAGCCGTTCGCTTACCGATCCACCGTACTTCCCGATGCTGCGCCGTCTTCTGGCGTGGCTGAACCTGTAGTAGAAGCCATTCTGCACATTTACACATGTATTTAAAAGTGCTATAATAATACACTATGAATACGCTTGATATCGACGACGGTGAGCCAAAAGATCCGATTCTGGGGCTTTTGCCAAAACCGCCTGCGAGCAATGCGAGGTATGCAATTGTGAATTACCCAGGTGAATTCGGACACCCGGACAGCGGCAAAATCGCGCGAGGTGCAGATGCGATGGCAAAAGAGTTCGGAAAAATGCTGAAAGAGGTCGGCGCGCCATGCGTGACGGAAACTGTCGACTGCCCCAAGCGTCCGGGCACGTTCAAAAGTATTGGCGCATGGTTCGGGCGCAGGCTCGCCAGTCTGGGCGGAGCCAGGTCGAGACCCACCGATGCCCTGCGTAACTTCGATCAGGTCAAAATCGGAACACAGAGAAACTACGATGCCACCCGCGCGCATTTGCTGGCAGGAGAACAGCTGCTCTGCACCGCAGGATCGCACGATGCGCTCGGCCGCGTGCTCGCCGGCAAGAACGTGTATGCGGATTTCCTCGTGCTGGATTTCGACAAGCATCCGGACTTGCAGCGGCCCGGAAGCGGCGACAACCCGGGTGATGCCAGCGCAGTGAACGAGCATGCGTCCTGGGGAACAGCGGCGCTTGGCGAGGGCGGTCCTGTGCTGGAAGCGGTTTGCCCTGCCAATGCGCCTGCCCGTCTGGAACGCAGGGATTTGTTCATGGTCGGCATCAAGCACCCGGATCCGTCCGAGGCGTACCTGTCGACCGGCATTGATCCGGTAACGAAGGCGCGTGTACGCACACCCATTCCGACCGTGACTGCCAAAGAGCTGAACTACTGCGAGAAAGCGGATGAAGTGGCGCTGGAAGCGAAGCTGCGCGAGTGGATCGACGAACGCAAAGTCAGGTATGGCGTAGGCGTAGTTCATGTCGGCATCGAAGATGATCCGGACTCCACCCGTTTCCAGGATATCGGCCCCGGCAACACGATGCCGACCGAAGGGGGACTCACATCGGAGTTCAAGATCAATGTCCTGGAATGGCTGCGTTCGCAGCCGGATGTCCGCATCGTGTACTACGGCACGTGCGAGCTGATGCCGGAGTTCGATCAGGGCGGGAAATTGCAGCGGCAGATCAAATCCTGGGCGGCTGCGGCGCTCGGCTTTGCTGATCCGCAGTATTACTACAAAGGGTACGGCGGCGGCACCGAGCCGGATTGGCGCGCCTCCTTGCATACACGTGATCGTGGCGGATTGCGCAGGCATGCTGTGCCCGGCGCTATCGCCGCGGTAGCAGCAGGCGTACTGGCAGTCGCTGGTCCGCATATGTTCCCTGTCAAAAAGGATCAGGACACAGTGCCAGTACCGACAGGCGGGAATGCCGAAGTCCAGCGTTTCCAGAAACCGTTCACTGCCAAGCAGACGGGTGAGTACATGAAGGTCTTCATGGAAGATTCAGCGTACAAGAGTGAAGTCGCGGCATTGCGCAAAGCCGTCACGGCCAACGACCAGAAACAGATCGACGTTTGCCTGGCGAATCTTGCGAATCTCTACCGGGCAGCAAAAGAGACCGCGCCGAATGCCGAAGCGCTGTGGAATGTCGAGCACACGATTACCGGTGAGTTGTTGATGCTGGATCTCGGGAAAAAGCCAACACTGTTCCATCGCTTCTTGGAATTGAAGGCGTAATGCTTCTCCGATTGAGAATTGTTTCTACGCGTTTATCGTTACGGTTTTCACCTGAGTGAACAGGCGATCGTCACGATGTTCTTGTCCATGTCACTCAATATGATGCCGCAATCGGGATCTCCGCTCTGACCTGCTCGTTTGCTGGTGGAGCTTTTGCAGCCTTTCAGAATGTATCCCTCCGCGCAGCGCGTCCACATAATGTGTCCGGGCGAATTGAACTCCACACTGACGAGTGATTCGGTCATGGCGTCATCGAACAGGGCGTCGGTTTGCACCCATGCGCTTTTCGTCACATTCTGCGATTCCAGACCGCCGGTCTGCACGACTTGCGCCTCGTACCAGTCGGGTCTGGCGACGTAGTCCGTCCGAACCGGCCCGGTCTGCACCCAGTTGCTCCATTCCCATGTGCCGCCCTCGGCCGCGGTCACGCAACCGTCTTTATAGCGCTTGTAGCGGAAGCGCACGTCGGGATTCTGGAACGAAAACATTGAGAAACTGAACTCGGGATTGTCCTCTCCGTTGAACAGGCAGGCGGTCGGATCGTCCGGCATCTTCATGTGCAGCAACACCCATTCGCGGGGATTGAGCAGATTCACGACGATCAGCGTGTTGTCTTCGCCGTCGCAACTGCCCGTGACGCAGTTGTTGATATCCGTCGCGACGAACAAGTGATGCTCGGTATCCACGAACGGGTTGGCCAGCGACATTCCCTCCTTTCCGACGGGGTGCACTTTCACCAGAGGAACGCCGTTCGGATCAACGCTGCAGAACACAGTCGGGCTGTGCTCGATTGGCTTCATGTAATTTGAGATGATTGATCCGTCTGCGAGCGGGTAGCCGTACGTAAAGCAGTCGTCGAGTGTGAACAGGGTCGCCTGCTTGGTCTCCAATTCGATGCGCCTGGCTTCTTCGATCCACTTTCCTTGCTCCAGGTGCCGATTATGGATCATCAGGTACTTTTGCTGCGGCCCCACGTTCCATCCGGGGCTTCCCATCTGTTCATCCTGAATATGCGTGTACAGCGCGTAGGTCTGACCGTTTTTGACGACCTGCAATGCCCTGGAATGACATTCATCGGTGGAGAACTGGTACTCGATGAACGCGTACGGCATGTCGGACTCTTCCCGCACCGTACGCAGGACGCGTACCTGCTTGCCGGCCAGATCTATGATGAAACTTTCGGTTTCGGGATACTCCTGCGGCTTGAAATACGTCGGCTGACATGCGAAAGGCTTGGACGGCATGTACGTGGGTGCCTGCGTGATGGTGTCCAATGGCATGAATTCGAGCGGCAATTGGCCGGGCACCGGGGCATTTTGCTTTGCGGATGAGTCGCTGCTGGCGGGCGTGACAATGCTCGACGAAACGCCTGTGTTGGCCTCCGGCGGCGGGGCAGCGGGCGTGCAAGCGGCGAGCGACAGAACGGCGAGACAGAGGAGAAGTCGGGTGTGCATGCCGGCAGCATACCGTAATCCCTGCATTCTATGCCCGATTTGCCCTACTATGTCCCAGATGGAACAAGAGCTCTTCAGCGCATTCGTCCTTGGCTTGGTCGGCGGCATGGTTCCCGGCCCGGTGCTTGCGGCGATCTTCACCGAAATCCTGCAGTCAGGCATGGCCCGGAGCATGCGTATCATCCTGTGGGCGATGCTCACAGAAACGCTCATCGCGCTCGTCAGCCTGGTCGCGTTGTCGTCATTGAACCTGACCGAAGACGTGTTCCGTGCCATGTCACTTGTCGGCGCGGGCATCCTCATCTGGATTTCCACGTCCATCTGGAAGATCCGCAGCATCGACACAGGTCAGCGCGCGCACTTCAGCTTGGGATGGGTGTCCATGATGATCGCCGCCAACGGCGTGCTGTGGTCGTTCTGGATAACCGTGTGCGTGCCGAAGGCGATCGCACTGGGCAATGAAGTCGCATTCGGCGGATACCTCTTCCTGGCCGCGGTCGAAGTCGGCTGGCTGGTGTCGACCACCGGCGTCGCACTGGTGTTCTCCATGTTCAGGGGGCTGCTGTCGAATCCGAAGGTCGTTCCGGTGCTGTTCAAAATCTTCGCGCTGGCTTTTGTCTACTTCGCGGTGACGATGGCGTACGGCAGCATCATGTATTTCACGCGTTGAACGGAAGCAAAAGATACTTGTCATCACACAATCTGCGAATGCGCATCAGCAATCGCTTTTTGTTGTGAAAACAACGGCTACACTTGCAAATTGTACAATTTATATCCTCCCCATTCTGTTATGCAGAAGCCATTATTCACTAAATTGCTGGCGGCGTCCGTCGGCCTTTGCGCGCTGCTCGCAACCGGCGCCGCGCATGCCGCGGTCGTCGACACTGTCGGCAACAAGTCCGTCTTATTCGGTCTGGGCATGAGTCCGGCCAAGGTCGCAAAAGTCCGGCTGTCGACCTTTACCCGCGGCAACTCCTTCAGCCTGCCCGGTACGTCGACTGGAGCGCACGCGTCGGCGATCGATGTGACCGCCAGCGGCGGCAGTCTGGCGTATTACGCCACCGGTGACAGTCCGGCCAAAGTGTTCAAGATCAGGGCGTCGAACATGACGCAGGTCGGTACGACGTTGACACTCGGCGCGGGGGAGAATCAGGCTAAATCCGCCGCGATCGACACCGGCAGCGGCTTCCTCTACGTCGGTTTGAATACATCACCCGGCAAGATCGCCAAGATCCGCTTGTCTGACTTCACCGAAGTCGCGGTGCTGACGCTTGGTACGGGTACCGGCGGTGAGAATGGCGTGAACACGCTGAACATCGTTGCAGGCTATCTGTATGCCGGCACGAATGACTCCCCGGCGTACACGGTGAAGGTCCGTCTGTCGGATTTCACCCGCGTCAGTTCGGTGCACTTCCACACAGGAGAAAACATAGCGGTTTCCTCAGTCGTGTATGGCACCGCCACTGCCACCGGCACCACGTATTACGGTTACTACGGCATGATGACTGCGACCGGCAAGATCGTGAAAGTCCGCCTGGATACCATGACCAGGATCAGCACCCTGACGCTGAATACCAATGAAAACTATCTGCAGGCGGCTATTCTTACCGGTTCGGGGTACGCGTACTTCGCTACCAGTACGGCCCCGTCCATGATCGTGAAGGTCTACCTGCCGTCGTTCATCCGCATAGGTGCGCTGACGTTGAATCAGCTGGAGGGCCATGCCCAGACCATGGGCATCGATACCGGCAGCGGCTTCGTGTACGCCGGGACCTTTACCGTGCCCGGACGGGTGGCCAAAATACGCATCTCGGACTTCACCAGAGTCGACGGCCTTATTCTGGGTGTCGATGAGGAATACATCGTCTCCGGCGTCGCGGACAGCACCTATTCGTATTGGGGAACCGCGCACTCGCCGGCGTCCATCGTGCGGGTGCGTTTGTCTGACCGTCAGCAGTTCGGAGACATCTATGTGTCGGCGTCCTCCGGCGCGCTGACTGCTGCGGCGATCGATTCGAGCAAAACGTTCGCGTATTTCGGCACGTCGACAGGCCCTGCGACAATTCTCAAGGTCCGCCTCTCGGACTTTGTGATCGTCAATAAAGTGAAGCTCGGCCCCGGCACCGATACCGGCGCGGTCTCCATGGTCATCGACTCGACGAACGCCAACCTGTACGTCGGTACAAATACGGCGCCCGGCCGCGTTGCCAAAGTCCGGCTGTCGGACTTCACCTATCAGGGATCGATCCCGATGAATACCGGCGAAAACTATCTGCGCTCGGCGCTGATCAGAGCGGTCTCCGGTACCAACTATGGCTTCTTCGGCACATACACATCGACCGGTGTCATCGTGAAGGTGAACCTGACGACCATGGCGCGTATCGGCGCCATTGTTCCCACGGTTACTGGCGACGGATACTTCGCGGCGGCCACGCAGGATCCGGGCGCAGTGAGTTTCGGATTCTTCGGAGGCAAGACAGCCACGGGAGTGGCACTGGTCATCAAGATCAACACCGGTGCGGTGCTTGGCCGCATCACGCACGCGCCGCTCGGCGGCATCGTGTCAGGCGCGTACATGACGTCGCTGATTACCGGCAACAGCACGTTATGGGGCACGGACACCGCCACCGGCAAAGTCCTGAAGATCTCGGCTCCCGGGTTCGTCGACCAGGGAACCATCACGCTGGCCGCCAATGAAAACTATCTGCGGGCAGTCGTGAACAAGAACATCAACTCCGTATTCTTTGGGACGAACACCGCGCCGGCCCGCGTGGTGGAAGTGCAGGCTTCGGGATTCTCGCGCATAGGCGTGACGGTGCTGGAGTTCGGCGATAACTATGTGCTGTCCATGCTGAATACACTGCTCAGGTTCTTCATCTAGCCATGCTCTCGGAAGGGGCAAGACCGGCGCGGAAACGCGCCGGTTTTTTATCATAAAAAATCGCGAAGCTCCTACGCCTGCGGGCTTTGGCGGGCAGGGAACCGGCGACCCCGGGGCGATAGAGAGGACGCATGACCATGCGTGAGAAGAGAAATGCTCTGCACGCCTGCCCACGCACTCAGCACCGCGAGCGGCAACGACGTGATGGGGAATGACGGGATGAATGCGTTCGAGAGGGGAAGAAGCGCATACAGTGAGAGCGGCACTGCGGCGACGATGGCGAGCAGCGCATGAGTCATCCATGAGCCTTGTTTCATCGTCATTCGCACGAGATCAAGTCCGAGCGCCGAGATCAGCAGATGCAATGGTAACGCGGGCAACGGGTAGGAAATACTCCACAAAAATCCATACGAGACCAATCGCAGCGCACAGTAGAGTCCGATGACGATAGTGCAGGCGAATTTGTGCACGCGCAGCCATGCAAGCAACTGCGAACTCAGTCCCAAGAAAAACGCCGACCAGAGCGGATACCAGAGGCTTGCGGTATTGCCGTACAGCAGACCTTTCCCGGCTGCGAACTGCGCCATGATGCCGTAATCGGCCCGGAACAGTCCGCGCGACATCAGGTCACCTGCCACGACCCCGTGTTCATGCTGCAGCAAGATAAACCAGAGCACATCGAAGAGAAAAACCGAAAATAACATGAGTAACACCGCTCGCGCTCGCTCCGTCAGACGCCCGAGTTTCCTGTCTTTCTGCACACGCAACATCCATCCGATCACCATGAACGCGGAGCCGGCGTAGAGAAGCAGATGGGGAGGGCTCCAGATTTGCAGGTCGATCCCAGCTATCCGATGCCACGTGTCATCGATGGGGATGGCGCTGGCGAAGATCAGCAAGCCGATGATCATCCACCTGACGGATTTATTCTCGGACTTCGGCGTTACTTTCCACAAATAGAACGTGAGAATCACCAGTACGACGTTCCCCGCAGCATTGAGTATATGCGACGCCTGCGTAAGCTCCCGCAGATGCCGAAAGTGATATGACACGTCCCAGAACGCCCCCAAGGTTTTGCACGTAAAGGCGACTATCGCAATGACGTACAGTCGAAGGGGTTTCATTTCGTGAATTGGTAATGGTGTCACGGACCGGGATTCCCTCCTACGCTTGCGGGCTTCGGCGGGCAGGGAACCGGCGATGGGCTTAAAAAATGTCGCGAAGGCAAGCTTTGCTTGCCTGGAGCGACTACCGCTTTGGGGAGAGTCTACGAGAGGGGCGCAGCCCCTTTCGTAATTACAATGGTGTCACGGGCCGGGATTGAACCGGCGACCCCGGGCTTATGAGTCCCGTGCTCTACCAACTGAGCTACCGTGACAGGGAGCTGCGAGATTATGCAGCAAAACAGGCGCTGTTTGAAGTGCTTTTCTAGTACCTGGGCATAAACCACACTGCGATGGCCATGGCCAGCAGGCCCACATCGCGGACGGCTACGTCGTTCCAGCCGATGGTCGCCAGGATGCCGCACAGATGCAGCACGGCCAGGAACGAGCCGGTTCGCTGCATTGCGCGCATAGGGACAATCAGCATCACTCCTATAAGTATCTCGGTTCCACCGATGATCGACAGCCAGGAGGAAACCGGCAGACCGAGCAGGCCGTCCATCCAGGTGGGCATCCATCCGATCCATGTGAACGGGTCAACGAACTTTTCGATGCCGAAGTAGAGGAACACGAATGCGAGTCCTGCAAGAAGTACCCAGCGGGCAGTGGCGAGAGATGTCATGCCGGGTATGGTATCATACAACTCCACATTCCGCCTTCATTCATGCAACGAAAGTACATCGTCATCGCCGTCGGCGTTCTGGCCGCTGTCATAGGCTTCGCCTGGTACATGGGCAACGTGCGCCACGAACTGGTGGCCAACCCGGACCCGAACCACACGCATGCGGATTTTGCGATTTGGGTGGATGGAAAGCAGATGGATTTCTCGGGTGAGCAGTACATGTCCGGCGCATCGACCGATGCCACTCACGAAGGCGCAAAAGACACCTACCTTCACCTGCATGATGGCAACGGCGGCGTGGTTCACAGGCACAAGCCGGGACTGATGTTCGGCCAATTCATGGTGACCAATCTTGGGCTTAATCTGGCTCACGACGTGACGTATGACGCGAATGGCGGAACCGTCGATATCGTCTGTCTGTTCAAAGATTCGGTGCGGACGGCGCTGGGAGTACAACCTGCTGAAGATGCTCCGTGTCTCAGCGGAAACATGCGCGGTTTTGTGAACGGCAAGGAAGTGCCTGCATTCTCGCTCAATGAGTACGTGTTTGCGGACGGAGACAGCATCCTGGTGACCGACGCGACCGATCAGGCGACTGTCGACGCACAACTGGCTGCACTCACCGACGACGCCTGCAAATATTCGAAGACCTGCCCGTGGCGCGGCGCTCCTCCAACCGAAAACTGCATCGCCGATCCGGAGGTGCCCTGCACGGTGAACTGATTATTGCTGGACGTAGACCTGCGCCCGGTACATGCCCATGGAGCATGCGAGCGTGAAGTCTTTGGTCGGGTTCGTTACCGGCCCCAGCCAGTTGCCGCCCTTCTTCACGTCGGTCTTTATGCCGAGGCTCGGGATGGTCAGTTCGCTGGTGCAGCCGGAGAGGGGCTTGTCGGCTACGGCGTAGATCCAGGTGGATACGCCCGGTTTGATGCTGAACGTGTTCGGGGCATATCCGCTGTCTGACACGTTGACGGTGACGATCTGCTGGCCGTTATCGTCGATGGTCACGTATGGGTCAACGCTGGCGGCTCCGGCTGTGAGGTATTTCAGGTTGGCCCACTTGTCGACGTTGAAACCCGCCAGTGCCAGGCCGCTTTGCAGGTTCAGAAACGCCAGAAGCAGCACGAGTGCCCCGGAGAAGCGGAAGAACATCCTGCCGAACTTCCCGTTGGCCAGAGCACTGACGATGCTGATGCCGAGCAATGCCGGCAGCGTGCCGAGTGCGAAGACGAACATGATCACTGCGCCTGCCGTAAAACTGCCTGAGCCCAATGCCAGCAGTTGCATCGATTGTGTAAATCCGCACGGTACCAGGAAGGTGAGCGCACCAAGCAAGACCGGTGCGACCGGATTGCGGGATTCGCTCATGGCCGCGATGCGTGTCCTCATGCTCTTCGGCATGGGAAGCGAGCAGTATTTCTTCGGCAGGATATTCAGGATGTTCAGTCCCAACCACAGCATGACCAGCGCAAGTGCGATGGTGATGACGCCGGTGGATCCGGTCGACAGGCCGAAGCTCGTGCCCAGCCATCCGATCACGCCGCCCAGCCCGAAGTATCCGAGCAGGCGTCCGGCGTTGAACAGCAGCAGCGGCTCCAGTTTGTGCCAGGCGGAATCTTTCTGATGTGCGACGCACCACTTGGCCGAGACGGACAGCAGCATGCCGCCGACCAGCGCGAGACAGCTGGACATGGACGCGGCAACGCCGACCAGGAAAATCGTTCCCAGGCTCAGTGCGCCTTCTGTGCTTGGCGAAAGCGACAAGATGCCGAAATTTTTCAGGAGTATGTACGCCGCGACGACCACGACAAGCGTGCCGCCGATTTCTGCCCAGTGCGGCCGGGTGCGGCCGGGTGTTTCACAGTCTGCACAGTGTATCTGACGTGCGGCGGTTTTCTTGCGTTTGGCGGGTGACATTCCTGCGCAGTATACATTTTCCCGGCACGAAAACAGCGTATTTCGGCGCGAGATTCTTATGGTACTGTGTCGGCATGCCAACATGGCCACCGATCACCATGGCGACCCAGCACCCGGACAACGCGTCGGTGCCGTGGTGGATGGAGAATGCGTTTATTCCCACACAGGATGAGATCGACGAGATGACGCTCTTGTTCGAGGAGCTGCCGATAGACGAGTACATGTGGGACTGGGAGGGCAAGTACGTCGACGAGGCGGTGGGGGAGAAGCTGTTTTCCCGTGCGCAGACGTTGCTGCACAAGCACCCGCTCGGACGTGACCTGCATCTGACGTACCGCATTCCCGCGTTCGACGGCACACGCATGCACCGTATGGCGCGCGCGTTCATGAACGTGCTCTCGCTGGCCGATCTGGGCCGCGACCTCAAACTGAAGCGCCCGCCGGTGACCGAAATGTTCCTGCCGCTGACGAACAGCGCCAAGCAGCCGATCCGCGTGCGCGAGGCGTTCCGCGAGGTGGCCGGGTATCACAAGAACATCTTCCACGGCACGAGTGTAAAGCGTGACGATGACATTCTGCGCCTGTTCGAGGTCACGCCTCTAGTAGAGGATGTCGACTCGCTGCTCTCCATAGACAAGATTCTGGATCCGTACTGGTCCTCTTTGCACAAAGAGAAGAAGGATATGTCTGAACGAGGCCAACGCGTCTTTCTTGCCCGATCCGACCCGGCCATGAACGCCGGCATCATCCCGGCGGTGCTCGCGGCCAAGGTCGCGCTGAGCGTCATCGCGGACTGCGCAGAGCGTCATGAGATCGATGCGCATCCGATCATCGGCACAGGCTCACTGCCGTTCCGCGGCAGCGTGAACCCGCTCTATACCGCGCCGTTCCTCACCCAGTACGCGGGCGTGCGCACGTATTCCATCCAGTCCGCATTCCGCTACGACTACGAGCGTCCGGCCGTCCGCCGTGCGCTGCGCACCATCAGACAAGAGGCACCCAAGCGCAAAGCCGTCCGCATCGGCGACGCCGACCGCAGGAAGATCGAACGCCTGTGCGCCGCGTTTGCGGATATCTGGCGTCCGACCATCGAGGCTATCGCACCGCTCATCAACGATGTCGCCAGGTTCGTGCCGCCGCGCCGCGAGCGCATGCAGCACATCGGTTTGTTCGGGTACAGCCGCGGAGTCGGCAAAGTGCGCCTGCCGCGCGCGATCGGTTTCACCGCAGCTCTCTACTCAGTCGGTATTCCCCCCGAGCTCATCGCCACCGGCCGAGGCCTGGCGCATGCGGAGAAGAACGGGCTGTTGGACGTGGTGCGCAAGTATTATCCGGCTCTGAAGGACGATCTGGAGCATGCAGGCAAATACTTCAACGCCGAGAACCTGGCTCTGCTGGCCAAGAAACAACCGGCATTCAAAGATGTGCAGGAGGACGTGGCAGCCATCGAGCGTCTGGTCGGTATAAAACTCGGTCCCCAGAAAGCCCATCACATCATTCACCGGAATCTCACGTCGAACATTTTTCACCGCTTGCGGGACGGCGGCACCGAGAAAGAGGCGATCATGCGGGATATCGTCGAAGCGGGGGTGATACGAAGAAGTTTGGGGTAAGAGTCGTTATTGGTGAGGCGAAGGGGTGGTTAGTGGTCAGTGGTGAGTCGGTTTTCGTTCGTTCTGCTTTTGCGTGAAGTGTGGCTTACCGGGACCGACTACCCACTACCCACTGACCACTCATCACCTTTCTGACTAACAGAATTGCGATTCCCACCGTTCTTGCCTATTATTCATCCATGAATCCGAAAGACGACAAATCGCAGGGCCAAGCCAACGGTGACGATGATCTGATTGCCAAAGTGAAGGCCGCCCAGGCGCAGGACGGTCAGACCGCCGCGCTTCAGCAGCAAATCAAAGAGCTGACCGCGCAGGTGGCCAGCCTGACCGAGATGGCCGGCCGGGCACAGGCTGAATTGCAGAACGCGAAGATCCGCTTGGAGCGTGAGGCTGCCGATGCCCGCAAGTATGCGTCCGAGAGCGTGCTCATCTCCCTGCTTTCAACCATCGACAACTTCCAGCGTGCGTTCAAGCATCTGCCGGATGACCTGAAGACCCATGAGTGGGTGAAGGGGATTGGCGCGGTGGAGCAGGATCTGATGAAGCGGGTAGGGGAGATGGGACTGAAGAGATTCGATGCGGTCGGACAGAAAGCCGACACCAGCCGTCATGAAGTGCTGATGACCGGACCGGGAGAGGAGGGGATGGTGACCGAGATGTTCGAGGACGGGTACGAATTGCACGGCAAAATCCTGCGTCCGGCCAAGGTGAAAGTGGGCGATGGCACGAAGGCGGCGTAGGCATCCGTTGGCATCCTGAAGCCATGTATTCGGTTTGGCATATGGAAAGCTTGTGCTGTTTATGAAAATTACTACAGTGGCGCAATGATCAACGCGCCTACCGAAGTCGAAAGAGCCTGCCGCTATGTCGACGCAGCCGCAGTCCTCGTGAGTGAATACGTTATTTTCGGGACTGATTTCTACAGAGATGCCATCGAACGAGTCGTCGCGAATATGCTAAAAAGAGACACTCCGCGTCAGCAGATCGTCAAATGGCTGTTGACGGTGAACGGGTTCGAAGACGGAGGGTACGGAGCGTACTAATTGCTGAAGATCGCTTCCTTGTATTTTTCGCCGCGCTCTTCGAAGTTCTTGAAGAAGCCGTAGCTGGGCGAGGCGGGGGAGAGCAGGCACAGTTTGCCCTTCTCGGTGACTTCTTTGGCGATCTTCACTGCGCCGGGCATATCGGTGACCTCGTAGAGCGTGGTGCGCAGACCCAGGCGTTCGGCGGCTTTCTTGATGGCGTGCCCGCTGGCAGGCAGCAGGATGATGTGGTGCACGTGCGTGGCATCGCGCAGCTCTTCTGCCAGCGGCAGGAAGTCATAGCCGCGGTCCTGTCCGCCCAAGATCACCGTGCGCACGCGGTCGCCCAGCGCGCGCAGTCCGGCCACGGCCGACTCCGGCGTGGTCGAAATGGAATCATCGATCCATTCGATGCCGTCATGCGTGCCGATGGACTGCAGGCGGTGCGGCAGGCCTTCGAACGCTTTGATGACAGGCAACGACACCTCATCCGAAATCTTGAGAAAATTTGCGACCGCATGAGCACCGGCGATGTTGCCCAGATTGTGCTCGCCGATCAGTTTGATTTGCTGGAGCGTGACGGGAGCCTGTTTGCTGGTGAACGCGGTCTTTGTACCCGGGCTCTCGTCCGCGATCTGCACGGCTTCCGGGAACGATGAATTGAAGAATACGGCGCCGTCTTTGGCCTGATGGCGGGTGATCTGGCGTTTGGCTTCGTGATACGCGGCCAGCGAACCATGGTAATCCAGATGCTCGGGGAAGAACGAGGTGATGACCGCGACATCGGGGCTCGTCGTCAGGTCCATCAGCTGGTAACTGCTCATTTCCAGCACGAACATGGTGTCTTTGTCCGCCTTCTCTATGAAATCTATCGCCGGAATGCCGATGTTGCCGGCCAGATGCGCGTTTTTCCCGGCGGCTTTCAGAATGGCATAGATCAGGCTGGTGGTCGTGCTCTTGCCCTTGGAACCGGTGATGCCGATGACCGTCGAACCCTTGGCTTTGACTGTGTCCAGGAAGATCTGTGTCGAAGAGGTCAGCTTTTTCCCGAGTGCTTTCAGCACGGGGTTCGGCGGAATACCGGGGGATTTGATGACGAAATCGAAGTTTTTTGTGTTGAGCTGTTCGAGATAATCCTGACCCGTGAGAAGCGGGTAGCGGGTAGCGGGTAGCGAGTCGGCCTTCTGGTCGGCGATGGTCACTTTTGCGGTTGGCGCATGCGTTTCTAAGGCGCGCAGCATAGCCTGGCCCTCGCGGCCGAAGCCCAGGATGCAGATGTTCTTGCCCGAGAACTCGTCAATTCGCATCAGTCTGTGGGAAGCAGAGGAATGTAGCGATCCGGGATGAAATGTTCATCACCCAGCGTCAGCGCCGCATCTATCAGCTTCTTGTGTTCTTTGATTCCCGGCAAGGCCTCTGCCTCGAACATCGCCATCGCGGCCGATCCGGCGAAGTCGCCGCGATTGCGGGCCAGCAGGAACGCCGCCTTGGTCTCGTCAGGCGTGCCGACGCACTCGAACGGTTTGTGGTTCTCCAGTCCCAGCAACTCGCGGTACAGCGGCAGCAGGCTTTCGTCGGCGTAGAGGTCCTTGCCGAAGATCTCAAGCATCGTCGCTTTCGGCAAGAACGCCGCCAGCAGTGCGTACACGAATGCACACTTGGGGCAGTGATTGCACCAGCGTTCTATCGGCGCGCCTTCAATGATCTTCCAGTTGGCATTGCAGCTGGTGAACGAGGTGAAGTACTGCGGATACTGCGCGAACAGCTGAGTCACCTTCAGTTCGGTCATCGGCCTCAGCAGGCTGAAATACTCCACGTGCGGAGTGATCCATTTGGAGGTGAAATCGCGCATCATGCGCTCGAAGTGCAGGCCTTTGCTCCACTGGTGATTGATCTCGCGGCCGTGGAACTGCACGTTGCCTTCGCTGGCGCTGCCTTCGTTGCTTAAGACCACCGAATCGAAGCCGTACAGCACGCCCATCAGCACCGACAGGAACGATAGGTACGCGGTGATCGGCACGTGGCCGTTGAGCGCGCCGTCTTTGTTCAGTTGGAACAACTCGGGATCGATCTGGCGTTTCACCGAGAGGATCGGCAAACCGGCACGGTAGGCCAGGTCTTCGATGATCGGCGGCATGGACGGGTGAGAGCCCATGCGGAACAGCATCACCGATTCAGCGCTTTTCTTCAGAAGTTCCATGGAGACAATCGAGTCTTTGCCGCCTCCGACGGGCACCAGCACGCGGTTGGTCTTCTCGCGCACGGCGGATGACCTGCGCACTTCGTTGATGCGTCGCTTCTGGACTTTGGTGTGCGGGAAGTCGATCAGGTTCAAGAAGTTGATGTTGTTACGGTAAAAGAACTCGCCCAGGCCGTTCTCGTAGACCGTCTTCCAGAAGGCGGCCTGTTGCTGGTTGAGCATCCCGGACTCGATCTTGATGTTCGGCGGAAGGCAGGTTTTGTAGTAGCTTATGCCGCCGATGAGATGCAGCGCGAACAGCGCGGCATCCAGCTCGTCCTCGTCGATCGTGTCCAGCTGCATGCCGTCCACCGGCAGCGTGAGGACTTCGGTGAACGAGAGATCGTTATCCAGCCTGTAGCGCAGCACCACGCGGCCGGTGTTACGGTTAAACTCGTAGGATTCGAAGATGAAGTTGGAGTATTTCTTCATGGAGATTAGGCGATCAGTCCGGCGATGGTGAGGAAGTTACGGAAGACTTTGCGTCCGGCATCGAAGTACAGGATCTGCATCTCGTTCCAGTCTGCCATAAGACGATCCGGAGCCATGGCCTTCAGATCGGCATCATTCTCCATCCAGACTTTCAGGCTTTCCTTGGTCACGTCCCAGTGTCCCTGGATGCCGTAGACCCGCGGTGCGATGTGCACCACCTGGTTCACGCACCACTTGCCCGTAGCCAGCACGGTCATGCCGGGAGCCAGGTCCACCGTTTCGCCGTGCAGATGAAAAATCGGCAGCTCGATCTTGCAAGCGGTGAACAACGGATCGTTGGCACCGGCCTGCGTGAGCGAGACGGTGAACGGATGGCGGTCGCGGTCCTTGCAGCCGATTTCCTTGATGCTGTTTTTGCGCACCGAACCTCCGGCGGCTTTCACCAGCGTTTGCAGTCCCAGGCACACGCCCAGGCAGGGGATGCCGATCTTCAGCGCTTTCTGCAGCTGCATGATCTCTTCCTGGATCTTTTCGGTGCGGTCGTTGGCGCTGTCGGGCCCGCCCATGACCATCAGTGCGCCGTACTCCTTCAGTTCTGGCCAGCAGTCGCCGGCATCCAGGTCTATGACCTCGTAGGCGACCTTCTCTTTCTTCAGGACTTCCTCGAACAGGCCGGGACCTTCGTGCACGTTGTTTTTGACGATGAGTAGGGGGCGAGACATGGGGAGAGTTTACTGATCTTCAAGCGGATATACCACCGTGTTGTGGTGAATTGTAAAGGGCCAGGACAGCTGCTCCACGAGGGGTCAAACATGCTTCACATGCCCTCAGTCTGCAGCTACTATACTTTGCATGAACTCACGATTTTTGGCGCTGCCTGTCCTTTTTTGTTTCACCGTCACACTTGGTGCCTGCCAGCAAAAGACTGAGTCGATTTCTGCTGTCTCACAAAGCTCCTCTTCATATAATGCTTCCTCAGTAAGCAGTGCCTCTTCTGCGAAAGATGAAGTAATTCAAATCACAGAAACAACACCTCCTACCAAGGAACTTCTTCGCTCAGCAGAAACCATCGCGTTCGAGGGAACTGCAAGATCAGATATCACTGCTATCCGAGCGTGGAAATTCTGCGAAGGGGACTACAGCGGCGACCCTGTTGTCATTCCAGTCGTGGGGGGCAAGTGGTCATTCGCCTATTCCGTTGAACCGATGGGTATTTGTAGGGGGCAAAATACAATAGTTTTTCAGTCTGCATTGCATTGTCTTGAAACCTATTCACCAGACTGCCGCGAAAGTAAGTGGTTCGGAACGGATTCCGATGTTGGTTATTTGTATCCTTACGCAGTGATGCTTACTCACCAGCCGCGTAAATCTACCGACAAACCAATTTTATCCGGCATAGCCGGATCAAGTGTCTATGGAATTGATGCAAATATTTGGTGTATGAATGCCGAAGTTACGAAAACGATTAATCTGCAAAGGCCGTCCGGTGTGAGTGGTGAATGGCATTGGGAATTACTTCTTTCTGTAGCGGAAAAGACTCTCTGTCGAGGACAGGTATCAGTTAATTTCCGTCGCACCGAGCGATGTTTCGAGTATTGTGATTTCCATAATCAACTTAGTGACGCAACAGACCTGTTTTTCGATGATGGATACTATCCGGCCGAAAAAGATGAGGCTGCACAGCAGGTACTGGCTTTGCAGAAGAATATCATTACTAAAGTACTTGATGATCCATCTGTGCAGGTAACTATTTCCTCGAATCAGCTAATCCAATGCGATGACCTGGGAGCGACCAACCCTCCACTGCCAAAGATTGTCGTACCTCCGAAAAAACTCGATAATAGTTTATCCGTGCAGCTTGTCGGTTCAGGCACAACAGCAAAAATCGAGTTTATGTTTACCGGTACCGGAAGCCAAATGATCAAGGTTCCAAAGACAGTTCCCCATAGCTGCAACGATGCAACTATTTACTATCTACGGCCGGATAGAATCATTATTAATCGAGGTAATGGATATGAATCTGGGCCATATATTTCTCTCTGGGATGGCATAGAGTGGAAAGATCTTGGCAAAGTCCTACAGGGACAAGTGCCCGTGCAGACGGTTCTAGATATCGGAGGTGTAAATAAGCAGCACTTCGTTATTCAAGAAGAGGGCTATTGTTGTGATATTACCAACCCTGTTGTGTTAGGTCGTTGGGCGAGATATGTGGTTGATATCGATACCCTCAAGATTGTTGATGTGTTCTTTGATCGTTATTGAAACAATGTATTTAGAGACTTAATTTATGGTGCCGAAGGAGGGAATCGAACCCTCACACCTTGAGATACACGATTTTGAGTCGTGCGCGTCTACCAATTCCGCCACTTCGGCACTGTTTCTAAGGAGCAGGGGCAGAATAGCGCACTTTTGTGTGCCTTGCAGCACAACTATCCATGCTAGGCTCCGTCAATGATCCACCCCGACCTCGACTACCTCCGGCGCATGAAGCAACGCACCGGGCCGGATGCGCTGTTGCGTGAGAAGAAGTTCATGAGCGCCCAAGGGCTGTTCTTTTCGGTGGTGGAAGCGCTGAACGGCACTGTCGACTTCGAGATCGCCGATATGCGCGAGGTGCACGCGGTCGCCGCGCTCGGCAAAGACGTGAAGGGGAAACGTGTGCTGGATATCGCCTGCGGATCAGTCGAGCCGTATGTATTAGAAGATACGTTCCGCGATCGCTACCCGCCGTTCTTTGCTGAGATGCTGACCAAGCTGGGCGCAGTCGTCACCGGTACGGACATCCGGACGAACCCGGCTGCCGGGTACGATCACCGGGTGCTGGATTGCACGAAGGCAGACTGGGCAGCGTCGCTTCAGCCTCCGTATGACATCGTGGCGTGCTTCAACGTCTTCAATGCGCCGCACAGCCCGTTCGAACACGACCCCGCGCTGTGCGACCGGATCATGAAAGATATTCACGGCTTACTGGCGCCGGACGGTATCGCGATTGTCACGCTGCGTGACGATATCTCCAACGCCGAATCGTATGTGAAACTGAAAGGGTTCAGCATGATCCATTGCGACGGCAACACGGTGTGGATCAGGCCTATTCGAACCTGAAGCTGGCGATCATATCCATGTCCATGTTCTCAAATCTGCCGTCCTGGCCGATTTTCCAGGTGACCACCTGCTGTCTGGCAGGGGAGTACTTCACGGCGTAGAGGAAGTTGGTCACGCAGGACAACGTCTCCATCATCGGATCGGCTGGATCGGGCTCAATTGCTACGTCGAAGGTTCCGGCTTGCTCGGTCTCGGTCTGGCTGCGGATGGTGCATCCCGGGCCATACCATTCGCGGATAAACGCCAGAAGCTGGGCATCGTCGGCAATGCCTTTCTTGGTAATCATCTTCCAGCCGTAGTAGTACCAGAGCGGCTTGTAGTCCTGCATGATGACGTCGGCCCTGAGTGTCTCCAGCGTCACGTCCACATTCGTGCACACCGGATTCTGGTCGTTCTCGTCGTTGTACCGCAGGTAGGCGTACTTTGACGGTGTGATGTACACGACATCACCGTCCTCAACCACTTTCACCGGGTATCTGTCGTCCGCCGGGGCGGGGTTATAGTCACACTGGAACTGGCGGCCCATGTAGGTGGGTACCAGCAGCGAGAATCCCAGATTTGCGTTGGTGTACTTCACGTTGCGCTCGGACAGCGGCAGCAGGCCGTGGTTGAAATCCTCGGACGATGACGATGTTTCTACCATGGCTTCCGAACTCGACGATGCTTCTGTCACAGCCGCTGAGGACGAAGCCGCGGTGTCGCTTGGAAATGCGGGCGCTGCAGGCTTGCAGGCAACGAAAATAAGCGGGAGTGCCAAGAGGGAGAGGTGTTTGAGGTGCATAGACGCAATCTACTGACGGCTGCCTGCTCCTGCAATTACAACACTCTACTTCTGAAGTTCCATCGCCATGAACTGCAGGCCCCATTCCGCATCCTGATAGACGCTGGTCGGCACGGTGTCGATGGTCGTCAGTGTGTGGGACGCAGCGATTGCCTTGTCGAGTACTTTATCGAAGATTCTCGGGAAGGCATCCGCAGGCACAGCGCTCAGATCGCGAACCTTTGAATGGAATGCCAGTTCGCCGAACACGCGTTGCAGGAAAGTCGTGAACGCCATCGCCGCAATGCGTTTGCGGTCACCGCTCATCCCCGGACAGCGCCTGTCGATGATGTCTTCCAGTGGCGCGTACAGCCGTGCCATCAGGCTGGCCGTGAATGCGGCGTCACCTGCTCCGACCACGTCGCGGATGCCGGCATCGATCTGGCTTGCGTCGAGTTCCCCGCAGTCAGCCAACAGCCGTTTAGCTCCGTCTTCGGACAGCGTGCTTGCAGCGGCTACGTAGCGTTTTCCCAGTGCCTGGAAATGGTTCTGGCCTCCTTTGGGTCCGCATCCGACTCCCATCACCAGGCTGATGTGTGCGGTCTCCTGCACTCCGGCCAGGTTCCGGAAACGCTTGTGGCTCTCGCGCAGCACGTCGACTGCAAATTTATCGATTTTGCCTGGCTCATCGCTGCGGAACGGCATCGGGAACTTGGCATCCGGCAATTCCTTTACGCCTGTGTCGTATTGCTTCGATTCCATGTGTTTTATCCACAGATCCATCTCATCGTCGTTCACGATAGTCACGTCCTGCCAGCTTTCATCTTCCTTGCGCCTGTGCATTTCCAATGCCGACTCCACATGCAGCGCGCTGGTCGGATTGAATACCTGTGCGATGCGGACACCGTGGGTGGCGAGCAGGCTGCCAATGCCTTCGGACACCACGACATGGTCGAGGCACGCGAGCCTTCTGACATATTGCTCCATCGGGCTGATCGTCGATCCCTGAGGCCGGTTGAACGAAAACTGCTGCTGCTTGCCGTCCAGATCATACGGCAGCGCGATGCCGATGCGCGGGTCGATGCCCGTCAGCGTATTCACGGTAAACCGCTTGCCGACGTCTCCCTCCATTTTTCTTGCAAGCCATTCATTCAGATACCTGTCGGCCGGAGTGAATGTTTCATGGCGTTCAGGGCCGATGCCGGCACCGGCGATATGAATCAGGCTGCGGGCGGAATTCGAGATATTGCCGCCCATCGCTTTGTCAGCGCAGATTTCCAGCAAATCTTCTATAGTTGCAGGCTTCTCCGCAAGCGTGGCGGGCGTGTGGGGGAATTTGAACTTGAACGAGAAGTCATCCCGTAATGTGGGACCTTCTTCCAGTACGATTGTTATATGACTGCCGTTGGACCTGGGATCAATGACGATATTACTGGCCATTTTATTGCCGGGGGCAAACCCATGTTCCCTCAAGCGGCCGCGCGTTCTTGCGGTTTCTACTTTGATGGCTGCAACGGCTTCTTCCGTGAGACGATGTCCATCCGGGTTTCTGAGCAGGAAGTCCGTCATCGGCACCACGATCGCGCCGCCTGTGCCCTGCGGACCGGGGAAGAAACGCGGATGGTTGGCCATATCAGGGGGATGGAGGGAGTAGTACATCGTGATATTCCGTTGCGGATACCTTTACAAGCTTTTTCATGTCACATGCCCGATTTGCGCTTCAGAAAGCCACTATTCCGCATCACTTTTTTGCCTTGGATTGCGCTGGCACTCAGGAAAATCAGGTTTTTGAGCTGAATAACCAGGAAATATTTTTTTGTTTCACGCAAACACATTTCGTAAGGCCGGTCATGGCCAGACGTCTTTACATGCGGCTTCTCCAGTCTGCCCTCGACATCCTGTCTTTCCTCTTCTTCCGACATACTGTGAACGAAGGGATGAAGATACGGACTAGTGACTACCGACGGGCTGGAGAACACAATTGTTTCTTTCCCCGCTCTGACTATGCGCCCCATGATCCATAACTACGACAACCGGCAGGATGAGATCATCGTCAGGTTCATGTCGATCGCGATTGCCGCGTTCCTGCTCACCGCTGCGGTGGTGTACGGCTACTCGATGCACTCGTTCTAAAGTTGAGATAAAACTGGGAGCGATGCTCCCGTTGCCGTAAAGAGTACGGTATGGTGACACCAATGCGGATCGCATCGCTCTCCCCTGCAACGACTGAGATACTTTTCGCCATCGGTGCAGGCGGCTTGATCGTCTGCACCGACCAGTTCAGTGACGAGCCGGACGGCGCCAAGGCGCTGCCTCATCTGAAAGATCATCAGAAGATCGACATCGAATCTTTGGCTTCGTATAAGCCAGAGATTATCTTCACGTCCACGCTGGTGCAGAAGCGGTTGGCTGAAGAATTGCGGTTGAAGCAGAAGTGGGCGGTGATTCATCAGGATCCGCGTTCGCTGTGGGACATCTACGCCGACATCCGGGCGATCGGCACACTGGTCGGCAAAGAAAAAGAAGCCGGCGAACTGGTCATCACGATCCAGAACGGGTTCTCTGACGTACGCAAAAAAGGGAAGCTGCTCGGTTCAAAGTGCCGTGTGTACGTAGAGGAGTGGCACCATCCGCCGATGGCCAGCGGCAACTGGGTGCCGGAGGTGGTCAAAGAGGCTGGAGGGCAGGCATTTGCGCTGCCAGTTGGTGCACCAAGCCGCGAGGTGTCATTGGGCGAGATCACGGCATTCGACCCGGACATGATCGTACTCAGCATCTGCGGTGCCGGACGGTTCGCCGACAAGACGCTGCTTACCAAACGCGAAGGCTGGAACACGCTGCGGGCGGTAAAAGAGGACAGATTGTTCGTTATCGATGACTCGCTGCTGAACCGGCCGGGGCCTAGGTTGGTGATGGGTGCTCAAAGGCTCTATTCTTGGATGTTTCAAGTATTACACTGATTGGAGAGGTTTGTGAGTGGTCAGTAGGGAGTGGGTAGTCGGTTTCGGAAAGCCTCACTTCACGCAAAAGTGGTATTTGCAAAAACCGACTGCCCACTGACCACTCGCTTCTCCCCACCCTCTTCGATTCACGTTTTACTTTCCCAAACCGTCTGGGCATGATGGCAGCATGTACGACGTTCTGATCATCGGTTTGGGTTGCGGCGGATACACCGCAGCCGTCTATACCGCCCGTTATAAACTGAAGACTTTCATCGTGGGCGCAGAGGAAGGCGGCATGGGTAACACCGCTGCCGAAGTCGGCAACTGGCCGGGCATCGTGGAGATCCGCGGGCCTGACCTGATGGAGAACTTCAAGAAGCATGCGCTGAGTTTCGGCGATTCGGTCACGCACAAGATTTCGTGGGTGAAGAAGGTCGAGAAGATCGACGGGGGATTCAGGCTGCATCTGGAAGGCGAGCAGACGGTTGAGGGCAAGACGATCATCTTCGCCACCGGCTCCAACAAGCGTCACTTGGGTGTGAAGGGAGAGACCGAATTCTCCGGCAAAGGCGTGACGTACTGTGCCACGTGCGATGCGTTTTTCTATCGCAACAAGACCGTCGCGGTGATCGGGGGAGGGGACAGCGCGGTCGAAGGTGCCGCCATCGCTGCGCAGGTCGCGGCCAAGGTGTACCTGGTGCATCGCCGCAAAGACTTCCGTGCCGAGCCGTTCTGGATCGACAAAGTGAAGGCCAAGCCGAATATCACGATGGTGCTGGAGAACCAGCTGGTCGAAGTCACCGGCGATCAGAAAGTGCGCGGCATCACGCTGGAGAAACCGTTCGAGGGTTCGAATACGCTCGCAGTCGACGGTGTCTTCATCGAGATCGGATCAACTCCTGCAGTAGAAATGCCCAAGCAGATCGGTTGCGAGCTGGACGAGCTCGGATTCCTGAAAGTCGACCAGGCTCAGCGCACCAACGTGCCAGGTGTGTTCGCTGCAGGGGATCTGACCAGCGGCAGCAATCACTTCGCCCAGTTCACGACCGCAGCCGGAGAGGCCACCGTTGCGGCAAATAGCGCATTTAATTTCCTGCAATCGGGGCATTAATTCACGAGAGGAAACCGTCAGGTTTCCTTTCGTGGGCTCTCCTTCCCTTTAAGCAGTGCGGCTCCAGACCGGCAGAGCCGGTCTTCGCCGGTTTTTGTGTTCGCACGCGAGTGTCAGTGTGGCGGAAAAATTCACTAAAAATTTACGCCAAGATACTGAAGATCTTTTGCGAGTTGCTCTGGAGTCTGGAATGCAATCGTGTGCATTCCCAGCGCTTTTGCCGGTTCCAGCAGATGCGGCCTGTCATCGATGTAGACGCATTCATTGGCAGGATGTGAGGCAAGCCTGAGCGCTTCTTCATACATTTTGGGATCGGGTTTGCGTACGCCCACAAGGTGGGAGAACACGCCGGCTTTGAATTTGCCGAGAAAGCGATACCTGTTTTCCAGATACTCGATGCGGTCGGGGGCGTTGTCCGACAGGAACAGCAATTCATATTTGCTAGTAAGACCTTCGATGATACGAAGCGTGCCGTCGATCGGCACGTAGCCGCTTAGCCACATTTGGGCCACCTCGTCGGTCGGTACGGTCAATTTCCAATACCGCATCGCTGATTCCCAGAATGCGGCCGGTGTCATCTCTCCGGTTCGATAGTATTTTCCGTTCTCACCATCAACGATTGCCCGGACATCCTGTTCGCTTATTGAAAAGCGGTCGGCCATCTTCTTCACGAATTGTTTTACACCTTCGGTGAAATATACGCCGCCAAGGTCGAAAATCACGGTCCGGATAGCAGGTGCGCTTGGCATGCATTTACGGTACGCCGCAGCCGTATTGACGTCTATACTTCGCCCATGTGGCTTTTGATCGTGCTCGCATCGGCCGCCTGTTGGGCCATGGTAAACGTGTTGGACTCCGGTTTGGTGCGCCACTATCACAAAGACCCGATCCCGCTGATGTGGAGCCAGTCGATGTTCACGGTGATCATTCTGACCCTGATCGCGTGTTTCATGGATGTGCGGTCGACCTGGGCTGTGCCGCTGATGCTGTGCGGCATGGTCGCGTACGTCGGTGACCAGGCGTTCTTCAGGGTATTGGACAAAGTCGAAGCGTCGGTCAGTTCCATCGCCTGGGCGATGCTGGCAGTCATCCTGAGCGTGATCGGATTCATCTCGTTCGGCGAAAGCTGGACGCTGCTGCAATGGTCCGGTGCCGGATTGGTGCTGATCGGCGTGGTGTTCCTGTCGCTATGGCATGAAGAAGTCTCGTGGAATGCGCTCGCCTGGATGCTTGGATTGGCGCTGCTCTACGTTCCTTTTTACGTTGCCAAGAAGTCGGCGCTGCTGGCGGGACAATCGGTCGTGCCGGTGTTCTTCTGGCTGCTGATCGGACGTGAGTCGTTTTCATTTTTCGGTGCGATGATCGTTCCGGCCTACCGCCGCCGCATCAAAAGTTTGCTGAAAGTGGTCGATACCCAGTTTTTCGTGGTATCGGGTCTGGTGATCGCCGCTTTCTTCACCGCGGAGTATCTGGGAACCAAGGCCTACAGCCTCGGCCCCATGTCGTTGGTGTCCATTGTCGGCAATGTGCAGCCGTTTTATGCCATTTTCTTCAGCTGGCTGATGTTCCGCCTCTGGTCGTCGGTCAGACCCAAAGAAGTGCTGGAAATGCGCTCCGTAGGCGTCAAACTGGCCACCTTCCTCCTGGTCTTCTGTGGTCTTGCGCTGCTGGCCGTAAGCCAGTAAAGTGCTCCCGCTATGCCAAGAGGTAAAGGAACCGTCTACGCCGGCTACTGTAAGGAGTGCAATGCACGCATCTGCACCCTGCGCGTTCTGAAGTCGAAGAATGCCGATTTCCGCAAGCTGCAGAAGTACTGCAAGCACTGCCGCAAGAAAGTCGAAATCAAGCGCAAGGCCGAGACGCACGGTTAATCAGATCGGCAGTCCGTTTCATCGCGTCCCGTTCAAGGTGGGCGTATACTTTCTGCATGAAGCCGTACCGACATGCCGTATCCGCCATCGTTCTGCGTCCCACGGATGTCTGTTCACCCGACGGCTGCACCATGATTCACGAGGTGCTTCTTGTGCATAAGCCCAGAATCAACGATGCCTGGCAGCTGCCGCAGGGAGGGGTAGAGGCGGGGGAGAACATCGAACAGGCCGCATTGCGTGAACTGCAGGAAGAGACCGGCCTGGTTCTCGGTCCGGTGTCGCACAGCAGTCCGACCGTCTACAAATACGACTTTCCGCCCGAGTTTGTCATCCGCTATCAGCCGCACAATGCCGGCCAGACGCTGGCGTTCGTGATGGTTTTCGCTCCCAAGGGCATCCAGGTGAATGTCGACCGCAACGAGATCGATGCATACAAGTGGGTGCTGCCGGAGCAGATCCCGCAGTACATCAAGCGCAAGGAGTACGTGCAGGTCATTGAGCAGGTTTTGAAGGAATGTGAGGGTTGTTTGAAAAAGGCATAGGAAAACGAAGAAAACGATGAGTGCGAGGAGTGCGAGGATCTTCGTATTCTTCGTTTTCTTCGCACTCCTCGTTTTCCGCCCAGCGTTGACCCATACACACCCTCAAACTACTCTCTCTTCATGCGCATTCTGTCCCTCCGCATCGAGCAATTCCGGTCCTACGAAAAGGCCGAATTGGCGTTTCCGGACGGGGGATTGATTCTGCTCGTCGGGCCCAACGGAAGCGGAAAAACCAACGTGGTCGAGGCGGTCTCGTACCTGTCGACCGGGCGTTCATGTCTGGGTCTGGCACACGAACATGCGATGCGATGGGGCACCGAGTTTTTCCGTGTGCGTGCGCAGGTTATGCGTGACTCGGGTGAAGAGCAGTCGATAGAGTTCGTCTCGCAGATGACTCCCAAGCGCGAGCGCGCGGCGTTCGTTAACGATGTGCGTGTGTCGTTCGTGCAATTCGTCGGACGATTGCCCACGATCATCTTTCTGCCGCAGGATCTGGATCTGTTCACCGGCGGACCGCAACGCAGACGCGGTTTTCTGGATGCGATCATCAGCCAGTTGCAGCCGGACTTCCTGACCGCGCGGCTGGAATACGAGCGCATCCTGAAGCAGCGCAACGCACTGCTGAAGCGCATCGCCGACGGCTTGGCCGCACCGGCGGACTTGGACCCGTGGGACGAGCAACTGGCACTGCATGGAGCGCAGGTGCAGTCACGCAGACTGAAGCTGATGCAGGATCTGCTGCCGCTGTTCATCGACCGGCTGAAGATGCTCGGCGAAACATGGACCGATGTCCGGCTGGTGTATCAGCGTACGACTACTGCGGATGAACCGAAGGAACTGGTTCGCCAGTTGCGTTCGTTGCTCGCGGATTCCCGGGCGAAAGACATGGCGGTCAAATCCACCTGCACCGGACCGCACCGTGACGATTGGCATGTGGAAGCCGCCGGGCACGACATCGCCGTGTTCGCATCGCGCGGCCAGCAGCGCTCGTGTTTGCTGTCTCTGCTGCTCAGCGCCACGACCGTGTTCGAAGCACAGGCAGGGGAGAAGCCGGTGGTCATTCTGGATGACGTGTTCTCCGAACTCGACGACCGGCATCAGGAGGCGTTGATACGGTCACTGGAAACATCTCAAGTCCTGTTCACCTCCACACACGTGCCTCCCGGGATTTCTCCAACCGATGTCTGGGACGTGCAGCCGGGTGGGGTTATTTCGCGGCGATCGAGCTGAAGTTGTGGGTGAATGCGCCGTAGAGCGCCATCGCCAATCCGTCGGCGGCGTCGTCGGGTGTGGGGATTTGATCCAGCTCTAAAATCCGCGCGACCATATCCTGCATCTGGCGTTTGTCGGCCTGGCCATGTCCGGCGATCGACATCTTCAGCTGCAGCGGAGTGGGTTCCATCATAGGAATGCCTTGTTCCTCGACAGTCAGAATGATCGCGCCACGGGCCTGTGCCACTTCAATCGCGGTCTGACGGTTGGTGGCGAAGAACAGGCGCTCAACCACTGCCAGGTCGGCTTTGGCATCGCGTAGGTACGCCCGCAGGTCGACTGCCAGCTCCTTCAGCCGCTGCCCCATAGGCAGTCCGGCCGGGGTTGTGATCGTCAGCCAGTCCAGCGCCTTGGGTTTGCGCTTGTCGTCCATCTCCACCAGGCCAATGCCGATGGTTGCCAGTCCGGGATCTATACCGATAATCCGCATGCAGGACAGGGTAGCACTATCCGGGCGCAGGTCTTCGTTTTAGGCCGTTTTTCTGCTATACTATGAGGAAATACCCACATCCATGCCCTTCTCCGTTCCATACCCGGCCCATCGTCATTTCGTGGCATTGCCGCTGTTTGGGCTGATGTTGGCCGGTATCGCAGCCGGAAATACAGCGTTGGTTGCCGGTGCAGAGAGTCTGCGCCTGACACCTCCGCAAGAGATTCATGCCCTGGAGGCGACTGCATTCCTGCTGCCTGGCGGCGTCAGTGGCGCGCTGCAAAAAGGCGGTGCGATGACTCTGGATCACGGTGGTCTGGATGCAACCCTCGTTCACGGTGAGACGGTGCTGAACGTCGGCGGATATCTGCGTCTGCAGGTAGCCGAAGCCGTTGCGCAAATACTGCATGGTGGCGCGTACGTGTACGCCGATGACAACCGGATCACCATCGCCGCTATCGATGCGCCGGTGATCGTGGAATGGCAAAGCCACGAATACGTGTTGGCAGCCGGACAGCAGTGGAATCTGGCGACGGGTGCCGAGCCGCAGCGCTCATCCATTCCGTCAGTCTGGCTTCGTCCCAAGCGTGAGGCAATTGCCGGCATGACACCGCCGGTGGTGGATATCGATCAGATCCAGATCGGATCGCCGATGCGCTCGCTGCTTAAATCACTGCACAGTGGCGGAGCTGCGGAAGCACGACAGGCGGTGGCAGAGATGAAACCCACGGCTGCGGATGCGCGCGCGCTTACAGCGGTGCTGCTGGCAGGTGACAGAGTGCTGAGCCCGGATGAGTCGGGTCTGGCGGTCGACATGCTGAGCCGCAGGACCGACACGCGTTCGCTGTTGCAGCTGTTTGCACTGCGTACCGGCATGGGACGCCTGGTTCCGGTGGAGGCTGAATCGTCGATGGCAACCGTCCTGTTCGGTCCGGAAGACCCGGGTATGGAATGGGTATTGGCATTGGCATCCGGTGTTGGTATCGATACACGCCCGGTGCCGGATGCGTACGTTCAGGCATGGGAGACTGCCGCCGAGCACAGTGTGTCCGGAGATGCGATGCTCGCACTGCCGAAGATTTTGTCCGTCACGGCGACCCTGCCGTTGTCACTGGAAAACAACGGCTACCCGAGACAGGCCATGTTGTGGCGTGATGCCCTGAAACGCTTGCTGGACTTCGGTATGCCGCTGCTGCCGGCCGACCAGCGCCAGGCGCTGACATCGGTTGCCGACCAGGCCGTGCGCGATGCCGTGCTGCAGTCCATCGCCGCAACTGCCGAGCGTGACGCTGCCGAGGCTGCCGTCGAGGCCGCGCGTCCGCACAGGCCGGATGACGGATACAGTGCCTCGCGCATCAAAGACCTGCGCATGCTGCTGTTCGGCAAGGGTGCCATGTACACCGCCGGCACCGTCATGACTCCGCTTACTGACGACGCGATGTCCATCCGCGTGTCTGGTATCTATTTCGCCACAGCGGCAGGGGATCAGTCGTTCGACTTTGTCATCGACACCGTCGACCTGACCGTCCGCGACATCGTGCGCGACGGCAAGACGTTGCCCAATACGATGCCGCTGGATCAGTTCGCAGCTTCATTGCGCTAAATGGACCAAAGAAAAAGGGCCCCCGTTCGGTGAGCCCTTTTTTCGTTCACCCCGTCCTCCGTGACTCTGCGCCCGAGTCCCGGACAGGAGGTTAATTGACAGGTTTCTTGCAGCTGCCGTCGCAGTTGGGGTTGCCGCATGCGCATGTTCCGCCGCCGCATGGGCAAGCGCTGTCCGTGCACTTGCCGCCGCAACACATGACGATTTTGTACACACCGGCCAAACCGACCAGTACGTAGACGATTCCCTCCACTTGCATCCACTTGCCGAGGAGCATGTTCACAACGTTCCAGTTTGCGCCGCCGCCAACGAGCCAACCCAAGCCGACCAGACCCCAGTTGAGGGCACCGATCAGGACGAGAATGCAGGCAATCGCTGCCAGAGGATTCTTTTTACAGCCCATAAAAAATGTGGGGAAGGGAAGAAGGTAATTGGCATTGAACGCCGGTCTTTCATGTCTGGCAACTGTTTGGCTTGTACAGCCGCAGCAGTTTGTGACGAAATGCTATCTTGATCTATTTATTTGAACAACAACTCTAAACTCAGGGTTTTACGTAGAGGACAGCCCCGCCGCCGGTTTTTTTTGCTTCGATGCCTTTCATCCGAAATGCGTGCGATACCACCCGGCATCCGGGCTTCAGCGTCGGCCAGATTTTGTCATGAAACTTCACCATCGTTTCCATCGTCAGGAAGCAGAGGACGACATCCATCTTGCTCAGGTCCTGCTTCCAGAAGTCGGCGTAGCGGATCTTGCCTTTACGGTTGAAGAACCAGCGCAGCTTGGCGATGGCGTAGGTCGGTATCGACAATTCGTAGCCGACTGCCTTTGCGCCCTTGTCCGCGGCTGCAAACACCAGCCGCCCGTCACCGCAGCCCAAATCACACACTGTCTCTCCGCGTTTGATTTCGGCGAAGTCCATCATCGCCAGCAGAATGCGCTTCTTGGTCGGCACGAACGGCGCCGCGCCGGACATGGCGATGACACCCGGGATCGCCGGGATCATCAGCAACAGCGTCTGCCACGGCTGAAGGATGTCCAGCGACGTGAGGAACGAGAGCAGCACGACGTAAAAAGCTTCTATCACGGCGGCAAGAATACGCAGGAATCAGCGCGATTGCACGTTGAGTTTCGCCGGCGCCTTCTCCATCGCCACGCACGGCTTGGCCAGGAACCAGCCGGAGAGAGTACTCACTACCTTCAACCGCCATTTGATGTACCAGGGGAGGCGAGTGCTCGTGGTGAATCCGATCTTGGCATAGAACGGTTCTAGTTCTTCGGTACAAATCAGATACGTCGGTTGCCGCACACCGCGCACGACCTCGCGCAGCAGGCGCTTGCCGTAGCCTTTGCGGCGGAACTTGGGGAACGTGAACACGCTGGAGATGAACTGGTAGCCGTCGCATTGCACGTACACGCAGTACGATGTCGGCTCGTCGCCGATCGTGTGCATGAGCACGGTATCGTTACGGAAAATAGCGTCCACGCCTTGTTTCGTGGGGTGATACAGCAGGTTCAAGAGGACCCGGGGGCGAAACCATAGCCGTGAGCGAGTGAGTGAGGTTCGGATTGGATGAGTCTAGCGGATGGATGAAGAAAGCGAAGGAATTGATTGTGAAAACCATTGCATTAGAATCTTGTTATGGATATTTGTCCTTTAGCAATTGGCACTTGGAACCTCTTAAATGAAAATATCGTAAGCAGCCTGATTGGTGCTACGGCATTTGCATTTCTAGGTGCAGGACTTTTAAACAGGCACGAAACTCGGAAAGCCAAGGGAGAAACAATTCAAAAAATGAAGCACATTATTGGCACTCAAATTACTGATAACTTGCTAATGGTAGATAGAGTTCTGAACGATATAGGGCAAGGCGGAGTGCACAATTTGCCAAAGCCTTTTCGAACGTCTGCTTTGCAAACATTTATACAGACTGGGCTTATAGATCGAGTTTCGCCGGACTTGGCTTATGCAATCATTGATCTAGATGATAGATTGCAACTTGTTAACGACAGCTATTCTAGCTTGATCGACTTTTCAATTGGAATTCAGGCTGCAACGTCGCAAAGTGCAACTATTCGCACACACATGTGTGAGTTTTTGAAGAAAGTATTACCTATTCTAAAAGAGGACCTAGGAAGGCTGAAGGAAAGTCTAGAAAAAGCTAAATAATTAAAAAAACCCCGCGAAGACCGGCTCCGCCGGTCTGGAGCGGCACCGCTTTGGGGTGAGCTCACGAGAGGGGCGCAGCCCCTTTCGTGTATGGCCTTTACTCCGGTTTCACAGCGCCAGCGAGCATTCGTTCCACGCGGCCACGCAGCAGTTCAACTTCCGCAGCAGTCGCCTGCATGACGTTTATGCCATGGTTCCGGACAACGCCTTCGGGCAGATCGTTAAGGCCCATGCCTTTTTGCAGCATAGTGCTCGCAACAGGGTGCAAAGGCGGGACTCTCCGCGCTATGACTCTGGCCATCGCCTCTACATCCGCGCGGACTTCGCCGGGGATAGTCTCTCCTCTGTTCACTCCGTTATCATTAAATTGCACGACCAGCTCTCCTTGAGCGTCGAGTTCGAGGACGATGATTCCGCTGAAGATGTCGTAGACGGGCCCCGTGTGATCCTTAAGCGCGGGGGCACTGTTGAATGACTGAGCGTTCACAATGATACGTACGGTTTGACCCTCCTGTAACACATTGCATCTATACCTGGCACAGCGAGTGTCAAACGGGCCGTTGAACGATCTCTCAATATGGCCTGCCAAATCTGTCCCCATGCGCATGACAGGCATGGCCGGTTCTCTGGTGGCTTCTGTGTCGCGAAAGAACTCGCTGATTTGGTGTCCGTCTGCGTGGTTCATAGAGAAGTGAGAAGATTGGTGCTAATTTACACTATTATTGAAAAATGTCAATATACAGACTCGTGGCTTGCCAAAGGCAAGATCCATCTCTTGGCAATTCGAAAATCCCGCTAAGACCGGCTCTGCGATTGAAGTACTAGTATACTTCCAGAGTATGGATATTTTTGAATCAGAGCGGGTACGAGGTGAACGTGTGCAATTTGAGGATTTTGAGAAGCTGCATTTATTTCATCAAGATCCAAAAGTCATGGAAACGCTTGGTGGTCTGAGAACAGAAGATGAAACAAAACAATGGTTACAAGGGCACCTTGATCATTGGAAGAAATATAACTTCGGAGCTTGGCTTCTATACGACAAAAAAACGAATGAATGTATAGGACGAAGTGGTTTACATCATGTCGAGATCGACGGTCGCGATGAGATTGAGTTGGGATACGCATTTTCTTCCGAATACTGGGGAAAGGGACTTGCAACAGAAATATCGCTTGCCGTTTTAGATATAGCCAAGAAACTTGGCATATCAGGTGTCGTAGCATTTACTCACCCTACGAATGTCGCTTCGAGGCGAGTTATGGAAAAGACAGGCTTTGTGTTTGAGCGTGATTTTGATTGGAAAGGAGAGCCGTGTGTTTTGTACAGAAAGAAATGATTGTTTGAATTCACGACTGTGAGTTCTATGTGGTGGGCGATGGCTGATTTGAACAGCCGACCTCGACATTATCAGTGTTACGCATACGCGCTTTTTTTGTCGGCTCGGCAAAGCCTCGCCGGGCCAACTGAGCTAATCGCCCGAAACTCTTTTTAGAACAATTCAAAAACTCGCGAAGGCAGGCTCTGCCTGCCTGGAGCGATACCGCTTTGGGGAGAGTCCACGAGAGGGGCGCAGCCCCTTTCGTGAATTTGTCTGGTGGGCGATGGCTGATTTGAACAGCCGACCTCGACATTATCAGTGTCGCGCTCTAACCAACTGAGCTAATCGCCCTTGTCTTTAGCTCACAGAGGGTACGCAAGGAGAGTGGCTTGGTCAAGCGGGCCAAGGGCCCGGGAAGCCTACTTCCGCTTGTAGATCTCGGTCACGCTCTGACCGCTTTCGATGTTGCGGATCACCTGGGCCAGCATCGGGGCAATCGGCAGGATGGTCAGGTTGCGCAGGCCGCCCTTGGAGGCGACAGGGATGCTGTCGGTAATGACGATTTCCTTGAATCCGGCCTTCTTCAGGTTCTCCAGGGCTTTGCCAGAGAAGACAGCATGCGTGGCGGCGGCGTAGACGTCCTTGTGCGCCTTACGCTTGATGAGCGCCTGCTTGGCGGCTGCCAGCGTGCCTGCGGTGTCGATGATGTCGTCGAAGATGATGCAGGTCTTGCCCTCGATGTCGCCGACGACTTCCAGAATCTCTGCCTGGCTGTGGGCCGAACGGTTCTTGTGCATGATCGCCAGATCCGCGCCGATCAGGTCGGCGAATTTCTTGGCGCGCTTGGCACCTCCGGCATCCGGGGCGACCACCACCGGTTCATTCAGCTTCTTGGCGTTGAAGTACGAAGCGAATACCGGGCGCGAGTCGAGTGCGTCAGCCGGGATGTTGAAGAAGCCCTGGATCTGATCCGAGTGCAGGTCCAGCGTGATCACATGGTCAGCTCCAGCTTGCTCCAGCAGCGACGCAACCAGCTTGGCGGAGATCGGCTCACGCGGCTCGGCCACGCGGTCCTGACGCGAGTAGGCGAAGAAGGGGAGGATGACGTGCACGCTCTTGGCAAAGCTGAGCTTGGCTGCCTGGCACATCAGGAACAACTCCATCAGATCCTCGTTTGCGCGTTTGGTTCCGGTCTGCAGCAAATAGACGTCCTGACCGCGCATGGACTGTTCGTACTTCACGTAGCATTCTCCGCAGCTGAAGGTCTTCAGGACGATTTTTCCGGTCTGCACTCCTAATTGCTTGGCCAACGCTTGGCCCAGCTCCGGGTGCGATGATCCTGCAAAGAGGTTCATATGCGTCTATAGTATAGCTCATGCACATTCGTTTTTCTATCGCACTTGGAACCCCGGTGCTGGATGACGATTCAAGCCGGATCATTGCCAAGCTGTCCGGCATCCAGATTCACCCCGATACCGCCAAGATCGTCGGGTTCTTTGTGACGGTGCCCGGCATGTTCGCTTCGGCCCCGATGTTCCTGTCGTCGAATGACATCGTGGCGTGGGGGACGGTGGTGCACGTGCGCCACCAGGACGCGATCATGCCTGCGGACGAACTCATCCGTCTGGAATCGCTGCTGGCCGACGGCCGCACCACGATCGGCCAGAAGATCGTCACGGAGACCGGCAAGAAGTACATGGGCATGTGCAAAGACGTCCAGTTCGATACGCGGCACCTGAACGTCGAGTGGATGTTTCCATGCAAATACAGGTTCCTGGCACAATCACCGATTCCGGTCAGCGAAGTGGTCGAGGTCACCAAACACGCGATCGTCATCAAAGAACCGCTGCGACCGAAGACTGAGAAGATTGCCGATCCGATTCCGGCAGTGCCGACGCTGCAGGAAGTTCTGCCTGTGGCACCGACGCCGTCGTAGGCTTGTATGGCTAATAATTGACAATATTATAATTAAATGTTATAAATATAAATACCATGAGAACCATTTCACTTGATGACTTCACGGCTGATCTAGCAGGAGCCGATCCAGCGACTGTGGAAATTGACCTGGGACCCAACATTGCTGCTACCGAACAAGGTGGCGGACACGATGTAGCCCTACGAGGCATCGCCTCTGCCGAACAAGGGGGCGGACCCGATGTAGTCCTGCGAGCCATCACGACTGTGGACGGCGCTGTAGGATTGCGCAATGCCATGGCAAGCGTCGGCCGCGAGGACGTCTTCGCCGCCATTGCCCGACAGGCCGGCCGGACGAAGATGACGGTGGTTGAACTGATCGGATTTGCGAACGCAGCAATCGCTGCTGAGGATATTCCGGACGGCGATGTAGAAGGCGCGGTGCGCTCGCTTAAAATGGGAGTGTCAGCGAAGACCGGACGGCTTTTCAGGCAACCAGTGGATCCAGCTACGCTTCCGCCTGATATACGCGGTTTATTTGGGGGCACCCACTAGGAAATTTCTGAACAAAAAAGACCGCCCGAAGGCGGTCTTTTGAATTGCGGTAGAAACTCGCTTACAGGCTGGCGAAGAAGCTGACGATAACGCGAGCGAACAGGATCACGATGATACCGATGATCACGTAGATGATGGTCTTCTTGGCTTTGTCCTTCTCTCCTTCGTCACCACCGGAGACGATGAGGCGGATACCGGCCACGACCACGAAGATCACACCGAGGAGGGTGATGAAGTCGAGCACCTTCAGGAGCAGATCCACGATGGTGTTCTTGATAGCGTTAGTGTCGCCACCACCGGTTTTGAGACCGGCGATTTCAGGCGGGTTGTTCAGGGCTGCCAGTGCCTTCACTGCGAAGAACTGGGAAGCAGCGAGAGCGGCGGAACACGTCGTCAGAATCTTTTTCATGAAAGGAATGGGGGAATCGATCCCGATTATTCAGTATTCTTCGCACATGCCGCAAGTTGATTTTTTCGTGCGAACATCAGGAAATCACCATGTGCGGCGCACACATGCGGGTGAAAATTTTTTCAATTCTCAGTCACTTTGGATGAATCCGGCCGCGATGATGAGGAGCGCGGGCAGCGTGAACCAGATGTCCTGATTCAGGATCATCATCAACATAATCACGCTGTTTTCGACCAGCGGCAACACGCCGGGATCGATTGCCAGACTCATATCCAGGATGCCTTTGCCGGTGGCGTAAGTAAGGATGGTCGAGACGATAAGCCCCGCTGTGGCGAAGCCGAACAGCGCCGTGAACACCATGCCGGCGACAGAGCTGCTCTCTTTTGTATAGGCGATGGCGATGCCGCTGCGCATCGATAACACGATGATGAAGAATGCGAACAGGAAAATCTTCACTCCGGCCAACACACTCAGGTTCACCGGCACGTCCATGATCTGCATCGCGACGTTCGAGTTACCCGACAACCGCTCGATGACGTTGCCGATACCCTGCGTGGCGATGATGGAGATATAGGATGCGATGATCACTTTCACCGACTGCGTTTTGCCGATGATGAAGCTGTAGCTGATGACAATCGCGAAGAACACGATGATGAATAAGTCCCAGCTGAGCGTGAAATTCATGCGCCAAGCTTACGGCTCAACTGCCCGGATTCACAACGCCGCGCCATTGACAAACCGCTTACAGTCAACGAGAATCATGTTTGAGGCGTGCCTATCCGCGCCTTCGCATCCAGACCGTCCGAACCATGTCCATGCGCCACGGCTTTCTGCTCGTCAATAAATCATCGGGTCCTACCAGTCACGACGTGGTTGCACACGTGCGTCGAGCGTTACACGAACGCAGCATCGGTCATCTGGGCACGTTGGATCCGGCAGCTGACGGTTTGCTCGTGCTTGCAGTCGGTGCCAAGGCACTGAAGGCAGTCGAGTTCTTTGTGGGTGCCGATAAAGAATACGAAGCGCACATTAAACTCGGATCGACCAGCACCACCTTCGACCGCGAAGGCGCGCTGTCGCCTGTGACACTGAAGCCGGGATGGAAAATCCCGGACGATGCCGCCCGCATCCGCGTCGTCATAGAGCAGCGGTTCATTGGCAACATCAAGCAGGTGCCGCCGCAGCATTCGGCCATCAGCATCGGTGGCGAACGTGCGTACGACAAAGCCAGGAGAGGGGAGTTGGTGGACATGCCGGTGCGCGAGGTGGAGATTTCCGAGTGCGACATTCTGTCGTACGACTATCCGCATTTAATTCTGCGAGTGCGCTGCAGTTCGGGCACGTACATCCGCTCACTCGCGCACGACTTGGGCGAAGCGCTGGGGTGTGGCGGCTATCTGGATGGCCTGCGTCGCACGATGGTCGGACCGTGGTCACTCCGCAGAGCGGTGACAGTGGATCAGGTGAAATGGACCGATGTCGTTCCCCTAAAGGAAGTACTGGTGTCGCTGCCTCGGATAGAGCTGAACATTGAGCAATGGGAAGAGTTGCGTCACGGACGTCCGATTGTCGGCGTGATTGCAGATCTTTCTAAGCCGCTGGTTGCCTGGATCGACGGCCTGCCGGTTGCATTCCTGGAGAATGATTCGCGGCGGGAAGGCATGCTGAAGCCCCGGAAGGTGATCTAGGGCGGTGTACAATCTGTCGTATGACTGAGGCGTCTCTTGAACAGCACACCACGGAAGAGCAGGTAGGCGCATGCCTGCGAACCAAGTCAAAGTCGCTTATCACGTTGTACATCGGTTCCTCGGACCCGATCGACATACTGTCCGGTGTCGTTGAGCGAGGGCAGCCCATAACCACCGTCACCGGTGGTTGTGAGTACCCTTTGGCGCTTTTGCTCAATGAGCCATCTGCCCTCCACTTGTGCGATTTGTCGCCGGTGGCAACCGCCGCAGCCGAAGTGAAGCTGCGCTGCGTGCGTACACTGAATGACGATGACTACAGGCGCACGTGGCCGTCATCGGCAATTGCACCGCTGGCTCGCACGTCGGTCTTTGAGCGTCATGTGCTGCATCAGCTGAGTCCGGCGGCCAAGCTTGCCGCAGAATTTCTTGCGGACCCCGAGGCAATCGTGCGCGAAGAGTGCAGGCGTTCACTTGAGCGTCGCAACGCATTCGCTTTCGGGAGCAATGCACTGTTCGCGGCACCGGCTCAGTACAGCAATCTGCAGGTTCTTGCGCGCCAAACCGCAATAACGCTCCGATGCGCTCACGTGTTCGATCTTGATCCCCCGGCTGCAAAGCAGCCTCACACTCTCTATCTGTCGAACGTCGGCATTGTTCATGATCATACGCTCAACTATGCGGCACGGCTGGCACAGCAGGGCTGGCCACGCGTGTTGTACACCGCAAATGAACATTCCAGAGATGATTACGGAACGAGGATGTTTGCGATACACAATGATCGTTGCATGAAAAGCACACAGACTTCGCGCTGGGAATTTTGTGAAGGCTATTACAGGTGCGGTTTCGGTATTGTCGGGTATCAAGGGGGAGCGGAATTCCCCGTACTTCTTGAGTGCACGCCGAAAGGCGCAGAGTCTGCGAAATGACAGTCACGTTGCTGGCAAAGGTGCTGCAGGGGGATTGACAAATATATTTAACATTGTACGTTATATACGTGAACCAGCCAGTCGTTCATGAGCGGCGATGGAACGTTGCAAAGTTCGTGCCACGCAAAGAACTGACGTGGGTTCCCGAAGGGGCAGATCCGGTTGAGCCGCTGATAGTGGATATGAATGGTCTCATCAGGCAGATCGTGGGTTTTGTCGGTGCGCATGCGTCTATCGCAGACGGTGCCCCCTTATCTGAAACCAATTTAAAAATGGGCTTGGAAGAAGCGCTGCAGAACGTCAGGCGATACGGGTTTCCGGGCAGCGATGCACTTCCGTCCGGAGATGCCATCGATGATGCGCTTGCTGCGGCCATACCGGTCGACACGGCTAAGATGCGTGCAGTCGTGCAGATCCATGAGATCGCCGATGACCTGCGTCGCATGGTTCAGCTCGTGATACAACTGTACGACCAGGGGCCAGACTTCAACCCGGCCGAGAAAATAGCTGCGGCGCTGACGGACGAAGGCCGTGAAAAAGGCGGCGGCAGAGGCTGCCTGATGATGACCGGCATCAGCGGTTTCGAGATGAATGTGATTCGGCAGGATGAAGGGGTGAAATACGTGCAATTCACACACCCGCCGGTTGAGGCCTTGGCTCAGGATGCTGCATAAGGCAGTTGAAAGGATCCTCAGGGTTTGCTACGCTCTGTCGGCTCTCGAATGGATCGGTAGCTCAGTTGGTAGAGCAGGAGACTCTTAATCTCTTGGTCGTGGGTTCAAGTCCCACCCGATCCACCAAAGTTCATGAAAGGAAACCTGCGGTTTCCTCTCATGAGCTCTCTTTCCCTAAAGCGGTGTCGCTCCAGGCAGGCGGAGCCTGCCTTCGCGGGTTTTTTACGAAATAAAAAAAGCCCCGGATCGCTCCGAGGCCTCTTTTATCATGATTACTCAGTGTATCCCCATGATTTCTGCCACTGCATCATGGCGTCGATTTCCTCCTGCTGAGCGTCGATGATCTCGCCAGCGAGGGTTTTGATCTCAGCATGCTTGGCAGATGTCTGTGCAGCCTTGGCCATGTCGATCGCTCCCTGGTGATGGACGATCATGCCGTCGATGAACGCCTTGTCGAAGTCGTCGCCGGTCTTGCCGTCGAGTTCCATCATCATGCCTTCCATCATCATTCCCATATGGCCGCCTTCTTTCTCTCCATTCATAAAGAGCACCTTCTCGCCGCCGTCCATGCCGACGCGCTTGATGAACATCGCGTTGCCGTGCATGCCGCCGCGCGACATCAGGCAGACCGTGGCAGCCGAGACCAGCAAGCCGACGATCAGTAATCCCGCTCCCCAGTTGCGCAGCTGCTTCGGCGTGAGCTTCAGCAATGCCAGGCGCAGCAGGAAGATAGCGCCCAAGAGCACTGCCAGCGTGGAAATAACATGCAGTGCGAAAAGGATTCCTGCGGCGTGACCCATGCCGGGTTGTGTCATGTGCATCATAGAAAAAGGTGAGGAAATTGATTGCAGTGTAGTCCATTCTTTTCCGGATGCACACATGTTGGAGTTATAGTGCATCTATGCCGCGCCGCTATCACTACTTCTATCTGGCCCGCTGCGCCGACGGTTCGTTGTATGCCGGTACGTGTCTGGATCTGGCCGAACGTGAGGCGATGCATAACAGCGGCAAGGGAGCCAAGTACACCCGGAGCAGGGGACCGGTGCGCTTCATCTACTTTGAGAGATTCATGACACTCGGTAAAGCCCGCAGCCGCGAGGCCGCGGTCAAACGCATGACGAAAGACGAGAAAGAGGCACTGGCTGCTTCCCGGTGATTACTGTAACGGCTGATTTTTCTTTGCCTCAGCTTCCAGTTTCGCGCCGAGCGTGGCTGCCGCAGCTTTACCCTGCTTGATCTGATCGGCGGTCATCTGCTGCTCCAGTGTGTCGATGGCCTCTGCAGCACGTGCGTTGCCGCCGGCCTTCGCCAGCGTGAACCATGCGTATGCCTGCAACCCGTCCGGGGGCACAGCCTCGCCCAGCGCGAACATCACGCCCAGGTTGAATTGTGCTTCGGCAAAGTTCTGCGCCGCAGCCTTGGTAAACAGGTCGATTGCTTTGGTGAAATCCTTGGTCATGCCTTCTCCGCGGTAGTACATCACGCCCAGGTTGAACTGCGCTCTGGCGTTGCCCTGGTCCGACGCTTTGGTGAACCACTCCTTGGCTTTGGCATAGTTCTGCGGCATGCCTTCACCCTGGTAGTGCATGACGCCCAGGTTGAACTGTGAGCGGATCTCGCCCTGTTTGGCAGCTTTCTCGAACCACTGCTTGGCCAGCACAAAGTCTTTCGGTCCCAGTTCACCGTCATGGTAAATGGCGCCCAGCTCAAACTGCGCACTGGCATCCCCGGCGTTGGCCCGCTCCTCCAGCTGCTCCTTTGTATCGACGCTGGATTGTGATGCGGTCACACCGCTGCCGGTTTGCGGCACGGGTGGCTTGCCGGTGCCACAGGCACTCAGGACAAGGGAAAGACCGATAGAGAGGGTGAGTAGGCGGTGAGACATGCCGTGCAGTGTACAGGCCTAAATGCGCTTGCCAACCACTTTTTGGGTCTTATACTCTGGCGCGTACCCTTCCTCACTCCCTATGGATTTCGCACTGCTCCCGTTGTTCGCCGGCGATGACGACGATGATGACGATGATGCGAAGATTCTCGACGATTACGAGGACACCGATCTGGACGACGACGAAGAGAGCGACTTCGGTTCCGAAGATTCTGAGGTCGATGCTGATGACGATAACAAGATCTTCCCTGACGATCAGGATTAATCTTGATTACTTGCGGGCCTCGGCCTGCTCCGTCTTTCGCTCCACGGCTTCCATGGCATGGCGCTGAATGGTGCGCCAGTCATACGGGAACTTGAACGTTTCGAGTGCGCGGACCAGGCTGGCGAAGCACTGCCAGGCAGTGGTCTCTTCGTACGTGAACGCGTTGCCGCTTTCCTGTACGGGGTTGTAGTTGTCGAGAGAGTCGCACTCGGGGGCGACCGGGATCACGCCATATCGAAGGATGGTCTCCAGCTCCTCGGGGTCCTGCGGCTTGGAGAAATACATCGCGATATCCGATCCGGCCAGCATCGTGCGCAGACCAGCTTCGTCATCGGGGATGATGCTTACGCGGTGAGCCTGTCCTTTGGAGAGCTTGGTGAAAATTTCGCCGTACTTGTTGGATCCGCGTCCGCGGATGAGGATGCACACCGGCAATTCTAAAATACCCGGCAGCACCTGCTGCATCAGTTCACCGCCGAGGGCGTCGGTCATACCGGCCGGGAAACAGATGATCGGCTGCTTGGGCTCCGGAATCCAACCGATGTCTTCCTGCAGTTTCCTTTTGTTTTCCGCCTTGTGCTCAACCGTCCGCGCCGAATACTTGCGGGCGATTTTATTGTCGTAGGCAGGGGAGAGATGCGGCATGTGTATGTGGGTGTGGATTGATCTACTCAGTATACCTTTTTTTGGCTTCCAATGCACCCCCACAGCCTTGTAGGGGTATAGGAAATATGGTGCAAATATACATTTCTCCTGAATCATTTCTAAATGCGATCTACCAGGCCGGGAGATAGGGCTATAGTGCGGTCGTGAAGAAGCACCTCATCATTATCGACGGACACCACCTTATGTACCGGGCGTACTGGGCGATCCCCCGGAATATGAAGACGTCCAAGGGGGTGCAGGTGAATGCTGTGTTCGGGTTCGGATCCATGCTGCTGCAGATGCTGAAAACCGAGGAGCCGGATGCAGTCTTGTTCTGTTTCGATGCCGGTGACAAGACGTTCCGCCACGTCGAGTACCAGGAGTACAAAGCCGGCAGGGCCGATACACCGGATGATTTCTATACCCAAGTCCCCATGATGCAGTCGCTGGTGTCCACGTTCGGATTCGCGACCGTGGCGCACCCGGACTACGAGGCCGATGACTATGCCTGCGCCTACGCGCGTACCGCCGAAAAGCAGGGCTGGCGCGTGACGATCATTTCCGGCGACCGCGACCTGTTTCAGCTGGCGACCGAGAACATCCGCATCGCCATCCCTCATAAGGGATACCAGGCAGCCGAGTACCTTGGCCCCGAACAAGTAAAGACGAAGTACGGTGTGACGCCCGAACAGATTCCCTCCTATAAGGGGTTGGTTGGCGACCCGTCGGACAACCTGCCGGGAGTGAAGGGGATCGGCCCGATTGCGGCGTCGGCACTGTTGAACATCTATGCGGATATGGAGGACATCTATGCCCACCTGGACGACATCAAGCCGGTCTGGCGCAACAAGCTGGAAACAGACCGCAAACAGGCATTCTTCTGCCAGCGCATGTCGGTACTCATTTGCGATATGCCGTTGCCGCTTCCGTTCGACGAGATCGAAGTCGGCAAAATTCAGACCGAACCCGTCCTGAAGCTGTTCCAGGAACTGGAGTTTTACCTGCTGACCAGGCGTTTGCAGGCAGTGCTTGCCACACCGTACGGACAGAAACACTTCATCGGCGATGCATCCGCACCGGTACCGGTTGCAACCGCCGCGTCGAAGGTCGCGAAGGCTGCTCCGAACGAAAATTCTGACTCCGCACAACTATCTTTGTTGTAGTGCAATAGAGTGATCATCTAATGTGTTCACCCTTTTTTTGATGAACACAAAAATTGAAAAGTCACCGGATTTTTCTCTCCACTCCACAAGATTATTTTTTTCCTTTGTACACATTTTTTCATGTCTTTGTATACGAAAGGTATACAATCAGCTATTGCAGGGCTGTGGTCTGCATCTACACTGCGCTTTGTACTTTTCACGACGAGAGTTCGTGACGTGGAGTTCGCTTCACATTTCCCACCTCAACCTTTATGGCCAAAGAACGCGTCATCGCAAGCCTTGATGTCGGCAGCGCAAAAATCCGCACTGTCGTCGCTGTCGTCGACAATTCAGAGGGCAGCTCTGTACCCAGCGTCATCGGTGTCGGCATTTCGCCGTCGCACGGTATGCGCAAGGGTCATGTGATCGATCTGGAAGAAACCATCCACAACATCATTTCAGCCCTTGAAGATGCCGAGAGAATGGCTGGTGTGCCTATCAACCACGTGTTCGTAGGTATGAGCGGATCGCATATCGAAGCCTTCGACAGCCGCGGAGTCATCGCCATTTCCGGCAACGAGATCACGGTCGACGACGTCGCCCGCGTTCTGGAGGCTGCGCAGGCTGTGAGCATCCCGAGCAACCGCCGCATTTTGCACATCGAACCCAAGTCGTACGCGGTCGATGAGCAGCGTGGCATCAAGAACCCTGTCGGTATGACCGGCATCCGCCTGGAGGTGGAGGCCCATATCATCACCGGACAGATCCAGCATGTGAAGAACTTGGAGAAGTGTATCGACCAGGCAGGCGTCGACATCGACGCTCTTGTCCCGGCGACCATCGCCATCTCCGAGGCCGTGCTCACCAAGCGTCAGAAAGAGTTGGGCGTCGTGACCATCGACATCGGTGCCGGTTCGACCAGCGTCTCGGTGTTCGAGGAGGGGACCATCCTTCACTCGGTGTGTCTGCCGGTCGGCGGCGAGAACGTCACCAACGATATCGCGATCGGTCTTCGCACTTCCATCGATACGGCTGAGAAGATCAAAATCGAATTCGGATCTGTCCTGCCGTCCGAAATCCAGGAGCGCGAGATGATCGACCTTTCCACGGTCAGCAAGATGGACACCCAGACGGTCAGCAAGAAGTACATGGCCGAGATCATGCAGGCCCGTTACTACGAGATCTTCACACTGGTCAAAGAAGAGCTGAAGCGCGTCGGCCGCGACGGCCTGTTGCCGGCAGGAGCCTTGCTCACCGGTGCAGCAGTCAAAGCTCCCGGCGTTTTGGACATCGCCCGAGAAGTTCTCGGTCTGCCGGTGCAGATGGGCTTCCCGGTGGAGATCGGAGGCGTCATCGAGAAAGTCGACGACCCGGCATACGCCACCGCACTCGGCACCTTGTTGTGGGGCATCCGCGAAGGTCAGCGCCGCACAGGCGGATTCTCCGTCTCTAACCTGGACATGAAGCGCGCGCTCAGCAGCGTCGGTTCGTGGTTCAAGAACCTTCTTCCGTAATCCATACTTTCTATCCTCCCTTAGTCACCAATTTCCCTTATTCCCATGTCAGACACGCTCCGCTCCATCTTCTCCGGTTCCAAGCCTCAGCCGTCCAACAACGGTGGCAATTCCGGAGCAGGCAAATCCATGTTCGGTGACGACTCGGCCGTACCGGCCACCGGTCACCAGGAAGTCCGTCCAGAGATGTCGCCCAACGCAGTCATCCGCGTGGTCGGCGTCGGCGGAGGCGGATCCAATGCCGTGTCGCGCATGATCGACAGCAAAGTCGGCGGCGTCGAATTCATCGCCGTAAACACAGATGCCCAAGCGCTGTTCCACAGCCCGGCAGGAGTGAAGATCAATATCGGACGCGGCACGACCCGCGGCCTTGGCGCAGGTGCCAACCCGGACATCGGTTTGCAGTCGGCCAAAGAGAGCTCGGAGGAGATCAAGAAATCATTGGAAGGAGCAGACCTCGTCTTCATCACCGCCGGTCTCGGCGGAGGCACCGGTTCGGGCGCCGCTCCGTACATCGCAGAACTGGCCCGCTCCATGGGCATCCTCACCGTCGGTGTGGTTACGCGCCCGTTCAGCTTCGAGGGTCTTCGCCGCCGCAAGCAGGCCGATGAGGCTCTGCAGGCACTGAAGGGCAAGGTCGACACGCTCATCACCATCCCGAACGACAAGATCCTCTCGCTCATCGACAAGACGACTCCTCTTACCGAGGCGTTCCAGATCGTCGACGAGATCCTGCGTCATGGTATCGAAGGCATCGCCACGCTCATCACCGTCCACGGTCTGGTGAACGTCGACTTCGCCGACGTGAAGTCCATCATGCAGGACGCTGGTTCCGCACTCATGGGTATCGGTTACGGCACCGGCGACAGCCGCGCGTCCGAGGCAGCACGCGCCGCAGTGGACAGCCCGCTTCTCGACCTTTCCATCAGCGGTGCAAAGGGCATCTTGTTCAACATCACGGGTGGCAACGACCTCTCCATGTTCGAGGTCGACGAGGCAGCCCGCATCGTTACCGAGGCAGCCGACCCGGAGGCCAACATCATCTTCGGTGCAGTCATCGACGATGCCTACACCGGACAGATCAAGTGTACGGTTATCGCTACCGGCTTCGACGAGAAGTCCATGGAGAACGTCTCTTCCGGCGCTTCGCCCATGCTCAAGAGCCTGCCGTCGTACAAGAAGCAGGACGACACCCGCAAGACGACGATGGGTGCCCAGCAGGACGAGTCGGTCATCAAGCTGGCCGGCCAGCAGCTCAACGAAGAGGAGCTGGAAGTCCCGACCTTCATGAGGAAAAAAATTGGAGGCAAATAACATCGCTTAATATCCATGAACGGCTATGCATTAAGACCGGGTCCGCCCGGTCTTTTTGGTTTCGTGGTAGGATCTGTTCATGAAAGTGCAAATCAAGCGTGTCGATACGACACTCGAACTGCCTACGTATCAAACCAAGGGTGCTGCCGCGTTCGACCTGGTCACGCGTGAGACGACGGTCATCCAGCCCGGTGCGACCGGCCTGGTGCCCGGCAACGTGATCGTGCAGGTGCCGGAGGGGTACGCGCTGCTGGTGCTGCCGCGCTCGTCCCTGCCGCGCAAGAAAGGCCTGATTTGCCCGCATTCCATGGGGCTCATCGACCAGGACTACCACGGACCGAAAGACGAGATCTTCGTGCAGGTGAAGAACATCACCGACGCGCCGGTGACGGTGGAGAGAGGGGAGCGCATCGCGCAGGGGTTGTTCGTCAAAATCGACCGGGCTGACTGGGTGGAAGTCGACGATCACGGCGCAGAGACCCGCGGCGGGTTCGGCAGCACGGGCTGAGCGGTTTAGTGGTGTGCCACAGGCGCTCTCCTGCCGTCATCCTCGATGACCTTCGAGACGTTATCGTAGGTGTACGATTCGTTGTTGGCTTCCGGAATGAAGCCGCCGTGCGTGATGTCTTTGTCGGCCATTTCCGCAAGCATGTCCTGGACGGAGTCCTTGTTCGCCATGATTTGCCTCGTCAGCTGGTCGACGAAGGCGGTTGTTGCCTTAAAGACCTGTTCGCCGGACTTCTCTCCGCCAGGGGAGTGCTCTTTGGATGTAGCTGCATCAACCCTGAACTTGCCCAGGTATTTTTTGGTTTCGATGCCGTTCACCTCCGGGATGTTCACCCTTTGCGTCAGGTCGTACATGAAATCGTTCAGGCGCTGGCGGTATTCACCGGTCTTCTTGCCGGCTCTGTCCGAGACAGGTTCGTCGTTTTTGATGCGGTCCCAGCTCAAGAACGGGCGGGTGCCATCCACGGCTGCCTGCGTGGTGATATTGTCGAAGTGCACGTAACCGGCCAATGACACTGCCAGTCTGCGTGCATCGTCGTTACTGAATATGGCTTTTTTGCCTGCCTTCTTCGCGTACTTGGCGCGGATGGCGTAGTACTGCAGCAGCGTGTTGTAGCCGACGTAAATGTTGGCCTGGCCTTGCGCCGAAAGCTTCGGCTGGTTACCGGAGTAGACGCTGACCATGCTGGTGATACCCTGGTGATCCAGCATTGAGATCAGACCTGGCATGTCTTCGTGGTCGATGTTCTGGGCGTTCTTCAGCGCTTTGGTCGCTCTCTGTCTGGCACCTTCGTCGTTGGCGATCTCTGCCAGAATGAAGTCCGTCGTGCGGAAGTCCGGCTCCAGCGTTTTTTCGGCATATCCCAGCTTGTTCGCCATGCGCTGGACGTCGGCCATGGTCTTTCCGTTGAAGAAGTCGATGAACGGGAACGAGTTCAGGATTTCGCCCTGTTCACCCAGCAGACCTTTCATACGGTCGATGGACAGCAGGCCGTGGGCCACACCCTGGATGAGATAGAAAATCTTGTCCTCCAGTGACATTTTTCCGTTGCGCATCGCGTAGTGCAGGATGCCCTCATACAGGTGCGGGTTCACCTCTTCTTCGGGCGGCAGATGGCCGTGATTCTCCAATACCAGCTGTTTCTCCAGCAGATACTTACAGCGTCCGGCCAGACCGCCTCTGGTGCCAGACAAGGTGTCGATAGTGGCCTGCCAGTGGCTCTTGCCGCTCTGGATGTTGGAGTCGTTGTCATTCTTCCAGTGCTCAAACAGGTCCTGGTCGGTCCAGATGTTGGCGATCAGTTTCTGCATGTACATGTCGCGCAACAGGATGTCGCGCCTGCACGCGTCGTGCGGTATGTGGAACTTGCCCAGTGCCTCCAATTTGTCCCACAGTCCTGAAAAGTTCCAGTCCATGCGGCCGCGTTTGGTGAGCAGGTTGATGATCGCCTTCACTTCGTCTTTGTGGTTCGAGTACGGCAGGATTTCGTGGAGCAGCTTGTGGCTGTCGATTTTCTCGTAGCGCTTTTCCCACACGCCGACTTCTTCCTGTTCCGAAGATTGTTCACGACCCTGGAATTCGCGTGCCAATTGGCCGGCATACGGAATGCCGGCAGGGATGAGGCCGAACATGTTTTTTCCGACGGCAGCGCGGGCCTGCTCGCTGCGGCGCTTCCACATACGGGAGATGTCTTCCCAACCGTCTTTGAAGATTTTGCCGATGTCGTAAATACACAGCCACTGCACCTGTTGCGGGTCAAACAACGAACGCCAACCCTTCTTCTGGCTTGGAGCGGCATCGGTCAGGTCCATGCGCGCGACGTCGATTTTCTTGATTTCGTCCGTGAAGACTTTTGCCTGCGCCTTAGCCTGCTTGAGAACCGGTCCGAATTCGCTTTCCGGCAATCCTTCATCAAATGCCTTCTTGGCAGTCGCATAGTTTTGCTTGAGTGACGCCAGGAGTTCTCCCACCGCCGGATCCTTGTTCTGCTCTTTGTAGACGTCCAAGAATCGTTCGATGTGATGGATGTCCGTATCCAGTTTCTGGAGTTCCTTGCGGTAGTTCGGCGGCTCCTCTTTGACCGTGCCGTCGGCGTTGACCTCCACTTCCTCGTCTTCTCCGCCTCCTCCGCCTCTGGTGCGGTATTTCTTCTTGCCAGAGGTATCGATCGCAAACTCATCGGGCGAGTCGGCGGGGGTCTGCAGATCCGGTTCCGGAGCTTCCTCGAACAGCGAGAACAGGGCCAGTTCGTCGGCGCTTGGCTGCTCTTTGCGGCCTTTCTTCCAGTCGGCGTGCTGCACGACCAGTTCGTCCATGAAGTCATCGATGTCGATCTTGCCGTCACGCTTGCAGTTCCATTTGTCGGCCTGCCTGCTCATCAGATCGTCCAGGCTGATGCCTTTGTCCCGCGCTTGTGTCTTCAGCCGCTCGTGCAGCTCCGAGAGCATGTCGGGGAAGATGCCGGCTTTCACGTCCGTGCCTTTCATTCCCGCCCTGCGCTTCAGAATGTCCAGGACTGCATGGCCGCGCTCATGTTCCAACGCCGCAGCTTCTTCAGCAGCTCCGACACATACGTCGGTATTGATGACGATCAGGCCGGTTCTCTCATCGTAGAATGCGTCCGTGTCCGGGCTTGCGCCGGTTGCCGCGAATTCAGCCACGCCCATGCGTTTTACCACCGATGGATCGGTGTACAGCTTCTGCAGTTGCTTGGCGGCGTCCTGCAGGATATCCACCTGCGTTTTGGCGAATGCGAACGCGTGGTTGCCGCGGTCTTTGCCCTCGTATTCGTCTGCGGTCGCGAGGTTGATGCGGATCTTTCCGTACAGCGCCTCCAGCTGCTTCGGCAAATGAAGCGTCTCGCAGACATCGTGCTTCAGATATCCGCTGATCGTCTGGGAGGCTGTATCCAGATTCATGCCTAGGGCACCGCGCACGAGGTTGGTGTTGGCACCCGGCGCGTCGGTGAAGTTTTTGTTGGCTTCGGCCAGGCGTGCCAGCAGGTCCGGAGCGTTCTCCAGGTCTTTGAGCGTCTTCAGTGTCTCGTCGAGCTTGCTGAAGGGCATCAGGCGCATTGTGGTGCGCTGCTGCAGGGTCGGTTCGCCGGGCTTTTTCTCGTGGCCGAACGCTCCGAAGATTTCCTTTCTTTGCTGCAGGAATGCCAGTGCCTCTTTGGCACCCGGCTCATTGCGTTCATTCCTCTGGGCAAAGATCTCCATCAGCTTGTCGATCTCTCCTCCGATCTCGTATCCGAGCATTTCGTTGCGCTCTTCATTCAGGCGCATATCGCGCATGAAGATGCTTTCGTCTATGCCTTTCGCAGCGAATTTTTGTGTGCCGACACGGTCGTCCGGCGTGTGTATTGCGACTTTCAGCTGGCGCTCGGCACGGTTCAGTTCGTTCAGCGCGCCTTCTGCGCGGATGAGGTAGTCAGCGTCATGTGTTGCCGGCATGTTTGCATCCAGTCTCGGATCGTACTTGCCGGTCTTGGGCGAGATCGCAGCTGCTTTGGCGTCCGGGTTTCTCCTCGTGACGTTGAGCGCGACGGTGCTGCCGTTGCGGAAGGCTTCCACCACGCCTTCGGCGGTCAGACCGCCTTTTTCCATGGTCTGGCCGTTGGTGTTTTCGGCGTACTGGTCGTGCTCCCTGCCGTAGCCGTCGAACACTTTCTGCGCGCGCTGCTGCAACGATGCATCCAGGAAGTCCTTGGTGCCGTCTGCCTGGCGGCGCAGCGTGTCCAGGTACTCTTTGCGCGCGTCATCAAGTTCGCGTTTCTTGTCCGGCACCACGTTGTTCGGATGCATGAAAGTCGTGCGTTTGAAGTCACCCTTCAGGGTGTCTTCCAGCACAACAAGCATGTCGACAATCATCTTTTCCTTCAGGTGGTCATCCTTGCCCAAGCTCAACAGCTCCTGGTCAGGATCCAGTTTCTGGATGACTTTCTTCATCAGATCCTGGCGGCTGAGCGAGTCGTCTTCGGTCTGGAATTGCTGGATTAATCCTCTCAATTGCTCGATGTCCTCGACGGCTTTATTCTTGCTGCCCCTGGCGATTGTCTTCAGGCGCTCGTCGATCAGTTTCCGCAGTTGCTCGTGGCTGTTCAGGCGTCCGTCGATGACGCGGGCGATGCTGAGCGCGTGCGTCGGCTCTGTCATCAGTTCGTTGAACACGTCCTGTTTTTGGGCATCCGTGGCTTTGGCCAGATCGATCTTCAGCCTGCGGGCGAGGCGGTTGGCTTCGAAGTTCAGTTCTACAGAACCTCCCAGGATAACTGAATCCAGCAAGTGGGCCTTTTCAGGAATATCTGCCAGCGCTTCGGGAAGACGCACCAGCGTTCTGGCATGGATGCTATTACTGCCTGCGGCGACCGCACGCTCGACGTTTGTGAGTCCGTCTGAGGCATCAGCTTCTCCTGTCTCAGAACCTTCGGGTAAACCGTCTGTAAGGCGCTTTTTGTCATCTATCGCAAACAGAAGCTCCCGCTTCTCCCGGGTGGGAGAGTGGTGGGAAGCAAAGTGCGCGGTGTGTACCTTGCGCAGCATCTACAGTTTACAGAAACGAATAATGGCGTCAAGTAGATTTTCCCGTTTGTGCGGATCCTGCGGGATGTACTCACTCAGCAGGTCGCGGATGAGATACGGATCCAGGTTGCCGGTCTGGATGCAGATGTCGCCGCCGAGCCTGCGCTTGCACGCCAGGTGCAGTTCGCAGTAGCCGGGGCCGGACAGCATCCAGAAATTCTTGAAGTCATTCCAGGGGTGCAGCCTGCCGTTGTACGTGATGCCCAGCGACATGATGCTGATGGTGTGCTGAGGATGACTCTGATTGCGTACCAGGTAGTACAAACCGGCGCACGCGGCGACGCAGAAGCTCATGACCCAGGCTCCGCTGACGAAGCCGTATACCATCAGCATCGCTGCGCAGATTCCCGCGATGAGGTACCAGCGCTCCGACCGTTCATGGTCGGGTTTTGCCGGGGCTTCCCAGGACAGGAGAATATCGTTCTGTGCGTGTGTGTTCATATGTGTGTGGAAATCCAGTTATTATAGCACAAAAACCCGGTTTTCACGACGCTCAGAATTTGCCAAAACTAATAATAGTTTTATAGATATAATTCAGGTCTATCCCTCAGCCAAAACGATTGCATCCACAAACCCCACTCCAGCCGCTCTGAGAGCCACGGCGCAGGCTGTCAGCGTTGCTCCGGTCGTACATAGGTCATCTACCAGGATTACCCGGCCCGGAACCTGTTTTGGACCCGCATATCGGAAGGCATTTTGCAGTGCAGTCAGCCGGTCGGTTCTGCCGCGGTGCGCCTGGTGCCCGGTCGGCCTGGTTCGCAGGAGCAGTCGAGCCAGCGGCCACGACTTTTTTTCGGCCACGATTCGCCCGAGCAATTCGGCCTGATTGAACCCGCGCTGGAACATGCGGGTCCAGTGCAGCGGTACCGGACACAGCACGGGTGACGGATCAGCAGACAATTCTTTCAGGGAATCCGCCAAGCGCTGACCGAGTTCGATATGTAGCTGCGAGAACCGCGAATACTTGAATCTGCGGATCGCGGTTTTCAGCAGGGGAGAGGATTTGTACGAACCGGCCGCGACGATGCAATCAATATGCCGGATGCCGCGCGCATGCAGGGTTTTTACATCCAAGAGTACCGATGTCAGCCGGATCTGCGCGCATTCAGCGTCGGTGATGTACGCACCTTCGTCGCCATGCAGCGAGCGGCGCGGGAAGAAAAAATCGAGCAGGTAGGGGAGCATGATCGCACGGTAGAATTTCTGAACGAGATGATCGATAGAGAGCCGGATACGCAAAAAGACCGGCATCGGGTTTTGGCCGTCCGATAGCCATAAAATACGTTTCATCCTGCCGTGGAACGCGTTCAATGGTCGTGGGCCCCTCGTCAGTGAGGGGCCCGGTTGCTCAACGGTCACACCCGTTGAGACGGCTTTGTAGGAGTTCTGGGGACGAAAGAATCACCAGTGCAGGTCGTGGACGTTTCCGCCCGCGGCGATGACTTTGTCGGCGTATTCGCCGATCGTCTCGCGGCGGCCGACGTACAACCTGACCGGGATCCCGATGAGGAGGAACAGAACCGTGATCGGGAGCAGCAGTGCTGCCACCAAAGCAACGGCCCAGATCCACGGCTCATCCTGCTCCTTCCGCTCCGTCCAGAGCGGTGAGCCGTACCACACCCACTGCAGGGTGTAGTACGTCAGCTCGGCGAGCTTCCAGGTGACCCAGGCGACCGCGGCGATAACCGCGATGCCAGCCACCAGGGCGACGCAAGCCAACAGCCAGTTCAAGAACCACATAGCCTGATACTCCTGACTTCTTCTGCTTACCTCGGGCGAGGCAAGCATTGTATGCACCGCTTGGATGCACAGAATACCGGCCTCGTATGCTGTAAAAGAGCTGTGTTATTTAACACTATATTTGTAATAATGTCAATGTAGCATTCCATGCCTCCGCAGACCGTGAGAGCAATCCTTCAGCATTGACCGCTTTTGCGATTGCTCGTACTCTTCCTCAGCTTTAGACGTTGTTCGATCCGAAGAAAATCTTTCACATCAAAGGGCAATTAGCTCAGTTGGTTAGAGCGCCACATTGACATTGTGGAGGTCACAAGTTCGAATCTTGTATTGCCCACCACTGAAAACTCACGAAAGGAAATCCCTAAAGGGACTGCGCGCCAAGCCTTTCGCTTTGCTCAAGCGCTTGTCGCTGGGAGCCTACGGTTTCCTCTCGTGGACTCTCCTTCCCTAAAGCGGTGTCGCTCCAGGCAGGCAGAGCCTGCCTTCGCGAGTTTTTTTTAAAAGAATTTACGGGTGAAAAAAGTTTGTGGGAGGATTCACTTTTGTTGCCATTTTCATACCGGCACCCAAGTCGCTTCGGCATGCAACATGAACCGTGTGGAAAACTTTTCTCTTTTCCACATGGCGTGTTACTTTTCGGTGCCGGCGAATTTTGCGGGCTCCTTCCTCACCATGCTGCTTCTCGTTTCAGTCATTGCGTTCGTTGTCCTGTTGACGTTACTCATCATCATTCACGAACTCGGTCATTTCCTGTTGGCCAAGCTGTTTAAGGTGGATGTCGAAGAGTTCGGTTTTGGCTTACCGCCCCGCGCAAAGACACTTTTCAGGGCATGGAATACCGCGTTCACGCTCAACTGGATTCCGTTCGGAGGCTTCGTGCGCTTGAAAGGAGAGAACGAAGTGAGTCTCGAGAAGCGCTACTCCAAAGGCAGCTTCGCGCAGGCGGGTATCCCGCAGCGTGTGTGCATCCTGCTCGGCGGCGTGGCGATGAACTTCGCCCTCGCGTTCGTGCTGCTCGTGTTCGGTTTCTCCTATGGTCGCTGGGTGCCGAACTTCTACATGCAGAGTCTGGAGACCATGGAACAGGCGGCTGCGGACGGAGACATTACGGTGAAGCTCGGTGTGTACATTAACGATGTCATGCCCGACGGCCCCGCCGCAAAGGCGGGCGTGGTCAAAGACTCGGCGATCACGGCAGTGAACGGACATCCCGTGGTGAAGCCGGAGGACGTTATTGCGCTGCAGTCAGGCCAGAAAGAGGTGGTATACCAGCTGCTCGAAGGCAAAGAAGCGACGCCCAAGACGGTGACGGTGACGCTGGATGACGGCAAATCAGGCATTGCGATTTCCCCGTATGCCGCAGAACTCGCCGCGCCGCGTCGCTCGATCGGACGGGCTGTCGCATTGTCCATAGAGGAGACAAAATTCATGACGGTCCAGACCGTGAAGGGCATGGCAGATCTTGTGCGTTCACTGGTCACCAAGGCGCACGTTCCGGAAGGCATCACCGGTATCGTCGGTATCGCAGTCCTGACCTACAGCTCAGTGCAGGAAGGTCTGATGACCTACCTGCGTTTGGTCGCACTGCTCAGCCTGAGCCTGGCGATTTTGAACGTCTTGCCGCTGCCGGCACTGGACGGAGGAAGGCTCCTTTTTGTCCTTATAGAAGCCATTATCAGACGCCCGTTGAATCAGCGTCTGGAGCTGATGACCAACGCGATCGGATTCTTCGTCCTGATCGGCCTGATCATCATTATCACGTTCAACGACGTCATACATTTATTCTGATTTTGACCATCTCAAGTTCTTGTTTCGTCGTTCCCGGTTGCACTCTCCATGACATCCACTGTCGATCTCGATCTCTGGCTCGAAGCTCTCAAGCGCATTGAACCGCAGCTGCAACGCAGCCAGTTCATTACGTGGTTTAAAGACACGACCGTTCTCGGCCGCGAAGAGAAGACGCTCGTAGTCGGTTTGCCGCTCCCGATGTTCCTCAACTGGCACCTGGAACACTACCGCGTGATGACGCTCGCCGCCGTGCGCGAGGCTGACCCGACCATTGAGCAGATCGTGTACCAGGTCGACGTCGGCCTGAAGGACGATACCGCCCGCACGCTGCGCCTGCTGGATCATTTCCCGGAGCGCAAGAAGGGCCGCAAGCTGCCCGGCAAAGCCGAGGTGAAACTGGCCGAAGGCCTCACCAGCAAGATTCTGAACCCGCGCTACACACTGGAGAATTTCGTGGTCGGCCCAAATAACCGTCTGGCGCATGCCGCTTGTTCAGCCGTGGCCGCGCAGCCGGGAGGCAAATATAACCCGCTGTTCCTGTATGGCGACGTGGGTCTGGGTAAGACACACCTCTTGCAGGCGACTGGTAACGCCATCCTGAAGGCGATCCCGCACGCGACCATCGTCTATACGACCACCGAGGACTTCACCAATCAGGTCATCGAGGCGATCCAGCACCAGAAGATGGAGAACTTCCGCCGCCGCTACCGCGACGTGGATGTGCTGATCATTGACGACGTGCAGTTCCTGGCCAATAAAGACCGCACGCAGGAAGAGCTGTTCCACACCTTCAACGCGCTGCACGAGGATCACAAACAGATCATCATCAGTTCGGATCGTCCGCCCAAGGAGCTCTCTATTCTGCAGGACCGCCTGGTCTCGCGTTTCGAGAAGGGGATGATCGCCGATGTCAGCTCGCCGGATTTCGAGACACGCCTGGCGATTCTCAGCGAGAAGGCCAAAGAGTACGAGATGTTCATCGACTCCAAAGTTTTGGACTACATCGCGGAGCATGCAACCAAGCACGTGCGTCAGCTGGAAGGAATCCTGATGCAGGCGGTGGCGCAGTACGAACTGGAGCACTGTGCGCCGACGGTGCGAAGCATCGCCGACATCATGCGCAAACTGCACGGTGACCCGCATGACCAAGGCGAGACGATGATCGGCTTCCAGCAGGCTCCGCAAAAAGCTCTCGCCTTTACCGACTTGCTCGAAGGCGTCAGCCGTTTCTACTCGGTCTCGGTGCAGGACATGGTCGGTGCGTCTCGCGTGCGGGAGATACTCGTACCGCGCCAGATTGCGATGTTCCTGGCCAAGAAACACCTGCGTATGAGCTACGTGCGCTTGGGTGAGTCGTTCAGCGACCGCGACCACACAACGGTGATGCACGCATGCGGCAAAATCGAAACGCAATTGGTAGAGAACGCCCAGTTGCTGCGTGAAGTTAGGGCTATCGAGCGGGAAGTGGGGCTGGTGAATTGAGTGGTGAGTAGACAGTGGTCAGTGGGCAGTCGGTTTTTGGAAGAATTCCTTTTGCGTGTATTTGCTGCAAAAACTCTGCGACTCGCTTGCGACTGATCGCTGACCACTCATCACCCTTCTTTCGATTGACCTCATCCCTGAGAGTCGTATGATTGATTTAGATGCATTCTGTCTTCACGACTACGGCTACCACGACGACCTCTTCGGAGGGCGGCTGCTAGCGTGAGCGTCCTCACCTAAAGCCTCTCTCCGACCGGAGCAGGGGATTTTCGTCATTACTGTTCTCTCTGCTATCCTTTTCGTATCCCACCCTCCCATGCCAAACGACACCTATAAGAAGCTGATCAAACTGCTCGACGACAACAAGGCGACCTATCGCTTGATTGATCACGAGCCGGAGGGCCGTACGGATGTCATCAGCAAGGTACGCGGCAACAATCTGGCGCAGGCTGCCAAGTGCATCGTCGCGATGGTGAAGATCGGCAAGAAGGAAACCAAGTACATCCTGGCGGTGATTCCGGGCGATGCGAAGCTGGACATGAACGCGGTGAAGGCGCTTCTGGGCGGAACCTACATGTCGTTTGCGACTCCGGAGATCGCCGAGACACTGGCTGGCAGCGTGGTCGGCACGGTGCTGCCGTTTGCATTCAACCCCGAGCTGGAACTGATTGTGGATCCGTCACTGCTGGTGCATGACGAGCTCTACTTCAACGCCGCACGCCTGGATCAGTCGATGGTTCTGAAGACGAGCGACTACAAGAAGCTCGCCAACCCGCGTTTGGAATCGATCGTCCAGGGTGCCGCTCCCGCAGCCGCACCTGCCGCTGCTAAGGCATCCAAAGACGAACCCAAGGTTGATGATCTGTACAAGCTCCGTCACTCGCTGGCTCACGTGCTGGCGCAGGCGGTGCTGAAGCTGTGGCCGGATACGAAGGTCACCATCGGCCCGCCGATCGACTATGGCTGTTACTACGACTTCCTGTTCGCGAAGCCGATTTCGGATGCCGATTTCGAAGCCATCGAGAAGGAGATGCGCGTCATCATCAAGCAGGGGCAGACGTTCCGCAGGGAAGAGCTGTCGGCCGCCGATGCGAAGGCGTACTGGAAGAAGCACAAGCAGCCGTTCAAGGTGGAACTCATCGAAGACCTGGAGAAGAACGACGGTGTCGCGACTGTCACGCATTACGCCAACGTGGATGCCAAAGGCCAGGACACGTTCGTTGACCTGTGCCGCGGCGGACACGTGGAGAACCTCAAGCAGATCCCCGCAGACGGCTTCATGATCATGAACCTGGCCGGCGCGTACTGGCGTGGCGACGAAAACCGCGAACAGCTGACCCGCATTTACGTCGCGGCGTTCCCGTCAAAGGCAGAGCTGCAGGCGCACCTGACCATGATGGAAGAAGCCAAGAAGCGCGATCACCGCAAGCTGGGCAAAGAACTGGATCTGTTCACGTTCAGCGAGATGGTCGGCCCGGGCCTGCCGCTGTGGACGCCACGCGGCACGGTCATTGTGGATGCACTGGAGCAACTCGCGCGCGAGACCGAGACCGCGGCCGGGTACCTGCGCGTGCGCTCACCGCACATCGCCAAAGGCAAACTCTACGAGCAGACTGGTCACCTGGCGCACTACAAGACGTCCATGTTCCCGCCGATGAAGCTGGATGGCGAGCAGGAGGAGTACTACCTGAAGCCGATGAACTGCCCGCACCATCACCAGATTTTCGCCTGTCAGCCCCGCAGCTACCGCGATTTGCCGATGCGCCTGACCGAGTACGGCCACTGCTACCGCTTCGAGGATTCCGGTGCGCTCTTCGGTCTGATGCGCGTGCGCTCGCTGTGCATGAACGACGCTCACATGTACTGCACCGAGGAGCAGTTCGAGCAGGAATTCAACGGCGTGATCGATTTGTACCTGAAGTACTTCAAGATTTTCGGCATCGATAAGTACGTCATGCGCTTGTCGCTGCATGACAAGAAAGAGCTGGGTAAAAAGTACGTGGATGAGCCCGAATTGTGGCTGAAAACAGAGGAAATGGTCCGCAGCGCGATGAAGAACAAAGGTGTGAACTTCGTTGAAGTGCCGGACGAGGCCGCATTCTACGGCCCGAAGATCGATGTGCAGGTGTGGAGCGTCATCGGACGCGAGTTCACGTTGGCCACCAACCAGGTCGACTTCGATGTGCCGGGCAAAGTCGGACTGAAGTACACCGCACAGGACGGCAGCGAACAGGTGCCTTTGTGCATCCACCGCGCTCCGCTCGGCACGCACGAGCGTTTCATCGGGTTCCTCATCGAGCAGTTCGCCGGGCTGTTCCCGCTCTGGATGGCTCCGGTGCAGGTCGGCCTGGTTCCCATCGCCGGACCGCACGAAGAATTCTGCCGCTCGTTGGAGAAGACACTCAAGGACAACGGCATCCGCACTGAGTACTACGATTCGAGTGAATCGCTCGGCAAACGCATCAGGGCAGGGGAGCAGATGAAGATCCCGTACTTGCTGGTGATTGGCGACAAAGAGATGGAGGCTGATTCTGCCGCTGTGCGCAACGTGAAGACCAAAGAGCAGACGGTTGTGCCGCTGAAGGAGTTCATTGCCAAGACCGTGTCGGACATCAAGGAAAGGCGGCTGGAAGCCTCGCTGTAGCCTATTCATTTTCCCTCAACCCGTATGAAGAGTGATGCTGCTCTCACCAGGGCAATCGCGGATATGAATGCCCACGGTTGCGCGGTCAGTCCGTCCGTCGTCGCGAAAGCTCTGGCTGCGGAAAAAGGCGAGTGGTCCGGCAAGAAGTCGAACGGCAAAGACACGTGGACACTCACCAAGCATAAAGCCGAGAGCTACAACGCGAGCTTCTAGCTGTTTCGGCCTACTCCCGGTCGCAATCGATCGGGGTCACGATCAACGCCTCGTTGTTATCGGGGTTCGGGTCGGTGAATCCATCCTCGCCTGAAGCGTCGGCCTTGAACAGCGCAGATACGGTCGTGCCGCACAGATCTTCGCCATGCGCAGTACCCGAGATGGTGACGGTCGACGACTCACCCGGCTGGAGCACCGGCAGGTTGCAGCGGCCGTCGCTGCACTGGGCCGACGACTCGAACGAAATTTCGGGCCCCTCTCTTTGTGAGAACAGGCTGTAGACGATCTCAGGAGTTGTATCCGGTCCGTGGTTTTTCAGCGTGACCGTGTACGTGATCTGGTGTGTTTCCGGATCCGCAGGATCGGTGAACTGTTCGGAGGTGACATTCACCGACAGGTCGGTTTTCGGCTGGCACCAGACTTCCACGTCGACAGTTTTCGTATTGTTCCCCGGAGCCAGTTCGTTGTGCTGTCCCTCCGGATTGTACGCGGGTTGGGGTCTGTAGGTGCTGAATTGTATCTGTACAGTCTTGCCGCAGGTTTCCGATCCGATATGGCCGATCAGTGTGCGGGAGACGGTTTCGCCGGGATTCGGCGCGGGCACGTAACAGCTGTAATCGTCACATTCCTGAAACTCGTCTGGAGACCAGTTCTCGTCCCTGAACTTGGTCAAATATGCCCCGCCGGCCGCTTCGTTGCGCACCAACGTGTACTGCATGCTCGTATGCGGCCATTCTCCCGGCAGCGGATCCGGCCCGTTGTTTCCCAGTGTCATTGTGAGTCGTAGCAGGTGCAGACCGGCCGGCAATAATTCCTGTTCGTCCGGAGGCAAACGTTTGACTTGTTCGACCGACCCGTCGATCCACAAGTCAGATCCATCGCATACTTTCAGTTCGACGATACGCTCGTTGTTACCCATATCCGGATCGACGTACTCACGTTTTTCCGGCGGAAGCACCGAGAAGCGAACTTTCACGGTCTGACGGCATAAATCGATCATGTTTCTGGCTCTTACCGTGATGTACATGGTGCGTACGGGTGACATGTGTCCGGTGGCGATCGTTCCGAACGAACAGTGTCTGTCATCGCATCCTTCGCGAAGCGAATTGTTCAACTCAGCCACATCCAGCGTCACACCGTCGATCAGTTCTGTATCCACGACCGCATGGGACGTCTCGACGTCAGAGGCCGTTCCGTCCGGCCCGTCGTTGCTCAGTCTGATGGTGTACTTGAGAAAACGGATGTTCTCATCCGTCGTCGCCGGGCCCGATGTCGGCATCATCGGTTGCGGCATCCATCCAAACTCGTCGTACACGCCGACGCGCGTCCGCATCATCAGTTCCCGTGCCGTTCCCTGCACCTGCTCGCCGGTCACATCCAGCGAGAGTTCGGCCGTACCCGTATAGCGCACGATGCGCACCGGACCTGCGGCAACGCTCTGCCCGGCAGCACCGCGGAGTTGCACGGTAATTTCGCCGCTTGCCGGTTTGATGACACCAAGACGGTACCACCCGACGCCAAGCCAATCCCAGTCTTCGTCGGCGTTGAGAGAGCCCTCTTGGTTGGTTTCGGCCGGAGACGTCTGGTCCACGCCCGCCGCGCGTACGAATTTTGCGCCGTCGAGCAGTCTGTACGTTGCATTGTTCGACAGGCGTTCCGATGGTTTCCATGTCGTCCATACTTCGTATTGCACATTCTTATCCAGATTTCTGAATCTCCACGTAGCACTCGGGATTTGGCCACGCATTGCCGGGCTGCTGACCATCTGCATTCCATTGTTACCGGGAGCCACTGACCAGTTTCCCGTCAGGGTCGGGCTAAGGCCCAGTACGCTTGCCGGTTCCCCGTGCGTTCCGGTCAGTACCAGTGTTCCTGCCGCGATAATTGCGAAAAAGACCCCCGAAATGCGTGCCCAAGATAAAGAATTCTGTTTTTTTGCGGAGCGCATAGGTGAGACGGAGTTGGTATAAGTGTTGTAAATATAATACAATAAAAATGATAAATTGTCAAAAATGGAGAGACGGCACTGGTGGTGCTTTACCTTACTGACGCATTCCCTGATGTCGTCTGTGCTGCTATCCTTTCCCGCGCATGTTTGAAGCCTTTCAGTTCGGCCCGGCGATCATCTGGATGCGGTTGGCATTCCTGCTGCTGGGTACCTGGCTGGCGGCGGAGTTCTTTTTCCGCCTGACCACGTCGGCAAACCTCAGCCTGCAGCACATCAAAGACAACGGGCGCTGGCACATCCTGGCGTTTTTGCTGGCCGGACGCTTGTTCTCCATCGTCGGCAACTATCAGACCTACCTGAAGCATCCGCTGCGCGTCTTCATCATCTGGGACGGCAGCTTCACCTTCCTCGGCGGCGCCATCGGCGTGGCAATAGTGTTGTTCCTGACTACCCGCAACCAGCGCACGACGTTCCTGCAGTGGCTGGATGTGCTGCTGCCCGCGACGACCTTCGGCCTCGGTTTCGACTGGCTGGGCATGTTCGCCGGCGCACAGGCGTACGGCAAGCCGACCAACCTGCCGTGGGGCGTGGTGCTGGACACCTTTAACGTGCGCTACACCGTGCCGATTCATCCGGTGCAGCTGTACTACGCGGTGTTCTACTTCCTGCTGACGTTCGCACTGCTGCTCATCCGCAAACACTCCAAGCGCGCCGGTGCCGAGACGCTGTCCGGTATCATGATCGCCGGCATCGCCGTGTTTTTCTTCGAATTCATGCGTGGCGACTTCGGTATTCCGGTGTTCGCCAAAGTGACCGACTTCTTCTTCATTTTCTCGCTGTTCTGCAGCCTGGGTGTCCTGGCCGCCATCGAACTGAAACTCAGCGACAGGGCCAATGCCGCGTACGGTTGTATCGTCGCGGTTGCGACGGTCACGTACGTTGTCGGCAGGCGCTGGATTCCGTTCTGGGATCTGCAATTGCGCTTCAGCCAGGTGCTTGCCGTTCTTGCCTTGCTGGCGACGGTCGTATACGTTGTTGTCCATCGGCGGAAGTACCCGCATCTCTAAGGGTCTCGCCAGTTCCTTACCCGTTTTTCCATGGACATGTTCAGCCAGTTTTTCTCTGCAACCCCGTCAGTCGCGATGATGCAGTTCGGCCTGGCCGGCGCTGCGGCGATCTTGGTATTTCTGGTGTTGTTTGCCACGCGTGATGTGCTCCTGCGTTCAGACTCGTTCGCGTATCAACTGGTGTGCATCGTGCTGGTTGCAGCACTGCCCGTTCTCGGATTCCTCTTGTACCTGCTCATCCGCCCTGCCCGCACACGCAAGCAGCGCCAAGTCGACCGTGATGTGCAGATCATTCTGGAACGCATGCAGGGTTCGCCGCATCACCAGCATCAGCAACAGCAGCAGAAAAAGAAGCCGCATCAGCAGGCGCCGCATGCACCGGGCTTCAAGATGACGGTCACGAAAGACCGCGCGTGATGTTTTGTCAGTTTTTATGATTTTGACTAGGGCTTAGTCCTCCTCTATGCTCCGCCCGCTATGAAACTCTTCCTCTCGTTCTGGCTTTGGCCAAATCCGGCCGGATGGCACTACAGTGACTCCAAGGTCCAACTGCTCATGCTTGGTTGTCTGGTGCTGGTTCTCGGATACTTTGCTATCCGTTTCTGGAGGTCCAAGCTCCGCAATCCCATCACCCGCTCGCTCTCGGCCAGCTGGGCCCGTGCATCGATGGTATTTGGCATCATTGCCTTCATTCTGGTCATCAGCCGCGTGGAGACGATCCAGTTCGTGTCTATGCGTGTGCTGTGGCTGGTCTGGCTGCTCTCTCTGGCCTTGTATATGGTTATCCAGCTGCTGAACTTCCGCCGCAGGCACTACGTCATCGTCGAAAAGCAGCACGTGGTGGATGAGCGCGACAAGTATCTGCCGAAGAAGAAGAAATAGGGGGAAGATCACAGATTTGCCCGAATGCGTTATGTCGTATTGACATATGTTGATTAGACGAGGAAAATCGTCCCCCTGTGCCTCTAAAGCATCACACAGAAACGGCGTACCTCATCTTCCTCGCGGCGATCGTCAGCGCGTACGGCGTGCTGTTGTCGTTGCTGCCGCATTTTCCGCAGGGTGTGTTGTACTGGATGATCCTGATGGTGGTCAGCTTCTTGTACCCGATTGTGCTGGCACCGACATTCCGTTCGAACCGCGCCGACTACGAATTCCGCTTTCTGCACTGGGCCCCCGCGCTGATGACTCTGCTGTGGCTGGTGCTGGAAATCTTCTCGGGATACAAGGCCGTGCTCATCCTGCAGCTTGGCTTCCTCTATCTATGGTCGCTGCCGCTGGTGGTACTGGCTCTTACGCTGATCATCCTGTTCTGCCTGCACGTCATCCGCCGTCAGAGCATGCGCGTGCCGGTCATTGGCGGACTGCTCGCGGTGTTCTTCGCACTCAGCATTTCGGCTGAGGCGTTCGGCTGGAACGCGCCGATCCAGACCGCGCTGTTCCCGGACAACCAGTACGCACGCATGGCCGCGGACCAGTACGTACGCCTAGCATCAACGGTCGTACCGGGTTCCGTGTCTTCCTCCAGCTCATCGACCGCAGTCATCGCTGCAAACGTCAGTTCGTCATCGGTAGCCGCCCGCTCGTCATCTTCGGCATGGGCACTGCCTCCGGCATCTTCATCCTCACGCTCTTCTTCGTCGGCTGCCGCGTCTGCTGTCCGCAGCAGCGTTGCCGCTTCGTTGCCCCGCTCAGCCATCGCTGTCGTCACTCAGTCTTCGTCGTCATCCGTCCGCAGGTCTTCATCCTCGCTCTCGTCGTCGTCCGCGTCGGTCGTTGCCGTGGCTCCGGTGTCATCATCCGCACGCTCGTCATCCTCCCTGTCTTCCTCCGCCGTTTCCTCGTCGGTCGCTAGCTCAAGCAGCAGCTCATCGGTTGCGGCAGTTGTGTCCAGCAGCTCATCGTCTGCAGTCGCACGCTCCAGCAGCAGTTCGTCCATTGCAGCGGTTGTCCGTTCAAGCAGCAGCTCATCTCTTGCAGCCGTCGTTCGTTCCAGCAGCTCTTCCGCGCCAGCCGTCATCGCTCAAAATCCGCCGCCGACGCCCACGCCTGTTCCTCCGCACCTGCCCCAGTCCGGTCCTGAAGCCTTTGCGCTGATCATGGTCACGCTGTTCGGTCTGTACTGCCGCACACTGCACGCTCGCGCCATGCGGCGCTTGGATGTAGAGTAAGACGCATGCGTCGTCGTTTGCTGCCGTTTCTCGCAGTCCCTCTTGCCGTCGCTCTCTCGTGTGGCCTTTTCTTCGTGCAGCAGAAATTGGGTGAGCGAGCCGAACGCCAACGCCTGATACAGGCGCAGGAAAATGTAGTCGTGCCCGAAGCGCAGCCGAAGCTGCCCGAGAAACCGGCTGCCAGGCGCGCGAGCAGGCCCCCGGGAGATATACAGGAGGTCAACTGGGACGTGCCGTTCACGTCACAGGCACCGCTGATCAACTGGGATGCGGCGCATCAGGAGGCGTGTGAAGAAACCAGCGTGCTGATGGTGCTGCGGTACTTCCAGGAAAAGCCAATCCTGTCGCCGGACGATGCCGAGCAGGCGATTCAGGCTTTGCTCAGGAAAACCGAGGAGCTTGGATTTCCAATCGACCTTACAGCGCAGCAAGTCGCCGCGCTGTTGTCTTCCGAGAACAAAGACAGAAAACTAACGATCTCCATGGTCGCAAATCCGACCGAGGCATCCATCAAGAAATCGCTGAATCAGGGCATGCTGGTGATCGTGCCGGCGGCCGGCAGGAAGCTGAATAATCCCTACTTCCAGACGCCCGGTCCCATCTATCACATGCTGGTTATCCGCGGATACACCAAAGACGGCTTTGCCATCACAAACGATCCGGGTACCAAGCGCGGCAAAGAATATCCGTATCCGTGGACCACGCTCATCGACGCGATCCATGACTGGAACGGCGGAGACGTGGAGAATGGCGAGAAGGTGGCTATCGTCGTTGGACCGTTCGTGCCGTGGGGCGAAGGCGAGTAGAGCGCCCTTCCCGTGTCCGTCCCGGTTCGTGTAGCATCTCTGTCATGCCCACCATCACATCACTCTTCGCCCGACAGATCCTGGATTCACGCGGTAACCCGACGCTGGAAGCCGATTGCACGCTTTCCGACGGTTCATTCGGACGAGCGGCAGTTCCATCCGGGGCGTCGACCGGCACACACGAGGCGCTGGAGATGCGGGACGGTGATAAGAAGAAGTATGACGGCAAATCAGTAGGCAAGGCGGTGGCGAACGTGAACGGGCCGATTGCCAAGGCGCTCATGGGAAAAGATGTCTCGGACCAGCGTGCGGTTGACCAATGGATGCTGGATTTGGACGGAACCGAGAATAAGTCGTCACTCGGTGCGAACGCGATCTTGGGCGTTTCCATGGCCGTGGCGCGCGCCAGGGCTGCAGCCGAAGGCAAGCCGCTATGGCAATCCCTCGCCACGCAGTTCGGCACAAAAGACGCGACGCATTTGCCGGTACCGATGATGAACGTCATCAACGGCGGTGCGCATGCCGATTCCGGTCTGAGTTTCCAGGAGTGCATGATCGTGCCGACGGATTTCCCGTCCTTCTCCGAAGCGTTGCGCGCGGGGGCCGAAATTTTTCACATGCTCAAAAAGATCCTGAAGGACGCCGGACACGTCACGGCGGTGGGGGACGAGGGCGGATTCGCGCCGCACGTGAAGGACAGCGACGAGGCGTTATCTATGCTGATGCAGGCCATCGAGAAGGCCGGATATACCGGACGGGTGCAATTGGCTTTGGACTGCGCTGCATCCGAGTACTGCAAAAACGGTGTCTACACGGTCGACGGCAAGACGCTCAACGGCGCGGAACTGGTCGATTTTTACGGTGTGCTGATCGCCAAGTATCCCATCGTGAGCATCGAGGACAGTCACAGCGAGGATGACTGGGACGGCTTTGCCGCGATGCAGAAAAAGTTCGGAGCCAAGCTTCAGCTGGTCGGCGACGACCTGTTCGTCACCAACACCAGGCGCATCGAGAAGGGAATCGAGAAGAAGGCGGCGAATGCAGTGCTCATCAAACTGAACCAGATCGGTTCGCTCAGCGAAACCGCCGATGCAATCCGCCTCTGCCAGAAGACCGGTTGGAATTCCATTGCGAGTCACCGCAGCGGGGAGACCGAGGATGCCTTCATTGCCGACTTGGCAGTGGGCCTGGCGACCGGACAGATCAAAACAGGTTCGCTGTCGCGTATGGATCGCATCTGCAAATATAACCAGCTGCTGCGCATCGAGGAACAGCTCGGGAAGAAGGCTGTGTACGCCTCGCCGTTTACGCGCTGAAAAGCTGATCTCTGAGCACCACGCTGCGATTTTTTGACGAGGCGTAAGATTGGCCTGCATCTGTTCTTAACGCGGTTTTGGCTGCATTGACAACTTTTCGGGTCAGTGAAACAATGGACCATCGCGTGAGTACCGACGACCCCCAATCTCCGATTCAACTGTTCGAACGACTTCGACAAGCCGGGTTCGACCGTAAGCCTATTTTGAAAGCAATCATCGAGAAACTGGGACAGAAAACGCTATACGAGTACGTGCAGGGATATCACGAAGTCGACATTCATCCGGGAATGAGCGAGAGAGTGAAAGAGTTTGCGGCGGCACTGCAGGAAGAAACCGCCGATTTACTCGGCCCGCAGGCAGCTGCAGAACTGCCGGCACAGCTTCCGGCTCATTACTTCGTCTCGACCAACGATCATCACGGCCCGCTGAATTCGCACGAGTTCTTCAACGCGCACGTCGTCACCGCGCTGCGTGCGGTCGAAGCAAGTCAGAAGTTATACAAGCGCGTACTCGTGCTGCCGTGTGCCGGTATTTCTCTAAACAACAACTCCTTCCCGCGCGGACTGACGTTCCACGCGGTAGGGGACAAGGGCACCACCGTGCAACGCCTGTCGTTCTTCCCGAGCAATGCGCACGCGTCGCCGCTGTACAACTGCCGTCCGTACGGAGTTGCCGATCTGGATAAAGTGAAGCGCCTGCTGCGCGACAAAGTGAAGAACGGCGAGGTGCGCCAGGCTGTGGCCGACAAAGTGCTGTCCGTCATCGATGAGACGTTCGGCGCGGAGGATGTCCTGCATTCCCCTGATTTCTCGGCGCAGATCACCCGCGGCAACACCAAGATGTGGGACAAGGCGTTCTCCACGCTGCCCGGCGCTCCGTCGCTGTTGTATTTGGAGCAGGAGTGGCTGGTCGCGCGCCTGATCAACAAATACCACCTGACCAGCAACACGGTCATCAACCGCATGATCTTCGACAAAGATTTCGACGTCCTGTTGCCCAAGTTCTTCGACAAGATCTACGGTGCTTTCTCGTTAGAAGACAAGATCGGTACCTATCTGTTCTGGGCACTCCCGTACGGACAGAACACGCGTCTGCAGCTCTGGAAGAAGGGCAACGAGCTTGTCTCCGATGACGGATCGTACCGCATCGAGCTGACGCCGGAAGCCATCGGCGAGGCGCTCGAAAAAGAAGGAGCTCATGCCCGGTCTGCTGCTGACGTTCACAATCCTCTCGCTGTACTACGGCGTGAAGTGTCTGGGTGGCTTTTCCCAGATCAACTACCTGACGCTGATGAAAGAGGGGTTCATCGCGTTGCAGAAGGAGATAGGTGAGCACAAAGGTGCGGAGATGTGTGAGCCGGTGTCGACCAAGAACTGGTCCGGCTTTTCGTATTCGTTCCTCGGTGACGCAAGCGGCTCGATCATGCCGGCGCTGTTCTTCGATTTCTGTCTCTACGGTGATGCCCAAGTCTGGAAGCGTCTGACCGATTTGTCCAAGCGCGTGACGCTGGAGCAGGCGCTCAACCCGATGCTGCCGGAGGTCTATCGTTACAGCTATGGCGAAAAAGAGCGCGATCCGGCGCTGTTTGCCATGACCGAGTCGCAGATCGCGAAACTGACGAACATGGAGCCTTGTTTGATCCTGGAGTAGGCGCTTTGGCCTTTGTATGGATACCAATGATCGGTAAGCTACCGGTCGTGTTCGGGGTGTAGCTTAGTTGGTAAAGCGCCAGGCTGGGGGTCTGGAGACCCAGGGTTCGAGTCCCTGCACCCCGACCAGACATACAAAGCAGAATCGTCATTCGGGGAAACCTCTGGCTTTCGCGGGCCAGAAATGGTTATATTTGATCCTTTTCCCCCGTACTTGACAGATATTACTATTGATTTTCTAATCATAATATGAGATAATAGTACGAACACACGAAAATGCGTCTCAACGTCCAAGACATGCAGGCAGCGAAAACCGCTATAGAGAGCCACGAAAGGCTACTCATCATTCCGCATGCCAACGTGGATGCAGACGGCCTGAGCAGCGCCTTGGCCTGTTACTCGATGTTCCGGTCCATGGGCAAAGACTGCACTGTCATCTGTCCGGACACGCTGCCGGACTCGCTTGGATTCCTGCCTGGCTTCGAACACCTGGCTACCGAGATCACGTCCGAACAGAACTTCATCATCACGCTGGATTGCTCGGGAGGAGTCGAAGTCGACAAGCTGCGCTACACGGTCGAAGACAACAAAGTGAACATCGTTGTGGTCCCCAAGAAGGGCAAACTGAAGAAGGAGAACGTGTCGTTGCTGGAAGGCGGTGCGAGTTACGATCTGATCGTCGTGGTCGACAGCGCGGATCTCAGCCTGCTCGGTTCGCTGTATACAGAGAATATCGATCTGTTCTCGGAAGTGCCGATCCTGAATATCGATCATCACATCAGCAACACCAAGTACGGCCAGCTCACGTTGATCGATCCGACCGCCGCGAGCGCAACCGAAGTCTTGTACAACTGGTTCTGCTGGAACCCGGAGTGGAAGCGCAATCTGTCCGCGGATATGGCCACGCTGCTGCTCACCGGACTCATCACCGATACGCGCAGCTTCCAGAACCCCAACACCACGCCGCGATCGTTGGAAGTTGCTGCCGAGCTGCTCGACTTGGGCGCGCGCCAGCAGGAAATCATCCAGCACGTCTACAAGACCAAGCCGCTGTCCACGCTGCGCATTTGGGGCCGCGCACTCAACGGGATCCAGGTGGATCCAGTCGGTCGCATCGTGTGGTCGTCGGTGAGCCGAGAGGATCTGCAGGAGCTGGATGCCAAGAGTAAAGAAACCCACGGTATTCTGGACGAACTGCTGTCCACCGTGCCGGACGCCGACGTGTACGCATTGTTTACCGAAGTCGAAGACGGCGGATTCAAGGCCAGTCTGCGTTCGTCGACTGCGGTCGACGTGAACGTTGCGGCATCGCGGCTGTTCGGCGGCGGCGGGCATGCCCGCGCATCCGGATTCAAAATGAAGCAGTATTCCAACTTCCAGCTGCAGGTGCTGGAATGCGTCCAGAAACTGAAGGATGAAATTGTCCGGCAGCGTGAAGCGGTCGACGCACCGCTGCAGTCCGGCCAGATTCCGGCTGCGGAGAAACCAGTCGCAGCACAGAGAGCTGCACCTGCTGCAGCCGCAAGCTCCGCTCGCAGTGTCTGCCGGCGGTACGGATGTCCTTGAACAGCTCAGCAACGGTCAGGCACAGACGGATGGCACGGACGTGGTGAAGAACATCGGCGCGTAAGCGTTGCGGAAGCGGGGACGGCAGCTTCGTCCTTTGTTTTCAAAATACTCTATGCTACGCTAACCGCGGTTTTACAAGCTCTATGCGTCTCGTTCAGGTCGCGAAAATCTTAGGCATGACCGGTCAAGAACTTCGTCTGGAACTTTCCAAGGTGGATTTCGGCATCAAGCCGACAGACCGTGAAGTTCCGGACAACCTTGCCAACGGCATTATCCGTTTCGTGGCGAACAAGCGCGGTATCACCATCGACTGGGAAGCATTGGCACTGGGCGGAGGAGGGGATGACGATTCCGATGATCAAGCCAAGCCCAAGGGCGATGCCGAGGCAGCCGAGACCGCCGGAGAAGCTGCGCCGCAGAAAGCGCCGTTGCCTGCCGGAGGTTTGGACGTGCTGCGCAAGCTGACGTTGGACGACGTACCCAAGGAGGCCATCGCCAAGCAGCAGCAAGCACTCTCGCGTCAGAAGCCGGTGACCAAAGCCGAAACCGAACAGCAGCGCCAGGAAGCCAAGACGCTGCAGCTTCTGCAGAAGCAGAAGGCGACCGGCGGCAATCAGGAGCAGATCAAGCGTAAAGCGGGAAAGGTGAGCCTGCCATCGCAGATCTCGGTGAAAGAGTTCGCCGAGAAGACCGGTATCCAGGTGCCCAAGGTTATCCAGTCGCTCATGAAGAGCGGTATTTTGGCGACCATCAACCAGCAGATCGACTTCGACACTGCAGCTCTGGTGGCGATGGAACTTGGCGTGGAGGTCGAGAAGGAGGCCGAGCAGCTCTCGGTTGAGGCGCTCATCAGCAACGATCTCAGCGAATTGATCAAAGACGAACCGGCGAACCTGGCCCCGCGTGCACCTATCGTCACGGTCATGGGACACGTCGACCATGGCAAGACGGCAATCCTCGATGCGATCCGCTCGACCGACGTGGTCGCGGGCGAAGCCGGAGGCATCACCCAGCATATCGGCGCGTACCAGGTGGAGCACAAAGGCAAATCCATCACGTTCATCGACACGCCCGGACACGAGGCGTTCACCGCCATGCGCGCACGCGGAGCACAGGTCACCGACATCGCGATCCTGGTCGTATCAGCTGAAGAAGGCGTCAAACCGACGACCATCGAGGCCATCAACCACGCCAAGGATGCCGCAGTGCCGATCATCGTCGCCATCAACAAAATCGACCGTCCGAATGCAGACATCGACCGCGTGAAGGGAGAGCTGGCCGGCTACGGTTTGCAGGCCGAAGGCTGGGGCGGCGACGTGCCGATGGTGCCGTGTTCGGCTGTCACCAAGCAGGGTATCGATGTGCTGCTGGAGACGATCCAGCTGGTCGCAGAGCTGGAGGAGCTGAAGGCGAACTTCAAGCGCCCGGCAATCGCAACGGTCATCGAGAGCCACTTGGACAAATCGCACGGCCCGTCCGCGACGGTGATCGTGAATACCGGCACGCTCCATGTCGGCGACCTGTTCGGTTGCGGCGGAATGTCCGGCAAAGTGAAGTCGCTGCTCGACGCTCACGGCGAGCGCATCAAAGAAGTGCTGCCGTCCGGCCCTGCCGTCGTCTCAGGACTTGGCGTCGTCCCGCGCGTAGGCGAGATCTTCCAGGTGTTTCAGACCGACAAAGAACTGCAGGCATATCTGGAGGCGTACAAGCTGTCCAAGGAAAAGGAGCAGAAGCGCGGCTTTGCCGACCTGGTCACCCGTCTTACCGAAGGCAAGCTGTCACAACTGAAAATCGTGCTGAAGGCGGACGCGCAGGGTTCACTTGAGTCCATCCAGGAGGCGCTGCGCAAGCTGGTCACCGCCAGCGTTCAGCCCAAGGTCATTCATGCCGCTATCGGCGACGTCAGCGAGAGCGACGTGATGATGGCTGCTGCAAGCCAGGGAATCGTCATCGGCTTCCATGTTGATACGGCCAACGCGGTTCTGAAAACAGCCGAGCGCGAGGGCGTGAAGATCAAGCATTACGACATCATCTACAAACTGCTCGAAGACATCGAACTGCTGCTCAAGGGTCTCATCGAGCCGGTTGAGGAAGAGAAGATCACCGGTCACATAGAAATCCGCGGCGTGTTCTTCACCAAGAAGGACGAGCAGATCGTTGGTGGCAAGGTTACCGACGGCTACGCAAAGCGCACACCGTTCCGCCTGATGCGTGGAGGAGAGCAGGTGGGCACCGGTCGCGTGACATCGCTCAAGAACATCGACAAGGACATCAAAGAGGCCAAAGAAGGCATGGAGTGCGGTATGCGTGTCATCGCCAGCAAAGGCATTGAGCTGGGCGATGTGCTCGAGCTGTTCGTGAAAGAGTTCACCAAAGCGGCCGAGTAGTCGCACTGCTGTGTCAGTACGTCAGAATGATCGGTTTTTTAGTTGTGCGGCGGCCAGCCCGGAGCGGGCGGCGGCGGTCCCATCGGCGGCAGACCTCCCGGCGGATAAATGCCCGGGAACGGATACTTGCCCGCGACCAATGCATGGAATCCGCGGTTGGGCGGATAGTTCCGGATCGGCTGTTGTGGCAGGAATGTCGGCCGGCCTTGCCAGCTGTAGTACACCGGGCCCGTATAGAAGAGGTTGGGTCCGAGGGGAATGCGACGCGGCTGTGGAGGCGGCTTGGGGCCGATCAAACGGTTGAGTGCCAGATTCGGGTTTTCGAATCTAAACGGTCCTGCCTCCGGCATACTCATTACTTGGATCGGTCCGTCAGGTGTGGGCTGCCGCGGTGTATTGATCAGCTGCCATGCCTGCGGAGGAGTGTTTGGCACCGGTCCGTAGATAGGCCTGACCTGATCCTGGCGGACGTACGGTCCCAGTTCGAGCACCGGCGGCATCATGTTGTAACGCGGAGATTGTCCGGGCATGGCGATTTGCGGGTTGGGCCATGCGGGCAGTGAGCCCGGAGCAGGCATCATTGCGCCGTTTCCGGTGATCATCCAATGAGATGGCGATGGTCCGTACTGTGGAAATCTTGGCGGTTGCGCCTGTACCGGGAACGGTGCACCGGGAGCGTATGCCGGCATTCGTCCGGGGATCTGAGGAGGCATCCGACCCGGGATCTGGCCGGGCATCTGGAACGGCATTTGACCCGGCATTGGCGGTCGCATCTGCGGTGGCACCTGTCCGGGGAACTGGGGTGGCATCTGGCCCATCGGTCCGAAGCTGCGGTTGGCCGCGACCAGGCCCATCGGCGTCGCTCCCATGCTGGCGCGGGCGTCGGGCGTGAAGGTCGGCTGGACCTGATTCCGGTTCTGCACGTAGCGCTGCATGATCTGCATCTCGTCCCTCGATGACGGCTTTGCCAGCACATTCAGAACGGTGCCGCGGTCGACGTCGGGCACTTTGTCCATCACGCGCAGCAGCGGGCTGTCCGAACTGCCAACCAGACGCTCCAGCTGTACACGTGTGACGCCGGTCTGTGAACGAGTCAGTTGCGCGTAGACGTCGGGCTTCCTTGTGCGCAATGCCACCGCTTCCGCGATTGCCAGCGGGCCGTACACCGGATCGATCTGTCTGAGCACCATCTGAGCGTCGTTCTGACCCATGAATGCCAATCCTTTCATGGTCTGAAATCCCTGGCCCTTCAACAGGTCCGGGTTGATCGACAGTGCAGCAATGCCTCCCCACAGCCATGTCGGCCAGGTGATGTTGCCGCTCTTCAAGCCCATGGCGAGACCGAGTCCGCTGATGAATGTGGCACCGACGGCGGCGACCATACGCAGCGGACGCATGTCGGTTTGGTGTGAGTTTGCCAGGCGGTAGCGCGCGGCGAGGTCGGAACGGACAGGGTCAACCTGCTCCAATTGCGCGAGCGAACGGCGCATGCCTTCCAGCACTTCCTGTTGCTGTGGATTGAGTTGTGATACGACGCTGGCCGATACCTGTGTCAGTGCCTCGTAGGCCTGCGTGACCGAACGATGGTTTATACGCAGAACTCCTTCGGCATCGCGCAGGTAGAAGATGTTTCCAGGCATGACGCGATTGGCCTGCACGTCGTTCGGGTTCACACCCAAACCGCGTGCGAAAGGCTCGAGCATTTCCACGACCGAACGCATGGCCTGATTGCCATCGGCCTGGAATGCCGCGCGCAGACGCTGCACCATGCCGTCCTGCAGCGGTACGCCGGGCTCTATGCCCATCGATACGCGCACACCGTCACCGAGCATGCTTGCACGGATTCTTACAGCTTCGTTGTACATCTGACCCAGCTCCTGCCAGCCGCGGCTGACCATCGCTTCACTGCCCGGCATGTTCTCCATCATCACGATGCGCTGCAGCACGGACTGTGCCTGCACCGCCACGCGCTCCAGCTGAGGCATCAACGGGTGATCGCGCAGACGCTCGACCGACTGTTGCATCTCACTCCACTTGCGCTGTTCGACGTCTACCTGCTCGGGTCCGAGCCTGCGGATGTCTTGTGCCTCGCGTGATTCTCCGAACGGGGGCATGGAGCTGTGTGAGTGAGAAAGAGGAAGAGGGGATTATCGGCCGACGCCGGCTGCAATTGCTCCGTCGATGTCCGCCAGCGAGTCTTTGAGCGCGCCCGCGCCGTTGTCTTTCTGGGCCTGTGCCACGCGGCGCAGTTCCGGCAGAATTGCCGATCTCTGGGCGATGTTGAGGCCGCGCATTTCGGTTTTGATCTGATCCAGTGCTGCGGCGCTCTTGCCCGGGTCGCGCAGGTCCCGGATGGCTGCGACGATCCTGTCGGAACCGGCCCTGTCGCCTTCCAGACGTCTTGCTTCGGCAGTGACTGCAGCGGCAGGTGCGCCTCCTCCTGGTACAGGCGGCACTCCCACGCCTCTGAGGTTGTCGAAGGTCTTCCTGAGGCTTCCGGAACCGCGGCCTGAGGCTTCCGTACGGATGGCGTCGGCCAGCATTCTGGGTGCGCCGACGATCTGACCGATGCTCTGCTTTCCGCCTCCGCCTCCAGGCAATGGGATTGGCGTCAGCAGCGGCAACTGTGCGGCCGCACCTCCGATCATTTCTCCGTAGCCTTTGATCTTGTCGGTGATGCCCTTTGCTGCGTCGAACTTGCTGAGTGCATCGAATGCTCCGCGCCAGATGATCATCAACGCGGCGATCATCCACAGGAACGACCACCAGGAACTTACGCCGGCCACGACAGGGAACCTCCAGGGTCCTACCAGACCCGTTCCGGTGGGAGGAGGTATAGACGACATGGACGACAGCATGATGAAACCGATGACGATCGGAATGGCGACAGTGACCGGCAGGAATGCGGCGCCGATGAAGTTTTTCCAGATGTAATCCTCAAAGCCGAACACACCCGTACCAAGCTTCTTGTCATTGATGACGAAACCGAGAAACGCGAACGGCATGAAGGCGATTGTGGCCCACAGGACCACGATGCGTATCAGCAGTCCGACTGCGAGTCCGAGCAACGGAAAAACGAGCGCGATCTGAATGACGAAAACCATCAGGATGTTAATCATCAATTTCAAGGATGTGAGTACCCCGGCTATGCCGGCGCCCGGAGGCCCGGGGTTTGCCGGAACTTTTGCCATCGTGGTCAAACGGGCGAAGCTCACTGCAAGACCGTTGATGGTTGCATGAGCCGCGTTCATGGTGGGTGCAGCTGTATTGAAGAGTTCCGTATGCCAGCACACGATGCCGGTGTAACAATCTCCTCCTCTTGCCCTGCTGAAGTCGGGGTCACCCTCTTCGACCAAAGTCGGGAAGATCACGATCTTCGTGACCACCTTGCAGGCTTCAGGTGCGCCCGTCTCGCCGATCGACTTGCAGTCAAAGTTCGGCAGCATGTTCGGGATCGAATAAATCGTCGACGTCAGCACGTTGGCGACGTCGATGATCACGCGCGGGAAGAACCACGAGAAGTTGACCAGAATCACGCCCATCACGAACGTGGAGATCTTGGATTTCACGAATGTGCCGTCCGCCACGATGATGGTGTAGAAGGCCACGCCGATCAGCATCAACGCGAACAGCATGTTCATGATGTCGCGGGACAGCACCCAAATCGACCGGAGCATGCCCATCATCGCCGGATCGGTGAAGAAAGACGTATTCATCAACCAGCTGACCATCTGGAGACAGATGAACAGGGCAATCTGCAGGAAGGTCGTGAATGAGGCCATGACCTGCAAAACCGTTGCCATCGGGTTGCCCAGGTTTGGGTCTATGGTTATCGCGAGGGCCTTTGGTACCTGCAGTGTCTCGCCATTGACGAGCAACAGCAGACCCAGGACGGCAACCAGCGCTTTGATGAGTGTACGTTTGTTTTTGAGCATTCCAATAATTATAGCATATTTGAGCCGTTTCTCCAATTCCCATCCCATCGGGAAAACCAGTCCTCCCGAGAGAGCACGGAAAGTGAACAAGACGCCATTTTATGAATACAAAATTTGTACAATACTAAAAATTTGTACACAGATTTTACGTCACTTTTAGCCTTACATAAGCCAAAAATGACAAAACACAACCACAGCTATCCAGAGTGAGCAATTTTCTTGATCTTATGACCAGAAAATGAGTAATATTTGTGAACAGGGTTGGCGTTGCCTTCCTCTTCCTTCCCGAATGGCCCACGAGTCACTCAAAGCACTGTTCAGTTCACAAACGCGCATCAAGCTGCTGTCAGTGTTTCTTTTGCATCCGGAAGAAGAGTATTTCATCCGCCAGCTGACCCGTTTGCTGAATGAGCAGATTAACTCCATCCGCCGCGAACTGGAGAACCTGCGCAAGATCGGTCTGGTGAAAGCGCGTCACAAGAACCGCAAAAAGTACTACAAAGCTGACATGGACTTCCTGTTTTTCCATGAACTGAAGAGCATGTTCTCCAAAGAGGTGAAGGGAGGGGAGAGTCAGACCGTTTCTGCAATGAAGAATCTGCCAGGCTTGTCGCTGTTGCTCTTGGCCGGCTCGTTCGTCGGCACGCACAGCAAGGTTGACCTGCTGCTGGTCGGTGATGTGAAGAAGGAAGTTGTCGAACTGCTGTTGGCTCAGGATCCCACCATGCGTAACGTGAAGTACTCGCTCTTCTCAAAGGCGGACTTCCTCTATCGCCTCAGCTTGCGGGACCGTTTCATTTTGGAAATCGTCGATGATCCGCGTCACATGGTCGCCAGCAACTCGATCGCAAAGGAGATGGAGGAAGCCAGGAAATAGGCTGTTCTAGCGCAGGTTGTCGGTTTCTTCGGTATGCGTCTTTTGCGGTGAATTCAGCTTTGACAGGCTTTGGTAGTTCGAGTAATCTGCTTCGGCTATGTCGCAGAAGGTCATGCAAACACAGGCTGAAAAGATGAAGAAAGGCGTTCCGGATATCCGCCCGGGATACACCGTACGCGTGCACCAGAAGGTGCAGGAAGGCGACAAAGAGCGCGTTCAGATCTTCGAAGGAATGGTCATCGCCGTCCACAACGGACACACTATGGCTGACCGCAGCTTCACTGTTCGCAGGATCGCTTCCGGTATCGGAGTCGAGAAAGTCTTCCCGTTGCACTCTCCCTCTATCGACAAGATCGAGGTCAAGAAAGTCGCCAAGGTCCGCCGCGCAAAACTGAACTTCCTGCGCGGACGCAGCGGCAAGAGCGCACGCATCAGCGAGCGCTTCACCACGTCTGACGAATTCGCGATCGCAACGCCGGTTGCAGCGCCTGTCGTCGAAGAGGCAGCAATCGTCACCGAAGCCGAGAAGCCTGCAGAGGCTCCGGTTGCCGAGACCAAGGCTGCGTAAGCATCTCAGGCCGCTTATAACAGCGAGAAACGCCTTTGCCGTGCGTGTTTGAGGATATATGTACAAGCACCCTCCTTTTGGCTTATGATTCACGATATGCGTTGTTTGCTTATCGGCAACTATGGCGTCGGAAACATCGGTGACGAGGCGTTGCGCGAATACTTCGAAACCACCTTCAGAGATATCGATTGGCTGGTGATGACCGCGTATGGGAAAGGCGAGCGGGAAGTTTGCCGGATGCCGTTCGGCGTACGGTCGCTTTTCCGGCCCTGGTGGCACACCCTCGCGCAGATGCGTCGTTGTGATGCGGTCGTCTACGGCGGTGGCAGCCTGTTTACGGACGTCGAATCTGCGCGAGCCTGTGGCATCTGGTGGTGGCAGGCGGTGTGGGCCAGGATCCTCCGCGTGCCGGTGATCATGGCGTTCCAGGGAGTCGGTCCGGTCAATACGCAGCTGGGCTGCTGGCTGACCCGGTGGGTGCTCCACAGATGCGTGTTTTTGTCGGTACGGGACGAGAAGTCCGTAGAGCGGGCATACAAAGTCGCCGGACCGGTGATGACCATAAAAGTAGTACAATCTTTTGATCCAGTTTTTGGCTTACTCTTAAGGAAAAAATCGCAAAGAACACAAAAATTGCTCATTATTCCGCGGGCCAATTCTACGCCCGCTTTTTTTGAAGAAGCGGTGCAAGCGGCGCATCAGCGTACTTGGCAGGAGATCAATATTCTGTTGATGCATCCTCGGTCAGATCGACCGGTAGCGGCAACGCTTATAGAAAAACTTAAGCCGTTGAACGTCAAGGTTGTAGACGTCCTGTCATTAACACAACTTGCCGAAGAAGTTGCAACAGGCGAATTGGTCATCACACAGAGATATCATGGAGGCATCGCAGCTTTGGCACTCGACGTACCGTTCATGGCGGTGCCCCAGAGTGAGGGCGACAAACTGGAGTCATTGCGCGGACTGCAGGCCGAGAAATGCGGGCAGCAGGTGGCGATGGGGGAGCAGGCGTTGCGGGATGCCCTCAATACGCTTCGTCGCTGATCAGGCAGCCCAAAGTCCGCTCGTATAGAGTGCCTGTTTTCTGTAGTATGACCGGGCTTCGCATTTTTCATGCCGCGGGTTGAAACCCGCTCCGGTTCACCTAAGTATGGATATTAGAAACTTCTGCATCATCGCGCATATCGACCACGGCAAATCCACGCTGTCCGACCGTATGATCGAAATGACCGGCACGCTGCAGAAACGTGAAATGAAAGAGCAGCTGCTGGATTCCATGGAACTGGAGCGCGAGCGCGGCATCACCATCAAGCTGACGCCGGTGCGTATGGAATATAAGGGTGTGCAGCTGAACCTGATCGACACGCCCGGACACACCGACTTCCGTTACGAAGTCAGCCGCTCTTTGGCTGCGTGTGAAGGAGCCATTCTGTTGGTGGACGCATCGCAAGGCATTCAGGCCCAGACGCTCGCCGTGCTGTACATGGCCATGGAGCACAATCTGGTCATCATTCCTGTACTCAACAAGATCGATCTGCCGGCGGCCGACGTGCCGCGCGTCAGTGCCGAAGTCATTAAAATGCTCAGCTGCAAACCTGAGGACATTCTGGCGATCTCCGCAAAAGAGGGGACCGGTGTGGATCAGGTGTTGCAGGCAGTGGTCGAACGCATTCCCGGACCGCGGACACCGGTGACCGGCGACGTGTCCAAAGCGCTGATCTTCGATGCTGTCATGGACGATTATCGCGGTGCCGTGGCCTACGCACGCGTCGTGCAGGGCTCATTTAAGCGCGGCCAGAAGGTCCGGCTGCTTGGCTCAAAAGTTGATTTCGAGGTGCAGGACGTCGGCTTCTTCGCCCCCAAATACGTCTCGGACGACGTGTTGAGATCGGGTGAGATCGGGTACATCGTGACCGGACTCAAAGATGTGTCTGAGGCGCGAGTGGGTGATACGATCAGCTCAGATCCGCAGTCGGAATTGCTTCCAGGTTATGCCAAAGTGCAGCCGATGGTGTTCGCCGGACTGTATCCGACTGACGCCGAGGAGTATCCCAAATTGCGAGTGGCGCTTGAAAAACTGTCGCTCAACGATGCCGCACTCGATATCTCGTATGAACATAATACCGCTCTCGGAAATGGATTCCGTTGCGGGTTTCTTGGTCTCCTTCATTTAGACATCATTCAGGAGCGCCTGGAACGCGAATATGACTGCGATCTGGTGATTACGGCTCCCAGCGTGCTCTATGAGGTAGCGCTGAAGGCCGCTCGTCCGGCTGCAGTTGTCCGTGCCAGCCTGCTTAAAGTCGAAGAGCCGAACGTGGCGCTCATCAGCAATCCGTCAGAATTCCCCGATCCGACCTACATCGACGAAGTCCGCGAACCGTGGGTACGCCTGGAAATCGTTTGCCGCCAACAGGACGTCGGTCCGTCAATGCAGCTGGTGCAGGAGCGCAGAGGTATCTACCTGTCGCTGGAGTACATCGATGCCGACAGGGCGATTTTGCACTTCGAGACGCCGCTCAACAGCATCGTCTTGGACTTCTTCGACAAGCTGAAATCGGCAACGTCCGGATACGCGTCGTTGAGCTACGAACATCTGGGATACCGCGCGGGCAACCTGCTGAAAATGGACGTTCTGCTGCTCGGTGAACCGTCCGATGCACTCAGCATCATCGTGCATCGAGATGAAGCGCACGACGTGGGTGAGAAGATCTGCAAGCAGCTGAAGGAAGTTATTCCCAAGGCCCAATTCCAGATCCCTATCCAGGCAGCTATCGGCAGCAAGGTCGTCGCGCGTGAAACCATTGCCGCACTGCGCAAAGACGTGACCGGATACCTGTACGGCGGAGACATCACCCGCAAGAACAAGCTTCTCGACAAGCAGAAGAAGGGCAAAAAGCGCATGAAGCAGATGGGTAAAGTCACCTTGAGCCAAGACGCCTTTCTAGCGGTATTGAAGAGGTAAAGATTGCGAGGGGGTGGTGAGTGGGTAGTGGTCAGTCGCAAGCGAGTTTTGAGTTTTGTGCAGCTTCACGAAAAAGTGAAATTTGCGAAAACCGACTACCCGCTGACCACTCGCCACTGACTACTCATCGTTCTTGCGCTGCTCCTCCTGCTCGCGCTCTTTCTGCGCGAAGTATTCCTCTACCTTGTACAGGTACGGTTCGATGATGTTCTGCAGCACGCTGATCGTGAGCGGCTGGAGTTTTTCGTACGGGATCGGCAGTTTGACCTGCGCGAAGAATTCCACCAGAACGAACGTGGTCAATTGGAGCACGGTACCGTCGATGTTGCTCTCGTCGACCATTAGTTTCATCAGGATCTTCTCGCCGTCGATATTCATGGCCAACTGTAAACGCGTCGCCCATTCCATGATCTGGCTGGCAATGACCGGATCCATATGCGAGACCTTGCTGAGTGTTCCGGCGTCCGAACCGGGCACAATCGTCACTTTCTGTTCCGCGACGTACTCGTCCACTGCCTCCTTGGACGGCTGATGGATGAGTGACAGCGTACCCAGAATGAAGATCGACGGGCAATCGCGGGCAACCAGCCGTGAAATCAGCTGGAACATGTGGGCGTGCTGCTCTTCACCGAGGAACTGCATGATTACCCTGGCCAGGCGATCATCGCGCTTGCGGGACCGCTTCTCATCGCGCACCTGCTGCTTGGCCTGACGGGCGGCTTCGGCAAAACGCTCTTTGGCTTTCTCGGAGACTTGTTCGGATCCGCTTCCGCCTCCTTCGCCGGGCGACCCAGCTTCATTGGTGTTGAACTCCTGCATGCGTGCAGGGTAACAGCCGAATGGCCTGTTTGCCACCGAAAAACAGGTGCCAGACAGACGGCGGTCCCGCAGGACTTATGCCACCTTTTCCTTCTTCTTGGTCTCGGCGTCGATGACGACCTCAACCGGCAGGGTGGTGGTCTGCGTTTCGAATTGGATCTTGACCAGGTGCTTACCGGCGGTCTTGATCGGCTCGGACAGGCGTACCGACTCCTCGCTCAGCTGGATACCGTGCTCGGTCTTCAGCGTGTCGATGATCATCTTCTCGGTGACGGCGGCGTACAGCTTGCCGGTCTTGTTTGCCTTACCCAGGATGCGGAGACTCTTGCCAGCCAGAGAGCTGAAGATGGAATCCTGCATAGTCTTCTCTTTCTCGCGCTCTAGAGCACGGTGCTTGATCTGCTCTGCATAGCGGCGGCGGACGTTCGGCGTCACGACGAGTGCTTTCCTGTAGGGCAGGAGATGGTTGAGTGCGTAGCCGTTGCGTACCACGAGCAGGTCGTTCTTTTTTCCGACGCCCGGTACATCTGTAAGGAGGAGGACTTCCATGTGTGGGGGAATACTACCGTAAAAGGACGACTCAGGATAGTGAAACTTTCTCAGGGTGACAAGCCGTTCTAACCGGCCTGGAACGCTCGTATTTCTTAATTAGAGAGGTTCAACATCCATGACGGCATCGACAGCCAACTCTTACCTGGCTTGAATTGACGCTTTGTATTGATGTACCAATCGTGCAAGCTGAGGAAACGGTCTGAATGCGATGCCAGCTTGCCGATTTCTATGCCGTGCACGCTGTTGTCGTAGGCAAATACGTACAGTGGTGAATACAGGAACACGGCCGGGACATCGCGCTTGATGATGGAGTTGAGCTGGTTGAGAGCCCGCGAACGTTTGGCGGCGTCAGAGGTCTCGCGGATCTGGGTCAGGAGCGAGTCGGCTTCGAACGAGGCGTACTGCGACAGGTTGAACGCGTCGAGTTTCAGGTTTTTCTTGTCTCCCAATTCCTGGTTCTGGCTGGAATGCCAGAACGGATAGCTGTCCAGGTTATCCAGCAGCGACTGGCCGAACAGCAGCACGTCGTAGTCGCGTGTGAGCATGCGATCCTCGAATTCTTTGCGGGTTGCAGGCACATCGATGGTCACGTCCACGCCGACGGCTTCCCAGTTTTTGCGGATGATTTCCGCAACGACTCTGTACGCTTCGGGCTTGTCACTGGTGAGGATCGTCAGGCGCAGAGGCCGTCCGTTCTGGTTGACGCGGGTGTGCGGGGCATCACCTGCGGTTTTCAGTCGCAGGTAGCCGTTCTCCATATACAGGCTGTCGATGGTAATGCGCTGCGAATCACCCGCAGTCATCTTTTTCGATGCGAGGAATCTGTCGACCAGTCCCTGCTCCACCATCGCCAGGCGGTACGCGCGCGAATCCGACACACGCTCGACATAGGCCGAGTCCAGCACGGCGCCGTCATCCTTCACCAGCTTGAGCAGGTTCACGCCCAGCTTCAGTGCGCCGCTGGCATGGTCGGTGGGCAGACGGATGACCCACGAACCGCTGCCTTGCGGAACGCCGGGTACGACTGTGCCGGTCTGGCCCAGAATGCCGTTGATCTTCAGCGCGTCGTTGATGCGCTCGGGCATTGCGCCGGTCATGGTCAGCATCGCGCCGGTCTGCAGCAGCGCCACCGGCGGCACACGCAGAATGCCGGTGTCGTTGGCTTCGCGCCGTTCCAGCAAGCGCTGCAGGCGGACCTTTTCCGGCATGTTCCAGTTGGATTCGAACAGTGCGCCCTGCGCAGCCTGTGCGTCGAATTTATAACGCCAGTCACCCAGATCGATTTCCAGCAGGGGAGTGTCGACCACATGGATCTCGTTGATCGCGTCGGTAACTTCTTGCTTGTTGGTCGCCAGCTGCAGACCTACGCGCAGGTTCTTGTCCTTCACGAATTCGCGGTCCAGATTGAAGAACAGGCCGACGTACTGCGGGAGTGTGTACGGCACGGCCGTAAAACGGTGCGGCAGAATCGGCTGGCCTTCGGCGTTGCGTGGTGCCACGCGCACGCCGTTGATGTTGATGATGTCCGACAGCAGGGTGGTGTAGTCGGGGAAGACGCGGAACACGATGCGGTCCAGCCGGTACTCGGTAAGACCCGGCCGGGGGAACCGCTTCAGCGTGACTTCGGTCGACAGGTCGGTCTGCACCAGGCTCAGGAAGCTGTACGGTCCGGCGCCGATGGGATGCAGGCCGAAGTCCAGTGTCTGAGCCAGCTTCTTCACCGGCACACCCTCGAATGCCCTCTTCGGCACCAGCCCCAGCGTCAGGTTGCTGGTGAAGAACGCGTACGGTTTTGCCAGCGTGAACCGCACGGTGCGGTCATCGAGCTTGTCGATGCTCACGCCGCGGAAGTTCTGGTGCAAGATCGGGTTCGGGAAATCCGGCTCCTGAATGGTCTTGAACGTGTACAGCACGTCCTCGGCCGTGACCGGATGCGGGTTCTCTTTGGTCGAATCGTGCCACAGCAGGTTGTCCTTCAGCCGCATCGTGTAGATGCGGTTGTCCTGGGAAATCGTCATCGTGGCCAGATCCTCTATGATCTTGCCGGAACCGGTGTCGTACCGAAGCAGTCCGGAGAACACGAGCGATTCGATGTCGCGGTTGACGTCGTTGGTGGTGGTGAACCAAGGGTTCAGCGGTTGCACGTCTCCGACCGATCCCTCTATATATGTACCTCCTGCAACCGGCACCTCGACCGTGTTGGCACGGTAGAAGGAGTGCTGCAGCATGTAGAAGCTGGCCAGCAGCACGCAGGCAAGCACCGCGAGCGCAATGCGCTCGAAGCGTGACGTGGCGGCGATGAACTTGAGGAAAGCGCGCAAAGAAACGAGTGGTAGCGGCGGACGAGCCCAAGGCTCATGACCGCGGATTACGCATTACTCAGTATTACACGTACATCAAGATGGTGGCCAGCGTCAGGAAGATGGCGCTCAACCAGATCGTTCCGGTGAACAGCACTTTCTCCGCACCGCGGCGCTGGATGTAGGTAGCACCGGCTCCGCCGAACGTGGCGGACAGGCCGGAAGCCCTGTGTTGCAGGAGAATCATCAGCGAGAGCAGGATTGCCACGGCGGCTTCGATGGTCATCAGTATCTGGTGCATGCGGATATGGTAGCGGTTTGAGAGTAGCCCGGCAAGGCTCTGGAATGCGGTTTAAAGTCTGAATGGTGGGCGCCAAGGGATTCGAACCCCTGACCCTCTCGGTGTAAGCGAGATGCTCTAACCAGCTGAGCTAGGCGCCCGGTTTCGTGAGGGAGTATATCGGATCGCAAGGCGCATGTCTTTTTTTTATTGATACCCATATCTAAACCCCCGGGTGACATCGTGTCACCCGGGAAGGCTATTGAGCTTGCGGCTTCTTCCTCAGCCAGCAGACCGTGACTAGTATCCAGCTGAGCTCGTTCCCGAGCTCGCTGATCAGCGATGCTGTAAGGTTCTCGTCCCATGTGCCCGTTACGGAAATGGCACAGAGGATTTGACCCACACGACACATCACCGTCACGTGTCCCATGACCAGTGTCATGCCAGCCAGCCCGATCCGACCTTTCTCGCGGATTTTGAATGCGAAGACGATTTGTGAGGTCGTCTTGCAGAAGAGCGCAATCCCGCCCTTCACCCACGGATTGGCAACCCCCTCGCGCTGCAGGTACGCAACGGATAGTACCGTGACGATTCCTCCGACACCGATGATAACTGTGATTGTTTCGTACCGGTCCCAACTTACGAGACCGAACCACAGTATCAGCGCGATATCGAAGGCGATCATCACGGCCCATGCCGCGTACCCGATCACAGCTTGGGTGTTGGTAAGGTTTGCGTTCGTCATGAACGCATCGCCCGTGAGGATCAGGTTCATCGTGATGAACCCTTCCCACAGGACGAACCAGGTAAGGCTTACCCCCTTCCTGGTTTTGTACATTCTGATGAGCTGGCCGCCTCCGAAGAGGACGGTCGCTACGAGCTGGATCCCGAACAGAGTCGTCGAAATTGCCGTAATCATCCGTATCTCCCGGTTTGCGTGTTGTGCTGAAGAGTGCCGATAGGCCCAATGACCGATGAACGGACACAGAGCCCGTTAGTGCTAATGTATAACAATTATGGCTGTTGGTCTATGTTCTGCCGTGTCCCGGAGCCTGCATATAAAGGTATTGCACACACAAAATGGCTCGGGTACACTCTTCCAGCTTTTCGTACATTCACCATGTTTGCAATCGTCGACATCGCCGGGTTTCAGGAAAAGGCCGAGAAGGGCGCCAAGTTGCGCGTTTCTCACCTGAAGGATGCCAAAGTTGGCGACACCATCACATTCGAGAAAGTCCTGCTCGTCTCCACGGACGGCACGGATGCCGTTGTTGGCAAGCCGTACGTCGCAGGAGCCGTTGTTACCGCTACCATCACCGCACACGGAAAGGGCGAGAAGATCGTCGTCCGTAAATTCAAGCGCCGCAAACGGTACAACAAGATCATCCGCGGTCACCGCCAGTTCCACACCGATATCCAGATCACGGATATCAAACAGTAAGAACCGTGGTGGACGAGAGCCGATTACGGCTGATCGAAGAAGATATCCGCTCTTTAAAGGAGCGTAACGTTCGCGTGGAGACCGACAAGGCCTGGGAGGTCAGCGGCTACCGTATCTTCAGCATTGCTGCACTTATCTACCTCGTTGTGGCCCTGTTTTTGCTATCCATGCACATGCAGCAATTCCTGCTGCACGCATTGGTGCCGCCGGTCGGCTATCTGCTGTCTGTGCAGACACTGCCGATGATCAAGCGCTGGTGGATCAACCGGTCAGGCCGCTGAACGGATTTCCTCACGCAGTTTCTTCATCGTCTCCAGTGTGACCGCCATGTTCTGCATGCACGCGATGGTTTCGCCGTAGCGTTCGCCCAATTTCAGCAGGTGATGCAGGTAGCTTTTGCCGTGCTCTCGGCTGAGCGGAGCAGGGGAGTCGGGGTCTATGGGCGTGTGATCGGTTTTGTATTCGGCGCGGAGAATGCGGATTTTCTCGCCGTTCTTCAGCCAGACATTTCCGTGACGTGCCTCGCGCATGCACGACACGCAGTCGAACATGTCGATGCCGAGCCGGACGGCTTCGCGGTGCTGATGCAGTTCGCCGACTCCCATCAGATAGCGCGGCTTGTCGGCCGGCAGTATCGGGCATACGCACTGCAGGATGTCGTACATCTGGTCCTGCGTTTCGCCGACGGCCAATCCGCCTATAGCGTAGCCGTCGAAGCCGATCGCGATCAGCTCCTGCGCACACTTCTCGCGCAGGTCGCGCTCCAGTCCGCCCTGCACGATGCCGAAGAGAGGCGGGCCATTTTCCTTCTTCAGTTTTTCATGAGTCTCTTTGCATGTCTTGGCCCAGCGCAGCGTCCTGTCGACTGCCGACACCTGGTCTGCCCGCGCCGCGGTGGACGGCGGACACTCGTCGAAACACATGATGATGTCTGCACCCAGCTTGTGCTGGATCGTGATGGATTCCTTCGGGCCGATGAACAGCGGCGCCCCGCTGCGGTGATTGCGGAACTCCACACCGTCATCAGTCAGCTTGCGGATGCCGCTGAGTGAAAACACCTGGAATCCGCCCGAGTCGGTGAGAATCGGTTTGTTCCAACGCACAAACGAGTGCAGTCCGCCGGCCTGTTCCACGATATCCTCGCCCGGGTGCAGATGCAGATGATACGTGTTGCAGAGCAGTACCTCCGCGCCCAGTGCGAGCAACTGGTCGAAGCTGATGCCTTTCATGGCGCCGGCGGTGGCAACCGGCATAAAGAAGGGAGTTGCGAGTGTGCCGTGTGCCGTGCGAAGCGACCCGGTACGGCCGAGAGGCGTGCTTTTCTCCAGCGTGAACATGCGTTGACGGTACAAGCTGGATGTGGCCGATGCAAATGAAGGTTTACTCCTGAACTTTTCGCTTGCGACCCCGCGGTTTTATCATCCAATTGCGTAATCGGAGTGCCATACTCTGCCTGATATTTTCCCCTTCCTTCTTTATGTCCTGCTGCAACTGTCCAGTACAACCGTGTCCGAGCCGCTACGCTACATGGCTCCCACGCATCGGTTTCGGTCTCGCTTTCGCCGGCTTCGGCGTCAGCCACTATCGTGACCTCTCTACGTTCGTCTCCATGACGCAGGCACCGTTTGCCGGCATCTCGTTCCTCGCGATGATCCTGGGTTGGCTCGCATACGTTCTTCCAGCACTCGAAATCGCCGGAGGTTTGTTGTTCGCCGTTGGCCAGCTGAAGTGTGTTGCGAAGACCTGCATTCTGGCTGCTATCGGTGGAATCCTGGGCTGGGCCGGTCTCGGCATGATGGTTGGCGACATGTCGCAGGCCATGATGCTCGGTACGGCGTTCCAGGGCGGCGTGATGGCTCTGATTGCCTACTGGATCGTGAAGAAAATGACATGCTGCGGTTCCAGCTGCGCTACAGGGGCTTCCTGTGCTACAGGAGCTGCCTGTGCTACTGCAGGCGCTTGCGGTTGCGGCAAAGGTGGTGCCTGCGGTTGCGGCAAATAATCGAATTTTTCCCCCGATCATGGCACTCAAGAAATACAAGTCCGTTCCATTCGTCTCATGCACGCTCCTGCGGATCTCCGTGGGAGTGTGCATGGTTCTGATCGGCATCGCGGCGTACCGCGACTTCGCACCGTTCGTCGCCAACGTGACCGACGGACTGGGAGTGCTGTCGCTATTCGGATACTTCTGGGCATTCTTCCTGCCGGCGCTTCTCGTGTTCGGCGGAGGCATGCTGGCAGTCGGACGTTACTCGTACATCGCCGCGTGGGTCGGCGGCATCGCACTCGGCTCCATTCCTCTTGGCCTTATCCTGAAGACAGTCATGACCGGCCTGCCGCTGCCCGACATGATCAAAGAGGCATATCCCTCCATCGTCTGGCTGGTTGCGTTCTATCTGGCAGTGAACATGCCGCCGGATTTTGAGGAGATGATGAAAGGTGACTAAGCACTAAAAAAGGCCCCGTGCGGGACCTTCTTCATTTTTTGTCGTGCGTGCTTAGACCGGCTTCTTCTTCTCGATGATGCGGTCGATGAGGCCGTACTCGAGCGCCTCATGTGCGCTGAGGAACTTGTCGCGCTCGGTGTCGATCTTCACTTTGCCGATTTTTTGGCCGGTGTGCCTGGCGATCATCTCGTTGAGCATGTCCTTCATGCGGATGATGTGCTCGGCGTGGATCGCGATGTCAGTCGCCTGACCCTCGGTGCCGCCCAGCGGCTGGTGGATCATGATCTCGGAGTGAGGCAGTGCGAAACGCTTGCCCTTCTCGCCACCCATCAAAATGATTGCGCCGCCGGAGGCAGCCATGCCCAGACAAACGGTGGACACATGCGGAGTGATGAGTTGCATGGTGTCGTACATCGCAAGCGTGGAGCTGACCTGTCCGCCCGGGGAGTTTACGTACAGGATGATGTCTTTCTTGGGGTCCTGCTTCTCCAGGAACAGCAGCTGCGCGATGACGGTGTTTGCGACCGGATCGTTGATCTGCGTTCCGAGGAAAATGATGCGCTCTTCGAGCAGGCGTGAGTAGATGTCGTAGGCGCGTTCACCCATCGGCGTCTTCTCGATGACCGTCGGCACAAGCACGTCGCTGTGCGGTGCAATGTGGCCACGGCTGAACTCTTTGGCAATCGATTGAATGAGGGGATGCATTACTCGAATGGGGAATTGGTGTGTCCTTATTCTAGCACTTTGAGCCTGAGTGCGGCAGTATGCACCGCAGAAAATGTGTGGTGAAATACCGCAAAGTCAGATTGTTATGGACACTTTACATTTCACACCCGATTGGCACGACGATGTCCGCGATTTCCTCAAGCAGTCGCGGTTGCCGCTGATTGTGCTTCTGGGCCCGACTGCGAGCGGGAAGACCGGTTTATCGATTGAAATGGCGGGCTGGGTGGCATCGGAATTGCACAAAACGATCGAGATTGTGAATGCAGACTCGCGTCAGTTGTACAGTCATCTCGATATCGGCACCGCCAAAATCACACCGGAAGAAATGCAGGGGGTGCCACATCATCTGCTGTCGATGCTCGACCCGAAACAAGACTGCACTATCGCGTGGTTTCAGAAAGAGGCGACGCGAGTGATCGGAGAAATCCATGCGCGGGGCAACGTGCCGATGCTCGTCGGCGGATCCATGCTCTACATCAGCGCGGTCATCGACGGACTGCAGCCGATGGCTTCCGATCCTGCAAAACGGAAATTGCTGGAAGCCGAATACGATCGTGATGCAGGTCTCTCACTGCACGCGCGTTTGGCCGAACTGGATCCGGAATCGGGCAGATCGATCCCGCGTGAAAATAAAGTCTACGTGATCCGTGCGATGGAGATCGTCGAAGCATCGGGCGATACCAAGACGTCACAGTTGCGCACGCAACCGCCGCCGTATGATTTGCTGATGCTTGGCGTGCATCGCGAACGCGACGCACTCATCAAGCGCATCGATCAACGCACGCACGCGATGCTGCGTGCCGGATGGATAGATGAAGTGCGCGGGCTGCTCGCGAAAGGATATTCGGCAGACGATCCGGGCATGAACAGCCACGGCTATCCTGAAATTATCGCAGCGCTGCAATCCGGCTCTGACCCGCTGACGGCCGAACCGCTGATCTCGGCAAAGACGCGCCAGTATGCCAAACGGCAGATGACCTGGTGGCGCGGGGATGAACGGATCCGGTGGATCGCTCTCGCGGATTAGGCAGCCATCCTCTGGTCGACTTTCTCCATGCGGAGCAGGGGAGTGAGCACCTGGTCTTCAGCCAGCAACGCGGCACGCTTCTCTTCCGGCGTGGCCGTCGGGGATGCGAGCACTGCGTCACTCTTGGCCTTCAGTTGGTCGGCGGCACGCTGCAACATGGCGATAGCCTCCGGCAGCGGCATGCGGGATTCAGCAAGCCTCTTGAGCGTGCTCTGGGCGATGTCGCCAGGAGTGCGTTCGGCTTTTGCATCGGTGGCACCCGGCGTGACATCCGTGGGTGCAAGGTTCTCTTTGGGCTTCTCGTTGTTTGTGTTCATTTTGGCCATAGGACTGGGGGTTAGAACTTGAAGACGTCGTGGGTGCGCTCGATGCGCTCTTTCATCTCCCAAAGCTGATCGATCATGCTCTGCAGCTGGGGGCCGGAATTCGGCGTGTCTTTGGACTCATAAAACTCGGCGATGTGGCGCAGCAAGTCGGCGATGTTCACGGTTGCAAGGTCGACCTTGCCTTTCCACATGTCATCCAGCGCGTCATAGACCGCCTTGTTCAAGAACGTGTCCGGCACGCGTACATCGATCTCACCGGTCTTGATCATGCGCTCGATGTCGACGCAGAACTTCTTGTATTTCTCGTCCATGTCACCGGCAATAGCCTGACCGGCCTTTTTCTGGTCGGCTTCGGTCATGTCCTGCGCGCCTTGGATTTGTGTGTAGAAGTCAGCCATGTCATGTCCATTATACCAGATTTTGAACCTAAACTGTAGTGTGTCTGTACACGGCTGTTCTTGCTCCCAGACCCCAGATGCCATAGCCTGCGGGCATATGACCAAACAACACTTTCTTTTCGCAGGTGTCACACTCGTTCTCGTCGGCATTTTTGGTGTGAACTATTACCAGCAGGACCTGGCCGGGCAATTGCTGATGCCTGGGCAGATACAGGTATTCAACCAACCCAATCAGGCCTTGAATCCAGGTACGATAGGAAGTCAGGGCACCCTCTCCAGTCAGGGGACTGTGGTAGTGGAGGAACCGGGCGATACTCTGGACCCGAACGAGGTGGTCGCGATCGTGCAGAATGAGGACGGCACGACTACCGAGTACACGAGGGCCCAGATGGAAGGCGGTGTCCTTCTGGTAGACGATACTTGGCAAGACCCTGATACAGATATAGATACAGATACAGAGGTGGAGGAGCCGGGCGACGGCACGATGCTCATCAGTGATGTCATCTGTACAAATATTGTGGTGAAGCCTCCGACGAAAGTTGGATCGTCGGGTAAGGTTCTGCCGAAGGAGTACGTAAAGACGACCACGACTACGGGTCCGAACCCTAGGCCGCCACCGAAGAATTTGACAAAGACCACGACGCAAAAAGCGATGATCGCAGCACGCTGCACACAAAAGCGCGCAGAATTTGCAGCCAAGGAAGACGCCCGCAACAATTTTATCGAAGCGTGTAGGAAGGCATCAAAATTGCCCGATGAATGCCCCAAGGAGTGTCTAGCCTTGTCAGTGTCCTATAATGAGACCAATGCATTGCAGTATGAGGTCAAATCCAATCTGGTTAATCTGACCAAGAAGCAGTATGAGATCATGGATTGCGCCAACAACAAGGAGGATGCAGGAGGCGTAGCCGGTCAGGCCTGGGTGGCGACTGCAACCATTAAGAATCAGGATTGTACGGTGACACGCCGTTGTATCGATCGCCCGTCTAACTAGAGGTGAAATTGGTTTATACGCCGCTCTGTACCGGATAACCGGCGATGGGTGTACAATCATCCACGTGCACCTGACCGATCCGCTTACACCGGCGCTGCTGAAGACCAACCAACCGTACATCGATGGATTGAATGCGCTGAAGATCGAGACAGTGTTCGATCTGCTGCAGTACCTGCCACGGGCGCATGAAGACCTAAGCGAGGTGATGACGCTGGTGGATGCGCCGCAGGGCGAGAAAGTGACCCTGCGCGGCACGATTTCGAACCTCAAGATGGTGCGCACCCGCTCGCGCAAAGTGATCGTGCAGGCGGTCTTTACCGATGAATCCGGCCAGCAGGCCCAGGCGGTGTGGTTCAATCAGCCGCACATCCTGCGCATGCTGAAAGAAGGCCAAGCGGTCACACTCACCGGCAAAGTCGTCGAGAGCGGGTACAAATTGCAGATCCAGAGCCCGACGTTCGAGGACGCCGGAAGACAGGCGTTGCACGCCGGACGCATCGTGCCGGTGTATCCGCAGAGTGAGATGATCAACACGCGCTGGCTGCGCGAGAAAATGGCACTGGTCAAAGACATGATCGATGAACTCAAAGAGACGTTGCCGGAAGATATCGTCAAAAGTGAAAAGCTGCTCCCGCGCCGTGAGTCGATCCGCGTCATGCACTTTCCGGAAACGCCGGAAGAGCTCAACGCGGCGAAAGACCGGCTGGCGTTCGAAGAGCTGTTCGCGGTGCAGCAGGAAGCGCTGGAGCGCAAACGGCAATGGCAGGGCGAGCGGCAGAGCCGGCTGCAGATCCCCATGGACGTGGAGCTGGTGAAGGCGCTGTTTGCATCGCTGCAGTTCACACCGACCGGATCGCAGAAGATCGCGATTTACGAAATCCTGAAAGACATGGAGAAGGACGTGCCGATGTCGCGTCTGCTGGAAGGCGACGTGGGATCCGGCAAAACGCTGGTGGCAGTCGCGGTGATCGCCAACGTCATCAGGCACGGCGGACAGTGCGCGCTCATGGTGCCGACCGAAGTGTTGGCCAAGCAGCATTCCATCGGCATCGCGCGGTTGTTGCTGACGTACCACTCGTTCGTGCAGAAGAGCCCGGATGTTCCAAAAGAGCTGAAGGAGATGCGCCTGCCCACTATCGCGTTGCTCACCGGTTCTACGGTCGGCTCCGAAGCAAACGAGATCCGCCGCAGTCTGGGTTCGGGCATGACTGATCTGGTCATCGGCACGCATGCGCTCATCGAAGACAAAGTGCAGTTCAAAGACCTGAAACTGGCGATCGTCGACGAGCAGCACCGCTTCGGCGTCACGCAGCGGCAACGGCTTAAGGACAAGGGAAACCCGCACTTCCTGGCGATGACGGCCACGCCGATCCCGCGCACGTTGGCGCTTACGGCGTACGGCGACCACGATCTCTCAGTACTGCTGGAAAAACCGGGCAACCGCAAAAAAATCGAGACCAAGGTTGTTGCACCGGCTGGACGCCGCACGGTCGAACTGTTCATCGACCAGCAGATCGGGGAGGGGAGGCAGGTGTTCGTGATTTGCCCGCTGATCACTGAATCCGACGACGAAGGCATGCTGGAGGTGAAGAACGTCACTGCCGAGAAGAAACGACTGCAGGAAGAATTCCCGCGCCGCAACATCGCGATGCTGCATGGCAAAATGACGCCGTCTGAGAAAGAGGAAACCATGCGCCGGTTCAAAGACAAAGAGTTCGATATTCTGGTGTCCACATCGGTGATCGAAGTCGGCATTGACGTCCCCAACAGCACGATCATCGTGATCGAAGGATCGGAACGGTTCGGTCTGGCCCAGCTGCACCAGTTCCGCGGGCGCGTGGGACGGGCGGATTATCAGAGCTATTGTTTCCTGTTCACCACATCGCCCGAGCAGGCCCGTTCACAGCGTCTGAAAGCCATGGAAGAGCATGACTCGGGTTTCATGCTGGCCGAGATCGATTTGAAGCTGCGCGGCCCCGGCGAAGTGTTCGGCCTGCGTCAGAGCGGCATCCCTGATATGAAATTCGGGACGCTGCTGAACGTGGAAATGGTTGTACGGGCGAGGAAAGCGGCGGAGAAGTATTTGGCGGGAGAGGCGGCAATAGCTAAGGCGTAAGTAGGGGAGTGCGAAGAGTGCGAAGAAAACAAAGAGTGCGACGATCCTCGTTTTCCTCGCACTCGTCGTATTCTTCGCAATCCTCAGTCCAATTCCAATGGATCCACATCAATAATCACTCCCTCCAATGGCAGGGTATGTAATAACAATCGCGGCGATGTTCCGCGTACGGTGATGCGCCATGCCGGAGAGCGTCCCGGCTGCGGCGGACCGAGTGTAACCGTGCATCCGGCCTGAGGCGCCTGTGCCTTGGCGCGTTCGAACAGATCCCGCGCTCTGGGCTGTGCGCTCGGACCGCGCAACAGCAGGCAGATCATCTGCGCCGCCGGCGGGTACCCTGCATCGGTGCGCAGTTTCAATTCACCGGTGATGTACGTCTCGGTGTCGCGCCTGGTCGCGCACGAAATTTCCGGCGCGTCAGGGCGGAACGTCTGGATGATGATCTCGGATTCCGGCTTGCCGCTCATGTGCGTGACCACGTGCGTCAGCTGCTGGAACACACGCTCTCCTGCGCGAAAATTCGGCTGAGACAAGCCCACATCAGCCACCATCACGGCTGCAAGCGTGACCTTAGGCAGATCAATCGCTCGCAGCACCGGCTGTGTGCCGACCAGGATGTCGGCACGGTCTTCGTTCAACGCATGAATCATCTCCTCCATCGTGTCAGGTGTTTCCAGCGTGTCGGCATCGGCGCGCAGCACGACCGCTTTCGGGAACATGCGTTGCAACAATGCTTCGATCTTCTGCGTGCCCGCACCAACCGGATGCATGCGTACAGATTTGCACTTGGCGCATTTTTCGGGGATCGGCTGACTGTAGCCGGTAAGATGATCGACCAGCATGCCTTTGCCGCCGGTGTCGTGCACGGTGAGCGGCAGACCGGTGACAGGCGACGTCACTGCGGTGCGGCAGTCCAGACACAACAGCGAGGTGGCGCTGCCGCGACGGTTGAGCAGCAGCACGCTGCGTTCCTTGGCTTGCAGGCGCGCTTCCAGCGCCTGTACCAGCGGCGCACTGAAAGGGTACAGCGAACCGAATTCGACTTGGGTCAGATCGATGGTTGTGATGCGCGGCAACGCAGCGACGATGTCGGGGCGAATGCGTGCCATGTGGTAGCGCGATTGCGTATGCCGCCAGCTTTCCAGTGACGGTGTCGCGGAGGCGAGCACCAGCTTGGCATCGTGCAGCTTGGCGACGACTTCGGCGGTCAGCCGTGTGTGGTAGCGCGGCGTCTGTTCGCTCTTGTAGACCCACTCATGTTCGTCATCCACGACGATCAGCCCCAGTGTCGTCACCGGAGAGAACAGCGCGGTGCGTGTGCCGACAATCACCGGAGCGTGCAGACTGCGGATCTGGCGGAAGGTTTTGCGGCGCTGCGCCGTCGACATCTGCCCGTGCACGAGCACGGTGTCTTTGCCGAGCAGCGGTTGCAGCCGGGCGTACGCTTTTCGCGCGTCGTAGGCCTGCGGGAAGAGCAGGATCGTCGCGCGTCCGGCACGTCGTTCATCGGCTGCCAGCGTGGCGTACAGCAGCGTGCGGTCGGTGCCGACTTCGTCGAACAGCACACCCGGGCGGCGGTCGGTGTGGATGACATCATGCGCTTCGCTTTCGGTCGCCGAGAGCGGCGGCAGGTCCATAGCGGATGGTTTCGAATGCATGTTGCCGGTACCGAACGTTGTCGTTCGCAGTATCAAGCCAGCCTGCTCAAGTTTTGCCAATGTCGCGGTGCTGGCTCCGGTTTCAGACTTGAGGGTCTTGTCATCGGTATCCGGGCATATGCCGAGAAATTCGATTACCAATTGCTGCTTTTTCCCGCGGACTGCGACATCGGTTTTTCCCAGGCGGTAGACATGCACCGGTTCCGGCAGCAGATTGATCCACGGAGCTGGCGGCAGAGAACACCTGCAATGCATGACGAAGCGTGCAGGCGTAGTACTCGGCCATCCACACCGCCGCTTTCACCAGCGGCTCGGGCAACAGCGGCCCGTTGCTCAGAATTTTGTGGATCTGCTTTATGTCGGCCGCCGGCGTGTCCGGTTTCTCTTCGCGGATGACAATGCCCTCTACCGCTTGTTTGCGCAGTGGTACGGACACTAGCGTTCCCGGCACGAGCGGTGCGTCGCTGCTGTAGGTCAGGCCGTTGCCGATGCCGCGCGAGCGCGATGCGGTGACTATCCGGTAGTACATGGCTGCATTCTACCCGCGAATGGCTATGCGGCGGCTGCCATTTTCTTTTTCCAATCAATGCATAACGAACAGCCCAGAATGATCAGCGCCCCCGGAATCATCATCTGGCGGTAGAATGACTCAGCATTCATCAGAAACACGATATTCGGCGTGCAGAGGTAGATGAACAGCACCTCCAGGAACACCAGCCATCCCCAGACCATGAACGCCACGTGCCTGCGCTTGATGAGCGGGTCGCGCTTGCGGGCAAGTACCACGATCAGGGCGGTCACGATTGGCAGGCCGTACCAGAGCGGGCCGAACGAACCGCGGGTGAACAGTCCGTGCAGCACTTCCGGTACGCCTTCAGCGTGAAACTTGAACATGGTGTCCGTGCCGTGCGGCGTCAGGTTCAAATTTTGCGCGTGCAGCAACACGTACCATGGTAGCGACAGAATCGCGACACCGATCAGTGCCATCACTGCAGTCCGCCGCAGATGCGACTGTCTCCAGGCGCAGAACGCAAGTAGCAGCGTCCAGGGTAACAGTCCGAAGAACCAGCCTTCGGATTTGGTCCACACGGCGGCCAAGATGAACACGGCCGACAGCCACAACCAGCGTCTGGAGCGTGGCAGATGACCGTCGATGCCGGTATCCGCGCTTTCAGCCAGACACACCAACGACAGCAGCAGGTACTGCAGCAGATTCAAGTCGCCGTAGCCCTGACCCAGGTGTATGCTGACCAGCGGGATACCGGTGATAAGCGCGATGGTGAGCAGTGATTGCCGCGAACTGCGTCTGCGCCGAAGGATGAAGTACACGCCTGCGAGCGTGCCGATGGACAGCAGTTCCAGCACGGCATTGGCGGCTGCATCGTTCCAGGCGGGCTGCCCCAGGTTCGCAGTCAGCTGCAGCATGTGGAACAGCACCGGATACTGCGGCTTGGCCATACCGCGGTTTTCTTCGCGATCGAATGCGATTTTTTCGTCGTAGAACGAGATTTCCGAGCGCATGGTCCAGTTGGTTGCGCTGTCATACTGGAATGTCGGCAGCAGAACCGAGTGCGAGGCGCCGTAGAGGAACGTTACCGTCAGCAACACGGTCGAGATGAGGACGATGGGGGATTTGAGTGAGGGCAGCAATGACAATTTGGGCGGAGGCAACGCTCCCTCGCTGCGCATGCTCCATTGCAGCCGGTACGCCAAGAGCAGGACGAGTATGTGTGCCGGAAGCAGCGTCGCCGCTATCAACGGAATGTTGAGCACCGTGAACAGCCAGACCAAAAGCACGTTGCTCAGCGCTGCCATGGCCAGCCCGCATGACAGTGTAATCCGCTTCTCGCGCACGCCGAGCGCACACGTGGTGAGCAGGTGCCCTTCTATGAGGAGCAGCCCGATCACGCCGATGGCGGTGAGTGCAGAGATCACAGGTGCGAGGTGGAACGCGGGATCTGATAGATTTCGGTACCGTCGGGATAGGTCATCAGCTTCGTCGCATGGATGTTGATCAAGCCGCATGCAAGCTGCCCGTCCGTAAACGTGTAGCCCTGCTTGAATTTATCTGAGACCATTGCCAGTGTCGCGCCGCTTGCCATGGCCGGTTCGGCGGAAACCGGCACTGGGTAGATGAAGTACCGCAGGAGCTTTTCCTTGAAGTTGGTTCCGTCACGGCACATGTACACCGATTGTTTGCGGCCCGATTCCTTCGCAAAGCGCGTGATGTCCGCGGCAGCCGCATACATGTATCCTGCTTCGTCGTACGATCCTTTGCCGTAGTACTCACTCAGGTGTTGCGTGGAAAAGCGCATCATGTCGACCGAGACGCGCAGTGCATACAGCATCTGTATGCCTATCAATGCGAGCAGCAATACCCGCGCTGTTTTCGTGCCGTACAGCAGCAGGAGTATTCCGGAGACGATCAGTAGCACAATTCCCAGCAGCAAAACGGACGAAATTCCGAGCACGCGGTATCCGAACAGTGCGTGGTACGTGCTCGGCGTATACGGCTCGGCGCGCATGAATTGCTTGAATGGCGTCGTGATCGCGGACAACGGTGATACAGGCAGGAAGTCCGCCGAATAAAAAGAGGCGGCTGCATCGTCGGTCCGGGTCAGCATGTGCAGCTGGTAGCGCTTCTCGCCGAACGACCAGGCCGGACTGACCGTCAGATCCACCGTTTCGTCACCCTGCTGCGATGCCGGTAGTGTGAAATGCATGAAGTCGACCGGCAGGAATTTGCCGATGGCGTCCAGCGCGACCATATAGACCTCGATCGGATCGGCAGATGCGTAGGTGAGGTGCAGCGCGGCCCCGTTGCCGGTCAGTGTGGTCGACGCGCGTCCGGCGTTCTGCTGCAGCGCACGCATCACCGGTTCCGATGAATCGATGAGATCGGGCGTGACGGTGATTCCCGCAGCCCCCGCAAGGGGACACAGGGAGAATCCTCCAACCAGCGCAATGACCATGGCAAGGCGGCGCATTGGCAGGAGTATATGCCCGAAATGCGGCTGTATCTACGGCTCGCAGCTAACCCTCGATCATTTCCTGGAACGCTTCGACGACTTCAGGCCTGAAGTGCGTTCCGCTGTCCTTGATGATGAGTTCGCGCGCCACGGCAACGGGTTTCCCCGGCTGGTACGTGCGCTTTCGCGTTATCGCGTCAAAAGAATCAGCGACCGCGACAACTGTTCCCAGGCCGGAGATATCTTTGCCGCTCAGCTTGGCCGGATACCCGGACCCATCCCATTTCTCATGGTGTTCGGCGGTTGCAGCCCTCGCGTCAGCGATGAAATCTTGAGCGCTGCCGCCCAGGCGGCCCTCGACTGCCTCAACGATATGCCGTCCGTGGATGACATGCCGTTGCATTGTCGCACGTTCATCCGGTTCGAGCTTACCCGGTTTCATGGTAACTGCCGGGTCGACCATCCGTTTACCGAGATCATGCATCTCCGCTGCGACACGCCACCTGTTCGCCTGATTGTCGTCCGCACCCATCAGTTTGCCAAGCCTCCTCGTGTTGTTTCCGACTGCCACAACATGCTCGCGCTTTTCGTGGTCCTGTGATGTCAGCGCCATCAGCGCGACAAGTCTTTTTTGCGTGACCACATCATAATGCCTCAGGAAATCGGCATGGTCGTTCATCTTTTTGACGCGCTCCTCTTTTCCATTTCCCGCGGCCTTCAGAACATCAATCGTATGCTGCTGATAGATAGGATGATCCGTGAAGGGCGGGCAAATCGGGCCGTATGCGCCATTCGCAACCAGCTCGACATACCGTTCATCGTCCCAATTTCTGCCGCTGACGACGAACTCTGCGGCAGAATATGTGCGGGTATCGCGTAACACCTCCATCGCATCGCCATCCGGCAGAGCCACAGCGCAAATGACCAACCCGTAGGTCCTTTGGCGCATGATCTCCAAAGCGCCTGCACGTGTGCTTACAGAATCGACGGAAGATTTGGCACCGTACCTATTATTCGGCAGCAATGTCTGTAATGACTCTTGCTGACGCGGATCATTGTTTGCAATCAAAATGCGTGTACTCATGGGTGCAGGTTTCACTCATTTTTACATTATGCCGTTATTTGTCAAATAGACCGTACTTTTGCATGGTGTTCAGCCCTGATTGAAGCCGTTTTAACGCAAACAGCGCGAAGGAATCCCTTCGCGCTGTCAGGCTGTTTGCCTAGTACTGCGGTGCTGTACCAGTCGGCGGCGTATTTGCCGGTGCGGGGGTCGGAAGATTGACGTCGAGGTTCACGCTGTTCGGGTCTGCGTTCCGCACTGCGGGCGCATTCGCACCCAAGGCGACGTAGTAAACGAACGCGCCTAGTGCCAGGACGGCGACTAACAGGACGACGATCATGAATGCGCTCGTTCCCGATTCGTCTGCGGGAGCAGAGCTGCCGTGGATATGGGTGATGTGGTCAGCCATGGGAAAGGGGAGAAGAAAATACGTCTTCTCTGACGCCGACCACGGAGATTTCTTACAAAGTGCAGCTCAGATTATTTGGTCCAGCGGCGCAGGCCCGGAATAACCTCCTGCGACATCTTCGTAGCCTCATCTTTGTTGAATTCCATGGATTCGGTCATGTGACGCACCGATTTGGCGATCATTCCATCCAGCGTCAGGTTCGGTTCGGTGAATGCACCCTCTTTGTAGCAATACATGCAGTACTCCATGTTCGCGCTCGCGTCGGCATTTGTACCGAAGTACCCCGGACTCACCGGCATGCCGCAACTCTGACAACGGTTTTTCTGATCCATAGGAAAAATGAGGAAGATGCGCTCACGGTAATTTCTTGCTTCGCATCATGCAAGTCCTAGCGGCGAAATCTGCTGCCACCTCCACCTCCACCGCTTCCGCCTCTGCGGAATCCTCCGCGGCTGCCTCCGCCTCCCTGAGAGCGTCCTCCACCGTGGAATTGCTGAGAACCGCCGCCATTCGGCATCGGGGGTGGTGGCGGGGGCACCGGCATATTTGCTGGCAGTGCCTTGCGCTTGATGGACATGCGGATGAGTTTCTCGATATTGCGGATGTCGCCAGTCTGGTCGGGGCATGCGAACGAGATCGCGAGTCCTTCGCGCCCGGCGCGTGCGGTGCGGCCGATGCGGTGCACGTAGTCGGATGAATCATCCGGCAGATCGAAGTTCACGACCACCGTGATGCCGGTGACGTCGATGCCGCGGGCGGCGATGTCGGTTGCGACGAGCACGCGGTACTTGGCTTTCTTGAATCCTTCCAGTGCTTCTCGGCGCTGAGCCAGTGAACGGTTGGAGTGGATTTCAGCTGCAGTGAAGCCGGATGCGCGCAGGTGATGCGTGATCTTCTTGGCGCCATGCTTGGTGCGGGAGAAGACGAGGACAGATCCGGGATGCTCGCGCAGCACGGACATGAGCAGCGCCATCTTGTGGGCTTTCTCGACGATGAACATTTCCTGCGCGACCTTCTCCGCGGCGGTGCCGGCGGGGGCGACTTCTATGCGCAGCGGCAGCTTGAGGTGTTTGTTGGCAAGCGTGACAATCTGGTGCGGCATGGTGGCCGAGAACAGCATGGTCTGACGCTCTGTCGGCACGTGCTTCAGGATGCGTTCGATCTGCGGCATGAATCCCATGTCCAGCATCTGGTCGGCTTCATCCAGGATCAGGATGTCAGCCTCGCGCAGCGTGATGGTCTTCTGTTCCAGGTGATCGTTCAAACGGCCCGGCGTGGCGACGACGATGCGCGGGTTGCGGCGGATGTCCTGCTTTTGCTGGTACATGGATGCGCCGCCGATGATCACGGCGGTGCGGATGCCGAGTGCGGGTGCGAACTGCGCCAGTGCTTCCTCCACCTGATAGGCAAGTTCACGCGTCGGCAGCACGATGAGCGCACGGCGGGCTTTGCCCTCGGACAGGCGCTGGAGCAGAGGCAGGCCAAAGGCCAGTGTTTTGCCGGTGCCCGTCTGTGCGATGCCCATCAAATCTTTTCCTGCAATAGCTGAAGGAATGGCCTGATGCTGGATCGGAGTGGGTGTTTTGAAACCGAGCTTGTCGAGCGTGGCCAAAATATTCTGCGAGACTCCGAGCGATGCGAAGGTGATTTCCGGGTTTGGGGTTGTCGTGATATCAGTCATTTTGCAGGCATCATACCCGATATTTCCCCAAAAGAAAGCGATTCCCGCTCTTCTGCCATCAATATTCCCGCAACAGATTGTCATGGTTGCCGAAGCCTGTAATCATTTTGCAGTACCATTCGTCGGATTTCCGGCTTCTGGCTAGACTGGATGCATGACTGCAAAAAAGAAGATCTACATCCTGCTGACGATGGTGCTGTGTTCTCTTCTGAGTTACATCGGACATGTTTTGGTATTGGTCGGTGTGCTGCACACGGTCGCGATGAATCCGACGCTGCTGCCGGTTTGGGCACTGCTGACGGTCCCGGTCTCCGGCATCATAGGAGGATGGTACCTGGGTAAGGTCTGGTGGCGGATCGTGTACATAGAGCACCGCCACTGGCGGATGAAGGCATCACGATGATGCCGCCATGCCGAACGGATTGAACGTCGTATCTTTATCGTAGAAATCCTCGTGTTCAGTGCGCTTGAGGAACTTCACGATGCAGTATGTGACCGGAGTGAGGATCACTTCGATGCTGACCTTAAAGATATAGTTGGCAACCATCAGGCTGACCGCGATTTCCCACGGGAACACGCCGAACGCGCACGCGATGGAGATGAATACGGTGGTGTCGAGCGCCTGGCCGACCAGTGTCGAGCCGATCGTGCGCATCCACAAATACTTTCCCTTCATGGCGACTTTCATCTTGGCCAGGATGACTGAGTTGCTGAATTCACCCAGCAGGTACGCTGCAAGGCTGGCGACGACGATGCCGCCGGTACTCACGCCGCCAAGGATCGCCGCGAATGCCGCGTCACCGGCGTATCCCTGCCACTGCGCTTCACCCGGCATGTTCTGGATCGCCAGCAGGCACAGGCTCATGAGTGCCATGGCCCCGAAGCCCGCCCAGATGACGCGCCGCGATCGGCGGAAGCCGTACACTTCGGTGAGCACGTCGCCGAAGATGTACGCCAACGGGAACAGCAGCGTTCCGGCGTCGAATGCGAGTGGCAAGCCCTGGATCGAGACACCCCAGTCAACGATTTTTGCAGAAGAGGCGATGTTGCTGATCAGCAGCACTGCGACGAACGCGGCCATGACGAGGTCGAAATATTTGAAAGACTTGGTTGTCATCGGGAAGGGGAGGAAGGATTTACTTTCTAAAGGGGAAGGTCACGTTTTTGAACGGCCATGCATTCTTCAGCCATTCTTTCACGGCGTTGAACAGCACACCATCCAAGCCGCTGGCCAGTTCACTCTGCCGCACCCACAGAAACACTTCGGCATCGCCGTCGCTGAAGCGCGGCGGGAAGATGTACACGCAACCGAGGCATGTTTTCTCATCTGGGCTCAACACCGTGTACGTGAACGACGTGCGGTTTCTGAATTCAACCTGGTGCCACGCCAGATCGATCATATCGTCTTCCTGTGTCATGGCCCGGTCCGGCCAGACGCCGTGAAATACCTCGGGTGGAATCTGCTTCTGCAGATGATCGATGCTGCTCATCACCGCCTCGAAATCTTTCTCGACGTGTTTGATCGTCAGCGGATGCAGAACGAACTTTTCAGCTTTCAATGTCTGGGGCACGGCGAAGTCATCGGGGACGAACATGCGCTATAGCATATCAGGCAACCGTTTCATTGCCATTGAACAGCAAGTGACTGCTTGTTGACGGCTCGTGCACGCCTTCCGGATCGCACAGTGCGACGCTTGCGATAATGCGGCACGAATGCGCCAGCGTGAGGGCGGTCACCTCGTGCGCGATACGGTTAGTCCTGTCCATGTAGTAGGCGTCACCGGGCCTCAGCCGGACCTGCACCATCCCCGCGCCGTCGATTGCGGTAGGATCATCGAACGTCAGAACGCCGCCAGGGTCATCATCGCCCGGCGCATCCAGGGCGATATTGATTACGCCGCGGAATTCATCGCTGTGCCTGCCGTGTTGGTCGCCCTTCTGCTCCAATGCCATCAACACACATGCCTCATTTCTGTCGCCGAATGTTTTCAGCTCAGCGCCGGCGATCCCCCCGGCGAACTCATGCAGATCACCAGACGTCAGCAGCCCGGGTATCAATACTCCTTCGGCGAGATGCGTGCCGTTGACCGTGCGCAGATTCCTCGGGGAACCGTTGACCATTTTGTCTTTGCGGGCACCATGCTCTGCCAGCAATCGCCGGGCTTCGGCTCGGAAGAGCTCAACGGCGCTCGGAAGTAAAAACCCGGGGAGCACCCTGATGAATTCGTCTTGCCGCAATGCATGCGTTTCGCCGGTTCCACGCGAGAGCGGCAGGTAGGCGGGATTGATCAGACCGTCGTAGTTAGGCAGGGTTGTGTTCATAGTGTTCCCGAGCTCTGCGTGCGGTCGAGAAGCTGGATCGTTGCTTCTCCGCCGCAGTGAGCAAGTACGAGAGTGTACAGCTCTTTTAGCGCTGATTCAAGCCCTTCCCGTGTCATCGGCGGTACGGCTTCCAGCACCAGAACCGCATTCGTGGTGTTGTTGGTCAGGCATGTGCGTTCAGCTTCTCTCCAGTTGAACTTCCGGCAGATTGCACCGTCATCGTCGCGGTAAATAATCTCGCCGGGTTCAGGAGGTTCGTCTTCGGTTCCGCCGATGGTTCGGAATGATTCATTGCCCTGAGCGAGGCACAAACGGATGTCACCGTGACATGCGTTCAGATCTTCACCGCCTGCTGGCACGATGTGTTCCAAAGACAGAATGTTGTAGAGGTCGACGAGCGTGCTGATGCTGGGCAGATCTTTTCCGTTCACGACTCTTTTCAGCAGCGCAAGAATGGACGGCGGGAATTTATTCGGATTGCTGCCGAAGCTTTTGTGCACGGTCTGCCAGGCCGCGATATTCGGGTGATCTTTCACGGCGTCGACAGTTGTGAAGCGCGCACGAACGTCAGCCTCGGCCTTGCGAAGACGGGCAATTACGTCGGGCGATGACGGGGGATTGGTGATGTTCTTCGCGACGACCAGACCGACGGTCAGGTCTGGGGCGTGCGTATAGACGGCTGGATCGATGCGGAACTGTGGCATGACTCACAGTATACCTCTATCATCCGGGCCATGCCGAAGAAGGTCGCGATCATCGCCGGAGCCGGTCCTGCCGGGCTCACCGCCGCCTACGAGCTGCTCAAGCGCACGGATGTTCATGCCTATCGTGTGCGAGTCGACCGATGCGATCGGCGGCATCGCGCAGACGTACAACTACAAAGGCAACCGCATCGACATCGGCGGGCACCGCTTCTTCTCCAAGAGCGACCGCGTGATGAAGTGGTGGTTCAATATCCTGCCGCCGCAGGGCAGCCCGAGTGCGGATACTGAAGAGAAAGGCCACGAGATCGAATATGCGGCTGAGGCTGTCATAGAAGCGTTGTGCCCGGAAGTTGTGCCGGTGAACGTGAAAAGCGTCGACCATACCGGCGCCCGATCCGGAAAAGGAAGACAAGGTGATGCTGCAGCGCCCGCGCCTGTCGCGCATTTTTTTCCGCAAGCACTTCTTCCCTTACCCGATCGGCATCACCCTGCTCGTCGCGCAAGAAGCTCGGGTTCTTCAACACGTTCCTCATCGGCATCAGCTAATCAAGGCCCAGCTGTTCCCGCTGAAAGACGAAACGTACCTGGACGCGTTCTACATCAACCGCTTCGGCCGCCGTCTGTACGAGACGTTCTTCGAGGCCTACACCGAGAAAGTCTGGGGTGTGCCCTGCAGCCAGATCCGCGCCGACTGGGGCGCGCAGCGCGTGAAGGGTCTGTCGCTCAAGCGCGCGGTCGCGCATGCGGTCAAAGACCTGTTCAGTAGCGACTTCAAGAAGTCACAGCAGAAGCGGGAGACCAGCCTGATCACGCGATTCTTTTATCCCAAGTTCGGCCCGGGCCAGATGTGGGAAGACAGTCGTGAAGCAGATCACCGCGTGCGGCGCGCAGGTGCATTTCCGCCGCCGCATCTCGCGGCGTCTCGGTCGAAAACGGAAAAGTCACGGAGGTCATGGTAGAAGACGTCGAGACCGGCAAGCAGGAACGCGTCGAATGCGACTATTTCTTCTCGACGATGCCGATCAAGCATCTGATCGGCATGATGCGTCCGCATCCGCCAAGCCTGGTGACCGAAGTGGCCGAAGGCCTGTGTTACCGCGACTTCCTCACGGTCGGTCTCTTGCTCAAGAAACTGCACGTGCAGGAGAAGGGCAAGAAGCCCGCGATCGGACGTTCCCGACAACTGGATTTACATCCAGGAAGCCGGCGTGCGCGTGGGCCGCGTGCAGATCTTCAATAACTGGAGCCCGTACATGGTGGCCGACCGCCAGAACACGGTCTGGATCGGCCTGGAGTACTTCGTGAACGAAGGAGGGGATTTGTGGGTGATGCCGGACCAGCAGATGATCGACCTTGGCATCCGGGAAATGGAGGCCATCGGGATGATCCGCAAAGAGGACGTGCTGGACGGCTGTGTGCTCCGCATGCCCAAGGCCTATCCGGCGTACATCGGCAGTTACGACCAGCTGCACGTCGTCCGCGATTTCGTCAGCAAGATCCCGAACCTGTATCCTGGTCGGCCGCAACGGCATGCACCGCTACAACAACCAGGATCACAGCATGCTTACGGCGATGATCGCGGTCGACAACATCGTCGCGGGCCGCATGGACACGGATAATTTATGGGACGTGAACCTGGACAAGGATTACCACGAGGAAAAGAAAGCTTGAGTATCCGCGGGTTGAAACCCGCTCCTGTGTCCAAGGGTATTTGGTCTTAGATTTTGTAGTACATCCGGAACCACTCGACGAACTTCGGCACGCCGTCGGCGATCATCGTCTTCGGCTCGAAGCCGAGCATCTTTTTCGCTTTGGAAATATCAGCTGATGTCTTGCGCACGTCGCCGGCCTGCATCGGCAGCAATTCTTTGTTTGCGGTTTTGCCTGTGGCTTTCTCTATAGTGGCGACGTAGGACAGCAGTTCTTCCATGCGTCCGCAGCCCAGGTTGAAAATCTCCTCCGGATAATTTTTGTCGATGGATGCGACCACGCCGTCGGCAATGTCGTCGATGTATGTGAAGTCGCGCTGCATCTTGCCTTCGCCGAACACCTGGATCGGCTTGTCGCGCAGAATGGCGTCAGTAAACAGGAACAATGCCATGTCCGGGCGGCCCCATGGGCCGTAGACGGTAAAGAAGCGCAGTCCGGTCACGTGCATGCCGTAGAGGTGATGGTACGTGTGCGCCATCAGCTCGTTGTCCTTCTTGGTCATGCCGTACAGCGACACCTGGTTGTCGGTTTTGTCAGTTTCTTTGGCAGGATACGATTCGTTGTTGCCGTAGATCGAACTGGAGCTGGCATACACGAATCCGGCGATCTTCTGCATGCGGGCTTCGTCCAGCACGTTAAAGAATCCCTGGATGTTGATGGAGACGTATTCCTCCGGATGCTCGAGCGAATACCGGACACCGGCCAGCGCGGCCAGGTGACACACGCGATCCACGCCTTTCATTGCTTTGGCGACAGCCGCGCGATCCAGAATGTCGGCCTGCACGAAAGTGAAGCCCGGAAATTCCTGCAATTTTTTGAGACGAGCCTGTTTGAGTGCCGGCTCGTAGTACGTGTTCATGTTGTCGAAACCGATCACGGTATCACCGCGCTTCAGCAGTATGGTCGCCACATGGGAGCCGATGAAGCCGGCCGCGCCGGTTACGAGGATTTTCATCAGATGAATTCTCGCAGAGAGCCACTGGATGCGCAACGACTTATTGCGTTTCCGAAGCGCTCCAGGTGTAGAGCGTGTACTTTCCCACCGGCCGCAACGGCTTCATCTCCGGCATCCAGTCGGGCATGGTTTCCACAAGCAGATACGTCACGCGGTGCGCGTGCAATTCCCTGATGATCATAGTCGGATCGAGAGGCCCGTCTTTCTGCAGATCAGCCCAACGCGACGGCAAGTAACTGTCGAGCGACGGTACTGCGCACTCCTGTCCGACGATTTTTTTGATCATGCAGCGCTGCCTGTCCTGCAGCTGTTTGTGCAGCGGCCAGAAGCCGACCAGCATGCTCCACGGCATCGGTTCATCAATGAAGGCCTTATGCACGCGGGCGCGTGTGAACAGGTCATCGTCAGTCATCGGTTGCGAGAACGATGCACCGGCCAGCAGCGGATAGTCGTCGGTGTAGACCGGAATCAGATCGGCGATGTCCAGCGGCGCCAGGATGACAGCCTGTCCGGGCAGGTCGCCGATTTGCGCCAGCAGTTGTTCGGCGCGCTCACGATTGGGACGGGCTGCCTCAAGGATCGAGAATTCTCCGCGCGTGGTCATGACAGTGCCGGCGACAAGCCATGCCGCGAGCAGCGTAAGCACGGCACGCCGGAGCCAGCCGCCAGCCATCCACACCGATGCCAGCCACAGCACGCACAGGATGATCACGATGCGAATGAGCGGGCCGTAATGGCTGGAGAACGCGATCTCCGCACCGGTCAGGATCGTCTGGTTGCAGACGGCGAATCCGGCAGCGATCAGCGCAGCCAGCGGGATCACTTGGGTACCGACGCGCTTGCGCATTGCCGTGAAGCCGACGGCGAGTGCAGCGAGGAGTAATTTGATTTGATACACCGGAGCTGCGGGCCAGTGTGTGGACAACAGGCCCTGACGCCACGCCGCTTCCTTATATTCCACGGTCGCCAGCATCGGCTTGGTCAGGATGATCCATGGAACGGCGATGATGCCGAACGGCGCGATGAATGCCGCGAGCCTCTTCAGTCTGAGATTCCAGTTCGTCGCTTGCCACATATCGATCAAGGCGAGAGATCCTTCTGCAGCCAAACAGTACGTCCAATGATACGGATACGAGTACAGCATCAATCCGGTCAGCCCGCTTCGGACCGCACTCGTCCTGAGAGTAGAGCGCGACGGAGAGAGTGCCAGCAGCATGTACGCCAACGGCAGAATGAAACTCGTCTGCGGATGCACCGGGCGCTTCCAGAATGTCAGCCACGTTCCGCCGAAGACGACTGCGATGAACGCGATCCGCCACTCTCTGCGGGCGAGCAGACCTGCGGCGGCGAACCACAGGATTAATGCCAGCACGAACGGCCCGAAGAAATCGCCAAGTATCGAGGCGGTCTTTATCGAGAGTCCGCTGCGCACCAGTGCACCCATCGCCATTTCGGTCAGCGATCCTGATGGCAACCACTGCTCGCGCAGTTCGTAGGCAAAAGGTTGGCCGGCCCACGGGTAGCCGTCGGCGGTTTCTTTGATTCGCGAAAGATAGAATTGTTCCTCACTGCTTTCGATGGCGACGACGGTATGGCCCGATTCTTTTCCAGTGATCACGGATGTCCACAGTGGCGCGTTCACGATGAGGGTTACAAGCAACGCCGTCAGACAGCCGATGGCGATGTCTTGCGATCTGCGTTGCATACAAAGGTATGGTCGGGACGGCGGGGCTCGAACTCGCGGCCTCCTGGTCCCAAACCAGGCGCTCTACCAACTGAGCTACGTCCCGAACAGGTCTATTGTGCTTGAAGCTGTGCAGAAGCGCTAGGTGCCTTTTGATGCATGCTTCACTTTACCTTCGCTGGAAAAAATCACGTTTTTCTGCTAGAATAAGCGGATGGTAGAAGGCGCACCTAAACCACGGTCAGTCGACGAGCTGGAGCCCGTTGAAGTGTTGAACGTGCCGGACGGTACACAGGTCAATCTGGTGAAACTCAACCGCCAAACCGGTGAACGGGAAATAATGGTTGGACACATGGGAGGCAAAATCTTGATGGTACAAAAAGGCAAGCCGGGATATTTTTTCAAAGAAGGGAATCCGGTGCTGGGCAAAGTGGCTGAGCTGCCCGGTCAACCTCCATACACATCAGCTACAGGCACGATTGTGGGGTTTGAAGCTCGCGGAACCATTTATTATGTTCACACCCACAACAGCACGTACCGTGTCGACAGGGATCACGAGACGTTGCCGTTGCCGGCGACGGCGACAGGGAATCTTGTGAAAGTAGATCCTTTGACCAGAAGCCCGATTGCCATGGATAAACCTATGCGCGGCGTGCTTTTTCATGTGAAGGTTGGGGCGCCCGGCAAGCTTTTGGTGGGAGCGGATGGTCATCACACTATCAGCAAAATTGCGCGCATTGAGCAGCGTGGCAGCGAGTACTTCATTCACACCGCGCGCAGCGTGTACCGCGTGGACGTCGATGCTGCTTCTGTGCCAGCAGACACGGTCTATCCGTCGGCTTCAAAAATGGTGCAACCTGTCCGCCCAGCGTCTCCAGAAGCGCCAAAGGCTGCCAAGCCTGTGCCGGAGGCGCCGAATCCTTTCGCTGGCTTCAGTCCGGTACGAGAGACGTTACGGAGGGCACTCGAGCGCGATCGCAGAGATAAAAAAGACGACTAAGCGAGGCATCGGGCGAATGACGATGGTATGATCCATTTCCTATGGATCAGGCCCCTCTCGCGTACCGGCTCCGCCCCACAACCCTCGACGAATTCTTCGGCCAGACCGAGGTCGTCGGACCGGAGACTGCGCTACGCAAAGCCATCGAAAAAGACGCGCTGACGTCGGTGATCCTGGCCGGGCCTCCGGGCACCGGCAAGACGACGCTGGCCAAGGTGATCGCCGAAGCGACCAAGGCGCACTTCACCCAGCTGAATGCGGTGACAAGCGGCGTCAAAGACATTAAAGAGGTGTGTGCCGAAGCTGAAAGGCTGATGACCGGACTCAAGCAGCGCACGGTCCTGTTCATCGACGAGATCCACCGGTTCAACAAAGGCCAGCAGGACGCGCTGCTGCCGTCGGTCGAGAGCGGCATGGTCATTCTCATCGGTGCCACAACCGAGAACCCGTATTTCTCGGTGAACAGCGCTCTCATCTCCAGATCCCAGGTGTACCTGCTGAAGCCGCATTCGGTAGAAGATCTGGTGTTGATTTTGAATCGCGCATTGAAGCATGAGCAGGGCTATGCCGGCAAAATTACAATGCATGAGGATGCGGTGAAGCACATCGCCGAGAAATCCAACGGCGATGCGCGCATCGCACTGAATCTGATGGAACTGGCAGTGCTGATGATCGGCACCAAAATCTCGCGCGAGGCTGCCGAAAAATTACTGAAGGAGAGGGGAGTGCGCTATGACAAGCGCGGTGAGGACCACTACGACACTATCTCCGCGTTCATCAAAAGCATGCGCGGCAGCGATGTCGACGCGTCGATGGTCTGGCTCTACAAAATGCTGGCCGGCGGCGAAGAGCCGCGGTTCCTGTTCCGCCGTATGGCGATCTTCGCCAGCGAAGACGTCGGCAACGCAGATCCACGCGCGCTACAGATGGTCGTGTCCGCGTGGCAGGCATTCGAGATGGTCGGCATGCCCGAGGGCGAGTTCTTCCTGTCGCATGCATGCACGTATCTGGCGCAGGCACCCAAGAGCAATGCGGTCACAAATGCGATGTACGGCGCGAAGGGTTTGGTGCAGAAAGCACCGTCACTGGAAGTCCCGTATCATCTGCGCAATGCACCGGTGAAAGCCATGAAGGATCACGGTTACCATGTCGGGTATCAGTACGCGCACAATGCCGAGAGCGGTGTGGTGGAAGAGGACTATTTTCCGATCGGGCTGGCACCTGCAGATCTCTATCAGCCGACTGACAGGGGATTCGAGGCTGAGGTGACTGAACGTTTGAAGGCCAACAGAAACACCATTCGCGGCAAGCAGAAGGCCTAAACCAGGTATTCAAGACATGCATCAGAAGCCTGTCTTGGTATTTGCAAATACCATAAAATATGCTATAATATATCAAACACGTACAAACACCCCTCACACCCTCATGACTCCGATTCTCAACGCAGTTCGCCGCATGCGCGGTTTCGCGCACGAACACGACGATATTCCGGCATTCCATGCCGCGTATCTGGTCGGTACATTCCTGGCCGCTGCGTTATTCAATCTCGGATTCTTCGTGATTCTGATCGTCGGACACATGTGTCTGGATTACGTGAAGTACCGCGATATCAACAAGTTCAGTTTCGGTCTGACCGTGAAGGCGATGTTCCGCGAGAGCATGATCGATATTGCACTGTTGCTGGTCGCGATGGTCTTCATTGTGTATCTGAACAATTCGTTCGCGATTGCCGCCATGAGCGGCATGGCTCGCGCTGAACTCACGATTCTTCGCGCTCTGGGTACCATCGCTCCCAAGATCGAAATCATCGAGCGTCTGTTCGGTATCGTCATGAACATCGAGCAGTATCTCCATGGCATCGCTCTGGATCCCAGTCGTCCGCTGCGCGCAGCCGAAAAGTGGGCAGTCTTCGCAACCGGCGTATCGATCTGTCTGCTTGCACTCGCGTTCGCATTGTTCCAGGGACACGAGGGTCAGATACTGCAGATCCTGGCCAAAGAGTTCTCGTTGGCGCTGTAGAGCGCTGACGTTGGCGGAAGGATTCGTGGGGTAATGAGTGGTGAGTGGTCAGTCGCAAGCGAATGGCAAGGTTTTATGATAATCAACTGCAAGTAAAAGTGCCGCCAGCAAAAACCGACTCATCACTGACCACTACCCACCCTATAGAGGTGGCCCATCAGGGAAAAGTTCTCTCTCCATCTTTTTCATATTCTCTCGCCAGATGCGGTTATGTTCGGATTCCGTGCCGTTGCCGTAGCGCGCGATGAAGTCATCGAACCGCGTATCCAGTGTCACGACTTCATCGAACTTCACGCGTTTGTCGGCGTACGCCAGCAGCCGCTGTTCGATGGTCTTCGGTCCCGGCAGGCCGTTCTTCGGTGAACCGTGCGACAACACGATCGCTCCCAGGTGCGCATATCCGCGATCGGTCAGGAACTGCGCAGCGGCGGACTCATGCGGCGCGCCGTATTGGGCTTTCAATTGATCCCATCGCTCCAGCTGCCCGGGTGCAGGCACGAAGTCCGGGTGTGCCGCGGCGGATTTGAAATCGACGAATCGCAGTAGGTCATGCGTCAGTGCAGCGGCTTTCAACGCTTCGCGGCGGACGAAGATGCAGCGTTTGATCAAGTCTTCGGCCAAGGTGGCAGCCACTTGTGCGACGGTTTCGATGTGACGCACGATATGAGGCGGAAGCTGCACGTCGGCGTGCCACTTCTGAATTTCGGCAGCCGTCGGCAGCGGCATGTCGTTCATCGAAAAGTGCAATGTGCGGTTTTCGCGGTCGTGTTCCTCTATATCGATGAAGACAGACGCGCCATCACCGGACCAGGTTGCCGATGGCCACTCGATCAGCCGCAGATACGAGAAGTCATCGGACGCACGTAGAAAGGCGTCAGCATCGGCCTGGGACAGCCGGTACAGGTCGATATGGATCAGTTTCGCGTCGTGATATCGCTGTTCCAGGGCAAATGTGGGGCTCACCACCCGGTCTTCTATGCCCATGCCGGCGGCCAATCCTTTGGCAAAGGTCGTCTTCCCGGCCCCCAGTTCCCCCCGCAGCAAAACCGTCAAGGGGGTGGCATACAGGCTTGATACGAACGAATGGCCTATAGAAGCCGTCAATAGGCTGCTTTGGGATGGAATACTGATGTGCTCTATTATTGACATTTAGTCTAAAATGTAATATGATAGTAGCAGTCACGGAAGTCCGCTTCCGCGCAATACACACATTCTACATCAGTCTATGCGTGATAACCGCCAGGGATTCCGGCGCAAACCCCTCTATAAAGTGAAGAAGGGGACTATGCTCGGTTACACCAAGCAGAAGCTATCGTTTGTGGTTGCCGTTTTGTCGGTGTTCGCATTCGCTTTGGGTAACCTGGTCGGCACGAATGGCTGGTACGGCGTGATGAAAGCCGTATTCGGAAAGGATGCAGACGCAACCATCGTGTTCAACGGTACGGTTCCTCCGCTGCGGTACGTTGTCGATTACGAGAAATGGGCGACCTACGGAGGAAACACCTACGAGCACACGTTCCGTCAGGTGCCGCAGTCGGCTCTGGTGTCATTGCCGGCATACGATCCGGTTGCGCTGGCTCACAAGACCGGCGAAGGTTTGGCCGAACGCGTCTACGCAGTTGCGCATCTGGGTGACTACACCGTCGGAAATGATCACGCCGGCAGCCACGTCGGTATCGACATTCCCACGCCGCCCGGCAACCAGGCGGTCGCTATCGCCAATGCAAAAGTCGAACTGGTTCGTGTTCAGAATTACGGCTTCGGCAATCACGTCATGATCCGCATCCCGAACGCGCCGGATCCAAAGCATCCGGGTCAGACCACCTCGATCTACGTGACCTACGCTCACCTTGAGACAGTCACAGTTGTAGAGGGCCAGATCGTGAACAAGGGCGACCCCATCGGCACGACCGGCAGCTCCGGCGATGCCAGCGGTCCGCACCTGCACATCCAGGCCGAACTTGCGGCTGCACCGTTCCATCCGTACTGGCTGTTCAACAATGCCGATCTTGCGAAGGCGAAGATGACGTTCAATCAGGCGGTGAATGCCGGTTTGAACAGGGCGAATGGTGACTTGTATACCGTGAACCCGATGCTGTTCGTACAGCAGTACTCCAGTTACGTCGGAACAGCTGTCGTCGCACAGGCTGATACCCACACTGCGGCTGTCACCAAATACATGACGCTGCAGGAACGCGTGGCAGCCCGCCGCAATCAGCGTGAATCCAACAAGCCGGCCGCTGCAGTCGTTGCGGTCGCGAACCCGGTTGCATCGTCCGCTCCGGCAGCTCACCCGGTTCAGCCGGCCCCTGCTCCAGTCGTGACCCCGGTTGCATCTTCGGCGGCCAGCAGCTCCGCTCCATCAGCTCCGCTCGTTGCTACCGCTCAACCGGACGCAGTCGCGGTACCGGTGTACACAGCTCCGAATTCGACGATCGACCATCTTTCCATCGAGCATGACGGTTCGTTCAACCGCACGTGGCAGAAGATCGTCATCAAGGCTCTCGACAGGCAGAACAATCGCGTCACGTCTCCGTCCTTCTCCGGCCGTCTGTATATCGTCCCGACCTTCGGTGAGGCCATCATCCGCCCGTCGAACGAGCTGACGCCTTTGGACTTCGTGAACGGTGTCGCCACGATCAACGTGCTGGCTCGCGACGGTGCAAAGACGCTCATCTTCGAAACCAAATCCAACGACTCGGCTTTGAACGGTGCAGTCAGTGCGCCGATGGTGTACGGAAACTAACGTCGTCGTGTCAGTATCGTCAGGATCCCGACGATGGCAACCAGTGCCGCACCCAGCAGCGCCTTTCCTGTCGTATCCAGAAACAGTGCCGACACTCCCAGCACGCCGCTGATACCGGCCATCAACAGCACGACTGTTCTTTTGCCCATGCCTGCATCCAGCATGCGGTGATGCAGATGGTCGCGGTCTCCTTTGAACGGCGATGCACCCCGCAGCACCCGGCGCGTCACCACGAACGCAGCGTCGATCAACGGGATGCCGAGTGCGACGAATGCAGTCGCGACTTTGCCGCCCTGATAAATACCGAGCAGTCCGAGCATGAATCCGAAGAACATCGATCCGGTATCTCCCATCAGCATTTTCGGCGGCGGGAAATCGAAGAACACGCATGCCAGTGCGATCGCCGCGAGTATGAAAGCGATCATCGCGACTTCGGGCTGGTTATTCCGCAGCAGCGCCAGGAACCCGAGCAATGCGAAACCGATCGCCGACAGCGAGCTCACTTGCCCCGGAATGCCGTCGAACCAATTCAACGCATTCACGGTCAGCATCAGCCAGCCAATGGTGAAGATTCCACTGATCACCGGCAACGATACGACTCCCGGAATATCCACGATCAACGTATCCAGCTTCAGGACGCCGCCGAGCGGATTGGTGATGCTGTAGATGCGTGAACCGGCCGCGAAGACGATCAGGGCAGCGACAACCTGCATCGCCAGACGCAGCCAAAAGGGGAGTGGCTTGCGGTCATCGATGAAGCTCACCAGTGCCAGCAATGCGATCGCTGCGACCATCCCGCTCTCCTGTGCACCGATCGGAAAGACTGAACAGAATGTGATCAAAAACAGCGCCACCGCGACGATGCCGGTAGGGTAGGGGATCCGGCCACGTTTCAGGCCGTAGCGCTCGGGGAAATCCAGCAGTCCCAGCTTCGGGAAGACGATCAACGCGGCGTAGTTCGCGACGACCGCAAAGGCCAATACAACTGCCGGAAGGACATAGAACATGCGCGGATCCATTGAGGCAGATCATACAGGACTTTTCAGGTAGAGTTTGGCCATGTCCCGCCAGGTGCTCGGTTTCGTCGGCCCGGCCTGCCCGTCCACGGTCCGCAAGGTCTGGAACGAACTGCTGACGAGAGAGGGGATTGACGGCTTCTTTGACGGGTACCGTGCGCTGAAGAGCGCTGACGTGCAGCAGCGGTTGAGCGAGATGTATTTACTGGAGCGACGCGGATACGTGATAGGGAAGGGGTTGGCAGGGGACTCAGCGTCAATGATGGACAAGCTGGATCAATCTGCTCTCAGTGCCGGCGCGGTTGACACGGTGGTCAACGATGGCGGGGTGTTTACCGGATATCACATCGGTGACGTACTTGACTTTGATTCGATCACACGGAGATTCACCTTATTTTTCGGCAGGAGCATATCGGCGGGTACGCTTGAGTGGCTCCGTCAATTGACACCGGACAAGGCCTGATCGAAAATCATCGCATGCCCACGTACCGCACCCTGAACCAAGCCAAGCTCTCCGGAAAACGCGTCCTGCTTAGAGCCGGATTCGATTTGCCGATCGAGAACGGAAAAGTAACCGATGCCACACGCGTCGAAGCGATCAAAGACACGATGAAGTTTATTCTGAAAAAGAAAGCGGTGCTCATTCTCATGGCGCACCAGGGGCGTCCCAAAGACGGCCCGGATCCGAAGTTCTCGCAGCAGCCGCTGGTACCGGTGCTCAAGAAGCTGCTGAAGGCCAAGGTACATTTTGCCAAAGACTGCATCGGACCCGAGGCTGAGAAAGTCGTTGCCGCAGCCAAGCCGGGTGAGGTGGTGTTGCTGGAGAACCTGCGTTTCCATCCCGAAGAGAAAAAGAACGACAAAGCATTCGCCAAGAAACTGGCCAAGCTGGCCGATGTGTACGTGAATGACGCGTTCACCAACTGCCACCGCGAACATGCCAGCATGGTCGGTGTCGCCAAGCTGCTTCCGGCCTACATGGGCCTGGCGCTCGCAGACGAAGTGAAGTACCTGGGAAAGGTCGTCCAGTCGCCGAAAAAGCCGCTGACGCTGATCGTCGCCGGTTCCAAGATGGAAACCAAAGTTCCGGTGATCCAGCGCTTCCTGGGCAAAGGCGACAACATTCTTATCGGCGGATGCATTGCCAACACGTTCATTGCCGCGCGCGGATTCTCGGTCGGTGAGTCCAAGTACGACGAGGAAGGTACAGAGCAAGCGCAGGAGTTCATGCTGGAGAGCGAAAAGCCCAAGCGCGCCAAAATTCATGTGCCACGGGACGTTGTCGTCGCGTCGGAGTTGTCCGAGAAAGCGCTGAAGATCGACCTTCCGGTCGAGGACGTGGAGGGAGACATGTGCATTTTCGATATCGGAAAAGTCACCGTGAAGCGTTACTGCGATACCATCGCCGCATCCAAGATGATCGTGTGGAACGGCCCGCTGGGCGTGTACGAGTACAACCGTTTCTCGCACTCCAGCAAACGCATCGCCGAAGCGATTGTCGCTGCCACCAAAAAAGGAGCCGTGAGCATCATCGGCGGAGGCGACACGATCGACTTCCACATGAAGTACAAGTACCCGCTGTCCGCGTACACTTTCGTCAGCATGGGAGGCGGCGCGATGCTGGAATTCATCTCCGGCAAGAAGTTCGCCTCGCTGAAAGCGCTCGAGAAGTAACACACGTTCGTCCTCCGGGGCGCCGACAAGATCATCTGTCATGCAATTCATCCGCTGCGTTCAATGGTCGCGACGACTGACATCACCGTCCTGGTAGCCCGCGAGCATTACACCGCCAAATCGCTTTCCGCGGCGGTCCGCCGCAGTCAGGGAGCACTGCTTTTGGTGCTGCCGCCGACGGGTTTGCCGCAGATGAAAGACGACAAGATTGCCGGATGGCTGAAAGAGCTTCGCGCGCTGCATGCAGATCGAACACTGATTTTGGCGACCAAGAACGACGGGATCAACGCCGCCGCGCGCGAGCAAGGCTGGCAGGTGGTCGATACGCTGAAGCAGTTGAAGATGCTGGTGGCCAAGCACGAATCCCGCGCCGAAGCGCTGCGCGTATTCAGTCCGGTGTCATGGCGGCAGGACATCCGTTCCAAGCTGCAGTTTGTCGGTCTGCTGTCGCTGCCGAAAATGCGCATCTGGCTGCTGTTCGGTACCAGCATCCTGGTGTTCCTGTACGTGTTCTTGCGCTTGTTGCCATCAGCCGAGATCCGCATCTGGCCCAACCAAGAAGTCGAGAACTTCACCATGAACGTCTATTTGGCCGCGTCTGGATCGACGTTGCCGGTGCCGCCCGAACGCGTGCATGTGCTGAAGCTGTATCCGATCACCGTGCACACCGAGCGCACGATCACGTTCGACCAGATCAGCAAAGATTTCACCGGCCAGAATGCCAAGTTGCCGCTGACAGTGATCAACGACTCCGACGAGCAGTATTCGCTGCGCAAGGGGACGCGCTTTGTGAACCAGGCAGGCATGCAGTTCCGGCTGCCCTATGACCTCATCATGCCATCCAAGACAAAGCAGGAGGTCATGGCGCTTGCCGATCCGCTGGACCAGTACGGCGAAGTCGTCGGTGCGCGCGGCAACGTCCCGGCCGGAGTCCGATGGGATATTCCCGGCCTCAGCGATAAAGAGCGTCAGGTTGTATACGGCCGTAACGAGAAGCCCGGCACCGGCGGCAGCACGTCGTACGTGACCCGTGTGAAGCCCGATGACATCAAAATCGCTAGAGCCAAACTGGAGCAGGAACTTCTGGCTGCTGCCAAAGCCCAGGCTGACGAAGACCGTGCAAGCTTCAATCAGGTCGGCAGCGCGGGTCTCACCCAGCTGCGCTATGACGAACTGACCAAAATCACCTATACGGATTTTGACCTGTCCGAGGCGTTCATCGGCCAGAACGTCGCGTCCATCCCCATCCACGGCACCATCGATTACACCGTGCTGCTGTATGACGAGACCAAGCTGCTCGGAATGCTGAAAGATCAGGTTTTGTCGCGTGTGGAAGCCAATAAAATCATCCTGGAGGATTCGCTGGTGCGTGAAAACCTGAGTATTCACGTCATTCCGCCGTGGGATGATAACCTCCTCTGGGTCAAAGTAACGGCCGATTTGTCCTACGGCCAGCGGTACATCCTGAGCCCGTTGACCCCGACCGGGGCCAGATTCGGCAAATATATCCGTGACAGCGTGGCAGGGAAGTCGGTGGAGGATGCGTACCGCATCATCAAGAACCTTCCGGAAGTATCCAAGGCGCAGGTCACACTGTGGCCACCATGGGCGGGGAACCTGCCGAGTATCGGGTCAAGTATCATTGTCACAGAGAATCAGTAGGTTTTCCGCATGGGTCAGCGGAGCCTGGCTTTACCGCAAACCGGCTATTAAATGATGTACAAGATACATTGTGCGTCTTTCAACAGATTGCGGTTTGACTCCCCTCGCATACGGTTTTTGGTTTAGCTTCTGCGGCGTGCACGGATTTAGACTTTCAAGGGTCGGGTTTTGCACTTATACACAGCAGTGTGCACAACCGGTCCTTGCGTAAAAAGTGACCCAGTATGCCGTATGCGAATACTCCCCTCCCTCGGCATCAGCAGGCCAACGTTTAGCGGGCTGCACGTCTCTCCAACCGGGGGATTCGGGGCACTTTTGCGAGAGAGGGTAGTCGGCTTTGCGCATACAGAAGCCATCGGAGAGATCCCCCAGCCGTAAAACATGGTCAAAATTCAATTATTGTTTTATAATGACAATAGAAGTGTAGTGATCGTTCCCATTCCCCGGAGGACATCCACGATGGATGCCCAAGTCCTCAGCCCCCTTCAGTGGGGGCAGCTGGTCGTCGCTGCGATCTTCGCGGTGCTGGCACTGATCTGCGCGATTCGCGTTCTGCGAGACGCATGGGGCAAGAACAGTGATCGGGACAGCCTGATCATGCTTCTGGCCATGCTGGTCGCGGTGCTGCTCTTCGGGGCAGTGATGAATCACGGCGATTGGTTCTGGTGTCGCAACATCGGCAAGACGCGGGGCTAAGGAGCTCTGCACCACTTCACCGGGCCGGTGCGCGAAAGCGTGCCGGCCCCCAACCTTTTCATGTGTTTAGGACAAGGTGTCAGTCGCAACACCCGTCAGTGAGTATTTGTACATGCCAGGTCCGGTGCGGACGATGTGCGTTTCGGGGTTATCGACCCACATGCTCATATAGGCGTCGAACGTCGTCTTTTTGAGGATGATCCCCTTTTCTTCCAATTTTCTGTGGATGACACCCGACTTCTGAGTGTTTCCCTCTGTGGTTTTCAGGATGTCGATGACCGCCTGCAGCTTTTCGTCCTTGGACCGGTATTTGAACGAACTGTCGGCCGGAATCTGCATGTTCAGCTGCATCGCGGCAGTTTCAGCTCCTTCCTTCGCAAAATGGCGCAGCACGTAGTCGATGTGCTCCTTTTCCCTTACAAACTTGTTAATGTCGGCTTCTAACTCTCTTCGGCGCCGCCGGAGTTCTTCGATGGAGATTGGCATGTGGAAGAGGTAGTAAGGCGATAAGGTGATAGACCTTATGTACAGTACAAGGTGTGAACCTTGCAACATACTTCACGGCAAACACTGAAAAATGCCCGCGGAAATATTTTCGAGGTTGGACTAGATAACCTTCAAAAATTTTCGCTTCCCGACCTTGATGACACCTTTTTCAACCTTGGCGTCCAACGTTGTCACCAGAGCATCGTTCATGTGAATCCCCTTTTGCTCAACCAAGCGACGGAATTCGCTTTTGGATGGAATTAATTTGAACTCAACTAAGAAATTGCTAAGCATGAAATCGGGCTTGAACTTGGCTTCGGGCATCTCATCCGGCACGCCGTGGTCTTTGAACATGGTCTGGAACTGGGCTTCGGCGTGTTCGGCCTGCTCTTTGCCGTAGTACATCGTCACCAGCTCACGGGCCAGGCGCATCTTCAAATCCTTCGGGTTGGTCTTGCCGTCCTTGAGTGCCTTCTCGGCTTTGGCGACTTCCTCCATCGGCAGGCTGGTGCAGCACTCCATGTACAGCGGAATCAGGTTGTCCAGAATGCGCATGGTCTTGCCGTACATATCCTGCGGCGCGTCAGTGATGTAGATGCAGTTGTCGTAGGTCTTGCTCATCTTGCGGCCGTCGGTGCCCTCGATCAGCTTTGTCGTCAGCACGAACTTGTCGCGCTTGCCGAAAGCGGTCTGCAGCGTGCGGCCGGCCAGCATGTTAAAGAGCTGATCATTGCCGCCGAGTTCCACGTCGACATCCAGCACGACTGAGTCGTAACCGACCATCAGCGGGTACATGAACTCCATCACGCTGATCGGCTTGTCCTCTGCCATGCGGCGCTTGAACATGTCGCGCTGCAGCATCTGCTGTGCGGTGAAGTGGCTCGAGAGTTCCAGGATCTTCTTGAAGTCGACCTTCTCCAGCCATTCGTGGTTGTAGCGGATTTCCAGTTTGCTCATGTCCAGGATCGTCTTGGCCTGCTCAACGTAGGTCTCGAAGTTCTTCTCCACATCCTCTTTCGTGAGCGTCTTTCGCATTTCATCCTTGCCGGTCGGGTCACCGATCATGGCCGTGAAACTGCCGATGAGCAGGATCACCTGGTGTCCGGCATCCTGAAACGCGCGCATTTTGCGCAGCGGCACGCTGTGACCCAGGTGCAGCTTTGCACCGGTCGGATCGATGCCGAAGTACAGGCGCATCGGCTTGCCGCTTTTCAGCTTGGCTTCCGCCAGCGGCTTGGGGACGACTTCTTCGACGGCGCGGGTGAGGAGTTCGGAGTCTTTCATTGCTTCCTATCATAGAGAAACCCTCGCCGAAGCGCTATATCGTGTAATCGAAGGTATTAATCCCCTCTCCCTTCGCAAAGGGAGAGGGTTAGGGTGAGGGATTGTTTCTCTCTGTCCTTTTTGCCAACGCGGCAAAAAGGACCAAAAAGCGCTGCGCGTCGAGCAACGCCCTGAAGCTTAGAACCCGCTGCGGCGGGCCCTTTGCTTCAGGGCTGCCACCGGCCCCAGTCCTGCGCCGCGCCCTACCGCCTTTGGTTTCGATACCATCAAATGTCTTAGGGACGCGTGAGGTTTTCCGCAGGATTTGGTAGGGAGCCGGGGGTGGGTGTAATGGTGGCTTTTACCGCTTCTATCAGTCAAAAAGTCCTGTATAGTGGGTATCTACTATGTCATCCGACCGCATCATCCTCGGCGAGTACCGGGTCTCTGAACCCATGCGTTTGGACGTGTTTTTGGCACTGCAAAAGGAAGTCAAAAGCCGCTCGTTCGGCAAGCGCCTGGCCGAAGACGGTCTGGTGCTGGTGAACGGCAAAGCCCAGAAGAAAGTTTCGATTCACCTGGAATCCGGCGACACCGTGCTGGTCTACGACAACCCCAAGAAACTGGCTGCCAAACAGAAGGCTGCTGCATCCACTGTTCCGCTGGAAATTTTGTACGAGGACGACGCATGCATGGTCATCAACAAACCGGCCGGCATTTCGGTGCACCCCGGCAGCGCGATGGAAGAAGACGAGCTGACGATCCTCGCGTTCCTGGAGCATCACTTCGGCACGCACGGAATCCCCTTCTCCGCCGGCGAGACGCTGGCGCACAGGCTGGATAAAGAAACGACCGGCTGTCTGCTGATCGCCAAGAAGCCCGACGCACATCTGTTTTTGCAGAACCAGTTCCGCGACCGCACCGTCCGGAAAACCTATCTCGCGTTGGTCGCCGGTGTTCCCGCCCACAAGCGTGCGGTCATCGACTCCCCTATCGGCCGCCACGTGTCCGAGCGCACCCGCATGTCGGTGCTGCGCAGCATGAGCGGACGCGATGCGAAGACCGAGTACCGCACCATTGCCACGTCCCGCGACGTCGCGCTGCTGGAGTGCGACCTGCACACCGGCCGCACGCACCAGATCCGCGTGCATCTCTCCACCATCGGCCACAACCTGCTTGGCGATCGCAAATACCCGTCATCCGCAGCCAAGAAGCTGGAAGACGAGCTGGCGGTGACGTCACTGTGTCTGCATGCCTGGAAGTTATCGTTCGATTCACCGGGCACCGGCAAACGCGTCGACGTGAAAGCGCCGGTACCGAAAGCGCTGACGACTATTCTGAAGAAGCTGGAGATGGACGTTCCGGCTTGATTCGCGTTTATCGGAACCAGAACCGCTTTCTGTAGATCGCAAAAAGTATGATTGAATTCAATGCAATCAGGTAGATCTGGAATGCAGAGTTTTCGATGTCCCACCGCCGGATGGATGGAATGACCAGCAGAGATGCCGTTGTAGTGGCAAGGTATGTTATTCCTGTTTCGGATTCGGGGTGTGCCCATGCTTTGCGTATGGTCGGCAGTGCGGCGAAGGCATCGCCGGTCGCAGCCAGCAAAATCGCGAGTCGCGGCGAATCGACAGTGCCCCAGGCGATAAGCGCAAGCACAGAGCACCCGGCACACAGCAGATCGAAGGTCGTCAGCTTCCAGTAACTTTCCGGATTGATAAACGAGACGGTGAAAACAACGAGCGGTATGAAGCTGGCAAGCAGGATACGAAACGTCGCCCAGATGTCGGCGTTTGCGGATATGGCTGCCGAAGCCCCGATCAGCGGAGCGATCATCCAGAGCAACCATGTCACGCGGTTGGGTTTCGTCGTCCCCCGCAGGGTATCGCGGATGTACGCAAACGAACCGGCGATATTGACCGGTATGCTCAGGAGAACCAACCAGTGAGCAATACTCATGTTACCGGGCCGGAGTGTAATTGATCGTGTACTCCAGCACGTCCAGGATCTCACCGTCTTTGTTGCGGCTGACGACGCGGTAGACGTTCTTGCCTTCTTTCATGGTGCCCAGGTCCACCGATGCGATGTAGTTCCAGGTGGTCTTGCCGGCGATGTACAGCGACAGCGTGTAACCGTTCACCGAGATGAATGCCGTTTCGGCTGAGGTCGTGCCTTCGATCACGTTCTCGACTGCCGTGGCTTCTGCAGTCGTGCCGGGTGCCGGGGCGGTCACTGCGAGGGTTCCGGGCGTCAGCGGCGGGTTCTGCTTCAGCGGCGGCTGTGACGAAGCGGTTGCGGTCGGCACTGCGGTGGGCACGGTTGCGGTAGCAGCAGGGTCATAGACGATATAGATGGTCGTGGTCGGTCCTTTGCGGCCGTCTTTGTCCATCGCGTAAATCGTCAGCGTGTTCTTGCCGTCGACCAAGTTCCCCAGGTCGCGGCTGGCGAGGTAGCTCCAGGTCTTGCTGCCGGCTTTGAACAGCTGCAGCTTGTAATCGTTGACCCAGATGCTGGCGGCATTGGCCGGAGCCAGACCGCTGACGTCGATCTCTGTCGCGGAAGTCGTGAGCGTCTTGCCCGAACCGACCGGCGAATTCATCGTGACGGTCTCGCGGTACGGGTTCAGTTCCACTTTTACCGAGCGATCCTGCTTGGCCAGTGCGACACCCTGGTCGTCCTGGGCTTCGATGTGGATCGCCATTGTCTCACCGGCGAGCGCGACATCGACCGAGAAGGTCTTATCCGGCTTCACGGCGGTGATGCTGTTGTTGATGATCAGCGTTTTGATACGCTCGCTGACGCGGCCTGCGACGGTGACGGTCTTGCCGGTCACGCGTGCGTTGTTCTCGGGTGCGGTGATCACCAGGTCGTCGCGCTGTGTCAGATCCACGCCGCCGGTGAGTGCGCCGCTGCCGGTCGCGATATCTTTCAGCATGGCGTAGCTGCGCAGGAAGAACTCGTCGTTCAGCATCGTGGAACCGATGGGGTCGCGGTAGCGGTACGGGTCGTCGCCTGCGGCGATGGTGTTGCGGGCGTCTTCGCTCAATGTCAGCTGCTGGCCTTCACCGACCACCACGATCTGGTTGGAATTTTTCGGCTGCAGGACATCGATGCTCAGTCCCAGTCCCTGTGCGCGCAACACGGCTACCAGCGATGTGCTGAGCAGTGCGTTGGTCTCGCCCGGCAGTTCGGCCGAATACGCGTCGGTAGCGACTTTGCGGACGATGGAACCGGAGAAAGCCATCACGCTGGGCGTGGACACCCACAGGCGTCCGGAGCGCAGCTTCAGGCTGACGGATGACGTGTCTTCTTCGTACTTGTCGCTCTTCTCCACGGCTGCCTCGGTGTTGGCATCCAGTCGCACGTGCGTGCCGTCGAAGAACGTGATGATCGCGTTGCCGTTGCCCTTTGTAGAGACGGCGTCACCGGGGTAGATCTTGATGTTGTTTTCCGCGCGCTGCCACTCGCCGGACTGCAGCGAAATCTGTACGTCCTGACTGTCGCGTTCGGTGGTCAAAATGGCCGGATTGCGGTGACCGGTCGAGTTCACGAACAACGACAGCACTTTGCCGCCGAGGTACCAGATGATGAGCAGCGCGATACCGATGGTGAGCAGCCGGGCGACCAGGCGCGGACGACGCTCAGACGCAGCGTTGGCCATGTATGGTCGGCGGTTGTACCTCTGGGTCAGCATGGCATCGCATGATAGGCCACGCTCAAGAGCAGAAGCAACTGATTTCAGGCGGCTTCAGCGATATCCACTAGTCCTTCTGATCGGATGCCGTCACGCGGAGGATTTCGGCCATCGTCGTCAGCTTCTGATCCACGAATTCCTTGCCGCACTCGTACATAGTCTTGTAGCCCTCTTTGCGGGCAGTCTCACGGATTTCGGCTGATGTGGCCTGCTGCAGGATCTGCCCGCGGATCGCCGAGGAGGCGATGAGCAGCTCTGGCAGCGTGCACTGGCCGCTGTAGAAATTCGGCTCATCTTCAGTGTGTTTGTCGGCTTCGGCGCGGAGGGTCGGGTTGATGGTGCGCACCAGGCGCTGTGCCAGCACCGCGCGCAAGGCCGGAGCGAAGGTGTACGTGCTGACGCCCATGGACAGCAGACGCGGAATGGCTTCGATAGCGGAGTTGGTGTGCAGCGTCGCCAGCACCAAGTGACCGGTGAGCGAGGCATCGATGGCGGTCTGAGCCGTTTCCTGGTCGCGGATTTCTCCGACCAGGATGATGTCCGGGTCATGACGCAAGATCGCGCGCAGTCCGGTGGCGAACGTATACCCGTGTTCGGCGTCGATCTGGCTCTGGATGATGTCCTTCAGTTCGTACTCGATAGGATCCTCCAGGGTGATGATGTTGCGGTCTTTGCCGGCCAGCGTGGACAGCAGCGCGTACAGCGTCGTCGTCTTACCCGATCCGGTAGGACCGGTGACCAGGATCATGCCGTTCGGCAGTTCGACCAGTTGTTCCAGCTGCTTGCGGATGCCTTCCGGGAAGCCGAGCTTCTCGAGCGGAACGATACCGCGGGCCGGGTCGAGGAAGCGCAGTGTGAACGCCTCGCCGAATCTGCTTGGCAAGCTGGCGACACGCACGTTGATCATGCGGCCGCCTGCGGAGAAGATGTACTGGCCGTCCTGGGCGATGGTCTCGATGTTCAGCTTCAGCTTGGCCTTGAATTTGATGCGGCGCTGCACCGTCAAAAATGTCTCGTGGCTCATCTCGAACAGCTTGGAAAGCACGCCGAGCTCGCGCCATTCGATCTTCACCGAGTGCTTTTGAGGGTTGATGTGGATGTCGGAGACGCCGTTTTTGATCGCCTCCAGTTCCAGGGTCGAGAGCATCTCCTCCCCCTGCAGTGCCGATATCTTTTTAACGTCGATTGCCATTACATTATTATACCACAAAATGCATACCAATGCCACATGCCCGAAGCGCTCTATTCCTACTCCTCAGGCCGTTGTAGACCGATTTTACGCCTCCGGTGCCTCTCCCCACTTCAGCTTGGTGCGCAATGTCTCGAAGAACGTGTCTTCTTTGCGGCGGATGAATTTCACGGTCTGGGTGCAGACTTCTGCCTGGACCCGATCCCCCGCCTTCAGCGAGACGTAGGTCTGGCCGTCCAATGTCATACTCACCTGCAGGTCGGAAAATTTATTTTTTTTCGTAACGATGGTGATGTCGATGATTTGCTCGGCCGGCAGCACGATCGGCTTCTGCGTGAAGCTGTGCGGGTTGATGGGTGTGACGATGGTCGCGCGCATCTGCGGATGGACGATCGGTCCTCCGGCGGCAAGCGAGTACGCAGTGGATCCGGTCGGCGTGGAGACGATGACGCCGTCGGCGTGGAATGTGGTGAGCGGTTCGCCGTTGACCGTTGTTTTCAAATCGATCAAACGCGAAATGGCGCCTTGCGATACGACGACTTCGTTCAGCACTTTGCCGCGCCACAGTTCTTTTTTGCCGCGGTATGCGACCACGTTCAGCAGGCTGCGCTCATCGATCATCCCCTCCCCTCCCAGCAGTTTGGGCAGCATCACGTCGGTTTCACCCAGCGCGATCTCCGCCATGAATCCCACCGTGCCGCGGTTGATGGACAGCAGCGGGATGGAGAAATCTTCCATCTCGCGCACCGTTCGCAAAATTGTTCCGTCGCCGCCGAGGACGATCAGCAGATCCAGTCCGGCCGGCGACGAGTAACAGCCGCAGTTTTTGAGTGATTGTATTTTGCAGCGCTGTTCGTCCAATAATAAATTTCCGCCCAACTTCTGGACGATCTTCGCGACTTTTTCGATCGCCACGTCACGCTTTTCCAATTCGCTGCGCGCGGTGAGGCCGATGGTCTTGTACTTGAGCTTCACGGGTACAGGGTAGCATGTTCTTGCCGGTGCAACCCGGCGTTTACAGCTTCAAGTCTTCTTTTATCTTCATCGCCGCTTCAGCCAATGGCGGCAGCTCTCTGTTCATGTTGGCCAAAAGCGGCCTTTCTGTCAGTGCTGCGGTTTGCAGAAGCCCCGCTGAAAACTTTTCTGCGTTCGCGTCGCCGTGGGCTTTGGTCATCAGTCCGTTGACTCCTATGAATAACGCCGCCGCGTTATGGTCGGTGCTCATCCACTGCTTGATGCGGGCAAATTTGCGCCGGTTCAATACCCAGTTCAGCAACCGTATCGGCAGCATGTCGGAACGGATTTCCTGGCTTTGCATGAATTTTATGAATTCGGCAGTCGCTTCGATCCATTTCAGTCCGGCGTTTCCCGCGAAGCCGTCGACTCCCACGGCGTGGACCGCATCCTTATAAATCATTTTCGGCTCAACGTTGCCGACAAACTTCACCGGCATTTTTTCGAAGATGGAACCGGCTTTGCGCACTGCCATATTGCCTTTGCCGGGTTCGGATCCGACGCTCATCACTCCATAGCGGATCTCATCCGTGATGCCGTAGACATTTTTGGCGTACTGCCCGGCCAGCAATGCGGCTTCCACGATCCCGTACGGCGTGCGGTCAGCCACCAGTCCGACGTCTGCCATTGCCACGGCCCTTTTTTGATACGTCGGCAGAGTCGCAACCAGCGCGGGCTGGCCGACGTTATCAATCAGCTCCAGCACTCTGGATGCGACAAAGCCGCTTCCTCCGGTATTCCCGGCGCTGATCGCTGCATCCGAAACACCTGCCTTCACGCTCATTGCGGCCAGCCCGACCGACGACTTCCATCCTGCGGCGCTGTCGGCCGCGATAACACGAAGCAACGCCCGGTCAGCCGCTTCCATGGGGATCACCGTATCGCTGTGTTCGATGCCGATACGCCTGCGCAAATCCGGCGGGCACCCAATGAGCAGATCGTGAATTCTATCCTTGTCCCCCACCAGCAACACCTGCAATTCCGGCCTCACCTGCAGCGCCAAAAGCGCACCGTCTACCCGGGTCTGTTCCAGTATCGGCGTATGTCCTTCGGGCACATCCGGGAGATCACCACCCATGGCATCGACTGCAATACGCATAGTGAAAAAAGAGGGAGTCGCATTCTACCAGCTCTTTCGATCACATTCATCCCTCATCTTTTGGCTTATTGCTGCGAACGGATGCACAGTGACAGGGGTGGCTGTTTTTGCTATCCTGTTTCCGATGTTTGAGAAGCTCATGCGCGCCGTAAAAGCGATGGAACTCGAGGAACAGATTTTGCACGTCGCGCTCATCGGCAGCATCCTCGGCGTGTTCCTGCCGTGGTTCGGCGGACAGTGGTTCGGCAAAGAACAGATGTGGAACGGCTTCGGTTTCTACACAGCGTACCTGGGCTTCAGCGTTTTTGCGCTGCAGGTATTCATGCTGGTCATGACCATTTCGCCGCTGGTCGGCGGTCCGGTGCTTGTCCGCAGACAGCAGCGCAACTATGTGCGCTTCGCGCTCTGCTGCATCTGCATGATCCTGCTTGCAGCTGCGTTCACTGTGCTGCTGCGCGTCACGTTCGACGTTTCCGGTGCGGAGATCCGCTGGGGCATCTACATCTCCATGGTCGGCAGCGCGGTCGCTCTGCTGTACTCGTTCATGCGTCATCAGCAGTTCCTGCGCAGCCAGGTGAAAGAAGTCTTCCAGCACCCCGACGAGCTGCGCACGCCGGTCAAGCGCGATGCACCTGCACAGGAAGACAACATGCCTCCCCCGCCTCCGCCTCCCCCGCCGATGCCGCCTGAGGATCACAATCTGTTCACGCCCAAAGAATAATGGTCGATCAGCAGCCCGTTCCACCGGCAGCGCCTGCAGCAGTTCCGACTCCTGCATCTGTTCCGCCGACCCCGAACGCGGCAGTTCCTGCTCCCGCTGCCGCGAAGGTTGCAGCTCCGGCTGCTCCTGCGCCTGCAATCACCTATCCGCAGCCACCGCCAGCCGACGGCTACAAAGACACCGATCTGGTGTACGTGGATCCGGACACGCGCAAAGCGGTCGGCATGGTCGAGTTCAGCCGTAACGACAAACCCAAGTCATTGCCGTACGCGCCGAGTGATGAAGCGATCGTGAAGCGTGGTGGCAAACCGGGCAGCGAGGATGCAAAGCGCTTCCGCTGGAGGAAATTCTTTCCGTGGGGAACGTACAAGAGCATGCGTCGTATCTACAGACTGGATGGGAAGCCGAAAGATGCTGAGCCGAACCGCACTCTCGAGGAGGTTCTGCCTAAAGCTCTCAAGGATGCGTATTGGAATGACTAAAGGAAAACGACGAATACGAAGAGTGCGAGGAAAACGAGGATCGTCGCACTCTTCGCAATCTTCGTATTCTTAACCTTGTAAAACTTTCGCAACCCTCGCCACCTCACTCTTCGCTCCGATGATGAGCGGAGTCCTCTGATCGACGTCCTCGATCTTCACGTCCAGCACGGACTGGGTGCCATCCGATGATGCGCCGCCGGCTTGTTCCATGATGTACGCGAACGGTCCGCACTCGAACAGAATGCGCAGTTTGCCTTTCGGATACTTGCTGCCGCCGATATTGGTGAAGATGCCTGCGCCCTTGATGAGCATGTGATGGATGTCCGGCACCATGCCGCCCGAATAGCGCAGCGTGTGGCCTTCCTCCAGCCACATGTCCATCATCTTGCGGTATGCCGGAGTGTCGACCACAGCGCGCAGGTTGCCCGGAGCGTAGGTCTTCACTTCGTCCTTCATGGTCAGGTTTTTTTTGAGCAAAACGAACTCCCCTACTTCGTTCAGGTGGAATGCATGAACACCCTTGCCGGCGCTGTACACCAGCGTGGTGCGCGGGCCATAGACCAGGTACAGCGCGGCGACTTGCTCGCGCGGCGTGCGGCCCATCAGCCCTTTTTTCTTCTCGTAGATGCCGAAGATCGAACCGATCGCCAGGTTTGCGTCGACCAGTGACGATCCATCCAGCGGGTCGAATACCACTGTGAACGGGCCATCGCTCGTCAGCTCCTGCAGCTCGGCCTCTTCCTCGGATGCGAACGAGTGCACCAAACGATTTGCGCACAACTCCTCTTTGACGATTTTGTTGCTGAGCACGTCCAGCTTCAGCTGCTCTTCGCCGAACTGGTTGGACGAACCGGCCAAACCCAGATCAGTCGTGCGGATGGCGTTGTGCACGTACTTGCCTGCCCGCGCGATGTCGTTGATCAGATGGCGCAGATCGTCAGGTACGCCGGACTCGAACAGATGCGAGTTGAGCGAGATCTGTGAAGGCATTGCGCAGGTAGCCATGATTTTGGGGAGCGGGAGGATTTAGAGCATGCCGCCGATGCGGTTGGCGATCTCTGTAACGCGCATGGCGTAACCCCACTCGTTGTCGTACCAGCTGAGAATCTGCACCAACGTACCGTCGATGACGGCGGTGGATTCCATATCGATGGTGCTGGAGTGCGAGTCGGATACGAAATCAGCCGAGACCAGCTGATCCTTTTCCATGCCCAGAATCCCCTTCAGCGATCCATTCGACGCTTCAGCCAGTGCGGCGTGGACTTCCTCGACCGTCGTCTTGCGCTTCACTTCCATCGCCAGATACGCAGCCGAGACGTTCGGAACCGGTACACGCAGCGCCATACCGTCGATTTTGCCCTGCAGATGCGGGAAGATCTTCGCGCAGGCCTTCACCGCGCCTGTGGTCGACGGGATGATGGATAGCGCTGCAGCGCGCGCGATGCGCACTTTGGAACTGTCAGTGGAGTTATCCAGCAGGTTCTGAGACGTGGTGTAGGCGTGCGTGGTGCAGACCAGGCCTTTCAGGATGCCGATCTTCTCGTCCAACACTTTGATGACGGGCGCGATGCAGTTGGTGGTGCACGACGCGGCACTCAGGATCGGCAAAGACTTCTGGATCTGGTCATCGTTCACGCCGCGGACGATCATCGCCACATCGTCTTTCGGCGGTGCGGTGATGACGACTGCTTTTGCCCCTGCATCCAGATGCGGCTGGCATGACTCTCGGGTGCGGAACTTGCCGCTGGCTTCCACGACCACATCCACTCCCAGCTGCTTCCACGGACACTTGCCCGGGTCGCGCTCACGGACGACTTCCACGCGTTTGCCGTTTACCATCAAATGATCGCCGTCCACACGCACCTCTCCGCCGAAGCGTCCATGCAGCGTGTCGTACTTCAAAAGATACTCGCGCATCGTGGCGTCGCTGGATGCGTTGATGGCGACTACCTGCGCCTCGGAGCCGAAGTGCTCCAGCATTTGTCTGTGAACGATGCGGCCGATGCGGCCGTACCCGTTAATGGCGACTTTCAACATGGCTGGATGATACACGATCCGGTTCCGTTTTCAATTTTCTAGCCGTAGATCCCGATCAAAACGCCCAGGAATGCGAAGAAGAAGCCGATGATCCACAGTCGCATCGTGACCTTGCTCTCGCCCCACTGGAGCGCTTCCAGGTGGTGGTGGAACGGTGCGGACTTGAAGACCTTCTTGCCGTTGCGCAGGCGCTTGCTGGTCAGCTGGATGATCACGGACAGCATCTCGATGACGAAGACGAAGCCGATCACCGGCAGAATCAGCACCTGGTCGATCATGAATGCCATCACAGCCAGCGTGCCGCCCAGTGCGAGCGAACCGGTATCACCCATGAAGAAAATGGCCGGCGGGATGTTGTGCCACAGGAACGCCGCGATGGAGCCCGCGATGACGCCGCAGAATGCCGTCAGCACGAAATAGCCGTGTACGTACGCGACGACGCCGAATGCGCCGAATGCGATAATCAATAGGCCTGCAGCCAGTCCGTCCAGACCGTCGGTGACGTTGACCGCGTTGGACGTGCCGATGAGCACGAACATGAACAGCGGGATGTACCAGATGCCCAGGTTCACGACGTCAGGCAGTCCGAGGTACGAGCCGAACGGGATCACCAGCGTCTGGTAGTCCAGACGGAAGTAGAACCAGCTGGCGGCAGCCAGGCTGATAGCCAAAAGCAGCGCCATCTTCGACCAGGCGCTGAGGCCCTTGTTCTTCCCGCCTCCGCGGATGTTGATGTAATCGTCGACGCCGCCCACAACTCCCAGAATCAGCAGCACTGCCAGCGGGATGTACACCTGACCGCGCTGCAGCAGCGAATGGTCGACCGTGCCCGACAGCGACAGCAGGCGCGAGATGATCACGGTAATGACGATCGACACCCAGATAAGGATGCCTCCCATGGTCGGCGTGCCGGCCTTGTTCTTGTGATAGGTCAGGAACACGCTGGCCGATCCCCCGTCAACGGCCTCGACGCGCAGTTGTTTGCCCATCTTGTACTTGCGCAGGAACGCGACGAACGGTCTGGTGAGCACCAGTCCGATCACGAACGCGAGAAACGAATACGCCAAAATAGCCGGAAGTGAAATTTCTGGTCGGATGGGAAGATCAAACATATGAAGCGATTCTATTCCTCACACCGAGGTTTGCGAAAGTCTTCTTTTTCTTACTCGTCGTCGCCGACGTGCGCCGGAGTCTTGGATTGTGATTTATCCATGTCGTAGAAGCGCATTTGTTCACGCTTGAACATCAGCTCTACACGGCCGGTAGGACCGTTGCGGTGTTTGCGGATGTAAATGTCGGTCACGCCGGGACGGTCGGAGTCCTCTTCGTAGTAATCTTCGCGGTACATCATCAGCACCACGTCGGCGTCCTGCTCGATGGAGCCGGATTCGCGCAGGTCGGACAGCGCCGGGATGTTGCCGGGACGGCTTTCCACTGCGCGGGACAGCTGACTGAGCGCTACCACCGGAATCTTCAGTTCGCGGCCGAGCATTTTGAGCGAACGGGAGATCTCCGAAATTTCCTGCACACGGTTGCCCACGAATCCCTGATGGCCGGTGCTCATAAGCTGCAAGAAGTCGATGATGATCATATCCAGGCCGGTCTCCATCTGCAGACGGCGGGCCTTGGTGCGAAGCTCCGGAATGGACGAGCCCATGGAGTCGTCGATGAAGATGTTGGCTTTGTTCAGGTCATCCATGATCGGACCCATGTTCTGGAAGTCGCGGTCGTCGAGCTTTCCTTTCTGCAGCTTCCACGAGTCGACGCCGAGCATGGATGCGAACAGACGGTCGACCAGCTGTTCCTTGCTCATTTCCAGAGAGAAGATCGCGACGGTCTTGTTGAATCTGATCGCCGCGTTCTGGGCGATGTTCAGCGCAAGCGATGTCTTTCCCATAGAGGGACGTGCGGCGATGATGATCAGATCGCTGGGCTGGAAGCCCGACAGCTTTACGTCCAGCGTGCCGAAGCCGGTCGGGACACCCTTGATGGCGTTGCCGTCCTTGGACTCGTGCATTTCTGCAAATTTTTCGTAGCGGGCATTCAAGATGTCGCGGATGTGGACGAATTTGTCTTTCAGGAACGTGGCCGAAATGCCGAACACGGTTTTCTCCACCTGCTCGAGCAGGTCGGGCACCTCGCGGTCGATTTCGTAGCCGAGCGCCTTGATGCGCTCGCCGGCCTGGATGATGCGGCGATGCAGAGCTTTGGTTTTGACGATCTGTCCGTACTTGTAAACGTGTGCGGATGTCGGAACCTTGGATGCCAGCTCAGCGAGGAACGCCGAACCGCCGACGGACTGGATCTTCTGTTCGTCGGCCAGCTTGTTGCTGACGGTGACGATGTCGATCGGCTGATGGCTCTGGTACAGGTCAAAAATCGTCTGGTAGACGATCTTGAATGTCGGATCGTAAAAGTCGTCGGGTACCAGCAGGTCAGAGACCTTGATGATCGCATCCGGATCCAGCAGCAGCGCGCCGAGCACCGTTTGTTCGGCTTCTTGGCTGTGCGGCTGGACGTCGAGGAAGGGGGCGGTTGCCATGGGGTGTCGAGTGTATACCGTCCGGCGCCGATTGCGAAAGGCTTGTGTCTGTTGCCATGGATTTTCCGGCCTGAATCATTGCCAGATTATGTAAAAGATGATTAAATGCTCGCATGTCAATTCACGCACCCCGCAGCCCAGAAGGTACTTCAAAATCCCCGTCCATTTTCAGGAAAGTTGCCGGCGTAGGCACCGTTGCTTTGCTTAGCGCGTTGCTTACAGACGGCGGCAAACCGAGAACGGATACAACCAAGTCGGCGCATGACGCCGCAAACGGAATCGGAAGCGGCCAGATACTCGGTGATGCACCGAAATTGCCGGATTTTACGGGTCAAGCGGGCCGTTGGCATTACCCACACATGAAAGAAGAGCCGCTGCCCGAAGAATTTGTGGGATCCGAACGCAAGGAATTGCCGCCACTTCCGGCCCCCTCGAAAGAATCTGCCCGCCCGCTTCCCCGGTACATCGAGGAGGCAGCTTTGCCGGAAACATTTGCTCCTTCGACCGGGTATCCGACCAAACCAAAGAAGGACTAATGCGCCGATCGTACGATTGTGCTATGTTGTGAACACGTGATTGGGGAGAAGGTGCCTACGAACGCAACCTTCTCCCCTGTTTTCGTTGCCCGGACCGGTGCTTCACGTCGGTACGGGTTACTGAGCGTTTAGCTGTGTATTCACCTTATTGAACTCGGCACGGATGTCTTGTTCCATTTTGTTCGTGATTTTGGAGTTGTCCTTCAGGTACTGGCGCGCCTGTTCCCGGCCCTGGCCGATGGTGACGTCGCCGAGCTTGTAGAACGCACCGGACTTGATGATCAGGCCGTACTTCACTCCCAAGTCCAGGATGTCGCCTTCTTTGGAGATGCCCTGGGCGTAGAGGATGTCGAATTCGGCCTGGCGGAACGGCGGAGCGATCTTGTTCTTCACGACCTTCACGCGGGTGCGGTTGCCGACGACCTCGGCTTCGCCTTCGTTCTTCTCGGTGAGCTTGTCGATGCGGCGCACGTCCAGACGCAGCGAGGCGTAGAACTTCAGCGCCTACCGCCGCTGGTGGTTTCGGGGTTGCCGAACATCACGCCGATCTTCATGCGCAGCTGGTTGATGAAGACGACCGAACAGCTGGTCTTGCTGACGATGGCCGTCAGTTTGCGCAGAGCCTGGACCATGAGGCGTGCCTGCAGACCCATCTGGCGTCGCCCATCTCGCCTTCGATTTCCGACACGCGGCGTGAGCGCCGCGACCGAGTCGATGACGATGATGTCGATGGCGCCCGAACGCACCAGCGTCTCGGTGATTTCCAGCGCCTGTTCGCCGTCATCCGGCTGCGAGACGAGCATGGCATCCACGTCCACGCCGATCTTCTTGGCGTAGGTGATGTCCAACGCATGCTCTGCGTCGACGAAAGCGGCCTTGCCGCCGCGTTTCTGCACTTCTGCGATGGCGTGCAGCGCGAGTGTGGTCTTGCCGGAGGATTCCGGTCCGTAGATTTCGATGATGCGGCTTCTGGGGATGCCGCCGCCGATCGCGAGATCCAGGCTGAGCGATCCGCTGGGATACGTTTCAATCTGCATGCGGTTGGCCGAGCCCATCTGCATGATGGATCCGACGCCGTACTGCTTCTCGATCTCCGCGACCGCGGCTTTGAGGGCGTTGGCCTTGGCGGAATCGAGCGTGCTTTTGACAGATGCGTCACCACCCTTCACTGCAGGAAGCTGTTTGGATGTAGACTGATCTGAGGAGGTCACTTTGGTCATAAAAATGAAAGAAGGTAGGTAAAGGGTGTATGAACGTTCACCGTGTGCATTATGCCCACGGATCGCAGCAGGTCAACGATATAGAGTTGCAATCGTTACAGTAGATTGCGGTGTACTATCGTACACCTACGTTTTCTGACGGTCAGCGGACGCAAGGAACGGCTACTGTTACGGCTTCCTGCACTTACCGACGTTGGTCGCAGTATCAATGACTTCACAGTACTGTCCGGCAGGACACAGAATACCGGCGGATCCGCCGCACGGCATATTCGTGGCACCGCTTCCGGTCGTGGCACCGCTGGCATTCGTGCCGCTCGTCAGCAGGCGTACCGATCGTACGACGTCATCAAACTCTTTTGTCAGGGTAGCCAGCTCGTCGGTATCCAGCGATGCATCCGGCGTAAAATGAAGACGGATGGTGGTCGAGGCGGCGCCGGCAACGTACACATCCTGCAGACCGCTATTTGCATCGCGCACGCGGATGCCGTGGCCTCCGGCGGCAAAGATCGACTCGCCCTGTGGCATGGTTGTGCCGGGCTTGCGGGTCACGGTCAGCATTTCCTCACCGCTGCCGCTGCCCTTCAGTCCGAATGTCACGATCTCGTTGTTGATGGTGGCGTCCCAGGTGTCGGGCGTGGTGATGACGATGCCCAGCACAGGAATGCGCCATTCGTGCGGCGTGATTGCCTGTTGGCGGCTGATGAGTTTCTCGACAACCAGCACCGGCAGATGCGTATCGCGTGTGTTTGGCTCCAGCTTTCCTTGTACATAGACGGTCTGTCCTGCGTATTCCTGCAGGTTCTCGGTTTTGCTCTCCATATAGAACATGTCTTCACCGTTCACGCGCAGCATGTGGGTGCCGCGGCGCACCAGCGAAATATCGGCCGAGACGACCGAGCCGGTCTGGCTGGTCGGGCCGTAGGTATACGTCTTTTTGTTGACGGTGTCTTTGGAGCACGCGGCGAAGGCTGCGAGCACGCAGAGAGGATATGCGATCAGGAGGGCCTTGGTTAAACGCATGGGGAGAGTTGGCGGATTGGGATAGAAGTATACACCTTTCGGGGTACCGGATTACGATTCCTTTGAGCTTTTAGGTATTTGGTTTGTCCTTTTTGCCCGGGCTGTAAACGGGCTTTTCCACCTTTTGCTGGTGCAAAAGGTTGAGCCAAAAGCACCTGTTGCGCCTTAGAACTCGGCCCTGTGCTCAGGGCCTCGAGACAAAAGGCGCGATAGGAATAAGCATAGGTCGTTGAGGTTTTTGGTTTTACCCACCCCCGGCTCCCAACCAAGTCCCTCACCAAACCTCACGCGTCCCGAAGACGTTTGATGCTATTGAAACAAAAGGCGGCGGGCGCGGCGCAGGACTGGGGCCGGTGGCAGCCCTGAAGCACAGGGCCCGCCGCAGCGGGTTTTAAGCTTCAGGGCGTTGCTCGACGCGCAGCGCTTTTTGGTCCTTTTTGCCGCGTTGGCAAAAAGGACAGAGAAAACAATCCCTCACCCTAACCCTCTCCCTTTGCGAAGGGAGAGGGAACACAAAAAAGAGCCGCTTTCGCGGCCCCTTAGAATCAGTGTGAATCTATTACGCCTTCTTCTTAGACGGATCGAAGTCGTAAACCGCACGACCGACACGGACGAAGTACGGCATCTTCTGGAGGTTAAGCGAAATGGTGCCCACTTTGACCGTGCGCTGCTTGCTGACTTCTTCGATGATCTGCTTCTTGCTGAGTGCACCTTTCTTCTTGAGGATGTTCTCGATGACGTCTGCGACGGTTCCCGGCTCGTAACCCCACTCGCGGAGTGCGTAGAGGCCGCGACCGACGAGGACGAACTGCGGATAGCGGATGAGTTCGTTGTGGACGGCCTGGACCGTGACGTTCTTATGGTCAAAGCCTGCTTCCTTGATGCGGTTGGCGATCTCCATAAAGTGGAGAGGGCGTCCGACCTTCTTCAGGATGATCTCGACTTTGTCGCGGATGGAGCGAGGACGGACGAAGCGCCACTCGGTCAGACCCCAACCCTCGCTCGATCTCGCGCAGACGCTCGTCGATGGACAAGCAGCTGCCGATAAGCTCGGAACTGGGAACGCGGCCCTCGAAGGCCGGCATGGACTGGATAGACGAGATGAGCTCCTGGCTCTTCATACAAGCATGGCGCTTGTTGAGGAACTTCACACCCAGGTCGATGATCGTGGTGATGTCTTCCAGAGCGACCGTGCTCAAACGCCAGAAGGCCTTGAGTGTCGGGCTCGTGCCGTCGGACGACATTTCGCTGTCGATACTAAAGGAGAGGCGCAGAATCGCACCGTCAACACCCGAGCTGCCCGGCAAGCGCTTCAGCACTCCGGAGACCAGTTCGCTCGACAGCATCACGCCTCCGTGAGCCTTGAGAATCCCCTTCGCCATTTCATTCACTTCGTTGAGCCTGGTCGTGCGTACCGTCCTGCGCAGCTTGCTGAGAGCGATGCTCTCGATCTGGCGGATGCGCTCGCGGGTCACATTGAAGTGCTTGCCGATTTTCTCCAGCGTCTGCTTGGAGTAGCCAGCAATGGCAAAACGTCTTTTGATCACCTCCGTCTCCTTCTGAGTTAAGACCAGGAACAAGTCATTCAGGAGATCCTGAAGATTGAGTGTCAACTGTGACTTGGCCGCAGCGGACGATGCCGAGGAAGACGAGGCGGGAGTGCTCATGGGAAGTTGTGAGGGATAAAACTATCTTGTTCTACCAGAACATTGACAGGAAATAAAGATCAATCGAGAGGTGACGATGCGAATGGTGCAAATCACGGAGTCTGAATTCAGAAGTGAAAAAGGGCGAAAGCTGTGTAATCAAATGGAAGATATCATATAATATTAAAAAGACTTGTCAATACCTCTTTCCCGGTCTAAAACCACTTCCAGGAGGGCGCAGGCGGCTTTTGCATCCGGATCCTGATTTTGGTGGGTGACCCCGGATGTGTAGCGTTCATCGATGCATTCCACCGGCAAGCTCAGGCTCTTGGACAGTCTATCGATGGTGTCACGTACGAAACGGGCCTGCTCGCCTTCGGTTCCGTCCGGCAACAGCGGCAGCCCGACGTACAGTTTCGTCGTGTGTTTGGCTTTGATGATCGGTTTCAATTTTTCAATGAGTTCCTCGATTGTTTTGTGTGACACCGTGTCCAGCGCGGCCAGCATGCCGGCCTTTGTATCGCCGAATGCGATGCCGGTTCTGCGTTTGCCGATGTCGAGTGCAAGGACGGAAGCTATGGATGACACTGTGACATCGGCTGCGGAGATTGTCACGCGTCGACGCGGTGCACAAAAAAGAGAGCCGAAGCTCTCTTTTGTGAACGTGCGAATGAGTGACCCTTATTTCTTCTTGGCGTCGACCATCTTGCTGATCAGCGACTTCTTTCGTGCAGCATTCTTCCAGTGGATGATGTTCTTCTTGGCTGCCATGTCGATTGCCTTGAATGCGGCCGGGACCAGTTTCTGTGCCTCGGCGGTCTTGCCCTCTTTGGCAGCTTCGCGGATCTGGCGCAGGAAGGTCTTCATGCGGGTCTTGTACGGCACGCGGCGGTCCCTGCGGACTTCGGATTGCCTGGCGTGCTTGATGGCGGCTTTGATGATCGGCATGGCTTACGGAATGAGAATTGACGGATGAAAGGAAATTTACGGCTGCGACACGATAGATGACAAACGAGGGTAAGAAAAGAGCAAATGTGAAGCGATCTTGGCTACCGGCCTACATGCCGCCCTGCAACTGCTCCATGAATGGCTGCAGATCAACCATCAGTGCGTTGATCGGCTGGAAAGTGGTTTCAGCTGCAATACCGGCCGAAGACTTCTCTTCCTGGACCATGTCGATCGTGGCTTCTACAACAGGCTCGCCCTGGAAGTTGACGGCACCCTCTACGTGCATGGTCATGTTCTTGTAGTTGTTGCTCATCTTGCTGGTCCACTTGGTGATGACGATGTCAGCACCCACGGATGGCAGTGTGACTTTGCCGCTGATCTCGAAGTCGTCCATGGTGGCCTTCTTGACTTCGATATCGGCGATCATGACGGTCGCGCCGGTCTCGTCGAAGCCTTCCAGGTGCATCTTCTCCTTTGTCACGGTGCCGGTCAGCACTTTCTTGCCACCGACGGTCATCTCGACCGCCTCACCCTTCTTGGTGAAGACGAGGCTCTCGTCCGGGTTGGCCTTGTCATCGATGTTCAGCGAGATGTTGCCGTTCTCCTCGATGAGGAACTTGATCGTGGCCGTCACCTTGCCCGTTTCGTCGGTGACCTCGCCGTCGAAGCCGGTGAAATCGTAGGTGTCCTTGTCGGCCATCAGCACGCCGCGAACGACGCCGTTATTCGCCTTCATCGACTCGTGCATTTCCTCGCGTGCGGTCGCCATCTGCTCTTCCATGCCCGGGTTCGGCAGGCCGAACGGGTTGTTGGCGGTCACGACGAAGTCCAGCATCGCATCCAGGCTTGCCTGCACCTTGGCTTTGTCGGATTCCACGCGGACGCGCAGCATGCCGTTCTGCTCGGGCAGGGTCTCGATCCCCTTCCAGAAGTGCACGCTTTCGGCCAATGCCTTCATTTTGGTCGGCATCATGCGCTGCTGGTCGATGGTCTTGGTGATCATCTCCTCTACATTCATCAGAGGCTGGCTGCTGGCCATCGTCGGGTCGCTGCCCTGTGCCTCGTTGAACATGGCGTTGATCTCTTCAAACGTCGTGCCGTACCAGGTCTTCTTCACCTTGTCGCTGATGGCGGCGTTCATTGCCGTCGGCATAGAGACGGTGCCCTCCTTTACCTTCACGAACAATTTGCCTGCAGCGGCCTTGCCTTCGAACGATACTTTCACATTCAGCGGCCTCAGGTCGTTGGGTCCGCTGGACGGATCCGTCAGGCTGGCGGGGACCTGTGCCTTCACGTCGGCGTCGAGCGAGATGCGCATGGCCGGGTGCTTCTTGTCGGTCTTCACATCGTAGGCCTGGTCCGAAGCGATGTCGGCCGTTGCGATGACCGGAGAGATGCCGGGGATCGGGTTCACCTTCAGCTTCACGTTGGTCTTGGTCTGCGAGATGTCGGCGACCTGCATCCTGTCGGTTGCCTTGGCGATGCTCTCCATCATGCGGTCGTGCATCTTCTGCAAAATTGCGTCGGGTGACTGATCGCCTCCGCCGCACGATGCGAGAAGGATGGTGAACGCCAAACCGAGAACGAGTGCTGTGCGCTTGCGCATAGAAGGAGGGGTATGTGGCTGCGGGTATTCCCATAGCCTTGCGGGGCTGCACGGTAGCACGCGGATCGAAGAAGGGCAAAACGCGAGTATGGACAGAGGCCGCTGCTCATGACAAACACATTTTACTTTCTGCGATTTTGAGCCTTTCCAAGCGCTTTCAGGGGGTTCTTCACAATTCCATGGACGGGTCCGCCGGTATGCTACTATCGGGGTACAGGTATGTGTGGAATCTTCGGATACGTCGGGTCAAAAACGAATGCCGGATCGATCGTGATCAGGGGGCTCAAGAATTTGGAGTACCGCGGCTACGATTCGTGGGGGGTTGCGTTGCAGCGGCCGGACGGCATCTACATCCGTAAGGACATCGGGAAGATCAGCGGCGTGAAGCCGGAGGATTTTGACGATATGCCGAGTTCGCTCGCTATGGCGCACTCGCGTTGGGCGACGCACGGTGGCGTGACCAAAACGAACGCGCATCCGCACGTCTCGGACGACGACAGCATTGCGGTCGTGCACAACGGCATCATCGAAAATTTTCAGGAGCTGCGCGAAGAGCTGAAGAGCCGGGGGCATGTCTTCAAGTCGGAGACGGATACCGAGGTAATCCCCCACTTCATCCAGGAAGAGCGCAAGAAGGGTTTGTCTCTCAGTGAAGCCACGCGCGAGGCATGCCGCCGTTTCCACGGACGCTACGCGATTCTTGTATTCGAGAAGGGCACGTCTCTTATAGTCGCCGCCCGCACCGGTTCACCGCTCATCGTCGGCGTCGGTGATGGCGAGTTCTTCATCGCATCCGACATCCCGGCGTTTTTGGAATACACCCGCACCGTCCAGTATCTGGATGACGGCGAGATGGTGTTCTCGGACGGCAAGAACGTGCAGTTCCAATCCATCGAGACCGGCGAGATGCGCCAGAAGCGCAAGATCACCATCGACTGGGACGTGGCCGACGTCGAGAAGGGTGAGTACGAGCACTTCATGTTGAAGGAGATCATGGACCAGAAGGAAACCATCCGGCGCGCGGTGCACCAGGATGACGAGCAGATCATGGAAGTCGCCAAAGCGATCGAGAACTGTCTGGGCTGCATCATGTCTGCGTGCGGCACGGCCGGCAAAGTCTGCATGGCCGCCGATTACTTCTTCTCTGTCGTCGCCAAACGCCACGTGAACTTCGCTCCCGCGAGCGAATTCAAAATCTATCATCACTTCCTGAAGCCCGAGAGTCTCATCGTTGTCGTCAGCCAGAGCGGCGAGACCGCCGACGTGCTGGAGGCGATGCAGGTCGCCAAGAAGGCCGGATCCAAAGTGCTCGCGATCGTGAACACCGAAGGCTCCTCTATTCACCGCGCTGCCGACTACACGCTGCTGATCAACGCCGGGCCCGAGCGCGCGGTCGCCTCGACCAAAGCCGCCACCGGACAGATGGCGGTGCTGCTGCTCATCGCGCATGCGGTTGCAGGCAAGCTGAACGAAGGACGACAGTTATTGCTGGAAACCGGCGGACAGATCAACGACATGTTGAACCCGCGCTACATCGAGCATATCAAGGGCATCGCGCAGAAGATTCATCATCACGAGAACATGTACATCATCGGCAAGGGCTGGAACTACCCGATGGCTTTGGAGAGCGCGATCAAAATCCAGGAAGTCAGCTACATCCACGCCGAAGGATTCGCCGCCGGTGAACTGAAGCACGGGCCGATCGCGCTGATCCAGGAAGGCACACCATGCATCGCGCTGATGGGCAACGACGAGCTGAAGGCCGATATGATCAGCAACATCATGGAGCTGAAAGCGCGCGGTGCGTTCATCATCGCGGTGGCACCGGATCACAACGAGATCTTCGACATGTGGATCAAGGTTCCGGACGCGCGGTCCGCGCAGCCGATCGTGAACGTGATTCCGATCCAGATCCTGGCCTACTACTTGGCGGTGATGAGAGGCAGGGATCCGGATATGCCGAGGAATCTCGCGAAGTCTGTAACTGTAAAATAATTTATGAGCAAAAAAGCCAAGCCAAAAAAAATCTCTTACAGGGAGAGAGCTGCCGTTTTAGGCAAGATAATTTATAGAGCGTTTATTGAACATCTTGATGATGTGGGAATGTATTTAGGATTTCTAGGAGGCCTTTTATTGTTACTTGCAACTTCAACTGCCCCTAATGTTGGTACTGACGGTCATGGTAACCTTGTTTTTGGGCAAGCAAAATATCGATTCATCATAGAGACAGATTCAAATTTTCTAACATTAGGAATTAGCCTGATTCTTGTAGGTACTCTATTTCAAATCCTCAATAGAATTCGTGAGAGATTTTCTCTATTTAGGGTGCATCTCTTAGGGGGCGTGATAGGCATTACGCTAATGCTTCTTTATCTTTATTTAAATTAAAAAGTTTTGGCCTAAGAAAGCCAAGCATCTAAGGGCAAAGGCTTTCATTTTGACTTTGAGTCGCTTGTCCATCAGTCTGCGGCCCCTTTTTCCGCATGTTCATCAGACACGCCAACGGCACTACCCTGCCCAATTTGGCGCAGGATTCCGATGTCTTGACGATGGGAATCACTCCGTCGGCCGACCGTTTGCATCAGGGCCATTACCTCACTGCATTCAATCTTCTGCGTGCGATGAACGCGACGCGTACAACGACCGCCCGTCTTTTTCTCGATGACCGGGAGTTTAATAATCAGCAGCATCCGGTATTGCCGACGACTGAGAGAGTCGCGACCATCGGCAGACTCGTGCGCGATTTCGTTGGGCAATCCGCCGAGTATCTGCATAACGACTCGCTTCCAGGCAGAGTTGTCGTCCAACCCATGTCCGAATTTTATGGCGAGCCCGGGGCGACCGAGCCTTTGGCCGGATTCGAATTGTATAAAACACTGGGTTCGAAATGGCAGTCAGCCATCAGGAAAATTTTTGCCGATGCGTCGATGCGCCGGTTCGTGACGCCGGTGTGCCCTGACTGCAAGACGGGTAAGCGGAAGACTCTTGCACCCGGAGAGCGGCCTCCGCCGCCTGACCGGGCAAGGCCCCGTGGCGCGCATGAGAAAGTGATCCACTGCCCGTGCGGCAACGACGAATGCGGCACCGAGCTCTATACCGTGGACGTGGCCGGCGGTGACACCAACTGGACCGTGCACTACGCCTTGCTGGCGGTCCGGGACTTTATTCTATCACGCAGGGACAGCAAGAGCGTAACGCACGTCTATGGCGGCGATTACGGCACCGAGTGGGGCAACAAGAACACGCCGAAAGCCGAGCGCATGAGCAGCACGATTGAAGTGTTGCGCGACGGACGGGGCCCGCACATCAATCATTTCACCGGTCCGCTGATCGTCCGGGCGGGCAAGAAACTCTCGAAGAGCAAGGGTGATGGCTGTGACAAGCCCGACTTTGCATGGATGAGCGCGGTGCTGGACAGCGCATCGGACGAAGTCGATTTGATCAAGCCTGTGTAATTTACGGGTACACTGCTTGCGTGACCAAAGACGTCCGTATCCGCCGGCTTATTGCCAAAAATTTTCCGTCGTTTGTGATCGACTCCCTTGTTCTACCCAATCAGGGTCAGGATCATCTGGCAGCGATTGTGAATGGCGAATATGTCTTCAGATTTCCGCGCAAAGCGCTGTACAAGAAAACTTTCAGGAACGAAGTCGGATTGATGGAGTGGATGCACAAGCATCTGCCGCTGGAAGTTCCCCACTACACGCTTTTGAACAAAGACCGCTTCTGCGGCGCGTACAAAATCATTGCCGGCAAGCCGTTGAAGCCCGCGGTTCTTGAGTCCTGGAGCCGTGAAGAAAAGACTCGCGCGGCGAAGGATATTGCTGCATTCCTGAAGGCGTTGCATGCGTTGCCGGCCGATGTCGCGGACAAGAAATTCAACCTTCCGAAAGCATCATTGGGTAAATGGATTCCGGTCTGGAAGCGAACGTACAAACAATTTGCCGAACCTCTCTTGAATGCGGAAGAGCGGAAGACGAGTGAGCGGATGTTGTCCGCATTTTCAGAGCCGATGTTCAAAAACACGCCAAAGACCCTGATTCATTACGATCTGTACTGCGAACACATCATCGCCGATCCGGAGCGCCACCGCATTACCGGCATCATCGATTTCAGTGACAGTGCGATCGGCGATCCGGCGGCCGATATCGCAAAGAGCTGGGAATACGGAAAGGATTTCGTTCTCGAAGTGCGCAAGCACTACGGACCGGTCTCGGCTGACCCGGACATGCTCAAGCGCTCACTCGCCTACTACCAGCGAGCGCAGATAGCGTGGGTGCGCTACGCGGCCAAGGGGCTCGAGAATATGGACGAAGCGCTGCCGGCATTAAAAGAAAGCTTGAAGATGACAGTTGCGGAATGATTTCTTTGTTCTTTTGCCCGAGCGGCAAAAGAACCAAAAACGCGTGCGCGCCGAGCCACGGCTCGCGCGTCAGCGCGCTCGTCCTCACCTCAAAGCCCCCTCCCCCTGCGGCGCGCGCCGCCGGTGGTCGTCGGAATCCATTCTCGAATTCAGGCAAATCAAAAACCGGCGAAGACCGGCTCTGCCGTCTGGAGCCGCACCGATTAGAAGGAAAGGAGAGCTCACGAGAGGAAAACGCAGTTTTCCTTTCGTGTAATGTTATTTCCCCGACTTATCGTCGGGAGGGACGCCGTAGTAATCAAACAAGAACGTCGCGATATCCCTGAACAGCGGAGCGGCGGATTTGGATCCGAAGTCGTCGTACTTCGGACGGTCCAGCTTTACCAGGATCACGAAACGTGGATCGTCGACCGGCGCGTAGCCTGCGTAGGTCGCCACGGTCGAACCGGTGCCGCTTTCGTACTTGCCGCCCGGACCGGCGATCTGCGACGTTCCGGTTTTGCCGGCGATCTTGTGTCCTTTCACCTTGCCGGCCTTGGCGAAACCGTAGTCGGCGCCGTGCGTGAGCATCGCGGTGATCGTCGCGGCGGTCTGCGGCTGCATCGTCTGGCCGACGATGATCGGCTCGTGCTTTTCGGTGTGACCGTCGCTGTGGCGGATTTCGTCGATGATCGTCGGCTTCATCAGCCTGCCTCCGTTGGCCAGTGACGAGAATGCGGTCACCATCTGCAACGGCGTCACAGAGACTCCCTGGCCGTACGACGCGGTAAGCACGAGCGCGTCGTTCCATTCGCGCCACGGACGCACCTCACCCGGCAGCTCGTTGTCCAGTTCGATGCCGGTGATGCGGTTGAAGCCGAATTTCTCCAGCGAGGCCTCGAACAGTTTGCGTCCCAGTTTCGCGCCGACGCTGGTCATGCAGGTGTTGATGGAGAAATCCAGACAGCCCGCCATCGTCACTTTGCCGTAGTAGGCGTTCAACGCGTTCTTGATGGTGAACACATCGATCTTCACCGGGCCCGTGTCGTCGTAAATGTCCTCCGGCGAGACCTCGCCCTGGTCGATGGCGATGGCCATGGTGATCGGCTTCATCACGGAGCCGGGCTCGTAGATTTCCTGCACCGTGCGGTTGATGTATGCGCCGACACCCAGGTTGTTCTTGTACTTCAGCCACACGCCGGGCGTATCTGTCGGGAATACCTCGCGGCGGCTGTTGATGCCGAGGTAGTAGTAGTATCGGGTCGAGGATTTCAGGCCGTACAGCCGCTCGACTTCGTTCAGCTTGGTCCGTAGCTCCTCGCTGAGGTTCTTCCGGCCCTCTGGCGTCAAGTCGCCGATGTAGCCCTTCATCACACGGACGTTGTTCTTCAGGTTGAAGACTTCGACCACGATCCCCTGCTCTTTTGCGGGCGAAATCAGCATGGGCTCCTTGTCGTACACAGAGGCGTAATCGTTGTTATCGAACAGCGGTCCGTTGGCCATTGCAATGATCCTGCCGGTGCGCGGATCCATCACGATCACCTGGCCGCTTTCCGCGTCGACTTTGGTGATCATCGCCTGCAGCAGGCTTTCTATTTTGCTCTGCACGAATCTGTCGATGGTCAGCACGATGGTCGAGCCGTCGCGCGGGTCGATGAACTTCTGGTCGGACGAGACTATTTGTCCGCCGAACGGGTCGCTGACCGAGGCGATCAATCCTTCCTGTCCGCGGAGCTGCGCGTCGAACGTGCGCTCGATGCCGTACTGCGGTTCCTGCTGGGAGTTGATGAAACCGGTGATGTGCGACGCGATCTTCGTGTCCGGGTAGTAGCGCCAGTGCTCCGGAATCAGCGCGATGGCACGCAGCGGATGGTAGGTATTCAGCACGCGCTTGATGCCGGTGGACATGGCTGCCTTTTCGGCTTCTTGTTGCGATGCAAGCACAACCTTCCTCACTGCGGCGGAGAGCGGGGGCGGCAGTTTGCCCATGATCGGCACGTAGCGAAGCTGGCGCTGGTACAGGCGTCCGGCGATGATGCCGGGATCCACCTGCAGCACAGGCGACATCTGCCTGGCCAACTCATTGATCTTCCCCTGTTTGATTTCATCCGGATTGCAGTAGATGAGTGACTGGGCCTCGTTCACGTACACGCCTGGGATCTGCATCGCATCGATGCTCTTCTGCTGGTCTTTGTCGGCGCCGTACAACAGCGGCACGAACGTGACGCTTTTCTTCTTTGATACGCTCCTCGATGTAGCGGGCGAACTGCCGGCGCAACTCGGTGACGTCGGGGATGTTGGTCTTCACGGCGAAGCCGGTGCTGGTTTGCAGTATCAGCTCGCGCTGCATCACCGCACCGGATTCAAACACCGGTTCGGTGAGGATCATGTGGTTCATCGGATCGAACGCCGATTTATAAAACTGGATCAGTTCGTTCGGACAGTCGCCCGTTCCGGCCCGGCATGCGGCATCGAATTCTGGCGTGAGCAGGATGTCTGACAGTTTTTCCGCGATGACGGTCTGGTCGCTGCCCTTGATGACCAGCGGGTCGACGTACAGCAGATCCAGCGTGATGTTGGTTGCCAGAATGCTTGTTTCACCGGTCTTGCTGTTGCGGCTGAGGATTTCACCGCGCTTGGCCGGCAGTTTGACGCCGCCGTACTGCTGCTGCTGCGCGATCAGATGGAACTTCTGCCCCTGCGCCAGCTGCAGATCTATCAGGCGCGCGACAACGATCAGACAGATGAAGATCAGAATGCCGTGCAGCACGATGATCCGGCGCTCGAACGAGCGCTTCTTCTGAGTTTCGGACACGGCGGAATATCGATGCGCGCTCACTGGCGTACAGCCTACCATCGACCGGCGGGTTTTTCACCTTTTATCGCACGATCATGTCCTCCCTCCCCTGCCCCGTTCCGACCAGCCTCGCCTTGATGCCCGTGCGCTGCTCGATGAACGCGATGTACTCGCGGGCCTGTGGCGGAAGTTTGTCGAACTCGGTGATACCGCGGGTGGAGGTCTTCCAGCCCGGCATGCGCTGGTAGACGGCGTTGCCTTTCTCGTCCAAGCCGGTGCCCACAAGCACCTCGTCTTCCTCGTCCAGCACGTCCAGCTTGGTCACGTTCCAGCAGTCGAAACCGTTGATGATCGCCGAGTGCTTCAGGTCGGGCAGATAGAGCCATCCGCAGCGGCGCGGCCGGCCGGTTACAGAGCCGTACTCCCCTCCCCTTTCGCGCAGACGGTCGCCGATAGAGCCGAGTACTTCGGTCGGGAATGCACCTTCACCTACCCGGGTGCAGTACGCCTTTACCACACCGATGCAGCTATCCAGTGTGCGCGGTGCCATACCGAGTCCCTGCAGTGCCCCGGCAGCGGTGGTCGCGCTGCTGGTGACGTATGGATACGTGCCGTGATCGATGTCGAGCAGAGTGGCTTGAGCGCCTTCGATCAGAATCGTTTTGCCTTCTTGTATGCACTCGTCGATGAAGTGCGAGCAGTTCACCAGATTGCGGCCGAGCAGCGCCTGCACCGTACGAACCGCCTCCAATTCTTTGGCTACGTTGATGTCCACGCCGTACATCTGCTTCACGTTGTCGACGCGTTCGGTGAGTTCGCGTTGGATCCTGCCTTCGTCCCATCCGAGAATTTCCATGCGCAGTCCGGTACGCGCGGCTTTGTCCATGTACGCCGGGCCGATGCCGCGTTTGGTGGTGCCGATGCCTTTCCCTTTCACTGCGGCCCTGCGCTCTTCCTGCACGCCGTCGATTTCTTTGTGGAAGTCGAACAGCACGTGCGCATTGGAGGCGATGCGCAGTCTCGGGACGATGTCGACGCCGGCAGCCTTCAGAATGTCGATCTCTTCCAGCAGGGTCGGCAAGTGGATGACCATGCCGGCACCGAGCACGACCGGCTTCACCGGGTGCAGACAGCCGGACGGCATCAGGCGGAATACGTGCTTCTTGCCGTTGACCACGATGGTGTGACCGGCGTTGGCTCCGCCGCATGCGCGTGCGATGACGTCGAAATGCTCGGTAAGGATGTCGATCGCCTTCCCCTTTCCTTCATCCCCCCACTGCGCACCGATGATTGCACAAACGTTGCCGAGGGCTTTGAGAAGGTTGTTCATGGATCCGAGGATAGCAGAGGAAAAGATTCCGGTGAAAGCGAAGCCGTTTACGACAAGAGACGCTCGATTTCGGCGATCTGATCCGTCCTGCATTCCAGCGCGACGCCCAGACACAGCGGGTTGCCTTTCGCCGCGGTCAGCAGCGGACGGATCATGTCCAACCCGTCGTCACCGGCGAACAGCGCGCCGTGCGGTTCGAACTCGGTCACGTCCCGCATCAGCTTCTCGGTATTCGGGATGTACGGCGGATTACTGACGAGAATGAACGGCTCTTTGAAGGCGGAGACCGCTGCGGATCCGTCGCCGATAACCCAGCGTGTCGGGTTTTTCAGGCCGAGCGCGATCGCGTTGCCGCGCGCCACTTTCATCGCCTGCGATGACAGGTCGATCATGACAAACTGCCGTTTGGGCAATGCAATTCCGAGTGTGATGCCTATACAACCGCTGCCGCAGCCGATGTCGGCGATGGTGGCGGTTTTCCAGCTGTCCGACGGACGCAGGATGCGAGTGATGACCGAGATGCCGCTGTCGACCTCTGTGACTGTTTCGGTTTTTTTCAGGATGAAGGACAGGGCATGCCCCACGAATTCTTCGGTCGATGGTCGCGGGATCAGCGTTGCCGGTGACACCGCAAACATCCGGCCGTGAAATTCTTTGATGCCCGTAATGTACGCGACCGGTTCGCTGTTGGCGCGTCTGAGCTCGAGATCCTTCCAATGCTGCAGCTGCTCCTCCGTCACGTGCTGATCCGACGCGATCATCACGCCGGTGCGCGTGACGTTCAGCACGCGCGCCATCATCAGTTCGGCGTCCAGTCTGGGCAGCGTGGTTGCGTTGAGTATTTCCGAAACGGTCATGCGGGTATGCTACATCGGCATGGCCACGAAGACAGGTATCGATTGCAGATTCGCGTCCGAGTACGCGGGCCTTGGCACGTATACGCGAGAGCTGACAGCGGCTTTGCTCTCACGTAAAGGAGAAAACTCGTACACAATATTTGTACGAAGTGCTAAAGAACCGTGGATTTCGGCACTGCCTGTGCAGCCGGACACCATCATCGAAGCGCCGTTCGGCCACTACTCTTTCGCCGAGCAGGTCCGCTTCCCGGGTTTGATCCGAAAGTCCGGTATCGATCTGCTGTTCTCGCCGCACTTCAACGTGCCGCTGTTTTGCCCGGTGCCGTTCGTGTGCACGGTCCACGACCTCATCCTTCATAAGTACCCCAACAACGCGTCGGCGCTGAAGCGCTTTGCCTACCGGTTTCTGATGCGCTCTTCCGTCCGGCGCGCGCGGCGCATCGTTACCATCAGTGAATCGACCCGCCGGGATCTGACTGAGTATTACGGAGACGCCTGCGGCACCAAAATCACCGTCGCGTGCCCCGGCATCCATCCGCGTTTCCGTCCGGTGCCGGTTGATCTGGCTGCAAAGGTTGCCGGTTCGTACGGACTGTCCGGCAGATATCTGCTGTACGTCGGCAATGCCAAGCAGCACAAGAACGTCCAGACGCTTATCGACGCATTTGAATCCCTGGCTGCACCCGGCGTCACACTCGGGCTGATCGTGTCCGGCAACGAGCGATCCGCACTGCGGTTTGGTTCCGGTGTCCGCGTTCTCTTCGGCGTGCACGATGACGATTTGCCGGCGCTCTACACCGCGGCATCCGGTTTCGCGACGGCCTCCTTGTATGAAGGCTTCGGATTGCCGCCGCTGGAGGCGATGGCCTGCGGCTGTGCGGCACTGGTCAGTAACTGCGGCGCATTGCCCGAGGCGGTCAACGGCCATGCAATTCTGGCTGAACCGACCGTCGCCGGCATGAAAGACGGGCTCAGAAAACTTTTGGAATCGCACGGCGCAGATGAAGCAGCTGTCACCTGGGCACGGGGTTTCACTTGGCAAAAGACAGCCGACGGAGTCTGCGGCTGCTTTCGGGCCGCCGTGGTAGACTGTCGGTATGGATCGCCTGTCCGCCCTCATCCCCAAAGCCCTGAAGAAACGCGGCATGTACGAACACATGGTCGCCGGGTCGATTTTGGATAAATGCCGGGCATGGATCGCCGACTCCATGGGCCGCCAATCCCCTGCCCTGCATGCCGTCACCTACGTCGACGGATGGCTGTCGATAGAGGCTGACAACCCGATCGCGCTGTCGGAATTTTCGCAGCGGCAAGAGGAAATGCTGGATTTCCTGCGCAAACAACTGCCTGACGCCAGCCTGCTGGGCGCCCGGGTGGTTCGTGGACGCTCGGTGAAGCCCTAATTTCGGCTTGCATCAGGTTCCGGCGTCCTTTAGACTCGATTGGCTTTTTTGTCCTTATTCCACGTATCTATGCTCGTTATTCGTTTGCAGCGCACCGGCCGGGAGAACCTCCCGACGTACCGCGTCGTGCTTTCGGAAAAGAGCCAGCACGTGAAGAAGGGTGCGAAAGAGATCTTTGGACACTATCTGCCCAGCCGCGAGACCCCTGTGTTCGAGTGTGACCAGGACCGCATCGCACACTGGGTGAAGATGGGTGCCATCCCGAGCGACACTGTCGCCCGCCTTTTGAGGAAGGCCGGCATGAAGGGCATGGATAAGTTCGTTCAGAAGTACGCCAAGCAGAAGCCGAAGAATCCTGAGGAGGTTGCCGCAGCTCCTGCTGCAGCTCCGGCTCCCGCAGCAGCAGCACCAGCTGCCGAAGCTCCCAAGGCTGAAGAGCCGAAGGCGGATGCTCCTAAGGCTGACGCTCCTGCTGCTTAATCGTTCTTATGAAGGGTGGTCAGTGGTCAGTGGCTAGTCGGTTTTTGCATGTTTCACTTTTGCGTAGAGGTGAAGTTTTTGGGAACCGACTGACCACTGCCCACTCACCACCTTTTTCGACATGACAAATCCTTCCGCCAACGCTAGTCTTCGGTCATGACAGTGACGACTCCCTCATCGGACCAGGCAACGCCGTTGCCGGGTGTAGATTTCGTGCGATATGTGCTGGAACAGCTTGTCGAGGACAAGGACCAGCTGTTTGTCGAATCCAAGGTCGACGAACTCGGCATCCTTATCACGATCAAGGTCAGCGACCGCGACATGGGCAAACTCATCGGCAAGAACGGCCAGACCATCAAATCGGTCCGTACACTACTGCGCGTCATTGGCGGCGCCGCAAATCAGCGTGTAAACTTAAAAGTGCTCGAGCCAGACGCTCCGGCCGCATAGTCCTTCAATCCCCTTCTCTCCTCCTATGATCCGCGAACTTATAGAGAACGGCTCCGTGGTCCAGATCGTCGCAACGCTCATCGCGTTCGGTTTGATCCTGGCTTCCATCCTGAGCCTTGTGTACATCATCGTCGGTGGCATTACCTTCATCCTGTCGGCCGGCAATGAAGAGAAGATCAAGAAGGCCGTCCACACCGTGCGTTACTCGATCATCGGTCTGTTCGTCAGCTTCCTGGCATTCTTCCTGGTGTCCTGGGTCGCCAAGCTGCTGGATATCCCGTTCGATCTCACCTTCGGCACGATCATCGATCTGATGAGCGAGCTGTTCAGGTCTCTTGGATGATCCATCCCCCATTCGACTTTCAAAAGAACCCCGACTGTCGGGGTTCTTTTATTGAGTGCGGTTAGGTCGGGGTGATTAACCCAGGATCAGCCACTTGCGCTGGCCGAAGGCCGAGGCGATACCGAGGACTGCGGTGAGCATAGCTCCGATCTCGCCCATGCCGGCACCGGTCTCCGGGAATTCCACCTCCGTACCGACGTTCACGGTGCGGACTTTCTGGCTCATCGGGATGGAGTTGAGGTCGTTACCCGTGATGGTGGCAACGTTCGCTCGAGCTGGCTGCCCTGGGGCAGGTTCGCGGACACACTCAGTACGTAGCTGGTCTGCCAGCTCTGGCCCGGCTGCAGCACCGGCACGCGCCAGTCGATCTTTCCGGAGGAGCGGCTGATGATGTCGGAACCGTTCTCGACGCTGTCGATGGTCATCCACTCGCCGTCGAAACGGTCAGAGATGACGGCGTCAGTGATCGGGAAGTCCAGGTTGTTGCGGACGAACAGGGTGTAGCGGATCGTGCCGCCGGCAGCGACCTCACCGGTGTCCGTGGTCTTGCGGAACACGAAGCGCTCGGTGTTGGTGGTGGTAGTGGTCTGAGACGTCGACGTATCGCTGACGAGCGTGGAATCGCGGGACATGAAGCCGTCGGCAGAGGAGCTTGCCACAAGCGTGGCTCCCATCGGGGCATCGCTACGCACGCGGATGACGTAGCTGATGTAGCGGTCGCCGTTCGGGGCAATGGGGAGAAGCTGCCAACGCACGTTGGTGCCATCCCACCTGCCGCCTTCGGTTGCGGATACGAATTCGCTGTACAGCGGCAACGATGCATTCACAGAGACTTCGCTGGCAATGACATTGCTGCTGTTCTGGACATGGATCACGTAGGTGAGCAGATCGCCGACGCGGGCGGTTGCCTTGTTGTCGGTGAGGTTGGCCGAGATCGCGCCGTCGGGGACGCCGACGCGTACGCTGGTCTGGTCGAGTGCGGTGGCGCTGCCAACGGTCACGCGGGCGCGGAGGAGGGTACGGTCAGGCACACGCTGCTCCAGGCGGACCGCGAAGTTGAAGGTCTTCACCTCACCCGGATCCAGTTTCACCTTCTTCCAGACGACGTTGTGCAAGTCGTGCGTCGAACCCTGGTCGGAGTCGATGTACTCGGTCTGTTCGGGCATGGTCACGCGAACGTCGGTCTCCACAGGCACGTTGCCGTCATTGCGGACTTTGGCGATGTAATGCAGGGTCGTGCCGGGCAGGATGAATTCCACGCCGTCGCTCAGGGTCACCGAGAAACGGGAGTCGAGCGGGATGCCCAGGTTGGCATTGGTATCGACGAGGGTCGTATCGGTAGCTTCGGCACCGCTGACGCCGACAATGTTCGCGCGGGCAACCAGGTACTGGCCGGGAGTGGCATCCGGAAACACGTTGGAGTTTACCGTCAGGCGGCGAGGAGAGTTCTTGTAGACGGATACGTTGGTCCAGCGGACCATGCCGTTGGAAACGCTGCCTCCGTCGCTGGCCGAGACCACGTTGGACTGGACGGGCAGGTGCATGTCGATAGTCACCAGCTTGGATTCATCGCGCTGCTGGTTGATGGTGATTGCGTAGACGACGTTGCCACCGGGGCCCACTTTGTCCTTGTCGTCGGTGATCGAGATGAACACGCCGGCGGCGCTCACGCCTTCGTAGTTGTCATCCAGAGACTCACAACCGGTGTCCTGGGGATAGTCGATGCGGCCGTTGGTATCGTTGTCGATACCATCGGAACACTGGCTATGCTCGGCATAGGTCGCCGTGGGTCCTGCGACCGTCGCGGCGGCGAAGGTTCCGGAGAGCAACAGTGCCATCAGCATGCCTGACAGCATCTTGCGCGCGGAGAACCGAACCGTGGAGAGTGATACGATCACAGGGAGAGGGGGAATGACAAAAAGGGGACTATTATGTTGCTATAGCATATAATTGTCAACTGGTTTTTACATCACCTGCCTGTGGTGTCTCTAAGCCGCCTGTAGGGCTATTCCACGGCGTGGGTATCGTCTTCCTCCACATCCCGCTGTTTTCCACCGCTTTTTGCAGGTTCAGGGGTTTCAGCGCTCTCTGTAGCGGTTCCCGTGAGAAAGGACGGCACAACCAGCGGTTCCCTGAGGCCCGGTACCTGTTCGGCCAATGCCAGGTCTTCCAGGGCGATTTTTCCGACGTAGAGTCGCTGGATATCCCCTCCTTCGGCGATGAATCGTTCGACCGCCAACAGGCCGCGGAAGTACACCAGGCTCTTGGTGAATGCGCCCGGTTGTGAGGTATCACGTATGCCGCGCTTCAGTTCGATGGCTTTAGTGAGTGCCTTGTCGGACTGGTAATGCAGCTCGCGTTCCAGGTACGTACGGGTCTGGGCGAAAGAATGCTCAAGCGCGTAGGCGATGCCGAGCACGCTGCGGGCATGGCCGTAGCGCTTCTCATGATGCGCCGACAGCATGCGGTTCTGGTTGTAAATCGCCAGACCCTCCTGGGTATCCAGATATCCTGCGAACCCGCGGCGGAACAACGCGAACGGCTGGTAACTGCCATTCTCGGACGTCAGCGCGTGTGTCTCGATTTCGTGGGCAATGAGTGCGGCGATGTGCTCGCGCGAGAACCATGCTCCGCTGCGCAGGTACAAACGTTTGCCGCCGGTAGCGCAGTCCGAGACCATGTTCTCGCGCACACGCACCTGCCAGTCGTGCAGGCCGTACTTCTGGATGACTTCCTCGAACATCGGCGCAGCATCTTCTGCCGAGAGCAGCTCGCTGTCCGGCGGGGGCAGGTCGCACGCGGTCTGGGCACGCAGGAACGCCGCCGCATTGCCGATGAGCGCCGCACTTGGGTGGCCGTACAACAGTTGTGACGCGTCGGTGAAGCGTTTTGCATCGCCTCTGGCACGCAGCAGGTTGATTTTGTGCAGCATCTCTTTGCGTTTCTTGCCAAGCAGGATCCCCAGCGGAGAATCGTCGGTGTGCTCGGAGTCGATACGTTTGGTCATATCGTCCAGATCCAGGTCGATCTCGCGGAACTCGAACATCGGGTTGTAGAGGCTGTCTTCCGCCAATTTCTGACGTTCCTCGCGCAGGTTCATCGGGCGCAGGTACTTCAGCAGCATCAGCTGCTCATCGATTTCCGCCAGCGCACTGTCCACCGCACGCATGTCGATTTTCACGCTCGACCGGGCGGCGGTTTTCACCTCACGTTTGCCGACGTCGAGCAGGAACCCGCTCAGGTCGCGCTTGCCGATGATCACGCGTTCCGGGCTTCCGGTCTGCTCGCGTACGTGCACCAGCGTCTGCATTTTGCGGCCGCCGAGCGTGAATTTGGTCTTGTAGCCTTCGTCGTCGGTTTCCTCGGCTTCGATCAGCTGGCGTGACAGCAGTTCATCGATCAGATCGCGTGAGAACACTGTCGAATCCTCCTCCGGCGCGATGACGCATGCTTCTTCCAGCATGAAGCCGTCACCGACGATCTGGATCGTCTCCCGCATGCCCAATACCGGGCGGGTTTCGGTCTGTTCGTCAGCCGTGCGGCGGTGTTTCTGCCCGAACAGCTCCTGTGCGATGCGCACGCCTTTCTCGGGAGAGCTGACAGTCAGGCCTTCCACACGCTTCAAGCGGCTGCGCAGTGGTGCCAGGTTTGCCACCTGCACCATCAAACCGGCGCGCGCGTTCACTTCCAGCAGCACCGGGCCCTGTTCCTCATCCAGCGTCAGGTCGACCGCCAGATAGCCGATGTTGGTGTTGTATTGGATGCGCGACGCGATCAGCAGAAGCTCTTCCCACTGCGGCAGCGTGATGGACGGAACGACTCCGCCGTGCGGCATATGCGTGATGATGCGGTTGTATTGTGCCGCGTGCGTGGTGGTGCCTTTGGCGATATCGATGCCGATACCCAGGCCGCCCAGGTGCACGTTGGCTTTGCCTTTGCTCTCTGCGGTGGGGATGCGAAGCATGGCCATGATCGGCACCAGGTTGAACACGACGATGCGGATGTCGGGCAGGCCGGACGGGCGGAACGGCAGGAACGCCTCGTCGGCGATGAGGATTTTCTCGAAGAACGCGGTGTCCTCGCGGCCGTTGACCGAGAATTTGCCGTCCAGAATGTCCTCGATATGCTCGAACAGCTGCTCGTCGGTGACGGGCGTTTTGCCTTGCTCCAGGAACACGCCGTTCTTGCGGCCTTTCAAAATGATGATCCCCTCCCCTCCGAAGCCGTAGTTCGGCTTCAGGACGCAGGTATCCGGCAGCGACGAAAAATCGAACTGCTTCAGCTGTTCACGGTTGTCGATGCGGGCGTAGACCTTCGCGGTCGGGACGCCGCGCGCCGACAGGAACGCCTTGGTCTTCATCTTGTCGTCGGCGAAAGCGACCGCTTTCCGCGGATTGAAGGGCTTGATGTACAGCAGGTTGCGGGCGTTCAGTCCCAAAATGCCGTGATTCTTGATGAAGGGGAAAAGCATGCGATCTGTCGGATGTGGGGTCAGTGAGTAGCGGTGCAGATCACTCTTCTTCTTTCATGTGCTTGAAGACCTCTTTGAACCGGAAGTACTCCAGCAGGCGCAGGCCGGTCCAGCGGCCGAGGAACGCGTTGATGACGATGGTCAGCAGGATCAGTTCGGGATACGCCAGGATCAACAGCTGGAACAGCGGTGCCTGCACGATCGCCACGCACAGCAGCGAGCTGAAGATGGTCTCGCCGATGCCCAGCAGCGCCGCGTTCAGGCCTTCTTCGGTCTTCAGGTTCAGGAACGTTTCGGCCAGCGTGGACATGATAAGCAGGATGAACACCGTGTCGCGCGACAGTGCGATGCCGAACGACGTGCCGAGCCCGAGCAGCAACAACAGCGTGATGCTCACCACGGTCAAAATGATCGCGACTTTGGGGATGTACAGCAGACGCCATCGCTTCATCAGCGAGCGCGTGAAGTAGCCGGTGGCGATGATGAACAGCAGGAAGACGATGCCGATCCACCAGCCGAGCGCCATGAAGCTGAGTGCGACGATGGACGGCGTGTACAAGCCGAATGTTGTCAGTCCGATCACCTGTTTCAGGAACGCGAGGATCGTGGCGATCACCGGCAGCATCAGCAGCAACAGCACGGTCTGGCTGGAGATGCCGTGCGTGAGCATGTAGTTCACCAGCGCCGACAGCACGTCCCAGATGTTGGTCTGCATGCTGGCCGGCGTCACGAACAGCTGTTCGATGCCACGCTGTTCGATGCTTTCCTGGAATGCGCGCGTGTCTTCCGCTTTGAGCAGAGACTCGATTGCCTGCGGGCGTGTGACGATGGTTTGGCGCGGCGTCAGGTAATTCAGCGGGCCGCGTGATGCACGTGCCAGCGTGGACATGCCGTGGTTCGTGACCAGCAGCAGCGTCTGGTTGCCCATGCTGCCTCCCTCGATGCGGTCGGCCTGTGATGCGCGCAGCAATGCCTGAAGCCCCGAGATGCCGTCGTTCCAGATAATGACTGCGTCGGCATTGGAGAGCGTTTTGCGCTGGTCTGAGACGACGTTGAAGAATCCGTCTTCTTCGCCGCCGAGCGGTACGGATGATGCGCTTGGCTGCAGGATTTTCAGCAGCACGCCGTTATCCACCGCGATCTGACGCAACCGTTCCAACTCTTCGTTCGGAGCCGTACGGTCGGCGATGAGCACGATCTTCCTCTTATAGACGTACACCGGCAGCGTTGTGGTCGATTCTTCGGGCTGCCCGTTCAGCGCGATGGAACGCACGGTCAAATGAAACACCAATAGTCCGGTGCTTTCCGGCGTGTAAATCGCCTCGACGCTCTTGCTGAGCGGCTGACGCGGATCGTCCAGGTACCAGCGGTACTCCGGTTTTTCGCCGCCGACGCGACTGGCGGACGCATCCAAAATGAGCGTGTGACCTACCTCGATTTCATCCGGTCCGCTTATGGTTGCGGTGGTCTCTTCTCCCGCGGCCGGGTTGAACGTTTCCTGAGCAGATGCCACCGAAAAACCCGCGAGAGGCAGGAAACCGGCAAGCAGTCCAGCAGCGAGAAGGCGTCGCATATATCGGCAGTATACAGGATTTCCCTGGCGCACAGGCGTGATTTTAGCGGCCCAGGATGGTTATGGGATCAATGAAAGCGTCCAGCTCTTCGGGTGTTTGCACGTAGCCCAGAATGACAGACCTCTCTCCTTTATGGATAGTAAGGTGCAGGTGTTTGCGGTTGTCGTCAGTCTCTTTGCTCTTCGCCGCGCCGAGCTTGGCGAACGGTTCGCCGGCAGCGAGGGTATCGCCGACGATCTTCGTCATGCCTGACAAATCCAGATGTCCGTACACAACCACAGCCGGTTCTCCATGGATGTCGCAATGCTGGGTCACCAGACCGCCGTAGCCCTGTGTGTAGGCCTGCTTGATCAGGATTTTTCCGTTACAAATGGCCGAGACCGGCACATCCTCATTCTCTTCACCCTTCCGGATCTCGAAATCCTGCCCGGTGTGGTATCCGATGAAACGTTCAGGTGGATCGATGGGGTTCTGGTCCGGATCCGGCGTGACGTACATCCCGTAGTTCAAGAGCATCGGACGGTTGTCACCGTGCGGAAGCGGCCACGGGAATTGCGGCGCGGGACGGTTGGCAAAAGCATAGACGCCGATTGAACCGAGCACGACAGCAGCGCTGGCAACCACGGCTACGCCGGTTATGTGCAGTGCACCGATGCGAAAGCGGGTGTTCATGGTGTCTGTGACGAAAAGCTACCCGTGAATCTTACACGCCCTCCGTCCACTCCGGCTTGCGCTGAAGGTCCATTCTGTAAAAACGCCGATCAATTCGGCCTGCACCCTTTTTCTTGCTAGACTCGCCGCCACATGAACGCGACTCGCACCCTACCGGCCGATCTGACTGACTGTCAGGCCAAAGCATTGGATACGCTGCAGAGGCAGGGCAACGTGTTTTTACCGGCGCTGCCGGTACGGGAAAAAGCTATCTGCTCGAGCATTATCTTCAGGATAAGTCGCCGGAAGATTTTCCGGTTGTTGCCAGTACCGGTGCCGCTGCGGTGCTTGTCGGCGGACGGACGTTCCACAGTTTCTTCGGGCTTGGCATTCTGGAGGGCGGTGCCGATGCTGCAGTCGCGCGTGCACTGAAGAGCAAGAAGCTGACACACCGGTTGCGGCGCGCACACTGCGTGGTCATCGACGAAGTCTCCATGTTGTCCGGCACATTGCTGCAGGCGGCCGAAGCCGTATCGCGTCTGGCCCGCGGCAGGGATGAGCTGTGGGGCGGATTGCGGATCATCGTTGTCGGTGACTTCGCACAGCTGCCACCGATCACCAACGGTATGCAGGCCAAAGATTGGGCGTTCCTGCATCCGGTCTGGCGCGAGAGCCAGTTCCGTCCGGCCCTGCTCAGCACGGTGATGCGCACACAAGATGCTGAATTCCTGCGCATTCTGAATTTCGTGCGGCAGGGCACGCTGCACCCAGACGTGCGCACGTTCCTCGATGAGCGCACCGGCACATCATTGGATCACGACGAAGGAACACGCTTGTACCCGTTACGCTCACAAGCAGACTCGTACAATCTGCGGCGCCTGGAGATGATTCCTCACCCGGCAACATCGTTCCCCACCGAGTACATCGGTGACGAGCGCTCGATGGATTCTGCCAAGCGGTCGATGCCGATACCCGACACGCTGGTGCTGAAGCCCGGCGCGCTGATCATGATGCGAAAAAACGACCCGTCTCCGGACAGGATTTTCGTGAACGGCAGCCTCGGCACGGTGCGTCGCATCGACAGCGACGAACTCACTATCGGTCTGCTGAACGGCGAGGAGATCCTCATCGGCAAAGAGAAATTCTCGTACCTGAATGGCGATGGCAAAGAAGTCGTCGCAGCGTGGAACTTTCCGGCCACGCTCGCGTGGGCGACGACGATTCACAAAGCCCAGGGCGCATCGCTGGACCGGCTGATTGTCGACCTGGAAAGACTGTGGGAGCCGGGCCAGGCGTACGTGGCGCTCAGCCGTGTGCGATCTGGCAAAGGTCTCTCTATAGAAAAATGGAGCGCGGGATCCATCCGCGCAGAGCCGGTCGTGACATCTTTTTATAACGCCCTGTCAGAGAGCACGTACGAACCGCGTCCGCTGTTCGAAGCGCCCGAGCGCGAATCACACCGCACCGAGGAATCATGGGACGACACGCCCAAGAAGCCCAAAGCAACACGAGCCGCACGAGCAAAGCTGATCCAGGCGATGCTTGCGCGTCAGGCACCGCTTGCCGATATCGCCGCTGAGTGCGGCATAAAAACCGACCGCGTGTTCACGTACATGGAAAAACTGATCGAGGACGGGCAGACGCTGGACCTGTCGTACCTGGTCGTCGACATCGAGCATCTGTCGCGCATCCGCAACGCGTTCGAAGAGAGCGGCACCGGTCCGTTGAAGCCGGTGTTTGAGCAGTTCGACGGCGCGGTGTCATACGACACGTTAAAATTGGTGCGGTGCGTGATGATGGCCGGCGGATGAGCGCTTAAATGAATTCCTGCAGCCGCTTGCGCAGCAGATCGGCCTGGGCCGGGTTGCGCCAGACGGTCAGTTTGTACGGCGCCTGCATCGCGAAAATATCCAGGAACAGATCATTGTCGAAATCCTTCATGCTCTTCACGCGTCCGAAGAAGAACGAGAAGTGCTTGGCGATTTTCTCTGGCAGGATGCACTCGACGACGTACTCGCCGTAGACGTTCAGGTTGTAGCCATCGCTCGGGAACGGCGGCGTTTTGATGGTGACCGCAGGGAACACTTCGCTGATGCGCTGTGCTCCGGCCTTGTCCAGGAACGTGTCGTTGCCGAACACCCAGTGACAATCGATACCGCCTTCTTTCAGCCGTTTATAAAAGCTCAGCTCTTCGGCGTTACGACCCAGCTGCCACCATGCGTGGGAGTAGTACTTGTAGAGCTGCTTCTCCTGGGTGGTGCGATACAGCGCGATGAGCACATGGTTCCAGACGGCTTCCACGTCCAGTAAGGATCTGGCTTCGTAGACGCGCTTCTTTCCAGGTTCCAACGGGAAGTCACTGACATTCTGCGTCACTTTCTTGGCGCGCTCGATGATGAATTCCATATACGACACCCACATCAGGTTGATCAACAGCTCCCCTTTCACTTTGGTGATGACCTGCGCGTCGGTCATGCGGGAGACCACGCGGTACAAGTGCGCCAACGAGATATCGATCTTCCGGCGTTTCAGGTGCTCGTGCAATTTGCCGATCGTGATGCGCGGATAGACCGCGACGATCTCGATCACGCAGCTGTAGATAGGGTGGATGGGATCGAGCGTGAACATGAATCGTATTATAGATGAATTCTCCTCTTTTGCAAATTATTCGTATGGATGGCATATATAAGCCAAAAAAATTTTCTTTTCTGGCGAGTGTGCTACAATCCGCGCGTCATTTACCCTCTCTGACCTATGCGCCGTTTTTCTGCTCTCACACTGTCTGCTGTTTTTGTTCTTGCCTCATGCACGCCGCAACCGGATGCATCCATGGAGCGAATCCCCTCCCCTGCCGCTAAAACAGATTCATCGTCATCGGGTGTGGTCATGAACGGATCATCGGCATCGACGGATTGGGCGGCACTGACTGATGCGAATTGGAAAAAACGCCTGACGCCCGAGCAGTACCACGTGTTGCGCGAAGAAGGCACAGAGCGTCCGTTTACGAGTCCGTTGTTGAATGAGCATCGCAAAGGAACGTACGTCACCGCCGATTGCGGCGAGCCCGTGTTCCGCTCCGAGCAGAAATTCGATTCCGGCACAGGTTGGCCGAGTTTCTGGGCGCCGATCTCTCCGGATGCGCTCATAGAAGACACCGATACGACACTTGGCATGCAGCGCACTGAAATCCGCAGCACATGCGGCGGTCATCTGGGTCATGTATTCGATGACGGCCCGGAGCCCACCGGACTGCGGTACTGCATGAACGGACTGGCGCTGAAGTTCATCCCCGACGAGGTGCAGTAATACCAAAAGAGCGGCCCGCGTGTGCGGACCGCCCTCTTTCGGGACTGTCTCTTTATTGCACTGTCACCTGTCCGCGGATCTCACCATCCGGGTGAGCCGTTGTGTGGACGTTGACGTACACGTTACCGTTCAGCAGGTCGTTACGATCCTGCTCGGTGAGGTTCGTCCACGTGCCGGTGGCCATTTTTCCGTTGAAGGTGATCGGCGTGATCACCGGGCCGCTGACGCCGACTGCGCCACGGTGGAAGTGAGCCATGCTGATGCTCAGTCCGCCGGTGTTGGACAGCTGGATGCTGTACTGCAAGCCGTTCGACGTAAGGGTGAATGTGCCGGTACCGGTCATGACGCTGACCACGGGTGGCACCTCTTTGGCGCCGTTCAGCGTGGCGGTGAACGTGATGTTCGTGCCTGCGTAGACGGTGGAAGCGCTGTCGTTGAATGACACGCCGCCGGTGGTCTTCAGTCCGGTAGTGGTGATGACGTAGGTGCGCTGGCTCTGCAACGCTTCACCGACGGTCAGCAACACGACACCGCTGGACGTGAGAGCTGCGGACGAGACGGGAATGTCACGGCCGTTGCTGGTCACGCGGTACGAGTTCGCATTCTCGGCTGTCAGACGATCCAAAGCCGGAGAGAATGTGAGGCGGAAAGCGGTCTGGGAAGATGCTGTCACGCTGTCCAGGTTGGCTGCCTGTTCGTTGAAGACGAACGTGGCATCGTCGCTGAAGACGGTTCCGGTCGTGCTTTCCATGTCTTTGACGTTCACGACGTACTGCACTCCGGCGCGGGCGTTGGTAGCAACGACCAGGTCGACTGTGCGGCTGTTCACGACTGTAGCCGACTGGACGGTCAATGCTGTTGTGCCTCCGTTTTCGCGGACGGTGTAGCGGAACGCATCATTGGCGATGCCGCTTTCAACATCTGTGCTGAACTGGACGCGGATCCTGGACGATGTCTCTGCAGTCACGCTGGAGATCAGCGGGCTGCTCGATGTGATCGTGAAGGGCCTGCTGGCGGAGAACACCGCATTGGCGGAGGTCTTCAGGTCAGTCGCGGACACGATGTACGTGTTTGCGCTGCTCAGGTCGCTGTTGAGGGTCACGTCGACCGTGCGTGGGCCGGTGACATCGACGTCAGAGACGCCGACGGTGCCGCCTCCGACAATGCGCACGCCGTAATGGGCGAGTTCATTGCCGACCGACGAGTTGATGTTTTCGCTGAAGCTGAGGCGGATGATGCGGTCACCCACGGCGACTGCATTCGTGATGGATGCGTTCGAGGTCGTGGTTCCGCAATCCGTGCCGTATTCCAGGTGCTGGTAGGCGCGGTCGAACATGACGACCATCTCGGCGCGGTTCATGTTGCTGGCCGGGCGGACGAGGTTCGTCGTGTCATCGCCCTGCAGGATGCAGTGATCTGCGGCGGTCTGGAGCATCTGGTAGTACCACTGGCCGCTGTTCCTGTTATCCATGAATACCGGAGCTGCTCCGGTGGATGGCAGCGCGAATGCACGGACGAGCAGAGCGGCTGCTTCGGCGCGGTTCAGGTTATTTGCCGGACGTGCGTAGCACGGCATGGTGCCGTAACAGTTAGAGTCGCCCTTCACCCAGCCGAGGCGGGCGGAGGTCTCGAAATACGGGAAGTGCCATGCGGTCTTGGCTACGTCTGTAAAGCTGGACCGTGCCGGGTACGAAAGCTCTTCGTCGTTGACGCGGACGAGCAGTTTCACCATTTCGGCGCGGGTCGCCAGGTCGTTCGGCCGGAGCCGTGTTTCAGAAGAGTCGAGTGCTCCGATGTCGAGCAGATTCTGCGCTGCTTCACCGTACCAGGCGTCACCGTTGACGTCGGTATAATGAGTCATGCTGGTCTGCGCGAGTGCGGGACCGACGAGCATCAGCGCACTGCTCAACCCTGAGAGCGCGACTGCCGTTCGTGTGTAGTAGTTTTTCTCCATAGTCGGGGAGGGAATGAATAGAAGTGGCTGCACCGGAATGCCGGTTGCATCACATACGCTGACGGCCTACAGCAGTGCGCTCTTACAAAATTCTTCGGCAACAGATGCTCTGTATTCCGATATTTGCGCAAGTGCTTGCCGATAAACAGATGTCTACTTCCATTTTCTTTTCAGCACGCTGGACAACAGACACACTCCGCGCATGCCCAACACGCTCCCCGGTGTTTACGCAGAAACGATTGACGTTGCGGATGCTCCGCCAAAATCAATACGATCACCATCGCCGGAAGTACGGAGCAAACTGGGTCTGTATCTGGCTATGGCTGCGGCATTATTCGCGGCGAGTGCAGCCAAGCCCACCGTCGCACAGGCACAGCAACCGGATCGGCCGGGTAATGGATCGCTCACCGGCGGAGTTGATGGTGGCAAGAAACTGCCCGAGAAGTCACCGGATCAGCAGCGCATCAGTGACGCGTTACTGGATGCCCCTGACATCGCGAAGCTGGTGTCCGACCTGGAGCACGATGAATACCGCAAGCGTGAAGACGCGAGCAAAGAACTGGCTGCACGCATTCTCAAACTGGTGGCGATACAGAATCCCCCGCCGGCCGGATACTTCAGCGCGATAGACGCGGCAAAAAACCCGCAGCCGAAATTCGCCGAGCAAAACCGGCGCATGGGGGATTTATCCCGCATCGCCGAAGGCAGGCGATGGAATGACGGCAGCAGATTCCCGCCGACCAAAGGCGAGATGACCAAGGTGCTGGACGAGGTGTGCCGCTACACAGGAACCTCTATCCGCCTGCCGGTCGGCAGCCCGCTGCGCACCGAGATTATCGACGTTCCGCTTGGCAAAAACTCGGTCTGGGCCGTGGTGCAGATGCTGGAGGCAAAAGGTCTGGGCATCGAGGGATTTGACGGCAATGCAATCGTCCTCACCGACAAGTGGGGCAAAGGCCGCAATGTTTTCGCATGCAACGGCCAGTCGGTACTGCTCACCGAGCGCAACCAGCTGCCGGGTGATGCTCACAGGCTGTCGGTGATGGGAGAGCCCGGCATGTCCGATCCCCTGCTTATCACCCATGCCAAGGCGTCGCAGGATGTCCACGCCCGGGACATGAGCCTTCCGCGCTTCCCGCTTGGCGCGGGATACGATGAGGCGCGCTGTTTCCGCAGTCCGCACACCGGTGTAGTGCGGCTGATCGACGTCGATGCAGAGACCTGGCCCAGGCCTTCGCCGGGCAACACAACGCTGAATGTGCTTGCCTTGTCGGGTTCAAAACGCACGACTGTCACGGTGCCGCTGGAACCGGGGCAGACCAAGGGCGAAAAGCTGGGACCGGTGCAGAGGGTGACTGTAACCACGCAGAAAGATGGCGCGGTCGTCATTACACTGATCGCATTCGAAGACGTTCCGACCAGTACTCGCATCGATGTCGATGTGTCTCTGCGCGAAATCAGCCGTCGTGCCAAGGTCGGCTTCGTCGATAAAGATGGCAATCCTCTCAACGGCGGTCTCATGCCTGTGCATCAAGCGTTTCAACGCAATATCACCTATACCGTCCCAAGGCCACCCGATGGCGCGGTCGCCGTGCGTGTCACCGGCTTCGGCGATGTGAACAGTATCGGCGGCACGTTCATTATTCCCGACGAAAAAATCCGCGCGCGTCCGCAGCCTGTTCCGCAACCGCGTGTCGTCCCGGAACCCGTTCCCCCTCCGCGCGAACGTTCCGAACCCAAGAGAGAGCTTAGGGCAGACGGCGGATTGGATCACGATATTTCGGCTTGATGCAGACCAGAAGAGCCAATGTGTGCACTTTTATTTGCGTACCGACTTGAATCGGCGGAAAGTTCGGGCATGCCCAACACCCTCCCCGTTGTTCATACTGAAGGAACAGAAGTAGCGGATGCGGTGCCAAGATCAACAACACAACGACCGACGCCGGAAGCAGTGCGGAGCAAACTGGGTTTGTACTTTGCCCTTGCGGCGGCATTGTTTGCCGCGAGCGCAGCCAAGCCGGATGTTGCACAGGGGCAGCAACCGGATTCACCCGGCAAACCGGTGGCAACCGGCGGAGTCGACGGTGGCAAGAAACCGGCGGAAAAATCCCCGGACGCGCAGCACATCACCGACGCGCTGTTGGACGCGCCGGATGTCGCCAAGCTGGTTGCGGATCTGGAGAATCCGAGTTATCAGGATCGTGAGGCAGCGCATAAAGAACTCACTAAGCGTGTCCTGAATTTGCTGGCTGTGCAGAATCCCCCGCCTGCAGGATTTGAGAAAACCATGCAGGGAGCCCTGAACCCGGAGCCAAAAGACATCGAGCAAAGCACCCGCATGTGCAAGATTCTCGGCATGGTTGAAGGAGTCCGCTGGCGCGACGGCAGCCGCTTCCCGCCGATGAAGGGTACGACGAATGAGGTTCTGGCCAGCATGGAGAAATACACCGGAACGGCGATCCGCCTGCCGGTCGGCAGCAAGGCCGGACTGGAGCAGATTGATGTCCAACTTGGTAAAAATTCGGTGTGGGACATGGTGAAAGTATTCGAAGACAAATACAAATACGGTGTCGAGAACGTCAGTGGCAACGCGATCGTGCTGACAGATACATGGGACGGCGGTCGCGCGATCTATGCACGCAAAGGATCAGCGGTGCTGATGGACGAGCGCAAATTGCTGCCGGATGCTGATCGAGAGCTGTCCATACTCGGTGAACCCGGCATGTGCGATCCGTTGATGATGTCGCATGCAAAATCATCGGATGCGGTACGCGTATCGCACGTGAGCATGTTCAAGTTGCCGCAGAATCGTACGATCTATAATCGGAATTGTATGATGCCCGGCGGACAGGATGAGGGCGATCGTGAATATGGCTACATCAACCGGGAATTCGAAGTGGATCCTGAAATGCATCCCAAGCCGAAGCCCGGCATGACAACCCTTTCGGTTATGGCATATGCCGGATACAGCCGCAAAGCCGTCAGTCTGCCACTGACTCCGGAAACGAATGCCACTGACACACTCGGAAGTGTTCACCAAGTGCGTGTGCAGGTCGACAAGGATGGGGTCATGGAGTTAGAACTGACCGGATTTCCAGACGTAGCCTGGATACCCACGCCCGGTACCGTTGATGCGTGCTTGTGGGAGTTGAGCCGCCGTTCCGAGGTCAAGTTCCTCGATGCCGATGGCAAAGTGCTGCCTGCCGTCTTGCCGCAGCCCGGCACCAGACAGCGCACTCTTTTTTACAAAATGACACCTCCCGCAGGAGCGAAACATGTCAGCGTGGCCGGCTTTGGCCAGTGCAGAATCATTGGCGGAGACTTTGCTGTTCCAACCGAGAAGGTCAAAGTCAAACCACAGGTTCCGGTCCCGCAGCCGTTGAACATGCAGGCAGCTCCACCGGTTCAGCCTGCACCCGCACCCCGCGTGGTTCCGCCGCCGGTCAACCGCGCCATCAACTGATCACGTCTTCAGTGTCTTCAGAAACACCCTGGCATCCGCCATGTCTTTGTCTACTAGATTGTGAGCCGCGTCCTGCCAGATAGTGGTCAATGCCGCACCGGCCCTGGTGAGTGTTTCGATGAGCAGCTTTGTGCGTGGCGGCGGGATCATGCGGTCGTTTTTTCCGCCGAGTATCAGCACCGGTTTGTCTTTCAGGTCCGGCAGCATCACAGGCTCTACGGGTAAGAGAGGCCGCATCAAAATCGCAGCCGGCAGCGCAGAAGGATCCGTCAGAAGAATGCTGGCGGCGATGTTGGCACCGTTGGAATAGCCGACCGCGACGATGCCCTTTGGGTCGATGTCATAGTGCGCAGTAGCCTTGCGGATGAAGTCGGCCAGTTCGGCAGTGCGGGCGTGCAGATCGTCCAGGTCGAAACTGCCGTCCGGGAAGCGGGTGAAAAAGCGGAGCATGCCGTGCTCGTTCACGTTGCCGCGCGGGCTGAGCAGGTTGGCGTCCGGATCCATTTCCTGGCCGAGCGGGATCAAATCATTCTCATCTGCACCCGTGCCGTGCAGCAGCAAGAGCGTCCGTGCGGTTGCCGGGTTTTTCGCGGGGACGAACCGGTGGATCATAGAGAGGTCAGGCGCCATGCGAGAGCGGGGGCGGAGGCAAAGCTTTGGCGATGGACTTGCGCTCATCTTCCAGCAACGGCGGAAGCTTTAGCGTGCTTCCCAGTTTTGCGCGCGGTTCATCTAGAGTGAAACCCGGGCCATCGGTCGCGATTTCGAACAGGACGCGCCCGGGTTCCTGGAAGTAGATCGAATGGAAATACTGGCGATCCATGACCGGACTCACGTTGTGGCCGTGGTGCGACAGTGCCTTCAGCCACTCCTTCTGGCTCTTGTCGTCTTTGGTGCGGAAGGCGATGTGATGGATGGATCCGGTACCCATGGTGCCAATCAAATACTCCGGCGCACACTTCAGGTCGATGAACGACAAAGACTTCTCACCGAATGCGTAGCGGAACGTGCCGTGGTGCTCGGCCAGCTGGCTCATCTTCAATTCTTTCACCAGAAAGTCAGCGGTTCCTTCGTAGCCTTTGGCCAGCAACGTGACCGCATGCAGCCCGCGGATGGCATGCTTCACCGGCACGGGTCCCTCTTTCCACGCGTCGGACACGCGCTTCTCTTTCTCCGCGACCAGTTCGACGGTCATGCCGTCAGGATCTTTGATCAGCAAAAACTTCTCGCCGAACCGCTCGAACGGACCCAGCGGCTGGACACCCTTCTCCTGCAGCCGCGTGAACCAATAACCTAATGATGCCTGCGGAATCGACAATGCCGCGGCGATGGTCTGACCCACGCCGTTTCGCCCGGCGAATGCGCCGTTCCAGATGAAGAACGTCAGAATAGTGCCAGGTGTGCCGACGCCGTCCCCGTAGTACAGGTGATAGGCGGAGGGATCGTCGAAGTTGACCGTGAGTTTCACCAGACGCAGCCCGAGAATGTGCTCGTAGAAGTTGCGGTTGCGCTGGGCATCACCGGCGATGGCCGTCACGTGGTGGAATCCGAGGAGTTTCATGCTGGATCAAAAAAAGAAGTATATACCCGGATGAAAACCGGTGCCAGAAGCCCCGGGTTCCACGACCCGGTGAAACCTCAGAAAGGCTTTCTGTAAGCCATTTTTCAAGTCTACATGTTTTTGACGGTCGTTCAGCCTGCTGACGGTGCCATCAGCCCTGTTTAGCATGTGCCTCCTGTATTTCATTCCCCCATTTCTTATGAAATCGGTGAACACAGTCACTCTCCTGGGCAACGTGACCCGGGATCCCGAGATAAAGGTCACTCCGACCGGCTCGGTCTGCAATTTCGGTCTCGCCACCAACCGCGTGTGGAAAGACAAGAAAGGCGACAAGCAGAGCCTGGCGGAGTTCCACAACATCACGGCGTGGAACGGCCTGTCCGAAATCTGCGGCCAGTACGTCCGCAAGGGCAAGCCTCTGTATGTGAAGGGCTACCTGAAGACGCACACCTGGGACGACGACAAGGGCATCAAGCACTATATGACCGAGGTTGTGGCGCAGGATGTCATCCTGTTGGGTGCAAAATCGGCAGCAGAGGCAATCGCATCGGCTGAAGAAGTCGGTGACGAAGAGCCGGTTGCTGCGTAGTACCAGTAGACATCATCGGCGAAAGACGGAGGTGGGAAGGCCTCCGTTTTTTTGTGCACTTGTGTTCCGCAGTCCATTCCGTTCAAGCGGTCCGGCGGTGTATCCGGTCAGCCGACCCGACCCGGTACTACATTCCCAGCTTTTGTCGATATCTTTACTATTGAGTATCTTTTGTCACGGAAAGGACTACGCTGAGCGTTCAAGCCTCCGGTTCCGCGCTGCCACAATGATAATCAACGCGGATTCACTCGTGCCGCACCTCACGGAGAAAGTGCGTCCGAATCACAGCGACGCATCGCGTCACCTGCTTTGCCCGGATTGCGGCACGCGGACGAGATTGAACACGTTGGCTGACGGACGCAGAAAATGCACAATTTGCGGCAAGAAATTCCGCATCCATAAAGTGACCGATGAGAACAAACTGCGTCAGTGCGCGGAAATTCTGCTGTGTTTCTGCCTCGATTTTCCGGCAAACAGGGCCGCACAGGTCACGCATCACCGCTACAGGCTGGTGGCGCTGTATTACGATCATTTCCGCAAGTTGCTTGCCGAGAAGAGCGTGCCGAAAGAAAAAATACAGCTGCTCTTTGCACAGACAGAACATCTGCAGCAGGAAGCACCGCAGGCCAAGTCCCACTGCAAGTGGTGCAAGAGCAAAGTTCGCTCGGTAGAGGCGGGAGGGCGTACACCGGTCTTCGGCGTGCTGTTCCGCAATGACGGGGAGGTCTACATCGATCCGCTGAAAGATGACGAAGCCGCGCTGCACCTTCATACACTTTCGTTCAGGAATGAGGAGCCGGGCTGCCGGGAAGGCTATGCGGGCTTCATCTGCTGTGGCAAATTTCATCGATTCCTGGAGGACAAGCAGGCCAAAGACAGCGCTGAACAACTCTGGACATGGATCCGCGAGCGCATACGCAGCCATCACGGCATCTGGAAGAAGAACACCGGCTTCTACCTGAAAGAACTCGAGTGGAAGTACAACAGCCGGTCGCTCGATCTGGACGTGCAGGCGCGGAATTTCATCGATCTGATGCCGGTGAATTTTCTAACAAGCTGGCTGCAGAAAGCCGGCATGCCCGTGATTTAGTCCAAAGCGGTACACAAACAGCCGAATATCACTGTTTTGAGTTTGTCGCATCTGCTTGCGGACAAATGATATGAGCCTATGGTTGCGGCTCGTTCCCCATCTACTCTTCCCTACCTCCATGCACGACACTCACGACTACGCTCAGAACCGCACGCCGGATGTACGCTCGGTTGCAACAGACTCCCCTTCGCCGAAGATGGAGGATTTCACCGCCATCTACGATCTCTACCAGGAGTCGATCTTCCGCTACTGCCTGTTCAAGAGCCGGGATCGCGAGGTAAGCCAGGATCTCATGCAGGAAACATTCCTGCGTTTCTGGGTGTTCCTCCAGACCAGGGAGAAAATCCAGCATGCGCGAGGCTTCCTCTACAAGATCGCGTTCAACCTGTTCGTCGACCATGTGCGCAAGAAGAAGGCTGTATCTCTGGATCAACTGAGCGAGGCCGGGTTCGAGCCGGTCACCGATCCATGGCAGAAAACCCGTGACGATCTGGATTCGGCAGCCAAGGTCAGGAAGCTCAATGCGATCCGCAACCCTCACAAACATGTGTTGCATCAGCGCTTTATGCTGGGCCTGGCTCCGGCTGAAATCGCGGCGATGACGGGCGAGACATCCAACGTGATTTCGGTACGCATCGATCGCGGCCTCAAGCATCTGCGCAAGTGGTCTGACCGTCGTGACTAGCGTTTTATCCGAGCGGCCTTCCCCTTTGTCCGCATGAACTCCAGCGCAGATTCGCTTCTCCCGTATATCAAAGAGAAACTTCGCCTGAAAGCGAAGCAGCTTGCGACCATCGCCAAAGAAAAGGAGGCCGTCCGGCGGAAGCTGGTCGTGACCGCTCATAAACTCCGCCTCAAAGCCAGACAGCTCGCGGTAACCGCCAGAGAGAAGGAGGCCGTCCGGCGCAAACTTGTCATTACCGCAAAAAAGCTCAAGCTGTCGCACGAAACACTCGAAAAAAAAGTTCGTGAACGCACCAAAGATCTGGAGCATATCCGGGCCAAGGAGGAGGCGATTCTGGCAAGCATCGGCGATGCGCTGGTCGTGACGGATACGCACGAACGGATCCTGCTGGTGAACAAGGCTTTTGAAAGGCTGCTCGGTTGGAAAGCCGAGGAAGCCCGCGGAAAAAAACTGCCGACGCTGGTGCCGATGCTCGACGACAACGGGGCGGTTATACCGGTCGCGTTACGCCTTCTCACCAAGGCCATCAAGGAAAAATCCATTGCCACATCCGGTACGACCGCAACGCTCTATTACAAGCGCAAAGACGGGACCTCGTTTCCGGTCGCGATAACAGTCGCCCCCATTTTCATCAGCGGCCAGCTCATGGGAGCGGTCAAGGTTTTCCGGGACATCACCAAGGAGAAAGAGATCGACAGAGCCAAGTCGGAATTCATGTCCTTGGCGTCGCATCAGTTGCGCACGCCGCTGACCGAAATCCGCTGGACCTTGTCCAGTCTCAAGCGCGACAGCAATCTTACCGATGAGCAGATGAAGGCGGTGGACATCGCACATGAAACATCCTCAAACATGGCCGTGACGATCAAGCGGATGCTGATGATCTCGCATCTGGAAGAAGGCGGCATGGAACTGGAAATAGCCGATACTGACTTCTGCGGCGTGCTGGATAAAGTCGTGCGGTTGCACGATTCGCAGCGCAAACGCAGCGGCCTGAAAATCGGCATCAACTGTCCGGCAGGGCTTCGGGTGCAGACGGATGAGCAGTTGCTTATCGAAATCCTGAGCAATCTGCTCAGCAATGCCTATAAATACACGCCCAAAACGGGCACCGTCACGGTGAATGTTTCCAGCCATGAGAAAACGATACGCATCGACATTGCCGATACAGGCTGCGGCATCCCGTTAGCCGAGCAGAAGAACATCCCCAAGAAATTCTTCCGTGCATCGAACGTGGCCGGACAGCAGGAGGCGGGCACAGGCATCGGCCTCTACATGGTGTATAACATCGCACGGCTGATCGGCGGGACGATATCCTTCATTTCCAGCGAAAAAAGAGGCACGACCTTCACGTTATTTCTTCCATCCCGACTCACATGAGCAAGCAGAGCAGATATCTTCTCATTGCAGAAGATGACACGTTTCTGGCCGATATGATGGCCAAGCAACTGGCCAAGCACAATGCACTGGTCATGACAGCTCATAACGGCAAAGAGGCTGTTGAGGTTTTGAAGAAACGGCTGCCGGATTTGATGCTGCTTGATCTTCTGCTCCCCGGACTGGACGGCTTCGGCGTGCTGCAAGCCATGAAGGACAAGGGTCTGCGGTGTCCGGTTATCATCGTGTCCAACCTCAGTGACAAAAAGTCCAAGGAGAAATGCAGGGCATTCGGGGTGAAGGAGTATTTCATCAAAAGCGACATGGATGATGATGCGCTCTGGCCTGCAATTGACAAGTATCTCAGGCAATAAAAGAGTCATTGTGTATCTATTTGCGTGAAAAGGACTACGGTGACCGTTCACACCCATCCTTTCACACCCACAATGATCATCAACGCGACGTCACTGTTGCCGCTCCTCAAGGAAAAAATTCGCCCGACTCACAGCGATGCATCCCGCCATGTCCTGTGTCCGCACTGTGAGATCCGCACAAAGCTGAACACGCTCTCGGACGGGCGCAGGAAGTGCACGGTGTGCGGACGCAAATTCCGCATCAACAAAGTGACGGCCGGCAACAAGCTGCAGCAATGCGCGGAAATCCTTTTATGTTTCTGTTTCGACTTCTCCGCTCACCGGACAGCGCGCATCACGCATCACCGCCATCCGCTGGTCGGTGTCTACTATGAGCACTTCCGCCGGCTTCTGGCGGAGAGCACTCTCCCGAAGGACAAGATTCCGCTGCTCACGGCCTCGGACAAGGCCATCCACAAAGCGCACGACAAAACGCGATGCAGGTGGTGCAACACGAAACTGCACTCCGGCGGCAGCGGGTCGAAGCCCCCGGTGTTCGGCATCCAGTTCAAAGACAATGGCGAAGTCTACATCGATCCGCTGAAAGATGATGAAGCCGTCTTTCACTTTCACACATTTGGCGAACGTGATGAGGCACCCGGACGTCGCGAAGGCTACGCGGGTTTCATCTGCTGCGGGAAATTTCACAGATTCACCAAAGGCGAAGGTGTGAAGCATGACGGCGCAGAGCAGCTGTGGACGTGGATCCGGGAACGCGTGCGCAGCCACCACGGCATCTGGAAGCGTAATACTGGCTTTTATCTCAAAGAGCTGGAGTGGAAGTACAACAACCGGTCGTACGATCCGGACGTGCAGGCCAAGAAGATCATCGGGCTTATGCCCAAAGACTTTCTCACCAGCTGGTCGTTCAGAGCCGAACCGAAACGTCCGTCGCGAAAGGCGTGAATTCGTAGTCGTCATCCAGCACGATCCTGATGGTTGCGAATGATCCGGTAGATGCAACCGAACGTTCGTTGAGCGGAATGCGCAGCAGGTCGGCGAAGAATGTTGCCGAGCCCATATCCCCTCCTTCGAGTTTTTCAACGTGCGATACAACCTCTGTGTCCTTCGGAAGGATCACGTTCTTTGCGGCGCCCATTGCGAAACCGTAACGCAGCAGTTCATTGCGCAGCAGGCGCGCCTGGTACGAGTTCTTTTCGGATGACTCTATCGAGAGCATCGGGTGCGCCAGGTACACCGAGCGGTTGGCCACCAGCATCTGCGCCGCCGCGGCGATCTGCGCCCAGCTGTCGCTGTCTTTGGTCAACGAGACCGGGAACAGCACCGCGCCGCTGGCTTCGGACAGGCTTGCCGGCCGCACGAAGCCGCCGGGCATCGCGTCTACAAAATCCCCTCCCCCGCTGTAGTTCAGGTTCATGCGGATGATGCGCTGCGTATCCAGGCTGGCACCCATGCCGGCCAGGCCGATCATCTGGCGGAACGTGAACGTGGTTTCCAGATTATGTTCCGCGTACTGCGTCAGCGCATGCAGCTTGTCGGCATCGGTGATCAGGTTCAGGCCTTTCATCTTGTCGGCGAACGCACTCAGGATCTGCTGCTGGCGCGCCGACCGGTCGAAGTCGGAGGTCGAGTGGCGGCTGCGCGAGTACTGCAGTGCCTTCTTGCCGTCCATATGCTGCGGACCGGCTTCTATCGTCAGGGTCCCGACCACGCCTTCTTCCAGCGGGTAGGAGTAGTCCACGATTTTCTTCGGCACGTCCACGTCCACTCCGCCGACGGCGTCGATCGCCTGTTCGAATCCGGAGAAGTCCATCTTCATCGCACCGTGAATCGGCACGCCTGTGCGGCGGCTGATTTCGTCGGCGAGCTGGCGCATGGCGATGATGCTTGCACCGCTCTCGGTTTCGTTTTTGTTTTTGCGGAGCACCCGGGATTTGTACTGCCAGTACAGACTGTTGATGCGGCCGGGTGCAGCACCGGATGCCGAGGTGATGTGCAGGTCGCGCGGGATGGAAATGAGCACCGCACTGCGCGTATCCGGGTCGATGCTTGCGATCATTATCGAGTCAGTCAGATCCGCCGCAGCGTGATCTTTATCCCCTACTCCCAGCAACAGCACGTTGGTCTGGCCGAGCTCATCGTGTGGCGTCATCAGCGACGTGACGCCCATCATGGTCTGCATCGCGAGCACGCGCAGCGAACCGGACGCCGCCATGACGGCAGTGATCACGACCAGGTTGCAGGCGACAGCGATGACAATCCTTGTCGTTCTGGGGCGCAGTTGGCGCTTGAGTGTGCCGGTCAGACGCGTGAAAAGCTTCGAGGCAGCCATCATGAAAAAGGGTGTGAAATTCTACAAGAGTTGAGACGCCCAAGCCATGGTTTTCTTACGCAATTTTCAGGTATGAAATGCCTGCTTAAGCCGCCAAAATGCTGTTTTCGGCAGCCTGAGTATCTATGAGGGCTTCATCGATGATCCCAAACAGCATCTGCCGTCTGGCCTCGATTTCGGCCACGTTGCGCTTCTGGTTCTCGGTCACGGCCAGCGGGATCCGGCCGTTGTTCATCACGCCGAGTCGCGCCTTGTCATCGGTGACGCCGATGATCCCCTTCCACTCGTGATTCCAGCCCAGCCATTCGTTGCCCAGAACGCCGATGTCGTACAGCGGCTTGATCACCTCTATCAGCACTCTCGCGTCCCACTCTGCGTCATCGTTGTGTGCGCAGTTCGGGTTCGTGTGCCGGTCTGCGCAAAAGGCGTTCCAGCTCGCCTCGCGGTAGTCTTCCCCGAGCGTGACCTCGCGAATTTTCGCCCGGACTTCGTGCTCACAGTTGCAGATGCGCGGTTTCAGTTCCTCTAGCCTGGCGCGTGCAGTATGGACGATCTGCGTGTGCTCTGCCGTAAGCGGAAAGCGAACCATGGCAGTAGTGTAGTCATAATTGACAAAATAGTATATTGAATTACAGTACTATTATGAACACGATGGCGGATCAGGTTGCGGAGATTGCTGCGGCGTACGGCCATGTTGATCAAAGCACGACCTTTGGTGAATCACGGCGGGCCTTGGATGCAAAGGCGATGACTCCGGATGCGATGGTCGCAGGCGCACTGCACTCATCTCTTCTGACGAAAGACGCATTGTACGCTCAGGCAGTTCGGTGGACCGCTTGGTACGTTGATGCCGGCTGCGGCAAACCGCTGAAAGTCGAAACCGACGCCACCGGCACATCGGTAATGCATGCCGGCAAAGATCTGACGCTCCCTTCACTGCGTGATGTGTCGTTGCGTGAAGGGTTTGACGGTATGGCGCTGAAGATCATCGCCGAGATTACCCGCTGCGCAAACGAGGCGATGACAAGCCTCATGGCCGGATCGCCGCATCTCTCCAACATGTCGGACATTGGCGGTCATCTGAGCGGAGGCAATTCGGAAGGCGTGCAGTTGGTCGCGGAAGCACTCATCACTTTGTTTGCCGCAATTCCCGCCGGTACACCCGACAAGAACGTGAAACTTCGCGCAATGCGCATCGGCAATGACGTGAGGGCAGGCATGAAACACTCTTTCATGGTCGAGAAAATCGTTGATGCCATGGTCTTGGCTCACGTCAGTCCGTTTGATGCAGAGGACGCTGACACCGATCAGGCACGCCTTGTGATGAATAAGGGAACCATGGCGGCGTTGAAAGGATTGGGACAGATCAACCGGGAGCGCGGTCTTGCTGCAAAGCCGGCGATGGGCCGGATTACAGAAGCACTTTCGGCCATATCCGTTCAGGGGCAGACTCTCACCCCGGCGCAAATTTTGGAATCGGTGAGTGAGGCGTTTTGGTATCCGTTCTGGCAGATTCCGGATGAAGCCATGAACGCGGCAGGAAACTACGGAGAAAGGGTGAAGTTCAATCCGTTCAAGCTCACACCGGTCCAGCGCATAACGTATGTCGCTCTGACCGCATTCGGCCAGTGGCATCGCAAAGACGACGTCATGATGACCAAGCGCCTTGGCTGCCCGCTTCATCACACCGGAAAATTCGGCAAGTGGTACAAGCACGTGGCTGGACCGATGACTGACTGGTACCTGCAGCAGAGGGCTTTCCAGGCGCAGGGCAAAAATTGACAAAAAAACGAAGTAATTTACAATACCATTATGAACACAATGGCAAGCCAGGTTGCGGAGATTTCTGCGGCTTTCGGGCATACGGACGGAAGCGCCGACTTTGCGGCGTCCGTTCTGGCGAAGCGTGCGAAACCGGAGTCACCGATCGCAATGGTAAGTGCGACAGCGCATCCTGTAGCAGTCGGAAAAGAAGGTTTGTATGCCCAGGCAGTGGAGTGGACCAGGTGGTTCGTGGACACTACCTGCGTCAATCCCCTGACCGTCGAAACAGACACGACCGGCCAGTCCGTCATACGCCAAACAATAACTCACAAGCTTCCCTCACTTCGGAAGGTTCCCTTGCGTGAAGGCATGAGGTCTCTTACCTGGACAGTCGTCGGCGAAATAGTCCATGCCTCGAAAAAAGCGCTGGCTCCGCTGCTTGCAGGATTGACGTCAGCGCCGGATGTGAACGAAATGGCCCATCACATCAAAGGCGGCAATGCCGAAGGAGCCCTGCTGGTGGCAGATGCGCTGGCGACGTTATTCGAAGCTCTGCCGCAAGGCACGCCCGACCACTCGGTCAAGCTGCGTGCGATGCGTATCGGCAATGATGTGAGAGACGGAATGAAAAATTCGTTTCAGGTCGAAAAAATCGTCGATGCGTTGATACTTGCGCATATAAGTCCGTACGTTGTTGAAGATGCCGGCACCGACAATCCGCGGCTGCTGTTTAAGAACGAGACGATGGCTTGCTTGAGGGGCCTGGCAACAATGAACAGTGAGGCTAGCCGCTATCTGACTCCCGCATACGCGATGCTGGATGCGGTCAAGACATCCAGCACATTGCCGATCGACGGCGCGCTTCAGTCGAAGTATGAAGTCTTCGAAGCAGTCGTGACTGCACTTGGGACTGAGCATTGGGAATCACTTCTGCATGTCCAACAAGCGCTCGAACAACTGGCTGTCGGGCTGCGGCAAAGTCCTTGCAGCGAACCTGTCCGCAGCCGCATGGCGTACATCGCACTGAATCTCTTCAGTCAGTGGCAGCGCAAAGACGATCCGATGATGACACAGCGTCTCGGCTGTCCGCTCCATCACACCGGCAAATTCGGCAAGTGGTACAAGCACGTGGCTGGACCGATGACCGACTGGTACCTGCAGCAGCGGGCATTTTCCAATAAATCATAAAACACGTATGAGTATTATTGAGGAACAGGTACGGGAAATAAACGACGCATTCGGTCATGCGGATGAGGTGGAAGCATTTGGCGCGTCCCCGCAGCTCCGGCAAGCCGGACAGATTCCGGAAGCGGAATTGTCGGCAAACCTGGTGCATGAAGGCATCACCGAAAAACGCGCTTTGTACGCCAATCTCGTCCGCTGGGTCACGTGGTATGTCGACAATATCTGCAAGAGGCCTTTTGAAGTTGCACCCGTGGGCAATGGCGACAGCATGTTGCGCGGCGAAAAGTCGCACATGTTGCCGTCGTTGCGCGATACATCGTTGAGGGACGCACTCGACGGCATCGGTTTGACGCTGGTCGAAGACATCGCAGAGACGGCCCGGGCCGCCAAAGAACGTGACCCCAGACTCATGAAGCGTGAGGTCAGGGACGGGGTTTCCCAAACATCCAGGCATCTGAGCGGCGGCAATACGGAAGGAATTTTGCTGGTTGCAAATGCGCTCGGGACATATTTCGAAGCCGAGCAGCCAGATGCACCTGAAGCTGCAGTGCGGACCACCGTAGCAAAGCTGGGCAGGGACGTGATGGCCGGCATGAAGAACTCGTTTGATGTCGAGCGGATCGTGGATGCGATGATTCTTACGGGTATCCATCCGTATTCGATCATCCAGGATCAGGGTCAGACACGCCTGGTTTACAACGACAAAACCATGCGATTCCTTCGCGAGATCGGACGCATTGCGTCCGGCCCACGGACGAATTACACCGAAATGATGAGTGTGATTGTGGATGCATTGACCCTTCTGGAAGTAGACGGTATTTCCGCAACCACACCCGTCGCGCGTGAGCTTTTCACGGATGTGGTACCGGCGTGGACATGGTCCAATCATGGCGCCGCTACGTTTGCGGCCAGCCCCTCCCTCCATCGCGTGCGTACTTCCATGGTAGCCGACCAAACAGTGCAGGACTGTCTCGTCTATCTCGGTGTTATTGCATACGACCAATGTCATCAGCAGGGGGATGAGATGATGACCCTGCGTTTGGGTTGTCCGCTTCATCACACCGGCAAGTTCGGCAAATGGTATCTGCATATCGCCAAGCCGATGACCGACTGGTACCTGCAGCAGAGGGCTTTTCAGACACAAGCTCTATGATCACGATGAAAGATCAAGTCAGGGTGATCAATGCCGCGTTTGGCCATGCCGACCGGCTGGAGGATTTCGCAGGTTCAGACGAACTGCGGGCAAGCCGTGCACTGGAGACCGGAGAGATGGCGGATGACCCGCGCGTTTTGGTCGATATGACAAAAACGGCTTTTTACGCGCGGATGGTGCGCTGGACGTCGTGGTTTGTCGACACAGTCACAAAGGAGCCGCTTACGGTTGAGACCGACATGTTCGCCCGTACCGTTCTGAAGGGAAGCAAAGAGCATGTTCTGCCCGAACTCCGCGACACATCGCTGCCGGACGGGCTGGAATCAGTAAGTGCGGTTCTGGTCTATGAGGCTCGTCGGCGGACCGAAAACGGTATACGAACTGACATGATGCAAGGAGGCGTGTTGCCGTCTCCGGTTGTCATCGAAGCGTACAATCATCTTCTGGGCGGCAATTCCGAGGGCACGCATGTCGTCGCTGACGCGCTCGGAGCGCTTTTTGAAGCTACGGCCGCGACAGTGCCGGACAAAACGGTCACCCGCAATTCATTGCTTGTCGCACGTGATGTAAAGGATGGCATGCTGAATTCGTTCGGCATTGAGAAAATCGTCGATGCGATGATTCTCGTGCGCATGAAACCGTATGCCATCAGGCAAGAAACCGTGGACGACCTTCGGCTTGTTTTCAGTGATCCGACGATGGAGTACATGATGACCGTTGCCCAGACGTCACATGTTCGCAGAAACGATGCCGACAAGATGGAGATGATCTTCGTCGCGCTCGGCAAGCTGAAGATCGACGGAGTGCAGTATCAGAGAACGGACATGCTGCGCGCAGTCCACGCAGTGCTGCCCATGAACAAGTGGGCAGACAAGTTGGAGGTAGCGCTTGCAATGGAACGCTTGATGATCAGGCTTTGGGAAAAGCCGAAATCCATGCACACAATCCAGGAGCGTCTGGCGCACATGGCGCTGACATCGCTGAGCCAGTGCCAGATGAAGGACGACAACGACCTGACGGACCGCGTAGGCTGCCCGCTGCACGCCACCGGCAAATTCGGCAAGTGGTACCGCCATATCGCCGAACCGATGACGAACTGGTATCTGCAACAGCGGAAGTTTAGTGCCTAGAATACGTATTTTCAGTTGTATTCGGGAGATGTAGAATCACTTCCTTTATTTTCCATGAATCAACTAAGCACCAATCTTTCCATTTGGGGCGATCATACGCTTCCCACGCAGCCAAGGCTTGAAGGTTGTATCGATGCTGATGCCTGTGTGGTCGGCCTGGGAGGAAGCGGGCTGGAAGCAATAGATGAGCTGCTTGCTTTGGATAAAAAGGTGGTTGGAATCGATGCCGGATCGGTCGCAAACGGAGCTGCCGGCCGGAATGGTGGTTTCTTGCTCGCCGGCCTCGCTGGGTTTTACCCTGAGGTTGTCCATAAGCTTGGAAGAAACCGCGCACGGAAGATTTATGAAATGACGCTGGCGCAAATCGAGAGAATGAAAAAACACGTGCCCGGATGTGTACGAGATACGGGATCGCTGCGTATTGAAGATGAAAGCGATTTTCTCGATTGGTTGGATCACATGAGAGCATTGCGAGCGGACGGCTTTACGGCGGAAGTCTATAAAGGCACCGAAGGCAGAGGGCTTTTGCTCCCCACGGATGCCGCATTTGATCCGGTTCAGTATTGCCGGGAAAGCATGCAGCAGGTGCTGGCGGCAGGTGCCCAGCTCTTTCAGGACTCGCCGGCAATCCGCATCAAAAAAGGGGCGGTGTACACCCCGCGCGGAAAAGTCAGTTGTGATCATATTATTGTCGCCATCGATGGAAGACTGGAAGAGCTTTTCCCCACGCTCCGTGAAAAGGTGACAACCTATCGTTTGCAGATGCTCGCCACTGAACCGGAGACAGGGGTTCATTTCGACAGGCCTACATATTTGCGCAGCGGCTACGATTATTTTCAGCAACTGCCCAACGGCAGAATCGCCATGGGAGGATGCCGCGACCGACATGTGACAAGTGAAGCAACCGCAAGCACGCAGCCGACCGAGCCAGTGCAAACGTCGATTGAAGCGTCTTTGAGAAGAATGGGTGTACAGGCAAAAGTCACGCACCGATGGGCGGCGTCGGTTGCATTTACACATTCCGGATTGCCGATTGTGCAGCGCTTGGCAGACGATACCGCGCTTGCTGTCGGCGCATATTCCGGCACGGGGAATCTAATCGGACGAATTGCCGGAAGAGGTGCAGCGCAGGCGCTGGTGCACAATGACTGGAGTACGTTGGATTTGATCACAAAAGAGCCATAAGGTCGTATAGCCTGTCAGTACAGCGTCCCCTACACTGCCGGCATGAAGCTTTCACCTGCACTTTTCATCGGTTTGATCTCGTTCGTATCCGTCGCGCACGCGAACACGCCGGCCGACGGCGCACCACGCCTTTCTACTCTGGATAACGGCATGCGCGTTGTCATCGAAGAAAATCATTCAGCTCCTGTCGTTGCCATTCAGGTGTGGGTACATGTGGGCAGCAAAGACGAAACCGATGCAACCCGCGGGCTCGCGCATATTCAGGAGCACATGCTGTTCCAGGGCACCAAGACCTACGGCCCGGGAACCATCTTCAAAACCGTGCAGGCGGCCGGCGGCGACTTCAATGCGTTCACTGACCACGACCAGACCGTCTATCACATCACGTTGCCGAAAGAGCAGCTGGCGACCGGCATGGGCATTCTTTCCAGCATGATGCACGAGGGTACGATCGATGCCGACCTGCTCGCCAAAGAGTTGGAGGTGGTGATGGAGGAATTTCGCGGTGGCAAGCAAGACCCCGTCCGCACGCTGGAGCAGGCTGTCACAGGCACCGCGTTCGGCAGCCATCCGTACAAGCACCCTGTGATCGGGTATCAGCCGACCATCCAGAACATCACGCAGAAACAGGTGAAGGATTTTTACGACAACTGGTACGTGCCGGAGAATATGACGCTGGTCATCGTGGGAGATATCGATCCGGCTACAGTCCAAAAGCAGATCGATCAGACGTTCGGAAACATTGCGAGACGCGATAACCCCAAGCGGGCGATCGCACCCGAGCCTGCGCAGCAGGGCGTGCGTTCGGTCATCCTGAAAGCGCCGTTCGAGAACACGTCTATGGAAGTCGCGGTGCGGTCACCGCACTATACCGATGAAGACGTGCCGGCACTGGATGCCGTGATGTCGATTCTTGCGCTTGGCGACAGTTCGCGTCTGGTGCAAAACGTGCAGGAGCGTGACCGCCTGGTCACCAGTATCGACGGCGGACTGATTGCCCAAGAGCAGCCGTACCTCAGTTTCATAGAAGCCGACATCGACGCGAAAGACGGGGGCCGTGCACTGTTTGCGATTCTTGGCGAACTGCGCAGCATGAAAGAGCGGCCGGTATCCGATGCCGAGCTGGCACGGGTGAAAGCTCAGCTGCAGGCGGCGCTTCTGTACAACCGCCAGAGTTTCAACGGGCAGGCGCACAATCTGGGTTTTCAGCAGGTTATCGGCGGCAGCATCTACGAGGAGCAGCGCTATCTGAATGGTGTCGATGACCTCACCCCGCAACAAGTGCAGGCTGCCGCACAAAAGTATTTTGTTCCGGACGCAGTGACTGTTGGTGTGCTCTATCCAGAGCAAGAGAAACATATGCTGTCGCAGGCTCGCATTGCGCGCATCGTTCAGCGCGCACTCGGTTCCAAAAGCGGCGTGATCGCAAAGCCGGTCGCACAAAAAAACTCGGGGGTCGTATCGGCTCAGGCAGCATTGCCGAAAGCAGTCGTTGCCGATCGCAAGCACGATGCAAAGACCGGCGTGACGACCGTGACGCTGAAGAACGGCCTGACGCTGCTGGTGCGCGAGGATCACAGCACCGCGACGTTCGCCGCACAGGCGCTCATGCTCGGCGGTGTCCGCAGCGAGACGAACTCCACCAACGGCATCAGCGCATTCGTCAGCCAGATGCTGATGCGCGGAACGGACACGATGGATCAGGGCCAGATCGCGCAGACGCTCGACTCGATGGCCGCGCACATCACGTCGGCCTCCGACCGCAACACGCTCGGGATGAGCCTGAGCAGCTTGAGCAACCACAGTCGCGAATCGATGACGCTGATGTCGCAACTGTTGCAGAACAGCACGTTTCCGGACGATCAGGTCGAACAGGTACGTTCGTTGCTGCTGAACGGCATCACCCGCAAAGCCGACAATCCGTTCCTGCTCTCGTTCCAGCAGCTGAACCGCACCATGTACGGCAGCAGCTCGTACGGACTGAACCAGGACGGCTCAGCCGATGTCATCGGCAAGCTGCAGCGGAAAGATCTTCAGGAGTACGCCGCCAAGACGATTGTGCCGGGCAACATCGTGCTGTCGGTCGTCGGTGACGTGAACACGGATGCGATGATCGATCTGGTCGATGCGACGTTCGGTGCCATGCCGGCCAAGACGTTCGCGGCTCCGGTTCTGACCGCGCCGCAGTTTGCCAAGAGCCAGACCAAAGCCGAACTGACCGGTGACTTCGAGCAGGCAAACATCTTTCTGGCATTCCCGACGTTCACGCTGGAAAATGACGATCGCTACGCGCTGGCCGTGACCGACTCGATTCTGGGTTCCACTGCCGGTCGCCTGTTCTCCACGCTGCGCGATCAGGAATCGCTGGCATACACCGTGCAGGGTTTCATCATCAACGGTCTTGGCACGCCCGGCTTCTACGGCGTGTATCTGGGTTGCGACCCGGCTAAGACCGACAAGGCCATCGCCGGTCTGGAGCGCGAGATCAAGAAGCTCGCCGACGAAGGCGTCACCGAACGCGAAGTGCAGGATGCCATCGGCAGCATCACTGGCGACTACGTTGTTGGTCTGCAGACGCCCCGGGTGCACGGGCGCGTTTGCTCGCGATCTCGCAGCGGTTCGGCCTGGGCCACGACGACTATCTGCAGCTGGTCGAGCGCGTGCGAGCGGTGACCAAAGACGATGTGCAGCGCGTGGCCAAGACGTACTTCGACCTGAACGCGTCGACGTTGTCGGTGGTCGGTGGTAAATAGCACTCCTCAAACAGGCCGGCCCCGTCCCGCAAAGCGGGAAGACCGGCCTGAATGAGAATCGTCATGATTACTGTTTTGTCATATCCAGCGTGTTGCTGTTGTAGCAATCGAAGTCGGCATGTTCGTCTTCACCGTCATTGGTGGTGTACGCGTAGCCGCCGCACGAGCTCTTCCAGGTGAGAGTTGCGTCTTTGACGCCCTTCACATCGGCGACGTTGCACGTGGTGGTGCCCTTACAGCTGTAAGAGACGCCTTCACTGCCATCAACGGCTGCGTAGCACTCCTGTTCTGTAGTGGAGCCGTAAAACACGCACTTCACCTGTTCGCCCATGCCCTTGGTGGCAACCGGCTTCACAGTTTTCTCGCGGAACTGGGCATGGTACGCGCGGTGCTTGGCGTTCCTCTCGCGCATCATCTCGCGGAATGCAACGTTGTACTCAGACGTGCCGCGCTCGGAAGCGTTCTCGGTCAGCCATGCAGTGCGGGCTGCCTCGGCATCGCGGTGATACTGGCGGTGATCAGCTGCGTTGGACGGTGCCGTTTCGTGAGTTGCGGACCACTCCGGGTTCTCGTCCTGCACGAAGCCGGTGTTGGGCTCAGTTCGGGGAACGGAAGTAGCGGCAACAGCCGAAGGAAGGTTGGCGCACAACATCGCGGCGGCCATCGCGAGGGAAGGAAGTTTCTTCATAAAATGAAGGGGAGGAGGTAGAAGGCATTGGTGTACCCATAGGGTATTCCTAGCCCGTTTGCGTAGTGTAAAACTACCTCCGCCCGCTGTCCATTGCCTCTCCCGGCTAACGTGTATTGAGTAGTTTTGCAGCCGTATTCCTGCCGCTGCCAAGCGCGGCTTCCACCGTGGCGAAGTCTTCGCCTTCGTACAGCGCTTCGCCCGCGAAGTAGAGCCGGTTTCCCACCGGTTTCACCAGAGTTTTCACCGCTTTCTCGGTCTGCGGCGTGGAGTAGCTGTACGCACCGCGGGCGAACGGGTCCAGTATCCAGTTGATCGCTGCCGATGCCACCAGCTGTTTCTCCAAAACCCGTTTGTCGATACCGAATGCGTTGCTCAACATGCCCAAAGCCGCATGCACGATGCGCGACGGGCTCATCCGCTTGAACTTGGCGCTTTCGGATCCGCCGGCCCATCCGGTCAAGACGGGCTGCTTCTCCGGAAACCTCGTCCACCATGTCGGGATGTCCTCTTCGGTGAAAATGAAGGATGTCTTGTCCAGCTCGGACCGTGCATCCTCCCACCAGCTGGTCTTGAACCGCAGCACGATTTTCATGACACTGCCGAATCCGATCTGCTGTGCGGCTTTTTTCACATGCGGAAGAGGCGGGTGAAAACGCATGCGAAGAAGCAACGGTATGGGAAGCGTGATGATCGCCTTTTGCGCTTTGTATATTTTCCCGTTTTTGCAGCGGACCCGTACGCCGTCTTTTCCATGATGGATGGACGTGACATGGGCGCCCGGGAGGATCTCTGTTCCGTTCTTCGCACATTCTTTTGCGAGAAAATCCGTCAAGGCGCCGTAGCCCTGCAGCACTCTTCCCTGCTTCTGATCCGTTCCATCCAGCCACTCGTCGCGCAGCGCGAACGTGCTCGCCTTGCGCGGGTCGGCCACATTGAAACCTTTGGTCATGCGGATGATCCACTGCCTCAGCCGCGCATGACGCTTTTTACCGAAGTATCTGCGCAGAAACTCGGCGATCGGCAGGTCTTTCTTCAGGGAATTGAGCCGTTTGTTCAGCTCTTCCTGGAACGGCTCGATGTCCGGTTTCTCCATCGGGTCGCCGGTGTACTGCATGGACTCGTCGTTTCCGGCGCTCCATATTTTGCCTTCGACCGGAATAAACGTCAGCCCGGCTTCCTTCAGCAGGGCTTTGGTGATCGGCGCATCACCGTGAAGGAATTCCGCTCCGCCTTCCGCCGGACAGCCGAATGACTTTTCGGAAAGCGGAAAGATGCGCCCTCCGACGCGGTCGCGCGCTTCCAGCACCGTCACGCGAACCCCCGTCTTCGAGAGTTCGCGTGCAGTCATGAGCCCGCAGGCTCCGGCGCCTATAACAATGACGCTCGTATCGGCGGATTGTTCCTTTGTTAGCGAACGCATGTTCCGCCTGCATCCGGATAGGTGCCTTCGTACTGGCAGGTCAGGCCGTCTTCGCACAAGAATCCGGCGATGCCGCCGCAGAATTCACCCAGTTTGGCGCGTGCCCGTGCGGATGCCGCCGACGAGCTCACGGACGAGGAAGACGCGTGACCCATGGAGTGCGACGATGACAGTGACGACGAGGAACTGTTCTTGACCGAGCTTGCCGATGAGGATGAACCGTTCATCACGGAGCTGGCCGAGGATGACAACGTATTCATGGCGTCAGACGACTGGGACGAAGAGCCGCCTTCACCGGGTTCCAGGCGGATGCGCGTGGCTGTCACGACGCCGTCGCTGTCCATCGACACGTCGGCCCGGCCCTTGAACTGCATGTGGCCGTCCTCGTATGTGACGATTGCGGTGTCGTCGTCGAACCATTCTATATCCGTCACGCGGAATGAGCCGCCAAGGCTGGCGCCGATGGTAGAGAGATCACTGATGTTGGCGCGGATGTACGTTTCGCCGTCTGTCTGCAACTTTGCGTTGGCGGTGTTGCATGCGGACAGCAGTATCAGGGCCGAAGCGGATACTCCTGCAAAAAATGCTCGTGTGTTCATAATGATGGGAGAAAGTAATACGGCTTCTATGACGGCAGGGGCAGACCTCTCTTACCGGACGAAACACGCAGAAACTTGTAACAAAAACGGACCCGTCCAATCGGACAGATCCGTTCTTCTATTACAATGTTTTAGTTCGGCACATTGATCACGTTGCTCTGCATCGTGACACCGCCGATGCGGGCAAGCAGACGGCCTTGCACGTTGGCGCCGGTCTGCAGAGAGATGGACTGGTCGGCAAGGATGGAACCCTTGAAGACCGAGTTCGCGCCCAGGTTGGCAGAGGTGCCGACCTGCCAGAAGACATTGGACGCTTTTGCGCCGTTCATCAGGACGACGCTGCGTCCGACTGAAACATCCAGAGTCGTTGCGATCTGGAAGATGAAGATGGCGTTGGGATCACCCTTTCCGTCCAGCGTCAGATCACCCGAAGAAATTTCCAGTCCGGATGTCGACTTGTACAAACCGGGGCTGAGCGTAGAGCCTCCCAGGTTGCCGGAGACGCTCACCGGGTTCACGGTGCGTCCGGCAAGGTTATTGTATGCAACGGTCAATGAAGACTGCGCCTCCGCCGCGAGGGTATCAGCGGCATGGATCGCGCCTCCTCCGCTTATGAATGCGGGAGGAAAGCCGGTCACTGCGGATCCCGCACTGACGCCGACGTCACCGGCGACGCTCGTGGGTCCGATATTGGTGACGGTGGATCCTGCAAGCACGCCGAAGGTTCCGGCGGCTCCCAGGTTCACTGTTGCCTGGCCCTGATTGGCCGCAGCCTGAGACGACGATGACGAACTGTGCATCATCGAATGCGAGGATGACGACGAAGACATCGCAGACGAAGAGCTGGACGATTTAGAGCTGCTCATGGATGACGAGCTGCTGGTTGCAGGCTTCGAGGAGCTGGACCAGGAAGACGACGAAGACGTGGACAGTGTGTCCTGGATCGTCAGGCCGAGGTGGTACAGGCGGTGCGACAGGTTCCGGTTCTGGAGCATGGTGCGGAGAGCGGCGTTGTACGCAGATGTTCCGCGCTCAGATGCATGTGTCGTCAGCCACAGTACGCGGGCTGTTTCGGCATTGCGGTGGTATTGCCTGTGGTCACCCATGTTGGATGCGGATGTTTCGTGCGTGGAGCCCCATTCGGGATCATCACCCAGCGTGAAGCCTTTGTTCGGTTCTGTCCTGACGAGAACGTCGGCTGCGAACGCAGGTGCTGCGGCGGAGCAGAGCATCGCTGCGGACATGGCGATAGAAGATAGTTTTTTCATGTGTCTTTTTGGGGAGTGAAAGCCCACGGCGAATGCCGGGTGCGACTGTAAGCCGTTTGAGAACCGTCAAACTTACGCGGAAACGGGTAAAGCGGCTTGTGGTTTTCCGTAGGCCCGTACCGAATGTGAAGAAAAAGGCCGGAAAGCAGCCGCAAGAGTCAGTCGCGTGGTATCATCACCCGTATGGTTTCTGCACAAAACCCACGGGCTCCGGGCGTTCTCGCAGCTTCGCTTTCCATGGGCCAGGTCGCACTGAATGTGAAGGATCTGCAAGTCATGGAGAGGTTCTACGGGTCTGTCATCGGTTTGGAAGTGCTGTCAAAAGCCGAGGGGATAGCGAGCCTGGGCCGGGGTACGGTTCCCATTCTGCAGCTGCATCACACACCGGCGTTGCGGCAGCCGTTTCCGGGTGATGCCGGCCTGTATCATCTGGCGATAGTGTTTTCCTCGCGCGGCGGACTGGTTGCAGCGTTGCAGCGTGTGTTTGCCGAAACGCCGGAGCTGTTTTCCGGTTCTGCAGACCATCTGGTAAGCGAGGCGTTCTATCTTTCGGATCCGGAAGGCAACGGTGTGGAGCTGTATTACGACAGGGATCCTTCCACGTGGCAGTGGCAGAACGGTTCGGTGAAGATGGCCTCGTTATACATTTCCCCGCAGGACTATATTATGGCCTATGCGCAGGAACACCCGGAGGACGACATGGCGAAAATCGGCCATGTGCATCTGAAAGTCGGCTCCATTGAACAGGCACTGAAGTTTTATGCCGAAACGGTCGGCTTCTCCGTGACTGCGATGTGGCACTCGGCGTTGTTTATATCGGTGAATGGCTATCATCATCACCTTGGTATGAATACCTGGGAAAGCGAAGTCGCGAGTCCACGCAAAGAAACGCTTGGGTTGCGGAGCTTCGAATTGATTTTGCCCTCGCAAGCCGACGTGTCGGCTCTGCAAAAGAGGCTGGAAAATGAGAAGATAGTGGTTCTGGCGACCACGGCGGGGATCACGTTTGCAGACCCCTGGAAGAATCAGGTGGTGGTCAGCGCCAAATGAAACACGGCGATCGTATCCTGCCTTCAGCCGCAGGCAAACCCGAACTGCTTCATAAGGCGGGTATTCAGCCGTACGAGCGTCGACGTATTGCCCGTGAACCACTTCATCACGCGACCGCACGTCCGTGCCTGCAGCGGAGACTGCGCTGCAGGAAGAGGTGCGGTGGATGACGACGATGCGGAGGAAACCGGCTGTACCGAGGACGACGATGATGAAGAGGATGAGGTCCCTGTTGCCGGTGCAGCCGAGCTGCTGCTGGAACTTGAGCTCGAGCTGGACGGCTGTGCGGATGATGCCGATGAGGAGATGGCTTGTCCCAGCAGGTTCAGGTTGTTCTGTTCACGCAGGTGGATCAGCCATACCGGCGGTCCCCCACCCCCTCCTCCCGCGGCGGATGACGATGAGGCTGTAGGCGTGGTGAATGTGCCGTTCGCGATCGACAGGATTTCCGCCGACGACAGCACGGTGTCATACACGCGGAGATCGTCCATATTGCCGTTCCAGTAGTTGCCGCCGTCGCTGCCCATGCCGATGAGCATGTTTGGGTTGCCGCTCAGCGTATTTCCGGCCGTACTGGTGCCGGTAACGACCGACGAGCCGTTCACATAGACTGCAATGGCGCCGTTGGATTTGTTGCGCGTGGCGCAACCGTGTGTCCAGTCGCCGGTATTCACGGCCAAAGGCGAGCGCACGGTGACATCGCCCAACCCGGTACCGAAAGCCAGTTTTCCGGCATTGTCGATGCCGAAGCCGAAGTCATTCCCGATTCCGCCTACCTGGGAATCGAACAATGGCATCAGCGCGTAGTGCGGAGTGTTCGGGCCGGTTGCGGTTGTCTTAAACCATGCGCACAGCGTGAAGCTGTCCTGCACCGGACGGCTTACCTGAAGAGCCTGGCTGGATGCACGAGTGAACAACAGGCTGCGCAGGTTGGTGATGCCGATAGGGGCGACGTCCAGCGAATACGTGGGCGCCGCGTTGAACAGCGAAGCGTTGAAGGCGTTGCCGGATGCATCCGGTGCCAGCGTGGCACCGCTGGCGTCGAACGGCCAGTACGCGCGTGGCGTGCCAAGCGCCGCATTGGCGACCAGCATCGGGAAAATCACGCCCGCTGCTGCAACCGCGACGATGATGATTGTGTCTCTTGTTTTCATTATGGCTGGCAGCATACCAAATTGACCTGCACGAAAGATATGCTTGTCTTCAAATTCCTCGTGACCACACAATGCGTGCATGCGAACGACAGGCCTGCTGCTGACCATCATCTTTTCCCTGCTGCTGGCAGGCTTTGGCGGAGTGGTGCGTGCGCAGGAGGACGGGCTGCTTCCGGAGAACCTGCTCACTGAACCGCGTGTTTCCGGTCCGGGAGTCGTGATGCAGTTTACGGATCTGAAGACGGCCAGCGGCTCCAAGGCGATTCATATTTTTTTGGGGAAGCAGGCGGCATTTCTCACCCAGAGCGGCTTTGTCCTGAAGACGTATCAGATCAGCACCGGGAAGTCGGAGACTCCGACACCCCGCGGCGAGTTTGCCATTCATACCAAACAGGCATTGCGGATCAGCAGCCAGGGAGTCCCCTACCGCATGCCACGCTACATGGCGTTCACAAGCAATGGCGCATACGGGCTGCATGCACTCCCCTATCTGGGGAGCAAGAAGGAAGATTCTTGGTACTGGCAGGAAGCGCTTGAGCACATCGGTACGCCCGTATCACACGGCTGCATCCGGTTCCTGCCGGATGAAGTTGAGGAGATTTACGAATGGGCCGATGTGGGAACGCCGGTCTATATTCATTCGTAAGAATCGGAGGGCGCAGGGCGCTGTTCAATCCCGTACGAACCTGTTCGTACGCAAGGGTGATTCAGTAACGAGTATCTCTGCCAAACGTCCATGTCATAGGTTTTTCTTCATCCCCTCTCTTTCTTCTATGGAAAAAATAATCATCAGACTTGCGGTGGCAAGCTTCTGTATTACCGTCGCTGCGTGCAGCTCGCCTGCTTCAAATGCGCCGGATACATCCGGTGCTTCTTCCTGCGGACCAAATAACGTGCGTTGTATGGAGGGGACGACTCCCACATGCGGTGACGGTATATGGAGCTGTGTCGAAAATTCATCATCCTCTTCGGATGCGTGCGGACCAAACAACGTTCGTTGTATGGAGGGTTCGACCCCGACATGCGGCCTCGACGGAAAGTGGGGCTGCGTCGAGAATTCAGCATCGTCTTCACATTCGTAAGTTGGTGCGTTGCTTGCAACGATGATCTATACCGGCCATGGCAATCGCGGATTGCGGTGGCCGGAATGCAAAGAGCTGTGTGCATGATCTGTTCCGGCCGGTTTGAACTTGCGACCGCAGGAAAAGAATTTACCGTACTATACTTTTCATCAGGATCCGCGGGCCGTTTTTCTTTTGGCACAACCAAAAAATGCCCATAAGCACAATCTGTAGTGTGCGCGTTTGCATTACTACACCATGGGGAGCATAGTCGTCTTCCCAGCGGTACAAGCTAACGAGGGTGAAATTCCCCACTGTCGCGCAACTGTTATAGCCAGACAGCTTGTAACCGGAGAAGCCGCTCCCCGCTTCGCTCGCACGAAGCATCTCGCCATCACGAATAGCAGAACAGACGTGACGACAGGTGCCTTTCCCACCCCACCTGTGTCCCCGTTTTCCGTTGAATCATCGGCCAGTGACGTTGCGTTGATCCTTGCGGCCCTCCGCACCAGCGCAAGCATCAAGAAGCGTGACGGCACACTTGTACGCTTCGACGAAAAGCGCATCAGCGACGCCATCGAGGCGGCGTTCCGTTCGACGCTCGGTATTCCCGCAAACGAGATCCTGCCGTCGTCGGTCGCAAGTGACAGGGACAGCGTCATGCGCACGGTTCTGGTCTTGCTGCTGCGGCAGATGTCCTCGTCCAAGCCGCTGGAAGTCGAGGCGATCCAGGATACCGTGCAGGAAGCGCTGAAGAGCGGCGGGTTCGACGACATCGCCAAGGCGTTCAGCCTGTACCGCGCCGAACGGGCGAGCGTCCGCAAGCGCGACCTGTTCAAGAAGCGCATCACGCTAAAGCCGTACGAGTACCCCGAACTGCTGGAGTACGTGGATGCCATCAGACATTCGTACTGGATCCACACCGAATTCAACTTCACCAGCGACATCCAGGATTTCAAGATCGGCATCACCGACGTGGAGCGCAGCGCGATCAAAAACACGCTGCTGGCAATCTCGCAGATCGAAGTCGCGGTGAAAACCTTCTGGGGCAACATGCACGAGAAGATCCCGAAGCCGGAAATCGGCGCGATCGGCGCGACGTTCGCCGAAAGCGAAGTCCGCCACCACGACGCCTACTCGCACCTGCTGGAGATCCTCGGGCTCAACGAGGAATTCACCGGCCTGTCCGGCAATCCGGTGATCATGGAGCGCGTGAATTACCTGGAGAGCGCGCTGCGGAACTCCAAGAGCGAAGACCGCAAGGAATACACCCAGTCGGTCCTGCTGTTCTCGCTGTTCATCGAGCACGTGTCGCTGTTCTCGCAGTTCCTGATCATCATGGCGTTCAACAAGCACCGCGATAAGCTGAAAGGCGTTTCCAACGTGGTCGAGGCGACATCCAAGGAAGAGCAGATCCACGGCAACTTCGGCATAGAACTCATCCGCATCATCCAGAGCGAGCACCCGGACTGGTTCGGCCCGACGCAGCAGCAGGTCGTCAAAGTGCTGTGCCAGAAGGCGTTTCTCGCCGAGAGCAAGATCGTCGACTGGATCTTCGAGGCCGGCGAGCTCGACTTCCTGCCGAAGAACGTAGTCAACGAGTTCATCAAAAGCAGATTGAACAACTCGCTGAAGAGCATCGGCATAGATCCGGTGTTCGACATCGACGCGTCGCTCGTGAAGCAGTGCGAATGGTTCGACGACGAGATCATCGGCACCAAGCACGGCGACTTCTTCGTGAAGCGTTCGATCAACTACAACAAGCGCAGCAAGAGCGTCACCGGCTCTGACCTTTTCTAGTCTTCCCCTACCCATCATGAAGTGGCTCAACGACAACACGCGCAAATTCCTGGAACTCGGATATCTGGTAAAAGGCACGACGCCAGAGCAGCGCATCCGCGAAATCGCCGACCGCGCCGAGCAACTGAACGGCGTGAAGGGCTTTGCCGATAAATTCTACGGCTACATGTCCGAGGGCTACTTTTCGCTCGCGTCGCCGGTGTGGTCGAACTTCGGCAAGAAGCGCGGTCTGCCGATCAGCTGTTTCGGCTCGTTCATCGGGGATGACATGGGCGATATTCTGTATACACAAGCCGAAATCGGCATGATGTCCAAAATGGGCGGCGGGACGTCGGGTTACTTCGGCGCGCTGCGCCACCGCGGCGCCGCCATCCGCGATAACGGCGAGTCGGCCGGTGCGGTGCACTTCATGCAGTTGTTCGACAAGATGACCGACATCGTCAGCCAGGGCTCGACTCGTCGCGGCCAGTTCGCGCCGTATCTGCCGCTGGAACACCCCGATGCCGAGGAATTCCTGGATATCGGCACCGAAGGCAATCCGATCCAGAAACTGACGCACGGCGTGTGCGTGGGCGACGAATGGATGCAGTCGATGATCGCCGGCGATGAACAGAAGCGCAAACTGTGGGCCAAGGTCATCCAGATCCGCGGAGAGATCGGCTACCCGTACATTTTCTTCTCGGACAACGTGAACAAGGGCACGGTCGATGTCTACAAGGACAAGCAGATGAAGATCTGGGCCAGCAACCTCTGCACCGAGATCATGCTCCCCAGCTGCAGCACCGAGTCATTCGTGTGCGTGCTGTCATCCATCAACATCCTGCACTACGACGCCTGGAAAGACACAGATGCCGTTGAGACGCTGGCGTACTTCCTGGATGCGGTCGTGACCGAATTCGTCCAGAAACTGGAGGAATACCGCGATTCTGAGCGCCTGGAAGACAAGAAGACGTTCCTGTTCATGGAGCGCGCGTACAACTTCGCCAAGCGGCACCGGGCGCTCGGTTTGGGCGTGCTGGGCTGGCATTCGTACCTGCAGTCCAAGATGTACGGCTTCGAGAGCAAAGAGGCAGCCAAGCTGAACTACGAGATCTTCAAACTCATCCGCGAGCGTTCGTACAAGGCGTCAGCCGACATGGCCGCAAAGTTCGGCGAGCCCGAAGTGCTGAAGGGTTACGGCCGCCGCAACACGACGCTGATGGCCGTCGCGCCGACCACATCGTCGGCGTTCATCCTGGGCCAGGTGTCTCAGGGAATCGAGCCGGTGTGGTCCAACTGTTACGTGAAGGACATCCAGAAGATCAAAACCACGATCAAGAACCCGTTCCTGGTGGATCTGCTGGAGAAGAAAGGCAAGAACACCGATGAAGTCTGGCATGACATCCGCAACCATGACGGATCGGTACAGCATCTGGACTTCCTGTCCGAGGACGAGAAAGAGGTCTTCAAGACCTACCCGGAGATCGATCAGATGGCGATCATCAACCAGGCGGCCATCCGTCAGGATTTCATCGACCAAGGCCAGTCGCTGAACGTGATCATCCACCCGGACACGCCTGTGAAAGCCATCAACGAGCTGTACATCGCCGCATGGAAGCTGGGCATCAAGACGCTCTACTACCAGCACAGCATGAACGCCGCGCAGCAGCTGAACCTGAAGAAGATCTGCAAGGCGTGCGAGGCGTAGAACGGGCTGACGTGGGGAGGCTGGTGGTTATCCATTCGTGAGGGGTTTCCCTGCCAAATGGATGTACGGGACGGCCGGATACGTTAGTCTCACAGTGCTTTCAGCCTCTCTGCCGGATATGCATACAAAGACGAAGCCCCTGCTTGTTGCCATTGTTCTCGCGGTGTATCTCGCGGTTTTGCTGAGGCTGTTCGTATTCAAGGATTTTTCGTTGAACATCTTCTCCCTCAACTATCGCTATCCGATGCGGTGGAATGTGGACCACAATTACATACCGCTGACGACAATCCTGCCGTTTCTGGCTGGATATCCGACTTGGAGCGACGCTTTGCGCAATGTCCTGGGGAACATCATCCCGTTCATGCCGATCGGCCTTCTGTTGCCGTTGGTCTACCGGCCGATATCGTGGAAGAGCGTTCTCGGTTTCGCGGTTCTGCTGAGCCTGGGCATAGAAATCCTGGAGCTCGTTTTGCGGGCAGGAATATTCGACGTCGATGACATCCTGCTGAATGCCCTTGGGGTCATGCTTGGCTACGTGGTTTTCCGGGCCTTTGCAAAAAAGTTATTCCAGCGAATCTATCTGCACAGATAGCGCGACATCCTCGAACGCCCAGAAGAACGCGCCGAACATTTCGTGCTGCGGATTAAGCGTCACAAGTTCATCGATGAACGAATCCGACCAGACGTCGACCGTCGTTTCCTCTGCACATCCGGCAGCGAATGCTTTTGGCATCAGGAAGCTGCCGTTCTCTAGGCTCACGCATCCGTCATTCAGCTCGGTTGTGGTGGTGTAGGTGCCGATGAGCACGAACTTCGTCTCGCCCTGGAAGAAGGTGTAGCTGCGGTTATGAATACCGCCACGGAAGAAGTAGTCGCGGGTGTATGCCGGCAGCCCGTCGATGGTTGCGTTGGTGTTCTCTTCGACGAACGTGCGTTCAGCGAACAGGTCTTTCTTTATGCAGCCGCCTTCGCCGCAGTTCACTTCGTAGCGGTCAGCAGTGCTGAAGGATTTGATGCCCAGGTAGACGCTGCACCATTCGTTGTCAGCCAGTGCTGAGCACGTATCAGTGAGTACGGGGAAAGAGATCTTCGAATCGAAGTTCGTCCCGGCCAGGTCGTAGGCTGTCTGCGTCAGTACGGCCTGATTTTCTTCGTTATACGAGACGGCTTCTGCATCCTGCATGTCTTCTGCGGTGATTCCTTGCAGCTTCTCGGTAACCGGCTGGCCCCAGCTTTCGGGGTACTCGAATGCCAGACCGAACGGTTCGTTCTTGTACGGGACGAGTTTGCCCATGTCCATGGCTGCGATTACGTCCGCAGACGAGGAAGTGCCCGGCAGAGTCGATTGACCGGCGTCTGGGGCAACGGTCTTTGCGCAGGCGGTCAGGAGGGATAGGCAGACGAGGAGGGAGAGGGTGCGGGGCATGTGCTTATTAAGAATAAATAGAAGTTATGTCTGTAGCATCAGCGGAAGGCAAGTTACCTCTTTCTTCTATAGATTTAATAAATAGGATTGTATTCGATACATTGTTAAATATTAAAAGACTTTCATGATAATTTAGAAGTTTTCCAGAATGTGCGAATGTTTTATTGTTTCTTACCTCGTTAAAAGCTTCGAGTATAGAAATTGAAGACTTTAGAATTCGTATAGTCATATCAGATTCTATTAAATTCTTTTCCTGTAAATGTTTAATGTATCCACCGAAGAGGCTATGCAACGGCACATTTTTATCATAATGAATTGAGTATTTACTGCATAAATTTCTTAGATACTTCACAACAAAAGTATGCAATCTATCCAGGGCTTGTTCCGGTTCATTCCTTTCAATAGTTTCCCTTATCGATTTTGAAAGTTTACCGAAGTCTACTTCTTCCGAATTGGGAACAAGGACATCAACATTCTCAACTAGCATTTCATTTTTGAGTCTTTCTAAAATTTTTAGACAATCCTCATAGAGCTTTTTTTCATCTAGAGTTGCCTCTTGCAGACTATCAGTTCTTTCGCTTCTCCAAAACTTAAGCAATTCCTCAAGTAACTTAGATACTAGGCTGTTTGACTCCTCTCTCCAGAAAGCCCGCAATCTATTGGCTTTTGATCCACCTCCATTTCCATATTTCTTATCGTAAATATCAATTTCAACAGCATCAATAACCAGATTCTGGAAAGAACCATTTGTAAAACTTAAGACATAACCATTGTCCATATTAAAAAGCCTTTCAAACTTTCTTTTTTCTGAAGGAGACAAATTTGACATATTTATTCGCGGGCAAAGGTATTTAACGACTAAATTAACCAAATAATATTCGAACTTACTTTTGACTAAGAAAAAGATAGGCTTGCCACATTTTATCGACTTCAATTGTTGGCTCACCAATATACTCGCCTAACCGCAAAATTCTTTCCGCTTCTTTTAATTCATCGTCACCAAGCGATGATAGTAAAGTTCTAGAGCGATTATAGTCATTCCCGTGTGAGCCATGTGCAGCACAAGTAAATAGGGCATTAAATTGATTTTTGGCGTTCCCTTTTTCAAAAATAACCGGAAACCTTGTCATTAAATAAAAAGTAACAAAAATCACTGTCATGGGCCTCCATCTACCTGATTTGAATCTTTCACTACTTTTTTCAATAGGATCATCAGCAAGTGTAACTCTTGTTGCGAATTGATGAATGTAATATTTGATCTTTCGTGGCTCTTTTAACATAGCCTGAAGAAATTCCGGTATATCAATTTTATCGCTTTCCTCTAAAAATAAGCCATGTGCGTCAAGCAAATCTTTGGCATACTGAGTCAATTTCTGTCTTGGAAGCTCAAAAAAATAATGAATAATTTTCATTAGATATTCATTGCCATATCCTTGGTGCAATTTGTACTTCCCTTCAATCATTTCTGAGACTACTCGGTGGTCTATCGCTATAACAAATAGACATTGATCTACAAATAAGAAGTTTTTGATCGCCTCTAATAGACGAATTGTATTGTCGGGAAGACATCTGTCCAAGTCGTCAATAAAAATAATAACCTTTTCCTTTTTGATGTCACTCAATCCCTTTTTAACAGCAGATTGAAATTCTTTTTTGAAATCTTCAATGCCATCAATCCAAGACTCATATTCAGTAAAGAGTTCTTCTTGAAAGATTTTTCGATCCTCTTTTATTTTGGCTGGATCAACGTTTATAAATTTTTCACTAGCCCAGGAAGCAATTGTTAAAAAATCCCGGGCGTGCACCTTCCATTTCTTTTCTTTAAACTTCAAATCCTTTTCAATTTTGTGAAGAAGAGCAAATAGAAGGTCGCTTTCCTTAGCATATTCATATTTCCAAGGTTCAAATATTACACCTGCGATCTTTTTATATTTTTCTTCAGAAACCAATTTTTTATTAATAAAATTAATAATAGTGGATTTACCGCTACCCCAGTTACCATAAAGACCAAAACAATTGGGCAACTCCATTTGCAAGAAAATTTTGTCCAAAAGATTCTCAGATAGTTTTTCAAAATTAAACTTGTCCTGTTCTGTGGATGATACGTGTAGCTCGGTTGGGAATTTGTGGTTGGGCATGATAATGATCTTATCAGATGGCTGGGCTTGCTGGACGCTATCCGTACAAATTGGCATCCAGAAGCCGTCAGAAGGCTATCGTGATTGTTGACTTTGCACAAGGTTTCCTATTTTTCCGAGATGTCGGGCGGTTTGATTCCGGAGGCGAATATTTAATAAGGCCAGACAGCGTCTCTGTGTCTGTAGTGGCGTCTGTAGGACCACTTTGACCGGCTATATCGCCGTGTTCTGTAGTAGTGGCTATATCTGCGATGAGAGTTGTTCTCTGCCATCGATGCGGCAGCAAGCATCAAGAAAAGTAAGAGACCAAGAACCACAAAGCCCGCACCTGCAAGGAGCAAGCCGATCAAGGCAAATATGATTTTACCGGCAGACTTCAAAAAGCTGATAAACCTATTTTTTCCATCTTCACTTTCTGCTTCTTTGTTCAAAGCTTGCTCTTGCCTTGCTAGTTTCAGAAGCTCAGCAGCATCAATCAGTTCGATATTCAGCAACTTGGCATCACGCTTTTCCTCAGGTGTCGCATCAACGGTGATGAGGAAAACACCTCGGGAAACACCTCGGAGTTTCATGCTTCCGTATAGTTCCCGCAACGGCTTCATCAGTCCGTCGTATCGCCCCTTCCAACACTTGCACTGTCCGCAGGCAATTAGAGTCCCGTCAGCAGATTGGATATCAAGATCAATACCTCCGTCGCCTCCTTTCGGTCCTTTCTTTGTGACGGATACTTTTCCGTATCCCGCTTGCTCCAGAAGGCTCCTGCAGCAATCCTCGAACTCGCTGTAGGACTGGCACAAAAAGGAGTTAATATCGACAAGCCCGCGATGGTCGGTTTCATTGAACACTTAAATGATATTATAACATAAATTCATATATAAATAAAGAATCGATAAACTGAGCTACGTGGCTTGTAATAGATCGGCAATAGCTCTGCCTCTTGAGGGTACCGACTACTCGGGGAAGTCGCGAGGTCCGATCTTGTACACCCAGGCTACAAGTCCGATCACCCGTTCGGCGTACTCCCTCGCTTGCTCGGGGGTGATGTCCTTGCCAGTCTCTTGCTTGTAGAGACGCTGGAACTCGGCGATATCGTCGTCGGTAAGGTGGATGTTGTGCATCGGGCGACACACATAGTCGCCTTCGCTGTACAACGGAAGAACTTCGTCTGGCAGAACCAGTCGAAGTGGATCGAAGACTATATATCCCGCCCTATGAAGACCGGCTCGCGGTCATGCCGCGTCATCACCTCGTAGTAGTGCGAGGCCTGCTTGGTGAGCATGTAAACGTGCGGCTGCTTCTGTTCGTCGCGCACCAAGATGCCTTTCATGCCCTCCGACACCTGAAACCAAACGCCTTTCTCCAGACCGTATGCCGCAAGGATGTCCACCTTTTCAGGGCGTAGATGCTGCCACTTGCCTTGTTCCACGCTCTCGACACGCGCCCAGCCCGTCTTCGGCAAGCGTGACAGCTTGTTGTCGCGATTGCCCCACTCCAAAACCGTCAATTCGTTGCCGATCCACACCGGCAGGAGGGCTTTCGGTGCCCGATAGAGGAAGTGCATCTCCGGTTCTATGCCTTCCTTTCTCGTGACTACCCGGTCACCGAGTCTGTATTTCTCGACGAGGGCATCGGGGATGGAGCGGCGTTCGACGGCGAGTCCTGCACACATGGGTAGAGGGGGAACTAGAAACAGATTTTGCCTTGAATGTCGCAAATGTCGTAGTCGTTCGCCGCGTCGGCGTAGATGTCAGTCAGCGGAAGTGTGGACGCACTGCGCACAGCGAACCGCCCGTGCTTCTCGTTGGCCATCTGCATGATCTTCGACAGGCTCGGCGTGTATTTGTGCTTAGTCGAGAAGAGACTCTGCTGGTAAATCGCTCGAAATTGCAGGTCTTCGGCGATGACGTGCATGTAGTGCAGGTGGTTGCCCGGCCGCCAGCCTTGGTCGAGCAGTTCCCGGAAAATTGGCACCAGTTCCTCGAAGTGCGCGGACGGTTCCATCAGGTCGGCTCGCCCGAGCGTGCCAAAGCCCTCTTTGTACCCCAAGAAGAGCGCAACGCGGTCGCAGTAAAACTCATAGGTGTCGAGTGCCTCTATGAGCCGCTGCAGGTTGCGGATGAGCCAGGCATCGACCCGCAGCTTGTCAGTCGTGGCCTTCCCCACGCTTCCACCCCGGGCCATCGCCTTGTGAAACGGGCGAGTTGTCTGCAGCGGGTTGGCGATCGTGCCGTTGATCTCGAACCAGAGGTCCTCCCCTTTCTTGGTGAGTTGCTCTTTCACAAGCCAACGGTTGGCTTTGGCGAAATGTTCGCAGGTGTAGATGCCGTGGTTTTCCATCTTCTCGCGGCCCTTGCGGGCGATGCCCGTGATCGCGTCCACCGGTAACCGCCGCAACAGTTCCCATCGTGCGGCTTCGTCGAGCACCACCCCGCATCCGAAAGGCTTGCAGTTATCCGACATCAGCTTGGCCAGTGTCTTGGTTTTGGCGATACCGACGCTCACCGGGATGCCGACCAGTTTCAGGATGCGCTGCTGCAGTGCAAGCGCGGCTTCGTGCATTGACGTTGTTTGGAACGCGACGGTCAATTGCCGTGCGTCGAAGAAAAGTTCGTCGACCGAGTAGTACTCGACCGACAGACTGAACTCCTTCACCAGGTCGAGGATTTTCTTGGAGATGACCTCGTACCAGTAGAAGTCGCGCTTGACGAAGATCGCCTCGGGGCAAAGCTTCTGCATGTCCCAGATCGCTCCGCCGGTCTTCACACCCGCTTTCTTCATCTCGTAGCTCTTGGCAATCACGCACGCACCCTGGTTGCCCAGCACACCGACAGCCTTCCCCTTCAGCCCCGGGAAACGCAGACGCTCGCAGGAAACATAGAAGCAGTCCGCGTCGAGGTGACCGATGATCGGGGAACCCAACATGATGGCAGAGTGTACCATCGTACACCCATTAAATAGCAAGGCTTGTGATGGGGAAATCGGTGCGAGTGCACTCCCGCCTGTATGCGTTTGCTCTAGAACCGTTTGATAACTCCTCTATACTTGATTCCAATACCTTCCTTTATGAAAATACCACGCTCACTAGGTTTGTCGCTTGCTGTTGGGGCATCTGCTGTTCTGTTCATGCATGGAACAGCTCTCGCCCGAAGCGGATGCTGTAGTCATCATGGAGGTGTTTCAGGCTGTGGCTGCGCAGATGGAACCCCGCTTTCAGCAACCTGCGCCCCCTATTATCCAGAGTGCAGTGGCGGTTCCAACTATAAGGCACCGAGCTATAACTACACGAATTACACTGCACCGAAGCCAAAGGCTTTGGACAGATGCTCCGTAAGCGGCCTCTATCAGACCTACATCGAAAAGAAGGCCAGCGGGGAGGTGTTGGACAACTTGGGAGCCAAGACATGGTGGAAACAGTGCCCGCAGTCCGTTAGGCAGGCCGTCTACAACCAGATCTACACACCGCCGCCAACGCCGGATGATCCGTCGTACTGCGACGACTATGGCTTCAATGCAATTTTCAACGCCCTGAGCGAGCAATGTGAATGCACGAATGGCACGGTCATGAAGAACAATAAATGCGTGACTCCTCCGTACTGCGGTACAAATGCGACCTACAGCGGCCAGAGCGGCCAGTGCGAATGCAATTACGGATACAAGAAACAGGGTAAGGCCTGTGTCGTCGGCAACTGCACCGCCAACAGCGCGTATAACCCCAAGACCGGCATGTGCGAATGCGGCTACGGGTATGTCGTAAAGGACAATAAATGCGTGAGCGAGCTATCGGCTTGCGGCTCTGGCGGCATCTACAGCAGGGAATCCGGCAAGTGCTCCTGCCTCTCCAGCTATTACCTGAAAAACGGGCAATGTGTCTCCAAGCAGAGTTGCGGCTTGGGCGGAACATTCAACACGACCACAGAGACATGCACATGCGGGAAGAATTATGTCATGGAGGACGGAACATGCGTACTCGGCGATCTAACCTGCGGCTATCTCGAAACATTCAACAGCACGACCAAGAAATGCGAATGCTTTTCAGATTACGTGAAGCAGAATGGCAAGTGTATTTCTCCGATGGATGTGGGACGAGAGGCCTGCAAAGCCAGAGACCCCAAAGCGGACATAGATTATTCGACGAAAGCATGCCTGTGTAGGTATGGGTACAAAGCAGATTCTTCCCATTCGTCCTGCATTGAGAAAAATGCTAACGAGTTCCCGTCGAACTCCGACCGCGAATTGTATTAACACAGCGAGAAAGGACCCATCTCGCATGGCCCTTCCAGATCAGGCAAGAAAAGATGCAGTCGGTTCGCTTCTTATTTCACATTGAAACAAATCTTGTAAGGTGCAAGAGTAAAGGATAGTTCCCATGCAACTTTTCAAGGACAAAGAAACAGCAGGCGAAATCGAACTCATTTACTCAAGTAATGTGGGTCTGCCAGGTCTTGAAATAGGGGAATCGATAATTGGCATGAGCCGGATACTGCAAGAAGTAGCAGTAGTTCTTAAGGTAAGCGGGGTTGAAGTAATTGTTTTTCCACCTGAATCTGGTTCATTCAAGTCTGTCTTCAGATATGTTGCGAAGAACAGAAAGACAATTATTATCGAGACAACAGCAGTTGTTACCCTGCTCAATCAAAGCTTTGGCCTTATTCAGAACTTTGGAATCAACACTACTTTCCATCAATCAAAACCAGTCATAGATGCAGCTCAGAATGCTCAAGTTGTAGAATTATGTGGGAGCAGACTTTTTGCAGAAGGTGCTAGCAAAGTATTATTACCTCTTAAGGAACAAGTCCGGACCGTGAAGATCAAGGCTGACGACAAGAGTTTTGAGGTCCACTGCGAAGATCGAAGCAAATTCTTCGAACCATTAGACGACAGCGGCACGGAAATACTTCCAGAACTGGTAAACGGCAACACCTACAATCTGGACGGAGGTATTTCAAGGATCAACAAAGAATGGAATGAAATTGGATTTCGTTATCAGGGCATAGCACTTAAGGCAGTGCCGTACGATTCGGACGCAAAAGTCACAATGTATCATGATCTTATTCCAGATGACCAAGTCACTTTAAGGGCAATCGTGATTCGAAACAGCAATTATGAAAAACCCGAACTAAGGATTATAAGCATGCAATCTGCTCAACAAAAACTTTTCGGCAAGCAGGATCAATGACAGTAAGCCAAGATTTCTAGATACACGCCATTTGGCATAGTCCTTTCTTGCTTTGTCACCCCTTCGGGGCTTACCGTAGAGGATGATAAAGGGATGGCCTGTCTTTGCGATGGCTGGGGAGCATGGATTCGAACCATGGAATGGGGGCTTCAAAGGCCCCTGCCTTACCGCTTGGCGACTCCCCAACTGAGTTCATGGTACCAAACGCGAGAAGATCGGTATACTCCGTTCCATGACGCCTGCAGGACAACAACAAGACCCGCTCGGACGGTCGCCGGACAGCATCGGTGAAGCCAATGAGGCTACTGACACGTTCCGTGACATCGAACGCACACCCGAAGAGCATGTGCGTGCCGTGCTGAAGCATGAGTTCGTCCGCTTCAAGAAGCGCGGGGCCATGGGTGCGGACACGGCTATAGATGAAATCGCCAAGTCTGCCGAGAAAGAAATCGAACAGAATACCGGGCGCATCAAGGGCGTTAAAGGCGAAGTAGACGCAGCCACGCGCACGATCATCGGCGCCTACCGCAAAGGCAATGTGATCATGGGACTCTCCGGCAAGGGCTACAAAATCATGGATCTCACGTCGTACCGCGCGTCGGGTTTGTATAAGCCTGGCGAGGATCAGAAATACATCGACTACGAGGCGCTCAGCCCTGACGTGCAGTACCCGGACCTGCTGTACTACAAGCACGTCTGCAACCACGAGCACTGGCACCAGAAGGAACAGGCCAAAGTGTTCAACGCTCCCCTGCTGAAGGTGGAGGACAAAGGCGTCAAAAAGGAATTCAAGATCCAGCCAAATCTGGTCGAGGGTCAGGCAACCGCCAAGAACAACCAGGAAGACGGCGACAAGATCACGCCCGAATATCGCCAGTTCCAGGCCGAGTACCACGAAGCCGCGGCGATGGTCGGCGAAAAGGAACTGGATGCCGCCATCAAGTCCGGCGATATCCTGAGCCTGATGGAGGAGAAGAAAGAGGCTTAATCTTGGTTTTTCGCTCTGATCCCGGGCAACAGCTTGGTGACCCGCGAGGTGACATGTTCCAGCCTCTTGTAGACCGCTGAACGCTTTACACCGTTTTTTTCTGCGAATGCTTTCGGGGTCGTGGGCGTGTTGTCTATGCCGATGCCATGCACGGCCTTGAATGTTTCCAGAGCGGTCTTGTTGATTGCATCGCTCCCCAATGCCGCCTGCAGGTGGCGCAGTTCATAGAAGGCGCCGTCCTTATCACCCGTCCGCGATGGCACCGTTTCAGGATCCACATCGGCATCGATCGGCACATTATTGCGGATGCCGAGGGAGCGATGTGCGCTGAGCCTGTTCATGCAGAAGTACGCGGTTCGGGACATCCACTGCGCTATCGGCCCCTTCTCCGGATTGTAATTTCCTATGAACCGTCGCGGTTCCCGGATAAATGCCGTCCAGAATTCCTGTGCCAGATCTTCGGCTGTTGCGCTGAGATCCATTCGCTTTGAGCGGGCAGTGTGCAGCGCAGCACCCGCGGATGCCATCACGACGCCATGATGCCTCTCGATAAAATCGCCCATAGCTTCCCTGTCACCGGTCAGACATAACTGCATTTCTGCCGGTTCCCATGCCTCTTCCAGCTCAGCCAGCAATTTTTCGGATACTTCTTCCACACAGCACTGGGCGGCGGCGATGACGGCATCGGATAACTCGCCCTTTGCAAGATGAGCACGCGTCTCCTCTGCCACACGCAGGACTTCCCGGGCGATCGGTATCAGGTACTCACTTTGCATTTTGCCCAGAAGAGCTTTGGCGACTTCATGGGTTTTTGCCAGCACAGCGGCGATGAAGTCGCCAAAATTCAGTACTTCACCGCTCTTCTGGCGTGGCGGAAAAGCATGAAGGCCGGGTGCGAATGAAATACTTGCCATCTGTTGCTTAATATAGGATATATTTTATAATTAGCTAGTGTCAAAGCTCGATTTTACAACCGCCAAGTCGGATCCGGATGGAGCAACGCTCGTCATGTGCCTGCAGGGGGAAATCGAACCTCCAAATGTCGCCGACAGGACTTTTCTTGTGACAAAAGACACGCAACGTCAGGTGTCCGGACTTGCGTTGGCTGCTGCGATGTCGGCAACTGACTTTGATCAAGTCAAACGTTCCCCGCCAACAAATGTGCCCAGTCCGGAATATTTCGTGGGCTTTAAAGAAAAAAGTGATGACAGACGGCATGACAGCTTGGAGGGAAAAAGACGGTGACGATCTTGTTGATGGCGTCCTTCAATGTTCCGATGTTGTCACATATGTGGATTCGTTTGGCGGCACCGGTCGCATCGGTGATCGTTTTGTCGCGTTGGCGAAAATGCTTACGACGTGCGGTGCGCGAACGCGGGCATATGTGGGCCTGAGCGCGATAAGCGCCGGTGGAAATATTTTGAACGGATCCGATCACATCACGGCTGCCGATGATGCTGTAGTGCTGTGGCATGCGCGTATGGGCAACTACGAGGGAAAAGTGAGTGCAAAAGAGGTGGCTATATACAAACGAACAATGGCAAAACTCATCAAGCATCGGATTACGCATCGCAAAGACGAATTCCGGGCCAGGTTAGATGCCGCATTGTCCGCACCGGACAATCCCCGGGGTGAGCTCAGCATGAAAGCCCGCGAATTGAAGGAGTACGGATATATTCATGCAACCAGGCCGTCTCCCAAAGATGTACTGAACGACCTCGGTGCAGCGCTTCCCGGCGGATCGCCCGGCTCGGGGCCTGTGGCGGGAATGCTTGAACAATCAGTGGCCCTGGCCGATTTCGAAGAAAGAGTTTTGCGCGAGCACGGGTTGTACGTAAGTGCCTGGGTTGAACCGGGTACGGGGAAAGTTTGTTGCGAGTATGGAAGCAAATTTGATCTCACTGAACCTACGGATGTTGAACTTGACGCCGTAAAACCCGCTATCGAGGCGATCCTTCGTTCGTACTCCTTCTAAAAAATTTAGAGCGCCGGACCGGTCTTCACCTCGCGCAGGATCGTCTTGCTCAGTGTCGCCAGATACTCGAACGACGGCTGCAGCGTCTTCAGTTCTTCGGCAGAGAATTTGGACAGCACGAATGCGGCCAGATCCATGCCCTCCGGCTGTTTGCCAAGGCCGATACGCAAGCGCGGGAAGTTCTCGCTCAGGTTGCTCTCGATGATCGACTTCAGTCCGTTGTGTGTCCCCGGTCCGCCTTTCATCCTCAGGCGATGCGTGCCCAACGGCAGATCGATGTCATCGCAAATCACCAGCAGCTGCGTGGCGGGATCCAGTTTGAAGAAGCCGACCAGCTTGGCGATGGCCTCGCCCGAACGGTTCATGTAGGTGCGTGGCTTTACCAGAAAGCAGTCGACGCCTTCTATCGTCACCTCAGAGATGTCGCTGTTGAACTTCTGCTGCTCGACCCACTCCCCCGCTTTGTATTCTTTGGCCAGGTGATCCAGTGCCATGAACCCGACGTTGTGACGCGTCTTCTCGTACGTTTTTCCGGGATTGCCGATGCCGACAAAGATGAACTTCGGTTTCATGCGGGGGGAGTATACGGCAAACCGGGATATTTATCTCATTCCCAGGTCTTTTAATCCCCTCTTGAACGCGCCAAGCGCAGAACGCACTTCCACATCGGACGGATGCGCGTTGATCTCGTGTGCCAATGCGGTTGCGCAGCTTGTGCGCGCTCCACACCGCGTTCAGGTCAGAAAATCTGGGGCCGGCTGTCTTCAGCTTGTCGCCCAGACTGCCCTCGAATCCGAGGTACTTGAGCGCCTGGTCCAGAATCTTGTCTGCTTCAATGACCTTCATCGCCGGGTTCGGGTTAGTTTCCATCTGCGCCCACAGTTGCTTCAACTTGGCTGAATGAAACGACGTCAGTCTGCGGCGGCGCGACAGTTTGATGATGATCGTCAGACCCAACATCAAGATCACGATGCCGAACACGGCCATGAAGACGATGCCCATTATTTGTTTTTGGAAGCTTTGATCTTCTCGCTGTGGATGCTGCCGGCCACGTACTCAGCCAGTATGTTCTGCACCGTTTTCGCATCCTTCATGTTCTTGGCCAGCATGTACGCCTCCAGGCATTCCAAAACTTTGGCCTCGACGCGTTTCGGCGTCTTCACGAACTCCATCGTGATGCTTCCGCCGGTGGAGATTTTCTCTATCGACATGTCACCGACGCCCAGCAGCGTGTTCACCACGCCGTGGATTTCGTAACTCACACCTTCGATGTCGCTGTACAGCACGCGCGCCGACTCACGGTGGAACCAGCCGTGCCATTCCAGGTCGATGATGCCCTTGTTCGTGATGATCCACGCGTCCAGGTAGTAGTCCAGAAAGTTGCGGATCCACCACACCAGTGAACCGACCGAGATAAGCGCGACGCCGTAGAAGACGTACTTATCCGGGATCGAAATCAGCAACGCCCATGCGCCAAAGAACAGCAGCGTCGGCCATATCAACTCCCGGGTTCCGAGCAGCCAATGCTTATGGACGATTAATTTGATGCTCTCTTCGTCATCCAGATGCCTGTGGAAGAAAAACTTCTCTAGCACTGTGCATCAGTGTAGCACTTTGGCGGCTGCGCGAAGAAACCGAGAAAAACCGGGAAATCACCCTACTTCGGGCAGTCCCCTTCTGGTATACTTGGTTCCGCATGTCCGCAACACCCCGCCAGCGAAGCCTGTGGTTCCATCTTTTTGATGTAACCCTGAACATCCTCATCATCATCGCTATCGTCGCGTTCATCCGCACGTTCATCGTGTCTCCGTTCCAGATCGAGGGAAACTCCATGGTCGACACGCTGGAGCACAAGGAATACATCGTCATCAACAAGTTCCGCTACCTGTTCACGCAGCCCCAGCGCGGCGACATCATCGTGTTCCGCCCGCCGACCGACCTCACCAAGTACTACGTGAAGCGCGTCATCGGTCTGCCCGGCGACACGATCGTCGTGAAAGACGGCTTCGTGTATCTCCGTGAGCCCGAGAAGGGCGACATCAAACTGAACGAGCCCTATCTGTCGGCGTCCAACGCCGGTCGCACGTTCCGCTATCCGGTGAACAGCGGCGACACCTCCGAAGAAGTGTTCCAGGTGCCTGCCGGCCAGTACTTCGTGCTGGGCGACAACCGCCAGGGCAGCCTGGACGGCCGCAGCTTCGGCCACATGGGCACCAAAGAATCGGCCTACGTCCCGCGTACCAACGTGAAGGGCAGCTTCTGGTTCGTGGCGTTGCCGATCCCGAAGATCCACGCCTTCGAGGCACCGGATTACCAGCTGTAAAGCGGCTTTTGGCGATTGAGTTCGTATCAGAAGCTCTTGCGGTATTTCTGCGGTTCCCCTATTATATTTCCGGTCCGAAGCTTTTTTTGCATATCCCCTCAAAATCATGTCAGCCATCACTTCCTACATCAACGGCAGTCTTGAGGAGCTCAAGCTCGTCCGCTGGCCCACCCAGCAGCAGGCTATCCGCCTGACCGTTATCGCACTGGTGTTCATCATCGTATCGTCGGTGTTCTTCGGATTGCTGGATGCGCTGTTCACGGAACTCCTGAGGCTCACACTGCGTTAAACTAGTCTTTCTTCTCTCTTTATCATGGCAAAACAAGACCCATCAGCCGGACGAAACTGGTACGTCATCCACACCTATTCCGGTTACGAGGATAGCGTGAAGAAGGCCCTCGAGCAGCGCGCCGAGACGCTTGGCATGAAGGATTACATCTTCAGCATCGTCGTGCCGAAGGAGAAGCAGATCATCTTCAAGAAGGGCGAGCCGATCGAGGAAGAGCGCAAGCTGTTCCCCGGTTACGTGCTGGTCGACATGATCGTGACCGACGACAGCTGGTACATGGTGCGCAACACGCCCAACGTCACGGGCTTCGTGGGTTCCGGCAACATCCCGGTTCCGGTCACGCTGGAGGAATTCGGCGTCATCGAGCGCCGCGTCGGCGAGCAGAGCGCGAAGTTCAAGAGCGACTTCCAGGTCGGCGATCTGGTCGTCATCATCGACGGTCCGTTCAAGAACTACGAAGGTTCTGTGGATGCCGTGGACGTGGATAAGGGCAAACTGACCGTGCTGGTGCTCATCTTCGACCGCGATACTCCGGTTGAGTTGGACTTCACGCAGGTACGGAAGAAGTAACGGTGGGTAAGTAATGAGTGGTCAGTGGTCAGTCGGTTTTTGCTGGCTGCACTTTTGCGTAAAAGTACTGCTTTCGGAAACCGACTGATCACTCCCCACTGACCACTGCTCATCACTACTTGTTATTATCTAGTCTACTTCCTTGCATTAAGGAGTCATTAATCTTTACAGTACTGACCACTTTTCCCCGTTTTTCATGCGTTCATTTCAGAAACTCGCGCTCACAGCCGTCGCGTTCGCCGTTCCGGTTGCAGCATTCGCCCTGGATGGCACCGGTCCCCGCGTGACGATCACCGGCAAGATCGACAAGATCAGCATCAGCGCGCTGCAGAAATTCAACGAGACCGGCGGTACGGTCGTCGTCCGCTCTGCCAATGGCCAGCTGGTCAACGTGGAGATCATGGAAGAGACCAAAATCATCAGCGAAGGCCGTCTGAGCCGCCGCACGCTGCTCCCGACCGATCTGCGCACCAACATGGAAGTCCGCGTCTCCGGTTGGAGGGTCGGCAGCAACGGCATGAATGCATCGCTGTTCATCATCACCAACATCGAGACGAACTCCGTACTCTCGGGTAATGGCGTCGTCCAGTCCTTGAATGGCGCATCCATGACGATCAAGATGACCGATGGAGCGACCAAGACCCTTACCATCAGCAACGACACCGAGGTCAACATCAGCTACACGCTCTGGGGACCGGACGCGCTGACGCTGGTCGGCAAGGAGGTCACGTACACGTTGAACCCGAACAACTCAGCGCAGATCCGCGTCCTTCGCATTGTCGGCAATCCGGCTGCGAAGAAGACGAACAAGCCGACGACGGTCGAGTTCGGCAGGCGCGAAGCGAACTGATCCGCTATTGCAACATCAAGGGGGCGGGCACGCGGTGCACGCCTCTTTTTTTGAGTGTCATCAGGCTTTGGAGCCGTTCTCCACTTCGCGTGTGCGGTACTTCGATGTTTCTGCAGTCAGGTCTTTGTAGAGCCGGAGGTCACGGATGACCGCGGCCAGCTGCACCTGCTCGCCTTCCTCGGAGCCTGCGGACGCTTCCAGCCGGCCGATGACATCATCAACGCTCTCCGCGGCGGAACCGTCGCGCATCGCCTCCAGGAGTTTTGACATAAGGCCGACGAAATCGGCGTTCGCATTGCTGCTCAGGCGCTCGTGCACGGTCATCGCGATCGATTGCGTGACCCACCGCCTGTAGCGGCTGTCTTCATGTGTCAGCGCTTTGTATTGTTCAGGCGACACTTCGACCATCTGCACGACTGTGGGCTGCTCCGACAGTTCTGCGCGGACGGTAGCAGTGGCCTGTGGCGATTCCTCACGGTGCTTCATGCGGCGGTACATGCTTATTTCACCGAGCGTCTTGGCGCCGTCGGCAGTGCCGATGTCTGCACCCGGAATACCGGACTCCGTGCCGTCATGCCCTCTCCTGACGACACACAGTTTTCCCTGCGTGACGCCATACACGACGAAGATCTTGCCAGGATCTCCCCCCTGCCGGATCAACGTTTCGCCGGGGGCGAGTGTGCGGGTTGTGAGCGTAAGACCGAGTTTTTTGGTCAGTGCAGGATCCAGATTCATGATGTGGAACAGTGTGCGCGAGAATGCGTCACGGAGTTTTGGCTGATTCACACCGGCTTCCGCTGCGACTGGATGCGCTTTTCGGGGTCTGGCAGGCTTGTTGTCCTTTTTCCGCTCAACAACCTTGCCCAGCACCGCTTCGCCGAATTTTTTGGCGAGCGCCCCGATCATGTTTCCGGCTGGTTCCGGCTTTTCCCTGTTTCTGCCTTCGGGGTCGACGCCCTGCCACATCGTGTCCAGGGTGACTTCCCTTCCGTCGGGTTTCTTCTTGCCGCGGAACAGTGCCGCGACTTTGCCGGAAACATGCTTGCCGATCGCCAGCACGCCTCCCGCGATCGTTGCCGAGAAATCCGGCATCTTGGGCCTTTGCTTCAGCCATTTGCCCTGATGCTTCCTGTGGAATTCCCTGTAGGCCTGCTGTTCATGCTTCTTGCTGGTGCCAAGCGATTCGACAAATTCGGCCGGTAAGTCGGACGTGCCCAGATCCAGCGCGTCAAACAGGTCCGGCTCAATTTGCTGTACCAGTTGCACAAATTCCTGTTCCGAACACCTACAGTTCTCGGCGATCCCCGGCAGAAAGGCGATCGCCAGCAGTTTGGCGATATTGCGGGTTTTCGGGTCGCCGTTGATCTGTTTCGTGATGCGGGCTTTGTAGGCTTCGTAAAATTCGCGGTCGGCCTCGCCGTCAGCCGGTTTGGTATCGGCGCCGACGGCAGCCCCGGCTCCGTACCAGATATCGTGCAGGGCCTGGTCGATTTTCGGCATGTCGGCGTCTTTCATCTCGCGTTCGAAGAATTGCCGCATCATCTCTTTCAGTGAGGTGATGACGAAGGTGAAGCCGGCGCGGTAGTAGTCGGTCACCACCGGGGCACCCGGCTGGTCGCTGACGACGCCGGTCATGGTGTGCATCCAGTTCACCAGATCCAGGTGCTTGCGGAATTTGTCCTGGCTCAGGTCTTCGGACACAACCGGGGCGAAGAAGTTCCTGGTGCGGTCGATGCGCAGCGGCACCCGTTCCATGCACCTTCGTTCTTGAAGCTGCTGACGTCGATCTTCTTGTCCAGCAGGTCCAGCAAAATGCCGACCCACATGTACATCGTCACACGGCTGCGGATTTTGTTGGGATTGTATTTCAGCCGATGATCTTTCGCGTTGGCGGTAAGCAACTCGTATGCGATCGTCGCCTGCAGATCCAGCAGCTGCTTCATGTCAGACAGACCGGGGTTTACGACGAAATCGTCACACAGATCCAGATCGTGGCGTACCACAGGGCCTGCTGAGACAGGGCTGTCAGATGCTGTTGCGTTCGGATTCATAGGCAAAAAAATTTGATATATTATACGTCAAAAATTGACCAAAGTCAACGCTCCGGGCTCAACCACAGGCTCTTGCGAAGCAGTTCTCAGCTAATTCGCATTCTATGCAACTCCCGCCTCAGCGTCAGGCTGAGGAACAGCGTCTGCGACACCTGGGCTATGACGTATGCCAGCACCAGCGAGTAGGCGCCTATGGTGCCGACGGTCGCATATCCGCAACCGACTGCGAAAGCGCAGCTGACGGCGCTGCTGATTGCCGGCCAGGTCGTGTTCTTCAGTGAATAAAACGCGCGCAGCAGCACATAGTTCGTGCTCTCAAACGGCACGGCGATGGCGTACACGATGAGCAGTTGGGTGAAGATGACGCTGGCGCTGCCTTCTATCTGCAATAGCCAGACGGCAACCGGCGCCATGATCGCAAGCAGGCGCTGCCCCCGGTATGGAAATCCCCAGGTTATACAACATGCCTTTGCGGAAGTTGCTGGCGAAACGGTCATGATCTTTTTTGGCGGCAGCCTGGCTGAGCAGTGAAAATACCGACTGCGCGATCGCAATGCCGACGATGCCCGGAATCACCGACTCGAAGTTACCGGCAAACCGGTTGATGGCCAGCATCTGCTTGTCCATACCGGATGCCAGACGGTCGATGAGCAGCAACTGCAGCTGCAGTGCGCCGAGCGCGCCCATGCGCGGGATGATCAGCCAACCCATCTGGCGGAACTCATGGTGCAGGATGCCGCGTGGCAGCTGGAACGTGAATCCGGCCCGGACCACACCCACCAGACGCAACGCGACGTAGGCCAGAGCGCCGATCAATGTTCCCAAGATCGGACCCATCGGACCGAAGTGCGGTGTGAGCAGGTATGTGCCTGCGATCGTGCCGATCGACCATACAATCGGCGTCAGGCCGTAGATCCAATAGCGCTGCAGTGAGATCAGGTACTGGCCGAATGTGTTGCCGAAGACGAACAGAAAGTTCGTCAGCAGCGCGATGCGGCCGAAGCGGATGTACAGCTCCAGGCTCTCGCCTTCGAACTTCACCATCTGCGGTGCCAGCCACGGGAAGATGAAGAACAGCACCAATGCGATGATTCCGAACAACGCACCGAAGAACACCAGCGTGCTCGTGGTGATGCGGTTCATCTCCTCTTTGCGGTCGTGCGCCAGGTGCGAGGACAAAAACGGCACCAGAATCACGCTCAGACACGACATGACGGCGATCTGGAACAGCAGGTCGCTTGGACGGAACGCCGCGATGTACACCGATGCGACGCCCAGCGGGTCTTTGTCCAACGGGAACATCTGCGAAAACGCACGGTCACGCAAAAATCCGCACACCGAGGCCAGCAGCTGGGTGAGGGCCAGGACAGCGGCTCCGCCGGCGATGCGTTTCTGTGAAACGAGTGACAACAGGAAGCTTTTCACTCCGGAAGGATAGCAGAGGATGGATGTTTCCGGGCGTGCTTTCTTCCCCGGTCGCTCTTGGCTACAATCCACCCACACTTTTATGCCGACCCCGACTTGGGCGCCGGCGA
>CAVZXD010000002.1:0-308782 GCA_963779245.1 Candidatus Peribacteria bacterium
CATGCCGGATCAGCGATATCGATCCTTTGTCCCGTCGTTGTCCTGACCGTCGGCACACTGAGCTGCTGCGACCGCGTTGGTCTCATCGTTATCCAGCGGAGTGTACGAACCTGCGTTCGCTGCATTGCCGTCGGAGTGACATCCCGGGTCGTTGAAGTCAGCCAGAGAGTCCTCGGCATCACCGTCGTCGATTCCGTTGTTACACTGCGTGTTTGCGGGATCGCCTTCGTGTTGTCCGTGGAGCTGTAGCTGTTCGGGTTGTACGGGTTACCGTGGTGTGACATCCCGGATCAGCGATATCGATCCTGTTGTCACCGTCGTTGTCCTGACCGTCGGCACACTGAGGTGTGACCTGAGGCTTGTGGCCGACAATAGGAGTGCTGACCGTTGTTGTTGCCGCTGGACGAGTCCGGCGTCGTGGTTGCCACCGTGGCGTTGTTGACCATGCTTACAGTGCCCTGGCAGGTGCCGGTGGAGCCGGAATGTGTGCCACGAGGCCGAAGGTGACCGGGCTTCCCGGGTTCACCGTGCCAACCTGACAGATGACAACGTTGGTTCCTGAACAGGTGACGTTGCTCGTGTTTGTCACGTACGTCATTCCTGCAGGCAGGACGTCAGTCACGTTCACGTTCTGTGCGGGGATATTGCCGAGGTTTTCAACCGTGATCGTGTAGCTCACATCCTGTCCGCGTTCGACCGTGGACTGGTAGACGCCTTGATCACGCGAAGATCGGTGTGGTGGACACGTAGCCGTGACCGAGTGCTGTCCGATGTTATTGCTGCCGGACGGGTCTGCAGTCGAGCTGGTTACCGTCGCGCTGTTCAGCAGCGTCGAGGTGCCGGTGCAGGTGCCTGTCGCAGGCGGAACGTTTGCGGTGATAGTAAAGCCCGCAATGGAGTGTGCCGGCACTCGAGCCGATCTGACAGGTGACAGTCGTCGTTCCGGAACAGGTGATACCTGCGCTGGAGCTGACGAAGGTCATGCCTCCGGGGAGCGGATCAGTCACCGTCACGTTGGTGGCTGTGATGGATCCCAGGTTTCTACAGTGAAGGCGTAGCTCACGTTCTGTCCGCGTTCGACCGTGGTCTGTGGGGACGTCTTGGTCAGGCGGAGATCCGTGGACGTGTCCGTCTCATCGTTGTCGTTGGTGCTGGTGCATCCCGGGTCGGCCAGGTCGGTGAAACCGTCGCCATCATCATCCTGTCCGTTTGCACAGGCTGCAGCTGGTGGCGGTGGTGGCGGAGGAGGAGGTGGCGGAGGTGGCGGCGGGGGTGGGGGTGGCGGAGGAGGTGCCGGGGTCGGACAAGCCGGGAACTGCACGTAGGTGTGGTTCCAGGGCGAGTTGCCGCTCCAGTGCAGCGTTCCATCGGGTTCCTGGTAGGCGTTTGCAACGGTCGTGGCGATCGGAACAGCCGTGCCACAGGCACCGACTGCGTGGAATCTCACGCCGATGACGTCATTGGTTCCCTGATACACCAAAGGACCACGCTGGTAGCGCGGGTTACAGAGCAGGTTTCCGTGACCGTAGTAGCTCTCGTCACAGATGTACTGTCCGAGCGAGTCGCCGTATGCGGCGACACCTGGCCAGATGTACGGAGCGCTGGCGGCTGTACCAGGATAGTGGATGCCCACCTGCTGGAAGTTCGAGCCGTCACCGACAGGACGAACGACGTTGGTATAAAAGTCTACGTACACGCTGTACACCTGTTCGCCGGTGTACGGAATGCTGCTTACAGACTGGTCCTGCGTGTGTGCCGCTTCGGCGGCAGGGACGGCGAACGGGTTCAGCATCTGCCAAACCTGGCTTGGCGCAGCAATCGAGACCGCTTGCACCATGATGGTGAGAAGCGCCGCGACCGGGGCAAGCTTATAACGGAAGGAAGACCGCATAACGGGAGGGGGTAGTACGGATGAAGAGAGAGATAAAAGGGAAGAGAGAGGAAAGGGGGGAGGATGACAGAATCTACGCAAGGAGGTGGAGAGTAGTGAATCGTTTACAGAAAAGCAATCGAAATTATTCCTAAGTTGCGTCAAGTCGTTCTTTGGGCAATGCTGTAGGCATGAAATTACGACTTTCCACCCGCACAATCAACCTTCCAGAGGTTGCAATTGTCGGAATTTTGAATGTGACACCCGATTCGTACGTGGACGGGGGCAAATACCTGGAAACCGGCGCCGCAGTGGCACGCGCCAAGGCCATTCTGGACCAAGGGGGAGATATCATCGAAATCGGCGGTGAATCCACAGGTCCCGGCTCGCAGCCGGTGTTCGAGCATGAGGAAAAAGACCGGGTGCTGCCGGTCGTTCGCGCGGTGCGCGAGGCATTTCCTGACGCATGCATCTGTATAGACACATGCAAATCCGGCGTTGCAGAAAGAGCTCTGGGGGAGGGTGCGGACATGATTAACGATGTGACGGCGGGACGCGCGGATTCTTACATGTTCGATGTGATCAGCCGTTGCAATTGTCCATGCGTTTTGATGTACGCCAAAGATCAGACGCCGCGCACCAGCCGGGAAATACGCGAGTACGCCGATGTTGTGGCCGATATTTCGGCATTCCTGGAAACCCGCATCGCCGAAGCGCGCAGCAAGGATGTCGACCAGGATCGCATCATCCTCGATCCGGGTCTGGGCCACTTCGTCTCGGCAGACCCGCGCTATTCGTTCGAGATTCTGCGGCGGCTGAGCGAATTCACCGCGCTTGGACCCCTGATGGTCAGCCCGTCGCGCAAATCGTTCCTTGCAGGAGAAGCCAATCTGCCCGTCAGCAAGCGGCTCCCGGCCACATTGGCAGCAACAACTGCGGCCGTCATGAACGGAGCCTCCTTCGTACGCACGCATGATGTCCGTGACACGCGCCTGGCGTGTGATGCCGCCGTGTTGTTACGGGGGGCCGAAGCCGCCAAAAGCCGCGCCTGAGTTGAACATCTGAGAGACGAAGAACGTCACGATGTAGCTGACCATAATGACCGCCAGGCCAAAGACGACGCGGATGGCCAGCGATTTGGCAGAGGTGTAGACCTCTTCCTGGCCGAAGTTGGTGATCATGCGGAAACCGGCATAGACCAGCATAAGCAGCGCAACTGCGGTGATGACGAACAGCAGAGTCTGGATTTTGCTGAGAATCAGATCCATCAGCGGGTTCGGATTACCTGCGGTTATGGAGTTGCTGATGAGTCCTCCGGCTGCGATCACGATGAGTCCGATGATCACGTGCAGAAGCGCGATGCGTACCTTGTTGTACGAATCTTCGTCCTGTCCGAAGCTTGCAACGGCCTTGATCGCCGAGATGATGATGAACAGCAGTCCGATCATGCCGGCCATCGCCGACAGCCATCCGACCAGACCGAGTGATTCGGCGGTCAGCAGAAGCGACCTGTCCTGGATGACTTCATGGTTGTAGCCAGCACCCTGCCAGAACGTTGTCAGAAGCACGCCGCTGGCCGCAATCATGATGATCACGCCGCCCACGACCACCGCGATGATGGTGCTGCGGGCCTTGGCGATACCACCTTCTTGCGTAGCGAAAATCAGCGTGACACCCGCGACCACTATCACCAGCACGGCCACCGGTATCCACAGCGGCATCGCGGAAGCGATGAGGTTGAAGAACATCGCACCGATGTCCGCGCCTGAGGCCTCGGCCCGAACGGGCGTGAGCAAAGCGGTGGCGAGGAAGACCGCCGCGTACAGCCGGAAAGAGAGTGCGGGGAAACGCATGGGTTTAGACAAAGGTGATGATGACGCTGTAGCAGCCAAGCACCACACCGAGAGTGATGAGCGTGCCGACAATCGTTTTCTTGGCACGGTCTTTGTAACTTTCGTCGACTGAGATGATGAGGTAAGCACCTGCGACCACGATCGCGCATACGCAGAGCGTGCCGATAATGATGAGCAGGAATCGTGCCAGACCGATCATTTCGTCGATCAGGATGCCAGCCGAAGCACCGGCGACTGCACCGACAATCGGCAGCGACAGCAGCGTGATTGCCAGACCTACGGCGTTCTGCAGCAGGATGCCGCGAAGTTTGGTCATCTCGCCCGAATCACCCTGGGTGGTCAGCATGCGGATACCCGTGATGGTGAGCATCAGCACGAACATGCCGGCTGCGCCCGAGATCAGGAAACCGGTGACGCTGTTGATGCCCGGAATAAGTGCGGCCGGATTGATGAGCGTGCCGCCGCCGGCCGGGCCCATAAACGCTTTCACGAATGCGCCCGAAATCGCCAAGATCGCGAAGCCGATCACTGCGTTCACGAACGATGAAATCGTATCGGTGTAGGCGTTCTCTTTGGATGCGGTGATAATCAGATTGAACCCGTAGAAAAACAGCATAAGCGCCGCAACGCCGGTGAAGGCGTCGATCGCCTGGTTGATGATGTGCTCCTCCACGAACGCGGCAAAAGCCTGTGCGCCCGGACCTGCAAATGCAGCCTGCGGCAGGAGCAGAAGAACGGCTCCGGCAAGGGCTGCCTGTAGGCGGTATGGGTATCCACGCATAAATCCAATCAGTATAGCACAGAAATAGCCCCGAAACAACTTGTGCCAAAGTCAAAAGAAGCTAGGATTAGCGCATGCAGATGCCATTCGCCCAGCCTACGAGCGGGCCCCTTACTCTCAGCCGTTCCGGCCTGTCCCAGGTCTACGGTTTGGTCGCCCTCGCAATGGGCCTTACCGTGGTCGGCGTGTATGCCGGCATGACCTTCGCAGTCCCCATCATCAGCTCCGGATGGGTCTATTTGCTGCTGTTAGTCGAACTCGGCATCGTCCTGACCGCCAGAACCTGGATGCATAACTCGCCGCTGAATTACGTTTTGTTCGCGGCGTTCCCGCTGCTGTCGGGCCTGACCGTTACACCATTCCTTATGTCAGTCCTGGTCGGCTACGCCAACGGAGCCGCCATCCTGATGAACGCTGCAATCGCGACGACGTTGCTTAGTGCAGCTGCCACGGTGTTCGCACTCACAACGCCCAAAGATCTCAGTCCGCTCGCCGGGGGACTGGTGCTTGGAGTGATAGGCCTGATCGTGTTCGGACTGCTGCAGGTGTTCATTCCGTCGCTTCGCACAGGCACCATGGAACTGGTTGTGTCCGGAGCGGGCGTTGCCATCTTCGGCTTGTTCCTGGCCTACGACGTGCAGCGGGTGCAGCGCATGTCCGGAACCGGCGCATCGCCGTTCATGCTCGCATTGTCGTTGTACCTGGATATCTTCAACCTGTTCCTCTACGTGGTGCGCTTCATGATCGCCATCAGCGGAAACAGGCGCAGCGACTGGTAGATCGCTCCTTCTTTACTATTTACAAGCACGGATCTCATCCGTACACTCTCCCAGCATGTCAAAAAAGCCAGTACCCAGTAAACGGCTCAGTAAGGACCGGTCGCGTCGCCGCCACTCGGTTTATATCGGCGTCGAAATCCGCCGCCTGAAGAACAGGTCCGCATCTCCATACGGAGCTCCGGCCGGTGCCAAGGACAAGGGCGCCAAGGCGCTCGAGAAGATCACGAAGATCAAGGCCTAAGCTGTGCTATTGATTGAGGTGGTTGGTTACTGAGGCTTCTTTTGTTGGTGGTCAGTAACTAAGTGGTGAGTGGCTAGTCGGTTTTTGCTGGCTGAGCTTTTACGTGAAGTAGTGCTTTCCGAAACCGACTGACCACTACCCACTAACCACTCACATTACTAATTTCGTTCAGGGGCGGCTTCTGCTAACGTGCACGCATGCCTTCCCGTCGCCATCTCTCGCGTATCGCCGTCATGCAGACGTTGTTCGAGATGCAGGCCCGTTCGGTGGATGCCGAACAGTCTTTGACGATGAACATCACCGGACAGGATGGGGGAGAGCACGGCGTAGACAAAGAGTTTTGCGAATCGTTGCTTGCGGGCATCCAGAAGAGCTGGGATGAAATCCGCACGTCCATCCAGACCTTCGCGCCGCAGTGGCCGCTGGACCGCATGGACCCTGTTACGCGCTCCATTCTGATGGTCGGTGCGTACGAGCTGCTCTTCGCCAACGATGCGCCGCCGGCAGTGGTGATGAACGAGGCGATCGAGATGGCCAAAGAATTCGGCAACGAAGAAAGCGGAAAGTTCGTGAACGGCGTGTTGAACGCGCTGGCCCAGAGCACGAAGAAGGCGTAATTAGCGGCTTTCAGAAGGCGTTGGCTGAGCAGTTGTCACGTGGTTCTTGCATTCGTGAGTTTCGAGGAGTGAACTTGGATCATGCTGTTGCGCCCAGGTGAACGCTTTCAAGTAGAAGTCGCGCCCAGACGCGAACTCGAATGCCGTGTTTTCGGTGCCGAGGATTACACCGGGGTCGATGTCTATAACCATGGCTTGGCTTCTTCGAGTATCGAAGGTCAATTGGCCCATCGTATTGCACAGAAAGCCCGGCGTTTGCTTTTGGCGTTCAGTCGTCCGGGGATTGGACGTTCAACATTTCATGCCAAACACACCACGCAGTCGTGGGCTCTGGATATTGAAACTGCAACCAAAAAACTCGGTGTCGATGTATTTGGCCTCATCGGCATGTCTGCAGGCGGCCAGTTCACTCTCGGCGGCGCACGCTGGATCACCAGAGAACGAGTCAGGCATGTGACGGTTATTGCAGCCCCCGCTCCGTTGTCCCATCCTCTGATGCAGGAGAAGCTGGATGGCCCGGACAAGCGCTTTATCAAAATACTGACTGCACGGCCATCTGTCGCGAAACTCGTGCTCTGGTACAAGCTCATGCGTGAGCGCTTTCTGCCTGGCTCATATCTGCGCGAAATCTCAAAGAAATCCCCACCGAGCGATATGGCCATCCTTGGACGCCCCGGCGTTCGTGCCACTCTCTTAGAGGGTACAGCCGAGGCTGGCGTGCAGGGGGTCCGGGGCCTTCATCTGAATCTTCATGCTCTGGTCACCGACCACGGCCATCATCTTTCCGAAATTGAGCATGACGTTGAATTGTTGCACGGAGACGCGGATCCCACGACTCCGATTGGCATGGCCGAACACAATGCCGCTCTGCTGCAAAAAGCCACGATAACGCGATTCGCCGGCGGCGGCCATTTTATGGCTGCCGATGAAGACGGGGAATGCGCACTGAGGCTTGTCGAGAAGCTCTCTGCTCTCGATAGAAAAGTAGCGTGAGAGCACTGTGGATTCTCTCCGATCCTTTCTTGTATAGTGACCGCACATGGCCAACCCCACATCCCTCGCCGCTCTCGAGCGCATGACCGCTACGCACTTCCACGACAAGGATTTGTTGTGTCAGGCTTTTACGCATCGGTCTGCGGTAAACGAGCGTTCTAAAAACGGCCATAACGAGCGTCTGGAGTTCCTGGGAGATGCCGTATTGCAGCTGGTCACCACCGAGTATCTGTTCCACCTGAGCAACAGGCCCGAGGGCGAACTGACCAACTGGCGTTCGGCGCTGGTACAGGGAAACCACTTGTACGAGGTTGCGGTCGAACTCAAATTCGGCGACTTCATCTTCATGAGCCGCGGCGAAGAGGCCAGCGGCGGACGCACCAAGCAGTCAACACTCGCCAACGCGGTCGAGGCGTTCATCGGTGCGCTGTATCTGGATCAGGGTATGGAAGCGGCGACGCAGTTCATCAACACGTTCATCCTGGTCCGCCTGAAAGAACTGATCGCCAAGGGACGTCATCGCGACGAGAAGAGCATGATGCAGGAGATGGCACAGGAGAAAACCGGCATCACTCCTACGTACCAGACTGTCGATGAAACCGGCCCCGATCACGAGAAGGTCTTCACCTGCGCCGTGTTCATCGGCGACGAGCAGATCGCCACAGGCCAGGGAAACACCAAGCAGAAGGCCGAACAGGCTGCCGCAAAGGCCGCGCTGAAGGTCAAAGGGTGGCACTAAGCCCTATTTCTGCAGGTCTTCGCCGCGGATCTGGATCTCGTCCCCGCGCTTCACGTTGCGCTTCAGCATGGTGTCGGCGACGTGGTTTTCGATCGTCTCCATGATCTTGCGGCGCATTTCGCGCGCGCCGAATTCCAGGCTGTAGCCGCGCTTCACGACTTCCTCCAGCACGGCGCGATCCAGCTTTATGCGGATGCCTTTCTTCTGGTGAAAATCCGAAATCACATGATCCAGCATCGTGATCGCAAGCCGGGTGACTTCCTCGTCGCGCAGCGGGCAGAACATGATCACCTCATCGAAGCGGTTGAAGAATTCGGGCGAGAACAGGCGCTCTTTCATGATGTGGTCGGTCAGCCCGGCTTTGAGCAGGTGCCGGTCCATCGTCGGGTCGGCTTTCAGCAGGTCGCGGATGTACAATCCGCCGGCGTTGCTGGTGGCGATGATGATCGTGTTGCGGAAGTCGGTTTTGACGCCGCGTCCGTCGATGAGTGAGCCTTCATCCAGGATCTGCAGGAACACGTTCAGCACATGCGGATGGGCTTTCTCGATCTCATCCAGCAGGATCAGCGAGAACGGCCTGTCCTGGATTTTCTGCATCAGGAAGCCCTCGGTGAAGGCACCATTGGTCGAGGTGCGTCCGCCGATCAGCTGCGTGACCGATTCCTGCGTCGAGTACTCGTTCAGGTCGATGCGTACCAGACTCTGTTCGGATCCGAAGTATTCTGCAGCCAATGTTTTTGCAGTCTCGGTCTTGCCGACACCGGTCGGGCCCAGGAACAAGAATGTTCCCAGCGGGCGCTTGCCGCTGGAGATCTCCAGCTTGGCGCGTTTCAGCGCGCTGACCAGCACGTGGATCGCATCCTGCTGACCGACGATGTTCTTGTGCAATGCATCTTCCAGATGCAGCAACCGGTCGCGCTCGCTCTGTGACAGTTGGCGGATGTCCATGTTTGCACGACGCGATACCACTTGGCGGATGTGATCATCGCCGATCAATTTGCTGCCGCTGTTGTTGGCGGCGATCACGGCATCGTTCAGCACAGCCACGGCCTTGCCGGGCATGCCGCCTTTGCCGATGTACCGCAGGCTGTATTCCACGATCGACTTCAGCGCCTTGTACGTGATCCGCACCTTGCGTTTACGCTCCAGGCGGAAGTACAACTCCAGCAGAACCTGCATGGTTTCCTGGTCGTCTGCGTCGTCCAGATAGACTTTGTCGAACAGATTATCGATCAGCGATTCCGATTTGATGATCGTGTGATAATCCTGCGTGTCCGAGATGCCGATAAGATTAATGTTTTTGGCTTGCAGGAAGCGCAGAAGCACCTCCTTCAGCGCCGGGTCAGCGGCCTTCAGCAACAGCGGAAGATCCTCGATGACCAGCACAAATCTGCCGGCTTTATCGGCATGCTCCAAGGCTCCCAGCAGGAACCTGTCGCGGTTGGCGACGCCCGAGAGCAGCAGTGCGGTCTTCAGCACCAGCACGCGGGTATAGGGCAGACCGTTGGCCATTTCGTCTTTGTGCAGCGCGTATGCCAGGTTCTCGATCATCGTGCGTTTGCCGGTACCTGCGCGGCCCAGAATAAGCATGTTGTTGTGGGTGGTTCCGCGGAGCGCCTGGATCATCTCCGTCAGGTGTCTGGTATGAATCACCGCGTTGCGGCGCTTGGACAAAATGTGCTCGGTCAGGTCGGTGGTCAGACGGTCCAAGTCGTTCGTGTAGCCCATCACCCACTCGCGGCCCACGCCGCCCAGTGTCCGCACCAGCGACTTGGCAGAGAACTCGTGCATCTTCTTCAGCACGTAGAAGTGAAAGCCTTCACAGCGCAGAATCTCGCGCAGATCGTCGATGGAAATATCAGCCGTATCCAGCAGTGTCTTCAGGCTGTCGACGTGCTTGAAGAACGCGAAGATCATCACCGTGGAATCGACTTTCGGGATGCCCAATTCCTCGCGGCATTCCAGTCCCCACTGCAGACATTCCTCCAGCGTCGTGGTTGCGGTATGTTTTGCAAATGCCTCCAGAAGGTCGGCACGTTCTATGCCGATCTGATGCAGCACGAACACGCCGCGATCGCTTTCGGATGCCGCAGCGATGACGCCGGCAGCGTCTAGCGCGCGCCGTGCCACCATATGGCGCACCAGGTTGTACGACAGCTGATCGGCCAGGTTATCGGCCGACAGCGGTGCCCGCTCGTTATTCTCCAGCTGATCGCAGATGAAGCAATGCATTGCCAGCAGGCCGAAGGCAAGTAGCAGAGTCAGAATCACCAGTGGCCTGAATTCCTCGCGCAATAGGGCATAGGCAATCGCCGGAGACAGGAGCAGCAGGTAGACCGGCCAGCTCACCCAACTGAACAGCAGCGTGCGCAGCCGCGTGGCTGCGTATGCCCTGGTTGCCGTCAATTCAAAGCGTGTGTACTGCATTTCAGAGGGTTTTCACGATGTATGCCAGGCTCACGGGCACCAGCAGCGGATAGAGCACCCACATCGCCAGCCAACAGGCAAAGACGGTCAGGAAGACGACGTGGAACAGCAAGCCTATGGCGATGGTCACGATCCTGAAGCAGAACCCGATCATGCGGGTCATGCAGTTGAGCACGAATGACTGGAAGATTTTGCCTACATCCAGACCCTTGGACGGGTATGCATCCACGATGCCTTTCCACGGTGAAAACAGTGTCCTCAGCAGGAAGCTGAACGAGAAGATTTCATTCAACGCCGCACAGTACTCGCCGTACGACCGGATGATCGCAAGCGGCTGGCGTACGAAGTACCACGGAAGGAAGACGTTCAGCGCGATGGTTGCCGCAAGGGTTGGCGAACCTTTCTGAGACATTGTGGGTGTAGGTGTAATCTCTTGATTATAGCATATCTTTGCGGTTTTTTGAAGGTCTGACAGTTCCTCAAAAACAGAGGCCGCTATCGGCCCCTGTTTACGTATGAATCAATGCTGTCCTGCAGGCTTCCAAAGCCCCGTTTAACCCATCTTGATCTCGATATCCACACCGGCCGGAAGGCTGAGGTTCTGGAGGGCCTCGACGGTCTTGAAGGTCGTCTCGGTGAGGTCGATCAGGCGGCGGTGGATGCGCATCTCGTACTGGTCGCGGGCGTTCTTGTGGACGAACGTCGACTTGTTCACGGTGAACTTGCGGATCTTGGTCGGGAGGGGGATCGGGCCGTGGACGACGGCTCCGGTGCGCTCTGCGGTGTCGATGATCTTCATCGCGGCTTCGTCCAGGACGCGATGGTCGAAAGCGCTCAGGCGGATGCGGATGCCTTTGAGCTTGGCCGTCATCGCGGCAGCTGCCTTGTCTCTTCTTTGGCTTTTCGACTGTGCGGCGGCCTTCGTCGCCTTGGGGGCTGCTGCAGCTTTCGTCGCGGGAGCGGCCTTCGGAGCGGCCGGAGTCTTCTTGCGTCAGTAGCCTTCTTTGGCGGGGTAGTCGTCATAAGAGCGGAGAGGGAAAGAGCGGAGATAAAGGCGTAGCACGCCCCGGCGTACCGGGGCCGCGTGACGTTCAGAAATTATTTGGTGATCTTGGTAACGACACCAGCGCCGACGGTGCGGCCGCCTTCGCGGATAGCGAAGCGGAGACCTTGCTTCCATAGCGATCGGAGCGAGCAGTTTAACCTTGAAGGTGACGGTGTCGCCCGGCATGACCATTTCTTTGTCAGCTGGAAGTTCAACTTCACCGGTTACGTCAGTGGTGCGGAAGTAGAACTGAGGCTTGTAACCCTTGAAGAATGGCGTGTGGCGGCCACCTTCTTCTTTGGTCAGGATGTAGACTTCGGCGTCGAATTCGGTGTGCGGAGTGATCGATACCTGGCTTGGCCAGAACTTGGCCGCGCTCGATGTCTTCGCGCTCGATACCGCGGAGCAGGAGACCGGCGTTGTCGCCAGCTTGACCTTGGTCGAGGATCTTCTTGAACATTTCAACACCGGTAACGACGATCTTCTCGGTGTCGCGGATACCGACGATTTCAACTTCTTCGTTAACCTTGACGATACCTTGCTCAATACGGCCGGTAGCAACAGTGCCACGACCCTTGATCGAGAAGACGTCTTCGATAGGCATCAGGAATGGCTTGTCGAGTTCGCGCTTTGGCTCTGGGATGTAGTCGTCCATAGCTTTGACCAGTTCCATGATAGCGTCTTCGATGCTCAGCGTCGCCTTCGAGAGCCTTGAGAGCAGAACCCTTGATGATAGGGGTCTTCGCCGGTCGAAACCGTACTTGTCGAGCAGTTCGCGGATTTCTTCTTCGACGAGTTCGACGAGTTCAGGCGTCAGCCAGGTCCATCTTGTTCATGAAGACGACGATGTAAGGCACGCCCACCTGGTTGGCAAGCAGGACGTGCTCGCGGGTCTGAGGCATTGGGCCGTCAGCGGCAGAAACAACGAGGATGGCGCCGTCGATCTGAGCGGCACCGGTGATCATGTTCTTGACGTAGTCGGCGTGACCAGGCATGTCGACGTGCGCGTAGTGGCGCTTTTCGGATTCGTATTCCTGGTGAGGAGTAGATGGTAATACCACGGGCTTTCTCTTCTGGAGCGTTGTCGATCTGGTCGTATGCCCTTCTTCTTCGCCTTGCCGGTTGAGCAAGTTCATGGAGATTGCTGCGGTTAGAGTCGTCTTACCGTGGTCAACGTGACCCATGGTACCGACGTTTACGTGCGGCTTGGTGCGGTCAAATTTTTTCTGGTCAGCCATAGAGATGGGAGGAAATAGGGAAGTGCGGAATGAATCCGTGTATAAAGGAACGACACGCATGGTATCGTTCAAAGCCGTGAAAGTCTAGGGAATGACACAGGGTGCAGTCAACACTATCCGAGAAGGTTTTTTTCAGTATGCCTAGCCGTTGAAAGAGTCCGAAGAGTCCAGGATACCGAAGAGGCCGACGATAATCATCGGACTCCTCGGACTCTTCGGTTTCTTCAGTATCCTCTTTATTTTGCAGTCTCCTCGACGCGTCTCTCGCGGATAACGTTGACTTTAATCACGCCAGGGTAGGTCAGCTCGCTCTCGATCTTCTTCGCGATATCTTTGGCCAGTTTCATCTGCTGCAGGTCATCGACTTTGCCTGGTCCACGAACACGCGGATTTCGCGACCGGCCGAAACGGCAACGCCTTGTGAGACGCCCTCGAAACTCTTTGCAGTCCCTCCAGTTCGTGAGACGCTTGATGTACGCCTCCATAGATTCGCGGCGTGCACCCGGACGTGCTCCGGAAATCGCATCGACTGCGGCCACGATGAACGCTTCGGGTGAAGCGATGGGAATATCTTCATGGTGAGCCGCCACACAGTGGATGACTTCGGGTCGGACTTTAAAGCGCTTACAAATCTCCACACCGATCTCCACGTGCGTACCGGAGACTTCGTGGTCGAGTGCTTTGCCCAAGTCATGGAGCAGACAGCCTTCCACGACGATGCGTGCATCCGCGCCGATTTCTTCGGCCATGATGCGTCCCATGTGTGCCATTTCCACCGAGTGCTTCAGAATGTTCTGGCCGTAGCTGGTGCGGAAACGCAGGCGTCCGATGATTTTCAGAAGATCCTGAGGATAGCCCGTAATGCCAAGTTCTTCGACCGCACGCTTGCCGAACTCCAGCATCATCTTGCCGACTTCATCCTTTACCTTGTTGACGATCTCCTCGATGCGGGCCGGCTGAATGCGTCCGTCTTCGATGAGTTTCTCCAGTGCGAGCTTGGCAACGTAGCGGCGGACCAGGTCATAACCGGAGATGATCACGGCACCCGGGGTATCGTCGATGATGACGTCGATACCGGTGGCCTGCTCGAAGGCGATGATGTTGCGGCCTTCCTTTCCGATGATGCGGCCCTTCACTTCGTCCGATGGCAGCTGGACGACAGTGGTGGTCGATTCGCTTGCGACTTCGGATGCGTAACGCTGGATGGTCTCGGCGATCATGCTTCGTGCATTTGCCTCGACGTCTTCCTCCATGTGCTTCTTGGTGTCTTTCAGCTGAGCTGCAAAGTACGGAGCGAACTCTTTCTCCAGTTCGGTCAGCAGCTGCTTCTTTCCTTCTTCCGCAGACAGGCTGGCAACTTTCTCGAGTGCTTCGCGGTGTTTCTTCGTCGATGCCTGCAGTTCGTCCTGCATTTCTTTAATATCCTGCTCACTCTTCTCCAGGCGGGTACGCTGGGCTTCGACCTCCTGCACCTTCTTATCAAGGGACTTCTCTTTCTCTTCGACGCGGGCAGCCTCGCGCTGTGCGGCCAGTTCCATCTCGCGGGACTTCAACTGCGCGGCTGTCAGGATTTCTTTGGCCTGAGCCTTGGCTTCGGCCTCCTGGGTTTTGACCGAGCTGCGCATCTCGACCAGTTTCACGTTCATGTCGTTCAGCTCACGCTCCTTTGCGGAGATCTGAGCCTGGAGCGATGCGCTGATTTTCTTTCCTTTTCCAAATAGCGACCAGCCAACGCCTATGCCTAGAACTATGCCGGCGCCCAGCGCCAGGAAAATTATGGGGTAATCCATGTATCAAAAGGGGACAGAGTAGATGGGGAGGACGCAAGCCCTCCGATCAACCGATGCTTTCTGTCCTAGCGCTCGTTCCTTTGTTCAGACTCGTCTGCACGATAAAACCGGCAGCCGTTCACAGTGAAAAGCGTCTGAAGAGATTCGGAATTGGAGCGAGGGGAGAAGCATGAGTTGGAAGGGTTCTTCACTCGAAGTGCGTGCGTGTACGATAGTAGTGTAGCGCACAAGTCGCCAGAGAGAGAAGGTGGCTATTGTCATGTCAGGATTACACTGCCCTGTGTGAAGCCCAAAACAGACATTGCAAATTTTAGTAAATATTTTATAAATCAGCTTATAGTTCTCAAGATCAGAGTGTTTGGTCGTTGATCGGGTTGGCCAAGAGATGCTCCAGCCACTGTATCTGGAAATCTATAGAGCCCTTATTGAAGCCAAAAAAGTACCAGTATCAGTATAAAAAATCGTACAGCCTCCGGATCGCGTGGTTCGTGACTGCTTTGGAACTTCATGGGTGGCTTACGGCAGGCGATTTTGGAGTAAACGAGTGGATGCATACATTCATGGAACTCAAACAATGGGCTCTGTGCAATGACACTGGAGTCGTTCTCCCCCTTTTCTCATGCGCAGATTCTGCACAGTCTTTATCAGCATGCTGCTGATAGCCAGCCCTTCAGCCATTCAGGCAAAGGTCATTATCAGTGAACTGATGTGGATGGGTACCGATATCAGCACCTCGGACGAGTGGGTGGAGCTGGCCTCCAATACTGATCAAGCTCTCACCGGTTGGACGATGACATCTGTAAAAGATGGAGTTGAAGAAATCATTGCCCGGTTTGCGACCGGTGCAACCATCACGCCTGCTGGTCCCATCGTGGTAGCACGGTGGGACGAAGGTCGATCACGGCTTTCTGCTGCGCCTGGATTGATCGTGCCCAGCCTGACATTGCCGAATACGAAACTGCTGCTTCGCGTACGCAATGCTGCAGGAATACTGATTGATGAGGTTGATGACGGCATCGGCAATCCGATGAGCGGATCCAATCCATCCGGTGGAGGACCCAAGGCATCCATGGAACGGATCACTTTCGATGCGCCGGGCAATCAGCCATCCAGTTGGAGGGCAGCGACCGTTACTCAGGGTTTCGATCCTGGTGCTCTGATCTTCGGCACACCGGGATTCACAGCATTCCCTCCACCCGAGCCGCCGGCCGACCCCGAAGATGTACATGCGATTGTCTTCAGCGGCGCATTGATTGCATCCTGGAGTCCGGCCGAACATGCATCGTCGCAGATTCTCTCGCTGTCCGGATCGGGTTCCTGGACTGTGCCGGGTACCCAGACCGGCTTCGTCATACGTAGCGCCGTCGTGGCAACAGGCTCGGTTCTGAGCATTCAGACTGTGAATGCAGCCGGTGCTCTTTCGTCAGGAATCGACACTGAAGTGACCATGAATCCATGGCTTACCATCAATGAAATCGCATTGTCACATTCATCGGGTTCCGGTGCATGGATAGAGATAGAAAACAGAGGCCGGCAGGAAATTGATCTCGCAGGATTTCATTTCAGCATTGGCGGCAGGCACGTTCCGATCGGCGATGATGACGAAGAGATCCTCATCGATGCTCAAGACTTTCTCGCCTTGGATATTCCCGATGGGATCAGCGCCAATGATGAAGAAATCAGTTTGCTGTTTGGCGATACAACTATAGATCACATAGATCTTGAGGATGTTCCGGTTGGGGTAAGCTTCGGCCTGAGTCAGAGCGGATCACTGGTGCCGCTTTGTACCCAAACCCCCGGCGAGAGCAATCAGCAGGTGCCGTTACAGGGTCGGATTGTTGTCCTGTCCGGTACATCGCCATTCACGGTCGGCTCGCCGCTCGGTGTCCGGTTCGATCCACTGTCCGGATCCATGGCTGAAGCGGTCTGCAGTTGGGATTTTGACGGAGATTCACACGATTCTTCGTGTACTCCGGACATCTATACCCTCAGCCAGACAGGCACGGTTTTCATTAGCTTTGAAGCCAAAAACTACTGTGGTACTACAGTAACACAAGGTTTATCTTTGGAGGTTACTCCCGGCCAGGCGTCTCCGCCCCCACCTCCACCATTGGGCGGAACATCGGGAGGCTTTACTCAGACATATCCGCATCTGGTTCTTTCTGGTGCCCTGCCAAATCCAGTCGGTAAAGATACCGAAGGCGAGTGGGTAGAAATTGAGAATGGAGATAGCACGTCAGCACAGTTATCGGGATGGTGGCTGGTCTCCGGGAAGACTAAGTACACATTCGGTTCGGTCACTGTTCAGGCAGGCAAAGTTCATCGTCTGATGCTTCCTGGAATCAAGCTGGTACTAGGGAATACCAATGGCAGTGTGGAGCTGCACTCACCGGATGGAGCCCTGGTGTCCAAAGCACAATGGAACAGCGCCTACGAAGGACGTATCTATCGTCCGAGCGTCTTTGGTTCAGCCACAGTGCAAGCAGATGTATTGAGAGTTATAGATGGTGATACCTTCACTGCAAAAATATCGAACTCAGCCCTTATACAAGGCAAAGAGATAACAGTACGAATGCTGGGAGTGGACGCACCAGAGTTGAAGACCGAAACAGTCGGATATTACTATGCTTTAAAAGCAAAGGAATTTACTACAGCCCTTATAGAAGGCAAAAGAGTTGAACTATATTTTGATACAGAAGAGCAGGATGCCTATGACCGGTATTTGGCATATGCAGGGGCTCCAGGCGGTATTTCAGTGCAACAATCTCTGCTTGAGAATGGCCTGGCAGTGGTCTATAAATCAGCTGAGTTCAAGAAGAAGGCAGAGTACGAAGGCTACCAAAAGCTGGCGCAGGCAAAGCATGTAGGTATGTGGTCGAATGGAGAGGCAGCTTCTTCGAATGAATCATCTGCAATGTCACAAGATGCAGAAAAGGATATGTCTCAAAAATTGCTTTTAAATAGGGCTGAAATACATATTTCAGAATTGCATTCTGCAATATCGAATACAAAAAGTGATCAAGATATTTTTCTGAAAACAGAGTGGGTTGAACTCTATAATCCAACCGATGCCCAGGTTGATCTGAGCGGATGGAAACTGACTGAAGCCGTATCCAAAAGAAGCTATGTGATTCCGGCCGATACGGTTATCGGTTCAGGGACGTACCTCACTGTTGGCTTGCAGACATCGTCCATGCACTTGCGTGATGCCGGCGGTATACTCGAACTGCGAACTCCGGAAGGAGACCTGATGCATCACATTCCGTACCCCGCACTCAAAGGAGTGACATCATTTGCATACGATGCAGAGAGTGCCGAGTTTTGCATCACTGCATCTATCACTGCCGGCCAAGAAAATATCTGTGCGACTGGTGCTTCAACTGTGACGACAAAATCTGTGACCAGCGCTGCAGCAAAAGTTGTGAAGAAAGCTGCGACGCCTAAAAAGACAACGGCGAAAAAGACATCTACCGTTGCCGGAGATTTCTTTGTTCCTGGAGATCAACAACTGGGTGAGGGGAGCGTCACATTCGGCGATGCTCCCGGAAAATCCTCCGGCGGGGGAGCGACTGCGATGGGCATGGGTGCATTCATCGGGTCGCTTTGCTCTGGGTGGATAGGAACGGCTTTTGGGAGGGTCAGACGGTTTATGTCGGGTATAGCCTAGTCAAGGAAATGCATCCGGATAGCAACTTTTAGGCTTAAATAAGGGCTAAAGACTATGTCAAATACAGTTTACTTAATAATACAATAGTTGTATAATGTCAATAGGCTGTGATCTTACACACCATCGCCTCACTACAGTGGCCCCGATGTTCGGGGCTGTGAAGTGTCGTTCCGTAAGGGGCGAGGTGTGTGGACTCTAACCGGGAGACGAGATGAATCTGAGCATTCCACCTGACGTGGCGGCGCGCTGGCTGATGGGCATCGTGGGGGGCGTGTTCGCGGTGGTGGTGTTTTTCGCCGCTATCGCGGGTTCGCAGCCCCGCAAGATCACCGCGGGGGTGATCTTCTGCATCCTCACCGGCGCGCTGCTCGGCAGCGCCATCCCACTGCGCGAGTGGGCGACCAGCTTCGTGAAGTCGTTCGATGCGTCGGCACCCACCAACCCCACCAAGATCTCGCTGAAGGACATCACGAAGGAGGCCGGTCCGCCGGTCAAGCTCGTGTTTAGCAACGCACAGACGCCGAAGGGCACTGCGTGGGCTGTCCGCCTGCAGGCCGGCAACGGTTGGCAGGATCCGCGAGACGCGTCCAAGCGAGTCATGGACGCCTTCCCCGATGCGACCGGACGGGTCGCGTTGCCCGCGGATGCGGGCAATAAGGTCACCCTTTACTGGGTGACGGTAGCCGACAACAAGGCTACCGGGGAAGAGATCAAGGACGTGGACGTCACGACGATTCCGTAGTGCGGGTGATGAGGCGTGGGGCCAGCCGACCGGGGCGAGCGCGAGAGCGTTCGCCCCATAGGTTGTGCTTCTGCAAGCCATAATGGCATATTTGACAAATGTAAAAAAATGTTTATAGTATGTTAAACTTTACTTTCTTAATTCTATGTCTGATCACTCCGCTCCCGCTCACGCTCCGGATCCTGCCCATCATGATGAAAAAAAAGCGGAGAAGAAAGAGGACGGCCATCACAAGGCCGACAAAGGTGCAGTAGCAGCCTCTGTTTGGGGGCCGTGGCTGGCAAAATACGGTGCCCTTATTTTAGCTATCGGTATTCCATCCTGCATTGGCGGTCAGGCACTGGAGCGCACGGAAACCGGCAAAGATCTCAGCGCATGGCGCGGAAGACTGGTGGGCAGTGAAGCTGAAAAAACACCACCGACAAAAGATGCCAAGAAAACTCCGAACGGCATGATTATTCCAGGTGCTGCACCGGTGACGATTGTTCCAGCTGACTTTGCGATTTCGGCGAATGAAGTCCGCATGGCTCCCGGAAAGGCGCGTCCTGCGGGGTACCACCTTGGTGTGATGTATACACTGAATGGAAAGGCGCAGGCTTTTTTGGACAGAGATGCTGATGCGTTTCCGTTGCCCGCCGGCTACACAGATCTGCATGTGCGCTTCCTGCTGCCAGGAGACCCCCCGCTGGTAACGCCCTATGTGAAGATACCATAAGGAGAAAACCGTACATGGTGCCATTTTTGCGTGCGTGTCAGTGAATTCTTGGCTTAGATAAGGGATGAAACAGACCTCTGCTCATTTGACTAAAATGGTGTTTTTCTGCTATAATACTGTCATATGAGTACCACACCAAGATCAACACCTCTGACAGGTGAACAAGTACGTGATCAGGCTACAGTCGATGATTTACGGACTCTGGTAGAACGTACGGATATTGTAGTAACCGATGATCAGAGAGCAGTCATTGGTAATCTGCGGAATCTTTTTGAGATGGCGGAGGGGGATACTGAATCTATGCCGAGTCCGCAGAATCTGGAGCTGGATAACCCGGTGATGCCTTTGCTTGCTGATATTATCGCTGCGCGAACGCCTGAGGCACCTCGACCGCCAGAGCGCCCGGCCGAGCATCTTCGCGATCTGGACGCAGCTCTTGGCCGCTATCGAAATCCGCCTTGGCGTCCCGGAATTGATGATTTGACTGCGGTCATCGATGCCTATGCAAGAATCCCCGCTGACGATACGGAGAATCTCCAACGGTACGAAGAGCTGAGGAATTTTGCATTTCAATTACGGGATTTGAGGGGAATCATCGGCGAAAACGGGCGTGCTGATGTGAGCAGGATGACCATGGGAACACGTAACGATTTTGCGGCTTTGTATCTGCCTGAGCGCAACCCCTTGGCCACTCGTCTTCGCCAGGAGTTTCACGTTGATCCACCGCGTCAGGTCGAATTAGACGGAGTGATCGACGCGTATCGTCTCGCTATAGGCAACGCCCGGGCTATACGTGGTTTGTACAACACCAGAGACACACTCACTGTTCCGCAGAGAGCTGAATTGCGCGACCGCATGGCAGATCTTGACCGCCAGTGTGACCCCATTGAACCCGGCGACCGTGTAGGTATTTTGGTGATGGCGTATGCCGGTGGCCCCGAAGCTCTTACAAGAGATGAAGCACAAGAGATTCTAGACGCTATACCTGCGTTGCTTCCCGTAACACCTCCGCGTCCGCCAGAGCGCACTGCGCATGTCGTTGCCGCTCAGGCTGCCCTGGATGCTTATGTAGCAGCTCCGGCCACATGGAATCCGCCCGATGCAGAACTGGCCGATGTGATTGCAGCATTTGATGCACTGACCCCTCCGCAACTCGCTGCTCTTGGTGAAGAGCGATGCCAAAACTTCCGCCAGTTTGCCGGACAGTTAGAGGAATTGAATGATCTTGCAGGCAGACCAGGCAACTGGGAGCCTGTCGCTTCATTGGATCTACGGCAGCGTGACAGGCTGTTATGGCTGCTTGTTGGTGCTGATAACCATTTTGCAGGAGCTCTTCTGGCAAGAATGAACTTCACCGGCCCTGATGATGTGCGTCAAACCGAGCTGTTAGAGATGCAGAATACTCATACGAGAATGCTTGCCACAGTCCGCTCCATTTGTTCGACTCATTCCGCAAGTACTGGCAGACGTCTCGATCGCGCTGCTGTTCTAGCGGTTCAGGCGCAGCTTGCCGAAGTTGAGGGAGTCGTAGGTGCTGATTATTTGACTGAGGCTTTTGTGATTGCAACTGCTAATACAGCTGGAGCACTGAATGTAACGACAGCAAGAGAAGTCATTGCCGGGGTTCGTGCTCTGAGTGCCCCCGACGCACCGCCTCCCGTGCCCCCTCACATGACCAGGCTGATTGTCGCTGAGGATGCATTTACACTCCTCGACCGTACTTTCGACCCGACCGAGGTGACACAAATCATTGCTGATTATGCACGCATTCCGGAAGCCGATACGGTTACCCGTAACAGATTTGAGCCGCTGAATACGTTTGCCACTGAATTGCGCGATCTGCAGGCAATCTTAGGCAATGATGGCAATGCCGATATCACGCGTCTGCCAATTGCACAGCGTGCACGTTTGCGAGTTATTTTGGATGGTGCTAATACGCGCGTGCCCAGACTTGCTACTAACTTCGGACTTACCCCAGCACGCACCGATGAGATTCGCACCGTCATCACCGCATTTGAGCGATGCCGTCAGGACGTCGGTGCCATCGCAGGCATGACCACGCTTGCAGCCGCCGCCATAACGCCGGGTCACGTGGCAGAGCTCCGCACCCGTTTGGCCAGGGTTCAGGTTGACTCCGGTGCCGCTACCCCCGCCGCTCTTGCAGAGACGTTTGCAGTAGTACTCGGTATGGATCGAGTCGGCAGAGAGGAGGCAGTGCGTATTCTTGAAGCCGCACAGGCAATTCTACGACGCGCAGATGCACCGCGGCCTGTGGATCCCAATTCGCCTGCAGGACGCAATGCCCGTTTGAGAACTTTCTTGGCTGATCACGGAGGCTTTGTGAGCACGCCTGCGGAAATGCGGACGGTCTACGAACTCGTTGGAAACCCGCCAGTACGCGAAGTGTTGGCAGGTTGTGCACCGGAACAGGCCGCTGCAATCACAGGTATAGTTGAGAGATATGCAGGATACGTCACCATGGTTCGCGAATTCCAGCAGTGCGCTGCACTAGCTGAAACTCGCTTTGCAGAGGCGGTGAACCGGGCACGGCCCTACGTTCGTGCTGTGCGCGCCCGCATGCTGCCCGATATCGTTCACGCGGTTCTGGGTGGCGATCGGGCAGATAGCGATGATCTTGCCGAAGGCATACTGCAGATAGTGAATCGGACAGACATGGAGCCTTTCGTGCAACCGGCATTCGCGGATCCCGCAGGATTGACGGTGCAGCAAATACACACAATAGTTTCCGCGCTGGATCATGCAGATATCAGCAGCAGTGTCCGTGTGATGCCACCAGCCGGTTCAGGTGTAGCTTGGATGAATGCGATCGATGCCAGGGACACCCAAATAGAGGAGGCTGTCAGAGTATTGGAAGATGCAATTGCCACCGGACCTGCGGATCTCAGCAGGCTAGATGCTACGGCCTTGGGACGCCTGCAGGATGCTATTGATGCAGTCGGTAACACAGACGCAAACCTGACGTTTGCCTATGGTGCATTCGGCAGAAGCGGTGCACTTGCTCCAAACGAATTGGCCAGGCTCACACGCGTGCGCCGCGCAGCACCTCGTCGCGCCAGACCTCCTGTGCCTGTACCTCCTGTACCTGTACGTCCGGTGGGCGAAGCTTTGCCGCCTCCTCATGAGCCGGAGCATGGTGATACACCGCGAGGTCGCGGACGGGTTGACCCGCCAGTTGAAGATGGGCATCACGATACGCATGCCCCGGTCCGCACGCCACGCAGGTCGCCGGAACAACTGAGAGATTATGCTCTGGGACTGCTGAATAACGCTATCGACGATGATGTCGAAACAGTACCTGCTGCGGAGATTCCGGTGCTGGAGGCTGCACTGCGCCCCGGCGTTCCCGGCCTCACAAACGGCGACAGGCTTGCCCTTCGTCCGATTCTGGAACGCTCGATTGCCGCCCGCGAAAGGCAGCATCATTTCGATCATCATCCTATCAATGCCAACAGGGAGGTTTTCAGCGACGGAACAAGAGCGCTCTTCGCTGAATTCGAACATCTTGATCTGGAGGCACTCTGTCGTCAGCTGCAAGACGTTGATCGCGATAATACGCTTGATCTGCATGCATTCCGCGATGCGCATGCCATGGTGCATCACGTTTTGGAGGCCGTTGCCGCCTACGGCACACGTCCGAACCTGACGAACTATCAGCGTTTCGCTGCAGCCATGAATCATTTGCTGCATTTCTACAATACCTACATGAACGGACCCGAGGCGCACGGAACCGAAGCGCATCCCGCTGCCGGTCATGCGCATGGTCATGCCCCGAAATTCATGGCCAGAGTTGATACAGAGACCGAAGTCGATTTTATGCGTACGGCGCTCGCACTGCTGCACGGTATAACAACCGATATGCGCAAAGTTCGTACAACCTTGGGACGCAATCCCTTCAAGCTTCGCTTCAAGAAGAGGCAGGCATCCTTACTGCGCGCAGGCGATGCCGGCGTAAAGAGCAGCAGAAAGCATATGGACACCACCTCTAAGAAGTTCGTGGACGACATAGAGAAGTTGCAAAAGGCCGCACCTATGCTTTTGGAAGGCGCCGCAGAAGTAACGCCCGAGAAAAAGAGCTATCTGGTGGTCAGAGCACTTTCGGCAATGTGGCGTCACAAGGTGCGCACTCTTTTAGTAACCGGTGTGCTTGCAGTTGGAGGTACTACCACGTATTACGCAGTCAAGCCGGCAAAAACAGACGGTACGACGCAGCCCAAGCCTGAAGATGCTCCGCCCGATGTCGCTCCATTGGATCCTGCTGCCGGTAAGGCCGCTGTTGTTCCTCCGGTTGTGCCGAAGACGGGTACCGGCCCTGCAACTCCAAAAACCGGCAACCCAGATATTCCGGCACCGAAGAAGACGCCGCCGAAGGATTAGGAGTAGTCGATCAGTCCAAACAGTTTCAGAGTCTTGTATTGCAAGAGCTTTCAGGAAGCCATCCCGTGTGGGATGGCTTTTTAATGGACAAGCCATTTGCTGTACAAAAATGAAAAGAGAAAACAGGGCATAAGCAAAACCAGCTACGTCGTATTTCACATGCTGACCCCAGCTTGTGTAATTCAGCGAGAAGTAATCGCACTCACCCAGCTCAGTTTACTGAGGGAACTTCACGACAGGAGAGTCCTTGTAATCCGCGCCCTCCAAGACGCTCATGTAGATCGCTGTTCCTTTGGGGTTCGCAACCATTGCGGCAGGGATATCGAACGTCACTCTTACCGGGTTGCCTGGTGTCAGATTGAAGTTGTTGGCAGCGGTCAGTGCCACGTAAGCAGGATCTCCTTTGCCTGCAATGTAGAAGACGATCTTCGGTCTGCCCGTTGCAGGAACGATATCCGTCGCCACGGTAGCAGCCGGGAGGGTAAAGACAACTCTCTTCGGGCTTCCGGGGATTGTTTCGGTTCTCGCCTCGGTAGTAATACCGCCAGCCTCTATCTCAACTGATGGCGAGAGTACTGGAGCGGCTGGAGGTGCGGCACCAGGTGCCCCAGACGGACCCGGCGGCGCAGAGCCGGCCGGTCCAGGCGGTACTCCGCTGCTGCCGGAAGGACCAGGAGGAACGATGGCTGCGCCTGGAACGGTAGCGACAGGTCCAGGCGGAACAACAACCACGCCGGGCGCTACGACTGCCGGAGCCGCTGCGGCTGGTACGGTCGCCGGCGGAGCGCCACTGGCAGGCAACGGAGCAGTGGTCGCCGGAGGTGGCTGACCCGGGACAGTTGTCGGGTTTGTCTGTACGGTCGTCGGAGCCACGGTCGGTCCAGCCGGGGGCTGTGTGCCGGGCTGCGTCCCTGGCTGCTGCGATCCTCCTCCAGCGGACGGGAAACCCAGGTCGCTGACATCGGCTTCCAGCAGGGTCAGCACGTCCTTCATGGTCTGCAGTTTTGGCGTGTACTCGTTTTTGATCGCGGTTGCGGTCAGCTTGGCATTCCTCCACGGCCAGGTGTCCGTGACCCGGTCCCACCAGCTGATGTCTTCGATGCCATTCAAGTCAGCTGCGGATGCACCGCGGGCTTCCATGTCTTTCTTCAGCTGCTCGATCATTTTGCTCCTGACCAGCTCCACGCGGCGGCGCATGATGTTGCGCTCGGTGTCGGTGATCTGCGGACGGGGGATCAGGCGGAGCATGAACGCATTGCCGATGTCCACGACATGGCTGGTTGCGGCGACTCGCTTGTCGGAGTTGTCCAGATCTGCGTTTGCATCGACCGATTCGAACATCACCTTGATGTCCTCGACCATCGCCCACATGCCGGGCTGTTCCTGGTCCGGGTCGCCGACGATCTCCTCGAACATGCGGTCGAAGTCTCGCTCCAGGTTGGAGATTTCGTTATCGCTGATGACCCTGTTTCCGTCGAAGGTGTTCATACCGTCCTGGCCGTGGCGCATGATCTGCGCTGCAGTCAGGCTGTTGGCCAGTTTGCGGCTGAAGTATTCTTCTGTGCGGTTGATGCGGTTCTCGTACTCGCGGGTTCTGACCAGTTTCAGCGCGAGTTCCTTGGTCTTCTCCCTGCCGCCGAGCCTGGTAACGATGTCCGGGTTCTTTGCGGCGATCTGGTCAGCCAGCGTATCGGCCAGCACTTGGGCATTCTTCATGCGGTCGAACCGCAGCTTGTACGAATCCACGCGCGAGCGCAGGCGGTCGAAGCCTCTGCCGCTTCCGCTGTTCAGCGGGCCGGAACCGAACCACGGTTCGACCAGCATGCCTTTGATTGCATTCAGGCTGGATGCGTCGGTGAATCCTGCCGGGACGCCGATGCCGGTGACCCTGTTCAGGAACGAGCCGAAGTTGCGCGGGTTCAAGAAGCTGGTCACCTGGCTCCAAGTGGATTCCTTTGTGCCGGATGCCGGGCCAGCCATCTGGATGAGCATGTCCTCGGTCAGCGCTTTCTTGGACGTTGCGACCGTGACCATGACGGCATACTTCAGTTTTTCGACCAGGATAAGCGTGTCCGACAGCGACTGTCCGCGGTTCGCATTCTGCAGAATCTTGTCGAAGCGGCCTGCCAGTTCTGCGGCTGCACGCTCCTCGATGAGGCCGGATGCCAGCGCATTATCAATGAACTGCTTGTAGTCATTCTGTACCGGGCCGTTCTGCGCGACGAGCGCATCATAGGAGTCTTTGTCTTCCAGGCTGACGCCGCGTACCTGCCGGTACATCGCGAACTCCTCGCTGCGGGTCGGCGTCTCCGGGTCATTGACGCGTGCGGCGGTCTCGCCGGGACGTCTGCGGGGCGTGGTCCTGGGTGAGCCGATGACACCGATGAGATCCACGAATGTCTTGCCGGAGTATTTGCTGCGGGCAAGCATGGTGCCCTGGATGACCATGCGCTGATACGCCTCGCGCAGGTGCAATGGCAGCATGTCGTAGTTGCCGTTGGCTCCCATGGCATCCATTTCGCGTTCGATCTCGCGTACGGTGCCGACGTTCTGGGGCTCCTCTCCTGCGATCAAGAACAGCACATGAGCGATGGCTTTGCTCATGGATTCGTTGTTCGTCTTCAGATACTCCATCATGTAGCGCTTCTCCTGAGCCGAGAGACCCTGCCTGTCGGCCTGATCCATGACAGCCCTGCCCAGCTGTGCGCCGGCCGGATTGTCGTTTGGATTGCTTGAGACAAAATTCGTCCCCGTGTCTTCGATAGCCAGGTTACCACCGATTCTGTCTGACTCGTTCGGTGTGAATGCATTCAAGATCGTGCCGAACGGAACGGTCGCCATGGCGGCCATACCGGCTGAAGCCGGGGCGATGCCAAGTTTGTTGACGTCCAGGAAACGCTGGAATGCAGCCAAGCTGTCGCGCTCCCTTGGCGTGAGGATGCCGGCGTACTGGCCGACCTGCTGGATTTTGTCTCTTGTGAAGCCCACGCCGCCCTTGAACTTGCTGCCCATATCGTTGAGCGCGTTGGTGTTGCCGTTGATCACGCGGTCATACAGGTAGTAACCGAAGACCAGGGCGGAGCCGCCGACGGTCAGACCTCGGATCATCTTGTTCTCTGACTTCATTCCTTTATAGAGGGCGAACACACCCACGCCGATGATGGCCCACTGCTGCCAGGGCTGAAGCGTGCGGAAGTTGTCGACCATGTTGCTGCTCTTCTGCTCGTACTCACGCTGTGCAACGCTGCCGAACATCCTCAAATGCTCACCGCGCTGATCCAATCCCTGCAAGCGGGTGTCCGTCCTGTAGTTCGTGAAGATATCGAACATGTTGCCGAGCGTGGCTTCGTCGCACTCACCGGTTTGGATGCCTGCGACCAGATCGGCCGGAGCGAAACCGGAGGACAGGATGAATTGCGGATTCGTTGCCTGTGCCTTGCTGGGAGTGGGGGATTTCTCACGCATCCAGCGGCTGAACGCGCCGTACAAACGGCTGTTCATCAGTTCCGGTCCGCTGCGCGACTGCATCACATCCTGAGCGATGGCCCAGGACATCGGATCCGAGTTTTGCTGCGTGAGTTGTCCGTTGATGATGCCCAGCACGTTCTGCAGGATCAGCAGGCGTCCGCCTTGCTGTTGCATGTCTGCAACGTCGTTCATATCCAGCGGGATGCCGAAAATGTCCGGGTAGCGCGCCTGTACCTGTGGCGGAATGTTGCGGCTGACGAATTCCTGCATCCTGGCCAAGCGCTGCTGGGGCGGCATGGATTGCAGGTCCTGGAGATTCACATCCGTGCCCCTGCCACGGGCTGCACGCGGATCCTGTCTGCCGGTGAAGGCGTCCTGGTTCCTGAGTGCTGCGATGTTGGCATCCTGGTCTGCGCGCTGTTCCTCCTGGCGGCGCAGATTGGCGCGGCCGGGCTGGGTCACACGCTCGAATCCGCTCTCCACAAAGTCGTTGCCCTGGTTGATCCAGTTCTCGATCGGCGAACGATCGGGCTCGAACGGGCTCTGCTGATGGCACAGCCTGCGCTCGCGCAGTGATTGTTCCGTGCCTATAAAGGAGAGAGAGAAATTCATGGTTTAGTGATGAGCGGCTGCGGCATGTCCTGCATCAGCGCTTGCAGACGCGGCAGGCTTGTTGTTGTACCAGTTGGAACCCAGGTATCCGGCGACAAGACCGACGGGGCCAAGCAGCGCACCGCCGATGACTGTTCCGAACAACGTGTTCCTTAGCTTGCCCTTCTTGGGCACGAGCGTACGTCCGGCATGACCCAGCAAAGGTTCCGTGGTAGCACCATGAATCGTCGGCACCAATCCGCCGTTCTTTCCTTCTTTATCACGCTTGCCGAAGATCATGCCCCAAATGTCTTTAACCAAACCGGTTCCTTCTGTGAGCGGTGCGGCAAGGTTGCTGCGGCTCAGAGGATTGTATCCGAGTGCGGCAAGGTCAGACTGTTCGGCCCCTTTGGCCCAACGAACGAAGCGGCGCAAGCCGCGAAGAGCCCTGCCCGAAGCCAGCCATCCGCCTGCAAGCACTGCGACCGGAGCAGCTGCGCTTGGAAGCAGAGCCAACGTTGAACTCGTGGCAGTAGAACCCGTGCTGAGGCCTAGAGCGCCGGCGAAAGAGTTCAGGCCGCCTGCCACGTAGGTGTATGCACTGCTGATCCATCCTCCTACGGTGCTCAAGCCACCCGCGGCGCCCGCTGCGGCACCGACCGTGTTTGCACCGTTGATTGCGCCTGCGGCCATAGCGACGCCTGTGCCGACTGCGCTAACGATAACGGCGGCCTTTGCTGCGGTAGCCGGGCTGAGTTCCGTGGACTTGTGTCCGTCTGGAGTTGCATGCGCATCCGCATGGCCATCACCGCCTTCAGCGTGCGCATCTGCACCATGGGCTGCGTCGCCATGAGCGGCCGGGCCATGTGCAGGTCCGTGCGCCGGTGTTGTCGGCGCAGCAGGCGGCACGAGTTTTGCTTTGATCGCGTCGATGTCTGCCTTGAAATCAAATTCAGCTCCGCCGGCTGTGACAACCGGAGCGAGTACCGCAAAAATCTTGTCGTGAATGTCTTTGCGCATGGCTTCCGGAAGTGCAGCCGGGTTTTTTACGGTCTCAGAAAGCTTCTTCAAGCCAGCTGCCGCATTGGCATCGCTGTCTTCTTTGATCAGCTTTGCGCTGGTGGCAGGCTCGCCTACACCGGTGAGCAGTTCATGCAGTTTGGCCTTCGTCGGAGCAGCGACACCGGGAACCTTCTCGTTCACTTTTTTCGCAACCTCAACTGCCAGACCAGCTGGAGATTCGACTGCCTCAAATTTTTTGGGTGTCACCAAGGTTCAGGTTTGTGTGAATTAAATCCTTCTATTATAGCAAATTTTTGCAAAGAGGGGAAGTGGTCATAAAAGCTTGTCATAAATGGGGTTCAGCCCTCACCCCCGGCACTTGCTTCACCTCACCCCCGACCCCTCTCCCGCAGTTGCGGGAGAGGGGAGCTCTGCTATTCAAGATTTTGGAGAATTCAAAAAAACAAACACATCCCCCTTCTCCCGACCAGGGAGAAGGGGCTAGGGGATGAGGTGGCTTTCAATCTTTCGCAATGCGCCTGCAAGATCATCAAAGATTTCAATATTTCTAAGTCGCAAAATTGGTATGTTCCAATCTTGCATGATTGCCTCGGTACGTTCTTCATCTTGTTTCATTTGAAATGCGTGAATATCTCCGTCTAGCTCGATAATCAATGCAGGACTGACACAAAGAAAGTCGACAATAAATCGGCCGATTGGCGCTTGTCTTCTGAATTTAAAACCATGAAAAGCGCGATTCCTCAGGGCTTTCCAAAGAATTTGCTCTGCCTTGGTTGAATTCCTTCGAAGATCCCGAGAATGCTTTGCTGCATGTGGCAGAGGATGTTTAAGAGACATACAAATCATGGTAAATCTCTTCTCCAGCGGACCGAAGGCCGCTGCTGATTCAAAAAAAGAGGACAGGGGAATTCGTCCATCCCTTCAAATCAAAACAGTTCTTTAGACAGACAGAACCTCTTCAATTCTCAACCAGGATTCCTCCCCCTTGACCAACATTACAATTCAGGGTCTTGCAAGTTTCATCAAAATTTGCTATACTGGTCGCAGTCACAATAAAAATTCACACAAATTCCACACAACTATGCCGACGACAGTCGTCAAAGATGAGGCCGAGAATCAGCGTCTTGCTGAGGAACTCTACAACCTGCTGATGGTAGACATCGAGCCGGACCTTCTCATTGAGAATATCCCGGGCCTGGATGCCAAGTACGCAGGTGAGACTCCCGAGCAGCACACTGAGCGTATGCAGCGTTACGACGCTGCATACAAGAAGTTCGACGAAGAGTTCAGCAAGTTCATGGTCGACGTCGACCATAAGGTTCGCACCACCCGCCGCGATTCCTTGCACGAGAAAGAACAGGAGGCCCGCAAAGACGAAGAAAACACCATTAACTCTCTGGCTTCAGCATTTCGCTAAAGCTCACTTCCCCTTTTCCGTATGGAAAACGTCCATCTCTCCCTCTTCCGCTCCCTCTCTGTAGGCAGCTTCAAAGAGCACCGTCTGGCTTTCCAGCTTGCCGGGCCTGACAGGCCATTCGCTAACGTCGCGGAAGTCAAAACCGCGAAGGATGACCTTGAGGCAAAGCTCAAGGCGGATCCTGAGAACGTTCAAGCCCAAACCGATCTTCGTGTCTTCCACGCGAAGTCCGTATTGGCGGGGATGGATCCGGCAACGCAGGCTGAGGCCCGCACTGCCGCAACCGATCTGCAGAAGATCGTTGATAAGCACAACACTGATCGCCTCACACTGACCAATCTTCAGAAAAAGAACGCGGACAATCTCACCAAGTTCAGGAACGAGATTGCCACAAAGAAGCCGGAGACGCTCAAGGCAATCCGTGACGAGTTCGCAGCAACGAACACTGCACTGAACGCACTGCTTGCTCTGCCTGCTGCAGATCAGACGCGCTTCCATGGTGCGCTGATCGCTGAGCACATTGCTTTCATTGAACAGCTCACGAATTTCCCTGGTGGAGACGGTGAACTGAAGCAGCCGCTCGTCCTGGAGATGAATGATCTTGGTGCCGATAGCAGCAAGAGGACCATCGGTCGCCAGCTGCTCGTCGCAAAAGGATTTACTGCCGATGCTACCAAGAACATTTTGACCGGCAAGGTTGGAGCAACTGACAACGTTATCTACACCTGGGATGGTGCCGCAGCACCGAAGACCTGGAAGCTCACGTCGGTAAACGGCGCTGCCGTCAACCTGAACGTCGATGCAGCAGTTGCCCCGGCAGGTGCCGACAAGGCCGCTATCGATGCGCTCACGCTGAACATGAAGAGCGTCCAGCTCGCCGTTGCCGCCGAGGTCACCGCATTGGTCACCACGGTCATTGGTCCGAAAGAGATTGCAGACGCCGATGCTGACATCTCCAAGAGCAAGGCTGATTACGTCGCCTTCCTCCTGACCAAGCTCAGCCCGGCTAAGGTGGATATCACCAAGGCAAAGGCAGATGGAATGCTTGCAGCTACGATCACTGCCAAAAAGGAGGCGATCAAGGCTGAGGCCGCCACGTTTGAGAAAGACATCTTGGTCAAGAAGATTGCCGATCTCACCGCTGCCGTTCCGAAATCTCCGAAGTTGGCTGAGCACATCAAGGTCATCATGATCAACATTGAAGACTTGCCGAAGCAGATTGCTGAGGTGACTGGAGATCCGGTTGTACCGTCGAAGTTTGCCAAGGGCCCGACGGTTGCCCCAACCACTCCGACTGTTCCCCCTCGCGTTGAGCCCGCCCCCGTTGCTCCTCCGGCTACCGCCGAGAGCCAGGCGCGTATCGATAAAGTGAACGTCACGAAGACCTCCACTGATATCTACGACGCTGTGAACGCCGACGCTGGCAAGAAGACTGATGTTCCGGCAGTGACGACCGCTCTGGCTACTCTCACCGCCTCCGCTGATTACAAGGCATTGACCACTCCCGCCGAGAGGACTGCTGTCGCAGACAAGCTGACTGCCGCTCTCAAGGCATTGGATGCATCTAAGGGCACCACGCTCTTCGCTACCAAGAAGGTCACTGTCGATGAGACCAAGGCTGACAAGCCGATGACGATCGTCGATGTCCCTCGTGGCGCTGCTCCGGTCGGACCTGGCGCAAGCCCTGAGGTCAACGAGACGAACATGATGAAGATCCTCAAAGAGATCCTCACCTTCCTGAAGGAGTTCCTGCTGCCTGCTCTCAAAGAAGGCAACGCAGCTACTCTCAAGCAGGTCCGCGAAGACAATGCCCGCCTTATGGCCGAGATCGCCAAGATCCGTCCGGGCGCAGCTCCTCTCGCCCCTGGCCAGATTCCTCCCGGAGTCCGCCCGTTCTACGTCAACGGACGTCCGAGCCCGGCTCTGTTCCAGGCTCAGATCGACAGGAACAACGTCGTTCTCCGCCGCTTCGATGATATCAACCGCGACTTGAGCCCGTTCCAGACTGTGCTCCGCGATGACGGCACCATGCTCGTCAACAACCCGGACAACGTTGCATTCGTCACGCGCACCCTCGACGGTCGCCGCATGATCTGCCGCAGAAGGCTCGCTACGCCTCCGGTCGGTCCGGTCGTTGTGAAGGTCGACGTCGTCAACAACACCTACAACATCACCAACGTTCAGGGCAACGCTGTCGTTCAGAACGGTGACAGGCCCCGCGCAGTCTCGAACCAGGAAGCTACGGTTAACCGTCCTGCAGCCGCTCCGAGGCCGGTAGTTGTCCCTCGTGCAGAGGCACCCGCTGCCATCGTACCTCCGACTATCGTTGCTCCTCCGGTTATCGTACCGCCTCCGGTCATCGCTCCTCCGATCATCGTACCTCCAACCGTACGCCCGTCAGGAACTCTCGGCAGCACCGGAAGCCTGCTCCCCGAGCCGAAATAAGGTTCATTCACAACGCTTTCTCATGAGATGTACGCAGGGCCGCACGAGCAATCGGCGGCCCTTCGTTTTTTCCTCTGAACAATGCCGACACCAGAAGAATTATCACCGCGCACAGAAGTAGACCCGCATGCGAGCACCGATGCCCGTCTTGCCAACCTGAGTCACCTGACTCCGGAACGCCGCGATGCTGCACTTAAAGTGCTGGGGTACACGCATCTCCATGGCGGTGAAGACCAGTATCACTTCCAGGTCGGTGCAAAGAACTACTACTATTTCCCGAATCTCAACTCAACCGCACAGGTGGAAGGCTCCAGGGTGACGGCTGTGAATCCGGCAACAGACCCCGAGCTGAATGCCAAAGTGCAGAAGTTGCTCGGTTTCATCAGGGCGCCTGGAGCACCATCAGGTTCCGCGGCTCCTGCGGCTCCTGAGCGCAGAGGCGCGCCGTTGTCCGTGGGTGAGGGTGATCTGAAGCAGTATCCGTTCAACGTCGCTGGCAGGGAGTACCGTTACCTTCCGAAAGGCGAGATGGTTATGCGTATCGAAGGAGGAGCAGGCACGATTGTCGATCGTGCAGATCCCGCCAATCGTGATGTCGATGCCGAGGCCAAGCGGATCGCCGCTGCAGCCGGCATAGTCGTACCGGCCAGGCCGGTTGAGCCGACGCGTCCCGCAGTACCGACAGCACCCTCCGGTCCGACAGCACCGACAGCGCCTTCCGCTCCGACCGCACCCGCGGTTCCAGAGAGGACAAGCGCGCCAGTCTCAGTCGGAGAAGGGGATCTGAAGCAGTATCCGTTCACTATCGCCGGCAGGGAGTACCGCTATTTCCCGAGAGGCGACATGGTAGTGCAAGTCGATGGTTCGAGAGTGACACTCGTCGATCGTTACGCGCCTGAGAATCGCCAGGTTGCAGCCAAAGTCAGAGAGATTTCCACTGCAGCCGGTCTGACGTTGCCCGACAGGCCGTCGGAGTCCGGTTCGTATACGCGTGCATCGATTCTGACACAGCTGACGGGCGAGACCCGGGAAGCAGTCCGCGCGTTCCCGCAAGTGCGCTTCGCTCCGGATGCGGCCGTCCGCGTCCCGCGCGACATCGCCGACGCCCGCCTGCCGAACTATTCCACCGCGATGAAGTCTGCGCTGAACAACATGCTGGCTGCCCTGCGGTCCGTGACTCCGGCTCCCGCAGGCGACCTGACGTTCAACGGCAAGGAATACAGTTTCAAAGATGCAGCCGGCAATCTTACCGTCACGAATTCGGTCTACACGTTTACGCAGTCGGCTCGCGAAACCAACAAGAAAAAATTTGAAACAACTGACCGGGAAGGCAGGCCGGTCACGGCGCTTCGTGATACTTCCGACGGCCGCTCGTCACGCTACGACATGTTCCTGTTCGAGAGGACCGTGGACGGCAGAACGCAGCAGCAGTACGACATGTTCCGCGCCGACGGCACGCTTGCGATCCGCGAAATCAAAGACAGCACCGGAGTCATCACGCACTACGTCTACAACGGTGACGGTCCCGATGTCGGCAAAAATGCCCGCCCCGCCCTCATCCGCAACTACCGCGAGGGCGTACAGGTCGGTGTCGGCACCGAGCGGCACACCGTTTCCAAAGGCATGTACTTCGTTCCCGAAACCGGCCAGCCGGTCGCGCCGTTCGTAAAAACCGGCAACGCTGCCGATGACAAGCGCAGGGCCACTGAGTTCCTGAATAACGCCGCCGCCCGGCTCAGAACGCCGGAGCAGATCACCGCGTTCGTGTCGTCGTACATCGACTTCACGTCCAACGGCGATTATTACAGCAAAGACAATCTGGTCATCCGCGGCAAAGGCGACGAGGGCGGGGATTACACACAGACAGCAGAGGAGTCGATCATCCGCGGCATGGGCGACTGTGAGGACTTTGCAGTGCTCATTTGCGAACTGTGCAAGAAGGCCGGTGTGAACTGCATGGTTCTGCGCATTACCAGCAACCACCAGGCGGCTTGCTTCATCGATGAGCAGACCGACACTGACGGCAAGAAGACCTACGACATGGTGACCATGCACACCGGCGGCTTCGAGCGGAAGACCGGATTCGCAACCCAAATGGACGCGATGAAGTCACTGTACAAAGACGGAAGCGGCGAGGGCGAAGGTCCGGTGTGGCGCCACCAGGTTCCAAAGAAAGACCGCGACGGAAGAGACGTTCCCGGTGAACAGGAGTACGTCGATCATATCGTCCCGTTCAGGGGCATGACGCCGCCGTTCCTGAATTCGATCACCCGCAGGGGTCGCTAGAGTGTCCTGAAAATGGGATTAGGGGCTTCTGTTTGCTGTTTTGCTGTGTATTGCTAAATACACAAATATATTGTATAATAATAACAATACACACAACCACTTTATGACTGCATCCACGTTCCGCGCGAAGGTTAAAGCCATCGGGTTTCTCCCCGGAGCTTTCATCCATTACCTGATCAGCATCGCTGACGCGCTCAAGCCGGCCTCGCGCCAGCGCATCGCCGACAAGCTGGAAGCCGGTGAGGCAGCCACGCTGCTCGTCGCCACTGACGCGGTCCGCCAGATCTCGCAGGTCCGTTCTGGACAGCCCGCCGTTTAAAGAGCGGAGCCTTATTGATACGCATACCCACACGCCCAATGCACAACTTCTCCTCAGAAAACCGGCTCATCGCACAAAATATGCCAGAGGCACCGCGTGCGCCGATGCTCGCGGAAGCGGCACGCGCACGAAACGAAGTGCAGAGCATGTTCGATACGTTTGAGCAGATCGGCAGAGAGATCACCAAAAATATGACGCCGGAGCAGAAGCGTCAGATGGAGCAGGAGGCGATGGCATTCGTGAGCAAGCTTGGAGACATCAAAAACAGGTTCTTCGATGCAGTCAGACAGGAACTTCCCAGACTGGGGCAGTACGCACAGCTGGGCGGCCAGTTCGGCAACCGCGCTCCGGGTATGCAGTGGCTTCCGCAGGAGCAGACGCTGCAGCTGGATCCGGCTGTTTTCGGATTCAACCAGCAGAGTTTCCCGTTCAACGTCGGAAACAACGGACGCCAGAACATGATGGTCATCGATCGCGGCGGACAGGCTTCGGTCGTCGACGTATTCGGCGACGATTGGGATGCGATGTTCAACGACGGTGATTCGTGGATTGTCGATCAGGACGGCATGCACGAGATCGACGATGTCTATAGCGCAGGGGCAAACCAGTACGTGGACCAGAACGCGGTGCAGACCGGCACGCGCGGCGGACTCGACGACTTGCGCCGCCAGATGCCGCAGCAGCCGGATCAAGCTCAGCAGCCGACACAGCAGCCTGCAGCACAGCCTGCTCAGCAACCCGCACAGACTCAGCGGCCGGCTCAGCAGCCGACGCAGCAACCTTCAGCTGATCGTCCAAGCAATCTGCCGCTTCAGCCGGGTGAAACGAGAGAGGGAAAGCGTGCTGAATTGCAGCAAGAATTAGCAAAGGCAAAACAGGAATTTGACGCTCAGAAGATAGTGGTCGACCGGCTCAGGGCGAATACGGCAACGCCGCCTGCCACTCTGAGGGCGGCGCAGGACAAGCTTGTCGAGTTGCAATTGGCCATCGCCGGAATTGAGGGACAGATCAAGGCGCTCGACGGCGGAACGCAGGCAAATCCGGTCTAGGAGTTTTTTTAGGCACAAAGAAACCGCGGGGGAGCACCGCGGTCGTTGGAGTTTGTGTGACGTTTACGGACGACGTCCTGCTGGGCCCCGGTCAGGGCACCCAGTAAAACGTGCGTCCGCACTCGCACACGTAGATGTACATCCGGGTGTCCGGACACCACCGGATCCGGCCGCACAACTGTTGGTAGTACGGCCGGGTCTGGTAGGTGTACGACCCGAGGTACTCGTAACCCCGCTTGATCTTGTACGTGGACTTCACGATCTTCCACTCGTTACCGGTGGCGTCGGTGAAGCTCTCGGTGTCGGTCCCTTGGTACGCCCACCGATCCACGTACAGGTTGTAGCTCGTCAGGGTGGTGTAGGTCTGGACCGTCGGCGCGTAGAACGCGCTGGGGGTGTAGTACGTGTACCCCCCGTAGTAGTAGGTGTCCGCGCGCGCCGCGGACGGCGTCGCCACCAGCCCGCAGGCCATGGCGATCAGGAGCAGGGCGCAAGCGCCCCACCCGTGGTTCGGGTTCAGGATCTTCACGGTCGTTCTCCACCTGGCGCAAGGCCAGGAATTTTGTTCGCAGGTGCTCCCCCGACACATCGTACCTTCAAACCGTGCTCCCACGCGGCTCTTAGGTATTTTGCGTTGGGGGTCGGATGGGCCCACTCTGTCAGTTCCAGGCTTGCGCCCGGCAGAATGCGTGCCCTGTTCAAAGGCACGATGGTTGGGGGTTTCCAGGGCTGGGCACTATGCGAAAGCCCGGAACGGTGAAGTCAAAGAGCCCGCAACGACAATAGAAGCAGGATACAATATTAACTACATTATGTCAATACATAGAAAATGGCTATGGGGAGAGGAAAGCAGCGCATTTGGGGCATGATGACGAACGACAGAGTGAAAAGTTACAGCCGCGCTTCCGACGGCTCATCGATTTTTGCATGCATGCCTTTGCCGCGCGCGGATCGTCGGCTACACTGCGGCGCGATGGCGACACTCATCCTCAGCGACGGTACGAAGTTCACGGGGCAGTCTTTTGGTGCACAAGTGGATACTGACGGCGAGGTTGTCTTCAACACCGGCATGGTCGGCTATCCCGAATCCATGACCGATCCCAGCTACCGCGGACAGATCCTCACGTTCACCTATCCGTTGATCGGAAACTACGGGGTTCCGAGTGCCGAACTGAACGCATGGGGCTTTTCCAAGAACTACGAGAGCGAGAACATCCATCCGCGCGCAATCATCTGTTCACAGGAGAGCCGTGAGTTCAGTCACCAGGCCGCGGTCAGTTCGCTGCATGAGTGGATGGCACACCACAACATCCCCGGCATCAGCGGCATCGACACGCGTGCACTCACCAAGAAGCTTCGCGAGCACGGCGTGATGCTCGGACGCATCGTGCAGGATGACACGTCCAATGACACCAGTCCGGTTGCGGATCCGAACCTGCTGGATCTGGTCGATGAAGTCAGCTGCGATGATGTGATCACCTACGAGCCGGAAAACATGGAAGGCAAGAACCCCGTCACCATCGCCGCGTTCGACTGCGGCATCAAGCGCAACATTCTGCGCTCTTGGCTGAAGAGGGGAGTGCGCGTGCACCGTGTGCCGTGGGACTTCGACCTGGCCGGCAGCAGCCTGCAGTACGACGGCGTGTTCGTCAGCAACGGTCCGGGCGATCCGAAGATGTGCAAGCCGACCATCGCGCAGATGAAGATCGCGGTCGAGAAGGGGATTCCGACGTTCGGCATCTGTCTTGGCAACCAGCTGTTGGCACTCGCCATGGGTGGTGACACCTACAAACTGAAATACGGTCACCGCGGTGCCAACCAGCCATGCAACGAGTGGAAAGACGGCGCGCTTACCGGGCGCTGCATCATCACGTCGCAGAACCACGGCTTCGCAGTGGATCAGACCAAGCTGCCAAAGGGATGGAGTGTGTGGTTCACGAATGCAAACGACGAGACGGTTGAGGGGATCATGCATGAGTCAGGCAAATTCTTCTCGGTGCAGTTCCATCCGGAGTCGACCCCCGGGCCCGAGGATGCGAATTATCTTTTCGATGAATTCCTGAAGGTATTGAGGAAGTAGTTCTTCAGTGCAGAGGAACGATAGTTATGGCTTTCAAGAGCCGTTTTGAGAGGATTGTTGAAGAAACCGAGGAGTCCAAGGAGTCCGACGATGTTTGCTGCATCTATGATGTTTTCATGCATATTCGACCTCATGAAAAACTTATCGTATGGCAGGAGGGCCATAAGCTTTGTATGCGCGTATACCAAGTGACTAAAAAATATCCTTCCGACGAAAGGTTTCGATTAGTAAGCCAGCTTTGCCGGTCTGCCTATAGCGTCCCGATGAATATTGCTGAGGGAAATGTCAAAAGATCCAAGAAAGAAAAAGCGCGCTTTTTTGAAATCGCATCGGGATCTCTGGAAGAACTGCACTACCAATCTGTTCTTAGTCGCGATTTGTACTATATCAATGCCAATGAATTCGCCGAGATAGATGACCGAATACAAAGAGTCAGCTATCTTCTCTGTCAGTTGAACAAGGCCTTGCGTTGATCCTCGGACTCCTCGGCCTCGTCGGACTCCTCCGCTCATCCTCCCTCATGCCTGTTCCGACCTTCACCATCACCTGCAAGAAAAACGTCCGCATCGCCCCCGGTGTGCATGAGATCCTCTTCGATAAACCTGCGGGTTTTAGTTTCAAGGCCGGGCAGTTCGTTCTGTTCGACGTACCGCTGGTCGCCAATCCCGCCGACATCCAGCCGCGCGCGTATTCCATCGCATCCATCCATGCAGATCCGGATCTTCTCTTCGTCGTGAAACTCACGCCCGGCGGACGCACCAGCACGTGGATCGAGCAGGCGCTGACCGTCGGAACCCAGGTCGTGATGAAAGGCCCGTTCGGCGTGTTCACCCTCGAGCATAAAAAGACCGACAAGAATTACTTGTTCCTGTGTACGGGTGCGGGCGTTGCCCCGTTCCGCGCGCAGATCAGAGCTGCGTTGGCGGCGGGGGACAAGCGCAAGATGGATCTGGTGTTCGGCGCACGCGAGCGCAAAGACCTGTTCTGGACCGAGGAGTTTACCGCGATGATGAAGGAATTCCCGAACTTCACGTTTCATACGTCACTCACATCCGGCGAACCGGATTGGGACGGTCACCGTGGACGCGTGCAGGTCATCGCTCCGCAGATCATCGGCGACGGATCGGCCGTCAGCGTGTTCATCTGTGGCGCGCCCGAGATGGTCAAAGACGTCAAAAAGCACTGCATAGAAGACTGGGGCATCGCGAAGACCGACGTGCATGCGGAAGAGTACGTCTGAACGGTTACGTCGGCAGCTGGATTTCGCCGCGCTCGATCATGTCCAGCACGTTCGGGTACCACTCGGCTTCCAGTGACTGCACGCGTGTCTTCAGTGTCTCGACCGTGTCATCCGCCATCACCGGACATTCTTTCTGCAGCAGGATCTGGCCGGTATCCATGCCTTCGTCGATGAGGTGAATCGTCATGCCGGAGGCCGTGTCTTTGCTTGCCAGTACCAGGTCGTGCGCATGCGCACCCGGATGTTTGGGGAGAAGCGACGGATGCACGTTGAGGATTTTGTTTTTCCATTGCTGCACGAACCATGGAGACAAGATGCGCATCCAACCGATGCATGCGATCAGATCGACGCGTCCGCCGAACGAGTTGATTGCCTGATCCAGACGCTTGTCATACTCCTCGCGGTCTTCACCTTTCTTGCGTTCAACTACAGCCACCGGAACACCATGCTGTTGGGCTTTGCCTACGCAACCGCGATCGGCCCTGTCGGCCACCAGACCCAAACAGCGCGCATTGAGCGAGCCGTCACGGACACGTTCCAGTACCGACTGGAAAACCGTTCCGCGCGATGAGCAGAGCACCACGAAGTTCATGGACACCACCATACTCCGATACACCCGAAAACGGAACCTCCTGCCTCAGCTCCGCAGTATCGGCGCGAACATGTCTTTATCAGCGTCGATCCCCGGCACCCAGCCGCAGAAATCCGTCATCGCCAGGCCATGATCGCGAACGATCGCCGCCGGACAGGCTTGGGACGCGTTGCCCATGACCATGTTTGCCGCCGTCGCCAGCTGGTCGGCGGTCGCTTCGTACGTGACCGTCAGTTTGTGACCGAATAGATCGTCTTTCCCTATTTCGCTGCGCAATGGATCCACTCCGGTCACCGACAGCGCAAATGCTGTCACACCCAGGCGTCCCGGACGGCAGCATGAGTCGCTGACCAGCACGGCCAATCGTTTGCCACCGACATGCTCCAAATCCGCACGCAGTTTTTTTGCAGATGCGACCGGATCTTGCGGCCATCCAATCACCCAGCCGTCGGCGATGTTGGATTTATCCAGACCGGCTGCAGGTGCCAGAATGTGCTCTTTCATGCCGTGCGGGCGGACAGATGTGAGCAGCACCGGGCCGCTTCCGCCCACGATGCTGCCGCGCATGCGTTTGCATTCGTTCAGAACGGCCTGGCAATACGCCTCGTCGCCGCCGTGATCTTTGGCCAGATTTTTCGCTTCCGCTGTGATCTTCAGTTTCGACAAATCGATGGCCGCACCTTCTAATGTTGCGATGGCTTTGGACGAGACGACCACGATGTCACCTTCCTGCAGGACAATCGAACGGATGATCACGTCGGACAAATCATCCCCTGGTCGCAGTATCGGGGATTTTACCGGCAGGATCAGCATGTGTACGAAAGGAGAACGTGTTCCGGATTCATTCTTGCCAGAGTGCCGTTTCCACTTGTTTGTTGAGCAGGACGACGTTGATGAACTGCTCGCCGCTCAACACATCCACGCTGCGCACAGTGATCGCCGCGGTCGGCTCGGACGGGCTCATGAACAGGATGTCATCCGGCACGGTCGGCAGGATCATGCTCATGCCGGTTTCGGCCGGCATCGTCCATCGGCGGAAGCCGAATTCCGGTGGCTGTGAGGTGAAGTCGGTAAGAGGAGCGCCGCGGACTTCGGTGCGCCTCCATGAATCCGGAACGCTGATGTTCAGCGGTCGGGAGGTCGGATTGGAAATCGACAGATAGCCGGCGCCGTTCTTGCGTGCGAACAGCATTTCGACTTTCATCGGTGCGTCGTACTCCAGGCCGATCTGCGTTGCGTGGCTTGTCTCAGCCTTTCCCGGCATGGTCGAGAATGTCACCGGATCAAACGAGCTTAACACCAACAGCACCGCGATCGCGCTGGCGGCAATGGTGAGATGCGTGACAACTTGGGTGCGATCCACAAAGGAGCGGAAACGTCCGGCCTGGATTGCTTTACCCCGGGGCAAACTCATTGTCTTCACGGCAGACGGCTTGACCTTCGCAGCAGAGGGGGATTTTTTTACGGCCGGTTTCTTCTTCACCGCTTTGACTGGCATGGTGCATAGTTTATCCCAAGCACGCTGACGAATCCAATCCATCCACTACCCTCCGCACATCGGTCTCTGCTATACTGCGTACCTATGGATTACAACCCGCACTCACTTCATCAGATCCTCATCCGCATCCGCGAACAGATGCGTTGCCCGCAGTGCGGCACGCGCGTGGAGGTCGACTTTCCGTCCATCAAACTGGCTGGTGACGATTTTCTTTTGCTGCAGCTCAAGTGTGAAAGCTGCAACGCGCTGATCGTCCTGCATGTGAACCTGACCGAGAGCAAGCCGGCCGTCGCCAATCATCCCGGTCTTGCCAATGCGTCGTCCAGCCTCAGCCTGGATCAGGATCAGATGAAAACCCTGCGTAACGCATTGAAGGCGGCGGATGGATCATTTGAGAAACTGTTCAAACAGATGGAGGTGCAGCCCGAAGAAAGCGTTCCGGATTCATCGACCGGCGAGAAATAACCGGTTTTCGGAAAATGGCTCTTGCGCAGTGCCTTTTTCTGGCTATACTAAGCCTACATTTCGGAGTTCCTCCACTCATTTAGACGATGAGCCGGCAGGCGCTTCGCACTTGCATATGCGGAAATACCGCATTCCAACCATTCCCATTTCTCCCATCTCCGTATGGCGTTCACACCCCGCACTTCCGATTCCTTCGACGCAGTCGCGCTCAGCGTGGCCAGCCCCGAAGACGTCATTGCCTGGTCCCGCGGTGAAGTCACCAAGCCCGAGACCGTCAACTACCGCACCCAGCGTGCAGAACCGGATGGACTCTTCTGTGAACGCATCTTCGGACCCACCAAGAACTTCCAGTGTTTCTGCGGGAAGTATAAGGGTATCCGGTACAGCGGCGTGATCTGTGAGAAGTGCGGCGTCGAAGTCACCCGCTCCATCGTCCGCCGTGAGCGCATGGGCCACATCAACCTGGCCGTGCCCGTCACACACATCTGGTTCCTCCGCAGCTCGCCGTCCCGCATCGGACTGCTGTTGGACCTGTCCATCAAGACACTCGAGCAGATCGTCTACTTCTCCGCCTACATTGTCATCACTGTCGACGAAGAGGCGGAGGGATGCCGCAGAGAAGGAACTCGGCAAGGCAATGGATGCCCGCAAGAACCAGATCAAGCGCGATCATGAGGAGGCAAGCTTGCCAACCTGAAGGCCGGCAAGGCCACCCGCGACCAGCTCGACGCGCTCGACAAGTCGACTGCCGACAAGCTGGAGGGCCTGAAGCAGAACCACAAGGACGCGATGGATGACCTGAAGAACCTGCACATCGGTTCGGTTCTCTCCGAGCTGAAGTTCCGCGAAATGAACATGAAATTCGGACACGCTGTTCCGCGCCGGCACCGGTGCGGAGAGCATCCGCGAGATCATCATGAGCCTGGACTACGACCGCCTGGTCGACGATCTGGCCAAGGAGCGCCAGCAGAGTTCGGGTCAGAAGCCTGAAGAAAATCATGAAGCGCCTGAAGCTCGTCCAGTCGCTGAAGCAAGCCAGCATCAAGCCAGAGTGGATGATTCTCGACCCGCTTGCCGGTGATCCCGCCCGACCTGCGCCCGATGGTGCAGCTGGACGGTGGACGCTTCGCCGCATCCGACCTGAACGACTTGTATCGCCGCGTCATCAACCGTAACAACCGTCTGAAGAAACTGATGAGCATCGGTGCTCCGGAAGTCATCAGCCGCAACGAGAAACGCATGCTGCAGGAAGCAGTCGACACACTGCTCAACAACTCCGCCCGCGCAGGCAAGGCGCTGTTCACCGCCGGTGATCGCCGCAAGCTCCGCTCGCTCTCCGACATGTTGAAAGGAAAGCAGGGACGCTTCCGCCAGAACCTGCTTGGTAAGCGCGTGGACTACTCCGGACGCTCCGTCATCGTGGTCGGCCCGCACCTCAACATTGACCAATGCGGTCTGCCGAAGGAAATGGCCATGAAACTGTTCAAGCCATTCGTTATCGGTACGATCTGATCCGTGACGAACTCGCACACAACGTGAAGAGCGCCGAGCGCATGATCAGCGACGGCAGCAAGAGAAGTGTGGGACATCCTGGAAGAGGTGATCAAGAACAAATACGTGCTCCTCAACCGCGCTCCGACGCTGCACCGCCTTGGTATCCAGGCGTTCCGCCGAAGCTTATCGAAGGTCTCGCTATCCAGCTGCACCCGCTCGTCTGTACGGCCTTCAACGCCGACTTCGACGGTGACCAGATGGCTGTCCACGTGCCGCTGTCCGACAAAGCACAGGCGAAGCCGCGAACTTCATGGCCGCAACCCGCAACGTGCTGAAGCCGTCCGCCGGTGAACCGATCATCAACCCGGTTCAGGACATGGTGCTCGGTTGTTACTTCCTGACCCAGCGTGCACGACGGCAAAAAAGGAGAGGGCATGATGTTCGGCTCCAGCCGGACGAAGCATTCCTCGCGTACGAGCACGGCGTCGTGGATCTGCAGGCAAAAATGAAAGTCCGCGTGCCGGTCGCGGCGCGACGGGTGAGGATGCGCTGATGGAAATGATTGAGACATCCGTCGGACGCCTCAAGTTCCAGGAGATCCTCCCGCCGGAACTCGGTCGCATCAACAGGACGCATGAAGAAGGACAAGCCTGTCCAAGCTCATCGCCCAGGCGTTTGGAAGTCGTCGGCACCGAGCGCACCGCGCAAGCTGGCCGAACGACATCAAGAGACATCGGTTTCCAGTTACGCCACCAAGTCCGGCATCTCCATCGCCGCTTCCGACATCATCGTGCCTATTCGAGAAGGACGAGCTGCTCGAAGAAGCCAACGAAAAGATCCGCAAGATCAACAACTACTACTGGAAGGGTTCGATCACCGCCGACGAACGCTACAGCCACGCTATCCGTATCTGGAGCGAAGCGTAAAGAACGATATCGCTTCAGTTCATGATCAAGCACTTCACCGGTGCTGAATAAACGACATCACGTACGTGATCGACTCCGGCGCCCGTGGTAACTGGGGTCAGGTCACGCAGCTGGCCGGTATGAAGGGACTCGTTGCAAATCCGTCCGGTCGCACCATCGAACTTCCAATCCAGTCCAACCTGAAGGAAGGATTCACGATTCTTGAGTACTTCATCGCGACACACGGAGGACGCAAAGGAAAGTCCGATACTGCTCTGAAGACCGCCGAAGCCGGTTACCTCACACGCCGTCTGGTCGACGCCGTGCAGGACATCGTCATCCGAGAGGATGACTGCGGCTGCAAGGAAGTCCACCTCATCACCCGCGCAGACTCCGAGCGCATCGGTGAGAAGTTCGAGAACCGCATCTTCGGCCGCGTGCTGAACGGACGACCTGAAGGACGGCAAGGACACGCTTGCCAAGCGCAACACCGAGATCGACGCACGACCTCATCGACCTCATCAACGAGCACAAGAACATCACCGAAGTCTCCGTCCGCTCCGTCATGACCTGCGAGACCGACAACGGGCATCTGTCAGAAGTGTTACGGCCGCGACCTGTGGCGACAACAAGACGGTCAAGATCGGTACGCCGGTCGGCATCATCGCCGCACAGTCCATCGGTGAGCCAGGAACGCAGCTCACCATGCGAACCTTCCACATGGGAGGAGTCGCCGAAGGAGCCGACATCACGCAGGGTCTTACCCGCGTCGAAGAAATCCTGGAGGCACGTCCCCCACGCACGCCAGCCACGCTGTCCGACATCGCCGGACGGTGAAAGTCACCCACAAAGGAGGCAACACAACCGTCATCGTCACCGGCGAAGAGCTTGGTAGACGACACGTACACCATCCCGGCCGGATTCGAAGTCACGGTGAAGAAGGGACAGGAAGTGAAGGAGCGCACCATCATCGCAAAGTCCATGCACGGACAAGTCCAGTCGTCAAGACGCACGATCGCCGGTAGGTCAGCGAAGTACTGAAGGTAGTGATCATAGTGAAGCACGGCGAAATCCAGGAGCGCACCTACGAGTTCACGCGCGCGAAGTCGCTGCTCGTGAAGAACGGCAGACAAGGTGAAGGCAGGTAGACGCGCTCAACGTCGGTCACTACAACCTGCAGGAACTTGCTTGAGAAGAAGGGGCCGTACGCAGTGCAGAACTACATCGTGCAGGAAGTGCAGCACATCTACGCTTCCCAGGGTCAGACGATCAACGATAAGCACCTGGAGATCATCGTCCGCAAAATGTTCACCAAGGTCCGCATCTTCGACTGCGGCGATCACCGCATTCCTGCCGGGTGAAGTCGTCGACAACGGCGAAGTGGACTGCGAGAACGAGCGCTGGTCAAGAAGAAGGGCAAGCACAAGGCCGGACGTACGAGCAGCTCCTGCTCGGTATCACCCGCGTGGCTCCTGGCAACGGATCATGGCTTGCAGGGGCCTCCTTCCAGGAAACCATCCGCGTGCTGGTCGAGGCCGCTACGACCCGCAAGAGTCGACATGCCTGCAGGGTCTGAAGGAAAACGTGATCATCGGACGCCTTATCCCGACCGGAGAGGTCTACCGCAAGCGCTTCCACGGCGACAATATCGACTCAGACCCAGGCGCATATCCGTGCCGACGAAGACGAGGCATGATCCGTATTGACGGCTTCGATTCAAATCCCTACCCTATCTCAATATATGCCTACCATCAACCAGCTCATCCGCAAGCGCCGCAGGAACAAGATCAAGCGCACCAAGTCTCCTGCGCTGCAGTACACATGGAACGCACTCAAAATGAGCCCGTGCCGCATGCGCAAAGGAGCTCCGTTCAAGCGCGGCGTATGTCTAAAGGTCACCACCATGACGCCGAAGAAGCCGAACTCCGCTCTCCGCAAAATCGCCCGTGTGCGTTTGGTGAACGGTCACGAAGTAAAGGCCTACATCATGGGTGAAGGTCACAACCTGCAGGAACACTCCGTGGTTTTAGTCCGTGGAGGCCGTGTGAAAGACTTGCCGGGTGTTCGTTACCACATCGTTCGCGGCGTGCTGGACACCGAAGGCGTTCGCAACCGCAGGCAAGGACGTTCGCCGCTACGGCGCCAAGCGAAGCCCGAAGAAATAATCTCTATTTTTCCCTCGTCCTACCTACCACTCTCTATGGCCAACACGTCCCAAAGCATACATCCCCAAGGGTTCCAACCCGATCATTGAGAAGTTCATCAACTGTCATGATGCAGCGGCGGAAAAAAGTCGATCGCCCGTCATATCTTCAAGGACGCCATGGAAGTGATCAAGACCCGCACCAAGGACGAGCCGATGGAAGTATTCAACAAGGCACTGCTCAATGCGACTCCACTGGTAGAAGTCCGCCCTAAGCGCGTTGCAGGTTCTGTGTACCAGGTACCAACAGAAGTAACCCCAAGCGCCAGCAGGCACTCACCATCCGCTGGATCCTGACCGCAGCACGCGACCGCAAAGGCATGCCGATGGCTCAGAAACTCGCTCTGGAACTGCTTGACGCATCCACCGAGCAGGGAGGAGCCATCAAGAAGAAGCAAGACGTGTACAAGATGGCGCAGGCCAACAAGGCTTTTGCGCACTTTGCAAAGATGTAATTCCGGGCGGAGTCATCCGTCACCTAGTTTCAGAGGCTTTGCCTCTGTTTCTGGTGTGCCCATGTTTTGGCTAGGAAATGCCCCTAGGCCATTGACTTAATGCCAAAAAAACGTAGAGTATACCGGAATTTCTTCCTTTCTCTCTCCCTATGCGAAAAATTCTTGTGTCTATGATGTCTGCTGCCGTACTGGCTGCAGGCGCTTTGCCGATGATCGCATCAGCACAAACTGCTGATCAGGTAACGCTCCGGAGCATCGTGCTCACGCCGACGCAGGTGCAGACGACCTATACAAAGAACTTCGCAACGTGCGTGCACATGGTGACCGCGAACTACGGCATCATCCACACCCAGAACCACTTCTGCGCTAACGGCCCGATCACCATCACCGTTCCGCGCACGGCCTTCACCAGCGCAATGCAGGTGGGTGCCAAGTTCAAGCTGTGTCACGGTAACAACTACGGCGTTTGCAGCCAGCTGGTTACGGTCACTGCCGGGCAGGACCCGTCGGCCGACCTCGCCATGAGCAAGAGCGGTCCGTCGACCGTCGCACAGGGATCGCAACTGGCCTATACCCTCACCGTCCGTAACCTGGGTCCGGGCACCGCTTCCAACGTGCTTGTGAAAGACGCGCTTCCGGCAAACCTGACGTTCCAGTCCGGCCCCGGCTGTTCCGTCACGTCCGGCGTACTGACTTGTGCCATTTTGTCGATTCCGGCCGGCCAGACCTACACGTTCACGGCTACGTTCGGCACTGCCAACGTGGGTTGCAACACACAGATGATCAATAAGGCCACTGTGTCGGCTGCAACCGCAGACCCGAACCAGGCAAACAACACCAGCAGCGCTGTGACGACCAGCGTCACTTGCGCTCCGAAAGCCGATCTGTCCCTGACCAAGACCGCAGCACAGTCCGTGCCACGCGGCACGAACCTGGTCTACACCCTGACCGCCCGCAACAACGGTCCCGACGTTGCGTCTTCTGTCATGGTGTATGACGCCCTGCCGTCGAATCTGACCGTTGTGTCAGCTCCCGGTTGTACGTTCACCGGCCCGAACATCTCTTGCTCTGCTGGCACTATGGCCGCAGGAGCAAGCCGCACGTTCAGCATCACTGCCGGAACCTCGGCTGCCGCTTGTGAGACCGTCGTGAACTACGCAAAAGTCACCTCCGTCACCGCAGATCCGAACACCACGAACAACAACGCCAGCGCCAGCACGCTTATCACCTGCAGGGCTGAAAATCAGGCAGATCTGTCCATCACCAAGTCAGGCCCGTCGTCGGTCAACCTGGGTGCGACTATCTCATACACGCTCACCATCAAGAATAACGGTCCGACTGCATCTCTGAAGACCCAGGTCGTTGATTACCCGTCGAATGGACTTATCTTCGCCGGAGGATCACCCGAGTGCACGCTCAACGGCACTGATGTGATGTGTGGCATCGGATCGCTGGCTGCCGGCCAGACCAAAGTCCTGAGACTGGATTTCTCCACCAACAAACTTTCCTGTGGCGAGGCTGTCAAAAACTACGCCACCGTTTCCAGCCCCGTTCTGGATCCGAACCTTTCGAATAACACCAGCGAGACCGTCGTCACGACTGTGACGTGTCCGCAGGCTGAAAATGAACTCACGATCGCCATCAACGGTCCCGCTACGCAGAGCTATGCACGCGGCCAGCAGAATGCGAACCTTGCGAATGTCATCCTGACGCCGAAGAGCGGCACAATCGCCATGCAGCGCTTGTACATCGCCGTACAGGGTCAAACCAGCGCAGGAGGCAATCTGGCCACAACGAACGGAACTGCAACCGATGATATCGCCGAAGTTCTGCAGGGCATCGAGATCAGGAACATCGTCACGGGCGCAGTCACGGCAGGCACCCGTCTCACGGGCTCCGCCGATTTCGGCCAGACCGCCGCAGGCACGTTCCAGATCTACCGTTTCGATTCCTTCTCCTTCAACGCCGCCCAGACCTATGAGTTCCGTGTGGACGTCCTCGACAATGGAGTCACCAGTTCGCCACGTACGGGTGATCAGTTCAAGATTCTCATCTGCGCCGAGCCAGTACTGACTCCGGCCGGACCGAACACTGCCAAGTGTTTCTCCAGCCTGATCTCAGGCGGTGGATCGACGGCGTATCAGGTTGCAGCCCAGGACCTTTCCAGCGGCGCACCGATCCGCATCGTGCACCCGGGTGGAACAGTCGCCGGCAATCTGCACCAGATCGCGTCTGCAACACTCAATGTCACGGTGAAAGCACTGGCATCGTCCGATGTCGCAGTCAAGAATGAGAAGAACGTCACTCTGCTTGCATTCGAGGCCCGGGCAAATGACGGAGACGTCCTTGCCACGGATTTTGTTTTCGATGCGCAGTCCGGAAACCTTGTGAACGCCCAGAACTACAAGCTTTGGGTGGATACGAACGCCGACAACGTTGTTGATACCATCCTGCAGTCTGGCGTGTCCGCCATCGGAGGCAGGGTGACCTTCAGCCAGCTGACCGGCGGTGGATACGTTGTTTCTTTGGGTCAGACAGTGCGATTTGAAGTTCATGCAGATATTGCTTCGTCGCTGTCGACGCCGCCTTCACTGCAGTTGCAGTTCGCCCGTTCACTGCCCGATTACATTTCGGCCGAGGACTTGCCGACCGGAGCAACGCTGTCTGGCATCGAGACCGACGGTGTATGTGCAACAACCTGCAAGATCATCGTCACAACCGTTCCGTCCACGAACTGGACGATACTGAGTCAGGGTGATCTGTTTGTGACGCAATCCACGACTCCGGTGCGCAGCCGCATGCTGCTCGGCGGCACGCTGGCAGATGAGGTGTTGCGTCTGCAGCTCCGCGCTCAGTACGAAGACATCGATGTGACGCTGCTGACTATCGTCACCGGCGGAAGCAATTCGTCCGTTGATCGCTACGAACTGTACAGAGTCGGAGAAACCACCCCGTTCGCATCTGCCACTATCGGCGGTTGCGGTCCCGGCTACGGCAGCAACGTCTCCTGTGCGCGCATGCAGAATCGGCAGCTGGTGGTTCCGGATGGTCAGATCGTGAACGTGCTTGTCAGGCCCCGCTTGCGCACCGATACCGACGGCGCAGTCAGCGGCCAGGTCGTCGATCCTCAGGTCATCGATCTCATCGGTGCTGACGACATCACCGCCCGCGGAGGATTCTCCAGCAACAACCTGTCGCCGAATGACGGTGATGGACTCGCTGAGGGCGAGGTGTTCATCGGCACGTCGAACCCGGGTGCCAACGCGTCGATCATCGGCAAGGTGAACCACGTCGTCCTGTCCAAAGTCGTCTCGATCACCAATGCCGACCCGAACTCCAACGGCACAGTCGTTCCGACCGGTCCGCAGCGTGCGATCGGCCAGTTCAAGTTCACCGCAGCGGCGAACAACAACTTCAAGAACGGTTTGAACAAGTTCACTGTCGACGGCCTGATCTTCAACGTCAACGCGACCAACGTCGCCATGAACGCCGCTAACTTCAAGTTCTACAACAAGGCTGACTCCTTCACGAAGGCAGTCTGTACGCCGAAGAATCTCACTGGCTCCACGATCACCGGCACAGCCACAGGCGTGTTCTACGTCGAGTGTTCGTCTTTGACTACCACCAGCGCCGTGAACACCCAGATCGACCAGGGCACGGACCAAACGTTCGTTCTGGAAGGCGAGATCACCAATGCCAAGGTCCTGAACAGCCAGGCATCGGTACTCCAGACCTCCATCCAGCAGTTCACTGATATCGGAGCCACAGCGTTCAGCCAGTTCGCAAGCCACGTGAAGTGGTTCGACAGGGACACGACCTCGACGACCTTCCTCTGGATCGAGTACTCGGATACGACCGTGAACTCGACCCGCTACGAGGCGTAATTCCATCAAAATACACTCAAAGCCCTCCGGAAACGGGGGGCTTTTTCGGTATGCAGCATGCTGATCCAAACTCGGCAAAATCCCTTTTGCGGCTCCAGATTGTTCCCTATACTGCCCCGGCAAGAGAAAGAGCCAGCCTCTGACGATTGCTTTCCCGCATCCTCATCCCTTTTCCCATGGACTTAAAGAACGTACGCAATATCGGAATCATCGCGCACATCGACGCCGGTAAAACCACCACGTCTGAGCGCATGCTTTTCTACACGGGCAAGAACTACAAAATCGGAGAGGTGCACGAAGGCGAGGCAACCATGGACTGGATGGAACAGGAGCAGGAACGCGGTATCACCATCACGTCCGCAGCCACGCAGTGTCATGTGGAAGAGCAAATTCGAGGGTAATGACGTCACCATCACCATCAACCTTATCGACACTCCCGGTCACGTGGACTTCACGGCCGAAGTCGAGCGCTCGCTGCGCGTTCTGGACGGAGGTGTAGCCGTGTTCGACGGTTCCCAGGGTGTTGAGCCCCAGTCCGAGACGGTCTGGCGCCAGGCTGACAAGTACGGCGTCCCGCGCCTCGCATTCGTCAACAAAATGGACAAGATCGGCGGAGACTTCTACATGTCATTGAAGAGCATCCACGATCGTCTGACGCCGAATGCGGTCGCCATCCAGCTGCCGATTGGCGCTGAGAGCGATTTCACGGCCATCATCGACCTGGTCGAAGAGGAAATGGTCACGTTCGAGGGCGAGCACGGCGAGAAGCACGTGCATCACCCGATCCCGGAGGACATGAAAGAGAAAGTCGCCGAGTACCGCGCGATCATGATGGAGAAGGCCGCCGAAGGCGCAGGTGATGAACTCATGGATAAGTTCCTCAACAACGGAGCGCTTACCAAGGAAGAGGTCAAACACGCATTGCGCCAGGGCACCATCACCGGCAAGACGTATCCCGGTGCTGTGTGGATCGTCGCTGAAGAACATGGGCGTGCAGCTCGTGCTCGACGCCGTCGTTGCCTACCTGCCGTCCCCGCTGGATGTTCCGTCGATCAAGGCTACCGACATGGACGGCGAACCCGGTCGAGCGCAAGCCGACCAACGACGAGCCGCTCGCTTGTCTCGCATTCAAAATCGCCACCGACCCGTTCGTGGGTAAGCTGACCTTCATCCGCGTCTACTCGGGCGTGCTGAAGACCGGCACCTACGTCATCAACACCCGCACCGGCGGCAAGGAGCGCATCGGACGTTTGGTCCGCCTGCATGCCAACTCCCGCACCGAAATCGACGCCATCGAAGCCGGAGACATCGGCGCCGCGATCGGTCTGAAGGAGACACGCACCGGCGACACGCTGTGTGAGGACGGCCAAGCGGTGCAGCTGGAAAGCATCACGTTCGCAGAGCCGGTTATCTCCATGGCCATCGAACCAAAGACCAAAGCAGACCAGGAGAAAATGGGCATCGCCCTGCAGAAACTGTCTGAGGAAGATCCGACCTTCCGTGTGCACACCGACGATGAGACCAGCCAGACGATCATCGCAGGAATGGGTGAGCTGCACCTGGATATCCTTATGGATCGCATGCGGCGCGAATTCAAAGTGGAGAGAACCTCCGGCAAGCCGCAGGTCGCCTACCGCGAAACGATCCAGAAGAAGGTCGAGCATGAGGAGAAGTACATCAAGCAGACCGGTGGTCGCGGTCAGTACGGTCACGTCGTCTTCAACATCGAGCCGCAGCCGATCCAGGCAAGGGTTACGAGTTCGAGAACAGCGTGGTCGGAGGCCGCGTGCCACGCGAGTTCATCACCCCGTGCGACAAGGGATTCCAGGAAGGTCATCAGCCGCGGTGTCGTTGCCGGATTCCCGATGGTCGACGTGAAAGTCGAACTGACGGACGGCAGCTCCCACGATGTGGACTCATCCGAAATGGCCTTCAAAATCTGTGCATCCATCGGTATCCAGGCCGCCTGCAAGAAGGCTGAGCCGGTGATTGCTGGAGCCGATCATGAAAGTCGAAGTCGTCTCCCCTGAGAAGTACTTCGGCGACGTGATGGGTGACGTCAGCTCGCGCCGCGGACTCATCAAGGAAACAGGCAGCCGCGGTATGGCCAAGACGATCCTGGCTGACGTGCCGCTGGCCGCGATGTTCGGTTACGCCACGGAGCTGCGCTCGATGACCCAGGGCCGCGCCAGCTACTCCATGGAGCCGTCTCACTACGCCAAAGTGCCGAAGAACGCCGCCGATGAAGTCATCGCCGCCCGTTCGGGTGTGTCGAAGCGTGTTGGCTAAGAGATAATGACGAGAAACCGGTGGAGCAATCCGCCGGTTTTTTTGGTATACAGATACGCTTTCTTTGGCATGCCTGAGCCAATACTGGACATCCTCTGTTTTTTTGTGCAGCATGACCGGCCATAGATCTCATGCGTAGCCCGCAGTTTTCCCCCTCATCGGCTCCGACTTCAGCAGAATTGCTGGAAAATATGCAGCGTGGTCTGGGGCTGCACCGTACTGATGTGAATCATGACCAGCGCGGTAAGCCCACGGCGGTGCGCGCGTTCCGGCCGCACGTCTGCCCAATGACGAATGTGATCCAGTTTCCGCCATCGTCACTCGGCGCATGCACTACCGATGCGGAACGGGTCGACTTCGAAGCCATGCGCCTCCGGCTCCGCTTTTGTGATACGCCCCAGGAAGTCGTGGATTGTCTCCGGCAGGTGACTGCGCCATCTGTGCGGAATGCTCTGGCCGGATACCGCAAAGGCGTGCGCGACTCAGGCAATGAGGTCAGAATCGGCAGGCTGGATAAGGCCGAGATTGCAGCGGCCTGGCGTTACGCCTCACAAGGCGATCAGGAACAGGGCGGTAGGGAATTCGACGACTCGATGAAGCAGGGATACGAAGCCGGACAGGACGCATCGTGGAATGCGCTTGCGGTTTTGCCCTACGTTTCCAAACTGGGGCACCGTCACCGCCCGACGCCGGAGACGATGCGATTGATGGCGGATCTAAGCGATAAAGTCGTTGTAGCTATTTCCGATTCGCAACGTGACGTCTTCACGGTGATACGGAAGGTGATTGCCGATCCGAATGGCGGAGACGGCTATGACTGGACACGCTTTCATCTGGTGGACCGGGAAGAAGGTCCGACATTGGAATTGACCCGGGAGGCGGTGAAAGTCATGGGTGAATTGGCAAAGAAGGTGAGCATCAGCTCGCTCTGGACCGGCTGCCCCGGTAAACCGGCGATCCCGATGTTCCACAAGAAATGCGTCGAATTTGCCGATCCGTTGTATATCCAGCGCATCCGCCAACTGGATATCGTCGCCAACGAAGCGCCGCTGCCGTACGTCTTCCGCAAAGTACGCCGTTGGGTTGGCAGGCGGCTGGATTCGAAGTATCCGGTCATTAAAGGCTGATAAATGGCTTATGAAAGCCAATCTAGTGTTTTAGCGTGATAACACATTGACATGACTATTCGCTCCCCTTATAGTATGCCCATGACCAAACGACGCTTCACCGACGACAGCTTCCGCAAAGAGCCCTGGTTCAGGGCCCTGTGCTCTGCCATGGTCGCGTGCAAGACCGAGGAAGACATGGCCGACATGCTGCGTGACGTTGGCACGCTTGGCGAACTGCAGGCCTGGAGCGAGCGTTTCGAGGTGGCCAAGCAACTCAGTCAGGGCAAGACGTACCGCGATATCGCGGCAGACACCGGCGCAAGCACGACAACAGTCACCCGCGTGGCCAAGTTCCTGGAGAACGGCTGCGGCGGTTACCGCAAAGTCCTCAACGCACATCGTCATCATCGCATGTCCCCGCAGGTGATTGGCCACAGCCAGCATCATGCGGGTTCCTCACGTGAGGAGAAGCAGGCATCGGTGTTGCAGAAAGCTCTGGAGAGAGCCAAGAACTAAGACAGCACACCGGAATCCGCTCCTCCTCGCTGCGAGGGGGTTTCTTTGCGTATATCCGGTTCTTTCACACCATTGGCACCCATCCGTATTCCATTCTTTCTTTTATGACTTTCTCTCTCAATCAGAGTCGTCAGTCCGGGGCGCGTGACGCCCCCGGAAATTCTTTTTCCCCAGATTCACCATGAGTAACGGCGTGAAAAAATTCGATGGCGAAGCGCTCATCGCCAAATACCCCAAACAAGAGCGCCCACTGCGCCAGCTCTACGCCCGTATTGCAGAGCTATCCGACCGCAACCGCGAGATCGTGCAGGGCACCCTGTTGCGCTATACCGAAGAGGCCGAGAACGACAGCTATCGCATCGAACCATCGGGGCTTATCGGCCTGATGCGTGACCAGAACCTGCTCAAAGGTTCGGACAAACTCTACGAACTTGGCCCCGGGCCCGGCCAGACAATCGAAGAGCTGGCGCCGCTCTATCCGGACCTGGATATCCGCGGTGTCGAGCTGTCGCCAGGCTTCGTGCAGAAGTTTACCGACAGAAACGGCTATCCCAATGCCAGCATGTCTGTAGGCATGATCGACGCACCGCTTGCGGGCATCGAGGCCGGCAACCGCAGCAGCGGCTTATCTGTCCTGACGCTCGACAGGCTGTCCGATCCGCTCGAAATGATCCGCCAAATGGGCAGACTGAACCGTGCCAGGATCATCGGCACGATCCTCCCGATCAACCCGGTCGATGACGATCCCAGCCGCAAAGCCGAAGGCCGCGTGTACACCGCCGAGGACAAGCGCATTGTCCCTGGCCGCAACGCCGCTGAAGACCGCGACGAGCTATGGAATGTGCTCAAACGCGAATGGCGGCGCAATGTCGAGATTGCCACGGTCAAATACGGCATCACCAGTTCAAACGGAGACAAACACAATTATGACCTCGAGGTTTTTTATGCTTCTTAACCCCTTTTTCTCATGAACACACTTCAAGCCGACCCAGTCTTCCGTATTCTCAGTCCGCGATACTCGACCGATGTCTTTCCGAATGACGCCGAAAAACTCGGCGATGAACTGAACCGCGAGGGCATCCTGGTCTTCAACGACTTTCTGTCACCGCAGGCGGTCAAACGCTTGCAGCAGGAAGCCGCATTGCTCAAGCCTGGCGCATTCCGCAGTTCGTCTGCATACAACCTGTACATTGCGCCAAACGACCCTGCCTTCGCGCCAGATTCTGCGCGCAACCGCCAGTTCCAGACTACCAAAGGCTGCATTCCCGACGACAAGGTTCCGGCAGACTCGCTGCTGCGGTCCATCTACGATTCCCTGGCCTTCAGGGACTTCCTCTGCAGGATGCTCAAAGTCGAGGCGCTCTATCCCTACGCAGATCCGCTCTCGAGCATCAATATCAACTACTATGATCCGGGTGATGCCCTGGAGTGGCACTTCGACAACGCTGACTTCGCGATCACGTTGCTGGTCAAAAAGTGCGTGAAAGGCGGCGTGTACCAGTACTTCACCGATATGCGCCTGAAGCCGGACGGTACCGAAGATTACGAAACCGCCCGCAAGTGCATCGATGGCGAACTGAAGCCCAAAGTCCAGGCTGTCGATGAAGGCAGCCTGATGATCTTCCGCGGCAACCGGTCGCTGCACAGGGTCACGAAGGTGGAGGAGGGCGAGCGCGTGCTCGTGACTTTCAACTTCAATACCAAGCCCGACGTGTCGCTGTCCGAGAAGTCCCGGCAGACGTTCTTCGGCAGAACGAAATAATACTTCCCTCCTGTTGCGGAGGGATCGGTGGCGCCATGCGCGCTTTCGGTCCCTCCGCAAGGAGGACTGCCGGCACATGTCGGCAGTACATCGGATTGTTCCAGGGAGAGCGACCATGATCGTGTACACCGACCTGCAGCACGGGTTCGAGGAGTTCGACTTCGGCGAGTACTTCCGGCAGAAGGACACGGCGCACGGGGTGATCATCGGGGACCGCGCCAAGGACGTCATCGACGTCTGCGTGGTCAACGCCGAGGCCCTGCGCCAGACCTACCGCTCCACCAACTTCCTGCACGTCCTCGTGGGTGCCGAGGTGGTCGCCTACCGGAAGAAGGTCCAGCAGCCGTGGCGCAACCCGCCAGCGGACTACGCGTCGCCCTTCAAGCTCACCAAGATCGAGTACCTGCCCGACGTGCACCTGTTCCTGTTCTCCGGGGTCTCCTACATGGAGCACGGCGCGTGGCAGGTGGGCGAGGAGGAGTTCCTCTCCCCGCTCACAGTTCCTGCCGCCAAGACCGAACTCGAGATGGACCACACCCGCTTCCCGCACGTGCGGCCCGTCCGCTACTCCAAGGCCAAGAACCCCGGCTGACAATCCGCTTCGCCGCTCCCCACCGCCGTGTGCATGTCACACGGCCGGGGAGCGGCCTTTTCTGTATGATGAAGACATGCTTCATGCCGAATTCATGCGCCGCTGCCTCGCTCTTGCCGCCCAGGGCAGGGGACTGGTGGGCAATGGTGCCACGGCCGGCGCAGCGCTGGTGCGTGACGGCAAGATCATCGCCGAAGGCTGGCACCGGGGCTTCGGCAAAACGCATGCCGAACGCGACTTGCTGGAGACCTTCACCGGTAAAGTGCTGCCGACCGACACGCTGTACATCAATCTGGAGCCGTGCGTCGGTTTTCCGGGCAAGAAGACCTCGCCGTGTTCGAATCTTCTCATTGAGAGGGGAGTGAAGCGGCTTGTATGCGGCATGGCCGATCCGGATCCGCGTGTAGGCGGAAAGGGGATTGAGCTTTTACGCTCAAAGGGTGTCGATGTCGTCGCGTCCTGTCTGCCGGAAGAGTGTGCCCGCCTGAACCGCGGATACGTCTCGGTGCGAACCAAAGGCCGCCCGTGGATAACGCTGAAGTCTGCCCGGATGCCCGACGGAAAATTCCGGAATGACGACGGTTCCAGGCTCAAAATCACAACTCCCGATCAGGACAAATGGTCGCATGCATTCCTCCGCGCACGGCACGATGCAATCATGGTCGGAGTCGGAACCATTCTTATCGATAATCCAAGTCTGACAACCCGCCTGACAGAGAATCCGCCATGCCTGCACCGGATCATCATCGACCCGAACCTGCGCATACCGCATCAGGCCAAGGTTCTTACCGATGCATGTGCGGCATTCACGATGGTTGTTGTTGATCCTGACATCATCCGCCGCGATCCTGCCAAGCTGGATCCGATCATCAAACACGGCGCACGGGTTATTCCGGTCGACACCGACACGCAGGGGAATATTATCCTTGAAGACCTCTGGAACGTCTTACTGACGCCAAAAGACGGGTATTCCGGCATTACCAGTATCTTGCTGGAAGGCGGACCGAGGACGTGGGACATGTTCCGCAAAGAGGGTGTTGTTGATCAAGAGGTGACGCTGGTCGGACCTACTGCAGCGTAGAGATGGGATACATGATCCGGTTGCCCACCCTATAGACGAACGAGAAGAACGCGTACGCGATGCGCGTGCTTACCGGCAGTGCACCGTTCTCCGCATAGTGCCTGGCGACGGCGCCGAATTTCCTGCCTTTCTTGTGCACGGCTGCCAGCGAGTCCGGACGCTTGTCGACCACCACGCCGAACTTGCCCCGGCCCAGTATCGACTTGGCTTCGAAGTGCCGTCCGATCACGGTACCGTCGTAGTATTTGATTGCCTCGGTCACGTGCAGCGTTGTCAGGTACATCAGCGCCTTCCAGGCGATCTTCGGCGCGCCGCCCGTATAGATGAGGTAGAAAGGCTTGGCCTTCAGCTGGCCTTTTGAGTGCGTCTCCTGATCCAGCGCGAAGGCGCCCATGCGGTCGATGAGGTTCTTCAGATGCGCCGGCACGCTGAAGTTCCAGATAGGGGTGGCGATGACGATCGCGTGCGCCTGGGTCAGTGCATCTTCTATCTTGCAGTAGTCATCGTCTTTATCGTGGCAGTGCGGCGCATACCGCTCTAACGTGAAATGCTGGATATGCATGTCTTTGAGCCGGAATTTGGTCACATGCACGTCGGTTTCTTCGGCGATGCCCGCTGCAAATTCGTCGGCCAGGATATTGCTGTTGCTTGGCTCATTGGTGCCCGCAACGATGAGTACAACGCGGGTGTCTTTTGTCTGCGGATCTGGGGATGCGGATGTGTTCATGGCAAAAGTATACCCGAGTCCGGGAGATGCCCGACCAGCCGGTTCGAGTCAACCGGAAAAACCGGTCGCCAGCCGTTCAAAACATGATGCGATTGCATATTTTTTTGACCGCGAAGATGGACCATCATGGCTTGCGTCAGACGAGCGGCGCGGCCGGGTACACTCAACTGCACAAAAAGGGGAATCTGCTTGTGGCTGAAGTGCCGGCGGGTAGAATGTGTAGATGTTGTGGTACGTCGAACATCGTCATACTACCTATTGTGTCCTTCCCTTTTAGTCCCATGAACCCGAATGCCCTGTCCACCGAGTCCCGAGAAATCCCGCTTGAGGATGCCAATGTGTCCAAAGCAGGTGCCGCCGACCGCGCAAAAAATAAGGCCGCAGCCAAGCGTATGTCCGATGCCAACTCGGGAAAGGGCCTGGTTATTGAGCGCAAATTCACGACCCCCGGATCTGATCCTGTCGACCAGGTGAAGTATGACCGCCGCACCAGCCGCATCGCCAATACCGACGGATCGGTCGTGTTCGAAATGAAGGATGCAGAGATTCCCGCTGACTGGAGCCAGGTTGCCACAGATATCGTCGTGTCCAAGTATTTCCGCAAGGCAGGCGTCCCGCAGTTCGACGCTCAGGGCAAGAAAATCAAAGATGAGCACGGGGAAGTGGTCACCGGACCCGAGCGCTCGGTGAAGCAGGTCGTGCGCCGTCTGGCCGGATGCTGGAGGACGTGGGGTGAGAAGTACGGTTACTTTGCCACCACGCAGGATGCCCAGGCATTCGAGGACGAGCTGTCGTACATGCTGGTGCACCAGATGGCCGCACCGAACAGCCCGCAGTGGTTCAACACCGGTCTCAACTACGCCTACGGCATCTCGGGCCAGCCCCAGGGTCACTACTATGTCGAGCCGGACACCGGCGAGGTCCGACTCAGCGAGGACGCCTACACGCATCCCCAGCCGCACGCCTGCTTCATCCAGAGCGTTGCCGACGACATGGTCAACGACGGCGGCATCATGGATCTGTGGGTCCGCGAGGCACGCCTGTTCAAGTACGGTTCCGGCACCGGCACCAACTTCAGCAAAATCCGCGGAGCCGGTGAGCCGCTCTCCGGCGGCGGCAAGACCTCCGGCCTGATGAGCTTCCTCAAGGTCGGCGACCGTGCAGCAGGTGCCATCAAGTCCGGCGGCACGACCCGCCGCGCCGCCAAGATGGTCTGTCTGGATATGGATCACCCCGATATCGTCGAGTTCATCAACTGGAAGGTGAATGAAGAGAAGAAGGTCGCCGCACTCGCCAAGGCCGGCTACGACACCGACTTCAACGGTGAGGCGTACGCAACTGTGTCCGGTCAGAACTCCAACAACTCTGTCCGCGCGTCTCAGGCGTTCCTGGAGGCCGTGGAGAAAGACGAGCGACTGGAACCTGTACTGGCGCACCGAGCTGCGCAAGTCCGAGCAGGAGAACCGCGCCGCCAAGCCCAGCAAGACCGTCAAAGCCCGCGAGCTGTGGGAGCAGATCGGTTACGCGGCTTGGGCCTGTGCCGATCCTGGCCTGCAGTACGACACGACCATCAACGAGTGGCACACCTGTCCGCTCGACGGCCGCATCAACGCCAGCAACCCGTGCAGCGAGTACATGTTCCTGGACAACACCGCCTGCAACCTGGCCTCCATCAACCTGCTCAAATTCATCCGCCAGGGCCCGAACGGCAAGAAGGAGTTCGAAATCGAGCAGTACAAGCACGCAGTCCGTTTGTGGACCATCGTCCTGGAGATCTCCGTGCTCATGGCACAGTTCCCCAGCAAAGAGATCGCCGAACTCAGCTACAAGTTCCGCACGCTTGGCTTCGGCTATGCAAACCTGGGCGCCATGCTCATGCAGATGGGTATCCCGTACGACAGCGAACTCGGTCGCAGCATCGGCGGAGCGTTGACCGCGATTCTCACCGGCGAGTCGTATGCCACATCCGCGCAGATGGCCGAACATCTGGGCACATTCCCCGGATACCAGCCCAACAGGGAGCACATGCTGCGCGTCATCCGCAACCACCGCCGTGCCGCCTATGCTGCTCCAGATAACGACTACGAGGCATTGGCCGTCAAGCCTGTCGCCATCAACCAGCAGGTATGCCCTCCGGATCTTCTCGCTGCAGCCAAAGAGGCGTGGGACAAAGCCTTGTCTCTCGGCGAGCAGCACGGCTACCGCAATGCGCAGACCACCGTCATCGCGCCGACCGGCACGATCGGCCTGCTCATGGACTGCGACACGACCGGCATCGAGCCCGACTTCGCATTGGTAAAGTTCAAGAAGCTTGCCGGAGGCGGTTACATGAAGATCGCCAACCAGTCGATCAAGCCGGCCATGCAGGCGCTTGGTTACAACGAAGTCGAAGTGAACGACATCATGCAGTACGTCATCGGCAGCCTGAGCCTGGAAGGCGCGCCGCACATCAACCGCACTTCGCTGAAGACCAAAGGTTTCAACGATGCCGACATCGCCAATATCGAAAAGAACCTCCCGGCCGTGTTCGAGATCCGCTTCGCCTTCAATAAGTGGATCTTGGGTGAGGAGACCATGAAGCGCATCGGCTTCACGCAGGAGCAGATTGCCGACTTCAACTTCAACGTGCTCAAGGGACTTGGTTTTACAGCTGAACAGATCGAGGAAGCCAACGTTTACGTGTGTGGCCACATGACCGTCGAGGGCGCTCCCAAGCTGAAAGCAGAGCACCTGCCGGTGTTCGACTGCGCCAACAAGTGCGGCAAGATCGGCAAGCGCTACATCTTGGCCGAGGGTCACATCCGCATGATGGCTGCAGCCCAGCCATTCATCTCGGGCGCGATCAGCAAGACCATCAACCTGCCCAACGAAGCCACGATCGAAGACTTCAAGAAAGCCTACCACCTGTCGTGGAAGCTGGGCGTGAAGGCCAATGCGCTGTACCGCGACGGCAGCAAGATGAGCCAGGCGCTCAGCAACAAGTCCGATGAGAAAGAGGAGGTGAAAACCGAGATCGTCGAGAAGATTATCTACAAAGACGTTCCTCGCCGCCGCAAACTCCCGGACGAGCGCATGAGCATCACCCACAAGCTGTCGGTTGCCGGTCATGAGGCGTACGTCCACGTCGGCCTGTACGATGACGGCACTCCAGGCGAGATCTTCATCAAGATGAGCAAAGAGGGTTCGACGCTGTCTGGTGTCATGGACACACTGGCGCTCTCGCTCTCCATGAACCTGCAGTACGGCGTACCACTGGATGTCCTGTGCGAGAAGCTGGTGCACACGCGCTTCGAGCCGATGGGTATGACCACCAACCGCGAGATCCCGATGGTGAAAAGCATCATGGACTACCTGGGGCGCTGGCTGGCGCTGAAGTTCCTCACCAAGGACAAAGCAATGCGTTTCCACAACAAGGATCTGGTCGAGAAGTCGTACCTGGAAGGCACCAAGAGCCGCGATGCGTTCGCTATGCGCCTGCCGGTCGTCGATGAAGGCGGCGAGGCGGTTGCCCGCAAGGCTGCATCTTCCACTGCAGTCGAAGACAAGCCGATGACAGACATTGAGAGCGCCAAGCTGCAGGGCTATACCGGTTCTATCTGCGGAGGCTGCGGCAGTACCAAGCTGAAGCGCAACGGTTCCTGCGAGGTCTGTCTGGACTGCGGCGCAACCAGCGGTTGTTCCTAAAAGACGTCAATCATTGCAATCGAAGACGGGCCTTAGGCCCGTTTTTCGTATATGATTTACACATGTCCGATTCATTCCTCGAAAACCTCCCCGGCAAAGAGCGTGCGTGGTACGAGCGCCTGAAGCGCAGGTCTCCAGCCGAGTACGAGAAATTCAAGCGAGAGGCTCAGGAGAGAAGGGAAGTGCGCGAAAAGACGTCCGAGAAAGGCTCCGCATTTGCCGAGTTCAACTTCGCATTCGAGTCTGAACCCGGCATGAAAGATTCGGTGAAAGACAAAATTAAAGAAGGCCTGAAGAAGAACCCGGATGGGGTGGTGGACGGTAAGCCGGATGCCAAACTGAAGCAGGCGCTGGAGAAGGGGAATTTTGATGTCTCCATCGATAAGAGTCATGCCGTACCTCGTCTGACCGTCAAACCATCAAGTTCGGCCAAGGAGGGGAGCAAGCAGAGTGCTGCCGAAGGCAACATCGCCGAAGCATTGCCGCTGAAGCCGACATTTCAGGATAAATTGATACTATCGCTGCAGATAAATTCAAAATAGAGATTCGCAATTCAGCCCTGAATGAAGATCTTTAAATTGTACTATTATTGTGATCAACAGTCGGAAGGCTTTAAGGGATGATCTGCTCAAAATTCTGAATAGCATCATCCGGTGCAGCCCTGTTTCTAGAGACTTTCTTGCACTTCTGACATTCATAAACCAGAACGAAGCCTTTCTTTGAATCTTGATCCAGCCCGATGGGCTTTAGCAGTCCATGGCACTCTGATTTTCGGTCACCAGGACCCTCCAGATCAACATGTTTTGAGTATAGGCAATGCGGGCAGTGATCACGATATGTGCCCTTCAATAAGGGCTCAACTGGTTTTTTACAATTGTTACAGATGAACGGTTCTTCACGCGGGATGAATGGCATGCATGAATACTACAGTTCAAATTCATAAAAATCGATCTGTACGTTGAAAGACGCACAATGTTATTACAGAAATAAGGCAGGGGAGCGGGTTTTAGACGTTAAATCTGAAGTGCATCACGTCGCCATCCTTCACGATGTACTCTTTGCCTTCGGTGCGCATCTTGCCGGCCTCCTTTGCTCCGGCCTCGCCTTTGAATGCGACGAAATCGTCGAATGCGATGGTCTCAGCGCGGATGAATCCGCGTTCGAAATCGGTATGAATGACGCCGGCTGCCTGTGGTCCGGTCGCACCTTTTCGCACTGTCCATGCACGCACTTCTTTGACGCCTGCCGTGAAGTACGTCTGCAGTCCCAAAATGTCATAGGCACTGCGGATGAGTTGGTCGAGTCCGGATGACGTCACTCCCAAATCCCCTAAGAGCTGCTTGCCTTCTTCGGGAGACAAATCCATCAGCTCTTCTTCCAGTTTGGCTGCAATCAGTATCGCCGTATCCCCTTCCAGCAGTCCGGCCTGAGCCCGAGCATCGGCCAGCTTGATCGTCCCGAGCTGCTTCTCTTCTACGTTCAATGCGTACATCATCGGTTTGGCAGTCAGGAGTTGCTGGTCTCGCAAAAACGGCTTCTGCGTCTCATCCAACTGTACTGAACGTGCCGGTTTTCCCGCATCCAGAGCGGCTTTCAGCGCCTCGAGCACGGTCAGTTCTTTCTGCAGGTCTTTATTGCCGGATCTGGCGCCGCCGGTGATCTTGTCGAGTTTCTTGGTGACTTTATCCAGGTCTGCGATGATCAGTTCGGTTTCGATGGTCTCGCGGTCGCGCTTGGGGTCGACGTTGCCGTCAACATGGATGATGTCGCCGTCCATAAAGACGCGAACAACATGACAAATCGCATCGGTTTCACGGATGTGACTGAGGAATGCGTTGCCAAGTCCCTCGCCTTTGCTGGCGCCTTTTACCAGTCCGGCGATGTCGACGAATTCGACGATGGTCGGGATCACCTTCTCCGGCTTCACGATGTCGGCCAGTGCATTCAGCCGTGCATCCGGCACTTCGACTACGCCGATGTTCGGATCGATGGTGCAGAACGGATAGTTTGCGGCTTGCGCACCCTTGCTGCGCGTGAGCGCGTTAAACAGCGTCGATTTTCCGACGTTGGGCAGGCCGACAATCGCGATCTTCAGGCTCATGGACGGCGCATTCTACCATGTCCACGGCCCGAGTCGATGCCGGTTAGCTCTGCTGCTCCTCGTCCACTCTTTCACGGCGGCTCGCCTCTATCTGATCGTTGTAGCTGGTGGGCCGGACTGCAGGGTTGAAGTTGCTGGAGGAGAAGTATCCGGAAGCCATCGCACGCTCTTCGCGGCGGGCGGCCTCCATGCCGTTGCGTCCCTCGGGCGTGTTGATCGGCGAGCCGTACGGGCGTCCGTTGGCGTCGTATTTCACTTCCACGCCGCGTGCCCGCAACTCGCTTTGCGCTTCCGATGTCGAACGGCCGCGCGAGTACCGGTCAAACAGGTAGGTAGCGAATCCGCGGTCAGCAGCTTCACCGCGTCCCTCCGTGCCGATTCTGCGGTAGGTGCGCAGATTGCTTGTCACCAGATCGTTGGCTGCGTTTGCCTGTGCCTGGAGCTGGAGCAGCTTGCCGGCATGTAACCTGTAGCGCTGGAAGTTTCGTGGCTGTTTTGACCAGTACACGTATTTGCCCAATTCAGTTTTGATGAGCGAGACAATCGTCTGAGCCTCATTGATCTCGTTGTAGCCGGCAGGCTGACCCTCGTGTTCAGGCTTCAGCGGTGGAGTCAGATCGAACAGGACTTTCTCTACCGGCAATTGACCGAAAGTCGGACTGTCGATGTACGGACCCTGCGTCGGGTTGAATTCGAATGTTGAGCCTTTGTACTCGTGCGCAGAGTTCTTCTGTACCTGCACTTCAGGCTGCACCTGCACTTCCGGCATGGGTTGCCCCTGCTGCGGCATCTGAAAGCGCGGTGTGATGCGCATGGAGTCGCCCGGCTGGTTGATGCGGCCCGGGATATTCTCCTGTCGTGCAGGGCTCACGCCAGTCTGGCCTGCTCCGGTAAACAGGGGATTGCGGAGTCTGGCTCCACCCAAACCTTCGATGAATTCTGGTTGTACGGCCACCGGCGTTCCATTCGGCAGTCTGAACTGCTCAATGGGTGCGCGCCGGCCTCCGAAAAGACCTTTTATCAAATTCATGATGTTGGCAAAACTCCAGTCGCCCCTCGCCATTTTGTCGATCGAGGCCTCAACATTGCTGATCGTCTCCTGTGTTCTGGCCGTCGGGTTTGTCGGAGTGCCGATTTCGATCCTGGCATTTTGGTCTACCCTTGGTACCCCATTTACATTGGTGTCGACGCGCTGAGTTGCGTCTGTGACCGTGCCCGGTTCGATCGGATTGCGTGAAAATTCCACCTGGCGCAGCAGGCGGGCTTCGGAGAACAGTGTGTGGTAGGCCATACTGTTAAGGGGATATTTGTATGATTGTTTAATACTATTATAACAAAAAATGATGTAATTTGCAATATAACGGCTTAAAAAGCCCTTATAGAAGAGATTAGACCAAGAAAATCAGCCAAATAGGGGACGCAGACGCACAAATAGACTAGAATGGCTACAGAATGCCATTTAAACGTCATATCTGTGACAATCTTTGATATTGACAAAAGAGTCAAAATAATTGATAGTATGCGCATGCGAAAACCAGCAGTTTCGGCGGTTCTGAGCGTTCTGCTGCTTCAGATTCTCTACGTCCCGTCCGCGGGTGCGGTTGTGTTTTCCGATGTCCAGAACACTGTGTACGCCAAATCCGTGACTGCCCTGGCGGACGAGGGAATTGTGCAGGGATATCCCGACGGCACCGCCCGTCCGCGCGGGATGATCAACCGTGCCGAAGTCGTCGCTGTGATCGTGCGTTCACAGCCGCAACTGAAAGCCGAGGCCGAAAAATACAGGCAGCATATGCCCTCGTTGCCGCTGTTTTTGGATGTCAGTCAGAACGCGTGGTACGCCGCCGACCTGGAAGCAGCGTTCCGGCATGGCATCGTGAAAGGGTATCCGGACGGTATGTTCCGAGGCCAGCAGCTTGTACGCATAGAAGAGGCGATGTCCATGATCTCGCGGGCATTCGGTAATTCAGCCGCAGGCACGCAGTTTCTGACATCGCCTGAAATCGAGAACGTTCCGGGGCAGTGGTTCACAGATGTGGTGAGTGAGGCGATTGCCAAGAACCTTCTGCTCAAGGGTATTGAACTCCGTCTGAATACGGCTGCAACCCGCGGCAATGTATTCGAGATGCTCTACCGTATGCGCGAAGTACGGCGCACAAACGTCGCCGCCTTCGATGACGGTCAGACCGTCGCGCAGCAGCCTGTGCAGCCCCAAATTCCCACTCCGACACCGACACCTGTTGTTCAGCAGCCCCAGCGGGTTGTGCCCACGCCGGCACCGGTCGTTATCCCTGTCTCTCAGCCTGTGCAGCAGCCGAGGCAAGTGACGTATCCTCCGATGTCGGAGGCTGATCGAATGGCTGCATTGCAGTATGTCTCGAGCAAACCATTTGCCATGGCGATTCCTACATTGAGCATCAAAGATCTGGTTATCACGCACCCGACCAACACCTCCACGCAGGATGGAGTTCTGGCTCCGCTGAAGGTGGGCGTCGGTCATCTGTTCAGCTATCCGGGCGGCGGCGGGAAGATTATGATTTACGGTCACAGCAGCGGCTACCCGTGGGACTTGTCGCCATACACCAAGGTATTCCGCACCGTGAACAAGCTCGCGGTCGGGGATAGGGTCTATGTGACCTACAACGAAAAGCTGTACATCTATCAGGTCACTCAGAAGAAGACCATCCCCGCCAAGGACAGATCGACCTTCAGCCCTGATACAAGCGGCGAAAATCTGATTCTGTATACCTGCTGGCCGCCGGACAGCATTTCCCAGCGTTACCTGGTTTTTGCTGCTCCGATTCAGGTCATCGACCTGTAATACGGCAGAGAAGAGAGGATGTTAGTGCCAGTTTCGGATGCGCTGCCACCAGAGTTCGCCTGCACTCGGCATGCCGGTTTGCAAACCGATCGCATTGCGAGCGGCACCGGCAAGAGCGTGGATGAGGTCACCGCGCGTCAACGGCGCGGTACGGGAATCCAGAGTGCGCCCGTCAAGAATGAAATCACGGACGTCGTACACAGCCTGTTGCATGGCATTCTCGGCTTCGATCCTGGTCAGGAATTCCTGGCGTACCAGCATCTGCAGCAGCGTGGATGCAATCAATTCAGATCCTTCGTCGATCGACAGTGATCCGCGCGGGTTGCGGTTCTCTTCATCCATCAGTGCGTCCGTAAAACTGAACACAGGCGAAAGATTTGCGAACCTGCCAGGACGTTGTGCGTCGAGGATCACGCGTGAAAGAATGCCGGGACTCTCTCTGACACCGGCGATTCTGTCCTGTCCCAGCAGTGATTCAGGTGAACCCGTAGTCACGGTTCTGCCCATGGTCATTTCCTGCAATGCCTGTGCGCGGCTGCGCTGGGGTAGGCACGAGAACACCAGCAGTGTCCTGAGGGCATCGGCGATAGTCACGGGATCTGCGGGCCGCAGTGTGAGGTGGCCTCTGGTCACGCCAAGATCGGTCAGCCATGCGTCACCCGGGATCACCCACAGGATTTCGGTGCCCCGCTTCGCTCCAAGCATGGTCAGCAGAACGATATCGGCAGCCACGGACGTGCCGGGCGCCGCATCGTTGATAAACAAGTCCATGCTCCTGTGTTGATCGATATGCCAGCATGGCAGAAGCAGGTCGAACGGTTCGCCAAGTCTGTCAGCCTCGGATGCACCGTCTTCGTGCACAAGTGAAATTCGTCCGGAGGAGAAGGCCGCGCGAGAGAGAAGGTCAATCGCTTCGGCCCAGACCATACCTCTGTCACGCGAAACAGATTCGGTCATGGAGCTCGGCAGCATGTCGAGCGCCGACAGCGTTTGCACTGTCCTTTCCAGATTTCCGGCATCTGCAGGCGCGGTGACTTTCTTTACAACAGCATCGTGGGTTGCGGCCCATTCGGCTGCGCCGGTTGCCTGGAATACGGTGTGCAGCGCTTCGCCGCGAGTCACGAACGCTTCGGCATCTATGGTGTAGCCGCGGGCGACGCTGACGTCAGCCAGAGCCAGGCCGTAGATCCGCAGTGTTTTGGCATTATCTTTCGGCAGAAGATCGACAAACGGTCTGCGCTTGCCGTTTTTCAGCCGTTCGAGCGTGTCGTCTGCGGACACAGGAGAGTCGACGCATTGTGTCGCTGCCAGCAAGGAGAAAAACTCATCGCGCTTGATCAGCCCGGATGTGTCTGCCGGAAAGACGATTGCCGGCTTGCCGAATGCATCGCGCAGGGACGTGAGCAGACGTTGTTCTTCCGGAACGGTGCCGTTGTCTGCATCGGATGCTATCCGCAGGCACGGTGCATGCCCGATAAACGCACTCCAGCGCAGAGGAATGTCGGCTGTGGCCGGAGCATCGCTTACGACTACGCTTTGCAGGGCCGCCATATCTGTCACTTCGTATCCGGTGATTGTCGCCTTATCCACTGTGACCGTGTAGCTGCCTTCGGGTACCGGAATCGTGTACAGCCCGTTTGCATCAGTCTTGGCAGTCAGTCCGCCAGCCGTGATAGAGACATCCGCAAGCCCAAGCCAGCGCTCGTTCTCCGATCGTATGCCATCGCCATCGATATCCAGAAACAGGCGTCCGCTCAGTCCGATTGAAGCCGCAGGCTTCTCGGTGTTGTTCCGTTCGGCCATTCTCCAGAGTGTTCCCCCGCCCGATGGAGGCGGCGGTGGCGGTGGTGGTACAGCCGGGCTGCCAAGGGAACAGACGCTGTTGACTGTGAAGCTCTGCTCAGACGATTCGGCGCTGACACGCATGGCGTTGTCCACCGTCCGCACTGCCCAGTAATAGGTCAGTCCGCAGGTCTGATTTTTGAGGTACAGCGTTTTGCTTTGCCCGTTGGGCATCTGGCGCATGGTGTGGTTCGGGCTGGCGGCTTTTGCGGGGTTGATGTTCCCGGCAGCGGCTCCCGTACCGACGCGTACTTGGTACTGCAAACGCCTGAGGGGAGTGATGTCATCCGAGCCCGAGCCCCAGCGCAGACGGAAATCCATTCCTCCGAATTCTCCACCTGCCGAGCAGTCGCCGCCACAAGCGGCGACTTTGGCATTCCCGTTGGAGTTGTCGTAATAGGCGACCACCGGTGAGTCGCTGGTATTCAGGGCGATAGACGAATACAGGCCCATGTCGCCGAGTGAATCCACTGTGGTTGCCACGTTTCCGCTGGAACAGGCAGCATTTCCACACCGCAGAACTTTCAGGTTCGTATTTGTCGTATCGTAGTAACTGATGTACGGGCGACCGTCAGCCGGCACGGCGATGGACGTGTATTGACCGACTGAGCCAACCGAATCAACCGTCGTGATTGTATTTCCGGACGTACAGGTTGCGTTGCCACACTTCATGACTTTCAAATCGGCATTTGTGCTGTCCTGATAACTGATCACCGGAAAGCCGTCGAGCGAAATCGCGATGGATGAATAGGCGCCGACACTGCCGGCGGAGTCTACGGTGGTGACAGTGTTGCCAGCGCTGCAGGCCGCATTGCCGCACTTCAACACCTTCAAATCGAAGTTCGGGTTGCCGTCAGCATAGCTGACAACCGGCAGGCCGTCGGCCGGAATCGCTATCGAGTTGTGAGTTCCCACATCTCCGGCGGAATCCACCGTGTTATAGGTATTGCCGGATGTGCAGGTGGCGTTACCGCATTTGACGATTTTCAGGTCGACGGTTGCGGAATCCTCGTAGGCGATGACCGGTATTCCGCTCGCATCCAGTGCGATGGCCGGAAAATCACCGGTGACTCCGGTAATGTCGACCGACGCTAGCGTGCTGGACGAACAGGCCGTGTTGGAACAGCGCGCGACTTTCAGATCGCTATTGGTCGTGTCGTGATAGGCGATTGTGGCCAGATTGTTTGAATCCACCGCGATGGCAGACTGGTTGCCGACGTTTCCGGTCGCATCCACGGCAGACACAGTCGTACCCGATGTACAGGCCGGATTCGCGCATTTTGCGACCTTCAGGTCATCGAAGCCGTTTTCGTGATAGCTCATGATCGGCAGCCCGTCCGCTCCGATATCCAACGATATTCCGATACCGGCGTCATCCAGCGAATCGGCGTAGCTGAGAGTGTTGTAGCTGGTAAGCGTGGCGCTGAAGCCGGTTGACGGAGCGCTCGGTGCAGTGTTCGCGAGCGTTACGGAATGATCGTTCTTATAGACGTAATTGGCTGCCCCTCCGGCGCCGGGGGTTTGGGTGCCGGCGATATAGTCGGCATCGCCGTCGGTATCGATGTCGCCGATGGCCACGGCGTTTGAGTAATTCAGCTCGCTGGCCGGCAAACCGTTCAGAGCGAAGTCTCCGGTTCCGTCTCCGAGCGCGATCTCGTTGTTTCCTTTTTCTCCGACGATAACGTCCAGGTGACCGTCATTGTTCAGGTCTGCGGTCCTGGCCGTAAGGATCTGGTTGCCGGTGTTGAAAGCGGCCGGGTCGCAGCTGCCGCCGAAGGTGCCGTTTCCGCTGTTCGGACAGAATGTGACCGCCTTGCTGTTGTCGTCAAAGGAGGCAAGCACGTCGATGTCTCCGTCTCCGTCGTAGTCCCCGGTGGTGATCCATGTGAAATCACTGACATCGTTGAAGCTTTCGATTTGGGTGAACGTGGCATTGCCGTTGTTTTTGTAGATTTCCATGTAACCCCCAGCCGCGATGATGATGTCGATGTACCCGTCGCTGGTCACATCGGCCACAGCCAGATCGTTTGCCTGGTCTATCATGCCTGTCGCGAATGTCGAAAACACACCGTGCCCGTTGTTCTTCCAGACTGCATCAGTGGGATTTCCAGATTCGCTGACATACACGATGTCCAGGTCGCCGTCGCTGTCCATATCAGCAAGCCGCACCGCAGAGACCGGCAAGCTGGCCGAATACTGGATGATCGTCAAACCGTTGATGAGGGTCCCGCCCTGATTTTTGACGACATGGAGGCTGTCGGCTCCGGTTTCAAAACCGGACACGAGATCCATGTCGCCGTCGCCGTCCACATCACCTGCGGCGAATTCCGTGAAATTGGAGGACGTGTCAAACGTTCCGCTGTGTGTGAAGTTTCCGGAGCCGTCGTTGATGTACTGATCCAGCAAGTACGCGCCTCCCAGGTCAAAATTTCCGGCAACGTAGTCCAGATGACCGTCACCGTTGATGTCAAACACTTCGACGTGCCTGGTGACTTTCGTTTCAGCGCTCGATGCGTAGAGCGAGAATGCGGCGGCGTAGACCGTCGCCACGAACTGCGTGAACAGCACGCACAGGGTCAGCGTCAGCAAAGCGGTGGCGTAGATCTCAATCTGCCTTGGCAGGCGCGGATGCGCACGTTCGATGACCGCAAGCGACAGGGTTTGGCAGCGGATGTGGTTGTACGCAGCGTTCCACTCGAATCCCAGGCCGATCGCGGTAACTGCGAGGCCGACTGTCAGCATGCCGAATTCGGGCGTACTGATGATGATCTGTGCCATGATCTTCAACAGTGGCCAGATGCGCACAATCGCCATGCCAACCGCCGTAAGGCAGAACGCGAACGCTGCGGCGATGAGAAGTTTAGAGCGCATGAGTGATGTGTGTTTGTTTTTTTATCCTGGTCTTTACCCGCCGATTCTGCGGATGATTTCACGGTCGACGAATTCCCTGTCACGTCCGTACTTCAGGCGGGACAGCTGCTTGTAGGCTTCCACCGCCTGCGCGTCTTTCACGTATGTCGTGTCCTGCCACGGGCGGGGGATTTCGATGGAGAACGGGCGGGAGGGCTGGCCGTCGATGGACAGCTTCATGACCGCCTTGAACGCGTCCAGGTTCACCAGGTCGGATTCCGAGAAGACGGGCGCCATCTGCTTGGCGCAGAATTCGCCGTCCTGCGGACCGATCTTGTAGAACATCATGGTGCCGACGTTGCCGAATACCGCGCCCTTCAGGTTCACCGCGCCGGACAGCTTGCTGTCCTTCTCCAGCTGATCCAGGTACTGGTGAGCGATGATGAGCCCCAGGCGGTACTTGCGGGCCTCGGACAGGATCGACTCGATGGAGTCGGTGACGTAGTTCTGGAATTCGTCGATGTACAGGAAGAAGTCTTTGCGCTCGCTCGATTCCTGGCGCTGGCGGCGCATGGCTGCCACCTGGATCTTGTTCACGATGATCATACCCAGCAGCTTGCTGTTCAGGTCGCCGATGAGACCCTTCGACAGGTTCATCATGATGATCTTCGAGCCGTTCATCACGTCGCTGAAGTCGAACGAGCTCTTCACCTGGCCGACGATGTTGCGGATGAGCGTGTTGGTCGTGAACTGACCGAACTTTGCGGCGAAGTAGGGGATCATTTCCTGCTTCTCGCGCTGGCCGGTCTGCGCCATCTGCTTCTCCCAGAACGAACGCACGATCGGGTTCTTCAGCTTGGCGACTTTGTACTTGGCCCACTCGTCGTCGGTGAACAGGCGCACCAGGTCTGTGATCGCGCCGCCTTCTTCCTCGTCCGCCATCAGTGTCAGACAGCCGTTGCGGAAGTAGTCCTGGATACGGGGACCGAAGATTTCCTCACCGAACATTTTCACCATCATGCTCATGGCATCCAGTGCGATCAGGTCGCGCTCCTCTTCGTTCTTGCCCTCCAGCATGTTCAGGCCCATCGGGCGTCCGGTGTCTGCGGGATTGAAGAAGATCACGTCGTCTGCGCGTTCGCGCGGGATGTACGGGAACAGATCCTCGATCAGCGATCCGTGCGGATCCACCACGCAGATGCCTTTCTTGTTGTGGAAGTCCTGGCGTGCCATCACCTGGATGACCGACGATTTACCGGTTCCGGTCTGACCGATGACGTAGAAGTGGCGGAAGCGGTCCTCGTTCTTCATGAACACTTTCTCTTTGTCGCCGCGGATGGTGTTGTACCCCAGGAACAGGCCTTCCTCCGGCAGGTTCTTCGGCGCGGGGGCGACTTTGAAGTTCTGCCATTTGATCGTGAGCACTTTGTTGTACTTGATGTTGGGCAGATGGAAGAAGCTGGCGATTTCAGCCGTGCCGAGCAGCAGCTTGTGGCAGAACAGGTGCTGGACGATCGTCCTGTCCGGATGACGGCGGATGAAGTTGTGGATCAGTTTCGTGTGCGAGTGGTAGCGGCTGTGCTCGAAGCTGTTGCCGCGGATGTCGTTGAACTGCGAGAACGCTCCGCGGACGCTTTCCAGGACCATGTTCGCGCGCTCGAGCGTGTCTGCGGACGTCACGATGCGCACGACTCCCTCGTAACCCGGCGAGCCCGCCTTCTCGTCGATGGTCTTGCTGAGTTCTTCCACCATCTGCGTCACGCGCTCGTTGCCGCCGGCTTCCTTCATCGGGTTTTTGTCATCGCTGGAGAAGATCTCCACGAGCGTCCCTATCCAGCGCAGGGGATTCCACCAGGCATGGCCGCCCGCATTCTTCTTGGGATTGATGATGTTCTGCGCCTCTTTCTGCAGCTTCTTCTGCCAGGTCGACTCGATCGGCCTGAGGACGATCTGCACGGCGGCGCCTTCTTCCTTCTTCAGCTTGCTGAACGCATTGGTGATCGCATTGAGCGGATCGCTTTTCAGATGAGCGTAAGTCTTGAACGGATAGACATAATGCTTCGCGGGGGTCAGGTACGTCGATGCGGTGAACGAGTTCTTCGTGAAGATGTTGTAGTCCTCGACCTGGTCGATGATCGCGTCCGGGTAGAACGACGTGATCTGTTTTTCGATGAGCGGGATGATGCGGCGGGGCGCGATGATGAAGGTCAGGATCTCTCCGGCCAGCGCGGCAAACTCGAACGAGATGAACGGCGATCCTTTCCAGTGCCGGCGGATGCTCGTCTCGCGGAGGCTGTGCACCGTCTGATACAGGTGATCCATGATGCCGAGCACCTCCTTGAAATCTTTGCCCACAGAAAACTGTTCAGATTCGATCTCTTTATCCTCTTTGCTTTCTTTCTTCGGCGTAAGAATTTGCAGGAATACCAATTGCTTCTCCCGCTTATGATCTTCGTGTTTACGAAGGAGCCACAGCACAGTCACGACCCCGAGTGCGAGGAGAGCGACGATGCCGATAAGAATGAGGAGAGTCTGCACTGTATGGTTATGGTAACACGTGATCTTTCCGGTGTTTATGTATCACGTTGCAACACGTGTGCATAATCTATGTATTATAGCACAAAAACCACTAAAAAAACACAGTGATTTTCGCTTATACTAGAGCCAAAACACGGTTTTTAGTTTAGCAGCCTGGCCCACCAGTTTTCACCCAGAGTCGGCATTCCGCCCGAGTCTCCCAGCGCTCCTCTGGCCATTGCTGCCATCACGCGTACCAGGTCTCCACGAGTCAGTGCCGTGTTGGCTGCCTTGGCCTCCTCTCTGCCGTTCAGCAGGAATACTCGTACCGTCAGTCCGAGCTCGGACATCCGGCCTTCTGCTTGTACCCGGGTGATCGTTCCTTGTCGAACCAGCATTCCGAGCACGGTCGATGCAATCGTCTGTGCCCCTTCTTCTACCGACACCGGTCCCAGCGGATCTCGTTTTCCATTTCCTCCAATCAGCGCATCGGTGAAGCTGAACACCGGCGACAGGTTTCCTATCCGCATCGTTCTCTGCGCTGTCAGCAATACTCTGGATACAAAGCTGGCGCTTACGCGCACTCCTGATATGAGATCCTGTTTGAGCAGCTGTCCCGCGCTTCCGGTTTCCACGGTCTCCCGCTCGGCCATGCTCTTTATCACCTCAGCCCTGCTGGGCGGCGGCAGACAAGCGAATACCAGCAATTCACGCAGTGTTTCCGCCACCGACACCGGTGCCCCTGCGCGCAACGTCGCGCTTCCACGCGTCACGCCCAAATCGGTCATCCAGGAGCTGCCCGGAATCAGCCATGCAGTCTGTTGTCCTCTAACTGCACCGAGTCCCATCAGCAATCCGGCATCCTTTGCCATCCGGCTTCCCGGCACACTGTCCCGCACTACAACGTTCCTGGCTCTATCTCCATTTACCGTCCAGCACGCCTTCAGCCCCAGATCATCGGCAAAACTTTTCTCGGACACTTCATCTTGGCCGCGCATGTCGATCCTGCCTGCCGCAAATGCCGCTCTTGCGAGCATGAGGTTGCTCTCTCCCCACGTCACGCCGCGCCCGCCGGCAAATGTCTCTCGCATGCTCGACGGAAGCACATCCAATGCAATCAAGGCTTCTACATCTCCCTCTGCCGCCCCGGCATCAGGAGGAATATCTGTCTCCGCCAGCAATTCCTGATGGCCTGCTTTCCATTCGTCCAATTTCATGGCGCCAGCCACCATCGTTACCATCTGTGCTCTGGTCACGTATCCAAGTCTGTCGAAAACGCGCTCGGTCTTTCCGACTTTCACCCCCGATAACACCAGGCCGTATGTCTGCAGCACCTTGCCTGCATCGCTGAGCGGCAGATCAGCGAAGGCTGTCGTTTTCCACTTTTTCAGCATATCTCTGAGCTCATTCGACGAACCGGCAATGGTAACGCACTGTGTTTTCGCCAAAAGTGGAGTGAAATCTTCACGTTGAACCAGCCCTTGTTCATCGCCAATTTTCAGCGCAGGTGAACCAAATAAATCAAGCAGAGATGCAAGTAGAGCCTGAGGATCGGCTGCGCCGCTCCAATTGTTGTCGCCGGACCCGATTTTCATACAGGGCTCATGTCGCACCAGCGTTTTCCAGCGGAGTGGGATGTCAATTGTCGAACTCGGGTCTTGGTCAAGATTTATGTTTATCTCAGGCAGAGTCATCTCCATGTCCGTCAAACTTTTGGCTTCCACGATCAGGCTGTGAGTTCCTGCTCCCAGAGTCAGTTCATACCATCCGTTCTGATCCGTTTTGACACCCCGTCCCGCTTTTTCCACTACATTCACTCCTGCAGTTACGATCCTGCCTTCGACGCCCGAAACTGGCTGACCGATGGCTTGTCCCAGGTCACCGTTGCGTGTCTTGATTACCACATTCTTCAGCGGTAACCAGCGTTCTCCGAGTGATTTCTCTCCATCGCCGTTGAGGTCCAGGAACAGCCTGCCGTTCACGGTTTTTTCTGTGACAGTGACGTCAACAGGGTTGTCCCCTTCCATACGCCACAATGTTCCGCCGCCAGTGGCAGCCGGAGGCGGTGGTGGGGGGGGTGATGCAACGGGGATTCCACATGATGAATCCAGTGTGATAGTTTGCTCGGTTGACTCGTTGCTCACGCGGAATCCCGAATCGACGGTCTTCACTCCCCAGTAATACGTTGCAGCGCACGACAGGTTCTTCAGGTAGGCCGTCCTGCTCTGGTTGTTGGGCAGCAGGCGGTTGGTGTAGTTAGGACTTCCGATTTTCGGCGGCATGATGTTGTGTGTCGTCGTACCCGTGCCCACGCGCACCTGGTACTGCAGCTGGCGCAGGGGAGTGATGTCGTCGGATCCGGAACCCCAGCGCAGGCGGAGATTGGTTGTCGTGGCGTAGTAGACGGTCACACGGACATGGTCGATTGCCGGGGTGTTGTTTTGCGTGGCGTCATTGTTGCGCACCGCGAGAGCGGCGCCGAAGTTCGCGGCATTGATTTGCGCAGGGGTCCATGTGGCTCCCCATAAATCCGACGCCCCGCCGTACGTGGAATAGGTGTCGAAAAACGGCCATGAAGTTGACTTTGCGCGTTCCCCGCTTGTGATTGAGCCTGCCTGTATTACTCGTACTGACTGGTCAACCACGGTGCCCAGAGCTCCGGCGAACTGCTCCCATTCCACCTTTATACCTGCAACCGATGCAGTCGGCGGAATGGAGAAGCCAAAGTTTGTCGCCTCCAGATAATTGCTGATGCTGCCGGGCGTGAATGTCGCTGCCATAATAGCCTTGGAGTTATCGCTGGTGAAAATGTTGTTCGTATTCGTCCAGGCGATGCTTCCCGTTCCGGCCGCGTTGCCGGACGTGGCCGGCGACAACGGTCCTGATGTAACTCTGTTTATGCTGCCGGATGCGGTGAAGCCGGATGACGGAGCACCGGGAACGTTGTTCACGATCGTAGAGGCCTGATCGTTAGTGTAAATGCCGTTGGCAGCGCCTCCGCCTCCTCCGTTAACCTGATTTCCAACGATATAATCCAGATCGCCGTCAGCGTCTAGGTCACCCATTCCCAGCGCCATGCTCCAGTTGCCGTGGTTCTGGTCGTCATTGCCGGTAATCGCCCCGTTGCCGCCGTTGACGAAGCTCTCAACACGGCCATCTTCAGCCGTTAGTGCATCTAGATCGCCGTCATTGTCGATGTCTCCTAACGCGAGGCCGTTGATCGAATTGATTGTGGTATCCCCTGCAACCACGTTGCTCAGGTTGCCGATGCCGTCATTGGTGAGCGTGGCGACATCTTTGGTGTCGAATCCGGCGAACACATCCACATCCCCATCCCCATCCATGTCTCCGAGTGCGAATTCGACCATCTGCTGGCCGCCTATAAGCAGGTTGTCGACTTCGATGAAGGCTCCAGTACCGCTGTTTTTGTACGTGCTTACGCTGCCGTTACTATTGCTAATCACCAAGTCGACATATCCGTCGCCGTTGATGTCTCCTGCCCGCATGTCCCGGACTCTGGGCAGGCTGGAGAGGGCGTTTGTGAAGCCTGCCACACCGTTATTCAGCCACACTGCCTGGTTGATCGCGTTAGACGATGACGCGTTCACAATGTCCAAGTCGCCATCGTTATCCACGTCCAGTATAGCGAAATCTGCCACCTGGAATGTCGTTGAGATTTGCCGCGCCGTCACTCCTGCAAATCCGGTACCACCGTTATTCAGGTAGACGTTGATCCTATTCGATCCTGCCGTGTGTCCCGTCACGATATCGGTGTATCCGTCGCCGTTCATGTCTCCCGTCAGTACTCTGGCGAAGTTGTTGGAGTCCCCGAACAGGGTCTGTGTGTAGCTACCTCCGGAAGAAATATATTGATCGAAATCGTCGACGCTCAGGCCGTCTTCATTCGCGGCGATGTAATCCAGATCACCGTCGTTATCGATGTCCAGCTGGACAATGCCGAAGGTCTTTTTTACTTCCGTGCTCGAGGCAAAAAGCGAAAAGCTGGCCGCATACACCTGCGCAACGAACTGCCCGAACAGCACTGCAAATACGATGGTCAATAAGACTGTTCCGTGTACTTCAATCCGTCCCGTCTCCTTCTTTCCAGCGCGGATCACATTCCATTCGGCCACAAGGGCGATAAGTACCAGGGCGCAACCAATCCCCAGCAGTGAGAATTGCGTGTTGCCCGCTACCGTCAGCATCATCGCTGTGAGCATTTGCATGCTCAGACCAGTCCAGAGTGACAGGGTTATCGCCAGTCCGATGAGGAGGGCGATGCACGTACCGATAAAGAGAGATGGGTGTTTCATACGAATTATTGGGAAAGTCTGTTATTCCATGTTTCGCCGAGAGATTCGCCGCCCCCCACCTCACCCAGGGCTCCCCTGGCTACCGCCGCCATCACCCGTACCAGATCACCTCTGGTCAGTGTCGTTTGTCCTGCAAGCGCTTCCCCCCGGCCATCCAACAGGAATACTCGTACCCGCATTACCATCGCCGACATCCTGTCTTCAGCTTCCACCCGGCTGAGCACTCCTTGCTTCACAAGCATGCCGAGTACCGTCGATGCGACCATCTGCGCCCCTTCCTCCACCGACACCGGACCGGATACATCCCGCTTTCCCTCTGCACCCACCAACACATTCGTAAAACTGAACACAGGAGACAGGTTTCCTACCCGCATCGGCCTCTGCGCCGTCAGCAATACTCTGGACACAAAGCTGGCACTCTCCCGCACTCCTGCGATCAAGTCCTGTTTCAACAGTTGTCCTGCGCTTCCGCTGTCCACTTTTGCCCCCTCAGCCATTGCCTTGATGACCTCAGCCCTGCTCGCAGGCGGCAGGCATGAGAACACCAGAAGCTCTCGCAGTGTCTCCACTACCGACACGGGAGCAGATGCCCTCAGCATCGCGCTTCCTTTCAGTACGCCGAAGTCCGTCATCCACGAGCTTCCCGGAATCAGCCAGGCAGTTTGAATACCGCTCTTCACGCCCAGCCCCATGAGCACTCCTGCATCCAGAGCCAACGGACTTCCCGGCGTCACATCCCGCACCACCACGTTCCGGCGACGGTCCGCATCCACCGTCCAGCACACTCCCAACTCCAGATCGCTGAACACGCTTCCGACTTTCAGGTCTTCACTTCTCAAATCAATCCTGCCAGCTGCAAAGGACGCACGTGCAAGCATCAATGCCCCCTCTCCCCACGTCACACCTCTCTCACCTGCAAAGGTCTCCCGCATGCTCGACGGAAGCACATCCAACGCCATCAATACCCGAACTTGATCAGCTGAAACTCCAGCATCTTTCGGCACAACCACCGAACTCAACATCTGCTGATGCCCAGCCTCCCACTCTTCCAGATCCATTGCCCCAACCACCATGCTGACCATCTGCGCCCGATTCACATATCCGAGTCCATCAAATACCTTCTCGCTCTTTCCGACTTCCACACCTGACAACACCAATCCGTATGTCTGCAGCACCTTGCCTGCGTCACTCAGCGGCAGATCACCGAATGCCGTCAGCTTTTTCTGCTGCATCAAACCGCGTACCGCGGCAGCCGACGTTGGCATTGCAGTACACTGTGTCTTCGCCAGAAGCGGCACCACATCCTCCCGTTGCACCAGTCCCTGCTCATCCGGCACGGCAATCGGCTTACCGAAACCGTCACGCAACAGCTTCAGCAATTCGACTGCATTCGCATCTTTCCCCGCACTTCCCCCTGACACTGTCATGCACGGCTGATGTCGCACCAATGTTGTCCAGCGAACCGGGATGTCTGCGACCGCCACTTCACCTTCAATCACGTCAACACTGACTTTTGCTGTCATCTCCATGCCCGGCAGCCCTTTTACATTCAGGCTCAGTTCGTGCGTTCCCGGCAGCATTGCCAGCGCATACCCTCCGGCGGTATCAGTCTTCGTTTCTCCGGTTTTCTTTCGAGGATCCTCTGCCGTCAGGCTGGCAGTAAGAACAGTCGACTCCTCGGACGCCTGTCCTAAGCCGGCATCCCTGGCCGTGATCACGATGTCCTGCATCGGCAGCCAGCGTTCACCTGCTGATTTCTTTCCATCTCCATTCAGATCCACGAACAACCTGCCACTGAGATTCTTTCCAACCTCAGCAGATCCTCCGCCGGACGTAGTCCTGGCCATTCTCCACAGCGTTCCGCCGCCGGTTGCCGGAGGCGGGGGTGGCGGGGGAGGGGGAGGCGGGCTCGCCGTTGCACACAGCGAATCCACTGTGAAGCTCTGCTCAGCCGATTCCGGGCTCATCCGCAGCCCGCTATCGACGGTTTTTACCCCCCAGTAGTATGTTGTGTTGCAGGGCTGGTTTTTGAGGTAGATCGTTCTGCTCTGCCCGTTTGGCATCAGACGAGGGGTGTAGTTCGGACTGCCGATCCTTGCCGCTGCGATACTGTGTGCCAGAATTCCGGTACCCACGCGCACCTGGTACTGCAACTGGCGCAGGGGAGTGATGTCGTCAGAGCCCGAACCCCAACGCAAGCGGATGTTTATTTTTCCAGTCGTCCCGCCCTCAGAACATGACGTTTCGCCGCATTTTGCGACCTTCAAATGGTCGTTGGTGTCATCCCAATAACTGATGACCGGCAATCCGTTCTGGCCGATTGCAATGGAGCCGTAGCTTCCGACCGCACCCTGGGAGTCAACAGTTGTTATTGTATTGCCGCTGGAGCACGCTGCGTTGCCGCATTGGACGACCTTGAGATTTGTATTTGTCGCGTCCTCGTATGAGACGATGGGCAGACCGTTCTGCCCGATGGTGACTGAGGAAAATCTGCCGACGTTTCCGGCGGTATCCACGCTCGTGCTTGTATTGCCGCCTGAGCACGCCGCATTACCGCATTTCACTACCACTAGATCGAGTGTGTCGCTATCCGAATAGGTGACAAACGGCAATCCGTCCGATGGCACCGCAATGGATGTTATACTTTCGTTCGGTCCCAAAAAAGCGATGGTACTTATCGTATTTCCGCTAGAACATGCGGTATTTCCGCATTTCAGAACGACGATATCCGTAGTGACGGGGATTGTTGCAGCCATGTAACTGATAACCGGCAATCCGTCACTGCCTATCGCCATCGAGCTCCATATGCCTGCAATATCCTGTTGGGAGTCAACCGTCGACAGCGTGTTTCCGCTCGAGCATGCTGCATTGCCACACTTCGCTATTTTCAACGTGCCGTTGCCCACATCGTGGTATGCAATCACAGGCAGGCCGTCGGATGGAACGGCAATGGACGTGTGTTGTCCGATCGAGAAAGCCGATTCAACGGTCGTGATGGTATTGCCGCTTGAACATGCGGCATTTCCGCACTTTGCGACTTTCAGGTCAGAGTTCGACACATCGAAATAACTGATGACCGGTAACCCGTCTGTGCCGATCGCGAGCGATGTGAATTGACCGACGTTGCCGGCTTCTACGGTTGTAACGGTGTTGCCGCTCGAGCATGCGGCATTTCCGCACTTTGCGACTTTCAGTTTATTGTTTGCGAACGTGCTGTCGAAATACGAAATAACCGGCAGATAGTCCGCCGGAACTTTGATAGACGTGTACTGTCCGACATCGGTGCTCGAATCGACGGTAGTGACGGTGTTGAGTACGGTTATGGTGGCGCCGAACCCTGTGATTGGGGCAAAGGGAAGATTGTTGACGATTGTCAAAGCCTGATCGTTTTTAAAGATATGATTCGCGAGCGCGCTGCCCCCGCCGTTTCCAGATACGTAATCCGCGTCCCCGTCGGCATCGATGTCTCCGATGGCGGTCGAGGGTGTCTTCACGTTTTGTCCGTTGTTGGACGACACGCTGAAGATGCCGGTTCCATCGTTCACGAAATGCTGATCATTGCCCTGTTCGCCGATGATCGCGTCCAGATCACCATCGTTGTCCAGATCGGCCAGCTGGACGTCTAATGCATTCGAGGAAGTGCCGTAGGTGGCACCGCCGGGAAAATTCCCGGTACCGTCGTTTTTGTGTATCACAAGCTCGAAGTTGCCATTCACCATCGCCACGTCGATGTCGCCGTCGGCATCCACATCACCGAGAGCAAGATCCGTCGGACCGTCGATCATGTTGTCGGAATCGATTACCGTGAATGCGCCTGTGCCGCTGTTTCTGTAGCTGATGCGGGCGATGCCCGACAGCACGATCAGGTCGGTGAATCCGTCGCTGTTCATGTCGGCGGCCGCCATGCCATGAGCGTTCACTGTCGGAAGCGTTGATACCGCCGCTGCGAATCCGCCAACACCGTTGTTCAGGAATACGGCGTCGACTATCGCCGTAGAATTGCTTGCGATCACGATATCCAGATCACCGTCGTTATCCACGTCCACAAGCAGCAGCGAATGAACTATGGTGTTCGTCCCGTAGAATCTGGTGGTAAACGTTCCTGCCCCGTTGTTGCGGTAGGTGGTCAGAGTTTGTCCGGGGGTAGAGTGAGTGGCCACGACATCGATATCGCCGTCACCGTCGATGTCTCCAGTCACGAAGTTGGTGAAGTTTGCGGAGTTACCGAACGTCGTGTTCGTGTAGGCTCCGCCGCCGCCGTTGAAGTAGATATCCAGCTTGTCCACATCTGCACCGTCTGTATTGCCCGCGATGTAATCCAGGTCGCCGTCGTTGTCGGCATCCAGCATCCGTACATCTAGGGTGTCTTTGATTTCACCGCTTGTGTTGTGCAGCGTAAAACTCGCTGCATACACCTGTGCCACGAATTGCACGAAGAACACCGCGAACATCAGACTCAGCACACCGGTGCTTGTCACTTCCAGCGATTTCGGAAGCCGCGGATGAGTCACTTCGACCGTTTGCAGGCTCAGCTCTGGAACCCGCACGTGGTTCGCGATCACATTCCACTCCGCCACAAGGGCAGCCAGTACCAGTGCGCATCCCATACCGAACAGCAGGAACTGCGTGTCTCCTGCCACCGTCAGCAGCATTGCCTTCAGCATCACCACACTGATTCCCATCCACAGCGCCACACACACCGCCAGTCCCAGGAGGACTGTGATGCAGATGCCGATGAGGAAAGATGAACGTTTCATGAAAATTATTGCAGAAGTCTGTTCCACCATGTCTCTGCGATACCCGGTTCTCCCCCCGTCTCACCCAGGGCACCCCTGGCAACCGCAGCCATCACCCGTACCAGATCACCTCGGGTCAGCGTCGTCTGTGCCGCTCTTGCCTCTTCCCTGCCATCGAGGAGGAACACTCTCACGCGCTTCGACAAAGCGCTCATCCGGTCTTCGGCTTCCACGCGGCTGATAACCCCCTGTCTCACCAGCATCTGCAGCATGGTCGATGCCACCATCTGGGCTCCCTCTTCCACCGAGACTGGTCCCAGGGGATCTCTCTTCCCGTCCCCGCCAACCAGCACATCGGTAAAACTGAACACAGGAGACAGGTTTCCCAGCCGCATCGGTCTCTGTGCTGCAAGCAGCACCCTGGACACGAAGCTTCCGTTTTCACGGATGCCAGCGATAAGGTCCTGTTTGAGCAGCTGGTTCGCTGATCCGCTCTCCACCCGTCCGCCCTCGATCATCGCTTTCATCACCTCAGCCCTGCTCGCGGGCGGCAGACACGAGAACACCAGAAGCTCTCGCAATGTCTCCACTACCGACACGGGAGCAGATGCCCTCAGCATCGCGCTTCCTTTCAGTACGCCGAAGTCCGTCATCCACGAGCTTCCCGGAATCAGCCAGGCAGTTTGAATACCGCTCTTCACGCCCAGCCCCATGAGCACTCCTGCATCCAGAGCCAACGGACTTCCCGGCGTCACATCCCGCACCACCACGTTCCGGCGACGGTCCGCATCCACCGTCCAGCACACTCCCAACTCCAGATCGCTGAACACGCTTCCGACTTTCAGGTCTTCACTTCTCAAATCAATCCTGCCAGCTGCAAAGGACGCACGTGCAAGCATCAATGCCCCCTCTCCCCACGTCACACCTCTCTCACCTGCAAACACTTCCCGCATGCTTGAGGGCAGCACATCCAGCGCGATGAGCGCCCGCACATCCCCGGCCGCAACACCTGCATCTTTTGGTACAGCAATTCCGGCCATCAATTCCTGATGAGCATTTTTCCATGCTTTCAGATCCATCGACCCCGCGACCATCGTCACCATCTGGGCCCTGGTCACATAACCGAGCCCGTCGAATACGTTGTCTGTTTTTCCAACCGGTACCCCGGACAACACCAATCCGTATGTCTGCAGCACTTTGCCTGCGTCACTCAGCGGCAGATCTCCAAAGGCTTTCAGTTTCTTCTGTTGCATCAAGCCGCGCACGGCAGCGGCTGATGTCGGCATCTTTGCGCACTGTGTCTTCGCCAGCAACGGCACCACATCTTCCCTCTGCACCAATCCCTGCTCATCAGGCACAACAATCGGCTTACCGAAACTGTCACGCAACAGCTTCAGCAATTCGACTGCGTTCGCATCTTTGCTTGCACCCCCTCCCGCCACCGTCATGCATGGCTGATGACGCACCAGTCCGCTCAAGCGGACCGGGATGTCAGCCGTAGAAACTTTTCCATCCACGACTTCCACAGTCACCTTCGGTACAGTCATTTCCAATCCCATCAGACTTCCTGAATCCGCTTTCACGTCATATGTTCCGGACACCAGCGCCAGACCGTATCTGCCATCCACATTCGTCTTCGCTCCCTCCAGTCCGTTGCTCTCGGCACGGATCATCACATCTTTCATCGGCAGCCATCGCTCGCCGACAGACTTCTCACCATCGCCGTTCAGATCGCCGAACAATCGTCCGTTCAGGCTCTCGCCTACGGTTGCACCGCCCCCTGCGGTGTTTCTCTGAGTCATCCTCCACAGCGTGCCACCGCCGGTTGCAGGCGGCGGAGGTGGTGGTGGGGGAGGCGGCGGAGGTGGTGGTGAACCAACGATACAGGAAGAGTTCAAGGTGAAGCTCTGTTCAGTCGACTCCGCGCTTACACGCAGTCCGCGGTCGACGGTTTTCACGCCCCAGTAGTATGTCGTGCTGCAGCGCTGGCCGGTCAGCATCATTGTCCGGCTTTGTCCGTTGGGCAGCAGACGGGTGACATAGTTAGGGCTGTTTGTTTTGGACGCCATGATGTTGTGAGCCATGGATCCGGTTCCGATACGCAGCTGGTACTGCAGCTGGCGCAGGGGAGTGATGTCATCGGATCCGGAACCCCAGTCCAATCGCAATACCAGGGCACCATTCGTTCCTCCGCTGGAACAATCAACCTTGCCGCATTTGAGCGCGACCAGGCTGCCCGGATACGAGTAACTGATGAACGGGATTCCGCTGGCGTCGAGTGCAATCGACGAATCTGAATCCTGCATGTTGTCCAGCGTCGTGAAGGTATTGCCTCCGCCGCATCCCGACGCGCCGCATCTGACTACCTTCAACTTGCCGTTGCTTGCGTCGTAGTACGAGATGACCGGCCTATCGCCGGCAGTTATAGCCATCGACAGATTGGAGCCGACGTTTCCGGCGACGTCGACGGCGGACACTGACGAGTTGCCGCTTGAGCAGGATGGGTTGCCGCAGGTGAACACGAGCAGATCGAAGAATCCGCTGTCATACAAGGCGATCGCCGGATTGCCGTCGCTCAGTATCGCGATGGCGGAATGTGTCGGGGTGTGGATGTTGTCCACGGTCGTAATTGTCTGAGTGGAGCATGTCGTGTTGGTGCACTTGGCGGTTTTGAGCGCGCTGAAACCGCTGTCCTGATACAGAATGATTGGCAGATCGTCTGCGCCGATGGCGACATCCGGGAATGCGCCAACGTTTCCGGCGGAATCAACGGTTGTGATGGTGTTGCCCGACGTGCAGCCCGCATTTCCGCATTTCACGACTTTCAGATCTGAGTTTGTGACGTCGAAATACGCGATGAACGGAAGGCCGTCAGACGGCAAAGCGATGGAGCTGTAATAGCCGGCATCGGGAGCTCCGGCGTCAACCGTAACGGTCACCGCGCTTGTACAAGTGGCATTGGTGCATTTGGCGACCTTGAGAGCGGTGTTGGTGCGATCGTAGTAGCTGATGACCGGCAGGTTGTCTGTTCCCACGGCTATTGCTGCATACTCACCGACTAAGCCGGCTGAATCTACGCTTGAGAACGTGCTTGTGCCCGTGCATGTGGCATTCACACATCGTGCGACCCTCAGTGCGGTGCTGGCTTCATCCCAGTAGGCAATGACCGGAATGCCATCCGCAGGAATGGCGACAGATGAGAATTTTCCGACGCCAGCGCCGCCGCTTGTTTCGACAACCGTCACTGAGTTGTACGCAATGGCAACCGTCGCGCCGAATCCGGTGCTCGGTGCACTGGGTGAATTGTTTACGATCGTCAACGCCTGATCGTTCGCATAGATGTGTGATGGGCTCGCAATGACGGGGTTTGAACTATTGCCGGCAAGATAATCGGCATCGCCATCATTTTCGATGTCGCCGAGGCCAAGCGCATTCGTGAATTCGGTCTCTATCGTCGCGCCAAGCACGGTCCAGGTGATGCCGGGGTCCTTTCTGATCATGAGGGTGGCACCTTCCATGCCGACAATCGCGTCCATGTCGCCGTCGTTATCCATGTCTGCCGAGGCGATCGAGAGCACTGGCTGAGGCATTGCTCCGCCGCTGCTTGCATTGAATACACCGGCTCCGTCATTGTAGGCGTACGTCACGCCTGGAAGAGCCGTGGCCACATATGCATCCAGATCACCGTCGCCGTCGAAGTCGGCGAGAGCTAACCGCGAGGGCTGGTTGCCCGTGCTATACGACTGCACCGGAATAAAGGCGCCGGTTCCGGAATTCTTGTACGTTTTCAATGTCGAGCTTGCGGTAGGCAACACCATCAGGTCGATTTTGCCGTCGCTGTCCACGTCGCCTGCGGCCATGTCGTACATCGACGGGAGCGTGGAGGACACGCCGACGAAGCCGCCCACGCCGTTGTTGATGCTGACAGCTTGAGAATTGCCGAATCCATTGCGGCCGGAAATGATGTCGAGGTCGCCGTCATTGTCCACGTCCACCAGCAGGATCGTATTGCAGTTGACGTACGATCCGGCCAGGCTTTCCGTGAAAACCCCCGTACCGTCGTTGAAGTACCGCGCGAGGCCGCTGCTAGAACCGGTGTTGCAGGTTGCAAAGTCGATGTAGCCGTCTCCGTTCAAATCGCCCGCTGCAGCCGAGCGGGTTTCCGAGGTTCCAGTCGAGAGCGACGTGAGCGTGTACGCTCCAGCCCCGTTGTTTTTGTAGATGTCATCGGATGGCGGGAGGTTCTCGTAGTTGCTCAGGATAAAATCCAGATCGCCGTCGTTGTCGATGTCAGCCTGAAAGGCACCCGTTGTTATCCTCGCACTGCCCGTCGAGAAGTACAGCGTGAAGCTGGCGGCGTAGACCTGGGCGATGAACTGCACGAACAATATGCCGAAGGCGATGCTCAGTATGCCTGTGCTCATGACTTCCAATGTTCCGGGCAGTCGCGGGTGTTGCTTTTCGACTTCGGCCAGGCTCAGGTTCGTGATACGCAGATGGTTGGCGATGATGTACCACTGGCAGCCCAGCGCGATCATCATCACGGCGCAGGCGATGGCAAGCACGGAATACGCCGGGGTGCTCGCGATGACATGCATCATCCCGCTCGCTACGCGCGCGTACGCGTACACATACGCGAGCGCGTGCGCGCCCACGCCCGCCCGCGCGTGCGCGTACGCGAGAAGCGCACCTGCAATGGCGCAGAACAGCGCGGCGATGATCGCAAGCAGACGGCGAGACAGGGTGGATGTTGGTATGAAGATATAATCTCAAGATTATAGCACATTTTCGGGTTTTTTCGTAGCCCGAAACGCCGCTTTTTCACGGTCTGTGAGGACACGCCAAAAAGGCCTTCCAACCCGCGGGAAACTAGGCGCGGTTTGCCAGCTGCTTGTCGACCATTTCCACCAGCGATTTGATGGTCATGTCTTTCTTCACGAAATAGTCGGTGACTTTGTATTCGGCACCTTTGCTGCGGTTCTGCTCGTCGTCAAAATTGGTCAGGATGATCACCGGGAATGTGCGGTCCGGCGGCTGCAGTTTGGCCAGCACACCGAAACCGTCGAGAATCGGCATGTTGATATCCAGCAGCAGTATGTCTGGCTTCTTCTCTGCGATCATGCGCAGTGTCTCCTCACCGTTGGACGCAGTACGCAGGGTGTAGTTCCCGCTTTTAAATTTGCGCAGGTACAGATCCCGGAGCACTTCGTCGTCCTCTGCAATGATGATGTCGTGTGTCTGAGCAGCCATTAAGACACAGTATACCGTATCTTGCCCTCGAACACAATCACTCTCCGCGCAGACAAGCCAAAAGACCGCCTCCCCGCAAAAGGGAGAACGGTCCGTACAGACTTCTGGATGGCTTAGACGAGCGAAACGCGCGAGTACGATGTCACCTTTGCACCGGCGAGCATCTTCTCGACCGTGACGGTCTGGTCTTTGACGAACGGCTGGGTGATGAGGGCGTTCTCTTCGCGGAACTTGCGCTCCTTTCCGGCCATGATTTTCTCGAGGATCTCAGCCGGCTTCTTGCTGTCTTTTGCCATCTGCTCCTTCCAGATTTCACGCTCTTTGTTCACGGAATCCGCAGGAACATCAGACGGCTGGACGTAGAGCGGGTTCATGGCTGCTGCGTGCATCGCGGCATCGATAGCCTGTGCTTTCGTTCCTCCTTCCAGACCGACAAGCACGCCGATTTTGCGGTTGCTGTGGACGTACGTGCCGACGACTCCGGCATCAACCAGCTTGCTCTCGCCGAGCGAAATATTTTCACCGAGTTCGAGCACGGCGGCCGACAGCAGAGTGGCTGCAAGCGCATCGAGTCCGGCCTGGCCTTTCTCCAGGAATTCCTTGGCCAATTTCTCACCGAGCTGGATGAATTTTTCCGAGCGTCCTACGAAGTCGGTCTCGCACTTTACCGCTACCAGAGCGGCTTTCTTGTCGTTCGTCGCGACGAACACGCCGCCTTCGCTCTGCGAACGGTCAGCCTTCTTCACGGCCTGAGCCTGACCCTTTTTGCGGAGGATTTCGATCGCGGTTTCCTCGTTGCCCTTGGCTTCCTCGAGTGCCTGTTTGGCATCCAGGATTCCGGCACCGGTGCGGGCGCGGAGTTTGGCGACGTCTGCTGCGGAGATGGACATGGTGTGTTGGGGGAAAAGTGAACGGATCAGCGCGGATTAATCTTTGTCCTGCGCGTCCTTGGCTGGCTTGTCTTTGGTGAGTTCGTTCTCGATGGTCTGGAGGATCATCTGGATCGACTTCACTGCGTCATCGTTAGCCGGGATGAAGACCTTGAAAGCGTCCGGGTCAGCATTCGAATCACAGATGCCGAAGACCGGGATGCCGATCTTCTTGGCTTCGCGGACGGCCACGCGGTCGCGAACGGCGTCGACGATGAACACGGCATCCGGAATACCGGTCATGCCGGACACACCGGACAGGGCCAGATCCAGCTTGGCGAGTTCCTTGCGCAGCGCGGTCTGCTCCTTCTTGGTGTACTTCTCGACCGTACCGGTCTTGAACGACGACTGGAGATCCAGGTAGTAGCGGATGCGGTGCTTCAGGGTTGCCCAGTTGGTGAGCAGGCCGGGGACCCACTTCTTGGTGACGACCGGCTGGCCGGTTGCCTTGCTGATCTGCTCGATGGCTCCGATGCTCTGCAGCTTGGTGGACACGAACAGGATGGTCTTGCCGGACTTCTGCAGCGAGCGCATTTCATCGCACGTCTTCTCCAGAGCCTTGCGGGTCTTGGTGAGGTCGAAGATGTGGATGCCCTTGCGGACGGTGAACAGGTACGACTTCATCTTCGGGTTCCACTTTTCTTTGCGGTGACCGAAGTGGCACGCAGCTGCCATGAGTTCTTTCTCGGTAGGAATCGCCATACAGATATGGGGGAGAAACGATAATCGCTCGCGGCAAGGACAACCTGAGCGGAAATGAAGATGATGAACGTCCTTGGGGCAAACTCCAGATGTCTTCTCGCCGGATGCGGAGGATTCCGTTCGGGGATACCGAATGGGCAGGACCGCAGCGATCGATCGGGAGCGAAATGCGCCGGATTGCTCCGGAGCAGGCATAGATATACAGAAAACGCCCCCAAAGAGCAAATTCTGCGTACTTGACAAATACTGCTTTTATATGTATATATATGTTCACGCAAAACAGACTCGACTTTGTGACAGGACTGCTTATCATATCCCATTAGATCATGAGCATTGCAGACCTCCCGCGCACAGGCTCTAGAGTTGCACCTGACGGCACACAGGAAGCTGTTGAAGGCCGTAAGCTGGAGGCAGGCTCTTCGCCCGGGATGCTGACACGCCTCAATGAGGGTGTGAGGAAGTACAGGGTGGCTATAGGAGCAGTATTGGCAGTGGCCGCTGTTGGAGCGGCATCCATGTATGCCCGATATACCGGGCAAGAGAGGAATGAGCAAAGAAAAGCATCTATAGAGCGCCAATTCGAGACCGAGGCCAATGCTGAGTATGTCGAGTACTGCAGGCAGCAGACTGAATTGTCGCGCAATAATCCGCCTGAGCAGGTCGGCGACCAGATGCTGATCCAGGCTATGCATGCCGGTGATTACGACCGTGCGCTGGAATGCGCCAAGATCATTCGTGCCCAGGGTCATGCGAGCTTTATGTTTGACTCGGAGAAATCGGCAAGCATGGGGGAGGCGCGTACACTTTTGATGCGTGCCGACCGGCAGCCGGACAGAGAGCAGGCCAAGAAAGATTATGCTGACGCAGCTCAGGCTGCAAAGAAGTGGGCTGAACGCGAGGTTGTCATGGCTAAGGAATCGCCGGTAAAAGACACAAGCCCAAACTGGGATTCAAAGCTTGCTGGTATTTACGCAGAGCACATGCGCGGCAATACGGAGGAAGCAGGTGCAGCCTTTCTCGCAAGTGAACAACATTGGCAGGCAATGGACAAATTTTACAGCTGCATGCAGCCCGTGAATCTGACCAAACTGACAAGAGAGCAGCTCTTTGGCAAGCTGCAGGTGCAAACAAACGAGCGGGCCAACAGGAGGAGATTGGAGGTTCTGCGCAACGCATACGGCAACAACCAGCAAGTTGTCGTGCGGTAATAACCAATGCACTCTTTCCGAACCCAGCCGGTACTATGAGAAAATTCGGTGCTCTCCCCGGCGTTGCGCTTCCAACAAGAACGGATGCCCCCGAGGCAGGGTTGCCTGCCGTGAAGGCGAGGGCATCAGCTGTTTCCAAGCATGCAAAAATCCCCCTCTTCCTGCTGCTGGCAGCCGGCGCCGCTGTCGGACTGGTTGCGTCACGGCAGAAGTCCGAGCAGACCAAGCAGGAGTGGAAGGTAGACAGGCAGAAGGAGGTCGACAGGCAGGCTGATGCGGATTTTCAGCAGCATTGCAAGCAGCAGACCGCCGAAAATATGGCTAACCCTATTTTGGAGGATCCTTCCAAGATGAATGATCACTATGTGTGGCTCGCTGCCCTGGCCGGACACTACGAACAGCAAGGCGGGAACGCGGCGAAGGGCGCGGAGCTGTACAAGCAGGCATTGAAATGGACCGACAATCTGGGCGCAGGCCAAAGCGATCTGGACCGTATCCGGTACAGGGTGGATGCCAAAAAGGCGAGATGGACGTCCATCATTCATCAGCTCTGGGCGGATGGTGAGCCGGACCAGGGTAAAGCCCGTGAGCACCAGCAGAAAGCCCATGATGCCGCTCAAAAACTTTTTGCCGAAACGGTGAAGCTGGAGCCGGGGATAGAGCATATGACACCGGCACAGAAAACGGCGTATATGCAGAACCGCGAATGGGAAGCGATGGTGTTGCAGCGTCTGGCCGCTGAAAAACTGGACTTACCCGAAACCGGGGAGTTCGACGCCCGCGCCGGTGAGATAACAGCAGCAATGAACACATATCACGGCATGAAAGGCCGGCAAGTTTTGACTGACGATATGCCCAAGAACATGGTGATGAATATCCGTATGGCCCAGGTAACGACGGATCTGTTCAGGTCATGGCATGACGAGGCTACCCTGTTGTCCGCCAACCGGAATGCCAGGGCTGTTGCGAACAGGTAAGTGTATCAGCGGATCACAAGGCTTTCGCCCCTTCTTTTTCACCAGGATCATGTCTGCAACGGATGTTCATAGGCTCGGCGACTGTCTTCCGGATGATGACAAGGGTGAAAAAGTTCGTGGCAAGGTGAATCTGCAAAAATTGCTGACACCGACCGTCCTCATCGCAGGAATAATGGTGACGGTCATAGCAGGCGTGTACTACGTGCTCGGCAAAAAAGGAGACGATATAGCAGCGGCATTCAACAGGAACGAAGGTGCGAACAAAAAAATGTGGGACGAGGCCGACCGCGAGACAAATCCCGAAGGCGAGTACCGCGACTATTGCAGTGCGAAATTTGAGGAGCGTCACGCGGGAAAGCATTCGGCATTTCCGATGCTGCAGTATGGACTTGCTGCCGGGAAGTACAGCGATGTGATCGCCTGTGCGGAGGAACTCAAGCGTACGTCCTTAGTGGATGTGCACAGCGCCCGCATGAGCCAGCTGTATGCACTCATGAAGCGCGCCGAACTCATGGGGCCTGGCGATACACGCCGGGGCGTAGACATCGAGACGGCAAGAAACGAGGCACGTCTGGCTGCTGAAGAAAATCCGGGGGGTGAGATCGAGACGGCATTCGTGGTGTACTTCGCCGATCTCGCCGGTGACGACGAAGCGGCACGCGTTGCCCTTTCCAGGGTTCCTACCGGAAAAGTATCACTGGCGGCGAATCTCGAAGGTGCGCGCAAACGGATCAGAGAATGCGCGACGGATTTGGATACAGAGGGCTGGGTATCCCTGATGCATCAAAAATGGCGCCAGACCGAACATGAAAAACTTCTGGCAGTGCAGCTGAAAGTCGGGCAGAAGAACCCGGTAGCGGCAGTGCCTAGACCTTGAGTCTGGCAGCCAGTTCGCCAACGCTCACACGTTCCTGTTTCAGTGTGTCGCGGTCGCGGATGGTGACCGTGTCTTTGGCGCCCTGTTCGGCATCTTCTCCCAGCGTGCCGAAGTCGACCGTGACGCACTTTGGCGTGCCGATCTCGTCCTGGCGGCGGTAGCGCTTGCCGATGGAGCCGGTCACGTCCAAATCCAGGCGTAGGTTGGTCCGGTCCGCGAGCATCTTATAAATTTCCTGGGTCTTGGAGATCAGGTGCTCCTTTTTGCTCAGCGGCAGGATGGCGACCTGCACCGGCGCGATGCGCGGGTGGAAGCGCATCACCGTGCGTACGTCGTCCTCGGCGAGTTTCTGCTCGTCGTAGGCTTCAAGCATGATCATCAGCGTCAGGCGGCTCAGGCCGAATGTCGGCTCGATGACATGCGGGATGAATTTCTTGGTCGGCTCGTCCGGGTCTGTGTACTGCAGATCCTGTCCAGATTTCTCCATGTGGTTCTTCAAGTCGAAGTCGGTGCGGTAGGCCAGTCCGAACATTTCCTTCCAGCCGAACGGCGTCTTGTACTCTATGTCGACCGTGCGCTTTGAGTAATGCGACAGTTCGTCTTTCGTGTGTTCGCGGGTGCGGATCCTGTCCTTGCCGAAGCCAATCTCATTTACCCAGTTCTGCTGTTCCTGCAGCCATGTCTCGAAGACGGTCTCCCACGTCTTTTCATCGATGAAGTACTCCAGTTCCATCAGATCGAACTCCAGCGTGCGGAACGTGAAGTTGCCGGGAGTGATCTCGTTGCGGAAGACTTTACCTGATTGATGCGATACCGAACGGGATGCGTTTGCGCATCGTGTTCAGCACGTTCTTGAAGTTCACGAACATCGCCTGGGCGATTTCGCCGCGCATGTAGACGTCGCTGGCGTTGTCGGATTTCTCCACCACGCCGAGCTGCGTGCGGAACAGCAGGTTGAACGTGCGTGCGTCGGTGAACTTTCCCTTGGTGCCGCAGGTCGGGCAGGCGATGCCGTTGTCAGCGATGATCTTGGTCAGTTCGGCGGGGGATTTGCCTTCCACGTTCATACCCGGCATGGCGCCTTCGATGAGGTGATCGGCGCGGTGTCTGGCCTTGCACTGTTTGCAGTCGATCATCGCGTCGTTGAAGTTGGCCACGTGGCCGCTGGCTTCCCAGACTTTCGGGTTCATCATGATTGCAGCGTCGATACCGACCATGTCCTGGCGCTTGTGGACAAAGCGCTCCCACCACCAGTCACGGATCGCGTTTTTCAGTTCGGTTCCGTACGGACCGTAGTCCCACGAGTTTGCCAAACCGCCGTAGATCTCCGATCCCGGGAAGATGAAGCCTCTGCGCTTGCAGAGCGATACGAGCTGTTCGAGAGAGGTAGCTGGCAAGAAAAAGGGTTGGAAGCTGTACGAGAGTAGCAGAAGAGGAATCCAGCGGGTAGCGGTTAGCGTACAGGCGCTCTGGAGGCTCAAGTGCTTCAAATTAAGCCAAAATTCTGGTATAATCAGAAGATTATATCCACATCCATGCAATTTGCCGTCGCCATCGGGATCATTGCGGTTGCATTCGTGCTCGTGCGCGTCTGGACCGGCGTGATGAACTTCAAGTCGGTGGAGACTGAATCTCTGGCGTCCATAGAGAGCAAGCATCCGTACCTGCCGACCATCGGCACGATTGTGATCGGTGCGGTGGTTACCGGAGCCCTGCTGCTGTTCTCATTCAAGTCCAGCGGCGCATCCGTGCTGCAGGATGTCTTCGGTTCGGCCGCCACCAAGCGCACGATCATCGTCTTCCTGGTCGTCATCGGATTCGGCGTGTTCGAGCAGTGGCGATGGAAGGGTGACAAGGACAGATACAAATACTTCTTCGCGTTCGTGCTCGGAACGGTCGTCAGCTGGATCCTCATCGGGTTCAAACGCGCATTGTTCGAGACCGCCGCACAGCAGGATCCGTTCATCATGGCGCTCGGCCTGGTATGCGTGGTGCTTGGCTGGAAATTCCTGTTCGGCCCGTGGAACGCCAACGTGAAAGCCACCGTGCTCGGTACCTTCATCTTCTGGACGTCGTACGCGATCCTGCGCCACGAAACGTCGGAAGAACTCCTGGCTACTGCCATCGCCGCGGTCATGGCGCTCACACCCGCAGTTATCTGGTGCAAGATGTTCCTGTCGTACCACAAGCAGCGTTTGAGCGTGGTGGTACTGGCGTTCTTCGCCGGCATGCTCTCGACAGTCCCGATCCTGTTCTATGCGCAGTTGATGCAACGCGGGGTCGAGCTGAATTTCTTCGTGTTCAAAGTCGTGCCGATCAGTTTCGGCGGCGCGGCACAGGAGTTCGTCACCGGCACAGTGCTGCCGGGAGGTGCCGCGGTGCAGACGACCGTGCTGATCACGCTGTTTACGTATCTCACCGTCGGCGTCATCGAAGAGCTCAGCAAGTTCTGGGTGCTTCGCCACAGCAGCGACCAGTTCTTCCGCTCTATCGATGACGTCCTGCAGCTGTCGATCGTCGTCGCGATCGGCTTCGCTTTCGCAGAGAACCTGGCCAATCCTTCGTACTTCGTCGGCTTTGTGCGCAACTATCTGCTTATACCCGGCGGCCCGTTCTGGCCGGAGTTCCTCAGCAACGTCATCGGTCGCTCGATCCTGACCATCATGGTGCACATTCTGTCCACCGGTGTGCTGGGCTACTACTTCGGCGTGGCGTTCTTCGCGTCCCCCATGATGCGCGAGCAGTTCATGCACGGCAAAGGCCATGCGGTCATGCAGTGGCTGCACCGCGTGCTGCAGTTGAACGCTGACATGATTTACGCACGCTACCGCCTGGCGCAGGGCTTGCTGTTCTCGATCATCCTGCATGGCGCGTTCGACTTCATCGTCAGTCTCCCCGAGGTGCTTCCGGGCAATCCGCGGACCGTCGGCGCGCTACTCGGGCAGTCGCAGGGCTCGTTCCTGAACAGTATTTCCATCACCATGCCTCCGGCGCTCTTGTACGTGGTTGGCGGATGCTGGCTGCTCATCTGGCTGTTCGCACGCAAAGATGACATGAAGGAGTACGGCGCGGTCGTACAGTCGCAGACGTTTGTGAACTGACGGGTGCCGAATTTCAGCAGGTGAAAATAGAGTTTGTTTTGGAGATAGCGGTGGTTAGTGATCAGTGGTGAGTGGCTAGTCGGTTTTTGCGAGCGACACTTTTGCGTGAAGTGAAGCTTCCCAATACCGACTGACCACTACCCACTCACCACCCTCTAAATAAGAGGAAAACAATAGCACTTGTGAGTACGTCTCTGTAGGATGCATCCAATTTCTCATCACTCTTTTTATGCTGCGCCGTTCCCTAGCCACACTGACTTGCGCCGTCGTGCTCTTCGCGCCGGTTTCCGCATTTGCCAGACAGGTCAGCGACATCGTCGATGTCTCCGCACAGACCATCCAGCGTTCCACCTTCATCACATGGTCGTTCAGCGCGTTGAGCCTGCCGAAGAAGGATGTCTGCACGCTGCCGTACACGCGCACCCCCAAAGGACTCGTGTCGACGCTCTGTGCTGCACAGGATAAAGGAGCTCTGACCGCCTTTGGTACGGCGAAAGTGTATCCGCTCAACAAAGCGATCACCCGCGGTGAAGCAATCCAGGTGCTTAGCGCTCTGACGGGCTTGAATGGCGACGCAGACGTGTCCAAATTCAGCGATGTAAAAACCGAGGCCGAGAAGAGGGCCGTGAGAAACGCGGTTGCCAACAAGTGGATGGTGCCGCTGCGCGCAACGATGTTCGGTCTCGACAAGCCGCTGACCGGCGTCGAAGCACTGTCACTGCTGCAGGCGGTGGCCGGACAGTCGCCGATTTCGCAGAAGGTCACCATCACGGTCAACGGAACCCCGGCATCGTCTTCCGGTCTGCCCAAGGAGCAGCTGATGAAGGCTGTCTGGGAGCTGATCGAGCGCGATTACCTGAACTCCGACAAGCTTACCGAGGAAGAGGCCGGATACGCTGCCGCAGAGGCGCTGGTGAAGTCGCTGAAGGATCCGTACAGCGTCTTGTTCAGGCCGCCTGATGCCACCGGTTTCACAAATCAGTTCAAGGGTGAGGTCAGCGGCATCGGTGCAAATATCGAGAGCAAGGAAGGCGTGGTGACGATTCTGTCGCCGATCCCGGGCTCTCCAGCCGAGCGCGCAGGTCTGCAGCCCGGAGACCAGATCTTGGGAGCCGATGACAAAGACTTCAAAGGCATGTCGCTCGACGAGGCTGTCTCGTACATCCGCGGACCCAAGGGTTCATACGTTGAGCTCAAAGTCCGCCGCAGCGGCGTGGATATGAATGTCCGCATCCAGCGCGACACCATCACCATCCCCGAAGTAAAAGTCAGCTGGCAGGGCAATGTCGCCATCGTGCAGCTGATGCAGTTCGGCGAGACAACCCTCACCAAAATCCGTCCGACGTTCGTCGAGATCCAGAAGAAGAACCCGCGCGGCATCATCCTGGATCTGCGCAACAACCCGGGCGGCCTTCTGAATGCCGCTGACGTCGTTGTCAGCAACTTCGTACCGAAGGGCAGCGTGGTCGCACACGTCACCAGCAAGTCGCAAACCACCGATGAAATCACCCAGGACGAGCCGACCATCAACGCTGACGTGAAAGTCGTCGTGCTGGTGAACAACGGTTCGGCCAGTGCATCCGAGATCGTCGCCGGCGCACTGCAGGATCACGAGCGTGCGACCGTTGTCGGCGTGCAGACGTTCGGCAAAGGCAGCGTGCAGGAAGTCATCACGTTCAGGAGCGGAGAATTGCTGAAGCTCACCATCGCGCACTACTTCACCCCGGACAACCATGCCGTCGACGGCGTGGGCATCACCCCGGACGTTATTGTGGACGGCGAAGAGCGCACGCAGTTGGATCGTGCTCTGGGCCTTCTGAGGTAATCCTATACAAGTCACTTAAGCCGCTGCGGTACCTCCACAGCGGCTTTTGATTAATATCAAATAATATTGTATAATATATTAAATACACATCCCAAACTTCCTGATATGCCAAACCAGATGCGTCCGCAGAATGATGTGCCGGTTAGCGCTGAGAGTACGCCCGAGCAGCTGGCCAGTCTGAGTGTGTCGCCGGAAGTCGCGCAGGCAGTGGTGAAAGCGTCGGCCAAAGTGCCAAACGGTCCGGACAAGTACGATCCGGAGCTATACGTGCTCGGCATGCGCCCGTCCATCACAGGTGCCGAGGGTAAGGAGGCGTTTACCATCATGGCCGTTGCCAAGCAGGGGGGTACAGCGCCGTCACAGCTTCTTGGTGTCATCGAAGTCGGCAAGGGTGCGGGCATGCCGGAGTTCGACGAAAAGATGAAGCGCGTGTTCCTGTCGTAGGTCTTGTTGTAGCATGACCGCATGACACCTCGCCTCATCCTCGCATCGGCAAGTCCGCAGCGCAAAGAGATTCTCGGGACTCTCGGCTTGGATTTCAGTGTGGAGGTGAGCGGCGTTGATGAATCTGCAAACGACGAGAAAGATCCGGCTAAAAGGTCATTGGTGCTGGCACGGCTGAAGGCACTCGACATTCATGACCGCCGCAAGGACGCATTTGTGATCGGCTGTGACACGCTTGTTGTGTCGTCCGACGGTCAGCTGCTGGAGAAGCCGGTAAACGAGGACGATGCACGCCGCATGCTGAAGTTGCACAGCGGCAACGCGTCCGTAGTTCACTCCGGACTGTGCATTGTCGATCCGGGTGGCAATCCGCACGAGGGCATCTCGTCGTCAGTCACACGCTTCCGGAAACTCACCGACAAAGACATCGATTGGTGGATAGGCACCGATTTATGGAAGGGCCGCTCGGGCGGATTCCAGATCGACGGTGTCGGCCAGTACATGATCGAGTCCATAGAAGGGGATTACCCTGGCATCGTCGGCTTGCCGGTGTTTCTGCTCGGCAAATTGCTCAAGCAGGCGGGATATCCGCTGATGCTGTAAGGAAAATGAGGATTGCGAAGAAGACGAAGAGTGCGACGATCCTCGCCTTCCTCGCACTCTTCGTATTCCTCGTATTCTTTCACGTCAAAAGACAAACGGGTTCCAATCTCTCTACCTCAACTACATGTTTGAGTAGAACTGGTTCTTCCTGTGGGCAGCGCGGTAGCCCTCGCGCTTCAGAGCGCGCAGGCGCTGCAGACGGCGGGTGAGAGGCTTCTTGCGGTGCTTCCTTTCGCGCAAAATCTTCACGATGCGGGCTTCCTGATGCTGCTTTTTAAAGCGGCTCTGGAGCCTCTCGTTCGATTCCTCGCCTTTGCGGATTGCGTAGACTGGCATAAGTGCCGGGACAGAATACGGGAGAAAAAAGGGCCGTGCAAGACCAAAAACCTCGGGGAATTCCTATTTAGACAGCAGATCGGGCCATGCCATCAGGGCATTGGGCTTCTCATGCTCGGATTCCATCGCCTCCACCAGGCGCTTGGCCAGCTGGACGTTGGTGATGAGCGGGATGCTGCGGTCGACCGCGATACGGCGGATGTAGTAGCCGTCCGTCTTCTCGGCTGAGGACATGTGCTGCGGGATGTTGATGACCAGGTCGACGCGCTTGTTTTCCAGATACTCGCGGATGTTGGGGCTGCGGGGTTCCGACAGTTTGAACAGCAGTACGCTCGGGAATCCGCGTGATGACAGGAATTCGTGCGTGCGGTGCGTGGCGAAAAGCGAGAAGCCCATCGCGAGCAGCGTGGAGATTGCCGGGAGCATGTCAATTTTGTCTTCCAGCTTTCCGATCGTGAGCAGCACGTTCTTGCGCGGCATCTGGAATCCGATCGCGCGCAGCGACAGCAGCAGCGCCTGGCCGACGTTGTGACCGAAACAGGCGACCTCTCCGGTACTGGCCATTTCCACACCCAGACGCGGATCGGCTCCTTTCAAACGGCTGAAGCTGAACTGTGCGGCCTTTACGCCGACGTGATCCAGGTCCAGCGTCTGGTAGCGGACGTCTTCCGGTGCGCGGTTGAGCAGACACTGTGCCGCCAGCTTGATGAAGTTCACGCCGGTCACCTTACTGGCGAACGGGAACGAGCGGCTGGCACGCAGGTTGCACTCGATCACTTTCAGATTGTTGTTCTTGGCCAGGAACTGGATGTTGAACGGGCCCGAGATTTCCAGCGATTGCGAGATTTTCTTCGCGATCACCTTCATGCGGCGGAAGGTTTCGATGTTCACGCGCTGCGGAGGCAGCACAATCGTCGCGTCACCCGAGTGCACGCCGGCGTTCTCCACGTGTTCGCCCAGTGCGTACAGCAGCAGCTTGCCGTTCTGCGACACGCCGTCGAAGTCGATTTCTTTGGCCCCTTCTTCAAATTTGGAGATCACCACTGGTGCCTCCTTTGAGAGCATCGTGGCTTCTTCCAGGTATTCCTTCATATCGTCTTCGGAGTGCACAACGGTCATCGCAGCGCCTGACAGCACGTAGCTGGGGCGGACGATCACCGGATACCCGACGGCTTTGGAGAACTGCTTGGCCGAAGCCAGATCGGCGAATTCTTTCCATTCGGGCTGGTTGATGTCCAGCGTGTCCAGAAGCGCGCTGAACTTGTGGCGATCTTCGGCCTTGTCGATGTTCTCGGGTGTCGTGCCCAAAATCGGCACACCGAGTTTGGCCAGTTTCAGCGCAAGAGAGTTGGGGATCTGTCCGCCCATGGACACGACCACGCCGTACGGCTTGATCACGTTGACGACGTCCATGACGCGTTCAAGTGTCAGCTCCTCGAAGAACAACTGGTCGCACTCGTCGTAGTCGGTGCTCACGGTTTCGGGGTTGCTATTGATCATGATGACTTCGAATCCCTGCGCCTGCAGTTCGCGTACGGTCTGCACGCAGCACCAGTCAAATTCTACCGACGATCCGATGGAATACGGACCGCCGCCGAGCACGATGACGCGCTGTTTCGACTGCTGTTTGCTGAACGACGTGGATGTCTGCTGGGGTACGGGAGCTTCGGATGCCGGCTGATCAAAATTCACATCGTCCTCCGCACCGCCGTACGTCATATACAGGTAGTTGGTCTTTGCAGGGAATTCACCGGCCAGCGTGTCGATCTGCTTCATGCGCGGGACCAGTCCCAGCGCCTTCCTGCGCTGTTCGATATGCTCCAGTTTGTCGCTGCGCAGAGCCGCAATTCCCTTGTCGGAGAAGCCGTGGCGCTTGGCTTGTACCAAGAGCGGGTCCTTCAGTTCTTCAGCCTTGGTTTTGAAGAGTTCCTGCTTGATAGTCGCGCACGCTTTGATGCGTCCGAGGAACCACGTGTCGATGCCGGTCTCTTTGTTCACGTCCTCTATGGACCAGTCGCCCGCAAGTGCGTCGGCGATGGCGAAGATCCGGCGCGGGCTTGGCACTTTCAGTTCGCGTTGGAGGTCTTTCTTGGCGAAGCGCTGCGGGATGGGATACAAACCGTCGGCTCCGACGTTCAACATCCGGATCGCTTTCTGCAAGGCCGCTTCGAATGTGCGGTCGATCGCCATCACTTCTCCTACCGATTTCATTTCGGTCGTGATCTCCTCTGCGACGAAGTGGAATTTCTGCAGATCCCAGCGCGGCATCTTCACCGCCACATAGTCCAGCGACGGCTCGAAGTCGGCACACGTGACTTTGGTGATGGAGTTGCGGATTTCCGGCAGACGGTAGCCCAGCGCGAGTTTTGCAGCCACGAACGCCAGCGGATAACCGGTTGCCTTGGATGCAAGTGCGGACGAGCGGCTGAGACGCGCGTTCACTTCGATCACACGGTAGTTGCGGCTATGCGGGTCCAATGCGTACTGGATGTTGCACTCACCCACGATGCCAAGGTGCCGGATGACTTTCAGCGCGGCTGAACGCAGCATCTGGTAATCCTCGTTATCCAGCGTCTGGCTTGGAGCGACCACGATCGACTCACCGGTGTGGATGCCGAGCGGATCGAAGTTCTCCATGTTACAGACCGTGATGCAGTTGTCTGCTCTATCGCGCACCACCTCGTACTCGATTTCTTTCCAGCCGGTGAGGTCTTCCTCCACCAGCACCTGGTGAGATTCGGCGAATGCCACCTTGAGGATTTCGTTGAGCTTCTCAGGCGTATCGGCCCTGCCGCTGCCCTTGCCGCCCAGCGCGAAGCCGGCGCGGATGATGACCGGATAGCCGATCTTGGTTCCGGCTTCCATAGCCTCGCTCATCGAGTAGCAGGCGAACGAACGGGGGACGGGGATGCCGATGCCGTTGAGTTCGGCGTTGAACAGCGCGCGGTCTTCGGTTTTGCGGATCGCATCGACCGAGGTGCCGAGCACCTGCACGCCGTATTTCTTCAGTGCGCCGCTCTCTTCCAGCTTCAGTCCGCAGTTCAGCGCGGTCTGTCCGCCGAAACTCAGCGCGATCGCATCCGGCTTTTCCTGTTCGATGATCTGGATGACGTACTCCGGCTGCACCGGCAGGAAGTACACGCGGTCGGCCAGGCCCCAGCTGGTCTGGTTGGTGGCGATGTTCGGGTTGATGAGCACAACGCGTTTGCCTTCCTCTTTAAATGCCTTGATCGCCTGGCTGCCCGAGTAGTCGAATTCGCCGGCCTCACCGATCTTCAAAGCGCCAGATCCCAGCAGCAGGATGGTCTTTATGTTGGGTGCGACATCACCTTTTTTTTGGAAAACAGCCACCTCCTCCGTCTGAGACGGCGAGGTGCCGCGGGTAGTGTTGTCCGCCATGTCCGCACGATGGTACCCATGCACGGGGCGGGATGCAACTGTCCCGGATTCTTATTTTTTCCCCGCCTCCATTTCATCCTCAAATTCCTTTTTGATGCGGTCGGAACGGGCTGCATCGACCGTGGCCAGCTCCTGCAACCATGCTTGATGAAAAGCACTCAGGCTTTGTCTGGGCGCTGCGGTCTTTGGGTACAGCAGGGCGTTGAGTGCCTGCCTGCCTTGTTCCGGAGTCATGCCGTTCTCTTTCGCGATTCTGTCCAGACTCTTCCCATGCATGAGGCTATTGACGACAAGCGGCTTGATTTCATCCTTAGCCTTACGAACGGCCTCAGCCTTTTTTCTGGCTTCCACCTCTGCTTTCAGGTTGTCTTTCGGGGAGGAATTCGAAGCTCCTCCGTCGCAGCCAGCCAGCAAACCTGCCAGTGCCAGCACTGCCGCCGCGCCAACAATCCGAATCCCTGGAGCAGGCAATCTCACTGGTGCAGCAACGGGCTTCTGCGTCGTCTCGTGGGCGATGGGCAAATTCATGTTGTTCATAGCCTGCTACGATAATTTCTTTTGAAGGTTTGTCAAATGTTCTTTGACGACGAGCTTTTCCCTTCAGTCTGCGATTCAAAACAACATCGTATACTTTGCTTGTCATCAGCCATAAGCCAAAAACCCAGGTTTTGTGCTATACTGATCAGATTTATCACACACACAAACACATGCACATTTCTGTCTTCAACCACCGCGTGTATCCGATGACCATCCTTCTGACCTCCATGGTCGGCAGCATTTTCTCTCCGGTGCATGCAGCCGAGAAGCCGTACAAGCAGGAGTTCGTCGTGACCGCGTACTACTCGCCATTGCCAGACCAGTGTTGCTACTTCCGCGGAACGTACGAGGAAGAAATCGGATTCAACGGTCAGGGAATCAAAGGCGCAGACGGAACAGGCGTGTACCCCGGCATGATCGCCGCACCGGTCACGTACCCGTTCGGCACGCGCATCAAATTGGACGGCATCGGTGTCGGCACCGTGCACGATCGCGGCGGCCGCATCATCGAATGGAGCGACGACGCACATCGCATCGACCTCTGGATGGGGTATGGCGAAGAGGGTCTGGCCCGCGCACTGGAGTGGGGAGTCCGTCATGTCAGCGGCACAGTCTATCCGGTTGCTGATGAGATGTCGGCTGAGTCGATCGCACTCGAAACCTTTCCGTCAGATTCGTCGAAGCTTGCCGGTGTCGTGAAGACCGACGAGACCCTTATCATGCTGGGTCTGAAAGCTGAGGATGAGGGGTACTCTGTTCGCGCTTTGCAGAAGTCGCTGACCGAGCTCGGATACCTGGATCACGAGGTCACAGGTCTGTTCGGTCCGGCCACGACAGAGGCGCTGAAGACATTCCAGTCCGAGTACGGCATCGCCGGTGACGGAACGCATGTCGATGACAAAACAAACGCGGCACTGGTCGCTGCACGCAGCATGGAAGACACGCGTCTGCCCAAGCTCGCGGTCGGTCTGCAGAAGGGAAGCAGCGGTACCGATGTGCGCCAGGCGCAGAAACTGCTGCGCTACCTGGGCTACTACAACGGCAGGACTGACGGCCGCTACGGCGAAGCGCTCGAGCAAGCGGTGCTGAAGTTTCAGACCGATGCTGGGGTCGTCACGGATGCAGCGCAGATCGGTGCCGGTACAGTCGGACCGAACACCAACACCGCGATTTTGAATGCGTGGAAGCTGAAGCAAACCAAGCGTGAAATCGGCCGCGTAGAGACCAAAATGCGCGTGGTGCAGGCAGTGCAGAAGAACGGGCTGGAATCCAAGACGCTCATCAAGGGACACAAGGGTCCGGGCGTGCTCGCGGTGCAGCGTGTCCTTGTAGATGCAGGCCTTTTGAATTCCAGCGAGATCGGCGGTTACTTCGGAGCCAAAACGCAGGATGCCGTCACGCAGTACCAGATCGCCAAAGGCATCGTCTCATCCGACAAAGACAAAGGTGCCGGTGTGGTCGGCCCTGCAACGCGCAACACAATGATCCAGGAGGCGGTCGAAAAGGGCATCACGAAAGTCAGGTCGATGGGTGTCGGCGTCCTCTAAGCGTCCGAATCACGCCGGAAGTATTCCCAGATCTTGGATGAAATTAGTGACTCTTCGTATGACCTCGGCAATGCCTTCGGTTCCGATGACATCCTCAATATCCGTGTATCCGTGCGGACCGTATACGTGGTCTTCAAGAACGACGTAGACTATGTGGTGGAGCTGGTGGGCAAAGTCGGGGCCGGGTGGTTTACCGCCCAGTTTGCGTGCCATTTCCCGCCGGACCTCGGCCATAATCCGCTCCTGATCCTCCTTGATAGCAAGTATCAACGACTGAATGACTGCTTCTCTCGCCGCCTGCAATCCGTCCAGCGCCTGTGTGAACGCCGGAACTGGAACGCTTGCGCTTCCCATAAGGAAGCAACCGTAGTCTTAAATACCCGTGTGTACTATAGCTTCAGGAAATCCCGCGATTCCGGTTTGCGGGTCCAGAGCTGTGCTATAGTTCCGGTCCCATGAGATTCACCCAGAGAGTTCTCGCGGTTTTCGTTGCCGCGACAATCGCAGTACCCGCATTCGCCGCGGAACCGGCCGTCACCCGCGCCGACGGTTTTCTGCTGATTTGGCAAAGCATTCAGCGTCCGGTGGAGACGACCAGGGAAAAGCCGTTCACTGACGTGGCTCTTGCCGATGTCGCAGGCGAGCAAATTACGTTCGCCAAAGCACGCGGCATCGTGAGCGATGACGACACGCAATTCCATCCGCACGACTCGATGACTCTCCGGGCAGCATTGCTCTGGATCTTCCGCACGCGCAACGTCGAACAGCTCAAGGCCGACGGAACAGTCACGTTCATGGAGTTGCCGGAGGTTGAGGATATTCCGCTTCTGGCAGCCAAATATGATGTGTCGTACGAAAACCCCGACAGCGTGCTGACGCGTGAAGAACTTTTGGATCTGATGCGCAAGATCGACGGCGGGCTCCGTACCGAAGTCCACGAGACCAGCCTGTATTCCGAAAAATTCCACGGCAAAGGGACCGCTTTCGGCGAGTCGTTCAACATGAACGCGCTCACCGCGGCGCACCGTTCGTATCCGCATAACACTCTGGTGCGGGTCACCAACACCGCCAACGGCAAGACCGTCACCGTGCGCATCAATGATCGCGGCCCGTTCGTGCAGGGTCGCGACATGGACTTGAGTCTGGCCGCATTCACGACGATTTCCGAACGCTCAGCCGGTAAAATCAATGCGACATTCGAACGTCTGGGTGATGCATCGATGGTCCGCAGTTGCGGTGACGAACGCGCGCAGACGGTGATCACAAAAGGCACTGTTCTCACATCCGGCGTTCCCCACGGGCTGGCCTTGGGGGCATCGCTGCGATTGAGTTCCAGCTCGTACTTCGTGGTGCGGTCGGTGACCTACCCGGACGGCAACCGTTCCGACGTGCAGGACTGGATAAGTCCGGGTGAGGAGTACGTCTTCAAGCCCAGTATCGCCGGAGCCTACGAATTCCGCCTGGGAGCTGTAAACGGACGGGTCCACCGATTTTTGACGGAAGTCGTTGATTGTGGCTCGGGAGAAACACCTCAAACACCCCGCGAATAGCGTCTGAACGCGGTTTTTGTACTGTGATGAAGGCTATTTTTATGCTATAATACTAAGATTTTCTACTACCATTCGATCCAACCGTGACACTGCTGATTCGATTGCTGTTCTGGCCGATCCTGCTGCTGCTCGTCAGTACGGTGTCTTTCGTATTCCATCTGCCGGTCTGGTCGATATTCTGGCAATGGTTCATCCATGATCCCACGCCTGCAGGCATCTTCTGGCGTTTGTTCGAATTGACCGGTCTGGTCCTGCTCGTGAAATATACGATTTACAATATCCGCTTCACCTACGCATGGTACGCCAGCAAGAAGCTCCAGTCGTTCAAAGTCATCCTGCCGCGCAGCGACAGCAAGATGGACCAGGAGAAGCGCACCGAGAAGGATTTTAAAGAGAAGATCGCCATCATGGAGCAGTTGTTCCGTGCGTTATACGAGGTGAAAGACCTGACGTTTTGGCAGGCGGTGCACTTCTGGCTGTTCCGGTTCGTCACGATCAGTTTCGAGCTCTATACCGAAGCCGGCCAGATCACGTTCTACGTGCTCATGCCCAAAGAACTTATTTCGATTGTCGAAAAGCAGGTCACATCGTTCTACCCGCTGGCCGAAGTGGCTCCCCAGAAGACGCCCGAAATCTGGCCTGCCGGATACAAGCTGGTCGGCTACAACATGATCGCCAAGAAGAGTTACATGTTCCCGTTCAGATATTACGATCACATGCAGGATGATCCGCTGAACGACATCGCCAACGTGCTGAGCAAGCTGGATGAGGGCGAGACCGCCACGGTGCAGGTCGTCATCACGCCTTCTTTCAGCGATAAATGGTCCAGGAGAACCAAAGACTTTGCCAGTCGCCAATTCAAAGGCAAGAAGGCCAACTTTTTCGCGAAGATCCCCGGCTTGCGCTTTCTGGGCATCGCGATTGCGATGATCGCTTCCTCCGATGGTGCCAAGAACTTCGCTCCGGGCGCGCATGGTGGTGACTCGTTCGTGCGTATGATCCAACCCGAGGAAGAACTGTACAAGCGCATGGGCGAAAAGGCGGGCATGAGCGGCTTCCATACCTCAGTTCGCATCATGGCGGCGGCCAAGACATGGTCGCGCGCCATCGACATCACCAATAACATGCAGGTGGCGTTCAACGTGTTCAAAGACCTCTACGGCAACTCGTTCAAGAACCGCAGGATGTTCGTCGACTTCTTGCCGCTGTGCTATGAACGCGCATCTCATTTATCTGGCTCTGGAAGCACCGTCTCAACGGTTTCTGGCACAAGGAAGAACCTGATGGTCGAAAAAGAGCTGGCCTCGCTGTTTCACTTCCCGGACAGCCGCTACAACAAAATCCCGAACATCCAGTGGATCACGTACAAAGATCCTTCCGCCGCCGCCGAACGCGCCGGCCGAAGGCATCATCCTCGGACTCAACCGCTTCCGCGGCGTGGACGCCACCATCCGCTTCCTGGAGAAAGACCGCACGCGTCACCAGTACATCATCGGTAAATCCGGTTCGGGTAAATCCGCCTTGCTCAGCTGGCAGTCGCGTCAGGACATCGCGCACGGTGCGGGTCTGTGCATTGTCGACCCGCACGGTGACCTTATCGAAGACGCTCTTGCGCATACCGTGAAAGAGCGTGCCAAAGATGTCATCGTATTCGATCCGTCCGATGGCGAGCGCCCGATGGGACTGAATATGCTGGAGGCCAACACCGACGAGGAAAAAGACCGCGCATCACTCGACGCGATGGAAATCTTCATCAAGATGTTCGGTAACGAGATCTTCGGTCCGCGCATCCAGCACTACTTCCGCAACGGTTGTCTGACACTGATGGACGACGAGGAAGAAGGTGCGACGCTCATCGACGTTCCGCGCCTGTTCGTGGACGAAGAATTCCAGCGCTACAAAGTGAGCAAGTGCAAGAACACCGTTGTGCGTGGCTTCTGGCAGAACGAAATGGCCAAGACCGGTGCACGCGAAAAAGAGGAAATGATCCCGTACTTCTCGGCAAAGTTCGGTCCGTTCGTGACCAACGCCACGATGCGCAACATCATCGGCCAGCCGAAGAGCGCGTTCAACATCCGCGAGATCATGGACACGGCAAGGTGCTGCTCGTCAACCTGTCCAAAGGAAAAATCGGAGACATCAACGCGCAGCTGCTGGGACTGATCTTCGTGAACAAAGTGAACATGGCGGCCATGGCCCGCGCGGACATGCCGCAGGCCCAGCGCCGGCGCTTCTACCTGTACGTCGACGAGTTCCAGAACTTCATCACCGACGCGTTCGCCACGATCCTCTCCGAGGCACGTAAATACGAGCTGGGTCTGATCATGGCTCACCAGTACATCGGACAGCTCGTCGGCAAGACCGAAGGCTACGGCCAGGCCAGCACCAAAATGCGTGACGCCGTGTTCGGTAACGTCGGTACCATCATGAGCTTCAAGATCGGCGCCGAAGACGCCGAGTACATGGCAAAAGAAATGGCTCCGGTGCTCGGTGACCAGGACGTCATCAGCATCCCGAACTTCAACTGTTACGTGAAGCTGAACATCAACAACACCACGTCGCGCCCGTTCAGCTGGCCACGATCTATGACGAGTCCGAGCGCAACGAGAAGCTTGGCACGCTCATCAAGGAATACAGCCGCATGAAGTACGGCCGCAAGAAGGTGTTCGTCGACCAGGAAATCGAAGACCGCATCGGTATCAACAAGCAGGCATAACGTGGGCGAACTGATCACCTTCAATACCGGCCAGCTCGTCATTCTTGCAGCACTCGGTATAGGCCTGCTCGTCACGATCTTCTTCGCGTTCAAGTACACCACCAGAAAGACCATCACGCTCACGCCGCACTTCGCGCCGAAGAATGCCGTAGAAGTGAAGTCGTGGATGGTGGTGCTGTTCTTTGTGCTCACGCTGGGTGCAGTCGGGCGTTGCAGCGGGCAGTTGCTGTTGCCGGCCTGGACGCCGGATCACCTGCTACAGCTTGTTTCCAGCATCGCGGGCTTGGTCGCATCTGTGTGCTACTACAAAGGGAAGGGTGGCAAGGCCACGCTGGTCGTGATGCTGCTTTCAGCGACCGTCTTCTTCGTCGGGGTGTGCATCATGCCGCCGCTGATGACATCGATGTAACCGGGCAAATATTTGATAGAATACGGTCATGAAGAAAGCCGACATGTACCGCATCTTCGCCGAAACCATCTGGGACTGGTTCGCCCGTCACAAGCGCACATTGCCGTGGCGCGATTTGAAAATCAAAGACCGCAACCAGCGCGCGTACAGAATCCTCGTATCCGAAGTGATGCTGCAGCAGACCCAGGTTCCGCGCGTCATTCCGGCATACAAGGCGTTCCTGGAGCGCTTTCCGACCATCGAATCGTTGGCTGCGGCCAGCAACAAAGACATCCTGATCCAGTGGCGGGGGATGGGCTATAACAGCCGGGCTTTGCGGCTGCGGGATGCTGCGAAGACGATTGCGGACAAACTGGAAGGACACGTTCCGGACACCATGGAAGGCCTGATGGATATAAAGGGGATAGGGGAGTACACCGCGGCGGCTGTCCGCAACTTCGCATTCGGCATTCCTACGCCATGTATTGACACGAATATTCGCAGAATAATCCATCGTGCTTTTATCGGCCCAGAGAATACCGATGGTACTTGGAAGAAAGATGATAAATATTTATCCGCTATCGCCACTCATTTATTGATTGCGGCTTTGGAAACGTATCCTCAAAAAGGCGTGCCGAAGGCTGGCTCTGCCAGCCTGGAGGCACACAATTCAGGGAAAGGATGGCTCACGGAAGGAAAACCGCTAGGTTTGCCTTCCGTGTCAGCCGATTGGCATGCGGCGCTGATGGATTATGGATCGCTTGTTTGCACACGGCGCAGTCCCAAGTGGGACATCTGTCCGCTGACAAAGAGGGGATTGATGAAGGCTGCGTACAAGACTCCGGTCGCGATCGTCAAAACCAAAAAAGAGCCCGGACGGATGGTCGGTACGTCATTTGTTCCGAATCGCATTTTCCGCGGACGTATCGTGGAGGTTCTGCGTGACCACGACAGGGGATTGAGCCCGGCTGGCATCGGCCCGCTGATCAGCAAGGATTGGGACGAAAAGGAGCACCGGACATGGCTGAAGGGCTTGCTGCAGAAACTGGTCAAAGATGCCTTGCTGATCGAGAAAAAGGACCGCTATTTGCTGCACCAGTAAGAAAGCAGCTATGATGGGCGCATGGTTTCATTTTCCGATCTCCGCAAACAGTACAGTCTGCAGAAACAGGCCAAGCAGGTCCGCAAAGAACTCAAGAATATCCACGTCGAAGCCGAGGCCTCGGGCGTGAAGGTGGTCATCTCGGGTGAAATCGAGGTGGTCAGCATCACCATCGACCCGGGTGTCGACATGGCGCGCCTGCCGGAACTCATCAAGGACGCCTTCAACCGCGCGGTCAAAAAGGCGCAGCTGGTGTCGTCCGAAAAGATGCAGGGCGTGATGAGTCAGATGGGCCTTTCCGCTCAGTAACATGCGACTGTTCCGGCGCAAGCGCGCGACGATGCAGCAGACTACATTCAGGTCTTTTCGTGAGGAGAAGAAGCCGCGCCGTGTGGGCAAACTCCAGATTCTTGTTTTGCTTGTGCTGATAGCAGTCGGTTTCTGGTTTGTGCATGGCATGTCTCCGGTAGAAACGGGCGATGCCACGCCGATCAACGTCAGTATCGAGCAAGGCACATCGGTTGACGCTATCGCCAGGCAGCTGCACGAGAAAGATCTCATCCGTTCGCCGTTCATGTTCAAGCTGTACGTGAAGTACAAGAATCTGGCCGGGACGCTGAAGGCCGGTGGGTACACGATGAGCCGCGGACAATCCCTGCCGCAAATCGTGAGTGCGCTGGCCGAAGGAAAATCCGCCGATGTGGTCATCACGATCCCAGAGGGCTACACGATTGCGGACATTGATGCGCTATTGGCATCCAAAGGCCTCGGCAAACCGGGCGATATCCTCGACTGTGCATTTTCCACCTGCAACTTCACGCTGTATGAGGACTTCCTGCCGCGCTGTCAGACGCTGCCCGTGCCTGCATGCGATACAGGCAAGCGCGCAAATGGCTACGGTTCCGGATTGGAAGGGTATCTGTTCCCGGATACGTATTACATCTCTATCGTCGACTATCAGCCGATAGATGTGCTGCAGCGCATGCTTGGCAGATTCAAAGAAAAAGTCGTGACGCCGTACACAGCTGACATCAAAGCTTCCGGCAGAACGCTGCCGCAGATTCTGACCATGGCGTCACTGGTACAGGAAGAGTCGACCGGCGGTGCCGATGAGAGTGCGACGGTTGCGGGCATCCTGTGGAAGCGCCTGGATAACAACATCGGTCTGGGTGTGGATGCCACCGTGCGGTACGTATTGCGCAAGCCCAAAGCCGCGCTGACCCGGGAAGACCTGGATGTCGTATCGCCGTATAACACACGCAAGAGCGCCGGCTTGCCGCCGACGCCGATCGCAAATCCCGGAGAGTCTGCAATCAAAGCTGCGTTGCATCCCATGGAGAGTGCGTACTGGTACTACCTGCACGGCACCGACGGCCTGATCCGCTATGCCAAAACCAACGACGAACACAACGAGAATAAGGCCAGATACCTGCGTTAGCCTCACCCCCAACCCCTCTCCCGCAGTTATCGGGAGAGGGGAGTTTGGCACCACCCCAAGCCAAGACACCCTCTCTCCCGTTCAGGGAGAGAGGTGGCGCAGCAGCGCCGGAGTGAGGAGCGAATCTTCGTGCATTTAATACAAAAATATGATATAATATTGAGATGAAAAGTCTCGCTATCATGATCGCGCTGGGAGCCTTTGTGGCAGTGGCATTTGTGCCGCCGACACAGGAGAATTTGCAGGCGAACGCCGCTTATGTGGCGTCACTTGGTGAGCGCGGTATCAATGTGGCGCATGCAGCCACTGCGGTGCAGGAATTGGCCGGCAAAGCTGTCACTGCGGTCAGCGGTGCATTCGCTACGCCGGAGACCAGGCAGCTGCTGGAATCCGCCAAAGAGCAGGCGGCCAACGAGGTGAAGAAGGCTGTCACCAGGCAGGTAGCCGGCACGATCCAGAAGGCAACCGGCGCCGCACCGAAGATCCAGCCGCTGCGCAAACAGCTGACTGCCGGCGAGCTCTCCGTGTACAAGTCACACGTGCAGACCATCGAGTCCGCCGTCAGCACCGGCAATGTCCGCACATGCCGCGAACTGGCTGATTCGCAGTCAGGCGAACTTGCCAATGCGCCGTCAGCCGCAGACTTCATGGTGCTGTGCATCGCGATGGTCACCGGCGATCCGAACCGTTGTCTGCAGATCGATGCCGAGGCGTCATCGCCCCCGCTGCATTCCATCTGCGAAAGACAGACGGCTCTTTAGACCGCAACTAGCGGTTTCTTACAAGCATACAAACCCTCTACACTTCCGTTCTATGCACAAACGCAAACTGAAAATCGGCGTGATGGGCTCCGCAAGCGGCCCGCAGATCGAGGATCCGGTCGCCCGCGACAAAGCGCGCCAGCTGGGCGAGGCTATCGCCAGACGCGGTCACATCCTTATCAACGGTGCCTGTCCGGGACTGCCGCACGATTCCATGCTTGCCGCCAAAGAGGCCGGCGGCCTGACCATCGGCATCTCGCCTGCTTTCTCAGAATACGAGCACATCAACGAGTACATGTCCCCGCACGGCCACGACATCATCATCTTCACAGGTATGGGATTCATGGAGCGCGACATCATCAACATCCGTTCCAGCGATGCCATCGTCATCATCGGCGGCGGCATCGGCACACTCAACGAGTTCACCATCGCCTACGACGAGGGACGCCCGACCGGCATCGTCACGAACTCCGGCGGTATCAGCAACTCCATCCCGCACATCGTCGAAGAGCTGTGTAAGCGCCAGATTCCGCCGAACATGGTGCTGGATGACGATCCGGTTGAGATCGTGAAGCGCCTGGAACTCGCCATCGAAGCCTACCCGCTGCCGTTCCATGAGGACGGACGCGTGAAGGACGGGCACGTTGGCAGGGGCTAATCAGTTACCGCTTTGCCTGAGCAACTCAATCTGCTGTTTTGCCTGCGTGAAATCCGGATCGATGAGCAGCACATGTTCAAATGCGGCGATGGCTTCATCGGTGTTTCCGGTTGCGCCGTACAACGCACCCAGGTTGAAGAACGCTTCCAGTGATGACTCGTTCAGCGATGTTGCAGTGAGAAGCGCATGTTCCGCTTCCTCGTAGCGTTCCTGGCCGATGAGCAGGCTGGCCAGGTTCACGTAGGCAGCGACGTACTGTGGATCCAGTTCGATCGCGCGGAAGTACAGCCGTTCGGATTCAACCGGGTCTTTTGCCATCACCGCCATGCCGAAATACGGCTCTGCGTTGGTCGGGTCGTGATCGATGGCTTTCTGATACCAGGTCATCGCCGTCTGTGTGTCGCCGTTGCGTGCCGCGATGGCTGCCATGCCGGTTTCCAATTTGGAATTCGGGCCATAGACCAGTCCGTCTTCGAGCACGCTCTTCTCCTCATCAAACCGGTTCGATTTGCGGTAGATCACCGACAGGTTCACTCGTGAAGCCACCGATTCCGGGTAATGCTTCAGTGTATGAGCGAAGAGGGTCTCGCTGCTCTTCCACACGTGAGACTGCAGCATGGCGAGGATGCCGAATGCGACGATGACACAGCTTGCAGCGCCGATGATCAACTCGCGGATGGTGCCTTTGGTTTCAGTACTCCGGTTCAATAGCCACGCGATTCCAGCGCCAACCATGAGTACTAGCCCGAGCATCGGCAGGTACACGTAGTGGTCAGATGCGATCTGGATGCCGCCGCCGGATGCCGACTGAATCGCGGCGTTGCGGTTGAAGTGCACGAACGTCGGGCTGATCGCCAGCAGGAAGAAACCGAAGCCGAACGCGATCTTCCGTGTGCGCTTCAGCGAGAGAGCCACACAGCAGGCCAGCAGCACAAACAGCGTCATCGAGATCGCGAAGCCAGGCGAGGACAGCGTGATCGCCTCGGAATTCGGATACAGCACGGACAAATTGACCGGCAGCAGCAGCTTCTCCAGATAGAACATCGTGCTTCGTGCGGCCATCAGGATTTTCTCGAAGGTCGTGGTTGATGAAAGAATCTGCAGCTTCGGAATCAGTCCGACCAGCACGAAGATTGCTGACAGCAACGCGTACGGAATTTTGTCGATCAGCGCGGCTTTGCCGATGCGGCGGCCGCGGTACCAGTCCATCAGAAGCAGCAGAGCCGGCAGCGTGAAAACGGTGACTTTGGAGAGCAGTGCCAGCCCGAAAAGCAGAATGCCGACCCAGTACGCCCACCGCTTTGCATCAGCCGTTCCGTACAGATAGGCCACAATCGACCCTAGTGTGAAGAAGACAGACAGCGTTTCTTTGCGTGCAGTCGCCCAGGTCACGACTTCCACGTTCACCGGGTGCAGTGCGAACAGCAGCGCGCAGAAGAGTGCTGCCAATCGATTCCGCAGCAGGGCGAATGCGATCCAGAGTACGAACAAAGAGTTGCCGATATGCAGCACCAGATTCGTCAGGTGAAACTGGAATGCGTTCAGTCCACCAAGAAGATAGTCGATCTGGAAGCTGAAGAACGTGAGCGGGATGTACAGCTCCGGATCGAACCGCGAGAAGATCGCGTAGATCGTGCCCGGGTTGATCGCGCGGATCGCCAGGTTGTTGTAGATAACGTACGGATCATCCAGTGCAATGAAGCCGTTGTGCAGCGAAGACACGTACACCAGGAATGTCGCGATAGCCACGATGAAAACCGATCCGAGGATTGTCATCCGGGACGGAAGCCGTGGCAGCGTGTTCTCGTGCATGGGGTCAGTATACCGCATGTTTATGCCCTCTTGTCTCGTTCGGCGGACTTGGGGATCCAGCGGATCGGTGTGCCGTCGAAGCCGAACGTCTGGCGCATGCGGTTCTCCATGTAGCGAAGATGTGCGGGCATCGCGAGCCTGGGGTTTTTCATGAACAGCACGAACGTCGGCGGAATCTCGTCGGCCTGGGTGATGTGCTTGGTCTTGGAGACCACTCCCAGCGGACAGCCGATGAGCGCGTGCTCCAGCCACTTGTGCAGCTGCGGCGTGGGGATGCGCCTGCGCATGCTTTCCATCACCGAGTCGATGACGTCGAAGATCTTTATCAGGCCTTCGCGAGTCAGCGCCGAACACGGGATGATTTTGGCGAATTTGCAGAATGACAAAAGAATCGACACTTCATGCAGCTTCACTTTGCGGGCTTCGCCTTTCACAAGATCCATCTTGTTGACCAGGATGATGAGGCCCTTGCCTGCGTCGGATGCCATGCGTGCGATGCGTTTGTCCTGCTGGGTGACTGGCTGTTCGCCGTCCAGCACGAGGATCGCGACGTGACAGACTTCCAGCGCCTGCACCGTGCGCAACATCGCATAGCGTTCGACCTGTTCGTCGGTTTGCGAGTTCTTCTTCAGACCGGCCGTGTCGACCAGCACGTACGGTTTGCCGTGGAAGGTGATCTCGGTGTCGGTCGCATCGCGCGTGGTTCCGGCGATCGGCGAGACCAGCAGCGGGCTGTGGTCGTGCTGCGCGTCGGACATCATCCCGTTCACGATGGAGCTCTTGCCCACGTTGGGTTTGCCGATGATCGCGATGCGTGGAATGGCGTCCTTCTCGGCTTCCTCCTCTTCTTTGGCCCGGACGAAATGCAGCGAGGTCAGGGTTTTGTTGATGTCGTCTTTCAGTTCGTCCGTTCCCAGTTTGTGCAGCGAGCTGACCGCAAACTGCTTGTCGCCGATGGAGAGCTCATGGTGTTGCGTGTCGAACTCTGCAGCGATGTCCTCGTTGTCGACTTTGGTGCGGATGGCGAACACGGGAACGTGCCGCTTACGCTTCTTGCGAAGGACTTCCACGATCTTGTAGTCATCGGAGGTGAGTTCCTCGTTGCCGCTGACGGTGAACAGGATCAAGTCAGCATGCTCCAATGCCAGCAATGACTGCTGATACACGTCGGATTCGAAGTCTTCATCGTCGCTTTTGCCCATACCTCCGGTATCAACCAGCAGGTAACTGACGTCGGCGGCATTCACGCGGTGCGCGACGTGGTCGCGGGTGGTGCCGGGCGTATCGCTCACAATCGCCTTACGCCAGCCTACGAGCCTGTTGAACAGGGTCGACTTGCCCGTATTGGGCCTGCCGATGATTGCGACGATAGGTAATTTGGCCATGTGCGCCGCGCATCATGGCATGGTTTTGTCTCTTGTGCGAGCCCTTTATTCATATTTTGACACGATTTCGTTTACGGCTTTTCGCACCACTGCAGCTCTGCGCGCGGCACATGATCCGGGAACTCTTCCAGTAGCGCTATTATGGCTCTCACAGTTGCACTCATGTAGGTCTGGAATTCATAACCGAATTTCGTAACCGCGACTGACGGGAGACTCGTCGATGCCTGCCGTGGTATTTCCACATCGCCTTTTCCTTTTACATAGATAGACGATCTCCAGCCCGGGTCGCCCCCCGAAAAAGCCTTCGTTGCGGCAAAGCCTTTGATGACAGGAATGGCAACGTCCTCGTCATCGGCAGGTACCGTCTCAACAATCAGAAGATCTTTTCCAAGACCCGCTTCGATGACGGCCTCGGACGGAACAATACCCGGCTGTAATCCGAGCGCCCGTCGTATTTCCGTGATGCAGGCTGGCATAAATGCCGCAATCTCTTTGCGTTCGACTTTCCGCTGGGCCAGACATTTGGTGTCAGTGGATTGCCTGCGGGCATTCAGCCTCACCTTGGAAATCGGAATCAGATTTGGGTGGATTCCGGTCGTCTGCAAGAGTTTCCGCATGCATTCGGCTTTTTGCCATGCAAGCAGGCCGATGCCGCGCAGGGCGCAACTTTCCAAGTAGTCGCCGCTCGGATTGATCTGATAGCGGTCGACCAGAAATCGGAGGATGTCATCGGTCAACATTCGGCTCGGTTCAAACTTGCCTTGCATGTGAGAGTCACGAAGTGCCCGTGTAACCGGATCGGATTTGTCGAAGTTGTGCAGATCCAGCACTTTGCAGTGGGCGTCGGCGGCAAACTGTCGTGCCTTTAGGCGTTTTTCAGTTTCGCTGGATCCATTCGCCGAGTCCGCGAACGCGGTTCCGACGTATTCTTCAAATGCCTGTAATCGTGCAATTGTTCCTGCCATAGCGCGATATAAAAGGACGAAATGCCCTGCTTGTCAATTATTCGGCAGATCCATGCGCAGAACGCAACCGCCCATACTGATTTCCGTAGGCATGCACTCTGATTCTCGCTATCATCCGCGCATGTTCACCGAGTACGACCCAACCGCAGTAGAGGCCAAGTGGCAGGAAAAGTGGGAGAAAAACCACGTTCACCGCGCCGACCTGGAAAAAGCCAAGAACCCGTTCTATTCGGTCGCGATGTTCCCGTACCCGAGCGGCGACAAGCTGCACGTGGGTCACTGGTACTGCTACTCGCCGGCTGACAGCTACACGCGCTTCATGCGCATGAACGGCAAAGATGTTTTTCAGCCGTTCGGCTTCGATGCATTCGGACTCCCGGCAGAGAACTATGCCGTCAAAACCGGCGTGCCTCCGGCCAAGTCCACAGCGCAGAACGTGAAGACCATGATCGCGCAGCTCAAGCGCATCGGCTGCATGTACGACTGGGACCGCATGCTGAACACCAGCGACCCGGAGTACTACCGCTGGACACAGTGGCTGTTCCTGAAGATGTACGAGCACAAGCTGGCCTACAAGAAGGTGGCCCTCGTGAACTGGTGTCCGAAAGACCAGACCGTACTCGCCAACGAGCAGTGCCAGGACGGCAAGTGTGAACGCTGCGGAACAGAGGTCACCCAGCTGAACCTGGACCAGTGGTTTTGGGCGACCAGCAAGTACGCACAGAAATTATTGGACGGACTGGAGACGCTGGACTGGCCTACAAAGACTAAGGTGATGCAGCGCAACTGGATCGGCCGCAGCGAGGGCGTGAACATCGCGTCGAAGGTCAAAGACATGGACATCAAGTTCGAGGTGTACGACTCGGTGCCGCAGACCTTCATGGCCCAGACGTTCACTGTCATCGCTCCGGAACATCCGATGATCGCCGAACTGGTGAAGGGAACGAAGCAGGAGAAAGAGGTCATGGAGTTTGTCGAACGCATCAAGAAGAAGAAGGCCGCCAAAAAATTCAAGTTCGAGGAAGACATGGAAGGCGTGTTCACCGGCCGCTACGTGGACAACCCGTTCGGCACCGGCGACCTGCCCATCTGGGTGGCGTCGTTCGTGGTCATGGATTACGGCACAGGTTGGGTGCACTGTTCCGCGCACGATGAGCGCGACTTTGCGTTCGCCAAGAAGTACGGCATCCCGCTTCGCCCGGTCATGTTCCCTGCGGACCCGAAACAGGCTGAGAAAGTGAAGAACCTGGAGTTCTGTTATTTCAAGGAGCCCGAAGCGATCATGGCCCAGCCCGAGAAGTTCAAGGGCCGCAAGTGGGGCGAGGTTCGCCCGGACATTATCGACTTCATGGAAAACGACATGAAGATCGCCAAACGCAAAACGCACTACCGTCTGCGTGATTGGCTCATCAGCCGCCAGCGCTACTGGGGCGCGCCGATCCCGATTGTGTACGACCCGAAAGGCGAAGCGCACCCTATTCCTGAGAAGCATCTGCCGTGGCTGTTGCCGACCGATGTGGAGTTCAAGCCGACCGGCGAATCCCCGCTCAAGCACTCCAAAGAATTCAAAGAGCGCACCGAGAAGATTTTCGGCAAAGGCTGGACGCCCGAGTACGACACCATGGACACGTTCGTGTGTTCCTCTTTCTACTACCTGCGTTACCTGATGGAAGGCGACGAGTCGCAATTCATCGATCCGACTCTGGAGAAAAAATGGATGCCGGTCTCGTTGTACGTCGGCGGACCCGAGCACGCCTGCATGCACCTTATTTATGCGCGCTTCGTCATGATGGCGCTGAAAGACATCGGCGTGGTCAGCCACGGCGAGCCGTTCGAGAAATTGGTGCACCAGGGATTCATCACCAACCAGGGCGCCAAGATGAGCAAGAGCAAGGGCAACGTGGTCAGCCCGGACGCGTTCGTGGATTATTACGGCTCGGACGTGTTCCGCATGTACCTGATGTTCATGGGCCCGTTTACGCAGGGCGGTGACTGGAGCGATACGGGCATCCGCGGCACGGAGCGTTTCGTGCGCCGCATGTGGAAGACGCTCAGCACAACCGTTGATGCAAAGCTGAAGACGGAAGATCCGGAAGTGCTGGCCGCATTGCACAAAACGATCAAGAAAGTCACCGAGGATACCGGCAATCTGCATTTCAACACGGCGATCAGCTCGCTGATGGAACTGCTGAATCTCATCGAGAAGCGCCCGTCATTGCACATCGATACCGCTACGACCATCACGCTGCTGCTCGGCCCGCTGGCACCGCATCTGGCGGATGAGCTGTGGGAAACGCTTGGACAGAAAGGCTACGTCGCCGATCAAACCTGGCCGACCTTCGACCCCAAGCTGATGGTGTCATCCACGCTGACGATCGCGGTGCAGGTGAACGGCAAACTGCGCGGACAAGTTGAAGTGCCTGCCGACTCGACCGAGAAAGACGTGCTGACGGCAGCGAAAACCAACGAGAACGTGGTGCGCTTCCTGGAAGGCAAAGCTATCCGCAAAGAGATCTATGTGAAGGGCAAGCTGGTAAGCTTGGTGATCTGATATCAGCGCAGCGAGCCCTCTCTCTTGCGATTGTCACCCAACGCCGGTTGAGCCATGCGGAGTGCCGCTTCGTACTCTGCAGGTTTAAGTTCGAATTCACTGCCGACGCCGATACCAAACACCCTGCGATTTGCGAGCGCTAGCAATAAGGAGTTAGCAAATCCGGCTTCTGTAAGCCATTTTCCCATATCCAGCTGTGAGTAGCGCGCATGGATCCGCAACCATTCATCTGTACCCTTTTTCATTTTGAGGCGACGCTCAGCCTCGCTTTGAGTCAGGGCATCAGCGGTCTTGGGATCCAGTCCTTCCATGGCATAGTCCGCAACGAACGTGAGGCCGCCGGGAGTCAGGTCATGCAACAACATGGCAAGCTCACCCGGGTCATCAGCTTCATGGGTTTCGAAGAGTGCAGTCGCGACATCGAAGCGTGCGTTACTTCGCACCAATTGCCGCAACTGATCGCGGACTTGCTCCGGGTCTCCGCTGACACATGTCTGACTGGCGTGGTTGATTCCGGTATTCGTGAGAAATGACGTGCCCAGATTATTCGGCCTATCGTGCATGTCGATATTCAGGCCGGATTTTTTTCTTATCCCGCTGAGCAAATGCTTTGCCTGATTCGAAAAATGCACGACTGCGTCTGCCGCTGTCATGTCGAAGGCGGAAATCAGTTTTGGTTCAGTCGGGCTAGGTTTAAATGAGTCAAGAGCCATACAGGTACAAGTCAGTTTGCCTCAACGTTATGGTTCAGCAAGGCAATTGGACAAGATTGGCAAGATTCTCACATTGCTTACACCGCCTGCCACCACTCCGGTTCATCGTCCCCCGGCTCGCGTTTGAAAAAATCATCAGGCGGAGTCGTGTCGAAATGCGTCGGAAGCTCAGCCGGCAGAAAGCCGTCTGGCTCATCCCCATGCTCGTGGATGCTCTGGATCAGTGCGTCGCGATCAGCCGCGAGCTCGGTAACTTCATCATAGAGTTCCCGGCGCTCCTGGAAGAGTATCGCGTGTTGTCCAAATAAATCCTCCATATCATCACGTGTTTTCTCGGTATGATCGTCGATCGCCTTCCCGATGGCGTGTAATTCGTCGCTGAGCACCCTGATTCTGGCTTCACGCACTTGAATTTCGCCGTTGAGTGTTCGGAGGTTGTTCAAACTCATGAGACCGGCAGTTTAGGGAACGATTCTGGCCTGTGCAAGCCTTGAAAGGCGCTATTTCTCGTATTTTGCGGCACCAATCTCCTTTCCGTCGGCCTTCCGCATCCCTATGCTCTCCCGGTGACATCGACTATCCATCCGTTCGACCGCTACGCGCCGTTTACCGACGTCGCCGCGCTGAAGGCCCAGAGCGATAAACCCTTGCGCAAAAGCAAGCGCGTGAACCTGCTCAAATCCTCTCCCGAGGACTTCAAACGCTGGGCCAAAAGCAAAAACTGGACGCTCGAACCAGTGCCATGGTGTACAGAAGGATTTTATCTGGAGCGCGAGAACCGCGACGAAGCCATGGGCAAAGACCTGCTGCACGTGATGGGTCACACCTACATGCAAGAGGCTGCCAGCATGTTGCCGGCCGCATTGCTGGATCCGCAGCCCGGCGAGAAGGTCCTCGACATGAGCGCCGCTCCGGGCAGCAAGACAACGCAGATCGCATCGCGCATGCGTGGCAAAGGCGTGATCATCGCAAACGACGTGCAGGAGAAGCGGCTGTGGTCGCTGGTCAGCAACCTGCAGCGCTGCGGAGTCGTGAACGTGCGCATCGTGAAAAAAGTCGGCCAGTGGTTCGCCCGCAACACAACGGGCAGGTTCGACCGTGTGCTGTGTGATGCGCCATGCACCGCACAGGGCACCGCGCGTAAAGATTCCGACGCGCTCAGCTTCGGCGGCGAGGAGAACATCATCAAAATGGCCAGGCTACAAAAAGAACTGCTCGAGTCCGCGATTCACGCTGCCAAGATCGGCGGACGCATCGTGTATTCCACCTGCACGCTCACGCCCGAAGAAAACGAAGGAACGATCCTCGCGATGCTGAAAACATTCGGCGATAAAATCGAAATCATCGATGCAGCGGCTGAGCAGGGGATTGACCTGTCGGCTGCCAAAAGCGATTCGGTCATCGTGCAGAAGCACATGGGCATCACCGACACGTTCCCGGCGTACCGGCTGTGGCCGCAGACCTACGACACAGAGGGATTCTTTGCAGCAGTCATCGTCAAAAAGGCAGCCACCCGCGACGCTGAGAAATGGAATGACGACGCCAAGACGACCAAGCTGGAGGTTCTTCAAAGACAGCGCGTGCAAGCCATCGTCGGACGGTTGGACGATTGGTACGGCAACGGTTTTCTGGATGAGAATGAGCGGTTGTTCGAGAATAAGGAGAACCTGTCGGTCACGACCGAAGAATTATTGGACTTCCGCATTCCGACCACCAGTTACGTCACCGGTCTGCCGTACGGCAAATCCACCAACCATGGACTGGTGCGCATGTCACACGAGATCGTCTCGCTGCGCGGAGCGCGTGCGACCAAGCAGATGGTAACAATTACCCCGGAGCAGTTCTCGCAGACGCTGAAGGGCGTCAATCTGCATATCACCCCGCCAGATGTGGAGGACGGAGACGTTCTGTTGGCAGTGGATTACCCGATGCCCGAAGGCAAGCCGCTGCGGATAGTGGTCGGCAGGGGATTGCTCAAAGAGGGTGTGATTCTGAACAGGATGCCGAGAGAGATCGTCAGAATGTTTTCCTGAACAAAACACCGGACTCAGGGTATACTCCCGTCCCCATGGATATCCGTGACCAGGTCCGCTCCCGGCTTCCCATCGACCAGGTGGTCGCACAGTACTGCCAGCTGGTGAAGAAGGGCCGCAATTTCGCGTGTCTGTGCCCGTTCCACAACGACAAACATCCCAGCTTCATCGTGTCACCGGACAAAGGCATCGGATGGTGCTTCGCCTGCCAGAGCGGCGGCGATATTTTCGCGTTCGTGCAGAAGATCGAAGGCGTCGACTTCCCGACTGCGCTTCGTCTGCTGGCCGACCGTGCCGGAGTGGAAATGCCGAAGGAAGACACGCCGATTGTCCGCGAATCACGCGATGCAAAAGAGCGCGCTCGCGAGTGTCTGGAAGCTGCACTGAATTTCTACAAAACAGCACTGCGCGATTCGCCGGATGCTCTCTCGTATCTGCAAAAGCGCGGTACCACGCCCGACGTGGAGGCTGCATTCCAGATCGGTTATGCGCCTGATTCCTTCTCTGAAACCTACGATCATCTGCTGAAGGCCGGGTACAGCAAATCCGAAATCCTCGCTGCGGGGCTCGGCGTGCAGAAAGAATTGGAAGGACGGATGTACGACCGGTTCCGTCACCGCATCATGTTCCCGATTTACGACGCGCAGGCCAAGCTGATCGGCTTCGGCGGACGCGCGCTGGGTGACCAGGATGCCAAGTACATCAACAGTCCGGACGGCCCGCTCTACCACAAGTCGGATGTGCTGTTCGGTTTGTCGCTGGCAAAGGAATCCATCCGCACCACCCGCAAAGTCATGCTGGTCGAGGGATACTTCGACGTCGTGTCCTGTCACAAGGCCGGCGTGACCAACGTCGTCGCTGTCAGCGGAACCGCGCTTACAGAGGAGCACGTGCGGATACTGAGGCGTTACGCAGACACGGTGATTTTGTGCATGGATCAAGACGCTGCCGGGCAGACTGCCGCTGACCGCGCGTTCCAGTTGCTCGCGCCGCAGGGTCTGCGCATCGAGTCGGTCGTCATCCCCGCCAAAGATCCGGATGAATTCATTCAACGCGACCCGGTCGGATTCAAAGAGCTTGTGAACTACAAGTACCGGCCGTACATCGACGCGGTGCTGGACCGTCTGGCCGCCATGCCGGATTCAACCACCCCCGAAGGCAAGCGCCGCATCACAAGCACGCTGTTCCCGCTGTTGCGGTCGCTGCAGAGCTCGGTCGAATTGCGTGAGGAACTGCGCAAGCTGTCATCTGTACTGCAGAGCGTGGAGACGGAGATCGCGGCGGACTTCAACAGTTTCAGAGTGCAGAACCAGATCCCCAAGCGCGACACGCCAGAGGCGGTCATCGACAACACACCGTTCACACGGCACGCGCTGGCAGTCGGTTTGACTATCCAGTACCCGACCCAACGCTCGCTGCTTCAGGAGCTGATTCCAGAGGACGAGCAAAACTGGAAGACTCTGCGCGAAGCCGTGATAGCGGCCGACCCCTTGCACACCGGCAACGAGATTCTGGAAGCCGCGCAGCTCGACGGCGAATTCAAGCGCCAGATCCAGGTGTTGCTGCTGTTCTGCGAGGAAAACTTTGTGCGTTGGTCGGAGTCCATCGCCGTGCGCGAGATCCGCAAGCTGTGCCAGAGCGCCAATAAGGACATGATGGTCCGCAAGCAGATGGAGCTGATCGAACAGATCAAACTGGCCCGCAAGGCCGGCAGCGCCGCCGAAGAGGCTATGCTGCTCACGAAATACCAGCAGGTGCTCAAGCTGGCGAAGATGGCGGTTTGAAGATTGGCGTGCAGCACCCCCGGATTTTAGCGGTAGTGTTTTTCCAGGTAGTTTTCAAAAACATCGAGCGCATGCGGAAAGCTTTTCCGTCCGAGCCCGATTCGGATGTGCTTGTCTCCCAGATCAAAAAATTCGGACGGAATGATCATGATATTTGCGGCTTGCAGGGTTTTTTCACTGAAAAGTTTTGAAGATTTTTCGCAGAGTATACGGGCGAGACAGACGCTTCCTGCCACCGGAAGCTGACAACGGATTCTGTCGGGATGCCGTTGGAGAAACGCGTCGAACGATCTCTTGTTCTCTGTCAGAATCGCAAGATTTTTCTTAAGGATCGTATTTTTCATGCGCAAAGCCATCAAAGAAAGTATTTCACTCGGCGCGCTGCTGCAGATGGTCGTATAGTTCCGGTATTCCTCAAAGTCTTTGAGCAATTTCTTATCTTTGGTGGCTATCCATCCTATGCGCAAACCAGGCATGCCGAATACCTTCGACGTTCCGGAAATCGACACCGCATTTTCATCGACTTCAGCAACCGCCTTCAGACGGTCTTGCTCTTCTGGCTCCAGAAAACGGTAGATTTCGTCGCACACCACCCGGACGTTTTTCGCCCGGGCAAATTCCATGATCTCCCGGAACTGTTTTCCGGTCGGTACATAGCCGGTCGGATTGTGGGGAAAGCACAAAAACAGCAGCTTTGTATCCGTACGGATAAGCTCAAGCAGATCCTGTACGTCGAATACCGCCTCGCTATCAGGTTTCCAAAAGGAAACGTCGCATCCCATCGCCTGTGCAATCGCGTACTGGCCCTGATATCCGGGCATGAAGATGGCGTGATCACCTTTTTCAAGCAGTGATTGAAGCACGATATAAATGGCTTCCTGGGCTGAAGATGTGACGAGAATTTGGGTAGACGCAATGGTGTCACACTGTGCGGATATTGCATCACGGAGTAACGGAAGCCCTGCAGGCTGGGTATAACCGAGCTTGAGGTTTTCCCATAACGAAACGCATTCCGCATCAGCGCCACGCACCAACTCATGCATATCGGCCGATTCGCAGTCCGACGAAGATAGTGTGTATTTCGTGATAAACTCGTGCTCCGACAGGAATTGTTCCAATCTGAAAGGAGGGAGTTTCATCGTCGATATCCTAACACAGTTTCTGGCCGAAAATCGCCCTGAATACTTTGCTTGTCACCCCTGTCCTGGCATTGGCCAACATTGGCTTGTATTTGCTTCGGCCTCCCTATACTCTCCTTCTGCTTTACGTATGGCATCACATCCACGAAGTTTCATCCATCAGCCCACGGACGATGATTTAAAGGCGTTTCCGGATGCCATTAAGCATCTTGTGAAAAAAGGCCGTGAACAGCGTTACGTCACGCACCAGGAGATCCTGCAGGCTGTTCCGAATGCAGAGGAAAACATCGATCTGCTGGACGAGGTCTACACGCTCTTCGTCGATTTGGGCGTGGACGTCATCGACGTGAAGGACACCCTGATCTGGCAGCGCAAGGCGGGACTGAAGACCGGCCAGCCGACTGATGACGAATCCGGCAGCGGCGCCATCACGGCAGCCAGCAGCGATGATGATTCTCTGGAGGTCGTCGCGACCGCCGGTATCCGACTGAAAGACGACAAGCAGGCCGAAGTCGACAAGAAGCGCCGCAAGGAGCGCGAAGTTGACCTGCTCGAAATCAGCAACGACTCCGTCCGCATGTACCTGTCCGAGATCGGACGCGTGCCGCTCATCGACGCCCGCAAAGAAGTCGAGCTTGCCCGCCGCATCCGCAAGGGTGACTCGGGTGCCAAGCAGCAGCTGGCCGAAGCCAACCTGCGTTTGGTCGTTTCCATCGCCAAGAAGTACATCGGCCGCGGTCTGTCTTTGCTCGATCTGATCCAGGAAGGCAACATCGGTCTGTTCCGCGCCGTCGAGAAGTTCGACCCGGAGCGCGGTTTCAAGTTCTCCACCTACGCTACCTGGTGGATCCGCCAGGCTATCACCCGCGCCATCGCCGACCAGGCCCGCACCATCCGTATTCCGGTGCACATGGTCGAAACCATCAACAAGCTTACGCACACACAGCGCCGTCTGGTCCAGGAACTCGGCCGCGAACCGACTGTCGAAGAGATCGCCGTGGAAATGGAGATGGACATCAAGAAGGTGCGCCACATCCAGAAGATCTCGCAGGACATCATCTCGCTCGAAGCCCCTGTCGGTTCCGAGGAAGACAGCAAGCTCGGTGACTTCATCGAGGATGAGGAAGCCGTGAACCCGTTCGACGCCACCAACCGCCAGCTGCGCAAAGAGAACGTGCACGCAATGTTGGAGTACCTCACGCCCCGCGAGCGCAAAATCATCGAAATGCGCTTCGGCCTGGAGGACGGCATCGGCCACACGCTCGAAGAAGTCGGCAAGGAGTTCAACGTCACCCGCGAGCGTATCCGCCAGATCGAGGCCAAAGTGCTCCAGAAGCTGCGCGACCACCCTCGCTCTGCCTGCATCCGCGAGTACGGCGGAGGCAAGCCTCAGGCGTTTGCCATGCCCAGCTTCATGACCGGAAACCTGTGCCCGGAGTGCCGCAAGGGTACGCTGGTGGAAATCCACCAGGCCGGCAGGACCTTCCGCAAATGCGACCGGTGCGCCTACACCATGGACGAAGGCAAAGATGCGTAATCGAACTTCCTCCGCTTCCATGCCCGAGCCGCTCTCTCAACTCCTGCAGAACAGCTGGACGTTCTTTACCGCGAGGTTCCGTCTCATCGCTCTCGGCGCATTGGCTTTTACGATTGTGTCGGCTGCGGCCTACGCGTTCTTTGTGCGCCAGCTGGACTCGCGCATCGACGCGATTATCGCATCCAACGGCATCGAACAGGCCGAATTGCAGGAAGGCGTGACCACCTGGTTCAACACGATGTCGATGGCCGAGATCATTCAGAAGGTCGAGCAGCACCAGTCAGCATCGGATAGCACGATGCCGGAAGACAAACAGGCCAGGATCGACGACGCGGTGATGCGGTACCTGCTGGTCGCGGGCCCGCTGTTTTTCCTCTCCATGTTCGTCAATTTCACCATCGGCTTCGTGGCATCGGTGTTCTTCCTGATGCTTGCGGTGCAGGGCGGCGGCAACGCGTACGAAATGTCGCGGCGCCTGACGTCAGTATTGCCGAAGGTCATCGCGGTCTTCCTGTGGTCCCTGCTGCGCTCGTTCGTCTGGGTGCCGTTCATCGGCATTGCCGCCGGCATCTGGCTGCTGCCGCGTTTCCTGTTTGCGCCGGTGATCATGCTGAAAACCGGCAGAGGCGTCTTCTCCAGCGTGTCGATGAGCTATGCCTGCTCGCGCGGGTATTGGCTGACTATCGTCTGCAATCTGTTCGTCCTCGCCATGATTCTGCTCCTGGCCGCATGGATACTGGCAACGCTCACGGCAATTGTCGGACTGTTCGAAGGCAAGCTGTCAGCCGTGATCTGGATGTTCGGTGCGCAGATACTCACCGCATTCGGGATGATCTTCATCGCGCGGATGGGACTCGGCTTCCTGCCAGGCAAGGCGTAGGTCAGGCTTTGCGTTTGCCCACCCATCGTTCGCGCAGTTCTTTGTAGGCTTGGGCGAAACCCAAGGCTTGATGTGCGGCGCTCAGGCTGACTTGTTCGTCACCCTTACTAGCCATCTCCAATCCGTCGAACACGATCCGCTGGAGCTTTTGCAGGATCTCGGTGGCTTGACCGCGCCCGGTCATTTGTTCAAGGTCTGGCGTGATTTGCTCCACTACATGGTTCCTCGACTCGTCTCGGATACGGCCGGATTGACCTCTTTGCAGGCGCTCAGCTTCGCGGCTGAGTCTTTCTACAGTGATCTCCAGAAATGCCCTGCCGGCAGCGTCGATTGTTTCGGCAGGAAGCCTTGATGGGTCATCGTTGCCCATGACCATGATTGACGACGTGCCGGGCATCATGGTCAAAGACGTCATCGTAGGCATCTGCATGTGCACAGCCCCCTGGGCTGGATGGACGGTCCTTGCAGCACGATTCTCTGCCACGCGCCTCTTGATCTCTTCGCCCAGGATGCGCGCAGTTTCGGATATCTGTGCAGCGGCGCAGAGTGATGTCTGCTTGTCCGCCAACCCGGTGAACTTCCTATAGGCATCCAACAGCATGCCGATACCGACCCGCTTGGTCGTTTTGGGCGTGATGTCGGCGATGAACTCATGCGCCATGCGTTCCGCCACCGGCTGATAGAGCCTCCATTGTGCCATGCCTGCATTCATGGACACCCCTACCGGTCCTCCTTCGCGGTACATGATGCCCATCAGGCGCTTCATGAATTTTTCAGCGTGCGGTTTAAGCACCGGCCAGAGTTCATTTGTTTCCTGCAACGCCTCATCGAATTCCCAGTCGGCATACGGCAACGGGACTTGAATGCCCGGCCTTTCGTCTAAATCGCCGATCAGAGGCAATGTATCGGTCAATGCCTGGTTGTGATCCGTCTTTCTGCCGGAAAGCATGAGTGTTGAGGTCGCGGCCAATTGCATCGCGATAGCGAGTTGACCCTGCACGTGCGGTTTATGCGTGCAGAATGTCAAATCGGCGTCTATAACCATTCGCAAGTTATACAAGGCGCTGATCCGTTGCGCGGGCGTCAACTTCGGATTCGCCAAGAGTTTCAACACACGGCGCATTTCTATTTCTTGCAGGCTGATGCGCATATTGAATGCTTTGTCGTCATGTGCGGCGACGCGTCCGGCGGCGACGAGCGGCTGCATAGTGACGAAGTCACGTTGGGCCAAGGCGACATAACCGCTCACATCCGGTGACAAGCCTGTTGCTGACGGTATGTCGATAGTGAGCGTATGTGCAGTGTCGGCGCCGATTTCGCTGGGAATCATGAACGCGTACGAGAATTGCTTGGGTCCGGTTGCCTCTGGCACAGCAGGATTCAGATACACTTTCTCGTACACTTTCGTGCTGTCATTCTCGGTAAATACGCCTTCTTCGCCGGGCTGGCGATTCAGTGAATCCAGCACGACGCCGGTATGCGCGACTGCGGTTTGACCATAGACGGCATCCAGCAGATTTCTGGCATTGCCCTTGGATAATGCCTTGGCCGTTCCACCGTCTTTCGGCCGCTTGTCGGCGCGAGTGACAATTCTTTGTGCGTCTTCTGCGGCTTTATTCAGGGCTTCGCGTATGCGTGCGATGACGACGTCGGGTAGCGTGACGGCTTCCAGATCCCTGCGCAGCGTCATCATGTCCAGATAGTCCGGCAGCGCCACGGGGGATGTCGCATACGGCGCGGTATACGGATGCTCCAGCCGGGCCAGTTCGCCTTCGAGAGTTGCCAGAACTTCCCTGTACTCGCGCGCACGACCGTCGTTACTCCAGTCTTTTGCAAAAGTTTTACCGTCATTGAGCATTGCCGTCACGACATCCTTCATCAGCAGATCGACCTGGCGCTGTACGTCAGCAGACAACTCAGCTTGTACTTTGACGACGTACGCTCCGCTATCCAGCTTTTGAGCCGGAGTTGCGACCAATCCGGCCTTGATTCGTTCGACGGACTGCAGCACGCCTGTCCTCACCCTTTCCTCGGTGCGGAAGCGATAGCCCGGTGTGCCGAGTTCTCTCATGCGCAAAGCTCCGCGCTCGATATCGGCGGTCGTATCTCTGATACTGGTATCCAGCGTTCCGATCTCCGCGCGCAGCTTTATGACTTCATCATCTTCGTCGGTAGCTTTCTGGTTATCTCGAAGGAAAGTCAGGCGTGCTTGCTGCGCCTCCCGACGGGATCCGTGCTTACTGAGTCTTTGCTGCCGGATTCCCTGCGCTTCTTGCTCATGCTTCAGCGTTGCCTCGGTCGAAAGCGATTGCTGAGCGCTTTCGAGTTCTTGCAGTGCCTGCCGAATGACTTCTGTCGCTGTCCGCAATGCGCCCAGATGGTCCAGGGTGAATTCAGTCTCTGTAAACGGGTGTACAAGCCGGGTCCATGCTGCCTGCGCTTCGCTGTCCAGCACGGGTATTTCCCCCATTTGCAGCTGTAATCGTTTCTCGGCGTTCACAAAGTGAAAAAGCAGTTCGGTGAACTGCTTCATTGCTTCACGCACATCTTGAGTGACTTTGGCATCAACTCGCGAATCGACGGTCTGCCGGAATACGTCGTGTTGGAGGCGCATAGAGAAGAGGAAAAGCACTATACGCCGGAGTGTGTATTTGTCAATGGTTAAGCCTTTTTCTGGTCTGAAGAGAGGAAACGGACGGAAAGGCCCGCTTGTGCAAGGATGATCGCGCGATCGCCCTGCTGATCAGTCACAAGGAAGCCCGGTCGTTATTGGCAATAACGAACTGTCTCTTCATTGGACCTTTCCGTCCGTTTCCATATTTTGAAAAGAGCAAAATACAATGTCCCTTGTTCGTTCGCTACACGAGATGAGTGTAGTCTTTTCCTTTTTAAAAAAGCAACGGTACACTCTGAACTGGAATTGCACTTATGTATTTCAGTGTTCTCATTGCATAACCTGTTGATTCTTTTCGGTACCATCCACTCATGCCCACTTTCGACCAGGAATACCAGCGGCTGAATGACGCCCAAAAGCAGGCGGTCGACACGGTCGAAGGCCCTGTGATGGTTGTGGCCGGTCCCGGCACAGGTAAAACCCAGGTGCTGGCGTTGCGTGTGGCAAATATCCTCAAGAAAACCCAGGCTCGTCCGGGGAACATTCTTTGTCTGACGTTCTCGGTCAGCGGTGCTACTGCCATGCGGGAGCGCTTGCGCACGATCATTGGTCCGGATGCCTATGCGGTCACCATCGCGACGGTTCACGGCTTCTGCGCGTCGATTATCGACCGCAACCCGACTGCGTTCTCCGAGTGGCAGGCGAAGAAGCAGCTGTCGGACGTACAGCGGCACCAACTGATGCAGGAGGTCATCGACGCATTGCCAGCCGACACTGCACTCATCAATCCAAAGGACCCATACGGTCGCATTCCGGATATCCTCGGCCGCATCAGCGACTGCAAACGTGAAGGCAAGACGTTGGAGGAACTTCTGCTTGTCGCAGACGAGTACGACGATCTGATGGGATCGAAGAGCAAGCCAGGGACAAAGGTGCACGAGAAGAACCTGATGACCGCACGCAAGTTCCGCGAATTCGTCGATCTGTTCGGGCGCTACGAGCAGTCGATGATCAAGCTCGGCGCGTACGACTACGACGACATGATCCTGTCGGTCATTCAGGCATTGAAAAACGAAGACTGGTTGCTGCTGTCGCAGCAGGAGCGTTACCAGTACATCCTGGTCGATGAGGCGCAGGACCTGAACGGTGCGCAGTGGCAGGTGATCGAGCGGCTGACTACGTACGAAGAACTCCCGCATGAGCCGAACTTCTTCCTGGTCGGCGATGACGATCAGGCGATCTACCGGTTCCAGGGTGCAAACGTCGAGCACATGCTCACATTCCATAAGCGTTTCCCGAAAGCGCCGGTGATCGTACTCACGGTCAGTTACCGTTCCACACAGCAGATTCTGGATGCCGCCGGCAGGCTTATCGCACGCAATGAAGAGCGCCTGGTCGGACGCATCGATGGACTGACGAAAGATTTGAAGGCGTTCACGAAAGATAAGGGCCCCGAGCCGACCATGCTCAGGGCGCCATCCGATGCAGCTGAGCCGTACCTGATCGCCGACTTGCTCGAAGAGCGCATCAAGGCCGGTATTCCGGCAAAGGAGCTGGCAGTGCTGGTGCAAACCAACTCCGAGTTGTTCCCGTTGTACGATGTGCTGCGTGCCCGCAACATTCCGGTGGTGCTGGACGGCAAAGTAAATCTGCTCACGCATTCCATAGTCATGCAGGCGGTCGTGATCCTCAAAAGCCTGGAGCGGTTGGAAGTGCAGGGGGCGTTGCTGCCCGCACTGGCGTGTGAATGCTTCGGCTGTAAACCGGCTGATATCGCCCGCTTGGTCCTGTCCGCCCGTGCTGCGGAGAAAAGCGCATACGAAACGCTGATCGGTTTGGAAACACTGGAGAACGGTTTCGCTGATAAAGATTCGCTGATCAAAGCCCGCGACACGCTTCTGGATCTGGCGCAGAAAGCTGAGAGCCGGACCGTCCTGGAAACAGTCGAACATGCGCTGCGCCAGTCTGGATTGTCACAGATAGGCAAGTCGCCGGATCCGCTGGATCTGGCTGCGATCGAAGCGTTTTTCCACTTCGTGATGCAGCGCTGTCTGGAACATCCGTCTCTGTCACTCAAGGAATTCCTGGCAGAGCTGAAGCTGTATGCAGATCCGGACTTCGGCAATATCCGTCTGACCTACAAGATCCCGCATCTGGTCACGGAAGGCGTACAGTTGCGCACCGCACACCAGAGCAAGGGACTGGAGTATCACACTGTCATCCTCAGCGGTTACCGCGACGGGCACTGGGACAAACGCCGCAATCCGAGCATGCTCAGCATCCCCGAAGATTTACTGTTTGGTTGGGAGAAGGATCAGAAAGCATTCGAGAAACATCAGGACGAACGTCGGGTCGCATTCGTCGCCATGACCCGCGCCAAGCGCGAACTGCTGTTCATCTGCCCGCGCGAGTTCGCCGTCGGCGAGAAGAGCCGCCCGGTGTCGCCATCCGGATTCTTCGCAGAAGCCGGTCCACTGCCCGAGGTCGACGCAGCACTGAAGCACCCTGAGAAGGCTTCGCTGTTACTGTTGCAGCCTGCGCGCGAGATGGACGAAGAGCTGAAGGCGTATCTGCGTACGCGCATCGAGAACTTTGCACTGTCTCCGACATCGCTTACACGCTTCCTGCGCGATCCAATTGCATTCCGCAATACCGACCTGCTTGGTCAGCCCGAAGAGTATGACGAGAAGAAAGTTCTGTCACTCGGCTACGGTACCGCTGTGCACTGGGCGCTGAAAGAATGGGCGGTCGCGCGGCAGAACGGTACGGATTTCCCGGTCAGCAAATTTCTGGAAGCGTTTACCTGGAATTTGACCGACCGAAACGCGCTTACCGACGTGCAGCGCGAACGTCTGCTGGTGCAGGCCAGGCAAGCGTTGCCTTCGTACTACGAACAGCGGCTGGACGGGGTCTTCCCGGTGATTTACGCCGTGGAGCGTGAGTACAAAGGCCAGGTCGGAGACCATGCGATCAAAGGCAAAATCGACCGCATCGACCGCTACTCGCAGACCTCATCCGATGCACTGGTGATCGACTACAAAACCGGCCGGCCCAAAGCCCCGGGTGAAATCCGCGGAGGACTGGAGCCGGGTACCGTCTCGCACACTGAAGACGGCGATTACTTCCGCCAGCTGGCGTTCTACGCCCTGCTGCTCGAATTAGCCGAGCCGCTGCTCACGCCGCAGGTGTTCGCGATTGATTTCATCGGCGAGCGAGGAGAGGATCCCATCCGCCGCGAGTTTGCAGTCACCGACGCTGAGAAGTCAGACCTTCGTAAGCTCATCAAAGCCGTGTGGCTGAAGATCGAGGCGCTGGATTTCACGGCGCTCTGATTTTTCCTTATCAAGATGCGCAGAAGTCAGAGGTGTGTATTTAAATATTGCGTGCCTGGACGCTCGGCATACGATGCGGTCAACACCACCGATTGTGTCCGCACTTCACCCAGCATTGTCGGCAGCAAACCCTCTTGAAGACACGGGAATGCTGCGGGCCTACGGGGAATATTTGACGCATGTTCCGGCCGCGCAAGAACGCGCCGGGAAATTTTGTGAAAAGGTGCAATTAGGCATCCGGCACCGCCTTGCAGAGGCCATGATCGTGCGTTGGATCACAAGCGGACCACTGAGAAGCCTGGTGATGCTGGGCGTTCCGGTAGGTGCTGCGGTTATGCTCTTCAAAAGCCCCTACACTGTAGCCATCGCTGGAGCAGCCGGTCTGGGGGTGTCGCAAGCCGGAAGAAAATTCACCCAGAAAAGACTGTGGCACTTTGCCAACAAAAACCCTGATGAAACATTCGACTGCATGGGAAGGCTGCATATGGATATGGCCGAGGGAAGCGGTGATGCATTGAAAGTCAGATCTGACCGTTTTAGGCTGCTGCGTGACTCGGTTCCGAACGGCGTGCGCAGAGGAATCTGGAATTTGCTCGTCCGCACACAAACAACAGCCAGTCTGGAAGCTTTACTCACCGGTATCTGCGGGAATTGCATCACCGACTCGGAACCCCTGCAGGCGGTTGTCCAGCGTGGCAAAGATGAGCTGATTGCAGCCCGTGTTGCAGTGGAGCGCTTGCGTGACGAGGAGCTTGCCCGCAAAGAACGTGAGATTGATGATCTGAAGGTAGTGGTACGCGATCTACAGGAAACTGATGCCCACAGGCAAAATGAGCAGGATCAAGTTCTCAGACGTCTTTCACAGGTGGAAGCGGTCATCATCGCGGTGCAGGCAAAGCTGGGACCTCTCGCGGCGATAATGGGTGACGCAGTGACATTGAGCGGCTCATTGAATGTGACCCTGGACAAAGGCTACATCACGCAGGTTGCCAGCGCCGACTCAAAATACTGACGCCGCCAGAAACTCTCTGGTCTTCGCCAGTGCCCTGCCCCTGTGGCTCACCGTGTTCTTCTGCTCGACCGTCATCGCCGAGTACACCTGGTCGAAGCCGTCCGGCTTGAAACATGCTGAGATCGGCAATCCTGGCAAATAACCGGCTTCTAGCGTGTCGGTGATCACACCGTCGCAATCGCCCTCGAACATGTGCAGTTTTCCGTCTTCGCCGATAAGAGCGATGGAGCACACAAAGCGCGCGCGTTTGTTTTTCTCGTGCCGCATGCGTTCCAGAAAAAACTCGATCCACTCGGCATCGGTCGCAGCCGGTCCGGCGCCCCAGCGGCGGGTATGTATGCCCAGCTCATTCTGCAGCGCTTCTACCAGTATCCCCGAATCATCTGCAAGAGACGGCATCTTCAGTGCTTCGGAATAATACCGAGCTTTCTGTTCGGCATTCGCCGCAAAAGTGTCACCTGTTTCCAGCGGAGCATCCGGGATGTTCTCCAGCTCATACAGAGAGACAGTGTCCACCGGCACACCCTGCAGCGCCTCGCGGATTTCAGTCACCTTGCCTTTGTTGGTCGTCGCGAGCAGCAGTTGCACGGCGCCAGTGTACAACACCTTATTCTAAGAATCCCTGCCACGGCTTTGCTGTCAGTACTGCACCGAGTATCACGATCCAGAAGAAGATGGCGCTCCAGACGAACAGCTTTTTGCTTTTGACGGTTCCAGCTTCATGCAGAATCATCACCGAGGCCGAGAACAGCCAGGCCACGGTTACAAACACGCTCGTGCCGAGGAACAGCCATAGCTGCCAGTCATGCAGAATGGATGCGATCGGATATTCCAGCGACATCAGTTTGCCGATGACAATCAGCCCCGGATTGGCATACATCCATAATTCAGAAAAATGACTGAGATAGAGCCATAGCCCATCGGCAATCATGAGTGCCAGTGTGAGCGCGATCAGGCGGAAAGCCGGTTGAAGGCGGACAGGCATTCTTTGCATAGCCGTAGTCTAGGGGAGCAGGTTATTTTTCACGATGCATTCGCAATGCGGAGCCTCGGTCGCCCGGCTCGCAGCTCACCAATGCGTTCGCCGAATGCGAGCTGTATTTCCGCTTGCACAGCGATCACGTTCACGCGATGACGATCCCGAACGATCCAGTCCTTCCAGTCATCAATCTTTTCAGGCAAAGCGCCTGCCAGCGCCCGTTGAGCCAGGTCCTCGCGGCGAGCCTCGTATTCCGGACGCGTCATCCCGACGATTATCGGTGTTGCGACAGACGGATGCTGCCTGTATACCGGCGGTGTTAGCTCGCCGGCGTCGTATGGCAGGCCAAAATAATTGTTGCCGCCGTGGAGCACGTCAGATGCGCGCGCGAGGGCCCAGAGTTCGAGCTCTTCATTCGTGACGGTCGTTGATGGAGCCGGATACTTGGATAACGCCTTTGGCAGCAATTCATCAAGCGCCCTCCTTAGGCCGTAATGGATTCGCTCCGGCTTGAGATATGTGATGCGTTCTTCATAGTGGGCACGCACAGGCTCTTCGGCCGGATGCGCAAAAGTCTTCAAACCAGGGGTGGCAGCACGCAAGAGTATGAGGCACATCATAGAACTGCTTCCGGCGCATGCAATCGACGAAAGCGGTCAATGATTGTACTTACCGGATTTCCACTTCTGCCGGCGACCCAGCCATCCGGTCGATGTAGACCTTGCGGGCTTTGGCGCCGTCTGCGGGGCCGATCAGCCCTTTCTCCTCCATGATGTCGAGCAGGCGTGCGGCGCGCGCATAGCCGACTTTCAGCTGGCGCTGCAGCAGGCTGGCCGAGGCCTTGCCTGTCTCCTGCACGATGCGCACTGCGTCGAAGAAGAAATCGTCGCCGCCGTTGTCGTCGGCATCCAGGTTGATGCTCGATGTGCCACCTGTGACGGCACCCGGCTCATCGCCGTCGCCAAGCGTGATCTCTTCGGTGAGCATGCCGCCGCCGGCAACCTTCACCGCGTTGATGACGCGTTCGATCTCTTTGGTCGAAATGTAGATGCCCTGGATGCGCACCGGGTTTGGCGTTGCAGCCGTCATGTACAACATGTCGCCTTTGCCCAGCAAGTCTTCGGCACCGATGCTGTCGATGATCGTGCGGCTGTCCACGGCGCTCACCACACGGAACGCGATGCGGGTGGGGATGTTGGCCTTGATGAGACCGGTGATGACGTCCACGCTCGGGCGCTGGGTGGCGATGATCAGGTGCATGCCGACGGCGCGTGCCATCTGCGCGATGCGGGCGATCATCGTCTCGGTGTCTTTGCGGTGTTGGCGCATCATCAGGTCGGCCAGCTCATCCACCACGATCACGATGCGCGGCAGCATCTTCTCTTCCTCTTCCTGTTTGGCGTTGTACTCGGCCAGGTTGCGCACGCCCGTCTCTGAGAACCTGTGCAGGCGGCGACCCATTTCCGCCAGTGCCCAGCGCAGTGCCTGCAGTGCCTTCTCGGATTCGGTGATCACCGGTGTGAGCAAGTGGGGGATACCGTTGTACGGCATCAGCTCGACGCGCTTCGGGTCGATGAGAATCAGCTTCAGTTCATGAGGAGCGTTCTGATACAACAGCGAGATCAGCAGCGCGTTCATGGACACCGACTTACCCGAACCGGTCGCACCGGCGATGAGCAAGTGCGGCATGTCCTCGATGGTAGCGACGTACGAATCGCCCGAGACTCCGCGTCCCAGCGGCACCGTCAGGGGGGAGTCGGACTCGCGGAATTCATGTGACTCCAGCAGTTTCGCGCAGGTACACCGTTGAACGTTTCTCGTTCGGCATCTCTATGCCGACCAATGCCTTGCCCGGGATCGGAGCTTCTATGCGCAGGCTCTGCGCGGCAAGTGCAAGCGCCAGGTCGTCTTTCAGAGATTCGATTTTGCTGAGCTTCACACCTTCAGCCGGCTGGAGAGTGAACTGCGTTACAGTCGGGCCGGGATGGGCGTCTTTCATCGTCACGTCGATGTCGAATTCCCGCAGCTTCTCCTTGATGCGCGCAGCCTGTGCCTTGAGCTCTTCATCTTTCACTTTGATTTCACTGTGCTTGAATTCCAGCAGGTCGAGCTCGGGGAATTTCCATTCCTCGAAGCGCGTGTCGTTCATCTGCAGCATGTTCTGGTCGCTGAGCTTCGGAAGAATCTTGGTCTTGGCTTCCGCCGCCAGCCTCTCCATCTCTTTGCGGTCGGCGAATGCCGGACGCACGATGTTGATGTCGGTGTGCTTCTCGTCGCGTTCGACCAGGTCTTTGTCCGGGAACAGTTTCTTCACGAACGCGGCAGCAACATCTTCATCCTCATCTTCGTCCTCCTCTTCTTCATCCTGCTTGCGCTGCCTCTTCACGTTGCTTGGCTCAGTGAAGCTCTTGAATGCAGCAATCAGTCCCGGAATATCAGGCTCAAACGTGATGAACAGGCCGACGATGATCGCAGTCGAGAGCACCACATAGCCCACCTGCGCACTCAAGAATGTCGCAAACGGGAATGCCATCATGAAGCCGATGGCTCCGCCGAGCGAGTCGCGGCTGTCTGCCAAATCCACCAGCGGCGCGCGCAGATGCACGATGCCGAGGAACGAGACCAGACACAGTACCAATCCGTACGTACGCTTCAGTTCGGTCTTGTGGCTGCGTGCGAGCAAGAGAAGGATGCCGAGAACAATCAGGAATCCCGGGAACAGAATGCTCCATGCGCCGAAGAAGAACATCAGCACCTGGATGATACCGTTGCCGACCGGACCTGCGTTTCCGCCGATCGCCAACATCATGATGAGTCCCAGCGCGATCGACAGCGCAGCCTTTACCTGTCGCCAGGTCTGATCTTTCAAATCCAGATGCTGTGCTGATTTCCGCCGCCTGGCCTTCTTCTTGCGCTTCTTGGGCATGGTTGGGATTGTAGCGTAGTGACGAAGCCGATCGCTATGGCTTTACACGGGAAGAATGCGAGAAATTTCAAGATAAATTGACAAAATTCACTAAAAATTTTATTTTATACATATGAGTGTTCTCGAAAGGCACACAAATTTTATCGGGAATCTGGTCACAAACGTGGAAGTCGCCGAAACTGAAGCGACGGAGACTTTTAGGTTGTACAGAGGATTAGAAGAGCGGGGGGCGAACAAGGGCTTGATTGGACTGGCGCTCGACAAACGGCGCGGCTTGAAAAGAATTGAGGAACTTGCGGGGAAAACCGTCGTGAATGTACGCGAACTATTCGCGGCCCGCGCACGCTTCCACGAGATGCATATCCCCTCCGATCCGAACGAAATAGACGAGCAGGCGGAAGGAGTCGACCTCGCTGTTTTCGACATTCTTGGCGATATTGCACAGAGGGTCTATGAGTATTTGCGGGTGGATCATGCCGGTGATTTTACCGACCTGCAGCAAGAAGTGTTCGAGCATTTGCAGCTGCATCATGACGATCAGTTTGCCGACCCGCAGGAACCAAAAAGCATAAAACACATCACTCCGCCAGATTGTGAGTTATACATACGCGGTACTCTCTACAGAATCTTCAAAAACCCGAGCGGAGACGCCACAGAATCCTCAGAGCCGTAAAAGCCGGTATCCCTTGGTCACTTTCATCGCCTCCTTATAGTCGGGCATCCAGTGCTCCACTTCATTCCAAAATGCCCGCGAATGATTCGGATGCGGAAAGTGGCACAACTCGTGCACGATCACGTATTCAAACGCTTCTTCGGACAGGAAGAGTAGTGCGGTGTTCAGTGTGATGCCGCTGCGGCGCGAGCAGCTGCCCCATTTGGAAGATGCGATCCGCAGTCTGAACGCAGGGATGCGCGCGCGGACGGTGCGGGCATTTATCGCCAGCATGCGGTCCTGCACGTTGTCATACTCTGCACGCGCCAACGTGTTCCACAGCAGCCGGTGCAGCACCTTCTTATCGGGCTTGGCAGGAGCGAAGATTTCCCAGTGTCCGTCTGTGATCTTTTTGGATCGATACGATTTTCCTTCACGCAGTACGAAATGCTGAGCGATGCCGTTCTCCGGTTCCACGGTCAGCTCGGTCTTTCCCTCCAGCATCGGGCGGAACGGGTCGATGGACGCCTTCGACTGCATGCGGACGAATGCTTTGCTCATGCGCCGGAGCAGTACCTCTATATGTTCACGCTCCTGCCGTTCGCTGAGGCCCCGCGCCAGCCGGATGAGCACCTTGTCATCCTGAACCGTCGCCCGCGACGTGCGGTTGCGGCTGCGTTCCACAATATGAGGAATGAGGACATCTTCCATGCCCGTACGGTACGTCAGGTATGGTACGATGCAAACACATGACGAAAATTCTTATCTTCGGCGGAGGAGGCTTCATCGCCGGGCATTTGCAGGCCACATACCCGGATGCTGTCATGCCAAAGACCGACATCGCAGATGCGGCCGCAGTCGCAGCCGTGCTGGATGCCGAGAAGCCGGATGTCGTGATCAATGCCGCCGGCAAGACCGGCCGGCCCAACGTCGACTGGTGCGAGAGTCATAAGGAGGAAACCATCCGCAGCAATATCGCCGGGCCTCTGGTGCTGCTGGAAGAGTGCGGCAAACGCGGCATCTATTGGGTGCACATCGGCTCTGGCTGCATTTACGACGGCGACAACGGCGGCAGGGGATTCACCGAAGAGGATCCGCCCAACTTCACCGGCAGCTTCTATTCCCGGTCCAAACTATGGTCGGACCAGATCCTGGCCGAGTTTCCGGTGCTGCAGTTGCGCTTGCGTATGCCGTTCGACGGCTCCACGCACCCGCGCAACCTCATCACCAAGCTCAGCAAATATTCGAAGATCCTGGATGTGCCAAATTCGATCACCTATATTCCGGACTTCCTGAAGGCACTCAAGGCTCTCGTTGAGAAGCGTGCCACCGGCGTCTACAACGCAGTGAACCCGGGAGCCGCCTCTCCGTACGAGATCATGTCCAGGTACCGCGAAATCGTCGATCCGTCGAAAGTTGTCGAGCCGCTGACTTTGCAGGATCTCTCGTCGGTCGTTACCACTGGCCGCAGCAACTGCATTCTCAGCCCGAAAAAAATGATCGCCGAGGGCATCGAGCTGATGCCGGTCGACAAAGCGCTGGAGATCGCGCTGAAGCAGGTGAAGGCCGGACGCGCTTAGTCTTCGATGCCGCCGGGACAATCATCGCCAACACCTCCTCCGCTGATTTCGCTTGCAGGGACGCCTCCGATGCTCGTTGTCGGACCAGAAAAGTACGCAGTGGCATTATTCAGGCTGTCCGAGCCGAAGTGTGTATGACCGCTTGTGGGTCCGCTGAAGGGAGCCGCAGCAGTATTGGAGCCATCGGCAAGCGCGGGGAAAAGCAGCAGTCTGTGCTGTTCAACAGCCGCTCTAGCAGCCTGCTGAACGGTGTTTCCATTTGCATCCAGAACAGCTCCGCCTGTCCACAGTGCTTTGCCGGCATCCGGATGCAGCGCTCTGGCTACTTGATCCGCCGACATACCCTCGCGACCCATTTCTGCCAGAGGCGATTGAGGTTTGCCTGCGGCTTCCTGTAGGGCAACTTCCACGCCGTATCGCTGTGCTTCACTCATACAAAATATTGGAAAAAGCTTGGCGCTCATTATCCCAGTAAATGGCGGCATGTCAATAATCTGAAAGTCACGAATTCATGTGCCTGACGGCATGAAAAGGTCATCTGAAAATCAGCGTCATAACCGTTGACCTGAATTGTTTCGGCATAGTATAATTAGATACTCTAATCATTTCATCTTCGTATAGTTCGATGCCGAAAGCCGATTACGCCCAGAGGGTCATAGAACTGATGTTCAACGTCAGCCGTCTGGTGAAGAACAAGATGTCGACGATGGCCCGCGAAGATCACGTGAACTGGGTCCAGATCCATGCTTTGTGCATGATCCAGGACCGCAAAGGCATCACCATGAAAGAACTCGCGAACATGCTGATGGTCACTGCCCCCACCGCTACATCATTCGTAAACAGGCTTGTACGAGATGACTTAGTGACTCGACAAGCCGACCCTAAAAACCGTAAACTGGTCCGCCTGCACCTGTCCAAGAAAGGAGCCAAACTGATGCAGGCCAAAATCCGCCAGCGTCAGAAGCTGATCCGCGGAGTGATCGCCATCCTCCCTGCCAAAGACCAGCGCGAACTCGTACGCATTCTCGAAAATCTCCTTCATTCTTACCCCGGTAAAACAGCATGAGTACCGTCACCAATTTCCTCAGGCGAGTCTGGACATGGGTCCGCACACACAAAAAATCAACTGCGGCCATCGTCGTCGTGCTGCTTATCGGCGGACTGGTAAAGTCCGCGTCCGCACCCAAGCAGCCAACGTATGTCACTGCCGTCGCTGAACGCGGCGATCTGCAGCAGACAGTGGAAGCCGTCGGAACGGTCGTCTCCGAGCGCGATCTGGAACTCCAGTTCCCGGTCACCGATGTCGTCTCCAAAGTCTATGTAAAGGAAGGTGACCGCGTGAAGACCGGCCAGATACTGGTGGCTCTTCGTGCAGGCAGCCTGTCGGCCAGCGTGGCCAGCGCTTCCGCCAACGTGCAGTCGGCCCAGGCCGCATTGCAGGCACTGGAAGAGGGTTCCCGCCCGGAAGATGTTGCTGTCTACGAGGCGCAGGTCGCCAACAAGCGCGCCGCGCTGGAGGTTGCCAAGCAGACGCTGAAGAGCGCCGAGGACAACCTGATCATCTCGCAGCAGAAACTGACAAATGCCAAATTGCAGGCTCAGATCAGTCTGTCCGGAGAAATCGCGACCGCACAGAGCACCATCAGCCAGCAGATTTCTGTCGCGAAGACCGCTCTGACCACAATTACGACAACCTTCGCCGGCAATGACGTACAGGATGCCATCATCAAGTCCAACAACTCGGGTTACGAGTTCATGAAGCAGATGCGCGACACGGCCGAAATTGCAGTCACTGCCCAGCAGAATGCCGTCTTCACGAATGATTATCAGCAGGCACTCAAGAGCATGGAGAATGCCCGTGCGGCTGTATCGCAGGCATCCACTGTCGTGGATCGCGCGTATGATGTCATGAACAGCCTTAATACCAACAGTTACCTGAGCAACTCTGCCAAAGAAACGTACCTCAGCACGCTGGCATCGCACCGCACCAGCATTCAGGCGGCGCTTGCCAAGCTTGATGGATCCATCAAGAGCCTGCGCGATGCATCCGCCGGATACAACACCAGCATCACGAGCGAGGAAGGCACTATGACCAGCCTGCAGGGAACGCGCGACAGGGCCAAGGCGGACATCATGACCTATGAGACGTCCCTGAAGATCGACGAGGCCCAGCTGGCACTGAAGAAGGCGCCCGCCCGCGAAACCGATTTGAACTCTGCGCGAGCCCGCGTGCGCCAGGCGCAGGCCGACCTCGCCCGGTCCGCTGCGCAATACAACGACACCGTGTTGCGTGCGCCGGTCGACGGCGTCATCACCAAGATGAACGTGAAAGCCGGAGAAATGCGTCCGAGCACAGAGGCATCGGTTACGATGCTCGGCAACACGCCATACCGCATAGAGATGTACGTGTCCGAGATCGATGTGCCCAAAGTACAGTCGACGCAGAGCGGAACCATCGAGCTCGACGCATTCCGCGGCACGGACTTCAGCCTGCACGTCAGCGAGATCGATTCCGGTCCGACCGACCGGGACGGCGTCTCCAAGTACCGCGTGAAACTCGACTTCACCTACCCGCATGATGAACTGAAAATCGGCATGACCGGCGACGCGCGCATTATCACCGGCGAGCGCCGTGACGTCATCAGCGTTCCGCAGCGTTCAGTCATCGAAAATGATGACGGCACGTCAGTCGTCCGCATCCTCCTGCCCGACGGCAAGACCATTGAACAGCGCAAGGTGACGACCGGCATGGAAGCCGAAGGCGGCAACGTCGAAGTGACCGGAGTCGAAGAAGGTGAAACTGTCATCGTTCTCGTCAAAGCCTGATCATGACTGTCAAAACTCCGCTCATCGAGATCAAAGACCTCTGCAAGTCGTATGAAAACGACGGCGTGGTCACGCCCGTATTGTTCGACATTAACCTGAAAATCGAGAAAGGCGAGTTCGTCGCGATCATGGGACCGTCCGGTTCGGGCAAGTCCACGCTCATGCACATCCTCGGCTTCCTCGACATGCAGTCATCCGGCCAGTACCTGTTTCAGGGCAAGCCGACGATGAGCATGGACGACGACGCCCTCGCACGCATCCGGGCCACGCGCGTCAGCTTCGTGTTCCAGGCATTCAACCTGCTGCCCCGCACAACGGTGCTGCAGAATGTCCTGTTGCCGCTGGTGTACCACCCGACCATCAAAGAGTCGGAGCGCATGCCACGCGCTATCAAGGCGATCAAAGAGGTCAACCTCACTGAGCGAAAAGATTATCTGAGCAGCCAGCTGTCCGGCGGTCAGAAACAGCGCGTCGCCATCGCGCGTGCGCTGGTCACCGATCCGGATGTGATTTTCGCCGACGAACCGACCGGCAACCTGGACTCGGCCTCGGGCGTTGCCATCATGGCTGCCTTGCAGGCACTCAACGAGAGCGGCCACACGATCATCCTGGTGACGCACGAAAGCGCGACTGCAGCCCACGCCAAGCGCATCATCCGCCTTCGCGACGGCCGGATAGAATCCGACCTTACCGACTTCAAGCGCATGATCGCGACCGGAAGCATGGATCTTCTCAAATAAAACACGCATGCGCCTTCACGACACGTTCAAGTCGGCCTTGAAAGGAGTCACGGTCAACGGGACGCGGTCTCTGTTGACCATGCTCGGCATCATCATCGGTGTCGGTGCGGTTGTGCTCATGAGCTCGATCGGCGCCAGCATGAAAGGAGTCATCCTCGGCCAGATCAGCAGTTTGGGAGCCAAGAGCATGGTCATCTTTCCGGGAACGGAAGAGGGAGGCGGCGGGCAGATCATGGCCGGTTTCGACAGTCTCACGTTTGAAGATCTGGAAGCGCTGGAGAAGCTGACATCCATCGAGCAGGTCGCGCCGCTTATATTCGTCAAAGGCCAGGCAAACTACGGCCGCGAAGATGCGTCGCCACAGGTGCTTGGTGTCACTCCCGCGCATTTCGTGAACCAGACCACCGAGGCGGAAGTCGGACGTCTCATCGATGAGACCGACATGACCGCCGCGTCCAAAGTGGCACTGCTCGGCCCCGACACGCGCGACAAGCTGTTCGGCCAATCCGACCCGCTCGGCAAGCGCATCAAGATCGGCAACGACTCGTACACCGTCATCGGCGTCACCAAGGCGCTCGGCACGCAGTTCTTCCAGAACGCAGACGACCGTATTTACGTGCCGTACACCACGGCAAAGGAGATCTCCGGCCAGAAGTACCTGAACCAGATCACCATGCTTGCGACCGACACATTCGACCTCGCCTTCGCAGATGTAAAGAGCCTGCTGCGGCAGCGCCACGACATCGATAACCCCAAGGACGATCCGGAGAAAGACGACTTCGTGATGCACTCGTCGGAGGAAGCCGGAGCGATTCTCGGCACGGTCTCGCTCGGCCTTACCGCGTTCATCACCACCATCGCGGCTATCTCGCTCATCGTCGGAGGCATCGGCATCATGAACATCATGTTGGTGTCGGTCACCGAACGCACCCGCGAGATCGGTTTGCGCAAGGCGCTTGGTGCACTGCGCCGCGACATCCTGCTGCAATTCCTCATCGAGTCCGTCTTGCTCACATTTATAGGCGGGCTTATAGGCATGGCAATGGGCATCCTGTTTGCGTATTTCGTCTCCGTACTGATGGCAAACGTTCTGGCAACGTACCACTTCGTCGTCTCAACCGGATCCATCGTCGCCTCTTTGTTGATGGCCACGGTCACCGGCATCGCCTTCGGCATTTCGCCGGCCCGCAAAGCCGCCAGCCTTCACCCCATGGAAGCCCTCCGCTACGAATAACATGCTCTGGAAAGACCTTACATCCACGGCCATCTCTGCGATTGCGGTCAACCGAAAGCGCTCCCTGCTGACCATGCTCGGCATCGTCATCGGCGTTGCGTCGGTGGTGCTGATGGTCTCTATGGGTAACAGCTTCCAGAACTACATCCTTACACAGATCGAGTCGATCGGCACGGGCACTCTCGACATCATGCCGACCGGCTTCCAGAAGTTCGGCGGCAACCTGGAGAGCCTCACGTACGAAGATTTTATGGCCGTACGCAGCTTGTCCACGGTGGAGTACGCATCCCCTGTGATCATCATCGGCAAAACAGTGAAGTATGAGGACGAGGAGATCACGCCGATGGTACCGGGCGCCTACAAAGAATTCGCCAAGAACTACGGCATAGAAATCGCCGAAGGCCGCATGCTGGATACGAATGACGAAGAAGGAGCCAGGTCGACGGCGGTCATCGGATCCAAAGCGGCAGAAGATTTGTTTGGCGATGCCAACCCGCTCGGGAAGCGCATCTCCATCGGTGAGGACACGTTCTCTGTCATCGGCGTGTTCAAGACCAAAGGCGGGCTGCTGGCCGAGATGGATTCCATCGTCATGATCCCGTTCTCCGCGGCGCGCTCTGTGTCCGGTCAAAAGCATCTCTCGTTCATCACACTCAAGACGAAAGGGGATCCGGAGTTGGCCCAGCGCGACATAACCGAGCTGCTCCGCGAGCGACACGACATCAGGAACCCGGAAAACGACCCCGACAAAGATGACTTCATCGCCCGCAGCGCGGAGCAAGTCACTGCGATCGTCGGCACCGTCACGATGGGGCTCACCGTATTCCTGTCTCTTGTTGCGGGCATCTCGCTGTTGGTCGGCGGCATCGGCATCATGAACATCATGTTGGTGTCGGTCACCGAACGCACCCGCGAGATCGGCCTGCGAAAGGCGGTCGGCGCACGCAAGCGGGATATCCTGCTCCAGTTCCTCCTGGAAGCGGTTGCTCTCACTCTGAGCGGCGGACTCATCGGCATCCTGCTGGGTGTCGGTGCAGGCTGGACCCTGTCGTTCCTGGCCAATATGGCCCTTGGCAATTTCACATTCGTGCTTTCATTGACGTCGATTCTGCTGGCCGTGGGCATGGCTGTCTTCACCGGCCTGGTGTTCGGGCTGTATCCGGCCAAGCGAGCGGCGAACCTGAGCCCGATGGAGGCGTTGAGGTTCGAGTAAAGGTCACACCGGTACAGGCTCTTCGTCGGTAGGCAAGCGCGCATTCTGGGAGTGCTTCCAGAGTTTGTCGTGGATGTTGGAATGCTTCGGTTGCCACAGCTGCACTTTGTAGAACAGCGCGTACGTGCGGGCAGCAAAAACAAAAAGCATGAACATTACTGTCACCCACGGCAGAGTTCGCGCGTCGCCGAGCAGCCAATAGAAGAACGATGCGACAAGTGCCGGAGAGATGTACAAGTCGGTTTTCAGCGTCAGCGGGACTTCATTGACCACGATGTCACGCAGAATGCCGCCGCCTGCAGCGGTCAGCGCGGACAAGAGCATCATGCCGAACAGGCCGAGATTCGCTTCAGCTGCTTTCTGCGCGCCGATGAACGCGAATGTCGCCAGTCCGATTGCATCGACGATCAGCATCGCAGTATTCACATGAGAGAAGACACGGAACGTCACAATGGAGAAGGCTATACCTGCGACAATCACAAGGATGTACGTGGTGTTGTGAAAGTAGAAGGGCACGTTGCCCAGGATGAACTCACGGATCGTGCCGCCGCCGACGGCACACAGGAACGCGCACAGGAAGACCCCGATGATATCGAACTCTTTCGAGATGCCGACGTACGCTCCGTAGACCGCAAATGCGAACGTTCCGGCTAGGTCCAGCGAGTAAATGATATCCATAACGACGAGTCTAGCTTCGGCTGAAGCACAGAAACAAGCGCGTCTGCAAATACCGCATAGACTTGTCGGCTGAATTCCCGAAGCGCCTTTAACTTTGACAAAGTGGCATCATTGTTTACAGTGCTGGTATTCTTTCCCTATGTCTCTATGTCTGGTGTAAACGCCGCCATGCTCGCCTCACTGGAAGCTGATGCCAACGCAACTGAAGGTGGATGTGTCGAATTGCCGCCGACCGGTAAAAGGCTTGCAGATCTTATGACTGCAGCCAGGGATCATCTGACTATGAGAATGGTTCATCCCGACCTCGAGGACGCGGAGGGCTTGTAGGCCCAAGACCGATGGGTCTTCCATGCCGTTCTGCGTTGAATACACGGCTCCTTTCGCATACACTCTGTCGGCAAAACGCTCTTTTTCGTCATCCGTGGGTCGGTAGCGAAGTGGCCAAACGCGGCAGACTGTAAATCTGCTGACTTATGTCTTCGCTGGTTCGAATCCAGCCCGGCCCACCATTAAAGACACGAAAGGAAACCTGCGGTTTCCTCTCGTGGACTCTCCTTCCCTCTGAGCGGTGCGGCTCCAGACCGGCAGAGCCGGTCTTCGCCGGTTTTTTAAAAGTGCCTTTTAGGTCATCCAGATGCCGTTAAGGCGGTCTTTGTGCATTGACAAATATTGATAAATATAGTATTCTCTGAAAAGCTCTTCAACATCATGGGCCCGGTGCGCACGATGCGCAGCCGGCTTTACCAACCACCGTTTCCTCTAACCGTTCGCCCCGTTCGCCCGAACTAACCCTAACAAGCAGGTGACCCAGTGACGAAGTTACTACCGGCGCTCGTGTGCGCCATCCTCGTTCTCAGCCCCGGCGTCTCCCCCGCAGTGGACAAGGACGACGACGTCCTGCTCCCCGAGAAGGCCGTGGCGGGTAAGCTCGTGAAGATCGGTGACAAGGTGGAGATCCCCGCCGGTGACGGCGGGAAGATCGACATCACGGTCACGATCGGCAAGAACGAGTACCCCGCAACGGTCCACGTCGGTGAGAAGGGGAAGATCCAGTGGGCGATCGAGGAGTTCCCCGGTGCAGACGGGAAGAAGAAGCCGTGTCTGACGCTACGCTTCCACAGGCCGGACGGGGACAACCCGTCCATCCAGTTCGACAAGAAGGTGGCCCCCAAGCTGAAACAGCTCTGTGTGTACTTAAACACAGAGGTGGATACGCGCGGGACCATCTATGTCGGGAAGCAGGGCGACAGCGGCGAAACCGTAAACCTCCCGGTGGACAACCAGTTCTCGTCGTTGGGTAACGCCGGCGACAAGACGGTTGGCCCGGTCGCGTACATCACGCCGAAGTACGAGACCGCAGACGGCAAGAAGGCTGACGGCGTGACGGGGCTGTTCGTTGCCCGGACCGGGACGAAGACCAAGACGACGTTCAAGGACGCCGCCGTGATCTTCACCCTGACCGGGTTCGAGCAGTTGCCGGCCAAAAAGTAAACAGACCTAGTTGAAGAGCTAGGGGGTGGCGAAGATGCCACCCCTGTTTACATGTGCCCAGAAATATGCGGCGCATTTTCGGTGTGCCATCAAGTTATCTTCGCTAGAGTGTTTTCATGAACCGCAGGACACTCTTCTTTGCAGTGCCGTTCGTCGCGTGCTGCGTGCTGTTGCCGGGTGCCGTATCCGCTGCCGACAGCAAGCCTTTGCACTGCGTGCCGTACGCAGACACGCGCATCCGCCGCGTCGATATCCAGAAAGTCCGGGATACCTGGGTCGGCTGGCAGAACGCAGAACGCAAAAAGCTCGGCCTAAAGCCATTGACCGAGAATCCGCAGTTGAACAGAAGCGCTGCACTCTGGTCTCAGCATGCGGCGCTGCAGGGTTCCATCAGCCACAAACGCAAACCCGGGGCCGCGTATTACGATTATGGCGCGATAGAAAAGTGGTTTCTGGATCTCGGTCTGCAATTCAAGAATGTGAACCGTTCCACGTTTAGCGAAAGCATCGGCTACGGACCCTATTCATGCTCAACAGGGGATTGCACAAGCAAGATGATCGCCGCGCTGAAAACCACGTTTGATTTTTACATGCGCGAAAAGGGCAAAAAAAACAGCCCTCATTACAATGCGATCGTCCGCGGAGAGTTTGCGAATGTGGGGGTCGGCATCGCGCTCAAAGACGGCACGTATTACCTGACGACGCATTACGCCACGTCCATCAGCCCGGAGCCGGAGCCTCTCTGCCGGATGCGCCCGCTGAAAGCGTTATAACGGGTTTTATTGCAGGAAAAGCACAGCCACCAGCGGAATATAGAACAGCGCGAAGATCGTGCTGGCCAGCACCGCCATGGCGGCTTTTTCAGGCTGGGCTTTCATCTCCGTCGCCCATGCGACCGTGTTTGCCGCCAGCGGCACCACCGACAAAAGCACCATCGTGCCGCGGGTCAGCTGGTCGTAGGAATGCAGATAAGCCGAGTCGATGAACAGAATCAGCGCGATCAGCCCCGGCCACAGTGCGAATTTGAACAGAAACGTCAGGCCGAAGAATCTGAAATCCGGCTTCCACCTGTGCACATCCGACAGACCCAAGCCGATAAGCATCATGCCCAGCACGCTGTAGGTACCCCGCACGTTCAGCGCGAACGCCTGGTATGTATCGTTGAGCGGCACCTGCGCCAGGTTCACGGAGATGCCGATCAGGAATGCGTAGATACTGGGCAGTTTCACGATTTTCATCAGGCTCTGATGCACGCTGTAGTTGCCCCGCGCCGTCACGTAAATCCCGAGCGTGCACTCGTATAAAATGAATCCCAGCGTTGCCAGCGCCATGGGTCCCAGTGCCGCGTCGCCGAACAGTGCAATCGCCACCGGAATACCGAAGTACCCGGTGTTGCCGGTGCCACCGGTGAACGCGAAGATATTTGCGGTCGAATCCTTCCATACCAGTTTGCCGATGACGTACGCCAGTCCGCATGTGACGCAGCACAGTGCAAAAAACAGCAGCGGCAGGGTCACTGTCGCCACACCCAGCGTCGTCGTTGCAACGCCATGGAAAATCACCAAAGGCGCGATGATGTAAATCAGCAGCGAGGCAACGGTCTCTTTTTTTGCATCCAGCCCGCGTCCAGCAAAGAATCCGAGCAAGATCAGCAGGTAGAGCGGGATGATTTTGCCGAGCAGCGTGAAGAAGACAGTCATGGGAGACCGTGATTCTGCGTCAAGAATGCCGTGCAGTGAACGGCAAATCCCCAAAACGACTGCACAAGACCTGAAATCAGTTTCAAGTATTTGTTGTAAGTTCCGGCCGTGTGCGCCGTCATGAGAGATACTTCCTGAAGGGATAGCGGGAGCAGCACCCGTTTTCCCGCCCGGAAATGAACACAGGGAAGGAAAAAGGAGCAAAGGAGCCGTGAAAACGGCTCTTTTGTTATCCGTGATATTTAACTGCCTTCTGCTACACTCCGCACATGATTATCTCAGCCATCTTTACAGTTGTCGGCCTGTGTCTGTTCGAAACGATCAGTTCGGTCGATAACGCCATCATCAACGCAGAGGTCCTTACGACTATGGGCAAGAAGGCCCGACGCTGGTTCCTGACGTGGGGTATTTTCATTGCGGTATTCGTCATCCGAGGCGTCCTGCCGTGGATCATCGTCTGGGCGACGCTGCCCGAGCTTGGACCTATCGGATCACTCGTATCCACGTTCAGCAGCGACCCGAACGTGCTTGCCGCTATCGAAAAATCTTCACCGATCCTGCTGATGGGCGGCGGTGTATTCCTTATCTTCTTGTTCTTTCATTGGCTGTTCCTGGAGCCGAAGAACTACGGTCTCTACGGCGAGAAGTTCTTCCACGCCCAGGGCGTGTGGTTCTATGCCGTTGTTTCCATCTTGCTGACCGCTATCGTCTGGAAAGCATTGGAAGTGAACCCGCTGGCTGCGTTTGGAGCGGTAGTGGGCTCGACCGCGTTCTTCATCACGCACGGCTTTAAAGAGAACGCCGCAAAGCGCGAGAAAGAACTGATGAGCGGCAATATGTCCGACTGGAGCAAAGTATTGTATCTGGAAGTCATCGATGCAACATTCTCCATCGACGGTGTGCTCGGTGCCTTCGCTTTCACGCTGAGCGTCCCGCTCATCCTGCTTGGCAACGGACTCGGCGCTATCGTCGTGCGGCAGCTGACCATCGGCAACATCGACCGCGTGAAGAAGTATGCCTACCTGAAGAACGGTGCAATGTACTCGGTGCTGTTCCTCGGCGTCATCATGCTTGCCCACGCATTCGGAGCGCATATTCCCGAATGGGTCTCACCGGTAACAACCATCGGCGTCATCGGATGGTTCTACTTCAAGTCTGTCCGTGAGATGAAGGTCGCCTAGGTTACACGCGCACCATCCGCCTGTAGCACAGGGCGAAAATACCGACCGCGCAGAGCGACACCATCCATGTTCCGGCCGGGCCGGATGCAGTGATGACCTTGGGCCGCTTGATTTGCTGCTGCTGCTGAAGAGGGGCTCCGCCGTGCAGCTGTTGCTCAAGCGCTGCCTGCAGTGTCATGCTGCCGTTCGATGCAGAGGATGCAGCGGGCTTGGCCTGTGTTTGCTGCGTGTTTCGGGCGGGCAGCAGACCGCTGCGCTCAGCCAGTTCGCGGTTGCCGACTGTGTACGGGTTGGTGGGGATCGCGGCCTGGTTCTGCGCGAAGTTGCCCTGGGAGCTGGCTGCGCCGGACTGACCGTTCTCTATAGTGATGACGGCGGAACCCGGCTCGGGTGTGTTGTTGGTGGTACCGCCGAAGACCTGCGGCTTGGACGACTGTGCGGAAGACGATGTCACCGTGAGTGCAGGTGTGCTCGAAGACGCTGCAGCGACTGCAACAGGGGAGGCAGACGATGTGCTGGCCTGTGCAGCGGGTTCAGGTGGCGTCAGGTTCTCCGGAATCGGGATTCCTGTGTTTTCGACAGGAGCAGTCTGTCCGGACGATGCCTGTCCGGAAGGTCTCTTCTGTACGTCGAACTGTACGGTCGTTCCCTGAGCCAGGGTTTCGGAGTAATACGAGTACACCGTTCCTTCGGCAGACGCCGGGATAGTGAATTCAAAAGGACGGTCGAACAGCACCTGGGTAGAAAACAGTTCAGGAGCGGCCTCTGACGATTTCTTCAGCACCTGCGGATTCGGGTTCTTGTTCTCGATCACGAGCGTATCGCCCGGATACAGAACGGTCGATGCCGGAGAGAATGTGCCTTCAGTAGTGATGGTGACGGTCTTGCGCTCGCCGCCCGCTCCGGTCAGGTCGCCTTGCAGCGAATCCACGCCGAAGTAGAACAATGCGCCCAGCAACAGCACCATGCCGATGCCGCAGAATGCCGCGAGTTGCATGCGCTTCTGCTCAGACGGTTCCATCGTCATCACATGCGAATGCTGTACCGAGGCGATCGGCACGCGGACACCTTCCTTGGCCGGTTCTGAGACGCCTCGGACGGGCACCACGTGCTCGTGGTCGTCCTCAACAGAGTTCCAGCCGTTATGGATGGGGGTGTCACTCATTAGCGAGAAGAGACGGGAGACGTTGCGAACTGCCTGCGCCAGGCAAGAGCCGTGCCGATGGCAGCCGAGAACAGGATCACTGCGACGACGCCTGTGTTCAGGCCGGTCTCGCCGGTGATGGATGTGCCGTTGCGGGTTTCGATAGGATTCGTCTCTGCCGGAGGGTTGGATGAGATTTTGCCCGGCTGCTGGTTGAGCGGTGACGTGGACGATTCGGGCTTGCCGACGCGCACGGACTCCTCGTGGCTGAATGTCGATTCCTCACCCTTCTTGCTGTAGGCGCGGACTGCGACGTAGTACGTGCTGTTCGGCTCCAGATCGCGCAGGATCAGGCTGGAGTTGTCCTCTTCCAGGCTGCGGCGCTGGATGTACTTCCCGGAAACAGTGCCGTAGTAGACGTTGTATCCGTCGATGTCGGCGCTCGGCAGCGGATCCCAGCCGACGAAGATGCTCTGGTTGCTGCTGGTCAATTTCAGGTTCTGAACCTGCAGAAGCTGGAAAGCTCCTGAATTCGGGTTGGCCGGGTTCGTTACGGTCGGCTGCGTGTTGCCGGTCTGTGCCGGAACGGCAGGCGGCGCGACCTGCGTCGTGCTGACGCGAACGGTCAGAATGGTCGGGTTCACCTGCATCAGCTGCACCGGGCCGCCGTCGGTCTCTTTCAGTACGGCTGTTTCACCGGTGCCGTCCTGCTTGTAGTTCTCGAAGAAGATATTCGAATTCACAGTCGTGTTGATGACACGGAACGTTACGCGCGCGACGCGGGCCTCGGTCGCATTCAGCTTGCCGTCGGTGCCGCCGCCGATCTTGATCAGTCCCTGCACCGCGTCGATGCTCTGCTCGCCGGGGATGGGCTGGGGCAGGACGTCGGCGAAAATCTCGACGCTGCGTGCTTCCAGCTGGGTCGGGTCGTACTTCAGCCAGCTGCGGACGGTAGAGACCGCCTGCGGGTCCATCGTAGTGAGCACGATGTCGACGTCCACGATGTCGCCGCTGCGCATCTGCATGGTCTGCAAGTGCTCGGCATCGGCCACTTCGTACGAGGGGCACTGATTGCGGTCCTGCAGAATGCAGTGCGGCTTGAATGACAGTGTGGCCTGGCTGGCATCTTGCGCTCCTGCGGGCAGGACGGCGACGGCCGACAGCAGCGCTGCGATTCCGAGAATGCCGATGACCTTGCGGGAGGAGACCATAGAAATTGGTGTGTGTTAACGGGTGCTGATGCTGCGCAGGACTGCCAGCGCATCATCAATAGTCAGGCGCATATCATCATTCGGATCACCGGCCAGTTCGTCGTTTGTCGGTTCGCGGTAGCCTTTTGCCGTCTCCAGAATAAGTTCTACATCCAGCGTGTCGACGAAGTTGTCATTGTTGATGTCGCCTGCGATCCGCGTGTCATCGGCTTTGGTTGTCGGGCCCAGCACGGTTTCACGAAGCTCGCCGGCTGTCTGGATGCCCGCGCCGAACGCAATCGACATACACACTGCCGTCATGGCAATGGTGCCCATCGCCTTCCAGGTGCGCAGGTTCTTTCGGGAGAAGAAGAAATATTTGTGTTGCATTTCCTCTTATTATACCGCAAAACCGGCTTTTTTTCACTGCACATCAGTTGACGAATAGTGGAATTAGTACCTGATCTACAGGCCATTTCTGTGCTAGTATCGGGCTTCTATGGCCAATCCGAACTTCTTCTACTTCACCGGCGAGAACGAGTACGCGCTGTGGCACGAGGTATACCGCTGGAAGACCGGTTTTGTGCAGAAACACGGCGAGGAGAACCTGATCCGCCTGGACGGGCCACAGCAGACCGCAAGCAGCCTGATGGATGCCGTATCCGTGCTCCCGTTCATCGCAGAGAAGCGACTGGTGCTGTGCGACGGCGTGCCGAAAATCGACAAGAAACAGTTTGCCGATGTGCTCAACTCCATTCACCCGCAGACACTGTTCCTGGTGTACGCATCCAAAGTCGACAAACGTCTTGGCATCGTGAAAGAGCTGGAGTCACAGGCAGGGGAGATGAAGACGTTCAAGCCGCTCAGTCCGGCGCAGATGCAGACGTGGATCACGGAGCATGTCTCTAAACGTGGTGCGACGATAGCGCAGAATGCGATGACAGAATTGCTGCGCGTTGCCGGAGACAACCAGTGGACTCTCGCCAACGAGCTCGACAAATTGTCTGCCTACTCGCCGTCAATCGGTTTGGCAGAAGTCGATCTGCTTGCGGTGCAGTCCGGGTCGCAAGTGGTGTGGCGCCTCACTGATCTCATCGGCAACCGCAAAGCCAAAGAGGCGCTGCGTTTCTTCTCGGAACAAGTGGAACGCGGCGAAGATCCGTACGGTATGTGGGCGATACTGCTGAACATGGTGAAGAACGTCGCCGCCATCTGGGTCTGCGTGCAGTCGGGTGTGACGTCGGAAAAAGCGATCACCGATGCGACCGGCGTGAACTTCTTCAGCGTGCGAGGACTGATGCCGCTGGCAAAATCGCTGGATCAGGATCGCGTCCGTTGGCTGGTGAACTGGGCTGCGAATGCGGACATCGAACTGAAGACCGGCGGTTACAAGTACACCGCAGAACACACCGGCGAACTGAGTGCGTTGGCGGAGCGCATCATCGTGGCGTGCGCCTGATCAGAAATTCTGGATCTGGTTCAGGATGTCCTCCTCTTTTTTGGATTCGTCCTCGCTGGCTTTGCGTTCCAATTCTTCGCGCTGCTGGCGCTTCTGCTTGATGCTGGATTCGATCTTCTCGACGCTCTTCTCGCTGCCGATCGACGAAATCTCCTTGCTGTATTTATCATCGATCGCCGCCAGTTGCTTCTTCTCATTCATCAGAATGTCCTCCAGGTTCTTCAGCTGCTCCGGTGTCATGATCGGCAAGATGTTGATCCAGTACTGGCGCTCCTCGTTGTTCATGCTCTCGGACGCCTTGATCATATCGATCAACGGGCCGAACTTCTGCTGAACCTCGGCCGGCACGTTCAAAGTTCCGGCTGCGGGCGGCTGAGGCTGGGCCTGGCCTTGTTGTCCCTGATTTGCCGGGGGTGTGGTCTGGTCTGGCACGGATCTAAGCTTACGGAAAAACGAGGGTTGGAGAAAGAGGAACCACGCGCATTACTTTCCAGTCGCCTTAGGCAACCTTCACGACCTCGTACTTGAACTTGCCGGCCGGAGCGGTGACGTCGACGACGTCGCCCTTCTCATGACCGAGCAGAGCCTTGCCGATAGGGGATTCGTTGCTGATCTTGTGATCGATCGGATCAGCTTCCATGCTTCCGACGATCGTGTACGTCTCAGCCTCGTCGTCATCGGTCTTGTTGCGGACGGTGACGACAGATCCGATATCGATAGTTTTGCCCTTGGCTGCCTTCAGCATCATTCCTTCCGTGATCAGCTTGGCGTTCTTGATCTGCTTCTCCAGCTCCAGAATGCGACCCTCGATGAAAGCCTGGTCGTTCTTGGCTTCCTCGTATTCGGCGTTCTCGGAAAGGTCACCGTAGGAGATGGCCTCCTTCAGTCTGGCTGCGATTTCCTGACGCTTGGTGGTCTTGAGGAAATCCAGTTCTTCCTTCAGTTTCTTCAGACCTTCTTTGGTGATGAGCATGTCTTCGGTCTCGCCGAAGGATGTTGCTGGAGTGGTAGTCATAGTGCGGGGATTGTAGGGCAGGGGAGTGGCGGTAACAAGGCATTCTCAGTGGATTGGGGGACCGCGCAGACTAGCACGGTCCCCCAACGTGGAACGTGCAAAGCACGCTCCGGGAGGAAGAATCAGCGCGGCATCCGCCGGCCGCCGTGGCTCACGCCGCGGAATGAGTGAGCTGCAACTCCGGCTCCTCAGCGAGGAAGACGGGGATTTGCTCGTGGATGTCCAGTTCGAGAACCGCGACTCCGTCGACGATGTCGACGACGGTGACCGTGATTTCGAGACCGGGAAACACGATGCTCTCATCAATCTTCCTAGTAAGAACCAGCATAACGCCTCCTTTTGCGTATGCACCTCACGGGTTGCGCCTACCATGGCGTGGATCCCCGCGAGACCGGAGCAGAGTATAGTAAAATTAACAAAACCACCAGTCGTCCAAAGCTTCTGTAAGCGCAGTCTATGGCTTTAATTTCACTTCCACCTCGTGCAACTGTTTCATTAACATGCGGCGTTCATCCATAAATCCTCCGCCCATGCGATCAAGAACGTCACGCGCTTGTTCTACTTTGCCCAACGCCGCTCTATCACCTGTATCTGCTAATCTCTGTGCCTCGGCCAGGCGCTCTTTTGCCAACGTGAAATAGTCATCGTCGGTTGCGGGACCTCCATTGGCCCGCTCAATAGCTGCGACTTCGCGCTCCTTGTCACGACACATGCGATCAAACGAACTGCCGGCAAGCTGCTGCAGCAGTCCGCGTACCGTGTCACTGTAGCGAAGTATGGTTTGGCGGGTTGGCGCAGCCAAGGCTGCCTCTTTTTTGAGGAGAAGCAGATATCGCTCGGCTTTTTCGAAGACCTCATTTGCAGAAGTGCTTGCTGCGTTTCCCATGATCACGAGCTTTCCGGCTGTTACAGAAACTGTCAAACAAACAGAACCCCCATTCTTTCAAAGGGCTGCACCACAGCGCTAATTGACAAAAAATTCATAGATTGCACACTGTAAAAATGTGTATAAAAACCATCAAATAGAGCCCAAAACCAGGTCTTCACGCCGGTCTTCCGTATTGATTCCCTGGCCCTCTGTCCCTACACTGCCTTGGACATCTTCCGATACCTTTCGTTATGGCTGATAAAGAAAAATCGCAGGCGTATGACGCCTCCAAAATCCAGGTTCTTGAAGGTCTTGAACCGGTACGCAAGCGCCCGGGAATGTACATCGGTTCCACCGATCAGCGCGGTCTGCATCACTGTGTATACGAGATCGTCGACAACTCTATCGACGAAGCGATGGCCGGCCACTGCACGCACATCACCGTGATGATGCATGACGACGGTTCGGTAAGCGTGGAAGATAACGGTCGCGGTATTCCGGTCGATATCCATCCAAAGACGAAGAAATCCGCACTCGAGACTGTGCTGACGGTTCTGCATGCCGGAGGAAAATTCGGCGGCGACGACTCCGGGTACAAAGTATCCGGCGGTCTGCACGGCGTGGGTTCGTCCGTGGTGAACGCGCTGTCCAGCTACCTGAAGGCCGAAGTCTATAGTCATGGCAAGCATCACATGCAGGAGTACGTCCGCGGCAAGCCCAAAGCCGACGTAAAGGCGATCGGCAAGAGCGACAAGCACGGCACCAAAATCACCTTCCAGTTGGACGACGAGATTTTTGACACGATGGAGATGAGCCTGACCACGATGCTCGCGCACTTCCGCCAGCAGGCGTACCTGACCCGTGCCATCACCATCTCGGTGCTCGACGAGCGCGAGAAGCGCCCGGAGGAAGACAAAGTCCTGCCGCGTCTGTTCCGTTTCTACTTCGAGGGAGGCGTGGCCGCGTACGTGCGCCACCTGAACACCGACAAGCAGGGCATCGGCGGTGTGGTCTGGTTCGAGAAAGACACCGAGGAAGGCTTTGTGGAAATCGCGCTGCAATACAGCCAGGCATTCCAGGAGCAGACCATCAGCTTTGCCAACAACATCCACACTACCGAGGGCGGTACGCACATGACCGGTTTCAAGGCCGCACTCACGCGCACCATCAACGCCTACGCCCGCAAAGAGTCCATCCTGAAAGAGAAGGAAGAGAACCTCACTGCAGAAGACGTGCGCGAGGGTCTCGCCGCAGTTGTGTCAGTCCGCCTGAAAGATCCGCAGTTCGAGGGACAGACCAAGAGCAAGCTCGGTAACGCCGAGATGCAGGCACTGGTCGCCACGGTCGTGAACGAGAAACTGGCTGAATTCATGGAGGAGCACCCCGGTGACGCCCGCGAAATTGTCAGCAAGTGTCTGCTCGCGTCGCGCGCCCGCATGGCCGCACGCGCAGCCCGCGATGCCGTCATCCGCAAGGGCGCGCTGGAAGGCATGACCCTGCCGGGAAAGCTGGCAGACTGCAGCTCCAAGGATCCGACCGAGTGCGAGCTGTACATCGTAGAGGGAGACTCCGCCGGAGGTTCGGCCAAACAGGGACGCAACCGCGAATTCCAGGCGATCCTGCCGATCCGCGGAAAAATCCTGAACGTCGAACAGGCCCGCTTGGACAAAATGCTGGCCAACAACGAAATCAAGTCGCTCATCATCGCCATGGGCATGGGTGTCGGCGAAGTGAAGGACATTTCCAAACTCCGCTACGCACGCATCGTCATCATGACCGATGCCGACGTCGACGGCGCGCATATCCGCACGCTGCTCCTGACGTTCTTCTACCGCTATTTTGCAGAACTGGTTGAAGGCGGTCACCTCTACATCGCGCAGCCGCCGCTGTACCGCATTCAGCACGGCAAGGAATCGCGTTACGTATTCACCGATGAAGAGAAGGAGAAGACCCTGAAGGAATGGGGTATCGCATCCAAAGAACTGGAAGAGTCGCAGCAGTCCGAAGAAGCGACTGAGGAAGGCGAGGGCGAGGAGCTATCTGAGGCTGATCCCAAGAAGGGCAAAGCCAAAGACGTGAAGCCGAAGAACAAGAAAGTCGGCATCCAGCGTTACAAGGGTCTGGGTGAAATGAACCCCGAACAGCTGTGGGATACCACGATGGATCCGACCAAGCGCACGATGCTGCAGGTCACGACTGACGATGCGGAGAAGGCAGATGCGATCTTCACCACGCTCATGGGTGCAGAAGTCGCTCCGCGAAAGAAGTTCATCCAGACACACGCGAAGGGCGTGAAGAACCTGGACATTTAAAGTTCGAAGTTCGAAACCCGAAATCCGAAGAGCGGTTGTACTGTTCCGATCACATGTGGAACGTATAATTGCTCTTCTTAATGCTGAAAAAACGAGGTGGATGAATTCTTATGAATTGGGCAGGTGGTTTCAGGAATTGTATTGATCAATACTGAATTCATGGATACCACGTTGAGACAATCATTCGATCTCCGCGAACGCACACATGGATTTGCCGTGAAAGTCCGAAGATTCGTAAAAGAAGTGCCTTTTTCGATTTGTCACAAAGAAGATCTAAAGCAGCTCATACGATCATCTGGCTCAGTTGGCGCAAATTATCTTGAGGCGAACGAATCACTGAGTGGAAAAGACTTTATTTTAAGAATTAAAATCTGTCGTAAAGAAGCAAAGGAAACGCATTACTGGTTGTCGCTTCTGGATGTCGAAACAAGCCAAGTTTTGCAAAGAGAGCGCAAATTGTTGATGAATGAGGCGCATGAACTCGAGCTTATATTCGGAGCAATAGTTCGTAAGGTGGCAGCCAGAACATCACAAAGCCAATCGTAAAGTCTCTTCGAAATTCGAACTTCGAGTTTCGAGCTTTTATCCCTCGCCCGGATCTGCGAACTCGCCGAGTTTATCCGTGATCGAGTACGTATCAAGATCTTTCCTGCCGAGCGCCTTCATGACTTCTTTGACGGCGTCTTTGAATGCGATCTGCTTCTGCTTGCCGGCACCCATGTCGCGCAAGATGATCGTGTTCTCCTTCACTTCCATCTGTCCGAGCAACAGCGTGTACTGTGCCTGGAAGCGGTCAGCCAGACGCATCTGGCTCTTCAGACTGGCTTCACCGAGCGCACCGACGGTGTGCACACCCAGGTCGCGCAGCGCGCTCACCAGTCCGAGACACTTCTTCTTTGCTTCTGGTCCCAGCTGAGCGACGAACACGTCGATCTGGTCTTTGTTCGGTGCCTTCACACCTGCCTCTTCCATGTGCCAGATGACACGCTCGATACCGACGCCGAATCCGACGCCCGGGGTCGGCTTGCCGCCCAGGATCTCCATGAGTCCGTCGTAGCGTCCGCCGCCGCCGACTGCGTTCTGCGCGCCGGTCGACCTGTCCCAGAATTCGAAGACGGTCTGGTTGTAGTAGTCCAGCCCTCGAACGAGCGTGTGGTTGGTCTGGTACTTCAGTCCCAGTTCCTCCAAGTATTCCATAAGGGTCTCGTGATACTTCTTGCTCTCCTTGCCGATGAACTGGTCCAGCGTCGGGGCCATTTTCAGCAGGATGCGGGTGTCTTCTTCTTTGGAATCCAGCAGACGAAGAGGGTTGGTGGCGAGTCTGGCGCGGTCGAGTTCGGGCAGGTTGCGCTCCTTGCCGACGAAATAATCCTTCAGCGCCTGCAGGAATGCGGCACGGTTCTCGGCCGTGCCGATGTTGTTCAGCTGCAGCGTCAGACGGTCCATGATCTTCAGGTCTTCGAAAATCTTTGCCAATACGTGAATCAGCTGCGCATCGATTGACGGGTCGGACAAGCCGATAACCTCGAAGTCGAACTGGTGGAACTGGCGGTAGCGGCCTTTCTGCGGACGGTCGTAGCGGAAGCATGGTCCGATGGAATACAGCTCGACCGGCTGCGGCAGCTGGTCCATGCCATGCTCGATGAACGCGCGGCAGATGCCGGCAGTGAACTCCGGGCGCAGCGCGTATGCAGCGTCGGCTCCTTCCTCTGCGCCTTTCCTGCCAACGGCAAACAGTTCTTTCTCGATGACATCGGTGTGTTCACCGATGCTGCGCTCGAACAGCGCGCGCTCCTCGAAAATCGGCGGGTCGATGCGCTTGTAACCGGCCTGGCGGGCGCGATGACGCACTGCTTTCTTGATGTACGTCATGTACTGATGATCTGCGGGCAGAACATCGTGTACGCCTTTCGGGGAACGGTACTTGAGCTCGGCCATTGTGAGAGTGGAGAAAAGAGGAAATGGCTGCAACCAAAGCGGCTGCGATCTAGTCGTACAGTCTAGCGATCGACAATTGACATGTCGAGGCTTTGTGGACGGCACAATCGGCTATACAGGACGGGTTGCAGCCACAAATTAGCATTTCTTTCGCCAAGAGCGTTTGGTACACTCTTGCGGCCCGAATTCGGCACATCATCTTTGTATGGCGAGCGTAGCTCAGCTTGGTTAGAGCATCTGGTTGTGGTCCAGAGGGTCGCGGGTTCGAGTCCCGTCGCTCGCCCCAGTAAAGAAAAATTGACAACTTACTCTCCGGCAGTAGAGTGTTGTACTTATGCCGATCAATTTTGACAGCAGAATGGCGCCAGACTTTCCGGGAATTGCCGGTGAGTTGAGTCAGATCAAGTTCATTAGAGAGGTGGCGCCGAAAGCCTATGCGCGCACATTGAGTCAAAACGCTCAATTGGTTGTCGATATTGCATTGGCCCAAGACACCTTGATGCGGGCGGTAACTTCAAATGATGTAAACACACTGCCGTTTGCACAACACGCTCTCTTGGATCTGACGCAGGTTTTCAAATTCAAGCTGATCGCGACTGCTGAAGCCATGAATCCCTAAGAAAAAACCGCCCCCGACCACATTGATCGGAAGCGGTTATTCGCCCGAAGTAGACGGCGCCTTCGTCCAAGGCCAACAGATCTTCGGGTATTGTTTCCAGAACAGTGCCGCGAGCCGACGTTATCGTCCGTTTCACACGGTCAACCACGACGGTCTCACCTTCCATGCTCGGACGACCGAGCGCTTGGGCAAGAACATCTGTAACTTGCAGCCGTGTTTCAGTCCGCATGTTCCTGCGGAATTCGTCCCAGTATACATTGAGCCACGGATCGACGTTGAAATCGGAAGTTTTAACTTCAGCTGCGTTGAGGGTACCCATAGTGAGGAGAGGAAAAAGAGAAATAAAAAAACAGCCGCCGTCTGGGAAGGGTGGCCGCATTACTTCTCCATTCTTTCACCTCACCGCGACCAGCCTTCCGCAATAATGCGGATGGAAAGTGCGCCGGAGATGAAGAAAAGTTTCGTCACTGGCCGGATCGTAATCGACGCGATTGCCGCGAGTCAAGAACAGTCTTCTTTGACAACGGCGTTGAATCATTTAGGATCGGCGCCGATCTTTCACCTACTTGGTCAGCGTTTTGCCAGGTTCTTCTGCATTCCAACGCGTGCACGACGACCTGGCAAATCGCAATCCCGCGTGCCAGGAAAGGGGTCTCTATGGAGAGGCTCGAAGTGCTCCTCGTCATCTGGATCGTCGGTTCCGTCTTGGGTTGGCTGCCCCTCGCGAAGGCGTTGAAGTCCCGCAGGAAGCTGGGCGACTACACCATCGCGCTCGTGCTGTCGACCGGACTGTCCGCCTGGGTCGTCCTGATGGCGGCCTTGTTGCTCAAGTTCCAGAACGGCGAGATCAAGTAACGACAGATCGGTGCCCCACTACGGAGTGGGGCTATTCTGAGTTATTGACAAATATTAAATATAGTTCATAGTGGATTAGATCTTTTACAATTTGCTTGGAAATTTTGCCAGGTTTTTCCGCATCTCTACCGGTGCGCAGGGACCTGGCAAAACCGCAATCACGCGTGCCAGGAAGGTGGTTCATCATGAACCTCTGGATCTACGTGGCCCTGTGGGTCGCGCTCAACATGCTGGCGTTCATGTGCATCAACGCCATCGCCCTCTGGTCGGAGAAGAGGTGGAGCTGGCGGGAGTTCTTCACGCCGCCCTGGTGGATCGACAATGGCGAGGTGCTCCTCGCGATGGTCGGCATCGCCTGTCTGGTGGTCGTGGTTCTGGTCGCATTCGCGACCGGAGACCTGAAGATTCCGCCGACGCCTCAGCAGTAACTGGCATTCAGCAGTTGCTCAAGCAGTAAAAGATCGGCCCTACCTTACGGTGGGGTTTCTTTCTGAAAGCTAAAAAGTTTCAGATACTACGTTGAAGGCAGTCTTTTCTTCAGTTCTTTAAAGAACTTTCGCACCACCCTGTAGGGCAAACTTCTCTTCTTCGGACCAGACTCAACCGGTTCGGGCCGGGACGGGTCGTAGGGTGACGGCCGACGATACAGCTCGCCTTTGTACATATCCCGCACTACCTCGCCCGTCCGCCTGTCGGTGATCTTGCGCAGCCGGACTTTGCCAATCGTGAAGTCTGTGAGCGGCGGATAGAAGTACACGCAGTCCCGGAAGTTATAATGTGTGACCTGGCTGTAGCGTGTGCGCTTTGGATCTTTCACCGGCGTGCCGCCATGGATCAGTCCGGATGCCCACAGGAGAATCTGCCCTTTCTTCGGGTGAAACTCTTCACGCTCCAGCTTGAGTTCTCGCACGACTGCTTCGGCGAACTGCTCGTACTGCCAGTAGCCTCCATCTTGAAACGAGGCAGCGCCGATGGTGTTCAGATCCTCGAATTGCAGTTTGTGGCTGCCCGGGTAGTAAAACAGCGGCCCGTTGTCGGAGTCGCAGTCTTCCAGCGCGATCCACGCGCCGCACAGGAATTTATGCGGAACCGAACTGAAGTGGATCGCGTCGCTGTGAGCGGGTTGCTGCGTGCCGACTTCGAAGTTCAGCGTCTGGAACGGGATCGGCTCGCGGTCGTAGAGCATGCGGAGCGCGTTCAGCACCGGCTCACATTCAGTGAGCCGTTTAACCGGTTCAAAGTCGGCATCTTGAATGCGTGAATCGAAGCCGAATGCGCCGACCTTGTGTATGCCTTTCAATGCGGTGATCGTGGCGTCTAATTCGTTTTCCGGGATGCCGGACTCGATCACGGCAAAACCGTCATCGTGGAATTTCCGAGCCAAAGCAGCATTCTCCGCAGAGAGGTTTTTGCGCGCGAGCATCGTCTCGAAGAACGGTGACTCGAACCACGGCACCTGCATCATCGACGGATCCCACAGATTTTTCTTTTCCGGTGCTGGTGTCTCCATGTGCATTACAGTTCACACTATCAGAGCTGTTTTGCCACGCAAGCACAGCCAAAAAGAGCGGCCCGATACGGACCGCTCTTCAGGATCTGAAAATTCTTTAGAAGTCGTATGCCTCTTCTCCGTGCAATGCGCGGTCCAGACCGTCGGACTCTTCGCGAGGGTCGACCTTTACGGCCATGAACAGTGTCAGGGCTTTCAGGATGATCCATGTCGCGAGGAACGAGAACACTGCGGCGATGGCGGTGGCCTGCAGGTTGGCAATGAACAGCGCGCTGTTGCCATCGACCAGGCCGGAGAATCCGCCCATGGCCTTAGTGGCGAACACACCGGTGAGGATAGAGCCGACGATGCCGCCGACACCGTGACAGCCCCATACGTCCAGAGCGTCATCCCATCCCATCATGATGCGGAACTTCACAGCCGAGAAACAGGCGAGCGATGCGGCGATGCCGATCCAGATCGCAGACATCGGTGCCACGTATCCGGCAGCCGGTGTGATCGCGACGAGTCCGGCAACTGCGCCGGTCAGTGCGCCGACCATGCTCGGACGACCGTCGACGAACCACGAGAGCAAAAGCCATGTGACCATCGCGAGAGACGCGGCGATGTCGGTGTTTGCGAATGCAAGGGCAGCCTGTCCGTTTGCCGACAATGCGCTGCCTGCGTTGAAGCCGTACCAGCCGAACCACAAGAGGGCCACGCCGAGAGCAACATGCGTGATGTTGTGTGGCAGATGCTTGGTGTCCTTGCGCTTGCCCAGCACGAAAACCGATGCCAATGCGCCCATGCCGGCGCTGATGTGCACCACGGTTCCTCCGGCGAAGTCGATAGCGCCGAGTTTGGCGATGAAACCGCCTCCCCATACCCAGTGTGCCAACGGTGCGTAGACCAGCACGCTCCACAGCACCAGGAAAACCAGGTAACTCTTGAAGTTCATACGTTCGGTGAACGCTCCGGTGATGAGCGCCGGCGTGATAACGGCGAACATCATCTGGAAGACGAAGAATGCCAGGAAGGGGATTGTCGTTCCGTAGGCGCCAGGCTCCATGCCGACTCCGGCCATGAATGCGTACTGCATGTTGCCGATGAGTCCGTTGCCGACGTCGGTGCCGAATGCCAGCGAGAACGTGAACAGTGCCCACAGCAACGTAACCAGACCCATCGCGATGAAGCTCTGCATCATGATGGTCAGGACGTTCTTGCGCTTCACAAGTCCGCCGTAAAAGAACGCCAGCCCGGGCGTCATGAGCGCGACCAGCGCTGATGAGATCAGGACAAACGCGGTGTCTCCGGGATTGATCGTCATGGGAATGGGAGGGGAAAAGTCTTGCCAAAACTACTGTGCGCTTTTCAAAAAACAAGCTCGGCTTATCAGCCAAAGACCGGGCTGTTCGAACATGCAACAGGTGCTGACTTCATGGCAACAGACTCATTTCTTTACGATGCACGTTGTGACTGTTGAAAAAACGAACAACAAAATCACCTTGGCGAAGAGGTGCAATTATTGGCGACTGCTCTGCGTGGTGTAAAATTGACTAATGTATAAGATTATAGTTATATGTGCTTATGCAAGGCGGCTATAAACTCTGCATTCCATGCATAGGCGACTTGGACACGAAACTGACAGGCTACGTTTATGGTCAGGATAAACGGGTTGCCCAGTTTCCGCTTATGGACGGTGCAACCGCACGCAAATATCTTTCGACGCAAGGACACGAGCAAGGCGCAATTACAGTTGCACAAGAAGTCCTGAAGCATGAACAAGCGATTCTCAAACTGTTGGGACAAACAGCGGAGGTACATCTCCTCATCAATTCTGATATCGGAGGAACTGACGCCGGTTTTGACGGCGTTCTGAATGCAACAAGTGCGGTCCATAAAAACGGAGGAAAGGTCATTGCCTATTGTGGTCAGGATGTTGTCAGTACGGCTGCGAACGTCATGACGGCAGCAAGCCGGGGAGAGTCCGTCCATGCCTTGGACAGTACGAGGATCAAGTTTCATCTTCCCCAATTGCGTACGGAGCTTGGCACGATAGAGCAGCTTGCGGCTTTGTCCGGCTTGGGCAGTGCGCAAGAGCTAGCCGAGAATCATCGTGTCCGGCAACAGAAAGCGGTTCAGCACGTTGTGCAATTCGTCGGTCCGCGAGCTTTGAGTGTCAACAATGAAGCGTGGCAAATGGCCGGCCGGCAAATCGAAGCCGCGTTTTATAACGATCCGGTCTTTGCGCATGAGAATGTTCTGGCAATCATCGCCCATATCACCCGTCTTTCGCGGGGAGAAGAGACGGAAGCGCATACGCTGACATACAAAGCCGCTGCCAGAGCCGCAGAGGGGAAATATAAAGACGGAGCCGATCTGGTTCTGGAGGGTGCGACGCTGAAAGACTGGAACCTCGCGAAAACATACAGAACAGTCGCCGAGATGCGCACGCAATTTGAAACCCTGTTCAATCCGGGCGAAGCAAAAAAACAGCCAAATCCCTGGGATGACTTCTTCATGGCGCTCGCAGTCGTCGAACGCGCACGGTTATCCGGATTGAACGCAGCCGCGACCACAGACGCAGACGGGAACATTTCTTTCGGTCTTCCGCCCGATCAAATGCACCGCGTGGAAGAGCTCATGGCAATCATGCAACAGCTGTGACATACGGCATGCGTCACGCAGCCGGTGCCTGTCCGCCAGCCTGATCGCCAGAAATACTGTCAGCCTGGATGAACACGATCGGCTTCTCGTCGGCGTTTGCAGCCGGTGCAGTTTCGACCGGCGGAACAGTGACGGACTCAGGAGCTTTTGGAATATCGACAGGAACCGGAGCGGCAGGAACCTGAGGAACCGTGTTCTCGACTACGGGTGCAGGTGCAGGAGTATCGGATTTCGCGGCCGGCGCCGGTGAAGGCTTCGGTGTAGGCGGATTCTGCTTTGGTGTCTGCGCAGGCTTCGGCTGCTGCTTATGGTTACCATTCTGTTGCTGCGCCTGCTTGCCGTTAGGCACGGGCTTCTGCCCGTTGTTCGGCTTTTTGTTCTGCTGCTGGTTCTGATTCGGCTTGCCGGGCTGGCCCTGCTTTTGCTGATTATTTTTATTCTGCTGCTGAGGCTGGGCTTGTTTCTGCTTGGGCGGATTCTGTTTCTGCTGACCGCCGTTCGGCTTTTGCTGCTGCTGTGCCGGCTTTGGAGCAGGCGTCGGTTCCGGTTTCTGTTCCTGTATAGCGGGCTTTGGTAGGTCTGCAACGACAGGTGCAGGTGTTGCTTCAACTGGAGCAGCCGGAGCTGGTGGCACCTGCTCAGCAGGAGCCTGTGTCGCAGCGTCAGGCGTTTCTTCTACAGGGGCTGCCTGTGTAACAGGGGCAATGTCCTTCGGTGTTTCCTGAACTGGCTCAGATGGCTTCACTTCAACCACGGGAGCGGCTGGCGTCTGGGTTGCCGGTTCGCTTAGCGGCTTCGGCTTCAGCCAATCCGGAACAGGTGCATCAGCCGGAATCGGGGTCGGCTCAACCGGAGCAATCGGTGCCTGCGGAGCAGGTTCAACTGGCGTCTCGGCCTTGGGTGCCTCCTGAACAGGCGCGACTGGTACCGCTGGCGTTTGCTCAGTTACAGCCGGAACCGGTGTCGCAGCTGCCGGTTTCAGCCAGTCCGGAACAGGTGCGCTTGTGTCTGCTGCAGGTGTTGAGGGAGCTTGCGATGCAGGCGTTGCAGTTGCCGCAGGTGCAGCCGGCTTTAGCCAATCCGGAACGGCAGCGTCGGCTGGAGCGGGAGCTTGTTCAATGGGTGCGACTGCAGCCGGTGCAGCTGATGGGGTCGAAGGCTTCAGCCAATCCGGAACGGGTGCCGCATCGGCTGTCTGAGGCTGTTCCACCGGAGTCGGTGTCGGAGCGACAGGCGTTGGTTTCAGCCAATCGGGTACGGTCTCCTGAGCGACGGGTGCCGGTGTAGGTTCAACCGGAACTTGCGATTGCTCTTGGGCAACCGGAGGCACGGAACTCGGTGCGCCTTTCAACCAGTCCGGAACCGGTCCCGGCTCAGCCACGAGAGGCTGGGTCGCAGGCTCTGCTTTCGGCTCCTGCGGCAGCATGTCCGGATCCATCACAGCTTCCGGCGCGACTTCCTTTTTTTGCTTGGGCTGTTTTTTCAGCTTGAGAGTTTCCACCGGAGCGTCTCCGGGAATTGCCTCCTTTGTGACGATTGCTCCCTCCATCTTTTCCAGCGTCTGTTGCAAGCGACCTGCAGTCTTGCGCTTGATCCAGACAAACAAGATGAACAAGCCGATACCGAGACCGATGATGAACAGCAAAATCAGACCGACGCGCAGCACGGATCCGATGCCGAAACTGCCGGATGACGGAGTCGAAGGCTTGCTGCTGGATGACTCGGTCGCCGTCGCACTGGACGACGATGCGCTGGAGACGACAGCGTCCGGCTTCTGCAGAACCTGCACGCTCTGTGATCCGTTCAGGACGACCTGTCCGGTGAAAATGTCACGTACAGTAAAGGAGACGGCGTAGATGCCGGGTGTTGCGTAGGTGTGCTCCGGATTGTCGAGCAGGCTGCGTGCCTTGTCGCCGAAGTCCCATTCAACCAGAAGCTGCTTTCCTTCACGCAAAGAGGCGTCGATCTTCGGCTTCAGGCGGACAGTCAGCCCGTCAGCCTGCACGTCCAGGTTGCCGGTTGCGACCGGAACCGTGACAGTGCCGCCGGCCGAGGATGACGATGCGCTCTGTGCGGTAGATGACGCAGGCGGCGGCGGGTTGTCCGAGAACACGACTTCGATCCAGGATGTGGATTGCTTGGTCTGATCCGTGCCCAAAACCGTCAGGATCATGCGGCGCGGCCCCGGCTTCGGCATCAGATACAGGAACAACGGCGTGCCGTCGTTCTCGCCGATGGTCTGCTCGTTGTCGCGGTCGTTCTCCGGATTGCCGTCACCGTTGCGGTCTATGGTGCTGTCCAGATCCAGCGAGTAGCGAGTGATGAGACCGGTCGACTGTCCCATGATGAGTTTCACGATGCCGCCGCGTGAAGGCATGTACAGCTTTCCGTCGATCGGTGCGGGCTCGGACTGCAGCACTGCCGTCAGCGGCTGGTCGCCGTTCTGCTGTGCAGGCTGTGGAGTGTCGCCTTCCGGCGGACGCATCACAATTGTGAACGCATGGTATTCAGTCTGGTTGATGTTCGTGTCCTGCAGGTTCACGTCCAGCACGTAGCTGCCCGCGACGGACTGCCTGGTCTGGAAGAACGCGGTACGCTGCGCATTGATGAACTGGCGCTCACGGGTGAGGATCCAGCTGTACTCCGGCTGTGCGATGGCCGTGTCGACGGTCATTTCAAACACATCACCGGCATTCATGCTGATCGTGTCGGTCTGGGTTTGCGCAAAACCAGCTACCCCGGCAACGGCCACGCCTGCAACCATCGTGGCGGTCGCGACGAACCGTTTGTGCCGGATGGAGAAAGTGCGAAGCATGCGGGATCAGCCGAAGAGGTTGTTGAAGAACACGATGATCACGCGCGCCAGCAGGATGACAACGATGCCGATGATCGTGTAGAGGATGATTTTCTTGGCTTTGTCTTTCTGGCCCTCGTCGCCGTTGCTCAGGATCAGATACAGTCCGGCGATGACGATCATCACCACGCCGATGGTCGTGACGATGTCCAGCACCGCCTTCAAAAGCCTGACGATCACGTCGATCACGATCGCCGCTGCGCCTCCCGGGTTATTGAAGAAGAACAGTTGGAAGACGAAGTCGATGATGATCTGCGCCAGCAGGATGACGATAAGGCCGACAACGGTGTACTGGATAATCTTCTTGGCTTTGTCTTTCTGGCCCTCGTCGCCAAGGCTCAGGATCAGGTACATACCTGCGATCACAATGGTCAGCACCGCGATGGTCGTGGTCACGCTCAAAATGGCGATGATGATGCGGCCGATGGTTTCATTGATGCTGCCGGTGGCCAGGCCGCCGACGCTGGATGCTGCCGCAATGCCCTGTTGCACCGTTCCTCCGCCGAAAACTGCCCCGGTCAGGTGGAGATTGGACATGCTCATCATGACGGCGAGCACTACGCCGACAATTCCAGCCTGCAGATACCTGTGTGTTTGTCGTGTCACCATATCGATATAGTGTATCATATTTCACGATTTGACGCCAGGTTAATCTTGATGCCCCACGTACGGATCCATGCCTGCCAGCCGCCCCACCGCTTCGGCAATTCTACGGCTTTCTAAAGCCAAATCCCTGCTGGTAACAGACCTGAAGAATATCCGCTATCTGTCCGGTATGACCATGTCGGCAGGTTGTTTGCTGGTTTTGCCACGCAAAATGGTCCTGTATGCCGACGGGCGCTATGCAGAGCGTGCCCGGGCGGTTGCCACCGGTTGCACCGTCAAATCGCCGGCCGAACTGAAGGAAGGCCTGTCAGAACTCCGGTCGTGTGCTTTCGAGGCAGATCAAGTCACGGTTGCCCGTCTGGAGCGTTGGGAAAAAACATTCAAGCGCACGCGTTTCTTGCCGCGTTCGGGTGTCATCGAGCAGTTTCGCCGATCCAAAACAGCCGATGAAGTACGAAGCATCAAGCACGCCTGTGATATCACGCTCTCGATTCTGTCCGCCGTCCCGCGAATGCTGAAACCGGGCGTCACCGAAGAGGCGATCGCATGGAGTATCGCCGAACTTGCCCGCAAGAAAGGCGCAGGCGGTTTGGCTTTCGAGACAATCGTCGGTTTCGGCGAACACACCGCGCTGCCGCACCATCATCCGACCGCACGCCGCTTGCGCAAAGGCGATATCGTCCAGATCGATATGGGTGTGACCGTGGACGGATACTGCAGCGACTACAGTCGGGTCTACTTCACGGCTGCGCCATCCGCCGAACAAAAGAAAGCCTACACAGCATTGCAGAAGGCCAAGAAATCCGCGGAGAAACTTGTGAAAACCGGCGCGTCTACCCGGGCGCTGGATCGCGAAGCCAGACGAGTGCTCAAGCTCTATGGCTACGGTCCTGAATTCTGTCATTCGCTGGGCCACGGTGTCGGCCTGGACATTCACGAAGGAGTCACACTGTCGACCAAGGCACCGGACCAAAAGCTGCTGCGTGGCGAGGTGATCACAATAGAGCCCGGACTGTATTTCCAGGGCAAATGGGGGATGCGCATAGAAGATACGATCATTGTGCGGTAGGGGAGTCTGCTATACTCCGGTCATGCCCAGACCGAAAATCGCAGTTCTCTACATGGGAGGATCGATCGGCATGATCAAGAACCAGAAGACCGGACGCATCGAGCCGCTGGAATCGCTTGCAGAGATCCACCGCTTTTTGCCTGAGATCCAGCGAGAGGTTTCTCTGGAATTCCATTCGATCTCCAACCTCGGGTCGTCGGAAGTCACGCCGGATCACTGGGTCCAGATCGCACAGACTATCAAGCAGCTCTATAACTCGTTCGAAGGTTTCGTGGTCATTCACGGTACCAACACCATGAGCTACACAGCAGCGGCACTCAGCTTCGCGTTGCAAAATCTGAGCAAGCCGGTGATCCTGACCGGTTCACTGATGCCGATCAACGAGCTTGCCAGCGACGGACGCACCAATCTGATTTTCGCCATCCGCGCCGCGCAGTTGGACATCGCCGAAGTCTGTATCGCCCTTGGGCCGCAGGTGCTTCGCGGCGTGCGCGCCAAGAAAGCAGACCAGTCGATTATGCAGACATTCACCACACCCAGATTTCCGGCACTCGCGGAATTCAACCTGTCAGTGAAAATGAGTCCGGCGCGTTTTGTCCGCCGTAAGCGCGCACTTATCTGCAAGCCGACATTCGACGCGAACGTTGCATCGATCACGCTGAACCCGGGCATGCCCGAGGCGTACTTCGATGCCGTCCTGCATGCCAAACCGCATGGCCTGGTTATCCGCGCGTACGGCCAAGGCATGCTCCCGCAGCGCTTGTACCCGTGGCTGCGCCGCGTGGAAAGTGCGGGTATTCCTATCGTGATCACTTCACAGCTGCTGCGCTCGAGCATCGACCTGCATCTGTACCGTTCACAGCTGGTGCTGGAGGAAATCGGTGTGATCTCCGGCAAGGACATGATTTACGAATGTGCGATCGTCAAATTGATGTGGGCACTGACGCAAACCAAAGACCGTCGCCGCGTGCGCGAGATCATGGAGAAGAACCTGGTAGGGGAGTTGAACGATGAATAAATATCAGTGACGACCAGTCCCCGGCGTGCCGGGGACTGGTCAGGTGTCACTCTGATGCCTTCAGTTTCTTCAGTAGCCTGCGTCGCGCTGCCGATCCGATACCCAGTGTTCGGGGCTGCCCCGACGCGTGAGTCCGGCGGTGTGTGTCCGTTCCGCCTTCAGATCGGTAAGGCGCTTGCGTCGTGCACTGGCCGGACCGCAGACGATCCAGAGGGTCACCGAGCCGGACAGGATCGAGCCAGCCATGTCCAGGAACATGCGGGGCACGGCTTTCTTGCCGTACCGCAGAACCTCGACACCGCTCTGTGCGTCCATGATCGCCAGCGCGATCAGACACAGAGCGACGACTCCGAACACGAATGCGAACGCGTTGCAGATCAGCAGACCGGAATCGACTTGGTCAATCTCTCTTTCGATCGATTTCAACGAGCGAGAACCGATGAGCATCGCACAGCTCCTGACGGGACTAGTGGGCGCCAAAGTGGCTGGCGCACGGTACAACAAAACACCATAAAAAGCAATGGCCTAAGCGCTGATGACTAAGGGGGCCTACTTAGGGCAGTTCGGGTTATTATTGACGCAATCGCAGCAGAATTCGCTCTCGAAAGGGTACGATTTCTTCAGGCATGTCGGTTGAAACACCTGCCGGTCGGCCTGCAGGATTTTGCCGGAGCGGGCGCCGACCGAAAAATGAATATCCTCGATACTCGAGTCACCCGAGACAGTCCACGACGGTTCGCCGGTATTCTTCAGCTGTTTCAAGGCGGTCACGATAGTCCTTCTGTATCCGGCACACGTGAACAGTTCGGATCCGGCAACTGTTTCCTGGGCTTCCAGGAAGCCCACTTCGATCGGTGTGTCAGAGAGCAGTATGCCGTTTTCCGCCAGTTTTTCACTGAAGCCCAATTCACCCAAGCTGCCTTCCTGCGGCCAGCCTTCCTGCACGAAATCCTTCGTTGCGGATGAATAGCCGTAGCGCATCGACGCAAAACGGGCGGAGTCATCCAGATCCCTGAAGACGTACGTGTATGAGCCGACTGTCCCGTCGGTGAACGCCGCGACACTGACATACAGCAGCATCGGACAAGGCAGCAGTTCCTGCACGAACGTCCTGGCTTCCTCCGCTTTCGGCAGAGAAGCGAACAGTTTTGAAGTAACGCCGCAAGCGGTCTCAGTCTCCTGTGTTTCCGGCTGCTGTTGCGGACTCGCGGGAGTGCAGGCTGCAAGTGCCAGCAGGGCAGTGATGAACAAGGCCGATCTGCATCGCATGATGTGATTGTAATCTGATATTCCCGCGCGCGTCACGCGAAGTTCTGGTGCCGGGGGTGGGAATTGAACCCACACATCCAGAGAGTGGATAAGGGATTTTAAGTCCCTCGCGTCTACCATTCCGCCACCCCGGCTTGCGGTTGAGTATATCCCATTCGGGCAAACAAGAAATGTTGCGGGTACAATGGCCGAAACATCATGTCTGCCCCCCATCACACTTCACCGACTCGGTCGCGACAAAAGCCGCTTGAGATCATTGGCTGGACGCTGGTTTTTGTGGCGATCATGGCGGTCCACGTCTGGCGCATCGCGGATGTGCCGAACGGGTTATTCGTCGACGAGACTGCAATCGGCTACAACGCGATGAGTATCGCGGAGACCGGCAAAGATGAGTACGGCGTCTTCATGCCCCCGATTTTCACGTCGTTCGGTGACGCCAAAAGTCCGTTGTACATTTACTCGGCGGCGGCAATGTTCAAGGTTTTTCCATCGACGGACACCGTACTCAGGCTCACCAGCAGCGTGTTTTTCTTTTTCATGCTTCTTGGCATCTGGCTGCTGAGCATGCGTTTGTTTCCGAATCGGAAAGAGATCTGGCTTTTCAGCCTGATCGCGACCGGATTTTTGCCGTGGCTGTTCACGTTGTCGCGCATGTCTTTCGAGGTCGTTTCGCAGCCGGCGCTTCTGGTGTTGTCGTTGCTTGCGGTGCACTGGGCATTCAGCGAAACATCGGACGACCGGCAGCTGCTCAGGCCACTGGTTGCCGGGTTGCTGATCGGAATTTCCATCCACACCTATCCGACTGCACGGCTGCTGACGCCGCTTCTCTTGGCTGCCGTGCTCATTACCTATGCACGGCGTTCTACGCTGCAGCGCTGTACATGGATGATCGCGGCCTTCATCGTTGCAGTTTCGCCGTACGTTCTGCACATGCTCTTGCATCCGGGTGATGTCACCAGCCGGTTCAGGTATATCTCGGTGTTCCATCAGCCGCATCTTTCCTGGCAGTTGAAACTCGACACGTTTGTCTTCAACTATCTTTCGCACTTCAGACTGGATTTCCTGCTGATGAACGGTGACCCGAATCTGCGGCACGCCACCGGATTCGGCGGCCAGCTGTTCGGCATCGTTTTCGGCCTGGCATGCATAGGCCTGATTGCCGCAGCGCTCCGCCGAAAACAGCGGGAAAAATTCTTTTTGCTGGTCGTTGCGCTTACATGCCTTGCCCCGGTCGCATCCGGACTGACAAACGAAGGTCTTCCGCATGCACTGCGAAGCGTTTTGCTCGCGCCGTTGTTCATCCTGTTGGCGTGTTACGGTTTCGAGACGATTCGTGCATGGTGCAATCCACCCATGCGGCGCATTGCGGCATGCGTCATCTTCATTGCGCTGACAGTCGAATCGTCACTGTTTGTGTATGACTATTTCGGCCGCTATGCCCGTCTCAGCTCGGAGCATTTCATGAGTTACGGTCTTCCGGAATCCGTAGCCACGGCTCTACAGATCCAGCCGCAAAAGATTATCTTCAGCGACATCATCGACTACACCCAGCGCGAGTGGTTTCTGCACCGGCTCACCCCGGCTCAACGTGCGGCGATATCGGTCGAGTATTCCGAAGCGGTTCCAGGATCGTGTGTGATCTTTCTGCCCGAAGAAGACGAACGGTTGGCCAATGCAGGCCAACCCTCCCGGGATCTGACCTTACCGGACGCAATCGTGCATTTGCGCTGTTTTGAGGCCCAGTAAAAGCCAAAAAGCCCTTATATTAACAAAAATCAACAAATATGGTATAATAATAACAATAAAACACACACATCATGTTCTCGTTACGACGCCTCGGGCATAACCAGTATCGGCTCGGCATGATCTTGGCCTTCGGGTCGATGATGTGTTTTGGCAGCTATAACGCGTTCGCCAAAGGGCTCACTGCGCACTTGACGCCGATGACGCTGCTCATCGTCAGCGAACTCCTGATGGCAGCGGTCATCGTGGTCACGTTCGGGTTCGTGCCATTGCTGAAAGAGGCTGTGAAGTTGCCGCGCAAGACCGTTGGCATCGCGATTGCTTTCGGATTCCTGTCGTCGGCCATCGTGCCGATGCTGTGGTTTACGGGCCTGACCCAGACTACCGCAGTGAACGCGTCGGTTCTGAACACCGCCGATCTGATTGCGGTGATCATCTTCGGATACTTTCTGCTCGGAGAGCGCATCACGGTGTTGCAGGAAATCGGCGCGGGCGTCATTCTTGCCGGCATTCTGGTCGTCAACCTGTCCGGCGCAATCGACTCCATCTCCGTGCACAGGGGCGACTTGCTCATTCTGCTTGCAACCCAGCTGTCAGGTCTCAGCACGGTTTTGTTCAAGAAGTATCTGTCCGATATCAGGCCCGAGCTGACGCTGACCATCCGCGCCATAGCCGGAGGCATGGCAGTACTCGGTATCAGTCTGCTGATCGGTCATCAGTACGTTGCCGAAATCTCGACATTCCCGGTCGAAAAGCTGTTCCTGCTGCTGGCGTTCGTGTTCTTCTCACGATACATGTCCCTCACGATGTTCTACGAGTCGCTGGAGCGGTTGCCGATGACGACCGTGGCACTCATTCAGATCGGCGAGCCGCTGTTCGGCATGATGTTCGGTGCGTTTGTTCTGGGCGAGAGCATTGAGCAATACCACATGGCCGGTGCCGCGCTGATCATGGCCGGACTGTTCCTGGAACAAACCAGCATGGACATGTGGCGCACCGCAAAGTTGAGAATGACCCCGTACGTCCCGTCGTTGCGTGTGCGGGCCAAGCAGACCGAAGTTGCCGTCGCGTAGCGGACTAAATAGGCAGTGCTTCCATTTTCACCGCCGGCTTCGTCTTGCCTGCGATTGAGTCAGAGCCGCGTTCTCCGATCTGCAGCGGCAAGCCGCTGGCCGGGTCGATTTCATGCGCGATGACGATCAGGCGACGCAGCGTCGTACCGAGAGGCGTGCAGGTCATCAGGGTCGCCAGACGCTCGCCGGTGGGCTGGTCCAGGACAGACACGTCGGACGGGCGGACTTCTTTCTTCTCGACGACTTTGTACATGTGCAGATCACCGCCGTAGTACACCGAGTACAAATCGCCGACATCCAGTTCGTGCAATCGTGCGAAGACATCTTTGTACTGGCCGTCATCCCACGGGTAGTACGAGCTGTGTCCGGTGATGAAGAAGTTTCCCGGGTTACCCGGCGAAGCCGAACCGGGATAGTGCACGACGCCGTGATGCAGCGACGACTGCACGTCTTCCTCGAACTTCTTCCAGTCTTCCTTCATCAATGCCTCCATGCCCGGCTGGACGATGGGCACGTTCTTGCCGATTTTCGGGATCACCAGGCGGTTCTCGAACGGGCCGACTTTCGGCAGATACGTCAACAGGCTGTCGGCCTCGAATTTCCTGCGCGGGTCCTGTGAGGCTGCGCTCGGCTTGGTCATGTCGAATTTCACCATTTCCTGCAGTGCCTGTTCGGTCTGCGTGTCCACGTTCAGTGCGAGCGTGGATTTGGCGATCTGCCAGAAGCTCTGATAGTTGATGCCGACGAACAACGTCGCGAAGATCAGCCCGAATGTTCCCCCGAACCGCACCGTGTCGATGAGGAACAGTGTCGTGCGCGAGCGCTTTTTTGCGGATGGGCGGCGACGAACGAACAACGGCGTATTCGCTGCCTTCCAGAATCCGCGAACGGACCTCTTGGCGTGTCCCGGTAAAGACCGGATGGAGCTCAGTGTTTTCCCGGCATGCTCACGCGCTTTGGATGCCGCATCCGAGTATTGTGCGGCGCCTTCGCGAACAGCGCCCCCGAGCAGGCTTTTTGTTTCAGTCGAAAACCTGCGGACCGGGTGAGGGGAGTGTGTCGGCTTGGGTGCGGTGTGCTCCATTTTCTTCGGAGCAGGCTCAGGTTTCCGCGGAGACTCTTCCAGCATCGTCCATTGGTTCTGTGTCATGGTTTCTTCTTTGTGCACGCGCGAAGTCCTCGCCGGTACAACCGCAGGTTTTTCCGCAGCAGCATCGGCCCGGAGAATGATGTTCCCGTTTGCGTCATACGCAGCCCGCGAATGTTTTTTGTCGTTCTCCATGGACTGTTTATTATACCATGAAAAGATAAATCGGTGAACGCAGCATAATGCTATAACAAGTAAAAACTACTATCAGTCAAATTTATACAGATCCCCGTATAACACCGCCCCCAACGACTTCGTTGCCCCTGTACAGCACCAGCGATTGGCCGGGTGCCTGCGGACCGGTCGGAATATCGAAACGGAACGTGGCTTCAGAGCCCGACATTGTCAACGATCCGCTGAGTCTGGGGCTGAGCGAGCGCACCCGGCACTCAAACGGCTGCCCGTCGGAATTCTCGGGAGTCCACGTGACGAATCGCATGTCCGTAAGTTCGACAACGTGCGTCAGCTCCTGACCTTTGTCTGCGACGATGAGTGTGTTCGTGCCGGCGTCTTTGGCGACAACTTCCAATGGCACGCGCAGTCCGCCGACGTTCAGTCCGCGGCGCTGGCCGACCGTGTACAGCGCGATGCCGGCATGCTGGCCGACGACCGCTCCGTTGCGGCGGACAATCAACCCCGGCTTGAGATCCGCACGCAGATGCCGCTTCAGGAATTCCTGCGGAGTCTTCTCCGGGAAGAAGCACAGATCCTGGCTCTCTTTGTACATGTCCGGCAACGGTACGCCGTAGTGCCGAGCCAGTGCGAACACTTCGGTCTTGCGCATTCCGCCAAGCGGAAACACGCAGTGCTTCAGTTGTTCCTGAGTCAGTCCGTAGAGGTAGTAACTCTGATCCTTCATGCCGTCGGTCGCTTCCAACAGCACGAACCGTTCGCTGCCGTCGGAAACATGTTCACACGCGGTACGGGCGTAGTGGCCGGTGGCCAGCTTGTCGCAGCCGAGTTCCTTCATTAGTTCCAGTAATTTGCCGAACTTGATCGTGCGGTTGCAGCCGATGCACGGGTTGGGGCTGAATCCGTTTCGGTATCCTGCCAGAAACGGGTCAACGACGTTGTGCTTGAATTCCTGTTCCAGATCGACGATGTGCAGCGGGATGCCCAGATCTTTCGCGGTCTGTGCGGCACGATGGGCTGTCTGCGCGTTGCAGCACTTGCTGGGGAGCACTTGGGCCAGCGCGGGCGCCAATGGGTCAGACCACAGGGTAAATCGCACGCCGACCAGTTCGTGGCCCTGCTCTTTGAGCAGGTGCGCGACGACGCTGGAGTCGACTCCGCCGGACATGGCAACAAGGATTTTCATGGATACGGCCTATTCTAGCCTGAAAAAGCCGCTGGGGGAGGGGATTGCCGTGGCATTTCCGCACGCGGTGCTCTGGGGTACACTGCCCGCATGGCCGACATGATAGACACAGTGAAGGCGCGGATTTCGGAGTACGAGGAACTGCAAAAGAAAATGCAGGATCCGGCCGTGTATTCGAATCAGAAAGAGCTGGCCACGCTCGCCAAACGCAGCAAGCAGCTGGAGCCGCTGCTGAAAAAATACGACGAGTACAAGCACTGCGAACAGGCGATTGCCCAGCTGGAGGAGGTGAAGAATGACCCTGAGCTGTTGGCATTGGCGCAGGAAGAGGCTGATGCCGCCCGCCCGAAGATACCGGTGGTCATGAACCAGATGTTGCGTTTATTGATCCCGAAAAACCCGGATGATGAAAAGAGCGTCATTCTGGAAGTCCGCGCGGGTGCGGGCGGTGAAGAGGCGGCGTTGTTTGCGGCCGAACAGCTGAAGATGTATTTGCGTTATGCTCAGGAACAAGGCTGGAAAACCGAACTGATCTACACGTCGGATGCCGATGCCGGCGGAATCAAGGAAGCCGCTGCCCGAATCGAAGGCACCGGAGCGTACGGCAACCTGAAGTTTGAATCCGGCGTGCACCGCGTGCAGCGCATTCCGTCGACAGAGAGCAAGGGTCGGGTGCACACCTCCACGACCACCGTTGCGATATTGCCGGAGGCCGAAGAAGTCGACATCGTCATCCGCCAGGAGGATTTGCGCATCGACACCTACCGTTCCGGCGGAGCGGGCGGACAGCACGTCAACAAGACCGACAGCGCCGTGCGCATCACGCACTTGCCGACCGGCGTCGTCGTGGCCAGCCAGAGCGAGAGAAGCCAGCTGAAAAACCGCGCGTCGGCCATGAGTGTGCTACGCAGCCGTTTGTATGCCGCCGAGCAGGAGCGCAAGCAGCGCGAACGCACGGACATGCGGGCTGGACAGGTGGGCAGCGGTGACCGCAGCGAGAAGATCCGCACCTATAATTTTCCGCAGGACCGCATCACCGATCATCGTGCCAATCAGAACTTCTCGAACATTCCGTCGGTCATGGAAGGCAATCTGGACGATATTATCGTCGCGATGAAACAGTGGGAGGAAGACGAGGCTCTGAAAGACTTGGCCTAGTTGTCGCGCCGCAGCTTGCTCATCAGGTCGATGCGCTTTTGGACCAGGTCGACTGTGCCGATGTCCGAACGGTAGCGCACCGGACCCACGATCTCTTCACAGGTGGCCTGTGCAGCCTGTTCGGCATCATTCAGCGTATCGCCGATGCCCACAACAGCAATAGAGCGCGAGCCGCCCAGATGCAGCACGCCGTCATCTGTCTTGTTCACGTCGCCGTAGTAGATCTTCACGTTGTCAGGGACGGTTTTCGGCATCTCGACCGGCTGACCAACCTCGTTCTTCGCATCGGGATAGCTCTTGGGCGTGATGTATTTGCACACAGTCGCCTTGTTGGCGAATTTCACCAGATCCGGCGTCAGCGTGCCGTTGATGATCGCGGTGCAGATGTCGACGAAATCGCTTTCCAGAATCGACAAGACGTTCAGCGACTCCGGGTCGCCGAAGCGGGCGTTGTACTCGATGACACGCACGCCTTCCTTGGTGGCGATGAATCCGCCGTACAGGATGCCGCGGAACGGCTGCTGATTGTCTTTCAGCAACGCGGCGGCAATTTTCTGGTTGATCTCGCTGGCTTTCTTGATGTCCGAATCCAACAGGAACGGCAGCGAGTGGTTCGCGTCCGAATACGTGCCCATGCCGCCGGTGTTCGGGCCGGTGTCACCGTTGTTGGCGCGCTTGTGGTCCTGCACGGCAGGCATATCGACAACCTGTATTCCCGACACGAATGACATGAAGCTGAACTCCACGCCGATCAGTTTCTCCTCTATGACGACAGATCCGCACTCGTGGATGCATTTCATGGCGTACTCCAGGCCGGCATCGATGGACAGCAGGTGCTCACCGCTGATCTTCACGCCCTTGCCGCCCTTCAGTCCGTCGTACTTCACCACGTAGTTTCCATGCAACTCGTATTCCATGTAGCGAGACATTTCCAGCTCCAGTTCGCGCACCGCCCCCATCGACGAAAACTCGAACACGCGGTACTTGGGGTTGGCATCGATGCCGCTGATCTTCAGCAGATGGCGGCAATACGCCTTGCTGGACTCGACGCGGGCGAGCGGCTTCATCGGTGCGACGCTGTGGATGCCCGATGAATGCAGTCTGTCGACCAGTCCGCCGCCGATGGGATCCTCCGGCGCGATGAACGCAAAATCCACTTTCGCTTTACGGGCGATGTCCACGATCTTCGATGAACTCATGATGTCCATCACGTGATGCTCCGTTGCCAGCGCGGCAATGCCAGGATCCTTGACGGTTGTGATCGCGACGATCTCGGGCTTCTTCGGGCTGCGGATCAGCGCATCCGCAATTGCATGACCTCTCGCTGAATTCGACACAAGCAGGATTTTCATGTGCTCAGATTACCACACTTTTTTCTCTCTACACCAACGCCATCATCTTGGTTTGCTCCGAATTCGGAGGCGAACCGTTATCGACGTAGTTGTCGCGGGTGTCGTTGCGGCAGGCCCCCATCTCTCGCAGCAGCTTGGGTGTGATCTCCGGCGTGGGGTACTTGCCGGTAAAGCAGCCTTCCGAGAATTGCTTTATGTTCGGGTTGCCGATCTTCACCGCTGCGCGGAGGTCTTTGATGGTGGTGTAGAACAGGCCGTCGGCGCCGATGGCTTTGCAGATCTCCGGAATAGACATGTCGGCCGCGATCAGCTCGGTGGTGGTCGGAAGGTCGATGCCATACGGATCCGGGCCGATGATCGGCGGAGATGCGGAGGCAAAGTAGACTTTCTTGGCTCCGGCCTTGCGGGCCATTTCCACGATCTTCTTGCTGGTGTTGCCGCGCACGATGGAGTCGTCGACCAGAAGCACGCAGTTGTTCTTGAATTCCAGTTCGATAGGACGCAGCTTGAAGTTCAGGCTTCGCTTGCGGATGTTCTGACCCGGCATGATGAAGGTGCGGCCGATATAGCGGTTCTTCACGAAGCCTTCGCGGTAACGCACTTTCAGTTTGTCTGCCAGACCTGCGGCGGCCGGGCGGCCGGTGTCCGGGATCGGAATAACCGAGTCGATATGGATGCCCGAGGCCTTGATAGCTTTGGCCAGGGACTCACCCATGCGCACGCGTGCCTTGTACACGTTCACGCCGTCGATGGTGGAGTCCGGCGCAGCCAGGTACACCCATTCGAACAGACACGGGCTGAGCTTGCCGTTCTTGCAGATGCGCGAGTGCAGGCGGTTCTGGCTGTCGATGAACACGCACTCGCCGGGTTTGATGTCGCGGACGAACTCGTAATCGATGCCTTTGAACACCGTATTCTCGGATGCGATCACGTATTCCTCTTTCATGCCGAACTTGCGCTTGCCCAGCTGCAGCGGGCGGATGCCGTGCGGATCGCGGAAGCCGACGATGCCGTGGCCGCCGATGAGCGCGACCACCGAGTACGCGCCTTTGCAGCGGCGGTAGACTGTCTTCACCGCTCGAAACACATGGTCTGGCGTGAGCTTCTTCGGTTTGGTCTTGCGGAGAGCGAGTGAGAACACGTTCAGCAGCACTTCGGAATCTGACGAGGTGTTCAGGTGCCTGTAGTCCTGTTCACGGATTTCTTTCGCCAGCTGCTTGGAGTTTGTCAGGTTGCCGTTGTGTGCGAGTGCGATACCGAACGGCGAGTTGACGAAGAACGGCTGTGCCTCAAACTCGCTGGAACATCCGGCGGTCGGGTAGCGAACGTGACCGATGCCCATGGGGCCCTTCAGTCTGGCCAGCGAACTGGCATGAAACACTTCGGCGACGGTGCCGGTCGACTTCTTCAAATGAAACTGGCTGTCGTAGGTAACGATGCCGGCGGCGTCCTGTCCGCGGTGCTGCAGCATGATCAGTCCGTCATACAGATCCTGGATGACGTCGCGGTAGCCGGAGGCGGCAATGATTCCACACATGCAGTATTAAAAGCGGAAAACGGCAAAGCACGGCGTCCCGCTAAGTGGGGAAGCCGGAAAAGCACTGGTCGTACCAACCATGTGTGCATTGTACAGAGTTGTTGCCACGTCGCAAGTAGCGCACGCACATTCATGAATGGCGCAGGTATTCCGCTCATTCTTGACAAGAATTGCGTGAATCGTTGTACTGCGGCACTGCATGTCCCCCTGCATGTAATGAACGGAATTGATGGAACCAAAGTATTGAGAGAAGCTACACAAGCGATCGATGCGATCGACCGTTGGCATCTGGCTGCCAAGTACGGCATTGACCGAGTGCATTTCCTGAAGAGAGCCCAGATCTTCGGAGTCATTCAGAATCAAACTGGTAGCCGTGATTTCAAGGGGGTGATGAACCATGTCGAAGTTTTGCAGGGGCGACCTGAGAATGAAGCTTCCGACGGCGTGCCGGTGATCAACTTTGCGAATTTCGTCGCTGACGGAGGCAGGTCTTTTGTGAACCAAGGCAGCGCACTTGAACCTTTTGCAGATACGACGAACTGGTTGCAGAACGTTGTCGGGAAAGTGTGTCCGTACGTTTTGCCGTCATTGAAGTCCGACAGGATCTGGATGACGAATGCCTCGAGAGGTGAGTCATCCGGCGAAGGCTTATATCAATTTCTGCGTCGCGCAAAAGAAACATTTCTCCGACTGGGGTTGCCGACTGACGATCGCAAGGCCTTCCTGAACGCGCTGGTCGTTCTTTTTACCGATTTTCCACCGGATCGAGATCCGTTCGAAGTATTGGAAGGCATGAGAATGGAGGGCTTGTTCAAGACCTCAGACGGTGTGACTCTGGCCCCATTCGTCCCCAGGGACTTCATTATCGACGGGGTCCGCAAGACCGACAAATCGCCGCCAATTTTCGCCATTCGTCACGAGATGCACGCGTAGAGAGGTTTTAGGCTGTACAACGACCAAAAAACGGCTACACTAGGCCGACTGTAAATTTTTCTTACACGCTTTATGGAGTTCCGCACTATCGCCATTATCGCCCACATCGACCACGGAAAGACGACCATGGTTGACCAGATCCTCAAGCAGGGCGGCGCCTTCCAGGCGCACGAGACGCTGACCGAACGCGTGATGGACTCCAACGATCAGGAAAAAGAGCGCGGTATCACCATCTACGCCAAGAACTGTTCGGTGAAGTACAAGGAGAGCAAGATCAACATCGTCGACACGCCCGGTCACGCGGACTTCGGATCCGAAGTCGAACGCGTGTTGCGTATGGTCGACACCGTCTTGCTGCTGGTCGACTCGTACGACGGTCCCATGCCGCAGACCCGCTTCGTGCTGAAGAAGTCATTGGAGCTTGGCATCAAGCCGATCGTCGTCATCAACAAAATCGACCGCCCCGGCTCCGACCCGGAGAAAGCGCTCAGCCAGGTCTTTGACCTGTTCGTGCAGCTGGGAGCGACGGACGAGCAGCTCGACTTCCCGTACATCTTCGCCATTGGCCGCGACGGCATCGCCAAGCGCAAGCTGACCGACGAATCCAAAAATCTGGATCCGCTGTTCGAAATGATCATCGAGAAGGTTCCGCCCAAGGCCAACGATGCCACCAAGCCGCTGCGCATGCAGCCGGTGAACCTGAGCTACGACACCTTTGCCGGACGCATGGCCATCGGCCGCATCCACGAGGGAACCGTCGCCCAGAACCAGCAGGTCTGGCTGATCAAGCCGGATGGCACCCGCAAACAGGGCCGCATCACTAAGGTGATGGTCTACCAGGGCATCAATCAGGTCGAAGTGAAAGAGACGGTCGCAGGCGACATCGTCATGCTCGCCGGCCTGCCGGAGGTCTACGTGGGTGACACGATCGCCACCGAGGAGAATGCCGAGCCGTTGCCGGTCATCAAGATCGACCCGCCGACCGTGTCCATGGACTTCATGGTCAACGATTCGCCGTTCGCCGGCAAAGAAGGAAAGCTGGTCACCACCCGCCACATCCGCGAGCGTCTGGAGAAAGAGCTGGAAACCAACGTCGGTCTGAAGATCGAATTCGGCGAGCGCACCGACGCGTTCCGCGTCTCCGGCCGCGGAGAAATGCACTTGGGCGTGCTGATTGAATCCATGCGCCGCGAAGGCTTCGAACTGGCAGTGTCCAAGCCGGAAGTCATCACCTACAAAGAGAACGGTGTAGAAATGGAGCCGTTGGAGAACGCCTACATCGACGTGCCGGACGAGGTCGTCGGTGGCGTCATCGAGAAGCTCGGACGCCGCAAGGGTCTCATGCAGAACATGGAATCCAAGAACGGTATCACGCGCCTGACTTACGAAATCCCGACCCGCGGTCTGCTCGGTTTCCGCAACGAATTCATCATCGACACCCGCGGTAACGGTATCCTCACGCACTCGTTCTCGAAGTTTGCTCCGTACGCTGGCGAAATGCCGGGTCGTACGACTGGCTCAATCATCTCTGCCGTGAACGGCCAGGCGATGGCGTTTGCTATCTTCCAGCTGCAGGATCGCGGCACGTTCTTCATCAAAGACGGCGTGGACGTGTACATCGGCATGATCGTCGGCGAGTCGCCGAACGGCATGGACGTGATGGTCAACATCAGCAAAGAGAAGAAGCTCAGCAACATGCGCGCATCCGGCAGCGATGAGGCCATCCGCCTTACTCCGCCGCGTCTGATGACCCTGGACATGGCTTTGGAGTACATCCAGAGCGATGAGCTGGTCGAAGTAACGCCAATCAACTTCCGCCTGCGCAAGAAGATCCTGGACGAGACCGAGCGCAAGCGTGCCAAGAAGGGCTAAGACTAATCTATACAGAGGGCTTCTGCGATGCCAGAGATGGCATCAGGAAGCCTTTTCTGGTATACTGGTAGCCAGTGCAAGACAACGAACACACACCAGGCAACGGAACGCATCATGCGCATGAGTTGAGCGCCAATCACGCGTACCCCAAAGACACCGCAGGGCACCGCATGGTGCCGGTAGAACACATTCCGACCGTGCACGAAGGGAAAACGGTGGGAGACTTGCGAGAAGTGCTGCATCACAACGCGCACCGCTACCGCGTGATGGATTACGTCTACGTGGTGAATGACGACAACAAGCTGCTCGGCGTCATGTCGCTGCGTGACGTGTATTCATCGTTGGCGTCAGACCGTGTGTCGGCAGTCTGCAAGAACAGCTCTCTGTCCACCATACGTGCTGAAGCCCATCAGGAACGCGCGGCGTACCTGGCGTTGAAACATAATATCAAAGCGATTCCTGTCGTTGACGGTGACCACCGCCTGCTCGGCGAAATCAGCAACGATTCCATCCTGACCATCCTGCACAAGGAAATGCACGAAGACGTGCTGCGTATGGCCGGTATCAGCCACTCGGGCGGAATAAACGCCAACGTGCTGGAACTGACGCTGTTCCAGTCATTCCGTCACCGCATCCCGTGGCTGGTCATCGGACTGTTTGGCGGATTGCTCGCGGCCAAGGTCATCGGCGCTTTCGAGCAAACCCTTCAGCAGAACCTGGTGCTTGCGGCGTTCCTGCCGCTCATCGTCTACATGAGCTCTGCGGTCGGCACGCAGATGCAGGCATACGTTATCCGCGACCTCGCCATCAACCACTCGTTGCCGTTCAGCAAGTACCTGCTGCGCAATGCGATCGTCGTGCTGGCCATTTCAGCCGCGTTATCCGTCCTGCTGCTCGTGTCGTCAACGCTCATTCATGGTGACCCGGTCATCGGCCGCGCGCTGGGAGTGTCACTGTTCGTGTCGACCCTGTCATCGATCGTCACCGGTCTGCTGCTGCCGTACGGCTTCAGCCGCTGCCGATGGGACCCCGCGGATGCCAGCGGCCCGATAGCCACGATCATCCAAGACATGCTCAGCATCCTGATTTACTTCTCGGTTGCGAACGCGCTGTTATAGGACGTGACTCTCTTTCTGGCGCTTCTTTGCTGTGACGCAGTTGCGGATCAGACTTGCGACTGTCAGCGGACCGACGCCGCCCGGTACCGGCGTGATCGCCGAAGCGACATCCTGCAGATTGTCGAAGTCAGCATCTCCTTTCAGGCCTTCCGCAGTGCGGGACACGCCGATGTCGATGACGACCGCGCCCGGCTTCACCATGTCTTTCGTGATCATCTTGGGTGAGCCGACTGCGCAGCACAGGATGTCCGCCTGGCGCGTGACCGCCGCGATGTCTTTGGTCTTGCTGTGGCAGATGGTAACGGTCGCACCGCGGTTGAGCAGCATGATTGCGAGCGGCTTGCCGACGATATTACTGCGACCGACGACGACTGCGTGTTTTCCTTCGATCGCGATTTTGTAGTACGCAAGCATCTCGATGACACCCGACGGGGTTGCCGGCGGGAGATGCTCAAACTCGGCCGACAGGAACATCTTGCCGATGTTGTATGCGCCGAACCCGTCGGCGTCTTTCTGCGGATCAATAGCGCGGATGACATCCGGTACATGCGGTTGCAGATGCTTCGGCAGCGGCAACTGGACGATGAATCCGGTGACGTCGTCGTCTGCATTCAGCTCTGCGATAAGGTTCATCAAATCCGGCAGCGTGAGCGTGTCCGGGAGGTGCTTGTGTTCATGGCGCATGCCGACTGCATCGCAGCTCTTCATCTTCTGCTTGATGTAGCTGGCGCTGGCCGGGTCTTCACCCACCTGCACGACCACCAGTTTGGGGTCGTACTTTTTGATGTCCGGCTTCAGCCGTTCAAGAAGAGCGTCTGCGACGGGCTTGCCTGCGAGGAGCTGTGCGGTCATACGGGGAGTGTACCACGGCCATTGAAGCCGGGTAGAGCTGCTTTATCTCCGTCTCAGCAACTGTAGATAGGGCTGCAGCCAGGCGCGAGATTCATCGAACGCAGTCTGAAGCACGATCAAACGGGGCAAGATCTTCATTACTTGAATACGTTCGTCGAGTGTGGCATCACCCGCTCGCATCCGTAAATCGATAACTTGTAGTGTCATCATGACTTTGTGATACGTGGCATCGACAACGCGCGAGACTTCTTCAAGCTCTGGAACTGTCAGTGCCGCATTCGCATTCGAACCTATCTGTCTCGCAATGTCGAAACGTATCCGGAAGCGCATATCTCCGTCCTCATAGGTTTCGTTATAAATCGCAGTTTCTGCCAGCAGCATTTGCCTGTCGACAAACTCCTGCAAACCCAATGGATCGTCCTGAAGGTCAGTGAGTTCTGGATGACCGCATGCCATGGCTCAGTTAAAGAGAAGCATCAACAGCCCGATCAAGATCGGCTGGTGCAGCATGTAGATCCACAGCGAATATTTGCCCGGAACAGTGAACGCGCGCAGTGCCTTCGACCGCCGGTACAGCGAGTCGATGCCTATCCGCCGGGTATTCCAGAACCGCTTCAGCATCGAATTCTTCAGGTACAGCAGCGAGCAGAGCCCGGCACCGACGAGTGTCACGCCGAACCACGGGAACAGCGGGAAGTAGTCGATGGTCGCGAATTCATGCGGCATCACGCCGAACGGCAGCAACCAAGCGGTGTCGGCAACCGAGCCTTGTATCCAGCCGCCTAGCGCGATGACCAGTGCGCCCAGGAAGATGTTCCAAGGGCCGAGGCGTGAAAACAGCGGCATCAGCAGCACGCCGGCTACAATCAGATGCAATACGCCAAAGCGCACGTACGTCACCGGATCGAACACGTAGGTGATGACGGTGATGAGCATCGCGCAGCCGAAGATCGTCAGTGCCCGTGCCAGCCAGCGCTTGGTCATGGTCTTCAGCGACGTGTGCCTGCGCAGCATCTTCTCACGCGACAGCATGAAGCTGACGCCGGTCAGCCCGATGAACAGCGTCGCCGTGGCGCGGCCGAGCAGCAACCACCAGCCGGATGTCACCGCGATGTCCCACGCATGAAAAGAGTGCAAATCGTACGCGACGTGGTAGACGATCATCATGACGATCGCCAGAGTGCGCAGAAGGTCGATTTCCGGATAGCGCTGCGGTGGAACGGGTGGTGGCATGCGAGTGAAACACTATACCTGCCTTTCCTGACTCCGTCAGTGTCTTTTTACGACCGCCAGTACCTGTTTTGCGGTCTCTGCACGCGGTCCGGACGAATCGATGACATGCGGGTGGTTTTTGGTCATCCGCACATAGATATCATGCACTTTCTTCTGGATAACTTCACCCTCGAATACGTCGGTTTTCATGCGGTGGCCTATGCGCTCCATGCAGGTCGCAAAGGGCGGGATCAGGTACATCATCACGTCCGGCACCGGAAAGTGCGAGTTCACCTCTTTCAACCATTCCGGGTCCAATCCCGATGCGTGGCCGTAGATGACAGTCGATGGCCAGTACCGGTCGCAGATGACAGTCTTGCCGTCCTGCAGCGCCGGAACGATGAGGCTGTCGACATGCAGAGCGCGGTCGGCGCAGAACAGCAACTGAAGCGCAGCCGGAGAGGGGATTGTCTTTTGAGCGAGCTGGGTACGGATGTATTTGCCCACGTGCCCGTCGGTCGGTTCGCATGTCAGCACGACATCGCGGCCTTCTGCACGCAAAGCGTCAGCCAGCAGTTGGCTGTTGGACGTTGTGCCGGAGCCGTCGGGTCCTTCCAGGACGATGAATTGACCGTGCATATTTTGGATTGTAGCTCAAATGCAGAGATACAGGAGCAGAATTCATTCTGCGGATTTTAGTGATTACATCTTCTGAATAAAGTCATTCAGCGTTCCGGTCAGCCCTTTGATGACCGCTTTCACCGGCATGTCGTTGATGGCGTAGACCACGTCGACTTTCTCCGGGCCGTTGGCAATGCCGAAGACGATGAAGCCCGGGCCGATTTTCTTCAGGAATTCATTCAGCTGTCTCTGGATTTCTGAGGGTTCCATAGTTTTTGGGGAATTGAATCAGTATAAATAAAGTATTTGGTCTATAGCTTTGTGTTTCTAATTGCAAAGATTAAAAATGCAAGAATTCCGGTAACTATAAAACACAATGAAATCCTTGCCAGAATGACAGAAATTAAATCAAATCGTCTTCCCTCTTTATTAGCCAATCTAATTTTTGACCAATAGCTTTCCATCTTTTCTTTGCAATGCTGAATTGCTTCATCAGACAAAGAATCATTTTCGTTAAGAAATTTAATATCGTCAAATACGCTTTTGATTTGGTCACTATTTTTATACATCTCTAATAGTTTTGCATGTGAATGACTTCTATAAACATAATTCAGTATCGCTGCGCAAAGTCCTAGGCCAAAAAATACCAAAGTTAAATCAAACCAGATCCCGCTTTCTAAAAACTGAAAGCGGTCGGAAGCAAATATAGTGGTAGCAATCGTAAATGCTCCACCGCTGATCCAGATAACATATTTAGCAAAATTTTCCTGTGATTCTCTCAAATGCTTTTTACTAAATTCAATGATTTCTTCGTTATCTGACTTTGCCTTAGCAACGTCCTCTTCGCTATATCTACCCTTTTTCTTGAGCAAGTCCTGCAAAATCTCTTCAAATCTTTTATCTTTCGGAAACCTATTGAACTTAGCTTCTAAATTAAGAAAGTTCTTTCGAAATGAGCATTTAATCACTGCATAAAGAATTAACGACAGAACCGAAATTATTGTTAATAGAAATGAGGTTTGCATACTGTGTAAAATAAAAACCCCCGCTTGCGCGGGGGTGAGTATCGCTTAGAAGTCCATTCCTCCCATACCTCCACCACCCGGCATCTGCGGGGCGGGAGAGTCTTTCTTGGGAGCGTCGACGATGCCGACCTCGATGGTCAGGAACATGGCCGCGACTGATGCCGCGTTCTGCAGCGCAGAGCGGGTGACCTTCTTCGGGTCGATGACACCGGCAGCGACAAGGTCCTCGATCTTCTTGGTGACCACGTTGTAGCCGAACTTGCTGTCCTTGGCGTTCTTCACATGCTCAACGAGCACTGAACCTTCCAGACCTGCGTTGTTGGCGATGTTCTTGAGTGGGTAGGCCAGCGTCATCTTCACGATGTCCACGCCGATCTGCTCGTCTTCGTTGTCGCCCTTCACTTTGTCCAAGCTTTTGAGCGCGTGGATGAGTGCTGCGCCTCCTCCTGCAACGATGCCTTCCTCGGCTGCAGCGCGGGTTGCGGACAGAGCGTCTTCTACGCGGTGCTGGAGTTCTTTCTGTTCGACCTCGGTAGCTGCGCCAACCTTCACGACGGCAACACCGCCGGACAGTTTGGCCATGCGTTCCATGAGCTTTTCCTTGTCGAAGTCGCTCTTGGTGTTCGCGATGCTGCCCTTGATCTCCTCAACGCGTGCGGCGATTTCCTTCTTGTCACCGGCACCGTCGACGATGAGCGTGTTGTCTTTGGTGATGACGACTTTGGCGGCATGACCGAGATCCTCCAGTTTGGCGTTCTCCAGCTTCAGGCCGACTTCCTCGGAGATCACACGTCCTCCGGTGAGGATGGCGATGTCCCTGAGCATCTCTTTGCGGCGGTCGCCGAAGGCAGGAGCCTTCACTGCGACTGCGGTGAACGTGCCGCGCAACTTGTTCAGGACGAGCGTGGCAAGAGCCTCGCCCTCGACGTTCTCGGCGATGATCATGATTTCCTTCTTGCCGCTCTGAGCCAGCTGCTCGAGCAATGGGAGGATTTCCTGGATGCTGCTGATCTTCTTGTCGGTGATCAGGATCGCAGCGTTCTTGTAGACGGCTTCCAGTCTGGCTGGATCGGTGACGAAGTACTGCGAGATATAACCGGAGTCGAACTGCATGCCTTCCACGTACTCCTTCTCCATACCCATGGTCTGGCCGGCTTCGACAGTCACAACGCCGTCGGAACCGACTTCGTCGAGAACCTCGGAGATGATCTGACCGATCTGCTTGTCCTGGGATGAGATCGTCGCGACTGCGGCGAACTCCTCTTTGGTGGAGATGACCTTCTTCTGCTTGTCGAGATCCGCAACGACGGCTTCGACTGCCTTCATGATGCCGTGCTTCATGGAGATGGCGTTGGCACCGGCGGTGAGGAATTTGAGACCTTCGCTGATCATGCCTTCTGCAAGCACGGTCGCGGTGGTCGTGCCGTCACCGGCAGCGTCGTTGGTCTTGGTAGCGGCCTCTTTGACCAGCTGTGCGCCCATGTTCTCCCAGGCGTCCTCCAGCTCGATCTCCTTGGCGACGGTGACACCGTCTTTGGTGACGGTCGGTCCGCCGTAGCTCTTGGCGATGAGTGCGTTGCGGCCGTTGGGGCCCATGGTCACGCGGACTGCATCGGCGAGTTTGCGGATGCCTTTGACGATCTTCTGGCGTGCTTCGTCTCCGAAGAGCAGGTGTTTTGCTGACATGATTGTGAAGTGGAAAAAAGAAAAAGAGAAAGAATCAGATTATTTGACGATGCCGAGCACGGAATCCAGGTGGAGCACTTTGACTTCCACTTCCTTGCCTTCTTTGGTGCGCAGCTTCAGATCATCTCCGGCGTAACGGCCGTAGAGGACTTTGTCGCCGATCTTCAGGAACTTGGCCGGGTCCGGGCTCATGATGCCGTGGTCGTTCATGATGCCGCCTTTGCCCATGGCAATGACAACGCCTTCCTGGGGCTTCTCCTTATTAGAGGTCTCCGGAATGACGATGCCGGAAGCAGACACCTGCTCTTTTTCGAGCGGCATGATCAACACGCGGTCGCCAAGAGGCTCAACCGTTACAGCCAGATTCGGTACACCATGATCTTTGGACATAAAAACAAAGAGGAAGTAATTAGCAGTCGGGATTTTAGAGTGCCAACCAATCTCCGTCAAGTAAGCACTCCATTCCTTTTAATGGCAATGCCGGATTGACCAGGGGAGGGAAAGTTTCGGCTTGTCTCTGTCATGGGTTGACTGACCGGGTTCGATATTTTGCAAAACACTTGTAAACGTCCTATTAGTGTCACTTCTTCCTCCCTCCCCATCCATGTCTCCGCTTGCCCGCAACCCGCTCGGAAACTTCAACGTCGACAACCGGCTGGAAGACCGAACCGTCCCGGCAACTCCCACGACTGCCATTGTTAGCGATCTCTCCTTTCTTGCCAGCGCTTTCGGGCAGAATGCTTTGACCGCTACGAAAGTTGACGATGCCATCGATGTTTCCTCGCCCGGTATTGATGTCGGCCAATTCGAGGCACTTGTGGTGCAGGTTACAGGCGAGCCAGCCCTTGGAGGGCGTGTTCCTGAGGCAAAATCCGGGACCAAAGCGGCAGAGAAAAAACCTGATACAGGCAAGCTTGCTGCACCGTTGCTGTACATGCCCCCGGACATCGGTGGTACACCGGGCTTCGGCTACAGCATCGCCCTGGATGCAGATCTGCGTGGCAAAACGAGTGACCTGACTGAACGCATGACTGCGGAGGCAGAAGCGCGCCAGAAGCAACTTCTCCAAGACCTTCAGCGCAATCCCGCCAAGTCATCTGAACCGCCGAAGAAAATCGAACCGCCAAAGCCGGCTGAACAGTGGAAAGATCCGTTCGACGCGCTCGACCGGGGGCAGCGGCTGCCGCCGTTAGTGTCTTCTGCTGATATGGCCAAACTATTGCTTCACCTGAATGCAGAGAAGCAGGCCGATGGTGGAGGACAGCAACCCAAGAAAGATCCGGCTGCGAAGGGGGGCATTGCCCCGAAGGCTGTCGAACCGAAAGACAACGAGGCAGTACCGGCTCCGTCGATGTCCGCAAATCCGAATGACAGAATTGCGCCAGCACCACGGCCGAAGGCGGCGAACCCGCAGGCACCGCTGGTTCCGGAGCCGGCACCACCAATGCAAGGCAATGAGGGACAGCAGATGCGTGCGGCACCCGAACAGCCCGAAATGTATGCTGCCGGATCCAATACCGTGACGACGACCGTACAATGGGTGGCACTCGCATTTGCCGCGTCGCTCGCGTACGACGGCTTAAAGCACAATAAAGGCCGCCGGAACCCCACTGAAGCAGCATTTGTCTGATGCAAACAGAGAGTAAAACCGGGCTCTAAGACCATTGACCGGCGGGCCCGGTTTGCGTATACGACTTCTCCTTAATCTCCTTTATTTTCCATATGGCCAACCCGAATTTCCGCACAGTTCTGGATCTCAATGAGTTGCCGGGCAAAGTCTTGCCGGATGCCACGCCACACCAGGCTGCATTGCCGCAGGTGGAACTGAGTCACACTGCGGTTGTCCGTGTTTTGGAAGAGACTCCTGTTACGCTTCATACGACTGAATCCCACGGGCATGGCGGCGAGGCGGAAGGCCCGGTGATAGAAGCTGATTTACTCGACCTGAACATCGTGGAAGGTGCCGAGCCGACGGTGGTAGCCGTGGAAATTGGCGGGCATGCTTGCGTGCTGCATTTCGAACACGTCCCGGACGGCATGATGATTTCGTACGACACTGGCCACGGCAAAGCAATGGTCGGCCTGCACAAGGGATCTGAAGACATTGCCATCGGCGAAGCTGAAGAAGTCACCCTGTATTACAACGGTCAGAGCATCACACTTCCGGTAAGCGAGCTTATCGGCCATCCGAAGAAAGTCGTGCACGTGAACGAGCATGAGCGTCATCACTTGCTTCACTCGATTGCAGAATTCCTGGAGGAACTCGAGCACGCTGAACATGCGAAGAAGCATGGCCATGCTGATCACACAGAGCATGTAATCCATCTGCACCCTCACGTGGATCATCCGCATGAAGATCATCCGAAGCATGACCACAAGCACGAGCATGAACATGAGCATGAACACGAGGAGCATTTCAATCTGGAAGAAGCCGAGCGAGAGTTGGCCATGCGCGACAGGTTCTTGGAAGCAATGAAGGATCCCACGGCTCGTCAGCGATGGGAGGAACGCACTGGCTGGAGAGAGGCCGACTTCAGGCGGTTTGCCGAGGAAACCAATCACTTGCGTGCCAAGATCGAAAAGCACAAAAAAGACCACCCGCATGGAGAGCATCCTCATGCACCTGAAGGAAAAGGTGAGCCTGCACATCCGCACGCTGCTCCCGGTAAAAAAGATCACGCACCGCACCCGCCGACAGCACCGGCACCGCGCGAGAAAGTGCTCCCCGGACAAGACGCCGATATGCCGGCAGCCGCGCAACTAGATGACATGTTCATTGGCGGAGTGGACGTGCAAGAGCCTCAGGGTGCAGCACAAAGGCGCATCAACAACAGGACTCTGCTCATCACAGGTGGGATCATTGTCTCAGCAGGCCTTTTGTTCACGCAGCCTGTCGACGCAGAAGAAGACGAGCGTCGCCGCAAAGCCCCGCCTATTTCTGTGGAGCCCGCTTTCTAGTCGGCTTCCCGGATTGAGCGGAACTTCGGCAATGCCTCGCCATGCGGTCCGTGCGTGGGATGCTTCAGGTGCTCGGCCATGCGGACGATCACTGCGTCAGACACTGCGTGCTCCAGCCTGTGTGCTTCTGCATGCACGTCGGCCTTGTTCATCTTCAGCACTTCGCACAGGAACAGTTCGATCACGCGGTGCTTGTAGGTCAGGTTTTCAGCCAACGCCCGGCCGGCTGACGTGAGTGTCACCGGTGCATAGCGTTCCTGAGTGACCCAACCTTTGTCGGCCAAGCTCTTCAGCCGTTGCGTGACGGTCGGCTTTCGCAAGCCAAGTCTGGTAGCCAGATCTGAGACTTTCACTGCGCCGGTCTGGCTTTCGCCGGATAGCAGGTACAGCGCCCGCAGGTAATCCTCCTGTGTATGTGTACTGACCGGCATCCGAAAGTGGGGAACAGACCAAGATTAGCGTTGACTTTAAAGTTAGTATACACTAACTTTTGTACATGCGAAATACCCGGATAGTCATTGGCCTCTTTTGCGTCGTGTTGGCAGGCGTATTTGCGTATGCCAATTCCGGAACGGTTTCCGAGCACGCGGGGCATCAAATGTCTTCGTCTAAGCCTACGGAACACGAAGACATGCAGATGCAATCCAACGATGATTTGTACCAGATGGCACAGAACGCCATCGGCGCTCAGGGGGAGTTTGAGACCGATACATTCAATCCGACCGAGTATCTGACCACCTGGAACTTCAACAATTTACCGCCCGACGAGCGTGCCAAGTTCTACAAAGAGACACCTATTGGTGGAGGAAAGCTTCTGCGCGAGTATCAGTTCATCGCCCATGATGAGCGCATAGAGGTCATGCCCGGCGTGTACTACGAAGGTTGGGCCTACAACGGGCAAGTCCCCGGGCCGACCGTTCGCGCGACGGAGGGCGACACAATCAAGATCGTCTTCACCAACCAGGGATCCAAGCCGCACACGATGCACTTTCACGGCTTCCACTCCGATGCGATGGACGGTTCTGCGCCGGGTCAGCTGATCGCTCCGGGTCAAAGCTTCACCTACGAGTTCACGGCCGAACCGTTCGGTACGCACATCTATCACTGCCACGCGTATCCGGCATCCACGCACATCTCCAAGGGCCTCTACGGCACGTACATCGTCGACCCGCGCAATGACACCCGTCCAAAAGCTGATAAAGAAATGGTCATGATGATGAATGCGTTCGACGTCGACTTCGACGGTTCGAACGACGTGTACTCGGTGAATACGCAGGGCTTCGCGTACGCCCGTCATCCGATCGAGGTAAAACAAGGCGAGCTGGTGCGTGTGTATATCTCAAACATCACCGAGTTCGATCTGATCAATTCGTTCCACCTGCATGCCAACTTCTTCGACGAGTATCCCACCGGTACCAAGCTGGAGCCGGACAACTTCACCGACACCGTCACCTTCGGCCAGGCAGAGCGGTCGATTCTCGACATGCGTTTCCGCGAACCGGGCATGTACATGTTCCACGCGCATGTGAATGAATTCTCTGAACTTGGCTGGATGGGCATGTTCCACGTTCTCCCCAAATGACCGACGTCGCCAAAGCATGGGCCAGACTGGTTCTGCCGCTGCTGCTGTTCGCTCTCGCGTTCGGCGCATTTTTGAAATACGGCCCTCTCGGCGTATTCCAGGCAGGCTTCCCGCCGATCGAGAAAGTCTTCGTGAAGAACGTCACCTTCAAACATGAGCACATCACGCTCAATGTCTTCAACGACGGCCCCGAAGACGTGAAGATCGCGCAGACGATCATCAACGACGTCTACTGGCAGTTCGATATGGATCCGGACACGCACGTGCTGAAGCCGCATCAGCATGGTGAGCTGAAGTTCTTCTACCCGTGGATCCAGGGAGAGCCGTTGACGTTCAAGCTGGTCGCCAGCGACGGCGTGATCTTCGAAAAGGTCGTGGATGTCGCATTCCTCACACCGGTGATGGACGCACAGTACATTCAGACGTTTATCCTTCTCGGACTCTACGTCGGCGTGGTGCCGGTTCTGCTGGGACTTCTGTGGCTGCCGTACCTGCGCCGCATCAAAGAGCGCACATATGCATTCCTGCTGGCCGCGACGGTCGGCTTGCTGGCGTTCTTGGCGTTCGACGCACTGCACGAGGCAGCGCAGTTGATCCCCGAGATTCCTGAGACATTCAACGCCGTCGGACTGCTGGTCATGGGTCTTATCGGATCGACGTTCCTGCTCGGCGGCATCCGCAACCGCACCGAGAAACCGTCGACAGATGAGCAGCAGAAGAGGCTGCGTTGGTCGTACCTCATTGCACTTGGTATCGGTCTGCATAACATGGGCGAGGGCCTGGCTATCGGCAGTTCGTACGCCATCGGTGAAATCGCGTTGGGCGGCTCGCTGGTGATCGGCTTCATGCTGCACAACCTTACCGAAGGCATCGCGATCATCGCACCGCTCAGCAAATCGTTTTCGGTCCGCAAACTGTGGAGGCACGTTCTGACCATGGGCCTCATCGCCGGACTGCCGACAATCGCCGGCTGTTTGCTCGGCGGTTTTGCATACTCGCCGACGGTGGCGATACTGTTCCTGGCAGTGGGCGTCGGCGCGATCGTCGACGTGTCGTTCATCATCCTGTTCCATCTGTGCAAAGGGGAATGGAAGAATCTGTACTCGCCGGTGAACGTGATGGGCTTCTTCACCGGACTGTGCATCATGTACGCGACTGGCTTCCTGGTTGTCTGAGAACGAAAATCGGATCAGAATGAGTCCATGCAGCAATTCAACCAGCTCACCAAAGAGGAACGCGACGTCATAGAGTTCAAAGGGACTGAGGCGCCGTTTTCCGGTGAATACGAAAACACCATGGATAAGGGCACGTACATTTGCCGCCGCTGCAATGCGGAGCTGTACCGCTCGGATTCCAAGTTTCATTCGGGCTGCGGCTGGCCGAGCTTTGATCAGGAAATTCCGGGAGCAGTGAAGAAAATCCCGGATGTCGACGGTTCGCGGACCGAAATCCAGTGCGCCAACTGCAACGGCCATCTTGGCCACGTATTTCTGGGTGAAGGTTTCACACAGAAGAACACGCGGCACTGCGTGAATTCACTGTCTATGCGGTTCGTGCAGGAGAAGTCCTGACAGCTACGCTGCATCAGCAAAAGCTTTCTCTATGCCTTTGACCAGATCCGAAGAGAAGATGTCATTTTTACGGATCAGTGTGAGCACCGGCGTTTGAGGTGGCCCCATCGGTTGCTTGTCCCCGTTGTTTTCCAGCGGAACCTCTTTGGGCCAACGTCTTTTGATCGAGGGAGTAACTCCGGCGGCCAACAGCAAGCCGGTCATGGCATCCGATGGATCGCCTTCTACCGGAGCGTCCAGTTGCCAGACGCGATTGTCAGGTGCATAGGTTCTCCACCGCAGTGACGGATGCACATATTCCATGGGAGGATTATTGGGTACAACCAATGAGCCATGTATGACATGCGGGCCAGCGAGCAGTGCGCGTACGGCATCGGCATTGTGATTTTCTTCGACCATGGTTTCTCCGTTGCCGACCGCAATCTCCATTTTTGTCCCCGATTGTATTTGGGCACGCACTTGTTGCGGGCCCAACTCGTTGATTGCTGTCAGAACATCAGCGGCATTATGCCTTCGCAGACAACGAATGATGTTTTCGACGGCCTTACGGCTGTACAAGGACGCAGCCGGCAGGGAATTGCCCCCTGCGCACGCAAGTATCAATTTGGCGGTTTTGCCGTTCGGTTTGGATTCTGCCCATCTGACAATGGATTCGCGTGCGGATGCGGAAACAGCTGAAACTCTGTCGAGCACGACGCGTTGCCCATCGGGAGAGTCTGCCAGCCAGCCACGCTCTCTTTCTACATGATCGTCGAATGCACGTATCCGGATTGCGTCCCTGTTTTCCGCATCAATCACCACGTTCAGCAACCGCGGTCTGAACTGTGCGAAAGTTTGCCAGTGTTCGCCCAAAACACGCGTGTGCAACTCCTGAAGTTTCACGCTCACTTCGTCTTCGAGATCGGGCATTTCCCAATCATCGACGATATCTGAGAGGTAGTGGCCGAAATTCGGATCCGGGGCAGCTGCCCTCAAAATCGAATGCAGCCTGAAACCGTGAACGGCAGCCTCCACTCTGGCCGTCGTCTCAGACCACCCCTCTGCATAGGTGTCCCTGCGAAGGTGAACCGGCATGTCTGCAGGCAGCAACCGTTGGTCACACAAATCGCCGAGACGCGTTTCCACGTACTTTGTGCCTGGTTGAAGCGGCATGGCTGGCTTGTATAGTCTTGTTTCGTTTCTTTGTCCATTATTGTCACAGAGAGACGTTGTTCCAGGGCTCCCGCACGGGCTTCCGATCATTTGTCCGTGTATTTCCTCGACCTGGTCTGCCGTCTGAGTTTAATGGATACATGCAAGAAAGAGATCCGGTATGGGCACTCAGCGACGCAATGGCATTTGTATCAGGTGATGCCACCTTGCCGCCGGAACATCTGCGGGCTGTCTTTGGCACATATATGGGTATTACAAACGCGGGGGAAGCGGCTGCATTCATCGCACGTCTGGACGAACCGGCGTTTGCAGAGCAGATCAAAGTAGCGGCAGACAGGGCGCACCCTGCAATTACGGGCACTATGCCGGTTCAGCACGTGATGGGTCATGTCAAAACACTGATGACACGGGCATTTGCAGAAACCGGTGACGCTACGCCTGAGCCGCCTTCAGCAATTCTTCAAGGTCGGTTTCCGCCAAATTTGCTCCGTGACGCTGGATGACGCATCCGGCGATCCGGTTAGCATTCATAACCGCTTCTCGTACAGATTTGCCATCCCGTAAGCCAAGCAGCACGGCCGCATTGTGACTGTCGCCGGCTCCGGTTGTGTCGACCGAATGTATGCCCGGTTGCGGCTTGAGATGTTGCATCTCGCCGTTTTCATCGCGCCAGAACACGCCATCCTCGGCAGCTTTCATGATCACTATGCCGGGAGCATTGGCGAGATCCCGGAAGAACGCAGCGGCTTCCGTGTATGGGTCACCGGAATTGCTCGAGCGAGGATACAATTTGCGCAGGTCTTCCCTGCCGGCGAAAAGCACGTCGATGAACGGCAGAACCTGCTCGAATGCCTGGGTCGGCGTGTAAAAACCGTTCTGTTCGGGAAAACATTCTTGCATCACGAAGCCGCGATAATTCGTGTCGAACGCTACCGTCGCTCCGGCGCTGCGCACTTTCCAAAGCAGATTTGAGAAATCACTGAATTTCCGCGTGATCCCGAGTGCGATCAGACTGGTATAAAAAATACCGTGGCGCTTTGCTTCTTCGACGATTGCGTCGGTGACCGACGCATCCTTCAGGAAATCCCTCGCTGCGCCCTCTTTGCGGTCGTAGTGCGGGATGTTTCCCTGACCGGTCGTGACTGTCTCGATGGCGTACACGCCGACTTCACCGTTTGGCACCCGGGTAAACGCTGCAGCAGACACAGGCAGGCTTTTGTCTACGGCCTTACCCAGCCTATCCGATGTTCCGATAGGGCCGGTCAGAAGTGTTTGGCATTCAGCGGCGGTTTTCAGGCGTGCGCTTTTCACCCGCTGAAGCGTCTGCACGTAGTACAGCAGATTCAGGACGTCTCCGGCCAACGGCAGAACTCCGGCTTCGCGGTTTTCGTCGGCAAGAATCCTCACCAATTTCGCGGTCGCCGATTTGGTGCTGCCGAGAATCGCAGCGACATCGCCGCTTGCCCCGACGAACTCCGCCTGAAGCCTGGCGTCATCAATCGTGCTGATGTCATTGCCGAGGCCCGGATGCCGTTCAGCCAGTGTTGCAACAAGACGTTGCACTTCCACCAGCATTTCACCGTACGCGGCGACGCCGTTCGAGCCCTGGATGCTTTTCAGGATTTCGCCGTTGCGGTTGGGTGTGTTCATATATCAGCGGACGTCATCGAATTTCTGCTGCGGCCATTTGCCGGTCAGCTTGTACATCGCTACGGCATAGGTTTTTCTGATTGCCTGCTTCACGATCGGCAAAGGCCTCTGGAAACGCCTGCCGTCGGCCGTGACCTTCATTCGCGGGTCGTGTGATTGGATTACCCTCCCTCGCTTTTCCAGTTCGCGTCCAAGCACCCAATCTTCTCCGTACTGGATTCCATGCTTGTATCCGCCGACGGCCAGCGCATCGGCACGTCTGAATGAAGAGTTTTGGCCGGTGAAATTGACGTGGTGCTTTGCCCGCTCCGAACCTAATGCCGCCCTGGCGCGACGTGCGAAGATGCGGATGCCGTTCATGACCGTGTACAAAGGATGCACTTTGTCATATTCGACGTCACCGCAGACACCGACGATGGACGGGTCATCGAATTCCTCCAGCATCGTTACCAGCCAATCAGGCGGCGGTATGCAGTCCGCATCGGTCGATACGACCACGTTATCGGTCGTTGCAGAGTGCAGTCCTCTTGAACGAGCGGCATCGACGCCTTTGGTCGGCTCCTGAATAACCCGTACTTCCGCAAACGACCTGGCAATATCGACAGTGCGGTCTTTACTGCCGTTATCAACGACGAGCACTTCGCATCGGGCACGCGTTCTGTCGCAGCTCTTCAGAACCGCGTCGAGTGACCTGCCAAGACGCGCTTCTTCGTTTAAGGCCGGGATGACAACCGACAGGATCGGAGGACGGGGTTGTCCTCCGGACAGTAAAAGGGGATGGGGGCCGGTTGGATCTAAACGTTCATGCGCCATGCAGCGCGAAATAGTAGCGTTTTCCGCAGCCTGTTCAAGGTATTCGACATATGGCCAAGGCCTTTTCGCATGCCAAAGAGCCGTGTTACCATGAGCCCCTTTTTCACTACAGATGAACACTTTTGATGCTTATCCTCCGCAAGAACTGACCGAAGACGGCTTCGGTCCGTTCAAAGTTGGCATTCCGGAGGCTGACGGAGTCAGTCAGGAGGCTGCTGACGAGCTCAGCAAGTACGGTAACGCAGTGCAGATTGTTGATCCTCCGGAAGCCCAAGGTCTTATTACCCGAGGAGTAACCAAGGGAAAGACCGCTGACCAGATGGCAAGGTTACCCAATACGATGCACTGGGTGCGCGCGGGTGTCGGCGTCGACAATATCGACCTGAAACTTGCGGCCGCGACCGGACGTATCGTTGTGAACACGCCAGGCGGAACGACCCAATCCGTTGCCAGACGAGCGTTGGCTTTTCTGCTGAATTGGGAGATGAAATTGCGCGACGGACACAATACCTTGAAGGATGGAATGTGGCCCTCGAAAGACGACGCGTCATTCGATTCTCACGACACGAGCGCTATGAATCTCGGCATCCTTGGATACGGCAGGATTGGCAGAGATTTCAAGCGGATGGTGGAGGCAGTCGGCCTGCCGTTCGGACGCGTTCATTTCTTCGATGTTGCCGACATTCAGGGAAAAACCGAACTCGAAGCGATGCTCAGGGTATGCAGGGTGATCAGCGTGCATGTGGCTGGTGCGGCAGAAGTCCTCACGCCGGAGTTGCTCGGGCTCATGCCGAAAGACGCCTTTCTTATCAACACCGCCAGAGGAGCTGTCGTGAATACGAAGGCAGTCAGGAGACTCATGGATGAAGGTTTGCAGTATGCAACTGATGTCTTTGAATACGAGGAACCTGACATGTTCAAAAAACAGCCTGCTCTCCTGGAGATTGTTCGTCATCCAAATTGCGTCGGAGCTTCACCCCACCGAGCCGCAGCTTCGCCTGATGCGCAGCGGAAAGTTGCACGTGAGGCGGCGGATCTGACTGCTAAATTTGCATTGAAAGGCATGGTGAATCCGAACGACGGTTTTGGATTTCCGATGAAGAGGGTCGAGCCGTATCCGCCCGATACCGAGATGATCACCTCGATGGTCATGCATGGAAAACAACAGGGCGATGAGCTGAAGGCCCTGCTTAGCTGCAGGCATGGCATAGCTCCAAACCGCATGCGTACTTTTGCCGGGCTAGAGAATTTGGCGATGACAACCATTGATCATGACCCCGACGCTGAGCGTGTTCTAAAGTGCATTGCTGACGTCCGGAAAGAATTTGCAACGCTGCGAGATCGCTCGTTCAAAGTGCCCAAAGGGTACAGGCCTGCGGGCGACTTCATGGCCTAAACATTGGCAAGACTTCAGCCTGATGTATAGACTGAGCCCCTATGGATCCAATCGTTCACTTCGAAATCCCGGTCGACGACATCAAGCGCGCCAAGGCGTTCTACGGCGATATTTTCGGCTGGAACCTGCAGGACTGGCCGATGCCGGACGGTTCCACCTACGTCGGCATACACACCGCTCCCATCGACGAGAAGTCCCGTCTTCCGCTCAAGCCGGGTGCAATCAACGGTGGCATGATGCTGCGAAACAAAGTCACGAAGGCTCCGATTCTTGCGATCCACGTTGCGTCGATTGATGAACGTGTGACACAAATCGAAAAAGCAGGTGGCAAGTTGATGGCACCGAAAGCCGACATGGGCATCGGGTTCTATGCGTACGTGTCCGACCCTGAAGGAAACGTGATCGGTTTGTGGGAAGACGCGAAGAAGGCGTAAGCATTCAACGCACGATTCACCGGTCAGGCTGCGGTCGGCCGTAGATCCGGTTCACCTCTATTGCAGTCGTCTATGGCTTCCAGCGCTTTTTGTGTAAAGGTATCCGGGTCGGTCAGCAGCTCATTGTGTCTTCCCGGCATGATGTGACGTTGGTCATAGTGCGCGGCTGTAATTGTGCTTTTGTCCGGAGGAAAGGCTCCATCCTCGGACGTCTGGATGATGATGACTTTCACGCCCTTCTCGCGCAATTGTACGAGCCGCTCGCGAATGTCGCCCCGTCCGATGTAACCGATCTCCGCAAGGGACTTGCCCGGACTCGCCGACGAAATAGGCTGTTGCATAACCGCCATACGCATGAGGTGCGCCGTTTTCGATGCATCTCCCGGTTTGTATTTTCCGGTAACCAGCGATTGCAGTCTCGATCCGAAATCCTTCAGTGTATCCAGAACAGTGCGCTTGGCTACCCTGAAAGGCGTGTCATTCTCCATCAGCCCGCCGGAATTGATGAGTACGATTGTCCTGAACATTTCCGGGTGTTCGAGGGCTGCAGCAGTCAATGAAAGACCGGACTCCGAATGTGCGACCGCATCCACTTTGCTCACACCTGTTTGGCGCATGACTTCAAAAATAGACGCGACTTTACGGGCTTCAGGAATACTCAGATCCGTTTGTGCGTCGGTGTGAATTCCGTGCGGTGCGCCTATCGCAATTGTTCTTTTCTTTTGTTTGACGAAAGAGGACGCGATAGGCCTAAGTACGGATGAATGGATTCCCCAGCCCGGTGCATACAGAATCGGCAAACCCGTGCCACCCTCTTTCGGACTCGCATCAATGTATTCAGCTTCACTGTTAAGCCTGCGAGGCGCAAATCTGGCCTGGAACGCTGAATAGTCGTATGTATTTGTCTTTTCGACCATGTATACATTATAAACTATTTTACTACTTTTGGCTATGGTGCCCAGAAGAGGACTCGAACCTCCACATCCGTGAGGATACACGCTCCTGAAGCGTGCGCGTCTACCAATTCCGCCATCTGGGCTTGTGTGCAGCAGGAAGAAAGAACGTACCGTATGTACGGCTCGGACACTGTACTGAAGATCGTCCTGTCTGAAAAGGCCACGCGTTGTGTCAGGTTTTCTCGTCTTTGCAGCATGGTCTTGGGAGTGTAGATTGCCGGTATTCGCATGTTTGATTAATATTCAATATTATGTTATAATATAACTATGAAATCGACATCTTCACACACACCCAGAACCAGCCCGGATGCAGCAAAGGCGTCAGTTCACCATGTCAGCAGGCCATATGAACAGTCTGCGGATGTTGAGCGCGGCGGCATCCGCAAACAAGTCACAGATGCCGGAGTGCTGAGCCGTGACGGATTTGAGCATGATGAGCATGCCTTCAGGGACTATCAGAATGCCCGTGATGAAGAGCGGTCCAGGCAGTCTCTTGAGCAAAAGGCACGGCACCGCGAGACAGCTCCGCTGCGCGAGGAGGCAAGACTGAAAACCGTGAACGATATCGCTCAGCGTACCAACCGTGATGCGGCTTCGGTGACGTTCTGGAATGAGGAAGTGCACTGGAAAGCCGATATTGTTACAGCGACAAACGACAGACAGATGTCAGCAGTGTTGCAATCAGACAAAAGATTGAAGCCGCTGTTAATGCAGGCAGCGTCTCTGTGGTCTTTCCTGTCCAGGCAGTTTCCGGAACTCAAGGAAACGGAACTTCCCCCAAAGGGACCTGTCGAAAAGACATCCACCAGTATCTGGTCGAAGATCAAGAGCGTGTTCAGGGTTGTCGACAATAACCACATTCCTCAGTGGGAGGAGGTCTCAGCAATGGCGTTGCAGGCATGCGGATCACCGACCTCACGCGAGAAGCTCCACCGCTTCTTGGGAGCCAAAATTGGCACTTGGACGCTCAAGTACCTTGTAAAGCCTGACGCAAAAGCCGCGGCGTAATCCCCGGTAAGCATACAGGTGTATGATGCGCGCATGTCCGACACCCGCAAGCGCCGTTTTGCCGAGATGCTGCTGCTCGTCGGCATCGCGTTGTGTGTACTTTGGAAAGGCGGCAAAGCCGTCGACGCGACCTGGATTGTGCTTCTGCTCGCGTGTTCGCTGCATCTGGTCTGGCGCAAGAAGTCAGATACGGCAGTTCCGCCCGTACTATGGTGGATCGGCTTTGCGTTTGTCGCACTCACGATCTGTTCGTATCTCACGTCTCAAACGCAGAACTACGGTCTGGATGAAGTGCTCCAGACAGTCTCACTTGCGCTGATCGGCGCATGGGTCATTCGGCATGCGTATGGTGAGGGACGCGACTCGCTGTTGCATCACACCGTTCGCGCAATCGCACTGGCCGGCTTCGCCGCAGCTGCGATCGGGATCGCGGTGTACATCCTGCAGCCTGTGACGCGTTTCGTCGGCAGCTTCTTCGATTACCGCTTCCATACTGACTATTGGCCCAACGCGTGGGCCGAGTTCGCTTTGCTCGCTTGGCCGCTGCTGGCGTTCTCGGTGTGCGGAGCACGCACGGCTGATTACAAACGTCAGCGTTCGCGCGATGCGATTGCCGGCTTGGTGTGCGGATTATTTCTGGGATGCCTGCTGCTCAGCTATTCCCGTGGAGCCGTTCTGGCATTCGGTCTGCAGATCGGACTCGGAGTCGTGCTGCTCTGCGTACGCGGTTTCGGAAAAGTGTCCTGGCCGCGCGTCGTCTCGATTGCAGTTGTTTCGGGTGTGACTGCCGTTGCCGCCTTTGCCGGTATCAACCTGCTGCGCTCAAATCTGTTCCCGGTCGAATCGGTCTACTCAAAGGTTACATTCCAGGCAGATGAAGGCAAATCTTCAGTATCCGAACGTTCACAGTTCTGGAGTGTCGCGGTGTGGATGACCCAAGAGAAACCGTTGCTGGGATGGGGCCCATACAGCTTCCGTTTCGTTCAGCCTGTGAAGCAAACGACGGTATGGGGCACGTCTGACCATCCGCACAACGTCGTGCTGAAGTTTGCGGCCGAGAGGGGAGTGGTTGCTGCCGGGTTGTTCGTTGTGTTGGTCGCAATGATCCTGCTCACCGCTGTCGCTCGAACAGTCCGTGCTGGTTTGTCCGAAATCAAAACCCGCAAAGTTGCGGATCACAACACTGTCTTCAAGCGCAGTTGCCGCATGGCAGCGGTTGTCAGCATCTCTGGTGTGCTGGCGCATAACATGATCGATTTCAATCTGCAGTTCATGGGCGTCGCGTTGCCGATGACCGTTCTGCTGGCGTTGCTGGCCGATGGCGCTCCGGTTAAGAAGGCGGCAGCGGATCTGCGTTCACAGGCGGAGCTGCTGATTGCAGTGCTTCTGCTTGCCGTGGGAATCGTCGAAGGCGCATGGCTGGTGTCGTCTTCTCTGGGGAGACATGCTGAGCGTGATGGCAAACCGCTGGAAGCCATGCAATGGTACCGCTGGTCGAAGCACGAGTTCTTCTCGCGTGACATGCTGCTGAGCCTGACGCAATTAGAAGGCAACGCAGACGGCAATGCCGCAGCCAGGGAGACTCTTGCCCGGTACAGGTCGTTGAATCCGGTCGACTACCGTGCGATGAAACTGGAAGCTGATCTGGAAGCATGGTCCGGGAATTACGCCCAGGCCATCGCGATGTACGACAAAGCTAACGAACGGGCGCAGTTCAATGACATCACTGTCACCAGCGAGATTGTCAGTGTGTTCATGGACGACAAAAGAATCACCGGCGATCTGGATCAGCGTCTCCCGGCCATTCAAAAACAGATGAACGAGTTCGCGTATGCCATTGAACAGAACGCTCATTTCATTGCGTTGTCTTCGAATGTCGAATCACTTGCGGACTTGGCGAACAAGCTGGCAAGCCTGTATCCGGACGAGAAAGAGATGTACGTAGGTCTTGCGGACCACATTACCGCAAAGGCCGCCGAGGAGCGCGAGAAGCTGAACGCACGGCAGCCGGGATTGTTATGGAAAGCAACGAAGTAATGACGAGCTGCTAGCCCGTATAATCGTCTACCGTTGCCGGCTTTGGGGGCAGCGGAGGCAGTTTTGCCAATTCTTCATCAGCTTCGACATCGGAAATTGTCTTGCTTGCTTTCAGTGCGCCCAGTGCGACATGCTTTATTTTATTCGGAGAAGCTGGTTTATCAACCAGCGCAACAGTCGCGCCCGGAAAAGCGGCCTCAATTTCTGCCCTGTAGTTCTCTCCGCCGGTGCCGGTAAAGACAACAACCGTACGAAGGTTGCGCAGAGCATGAGCGTATTCAGTACGTCCCTTTATAGACTGTAATCCTGCGACAAAATCCGCTCCGGGGGTTCCCGATCTCTGCACAATGCTTTGGCCGTCTACTGCGTGCGGAAAAACCTGATCCAACATCAGCAATGAAACTTCTGTTCCTGCAGCAGCCAGTTCCTCCAAGCGCGCCAGTCCGTCATCCACGTTAGTCGCTGTGGCTCCGTAGGTAATACCCAAAGATTCCAAAGAATGTTTGCCGAAGGTGATGATCATTTGTTCATCATCAACGTGCATGGCCACTACTTGATTCAGCGGAATTGTTTCGGCGGTTTCGACAGCCTTTCTGGCGGCAAGGGCATCTTTTAATTTACCTCCGATATCTCCGGTTACGACGAATCCGGCCCGCTCCACCAGGTCTCCCGGCTTTGCTTCAGGCGCAACAGGCAGCGCATCAGGGGGAAGGGGCCCGTCCGGAAGCTTATCTCCGTCTGTATCTCCGCCTGGCTCGCTCGTTGGGACAGTGGGCATCTCGTGTAAGGGAAAAGGAGTAGAGTTGTATATTGACCCATTAATCAGTATTTGTCAATGTTCGTTTTGGCCTCATTTCTTTCTCCAAGCTGGATTTGTGCCGCAGACCGTACAATGCCGATCTTGGTCAGTACAAGAAGAATGAGACGAATGTGCCGTGATCGGTTACACTTCGGCTACTTACCCGTAACACTTTGCATATGTCACTCAAACGATCACTCGCCTTCGCCGGATTATGTATCGCACTTGCCGGCTGCTTCGGCAGCGACAAGACCGTTCAGGTCGGAGGGCCTGCAGATAAAGAGGGTGACATCCTGGAAACGCGCTCATTCAAGACCGTCATGAAGACCGGCAAGGTGCTGGTGGACCCTGAGCACGGCGAAGAGACGGGCTTCTGGTACGGCGCGCTTACCGGAATAGACGGTACGAATGCCAATGGCGTTGCGTTCACGCACAGGTTCAAAGACGGCGTGTTCATCACGACTGCCAACCTGAACATCGCCAAACTGGAGAAAGGCAGCTACGTCGCCTGGATCGCCAAAGACACCGAGGGCACCGGTATCAAGCGCATGGGCGTATTGCAAAACCTGCTTGGAGACGTGCGTCACTCGCTGCGCTATCAGACTTCCGAAGATCTGTCGGCTCATACCGTTATTCTGATCACGAAAGAAGACACTGCGGTTCCTGCCACTGCTGGCAAAACACTCGTGGTCGGCACGCTGAAAGAAGTTCAGCAGTAACGCGTGTGGATGCGGACTAACCGATGATGCTGATGCTTGGCATCGTGAGGATCATTGCGATCGTGACGAACGCGATCAGTGCCACATGTGTGACTACCAGCGGCAACGAAATCCTGACGGGAACCTGGAATCGAAAACGCATAAAATTTAATGGGCGTCGCAGTCTACGTATGGTTTCCTTGCCGTCCAGTAGTCTTTCGACACTTTTTTGATACAAGCCTGGTGTCAGAAGTGCGACTTTATGGCTTACAGAAGGGCAGGGGAGTGCTCTTTTGGGTACAGTATCAAAAGCGGTATTGTACTAAATATGTGTTCAAGAAGGGGAGTCGAAGCAATACATCGGAAAGCCGTCGATATCGTGATCAGTCTGCTGTACATCTGTGTATTTGCTCTGGCCTTTGCAGGGGAAGCTGTGAATAATGAGTCGCCTTCCGAAGGCGCTGATCATTCCGACACAGTTCAAGGTATCCAATATTTCTAAATCGGGGCGTAGCTCAGTTGCCTAGCCCCGCACTGCGGGGCGTACAGTCAAAAAAAGAAGCGCTCGGCAGACGATCATTCCATCACCAAGTCAGATAAATCGGGGCGTAGCTCAGTTGCCTAGCCCCGCACTGCGGGGCGTACAGTCAAAAAAAGAAGCGCTCGGCAGACGATCATTCCATCACCAAGTCAGATAAATCGGGGCGTAGCTCAGTTGCCTAGCCCCGCACTGCGGGGCGTACAGTCAAAAAAAGAAGCGCTCGGCAGACGATCATTCCATCACCAAGTCAGATAAATCGGGGCGTAGCTCAGTTGGTAGAGCGCGTGGTTCGGGACCACGAGGCCGAAGGTTCGAGTCCTTTCGCTCCGACCATAAAAAAACTGTGAAATTTTGGCTTTTAAAAGATCAAAACTCAAACACGCTCCGTATTTTGTTGTAAGCGGACTAGACAAGAATATCGTACATGCATGCCAAACGAATCCTTGTACCGCCGTCTTGCAGCCAGAGTAGAGCCGCTTAAAAGAGGCTCAGAGCGAATTGATGAGCGTGATCAGGCAAGGGTAAAAGCCATGGCGGAAGAAATCAATGCAGCAGCTGCCGAGTTGGGCTGGACTGCTTATCAGCAGCTCTACAACCTGCTGCATCTGAATTCGCAACGCAGCGAGTAGTCTGTCTGATGCACGCATAACCCGTGACCAGGAAAACAAACTTCCTGTATGATCAGGCCTGCTTCACCCGTTGTTCCGCATGCCCGTCCGAAAACAATTTTCGATCTTTCCGGTGTTCCTGACTGTCTTCATAGACATGTTGGGCGTCGGAATCGCCATTCCGATCTTTGCGACGGTCTTGCTGCGTTCGGATGCCAATCTGTTTCCGATTGGTACCCCTGAAAATATCCGCAACATCACGCTCGGGCTGCTGATCGCGTCGTATCCGATCGTCCAGTTCTTCGGCTCGCCGATTCTGGGTGCCATTTCCGATCGCAAAGGCCGCAAGAAAGTCCTGACGATCACGATCACCGTCACGATGATCGGCTACATCCTGTTCGGCATAGGTCTTGTTCTGCGCAATTTGCCTCTGTTGTTCGCCAGCAGGATCATCGACGGCTTCACCGGAGGCAGCATCTCTGTCTGTATGTCATCGATTGCCGATATCAGCGACAGGGACGAGAAAGTACGCAACTTCGGATTGGTCGGCATGGCGTTCGGCATGGGCTTCATCCTCGGCCCCTTTATAGGAGGTATTTTGTCTGATCCGACCATACATCCGTGGTTCACCTATTCCATGCCGTTCTGGTTCGCTGCCGCTGTCTGCGGCTTCAATGCGATACTGCTGCAGTGGAAATTCAAGGAGACACTGCACACCCGCATTGATACTCCGATCAGCGCATTGACAGGCATTCACAACATCGTACGCGCATTCCAGCTGCCATCGCTGCGCACGATGTTCGCAGTCGTGTTCCTGCTGACGCTCGGGTTCAACTTCTTCACGCAGTTCTTCCAGGTGTACCTCATCGACAAGTTCGCGTTCACGCAGTCGCAGATCGGGTATCTGTTCGCGTTCGTCGGCGTGTGGATCGCCATCACCCAGGGCGGTATCACCCGAATGTTGTCGCATCGCTTCACTCCGCAGCAAACCCTTGCCGGCACGATCTTTCTGCTGGCCTTCACGCTGCCGCTGCTTCTGCTTCCGGAGAACGCAATCTACCTGCTGGTGATTCTGCCGTTCGTCGCCATTTTCGAAGGCCTGATCATTCCCAACTCGAATTCGATCATCTCCAACCTGGCCGATGAGAAATCACAGGGTGAAATCATGGGCATTAACCAGTCCATCCAGTCGCTGGGCATGGCGATCCCGCCGATCATCGCAGGCTTCATCGTGAGCGTGCACCAAAACCTGCCGATACTGAGCGGTGCCGCTTTCACCCTGGTCGCCTGGGTCGTCTTCGTCCGGTATTACAAAGAAAAACCCCACGAAAAGCAGTTCACCGAACTGTAAGCGGTGTAGAATCAGCGGTATGCCGATCTGGTTCAAGACAAAACGGTACGGATGGGGCTGGGTTCCGGCCACCTGGCAGGGCTGGCTTCTCACGGCACTGTTCATAGCCATGACGTGCCTGACGACACTTCTGATACCGGAGAACTCGGAACGGCCGCAGGAGTCAACGCTTCTCATCGGCTCCGTGATTCTGATCGAAGCTGCCGTGTTTCTCTTCATTGTGTGGAAGACAGGTGAAAAACCTCGCTGGCGCTGGGGCAAGGATTGAGTCAGACTCAATGTCTATGGCAATCACGATTGGATCACAGGCACCGGCATGGAGCGGCGTCGATCAGCTCGGCAAGAGCCGCAGTTCAGCGGAGTACGACGGAGGTTGGCTGCTGCTGTACTTTTATCCGAAGGACGACACACCGGGCTGCACAGTCGAAGCGTGCGGCTTTCGTGACGCCTTCAAAGAATTGAGGACAAAGACCGAAATCGTCGGCGTGAGTCCGGATACTGCCGACAGCCACAAATTGTTTGCTGACAAATACGATCTGCCGTTTACGCTGATTGCCGATCCGGATAAAACGATCATCAGCGCGTACGGCACAGACAACAGCGTATTTAAAAAACGCACGTCGTTCCTGATCAAGCCCGGCGGCATCGTCGCGAAGATCTACGAGAACATCGACTGCGCCGCGCACGCGGCAGACATCGGCAAAGATCTGGATGCGTTGGCAGGCAAATAGCTAGGGAGCCTGCTGATTTTCCAGAATGCGGAATTCCCGGTCAGCCAAATCGACCCTGTTTTCGATATCAGCCCTCACAGCCGGCTGCAGGTCAGGCGCGAAGTTTTGCAGGTAGCGTTTGGCTTCGGCGAAGCCGCGGCGCTCGGACAGCAGCAGCCAGAAGTACGCTTCCGCATAGTTCTGCGGCGTACCTTCGCCGTTGCCTTTCATCGCGCCCAAATTGTACTGCGCGGCGGCAAATCCCTGCTCGGCTGACTTCAAATACCAGCTCAGTGCCGCAGGCAGATTCTGTTCCATGCCGTCTCCGCTGCGGTACGCATTGGCCAGATTGTATTGAGCCGTTGCCAGACCTTGTTTGGCTGCTTTTAAAAACCATCGCGCGGCTTCGGCGTGATCTTTTTCGACCCCCGTGCCGTTGTAGTATAAAACGCCCAGGTTGTACTGCGCCTGAGCCAGTCCGCCATCAGCAGCTTCGCGGTACCATTTGGCGGCTGCCACGTAGTCCCGTTCCATGCCATCGCCGTACTCGTAGGCATGGCCCAGGTTAAATGACGTCTCCATCTGCTCGGCGCTTGGGCCGAAGCACGCGGCGAACGCGACACAGGAGATGAACAGCAACGGCAAACGCTTCATGGCACCAAGTGTACCATGGCCGGTTGGTGGTACACTTTCCGCATGCAGCGACCGTCCGCTCCGACCATCACCGGAATCGCGATCGGCCTGGTATTGACCGTCGGCGTGCTGAATACCGGCAACTTCGGCGCCAGCTTGATTGATCAGCCAAAAACGGCTTCATCATCGTCAAGTATCCAGGCTCCTCAGCCTCCGCGTGAAATCTTCCGACCGCTGAACCGAACGCAGCTCTTGAATATGGAGTACACGCTCGGCACGGATTACGTCCGTCAGCGCTTGTTGCAGGCTGGTCTGCCGTTTTCGGTGACACTGCACGACGGCGCTGCCGAATACGGAGGAGATCCGCTCCGAGCCAAGCCGTTCACCAGAGTAGAAGCTCTGGCCGATCAGATTGCTTTCGGCGACATGGATGGCGATGGATCCGACGACGCGGTGATTGCGTTGAAGCTAAGCGGCGCAGATGGCAACGTGATCGAACTGGAACTGATCCGCAACAACCGCGGTGAACCCGTGCATGCCGGTTCGTATCCGCTTGCAGTGTTGCATCTCGATTCGCTAATGACCTCCAATGGTTCGATCACTACAAAGCTCCAATACGTTCTGCCGGGAGAGCCGGCGGAGTTTGTACGTCAGTCTGAGGTCGTGCTGACGCTACCCCCGCTAAAGTCCGAGTGACAAATCGTTCTCGATAGTGCGCGGATGTGCTAGGATAGGCAGGTCTTTTTCCTTTCATAGTCCATGCGCAAGTTCTCCCCCTGGTTCATCGTCATCGGCGTCGTTGTGATCCTCGCCATCTGGCTGGGTGCCAGCTACAACGGTTTCATCTCTTCCAAGGCAGGAGTCGACAACGCCTGGTCAAAAGTCGAGGCTCAGTATCAGCGCCGCGTGGATTTGATTCCGAACCTGGTCGCGACCGTCAAAGGCGCATCGAACTTTGAGCAGGAAACCTTCGTGCAGGTAACGCAGGCCCGCAGTGATTGGGCACAGGCCAAAGCGCTTGGAGACCGCGGACAGGAAGTCCTGGCTGCACAGAAGTTTGACACGGCAGTGAATGCATTCAAGCTGACGGTCGAAGCCTATCCCCAGCTGAAGGCAACGCAGGCCTACACCGATCTGATGACCCAGGTCGAAGGTACCGAGAACCGGGTCACCGTCGCCCGCACGGACTTCAACGATGCCGTGATGAGTTACAACGTCCGCGTGATGCGCTTCCCTGGCAATCTGGCTGCGAAGATTTTCGGATTCGCTCCGGAGACGGCATTCCAAGCGGCAGCCGGCAGCGAGAACGCTCCAGTCGTTGACTTCACCAAATAACGTCTTGCCTATGTCCGGCTCGTTGAGGATCGCTGGCAGCCTGCATATTCCGGTCGTTCTGGGGCTGCTGCTTTCGGTCACTTTTGGAACAAGCGCCATGGCCGCGTTGGCAGTTCCGGCCAATGATGCCTACATCACGGATACAATCCCGTTGCTCACTCCCGAACAGGAGCAGGCACTGGAGGCGGATTTGGGAAACTACGCGCGCACAACGAGCAACGACATCGCAGTGCTCATTATCCAGTCGCTTCAGGGTGCCGATCCGGTTCAGTTCGGCGTTGATGTGGCGCGCGAATGGAAGCTCGGCACCGCGCAAAACAAAAACGGCATCCTCATCACGATTGCATACGAAGACCACTCCATCCGGTTCGATGTTGCAGATGGCCTGGGCGGCGTGGTGCCGGATATCGTTGCCAAAGGAATACAAGAACAGGAGATGGTGCCGCGTTTTCGCGACGGCGATTATGCCGGAGGCATCACCGCAGCCATAGAGTCGCTGAAAAAACACATCGGCGGGGAATATACCGCCGACCGGTATGAACAAGAGAGTGACAGCCCGGGGGTCGGTGCCTACGGATTCTTCGCCGGACTGATCGCGTTGCAATGGTTGCTGTCGATTCTAGGACGTACCAAATCGTGGTGGCTGGGCGGGGTGCTGGGAGGCGTGGGAGGCGTGGTGCTGTCGCTGATGTTCGGTTGGTGGCTGACGTTGCCGCTGATGATCGTGCTCGGATTGTTTCTGGATTTCATTGTCTCCAAAAATTACAGCTCTCGCGGACCGACCAGCTGGTGGGCCGGCGGAGGTTGGGGCCCGGGAGGTTTCGGTGGAAGAGGCGGAGGCGGCGGGTTTGGCGGCTTCGGAGGAGGCGGCGGAGGATTCAGCGGAGGCGGGGCATCCAGCCGCTGGTAGACGGTCTCTCAACTTTCGCAGCTTTTTTGTCGTGAGATGAGACGGTTGCCGGTACACTCGGCTCATGACTATCGCAAGCACGGCAATGGTGGCACTTCTGGCCACAGAACTTCTTACTCCCATCCCGTTCGGGAATTTGCAGCAGGACACGTTTGTGTCCGAGGCAGGCAAAGGCGAACTGCAGGTGTCGCTTCGCCAGATCGACATGGGTTCGTCCGTGCCGCTTGGCGCGACCCGCGTTCCGTTGCTGGGCCTGAATCTGGCCGCCAGCTGCGACGCAGACGTGCGCATCGACGAGATCCTTGTACGACATACGGGTGCCGGAGATGCCGATGATTTCACGGGTGTGATGCTCAACGACGCTACCCGCAGGGTCAGCCGCAGCTCGACGTTCGACAATGACGGCGTCGCCAGGCTCCGCCCGACCGCAGCGTTGACAGTGAAGAAATGTTCATCGATTGATCTCATGGTTGCCGTGAACCTGTCGGCTCAGGCCGGAGTCGCATCCGAACACGGTGCGAGCATTGTCGGAGCCGATGATGTGAAATCCTCGGCAAAAACCGTACGCATCGTCCGCTCGCAAGACGCAGTCAGAATGAAAGCCGTTTCCGGTTCGACGGGGACTGTCACCGTGAATATGCTGTCTGTGCCGGGCAGGCTGCGGTACGGCCGCACCGAAACCGTTGCGCGTCTGCAGATCTCCGCCGATGCGAAGTCCGACCATCTGCTCAAGAAGATCACACTTACCAACACCGAGAACGCACGAGACTACCAGCTGATGAATCTCTATCTGGAAACCCGCAGCGGTGAGGTCGTATCGCTCGTTGCAAACCACATGAGAGCCAAAGAGGTCACGCTGCTTATAGACCCCAGCCTGTTGCTCCGCGGCAGTCAGACGATCGTTCTGGATCTGAAAGCGGAAATCAACGCAGGAGCCGGAACCAAGGTCCGTTTCATCGTCGAAGACAGGGCGGATATCGAAGCGACGCCGTATCGTTCCCGCTAAACGCGTACCCGTGGAAAGCAGAATCTACTTGCGGTGTCCAGGTGCGCGTGTTCAGATGCGTCTGATGAAGCGATGTTTGCTGCTGTCCGGCACCGCACTGTGCACATTGGCGTTGTTCTCATGCACGTCGAAACCCGAGCAGTTTGGATCGGAAGAAGTCATGAAACGCGCGCTGATCGCCGGCAATAGCCTGCAGTCGGCTGATTTGTCGGGTTCGTTGATCGTGACTTTGGCGCGGACTGCAGTGATCGAAGCAGTCATATCCGGCACTGTCATCGACGGCGGCGCGACGCTGCTGGTCAACGCATCCGGCAGAATGCAATCCGATGACGGTGAGAAGCCGCTGGCATTCTCAGGAGCACTGACGTTGCCCGGTACGGGTGAGGTCTACTTCCGTATCGACCAATTCGATGTGCCGGGAGCGCAGGAGCTCCTGAGCGAATGCTTCGACGATCCTGCGAATGCACTCAAGCGTTGGTGGAAAACCGGTTCATTCAAGCGCAGCGCGGTTCACCGGCAGGCTGCGGATGCGCTGCTGATTCAGCGTCAATTGCAGGCGTTACGCATCGACAAGGACAATGGCATGACGAAAGTCGGAGAAACCTATCTCTATCATTATGAAGTCAGCATCGACCCGGATCGCCTGGACATGCTTCTGGATCAACCCGCAGTTGATGAAGAAGCTCCTGCAGTGAGCGGCAACGGAGAATTGTGGATAGACGCACGTACTTTCCAGCTCACACGAGCGCTCTGGAACGTCGGAGACGGCATGCTGGACGTGCGTGCCGATATCCACGTGCTGCGCCATGGCCATGGCGGACGGCTGTTGCTTCCGACCGGAGAGGCAGAGGCAGTTTCGCCCGATAGTGCTTTCGCCACCTTTTTCTCGGGTTCGCTACTTCCGTGATGACCAAAGGAGGTAGATACTCATAGCCGCCCCGATATGGCAGACGAAACTCCCAAACCTCCGTTAGACGGCATAGCCGCTCCCGCTCCTGCGGCACCGGCGCCGATTCAGCAGAATCCATCTGTTGCAGCCGCATTGGCTGCCACCAAGCCAAAGCCGCGTAAGAGCAGCTTCAATCCGATGCTGATTGTATTGGGAGGAATTGCTGCAATGTACGCCCTGCCGGCGCTTGCACTCATCAGCATTTTCCCAAGGCCGGATGGAAGCATGAGTGATGTGAAGGCGGCTGCGATGGGTGCCTATGCGCTCGGATTCTTCGTTTGGCTTGCGATCGGCTTTCTGGGTGTCGTCAGAATCGGTTCGTTTAAGGACAAGCCGAAAATGCAGCGAATGGCCTTCATGCGCCTGGCAATCCTGGAAGTGCCGATGATGCTGGTCAGCATTGCGGTCATTTTGATGATTAACAGGGCCCCGTCGCTGTCACTCGACATGATTGAACCGACCAGCGCCAGCCAGCTCATTGCTCCGGTGTCTATTACGTTCGGCACAGCCTCCGCTGCGAAGATCTTCGCCTCCGAGAAACTGACGCCGCTGGAGTACGAATGGGATTCGAACGGCGATGGTCTCGTGGATCAGAAAACATTCGATCCACAGGCGACATTCGTCTTTCAGAAAGCCGGCATCTATCAGATCCAGACGCGTGTGACGATGACCAACGGCGAGACGCGCAAAATCAGTGCCAGACTGGTCATCCCGCAGTCCAGCTTCAGCGTCGAACCGATTCGACCCATCATCGACGAGCCCACCAGCTTCACACTCGAAAATCTGCTCGGCAAACAGACTGCTGCACCAGATCCGGCCGGTCCTCCGGCTCTCGCCAATGCGAAGTGGGATTTTGATTCCGACGGCACGATAGATTTTGAAACTGAGAAACTGGAGGCGACCTACACCTATCATAAGCTCGGGCCCGTCAACGCGACGGTCACCGCGTATTTCGCCAATCAGACGCAGAGCACGTTCAAACGCACAATTGAAGTGGTGAACCCGCCCAAGCAGCCGTTCCCGATCACGATGGAAACAGACCCCACCACCTTGCTGGGCCCGACGCCGTTCGGCGTGCTGTTCACACTGAAGACCGGCGAACAAATCGCCAATGCGACATGGTCTTTCGGAGATCAGAAGAATTCCGAAGGCCTTCGTGTTGCACACGTCTACAACGAAATCGGCAACTTCACTGTAACCGCCCTTGTCCGCTCCCAGAGCGGCGCAACCGCCAAACTGACCAAGCTGGTGCGCGTCACCAATCCGCTCGAACTGCGGGATTTGTCCTTCGAAGGTTCGCCCGATGTCCGCAACTTCGCCATCGAAGGAGAGGTGCCTCTGACGATCGATCTGACGCCAAATACGTCGCAGCCGCTGATTTCGTTCTCATGGGAGGCGCCGAACGCTTCCGATGTCACGCTGACCGACAAGACCCTGCATGCAATCTACAGACAGGAAGGCAAATACTCGATCGACCTCATCGGCACCGACCCGGATCAGAATGTGCTGCGCAAACACATCACGGTCACAGTGAAGCAGGCCGCCTCTACCGTCGATTTCACGATGGATCCGCCGTCACCGACCGCTCCCGCCTCGGTGAAGTTCGATGCATCCGACACGTACGTCAGCCCCGATGAGAATATCACCGGTTTCGAGTGGGACTTCGGCGACAATGCCGGGCCGGTCAACGGCGGAGGCGTGAAGTTCTCCGGTTCGCGCATCGATCACGTTTTCCAGAAGCCGGGCACATACACCATCACACTCACCGTGCGCACAACCGCCGGGAAATTTTACGACGATAAAAAACAGCTTGTCGTCCGCGCGCCGCTTGTGGACGCATGCTTCATGCCCAGCCGCCGATCGGGCAAAGCGCCGCTCGGCGTACGGTTCGACACGTCGTGTTCCACCGGTGATTTCACGCAGTGGGTCTGGGACTTCGGTGACAATGCACAAAGCGATGAGCAGAACCCGACCCACGTCTTTACCGAGCCCGGTGAGTACCATGTGATTCTCACGGCAACCGACACAAGCGGATCCAAACGCGTCAAAGACACTACTATTTCCGTTTCAGCCGAATGACAAAGCACAACTCTATGGTTCGCGTCGTGGCGATTGTCGGTCTGATTGCGCTCGTTTTGGGCGCGATACTGCCCGCACTTTCCACGCTCACGTACTAACTTTCGCAATCAGCAATTCGCTCAAGTTCCACGTTGCAGACGTCCGGAACGCACCGGGAACTACCGGCTGTTCTTTGTGCAGGAAGTAGCCTGCAGCCGCAATCATCGCACCGTTATCGGTGCAGTACCGGTTTGATGACGGGACCCGGATCTTTACATGAGATGCCGCCGCCAGCGCAGTGAATTCGCGGCGAAGCCTGGTATTGGCTGACACTCCGCCGACGACATGCAGTTCGCAAGTCTCAGGATGCGCCTCCAGGGCCCGCTGAGTCTGACGCAGCAAGTGTCTGACAATGGCGTGTTCGTACGATGCCGCGATATCAGATGCCGTCTTCGGGTCATCTATGGAGCCCGCAGGTAAATCGCGTAGCAGATATTTAAGCGACGTCTTCATACCCGAAAAACTGAAATCGATGCCGGCATCTCCGGCGAGCGGCTCTGGGAATTCGTACGCGTCGCTGTTCCCGCCGGCAGCCAGCCTGGAAAGAAGCGGACCGCCCGGGTAGCCAAGTCCCAGCAGCTGCGCGCCTTTGTCGAAGGCTTCCCCGGCCGCGTCGTCCAATGTCGAGCCCACCAAGCGGCCGGTGGTGTGTGACGTGCGATACCACAGATCACTGTGTCCGCCGGACACCGACAGCGTCAGTATCGGAAAGACGGGTTCGTCAGCTGCAGTGGCATCATCTTGAAGCCAGGTTGACGAGAGATGACCGAGCGTGTGGTGAACGCCGAGCACGGGCAGCTTGTGTGCCGAAGCAAACGCCCTGGCAGACGTGGTGCCTACCAGAAGTGAACCGAGAAGCCCCGGGCCTGCGGTGACTGCGACCAGCGACAAGTCTGCCGGAGTGATTTTCGCATCGCGCAGGGCCTGGTCGATACACGGAACCATCGCCTCTACCTGACGGCGTGCAGCATATTCCGGAATGACGCCGCCTGACGAACGGAAGTCGTCTTGGGACGACCCGATCACGCATGAGCGGACCAGAGTGCCGTTTTCGACAACGGCAACCGATGTTTCGTCACAGGACGTCTCTATGCCGAGAACCAAGGTATGCGCGGACATTGTCCGCCACTATAGCTATACTGTTGCCGTGTTTCATCTGTTTCCGTCCAGGATCATAGCTTTCACCATCGGGCCGGTAGACGTGCACTGGTACGGCATCATGTACCTTTTGGCATTCCTGATAGGCATGCTGATTCTTCCGCGCCTGCAAAAGCATCGCGGGTTATCGATGGACGTCAGAACAAGGGAATCGCTGTTCGTGCATGTCTTTTTGGGCGTGCTGCTGGGAGGCAGGCTCGGCTATGTCCTGTTTTACGGTTCGTCGTACTACCTGCAGCACCCCGCAGAGGTATTCGCGGTGTGGCAGGGCGGCATGTCATCGCATGGCGGGTTCATCGGCGTGATCATCGCGCTGTTGCTGTTCACACGCAGATATCGGATCGAGCGGCTGGCGTTGACCGATGTGGTGCTGATTCCGGTTGCGATAGGTCTGATGCTCGGCCGGTTGGGCAACTTCATCAACCAGGAACTGTACGGCACTGTTACGTCGTTGCCCTGGGGCATGACATTCCCCGGAGCCGACGGCCTCAGGCATCCGACCCAGCTGTACGCGATGCTGAAAGATGCTTTGATAGCAGGTGTGCTGCTTCTGCATCTGACAAAAACATCGTGGACCAGGAATACGAAGACGCGAGCCGGGTACACGACTGCATTGTTCTTGTTGCTGTACGGAGCGCTGCGTTTCGTCGTCGAGCATTTCCGTGAGCAGCCGCAGGGATACGTCGATGTGGCAGGCATGCTGCTCAGCCGTGGCCAGCTGCTGACACTGCCGGTAATCCTCGGCGGCCTGTTTCTTCTGTTCTATCTCCGCTCACGCCCGCGTTTGCAGTGAGCGCAGTTCGTTGAGCGTGATTTCCCGCTCGTTCCACGGGATCTGCCCGGTGGCAGTCATCATCGTCACGTCAGCACCCTTGCCACACAGCAGTACGACGTCGCCTTCTTTGGCTTCACGCAGAAGGAAGCGGATGGCTTCCAGACGGTTCGAAATGCGTACGCAGAAACGGCTCGGTCTCTTTAGTGCCACGGCTTCGACGCCTCGGAACAATGGAAAGTCGCGAGGCACTCCTGCAAGCACTTCATCGATGATCGATTCAGGATCTTCGGTGTACGGATCTTCGTTACTGACTGCAACGATGTCGGCCAACTTGGCACAAATGCTACCGACAACCGGACGCTTCTCGCGCATTCTGTCGCCGCAACTGCCGCTGAGCACAAGCAGGCGACCGTTTGGCGCTACAAGCCTGCGTGCAGACATGAGCGTGGATTCGTACGCGATCGGCGTAACCGTGAAGTCGACGAACACCGTGAACGGCTGACCGCCATCGACCCGCTCCATGCGGCCGGCAGTGCCGCTGAACGTGCTCAAAGCTTTTACTGCATCCTGAGGCGCGATGCCGACTGCGGCCACACAATGCATGGCGCACAACGCATTGTTCAGATTGAACGTGCCTGGAATCGGCAGCGACAGAACAAATGAGTCTCCTCCGAACAGGACGGTTGCCTGAGATGACACGGCATCGGCTTTGACGATGTTGATATCGTGGGACGGTGAATACGGTGAAAAGCGGGCAGACGGTATTTGTTCAAAGACCGGAAAGCTGACGTCATCGATGTTCAGCACCTTGGTTCCTTCGCCGTTCATCGACGCAAACAGCAGGCCTTTGGCCCGGATGTATTCCTTCATCGTGCCGTGGTAATCCAGGTGTTCCATGGTCACATTGGTGACTGCGGCGACTTCCGGTTGTATTCCGGCCAGTCGTCCCTGCATCAGCCCGTGGGACGATGCTTCGATGACTGCGAATTCACAGCGCTCGCGTACAAGCCTATTGAGGAAGGACTGCAGAGTTGCGGCACTCACGGATGTCTTCTGCGTCGGATTCGGCTCACGCTTGTCATTCACCTGAAAGAACGCTGTCGACGCTGCACCCACGGTTTTACCGCATGCGTGCAAAATGTGCGCGATCATCGCCACGGTCGTGGTCTTGCCGTCAGTGCCGGTCACAGCAATGACTCTCAGCCTGGATGCCGGATACCCGGCACGTTTGGCCGCTTGTCCGCTGCGCATGCGGTGGTACCACAGCCGGAGCGGATTGGTATCGCCGATGACGCGTTTGATAAGCTGTTTCATGCGTTTCCAAGGATAGCACGCGTACGCGTGACGTCATCTGCAATAGCAGCCTTCAGAGACTCTGCGTCATCGAAGTTCTTCACGTCACGAAGGCGTTCAACCACGTCGACAGTGACGGCTGGCGGCAATGAATCCAGAACCGAGTCCAGCAGGTGAACTTCGAATGCGATACCGGCATTGAAGACCGGCCGGGGACCGTAGTGCACCGCTGCCCGGTACCGTTTGCCATCGACTTCCGACCAACACGCATAAATGCCGTGCTGCAAAGATTCCGGAACATCCTTCAGATCCAGATTGATAGTGGGGTAGCCGAGTGTTCTGCCGCGGCTATCACCGCGGATCGTGCCGGCCTTAAGCCGCAAGAGCTGGTTCTGCGCCGGTTGCTTGTCGTTGTGCGTTGTCACGTACGCCTCGCATTCTAGCAACAATGTCACTGAATTTCTCGGGACTTCCAGAGACTTTCAGCTGGTAAGCGTCCTTCATGCGGGAGACCTCGCCTCTATAGTGGGCAATCGAGCCGCCACCAGGCAGCGGCAGGGGAATGAGCGTCAATGACTGGAGGCCAAGCTTTGCAGCCCCCAACCCGAGTTTCGCGATAGATCCGACAACAGATGTGGTGATCGCGCTGATGTTATGCAGCGCAAACCGGCCGGTTTCGACACCTATCGACGCAACCATGCGGCCAGGAGCACTGATGATCGTGTTGGCAGTGCTGCCCCTGTTCGCTGTCGACTCGTTCCAAACGTTGCGGACGCCTGTTTTGGCTTTATCGGTCACGCCGGAGATGATGGTGTCCAATCCCAGATGTATTTGTGTATGTTAAGTATATTATACAACAAATACACCTATAATGGAATGCCTTCAATTACGCTTCAATCAGCCACTTATAGCACCAGACAGCCAAAAGACCGCCTGCAATCGGTGCCACCAAGTACGTCATGGATACAGAGCCGATGCCGATGGCAACAGCCGGGTTGAGTACTCCGTTGGAGAAACCGGCAGTCAGGCGAATGCCAAGCACAAGCGAGCCGCCGATGACCAGACCGGCTGCGGCTGGAGGCGTTTTGCCGTAGGCAACTGAAGCGATGCCGAAGACCAGAATGAATGCGCCGACTGCTTCAGCGGCCGCGATGACAAGCGAGTCGGTCGGAGCAAGGTTGATCTGCGGTACGCCCAGTGTGTTCACGACTGCTGCAGCAAGCATCGCACCAATCAGCTGCACCAAAATGTATGCACCAGCATCGGCTGGTTTGATTTTCTTCACCGACAACATCGCAACAGTGACGGCCGGGTTCAAGTGCGTTCCGCTGATGCCTCCAACTGTGTACACGAACAAACCGACGACCAATCCGGCGACAACCGGCGTGAGTGATGCAGATTCTCCGCTGATGGACAGCAACACTGCCAACGTGAGAGCGAACGTACCGAGAAGCTCGGCACCGTATGCCTGGGAACGGTTTTTCATGGAGGAAGGGGAAAGTACATGCATTCTGGATCAGAAAACCAGCAATGAGTAGATAGCTGCACCGTAAGCTGCTTAACAGGCAAGTGATTCATCTAAGTCAAAACCCTACGCGCTTGCGTCTAAAAACCGGCGAAGACCGGCTCTGCCGGTCTGGAGCCGCACCAATCAAAGGAAAAGAGAGCAGATGAGAGAAAAACGTAGTTTTTCTTTCATCACCTAATGGCGGAGAGGGAGGGATTCGAACCCTCGAACCCCTTGCGGGGTTAACAGTTTTCAAGACTGTCGCCATCGACCACTCGGCCACCTCTCCGTACACAGAATAGATCATATTCATCACCTGTGCACCAGATGTGATAATCTAGGGTCATTCATCCATTCCCCTCTATAGGAATGCCCGCAACGACCGCCATTGATCTCCTGAAGTCCCTCCACAGCCGCAAAGAAGGTTTGAATGCGGATGAAGTCTCGCAACTGCAGACAAGTGTAGGCTTCAATGAATTCCCTGAGCGCAAACAGCCGCTGTGGCTGCTTCTGGTCGGCCAACTCAACGACATCATGGTGTACATCTTGCTCGCGGCTGTAGCGGTGTCGTTGATCGTACCGCTTCTCCACGGCGGCGAAGCCGAAGCCAGCGAGTTCGTGAATGCAATCGTGATTCTGCTTATCGTGCTGCTGAATGCGATTCTCGGTTTTCTCCAGGAATGGCGTGCAGAAAATGCGATTGCATCGCTTCGTAAGCTCAGCGCTCCGCAGGCCAGAGTCAGGCGTGGCGGCGTGGTTCTGATGATTCCGTCGCGGGAATTGGTCCCGGGAGACGTCATGCTCATCGAAGCCGGTGACAAACTGAGTGCCGATGGAACGCTGTTCGCATCGGCGTCGCTCGAAATCGACGAATCCAGTCTGACCGGAGAATCCGTGCCGGTTGCAAAAAATCTAGGAAAAGAGGGTCTGTCTGGCGTCTTCGCCGGGACGATCGTCTCACGAGGCGCCGGAGAAATGGTGGTCACTGCCACCGGTATCCGCACCGAAATAGGAAAAATCTCATCGATGGTGATGTCACTGAAGCCGCCTCCGACGCCCCTGCAATTGCAGCTGAAAACTGTCGGTTCGCGTATCGGCATCATCGTGCTGGGTCTGTGTGCGGTGATCTTCTTCCTCGGCTTGCTGGAAGGACGTCCTGCCGTAGACGTGTTCTTCACTGCAGTGAGCCTCGCAGTTGCCGCCGTTCCGGAAGGCCTGCCGGCCATTGTGACTGTGTGTCTGGCGATTGGCGTGCAGCGCATGATCCGCAAGAACGCTCTGGTACGGCGGCTCGACGCCGTCGAAACGCTCGGCAACGTGAACGTCATCTGCGCCGATAAAACCGGCACCATGACCCAGAACCGGATGGAAGTCGTCGACTCGTGGGTGGCCGACGGACAGTCATTGGAGAAATTGGCGCAAGCGGGTGCATCGTGCAATACCTCAGCTTTGCCTGCAGTTGGAGATCCGACCGAAATCGCCCTGTTGCACTTCGCGACCAAAAACAATGTCGAACGCCTGACCATAGATGAACAGGAGGTGCCGTTCACGTCCGAAGAGAAGTACATGATCACGCGGCACACATCAGACGGTAAAACTGTGCGATACGCCAAAGGAGCACCCGAAGTCATCACCAACATGACCAAGCAGTCTGATCAGGCGCTGAAGAAGAATGCAGAGATGGCGTCAAAAGGCCTGCGCGTGCTGGCGTTGGCAGAAGACAGCGGCTCCGGTTTGGTGCTGATCGGCATGGTTGCGATGCTGGATCCGCCGCGCCCCGAAGTAGAAGGTGCAATCGAAACCGCGCGCATCGCAGGTATCCGTACCATCATGATTACCGGTGATCATCCGGTTACGGCGCTGCAGATCGCCAAGAATGTCGGCATCCGGTCCGAAGGTGTTCTGGAAGGTCCGCAAATCGAGCAGATGAATACCGAACAGCTGCAGCATGCACTGCGTACCGTGTCTGTTTTTGCGCGTGTGCGGCCGGTTCACAAAGTGAAAATCCTTGAAGCACTCCAGCTCAACGGTGATGTCGTCGCCATGAGCGGAGACGGCGTGAACGATGCACCCGCGCTCAAGCGCGCACACGTGGGCATCGCGATGGGAAAGAATGGTACCGACGTCGCCCGTGAGTCCGCTGCGATGGTGCTGACTGACGACAACTTTGCCACGATCGTCGCGGCAATCCGTGAAGGCCGCAGAATTTACGACAATATCCGGAAGTTCATCGTGTTCCTGCTCCGATCCAACGTCGGTGAAGTGCTGGTGGTGTCTTCTGCGATGTTAATGGGTATGCCACTGCCGCTGCTGCCGTTGCATATTCTGTGGATCAACCTGGTCACCGACAGCTTGCCGGCGCTTGCTCTGGCCGCCGAGAAAGCCGAAAGTGGCATCATGGAGCGCCCGCCGCGCTCATTGCATCAGGGCATTCTGAGCGGGGAGATGCCGCTGATGTTCATCGCCGGCATTCTCAATATGATTCTGGGCGTAGGCATTTTCATGTATTCACTGCACCTGTTCCCGGACCGCCTGGATATCGCCCGCACGTGCGTGCTGACGACGACGATCCTGTATCAGCTGCTGCTGTCGTTCTCTACCCGTGTTCGCGGTGTCGCATTCCTGGAGGCACCCTTCGGCAACCCATGGCTGATCGGGGCGATCCTGGCGTCAGTCGGACTGCAAATGCTGCTGCTGTTCACGCCTCTCAGCACGATCTTCATGGTCGCCGTTCCGCCTGCGCATTTGTGGAAGGTGCTGATTGCTTCCTGTATTGCAGGGTTTGCGATCTTCGAGCTGGCAAAGCTGGTGCTTCGCCCGCACACAGAGCGCCGCCAGCTGGCGCTTGCGAACGCATAAAAAGAGTGAGAGTATTCACCCCTTTTTCGCAAATTCTTTATGGCTGAAATCAATTACAGGCAGCAAGTGCTGGATATGCATGGTGCCGCAGTTCGCGAGAGACCTGAGCTGGCAGCCAAGCTGGACGTGTGGACCTGGGAAAACGATCAGACGGGTCCGATCACGCGTACAACAGCCGCCAATTTCCGGGGCATACTCGCAGAAAACGGTCTTGGTCATCTGACGGTTTAGCAATACTCAAAACACTACTCGCTTGCGTCTCAAAAGTCGGCGAAGACAGGCTCCGCCTGTCTGGAGCCGCACCGTTTAGAAGGAAAGGAGAGCCGACGAGAGGAAAACGCAGTTTTTCTTTCGTCACCTAGTGGCGGAGAGGGAGGGATTCGAACCCTCGAGGCCTTGAAGGGCCTGCCACGTTAGCAGTGTGGTGCTTTCGACCAGCTCAGCCACCTCTCCGTTGAAACGAGTATACCTATCCCATACCGCCAAGTCATCGTGAAGTATGCTTGGCGTTTACTGCGCTACTGTAAGGGCAGAAGCGCTTGCCAGGGACAGCGGCAAGCCGCGAACGGTCGTTACCTTCATTTTCCCGCCATTCAGGTCAAACGTGCTTTCGAGGAGCGAGAGAATATCTTCGGAGACGATGATGCAGCCCATGCTGGCATAGCGGTCATCACGTGCAAGCATTTCTTCTGCAGACCTGTGTGAATGAATGCCGTAGGCCGTGTCCTCGTCTTTATAGGAAAGGCGGATGAACAGGCCGCGTTTGCCGTACGTGGTTTTATCTCCTTTGTTGACCTTGGAAACGGCCAGCCAGTCACGTGCCGGCGTGCTCGCTCTGTATGTTCGCCCTATGTAGTGCACAACTCTGTTTTGACCGGTTGCAACCTTGAACGATGTGTACACGCCGCTGCGTTTGAGTATGTAACCAATGTTGTTTTCGGTATCCACGATGAACTCGTCATCGGTCGACGTCCACCAGTCTTCCAACGGTATGTGCAGCTCGGTCATCAGTGTCTGACCCTGTGAGGCTTGTGCGGCCAGAGGGGCCACGCAGAGCGCAACCAAAGCAATGCCGAAAACGATTCGACGTATGCGCAAGGTCAAGCATTATAAATATTTATGTGTAAATGTCAATGGTGGTATCTGCAGCAGCAGTATGCCAAATACGCATGATCTGATAGTGTCTGGACGCCGTCATATCCCCGAATTCGTTATGCGTGTCGGAATCGTCACATACGACTACAAACCGCCTATTGGCGGGCTTGGAATAATGGTTGCAAATGCGACTGAGGCACTCCAGGCCGGGCATCCTGACGATGTATTCAAAGTGTTTTCGCCAAGCCCGTCGGCGGACAAGGCGGTATCGCCGTTGGCTCGTGCACGGTGGGGAAAGTCCGGCGGGTGTCCGCTGTTTTCGCTGACACTGCTGTGGTCGATGAACGGCATCATCCGGCGCAATGCACTCGACTTGGTTCATGTGCATTCAGGCTCAGGCGGAGTGTTTCTTTTGCGCAAGCCGGCTTGCCCGCTGCTCGTGACCGCACATCATACCTACAGACAGGAAGCGCGGACCGTCTATGCAGCCTCCGCATTGAAGAGAAACTGGAAAAACTTGATGGCTCTATTTGAAGCACGCACGTACAGATTGGCTGATCGCATTACCTGTGTGTCTGCCGACACGAAAGACGAACTGATCAATGCATATGGCATCAATCCGGCTAAAATACGCGTCGTCGAGAATGCGATCGACATTGAGCGGTATGCCGCATTGCCGCAGTTGCAGAGACTCGAGAATACGATTTTGTATGTAGGCAGAATCGAGCCGCGCAAGGGTGTCTGGACGCTCCTCGAAAGCCTGGCAATGCTGGTCAAAACAAATCCTGCCATACGGCTGCGCCTGGCCGGGGCGAATCTGCTAGGTGACGCATTGCCTGCCTATCTACAGAAAATGAACATTACCGACAGAGTCAGCGTGCTAGGCCGCTTGCACGAGTCGATACTGGACCTCGAGTTGTCCCAGGCGACGGTCATTGCCATTCCGTCGATCGTCGAAGGGTTCGGATTGATTGCGGCGCAGGCAATGGCTGCCGGCTGCTGCGTTGTCGCCAGCAACTGCCCCGGTCTGCGCAGTGTGGTCACACATGAACAAACCGGGTTGCTCTTCGACACCGGTGATGTGCCCTCCTGTGCGGCCGCACTGAAGCGTGCGATTGATGATCAGGCACTTCGCACCCGATTGTCAGCTGCAGCCAAGGCCGACGCACAGCGCAGATTTACGTTCGATGTACACAGTTCGGCACTCTACGGTTGTTACACCCACGTTTTGACTCAAGCAAAATGAGCAGCTCCAAACAAGTCTTCGGCCACATCCCGGTACTGCTGGATGAAGTCATCAACCTTCTGGATCCGAAACCCGGCGACACGGTGCTGGACGTTACACTCGGGCTTGGCGGACACTCATCGGTTATGGCGCAGCGTATTCAGCCCGGAGGTCATCTGGTCGCGCTGGACGCTGATACGTCGAATCTCGAAACAGCTCGCAAACGTTTAGCCGACTACGACGGTGTCACGCTGATTCATACCAACTTCTCGGCACTGCCCGGCTGTCTGCCGGAAGGCCGACGAACGTTCGACGTCATTCTGGCTGACCTGGGCCTCAGCTCACCGCACGTGGATGATGCCAGCAGGGGATTCACATTCCGCTCGGATGCACCGCTGGATATGCGCTACGACCAGACATCCGGTATGAGTGCGGCAGAATTGTTATCGCAATGGGATCCGATGCGGCTTCGGAAAATTCTTAAAGATTACGGAGAAATTTCCGGCAGTGGCGTGTTGGTCGACGCGATCGTTGCACATCGTGCGACTGGCCCAATCGATACCAGCAACGCGCTCGTTTCCCTTGTAAAAGATGTTTTTGGATATCGTGCCGAAAAAATACTGCCGCAGATCTTCCAGGCACTTCGCATCGCCGTAAACGATGAACTGTGTTCTCTTGAGCGATTGTTAGATGTGGCTCCAGCACTGCTGAATCCAGGTGGCCGCATCGGGATCATCAGTTATCACTCACTGGAAGACAGCATCGTGAAGCGGCGATTTCGGCAACTGACTGCGGTTGAAAAAGATATCATCACCGGCAAAGAGCTCACGGAGCCAATGTGGATTGAACTTTCCAGAAAAGGTATTACACCAAATGAAGCAGAGATCCGCAAGAATCCGCGCGCACGTTCAGCCAGATTCCGTGCATTGTCAAAGGTGTGTGGTGTATGATGCGAGCCGTTTGTTACTTCCCTCTGCAGTGAACGCCACACTCGCCGTGCCAATGTCGGTCAGAAGGAATTCGCTCGGACGCTTGATGATGAGCAGTACCATGCTGCTGCTCGGAACCATCGGAACGCTGATCATCGTGTTGGCGTTGTTGATTTTGTTCCATCACAACTTTAACGCGACCAAGGGCTACAAGCTGCGTTCACTTGAGCATGTCCGCGACCAGCTTTTGTTGCAGCAAGAAGTCTTGAACATGGAAATCGCCAAGGCCCAGGCTCTGAACACGCTGGAGAAAGACGCCCAGGTGCAGGCCATGATCAAACCAAGGCAAAGCCAGCAGAAGTACGTTCAGGGTGAACCGTCGATAGCATCCGCAAACAGCGGGATGCGCGTCTCGCAGTAAAGACCGCGTTCAGGAAACGTGCCGGATCTGCACGGTCATGATGTGTGTGCCTCCAGTGAGGATGTCCGACACAACCACGACTCGGGTGCCTTTCTTCAGCACGCCGGTTTTTTTCAGCTGCGACAGTGCGCTGACGACGGTATTTTCAGGGTGATCCGACAATTTGATGACACTGGCCTGCACACCCCACACGTACGACAATCTGCGCTGCACGCTCTCGTCTGCGGTAAACGCGTAAATCGGCACCAGCGGGCGGCAGTTGCTCACGGCCTTGGCAGTCAGGCCGTGTTTGGTGATGATGACAATCGCGTCGGCTTTCAGGTTCTGTGCAAGCACACTGGCGGACACAGCCTGCTCGCGACGCTGCTCTTCGACTTCGTCGCGGACGGGGCTCTTTGCGTACACCGGCAGACCGACAGGCTGCACGCGCTCGCTTGTGACCAGAACTCGTTGCATCGTGCTGACTGCCTTGAACGGATACAGTCCGGATGCAGTTTCACCCGAGAGCATCGTGCAGTCGGCTTGGGTGATCGCGGCATGCGAAATGTCGGTCACTTCGGCGCGGGTCGGCATCGGGCACAGAATCATGCTTTCCAGCATGTGCGTTGCGATGATGACCGGCTTGCCGGCCAGGCGACACTTGCTGACGATCATGTCCTGGATGCGCGGCACGTCTTCGAACGGCACTTCAGCCCCCAGATCCCCGCGGGCAACCATGATGCCGTCAGATTCGTCGATGATGTCATCGATGTTATCGACCGCCTGAGGTGTTTCGATCTTGGCGACGATCTCGGCCGGGCTGCCGTTCTTCCGCAAAAACTCCTTGAGTTTGTGGATGTCTTTGCCGGTGCGGACGAAAGACGTGGCGATGAAGTCCACGTTCTGTTCGACACCAAACGCGATGTCGTCCCAGTCCTTCTCGGTAAAGGAAGGCAGGCTGATATGAGCTCCGGGAAGGTTGATGTGCCTGCGGGAGCCGATTTTGCCGTCCTCAAGCGCCTTGGCAATGACATGCTTCTTGCCGATGGTCACGGCCTTGAATTCGATCGCACCGTTGTCGAGCAGAATGCTGCTGGCATTGCGCACGTCATCCGCAAACTTCTCGTAGTCCACTTTGACGACTTTCATCTTCTCGTTGCCTACCGGGTGCGGCGTGAACATCACTTTGTCACCTTTTTTGATGATAATCGCTTCTTTCACGTCCCCGGTACGGACCTCAGGACCTTTCGTGTCCAGCATGATGCCGATCGAGTATTCGCCTTCTTTGTTCAAATCGCGGATGTTTTTTATCACCTGGCCATGGGCTTCATGGTTGCCGTGCGAGAAGTTCAGGCGAAAGACGTTCACGCCGCTGTCAGCCAGCATGCGGAGAGTCTTCGGTGAACTGGTCGCAGGACCGATTGTTGCAATGATCTTGGTAAAGCGCATGAGTGAAGGGAAACACCTCCACTCTACACGCAAACACCGGCGCTATCCAGATCCTCAGTTTTTCGACGACGGTACCGCGAGCATGTTTTCACGCTTGCAGTTCACGCAGTTCAGTTCCCACAATGGGAACACTGAGCGCAGTTTCAGTGCCGCATCCGAAATCGGCTCGTAGTACGAAAGCGGATGATAGAACTGATACGCAGCGAAGATCAGCACACCCAAAACCGTGAGAGACAAAATCTTTGCGTTCTCCGTGATGGTCTTGCCCAGGAACGAGTTGATATTCACCACCACCAGGCCGAACAACACAAAGCTGAACATCAAGGGCAGGAAGTAGTGGTACAGGTACATCACACGGCCAAGTTGCGAAATGGCACCCATATACGCCAGATACATCCCGAGGAACGTACACAGCAGAAACCTATGCTTGAGTTTCTCTTTGAGCGGGAAGAATACGGACACGATGAGCATCGCAGCAGACAACAGGACTCCGATCAGACCGCACAGCCAGACAACAGGGTTCACTTGCAGGAACAGGTAACGATAGACGCCTTCACCGGCCTGCGCCCAGCGGTAGTTGATGGAACGTGCTCCCAGCGGCCAGAAGAAGAACGGACTGCCATTCTCATCTGGCTTGCACAGGTCCAGCCGGGGTACACCCTTATTGTAGTAGCCGACATACGTGAGTGAGTCGCCCATCATCACCGGGAACGACGAGAGTGACGACGTCAGATGCCCGGAGAGGATCTTCTTGTATTCCGGCGACGCCTGGTAGTACCCGTTGTTGTTCAGCTCCGGCACCACACGGGTGCCGAGCGAGAAGTGGATCTGCCAGATGGAGAAGAACACCAGCAGAAACGCTCCGGTGGCGGCTCCTGCGTACAACATCATGCGTTTGACTGCCTTGTCCGAAAAACGGAAGCAGGCGATTGTGACCAGTGCAAGAACCAATAAGGAAAGCAGAACATGCCACTGCGCTCCCAGGACAATTGCCATCATCTTTGCAAACAAAGCCGACGTATTGGAACCGAACAGCGCGAAGGGAGCAAAAGCGTGCAGTTGAGTCACGCTGAACAGCCAGAGGATACATGTGACGGCGACACCGCAGAACTCTGCCGTACGGCGAAGATTCGTCAGTCTGTACAGAACCGGAATGCCAAGCAGTATCAGCACCAGGCCGACCAGCTTTGTCGCCAGAGCCAGGGCGAACACCGCTCCGAATGCCGCTGAGAGGGAATAGAATCTGAGTGCATTGCTCTTCTTGTTTTTGAGCAGACATAGGAAGAGCAACATCATTGCCGTCGCGAAGAACGTCAGCGGTGAATCCACCATCGCGCCCCTGCTGTGGACGATCATGGCGTTATCGAACACGTATAAAAAGCTGAGCAACGCGGCAATGGCCGGATTGCCGGCTATAAAGAGGAAGATGAAGAACAGTATCGGCGTCGTCAGCCAGGCAAGCAGCGTCGGCATCAGGCGGTAGCCGGTAAAGGAAAAGGTGTCCGGGAAGCCTGTTGCGTAGTCGGTATTGATGAACTGGTCGTTGCGTGGATTTGCATGAACGACTTTCTCCCCGAGCGCAATAAGCAGTTTGCCAAGCGGCGGGTGCTGCTCCATGAAGTAGACATTGTTCAAATATTTCTGTGCGGCAGCAATGTGATAGGGCTCGTCCCAAAACACCTGGTTCGGAAAACCGTAGTTATAGAAATAGGTGAAGAACGAGGTCAGAACAATGAAAGCGAAGTACAACCAGCCGTTCGCGTTCATCGGAAAGGAGGTGCGTTGAGATTGTTGCATGGGTCGCAGTGTACAGAGGCAGTTGCGGGTGGTACAGTGCCGTCCAACGTATGGCTTCCACACAGTCAGTCACTCGCATCGTTCTTGCGGTCTTCATGGGCCTGGCACTTGGAGTCGTGCTGCACCAAGCCACGAGAGTGCTCCCTGGTTCTAAGACAGTTCGTGGTGATGTCATGACTGCCTCTGCTTCAGCCAGATTGAGCGTTGCCGGTTCTCTGAATAACATTGATTGCAGCCCGGGGGGGATTTTGTCGAATTACAGCGACTGCTGCGTTGAGCCAAACGACAATACGGTTTCGTTGTGCTGCCAGGTTGCGTTCGAAAATGACATTACTATCCCTCCTTATTGCAGCAGCTCGTCTGCATCCTTTGTTAGCACCTCCTTTTCGTCGTTCTCCTCACTCTCTTCATCGTCGTCTTCACAGCAGCTGTACTGCTGCACGCCGGGCAATTTGTGTATTCCGAAGCCCACAGCTTCCACATCGTCTGCCTGCGTAAGTCCAAACGTCTGTCAGGCTGACGGCGACTGCTGCGGTGGACAGGTGTGTTTCGACCATTCGTGTACATCTCCTCCGACCTAAATGCCTTCTAGACAATTACTGGCCAGAATATCCATCGCAACGCTGCTGGGACTAGCGTTGGGAGTCGTTGTCTTCGAGACGACCCATTTTTCGTTTAAGTCGGTAAAAGGAGTCATCGGCAATACGTGTCAGGCAGACTCCGACTGCGACGCGCCGGAAGTCTGTTTCGATCATTCGTGCACGTTGCTCTGCAAACTGGAGGACAACCCTTGCGGCAATGCAGATCCTGGTTCCTTCTGCTGTCCAGGTCTCGAATGTGATGCAGAAAACACCTGTCAGCCCACGGAGCTGGAATGCGAAGAGGAGGGACCGAACATCGGTGAATCTTGTGAATCCGACGACGATTGTTGTCCCGGTTTGGAGTGTGATGAAGAGGAATGGGAATGCACCGTTGTAGAAGATCTTATTTGTAGAGACGGAGCGGAATACACAACTCCTAACTGTGACAACCAGTGTGGACCTCCGCCGCCAGTTCCTGTCCCCACACCGACTCCGACCCCGGTTCCCACACCAGTGCCAACGCCCGTTCCTACTCCAACCCCGACACCTACGCCTACTCCTACCCCAGTTCCAACTCCGACTCCCACACCTACCCCAACACCGACGCCAACTCCTACTCCGACACCCACCCCCACGCCTACACCTACTCCAACGCCAACTCCAACCCCGACACCTACGCCTACTCCTACCCCAGTTCCAACTCCGACTCCCACACCTACCCCAACACCGACGCCAACTCCAACTCCTACTCCGACACCCACCCCCACGCCTACACCTACTCCAACGCCAACTCCGACACCTACGCCTACCCCCGTTCCAGTTCCAGTTCCGCCGCCGCCTCCTCCTCCACCAAGTTCGTCTTCCTCTTCTTTGAGCAGCTCTAGTTCGAGCACTCAGCCTCCACCTCCGCCATCTTCATCATCTTCGTCGAGCTCGTCTTCCTCCTCCAGTTCGAGCTCCTCCTCGTCATCGTCATCGTCTTCTAGCAGCAGCTCTTCGAGCAGCAGTCTTCCGCCTCCACCCCCACCCCCCCCGCCGCCTCCTCCGCCACCACCACCTCCTCCTCCACCACCAAGCTCTTCAAGAAGTTCGTCAGTCAGCAGTTCGCGATCATCATCGCGTTCAAGCAGCGTTTCTTCCAGCAGCAGCAGCAGCAGAAGCAGTAGTAGTAGTAGCTCCAGGTCGTCGTCCGTGAGTTCATCGAGACCTTCTTCCAGCTCGCGGCCGTCTAGCTCGACTTCCAGCACTCAGCCCCCGCCACCCCCACCGCCTCCTCCTCCGCCGCCAAGTTCAGCTTCTTCCATCAACCCCAGCTCGAGGTCATCATCGAACAGCAGTCTTCCTCCGCCCCCACCGCCCCCACCTCCACCCACTCCTTCTAGCGCTTCGTCGAGAATTTCCTCTGTAAGCAGCTCACGCGTTTCTTCAAGCGTCGGCAGCTCGCGCTCATCATCGAGTCTTGGCAGTTCACGCTCTTCTACCAGCAACGGCAGTTCGTTCCCAAGGATTGCCGGCACAACCGGAACGACAGGAGGAACGAATACCAACAGTGGCATGACCGGCGGCACGGGAACAAACGACACCTTGTTCTGCGGCGACGGCTACATCTATATGGGAGAACAGTGTGACGATGGCAACAACGTCAGCGGGGACGGATGCGCAGCCACATGCGTGATCGAGTTCATACCGAACTGCGGAAACTACCAGCTGGATGGGGGCGAAGAGTGTGATGAAGGACCGCGCGGAACGCAGACATGCACGCCACGCTGCAAATTCCCGTCCGGCTACGGCGCTTGCGGAGACAATCAGATCCAGTCAAACAGCGCCGAAGATTGTGACGACGGAAACCGCGTTGCCGGAGACGGTTGCTCACCGGACTGCAGACTGGAAGCGTCAATCAACTGCGGCGACGGAGTGCTGGAACCTGGAACGGAACAGTGTGACGAGGGCACTGCCAATTCGGACACCCGCCCGTCATCATGCCGCGAGAATTGCGTGTTGCCCCGCTGCGGCGATGGAGTACTGGACTTCAATGAACAGTGCGACGTAGCGCTTAACCGCATCAACTGCTCGGACACCTGCGAACTCCTGACCGCAGGCGCACCGATCAACAGGCCGGTGCAAGGCGGACAGGTGCTTCCAAGTAAGATTCCTCCGGCCACTCGCACGCCCACCGGACCCGGCTTGGTCATCTTCCTCGCATCCGGAGCAGCGGCAGGTGTCGGACTTGTACGACGAAGGTTCGGCAGCGCTTCGTAAGCTGTGATACAGTTCGGCACGATCTATGGCTTCCAAATCTCCATCGTCGCGCGTTCTTATAGGCATCGTCATGGGCGTCGCACTCGGAGTTGTTTTGCATGAGGCGACCAAGACACAAGATTCGTTGAGCATTAAAGGCGAGTTGAAGCCACCTTATATGGGATGCGTGCCCGGTACCGACACGTGCTCGGATGGCAGAACGTGCTGCCTTCTGCAGTGCTTAACACAGCAAGAATGCCAAGAGAGGACCGCTCAGTCTGCTGGCGGATGCTACGGATCGATCGGTGCCAACTGCAACCCTATATCAGGGGGGCTTCCATGCTGCTCCGGTTTGATGTGCCAGGATGGAGCATGTGTGGAGCAAACTGCATCAATTATCGGGGCACAATGCGCGCCGGCTGGTGTTGTTTGCACTTCCGGGGTGTCTGGGTATCAAGGGTTAGCGTGCTGCCCCGGACTGATATGCAGTGCAGACATCTGTGTCACCGTAACGGCGACGCTCATCGGAACACCGGTCGTCGTTACAGTCTCTTCAGCTCCTGCATATGCCGCATATTGCTGTGGTCAAGGTCCTGGCAATGGCGGCTGCATGCAGATCTTTGACCCCTCGCAGCAAAGCACGTACTGTGATTTGAACAAGCATGGATTGATTCCTTACACAGTAGCGGGATTCGCAACCTGCCAAGCAGATTGCAACAACTCGACTTCGTTGCCGCCGCCTCCGACATCGAATTCGTCGGCGCCGTCCGGCGGCTGGTGCTGCACAAAACCGTCAAATACCTGTGTCGTTATACCTCCGACCTCTGCGCCTTCTGCTGGCTGCAGCGTCAACGGACTAGGCTGCATCGGCAGTGACATGTGTTGCTCGGGGAATTGCAGCAGTGGCATTTGCAAAGGCCCTGGTTTGTGACCTCTATGCATTGAAAGCAATAGGAGATCTATTCTCGACGGCTGGCGCTGGTGGTAGAGTGAACCACAACGTATGCCTTCCAGGACTCCAGTCTCGCGCGTTGTTGCAGGAATCGTCATGGGCGTAGCGCTGGGAATTGTGTTGCATGAGGCAACGAAAGTGACAGGTGTCCCTTCTTTGCGAGGAGATCTGCAGAATTCGCAAGGCACAACAACTCGTTACTGCTGCGCACAGCAAGGAGGTGGCTGCATGGCGTACATAGTTCAGAATGGAACATCCGGATGTAATTCGAACCAGGGTAATTTTCCGGATCTGGCCGCATGCACGAGTGCAAATGCCTGTCTTCCATCCGTGAGCGCTCCTAGCTGTTCTCCGATTACATCCGGTAACTACACTCAATGTTGCGCAGGCGTCGGCTTGGCACACCCCTCCTATCAAGCTTGCTGCGCAACCGCGGGACAGCTTGGGTATGGCGTCGGACCTAATTGCCTTGCGTACACTTCTTCGGCAGGGAACTGCAGTCAGATCGACGGTTTAAATTTTAACTCTTGCTGTGGTACAGGCCAACCTAGCGACAACAGCGTAGCCCTTCGTTGCTGTGCTGCCGCGGGGCCCGTAAACAGTCTTTCATACTGCTCAAGCTCATCGTCGAGTTCCATGCAAACATGGTGCTGCACAAGCACTCTTCCGACCTGCTCACTCGTCACCGGTACCAGTTCGTTTTGTATTGATGCGAGGAGGTTTTCAGACAGCACTCAGTGCATCAATAGCAATTGTGCGACGAGTGTCTCATCAGCATCGTCGGCGTCATCCGCTGGCTGGTGTTGCGTGAAGCCCTCGAATACATGCGTTGTCATACCGCCGACCTCTGCGCCCTCTGCCGGCTGCAGCGTCAACGGACAAGGCTGCATCGGCAGTGACATGTGTTGCTCCGGTAATTGTAACTCTTCCGGTGTCTGTGCCGGTCCAGGATCTTAATTCCGTTTCACTTTCTCCCTACTTCCAGTGCCTCAATCCAGCCGCACACTCGTCGCTCGCATCGCAATCGCAAGCCTGCTCATATTGGCTTTGGGAGTCGTTGTGATGGAAACCGCCAACTTTGACGCACGTTCGTTAAAGGGAGACATAGTCGGAACCATTACCGTAACGGCTGTTTCCTCGTACGCAAACGTCTGTGCCTGCGAATACGGCCAAGCAGAGAGCGGAGGAGACTGTACTGCAGGTAGTTATATGTGTGCAGGCGATGATCCGGCGTGCTCGCCAGACACAGCGGCTTGCAGGACTGCCTGCGGATGTACTGACGATGAGTGGGACTGCACGCTACATCCGACACAAGTGGGGGATCAGTGTGATACTGATGGTGATTGCTGTACTGGATTCGATTGCAACGAAGCACTTCATTTTTGCCAGATAGACACTACACCCCAGGGCTGCACCTCTACGGTGTACTCCACTGCGGATGCCTGTGCTGAGGTGTGCAAGCCCACAACTCCGCCAACTCCAAACCCTCCCACGCCAAATCCTCCGACACCCAACCCACCAACTCCAAATCCGCCTACACCGAACCCTCCTACTCCGAATCCACCAACGCCAAATCCGCCGACACCGAACCCCCCAACTCCGAATCCGCCTACGCCTAACCCTCCCAGTCCGAATCCGCCGACCCCTCCACCTACTACACCTACGCCGACGCCAAGTCCTACCCCGACACCCACCCCTTCTCCTACACCGACTCCTACTCCCACCCCAACCCCAACGCCGACCCCCACTCCTACTCCAACGCCAACTCCTACCCCGACGCCTCCGCCTCCACCGAGCTCGTCTTCCTCCTCTTCGAGCAGCAGCTCCAAATCGTCTTCATCTTCATCGTCGAGCAGCAGTCTTCCTCCGCCACCCCCACCGCCTCCGCCACCACCACCTTCTTCTTCATCATCAAGCTCTTCTTCCAGCCGCCCGCCTTCATCTTCGTCGAGCAGCCTTCCTCCTCCGCCGCCCCCACCACCTCCTCCGCCTCCGCCACCGCCTAGTTCTTCCAGGCCGTCTTCCAGCAGAAGCAGCTCGGTTCCATCCTCGTCTTCCAGACCTTCTTCCAGTTCTTCCAGCAGCTCTTCTTCATCATCGAGCAGACCCTCCTCTAGCTCCAGACCGTCTAGCTCTTCTGTCCGGTCTTCGTCGAGCAGCGTGACGCCACCGACACCGACGCCTGTTCCAACTCCGACTCCGACTCCCACCCCGACCCCTACGCCAACTCCCACTCCGACACCTTTCAGTTCCAGCCGCCCACCCTCATCGTCGTCCAGAAGCAGCGTGGCGCCTCCGCCCACTCCGCCACCACCGCCATCTGTGTCGTCCAAAAGTTCCTCGTTTTCATCCAGCTACTATGTGTTCAATACGACAACCGGAGGCTACAACAGCAGTTACCCCATTCTGTACTGCGGCGACGGCCTGTTGTCTGCAGGTGAAAGCTGCGATGACGGCAATAACGTCAGCGGAGACGGTTGTTCGGCAACGTGTCAGATAGAAGTGTTCGCACTGTGCGGTAACTATCAGATCGATGCTGGTGAAGAATGTGACGACGGACCTCGCGGTTCGGCATCCTGCAGCCCGCGCTGCAGAATCACGGCCGATTACGAATGCGGTGACGGACAACTGGAGACCCGCAACGCCGAACAGTGCGATGACGGCAACCGCGATGCAGGTGATGGATGCTCTCCGAACTGCAGAATAGAAATTTCGGAGCTGTGTGGTGACGGCATCGTTCAGGCCGAAACAGAGCAGTGCGACCAGGGCGAAGCCAACTCTGACGCCGAGCCTTCTACCTGCCGCGTCAACTGCACTCTTCCGTTCTGCGGAGACAGCATCATCGACTTCAACGAGCAGTGCGATCCGCCAGGTGATAACTGTTCGGACACCTGTGAGCTGACATCGCCCGGAGCGCCACCGCCACCGCCGCCAACAACACGCCCGCTCCCGCCGACGGTTGCATACATTCCTCCGGACAGGATCCCGCCCGCCACCCGCACGCCGACCGGCCCCGGCCTGGTGATCTTCCTTGCTTCCGGCGCTGCCGCCGGAGTCGGACTCATCCGCCGCAGGTTCACCCACCGCTAAGCCAAAATCCCGGGTCTCGTTGCCAAGAAATACTTTGCATGGTCTTGCAAGTGAAGGTAACAGCCTGGGTTTGCGGCTGTGATAGAGTGCGTTCTAAATGGTTTCCCGTGCTTCCGTCGCGCAGTTTGCAGTTTCGATCGGGCTTGGCCTGATGCTCGGAGTGATTGTGCATGAATCAGTGACGACTAACACCGGCCCGTTGCGCATACGGGGCGAAATTATAACCAATAACGTCTCTACATCCGCAAATACCAGCTACAGCTCCGCAGGCAGCTGCACGTGCAGCAACCCGGGCTCCTGTAACCCTATGTGCAATGGCACCTGCGGAGCAGGGGAGTGTGACACAGTCTGCCCGCCCCCGCCTTGCTGGTGTGGCAACTCGTGTACCAGCAGTTCTTCCAGTTACAGCTCCAGCTATTCGTCTTCCGTCACGCAATATTGCTGCGTGCACCCGCCCCTCTTGAACGCAGGCAGCTGCGTTGCCTTCTGATCTTCACGTGCGTTACTCTCTCATCAGAATCGGCACCGGAATCTCACTGGGATTGATTGTGATGTTTTTGGCTTTCCAGTTGGCAAGCAATTACACGGGAACACCTGCGGACCTCGGCGGGACAACGTGGTGCTGTACCAACAGCGGTCTGTGCGTCGTGAACGGTTCGGTTGCAGACTGTGAACCGGGATATCCGACGAATACCTGTAACAACGCTTGCGGACAGGCATTCAGCTCTGCCAGTCCGTGCCCTGGCGCAGGTGAATACTGTGGCGACGGCGGAGGTTGCTGTAACGGTTTTGACTGTGATTCTGACAGCGATACCTGTGTAGCCATATCGTCTTCATCCAGTTCATGTGCCGGAAACGGCGACTACTGTGGAGACGGAGGCGGCTGTTGTGACGGATTTGATTGCGATGCCGAAACAGACACCTGTATGGAGTGTGAGCGGCAAGAAGGAGCCTACTGCGGCGATGGCGGAGGCTGCTGCGACGGTTTCGAATGCGATTCGGACACAGATCTGTGTTACAAACTTTCCAGTTCATCCAGCTCGGCTCCGTACATGTGCAACGGAACAGTATGGCCGACAGCTTTGGGATGCCAAAATGACTTGTTCTGTCGGCCGGTTCCGCCACCTGTGCCTGTGCCTACTCCGGTTCCGACACCTACCCCCACGCCTGTTCCAACGCCAACGCCTACTCCGACCCCGGTTCCCACGCCAGTGCCAACACCGGTACCCACTCCCACACCGACGCCGACACCAACGCCCACGCCCACTCCAACTCCGACACCAGTTCCTACACCGACGCCTACTCCTGTGCCAACCCCCACTCCGACCCCGGTTCCAACACCAGTGCCAACACCGGTACCCACCCCGACTCCCACTCCTACACCGACGCCGACACCCGTTCCGACTCCTACTCCAACCCCAACCCCAACTCCGACGCCTGTACCGCCACCTCCTCCACCTCCACCATCAAGCTCGCGGTCGTCTGTCAGCAGCACGTCTTCCAGATCGTCGGTAAGACCGCCGAGTTCGTCCAGTTCGTCGAGGGTATCGAGCGCGTCTTCGGTGTCGTCTAGACCGCCGTCGAGCAGTTCTACATCGTCTGTAAGCAGCAGCCTTCCTCCGCCTCCACCCCCGCCACCACCTCCCTCAAGCTCGTCCGTACAGTCTTCAACGACCTCATCGTCGAAGAGCTCACAGAGTTCGACAAGCAGTGTCGTGTCCTCTGCGAAGAGCAGTTCAGTTGCGTCATCAACCGTCAGCAGTTCGGTCTCTACCGCATCATCATCGAAACCGTTTGTATTCACGCTCTCTTCTTCTAGGTCCAGCACGACAACCGTCGCGTTTGCGTCGAGCACTGGAACGAACGGGGCATCTGGCAGCGAAGGTGGAAACTCAACGGTGAATGGAGCCGAGAATGGAAGCGGGAATGGTACTGAGACTGCACCCGGAGAAGGGACGCAGTATGTGTGTGGTAATACGCTCGTCGAACCTGGCGAACAGTGTGACCAGGGTGTGAACAACGGTGATCAGCCCGGACGCTGCAGACAGACCTGCAAGCTCCCGACGTGCGGAGACGGCATCCGTGACCTGAACGAGCAGTGTGACGATGGTAACGGCAATAATAACGATGTGTGTTCCAACAGCTGTGAAATCCGTTTCTCGGGCGCCCCGTTGACGAACCCGGGACAATCGACTGTTGGCAGGTATCAGCCTCAGCCGCGTGCGATCCCGTACCCGGAGCAAACGCAGACCGGACCGGGCCTGGTGATCTTCCTTGCATCCGGAGCAGCGGCCGGTGTCGGCCTGGTACGCAGGCGGTTCAACGGCATTAAATAGGTCAGACCTTCGGTATCTTTTTAACCGGCGGGCCGTTCCGCATTTTTCCTTGTGCGAATTCCAGCATGCCAAGCAGCGAAAAAGCGCCGCGAATGAACGTCTGTGCCAACACAAACATGCCTATGAACCTCAGAAGCAATCCGAGCAGTGCAAATGAATCCATGACCGCCAGGTATTTGAAAAACACTGCAGAGAGCGGCAGCAGATACAGCTGATGGCCGAGTAATGTGGCAACACACACTGCGGTCCAAAACGGCGCCAGCATCAGGTTCAGCCACCGGACAAAGGCCGAAACGGTTATTTCTTCCTGAGACGTCGGAACGTAGCGTTCGTACGCATCCCAGCCTGCCAGCGCGAACATCGTGAGCCCGCCGGCGATCACCGCAAGCAGATGCTGAGTGCCTGTCTGCCAAACGCCGACTGCGGCCACAATAAGCGAGCAGATGAGGTAATAGCCCAACGTCGCTGTCAGGAATCTGCCTACTGAGAATGGCAGCACGAAGATCGAAAGCAGGAAGTCGACTGCGACCATCAGCAATTCCCAGACGTAGATGTACAGAAAAGCGATGAGACCCAGCAGCAACAGAACATCCAGCAGATGCACTGCGTGCAGAGAGTCAAGGAAGTGAACGAATACCGAGTCGATTTTCGGGAACGATTCGCTGAAGGAGAATGTGTACATTACAGTCTACTGTACTCTTTAGTCTGGCTGCAATGCCAGCCGGACAGCCTCGATTGCAAGAAGGCGAGTTGTGTCGACAGTCGGCAATGGTGATACATCGTCTGTAATGACGATCGGAAGCTCTGTGCAAGCCAGCAGCAAAGCATCGCACCCCGCTGTCTTATACGACTCAGCCAATGCAAGCAATACGCTGCGTGCTTGGCCGGTAACGTTTCCGGGGACAATCTGGTCGTAAATGATCCGGCTAATGACTTCCTGATCGTGCAAAGGCACGGGCATCTCTGCGATCCCGGCCTGCTGTAGTGCGGGTGAATACAAGCCGCGGCTCATCGTCAGTCCGACTCCAAGAACAGCAACTTTCCGATATCCCCGGGTTTTGCAGGCTGCAACTGCGGTATCCACGATACTCACAACCGGAATTGTCGAACGTGCTCGTATGTCATCCAGGACGAAATGAACCGAATTGCCGGGGATAATCGCAAAATCAGCGCCGGCAATCGCCAGTTTGGACACAGAATCTGACACGATGTCTGCAACCGTTTTCCAGTCATCGCGCTGTTGTGCGTCAAAAATGTCCGAGAACGACGGATTGTGAAGGAGTACTGGCGGGTGCTTGTACAGTCCCAGGATGCCGCCTGCATGACTGCACACGGTTTTATAGCAGAGAGATGCGCCCTCCGCAGTGATCCCGGCGATGCCGATTGTCTTCATGCCGACAGGATACACCTGCGAAGGATTAACAGGGATCCTGCTTGGAATGAAACGGCGTTGCACGCAGCAGGAACTCTCGCCAGATCGGCGCCGCGTCGGTCAGACCGTCAACCATTTCATTGGCGAGAGGGGAGCCGTCTGCGTTGCCTGCCCAGACTCCGACGACAAGATTTTCGTTATAGCCGATCGTCCAGATATTGCTCACGCCGTACTGTCTGCACCGTCCGTATCCGTCACGTGCAAAACACACGTTACTGGTGCCGGTCTTGGCACCGACATCCATGCCTGGAATCGTCAGTACCGAGCGCCAGAAGCCGGTGGGCTTACTTTCAACGTCGCGCAGAATACTGTCGACGCCTTCAGCCGTAGCCGCTTGTATTGCCTGCGATACCGGCCCGGGCGGGATAACCGTGGTATTTGAGTTTGTACGGCCGGACAATCCGCAGATTTCTTGCAGCGGCCTGTATTGCCCGTGTTCGGCGATCGTCGCATACGCCTGGACCATTTCTATGAGCGGGACTTCCGCGGCACCGATTGCCATCGGCCAGCCGAATGTGAAGCGCGGGTTGAACACGAGCATGCTTTTCTTGAAATTCTTGGGGGTCGTCACGCCCATACGCTCAGCGACGTCCAGCACCCGCTCTTCTCCGCCGGCAGAGACGAACGCGTTGATTGCCGGGATATTGCGCGATCCGCTGAGTGCGTTGCGAATAGTCATCCAACCGCGGAAGTTGCCGTCGTAGTTCTTGGGCTCATTACCGCCGATCGTCAGCGGCATATCCTGAATGAAGCTTTCGGGCGTGTATCCGTCTTCGAATAGCGCTGAGTAGACGATCGGCTTGAAGGATGAGCCGGGCTGACGGGGCGTTGCAGCCATGTCGATCTGACTGGTCTCCACACCGCTTTCGAAGTAGCCGACGTTGCCGACGTACGCGAGCACCTGGCGCGTGCTCCGGTCAATGGCGACAAGCGCGACGTTGTGGATACCGCTTTCGTTGAGCTTTGGCAGCGCCTCTTCCACCACAGATTCAGCCATCCACTGGAGCAGGGGATCCAGCGTTGTATGAACCGTGATGCCTTCGGAAAGCCATCGTTGCGGCTGATCCAGCGTGTTCAGCAAGTCGTTCATTTCGTCGCGGATGCGCAACGTGAAGTACGGTGCAGAAATCGGGTGCGTCACGGGCTGGAACGTCACTTTCATCAGATCTTTCACCGCCTGCGTGTGCTGCGGTTTTGTGATGAAATCATTGCGCAACATCGCATCCAGAACCATTTCCCCGCGGCCTGCTACTCGGGCAGATCCGGAGGCGGTCGACACCGCCCGACTGAGCAATCCGGGGACGATGCTTTCAGCCGGAATGTCATCGACAGTCAGTTTGCCGCTGCGCAGGTCGCGCATGGTCTGATGATCTATGGACGTGCGTTCATGCGGTCCGTACGGATTGAAATACGACGTGCGCTGAGGAATGGCCGCCAGAACAGCGGCTTGCGGCAGCGTCAGTTGCGTTGCAGAAACTCCGAAGTAGGTTTGAGACGCCTGCTCTATGCCGAACGCGTTATTGCCGAATGCCAGCTGATTCACGTAGATATTCAACAAATCCTCTTTGGATGTGATGCCTTCCAGCTGACACGCCAGATCGATCTCTTTCAGTTTTCTTTCGACGGTTTTCTCGCGCGACAGGTACACGTTGCGCACCAGCTGCTGCGTAATAGTCGACGCACCCTCGACCTTGCCGGTCTGCCAACGTGTCATCAATGCACGTGCGATCGCCCGGTAATCCACGCACGACTTGCGTGTAAAGAAGCGTTCGTCTTCTATCGCGACGAAAGCTTTCCTGACGATGTCGGGAATCTCGTCATCCGGCAGATAAGAGCGGTCTTCCTGGTCGTACAAGCGGTACAAATCGCCGCCGCGACGGTCTACGATTCGGATGCTCTGACGAAGCTTGAGACGAGCAAGATCCAGCTCGGGCGTGTTTTGCAGCACGGTACGCACGCCGCCGTACGCCCACACACCGGTGAGCGTCAGCAGCGCGGCCAGCGACACAACCAGCTGCAAGACTATCGCCCAGAGGAAGCCGATGACGATGGCGAGCTTGCGCATGAATAAAAGGGATGGAGTATACGCCGAAATCCGGCCGCAGTAGAGCCGGTTTTTCGTTTCCACAGGCGCATATTTGGGGTTACCCTGACAGCATGGCGACCACCCAAGACACCGCAGACTTCATGCTGGACCAGATGTCTGGTGCAGGCAGGCTGCGCATCCGAAAAATGTTCGGCGAGTACGCGGTGTACTGCAACGACAAAGTCGTAGCGCTGATCTGCGATGAGCAGTTGTACGTGAAGCCGACCGACGCAGGAAAGAAGATTCTGGGTTCAGTCGTGGAAGGTGAGCCGTATCCGGGTGCTAAGCCGTATTTTTTGATTGATGGCGGGCAAATCGAGGATAGGCAGTTACTGATATCTCTCATTGAGGCGACTGCAGCCGCATTACCGGTACCGAAGCGCAAAAAGTAGCTCTGGGACTCATTGCGAAGACGGGCAATGTATGTTTTAATATGTCCTTTGTTCTTTGGCAACTTTTTGTAGGGAGTTATCTGACCCCGCCCAGGGCAGAGGTGCGGCAGGTGCCGCATGCTACCAAACCCGAGGGGTCAGTACCCCTCCCTACGCGTTCTCGAAAGGACCCTGGCCATGGAACGACTGAAGTGGAAACTCCCGACGGGTGCCCCGGCACCGCACGAGATGCGGCTGCTCGACATCCCCGAGGGCGGCACGCGTGTGCTGCTGCTGATCGACAAGGCCCCCCCTCTGACGCTTGAGGGGGTGTTCCCCACTCTGCTCAAGGCCGACCTGCTCGTCGGCTGGACCTCTGGCGGCAGCGAAGGCGGCTGGCAGCAGGTCGATACGTTCGATGACAACGGCGTGTACTTCTGCATCCGCTACGTGCCCACCAGCGCCACATCGTTCGTGGTGTGGAGGGTGGACCACCGCAAGGGTGCGGCGTACGACACGCTGTCCTACTTCACCGGGTCGCTCGATCACATGCGGGCCTTCTACGGCCGGCTGACGAAAGAGTGATTCCGGAGACGGGACGCAAAAGAGGGGACGGGGCAGGCTCCGGCTTGCCCCACTCTTCGTGAATACAACAATGAGAAGCATTCAGGCGTTGTTTGTAGTATTCTCGATGCAATCGCCCCGGTAGCTCAGTCTGGATAGAGCAAGACCCTTCTAAGGTCGAGGTCACAGGTTCGACTCCTGTCCGGGGCACCACTATTCACGAAAAAACTCAGGTTTCCCCCGTAGACCCACTTCACTCATAAGTGGTATACTCCCCGGGATGGAACACATTGAGCGACTACCGAACGAAACCGACGAGCAATACGATATCCGCGTGAATAAAGACATCGCCGCTTTCAGCTACGTCTGGATCATGTCGGTGGCCGTGTTTGCCATGCGCCGCGAGTCCAAGTTCGCGCAATACCACAGCAAGCAGGCAATCATCCTGTTCATCGCCAGCATTGTCGTTTGGCTGGTGCCGTTTGTCGGGCAGTACCTGGTCTATCTGCCGGTCGCGGGCATGCTGCTCGGGTTCATCAACGCAGCGCAGGGTAAATATGCAGACGTGCCTGTTGCCGGACCGCTGGCAAAAGGGGAAATGTCTTTGGGTGACTTGTGGCACATGACCGTTCCGTACATTCACCGCATGGTTGCCGCCATCAAGCGCATCTTCGCCAAATCTGAAAAAACCGAGACACCTCCACCTGCTGCGTCTGCAACACCTGCATCGACTGCTGCCGCCACGCCTCCTGCACCAACTTCTGCGCCAACCACGCCTGCCGAACCGGTTCAGCCCGTTCTTCCTGATCCGCTGCCTCCTGATATGCCTACAACAGTCCCGGATCCCACCACCCCCGGTCCTCCGGCTCCTCCTCCCCCTCTGTAACATGGCGCACAAACCCAAGCGTATCTTGCTGAAGATTTCCGGTGAGGCCCTTTCGGACGGGTTCGGCTTCGACTACAAGAAACTGCACGAGATCGCCGCACAGGTTGGCAAAGTACACAGCTTGGGGATTCAGGTCGTCATCGTCATCGGTGCAGGCAACATCTGGCGCTACCGCGACACGACCGAGAGCGGCATCGAGCGTACCGCCAGCGACGCAATGGGCATGCTCGGAACGATTATGAACTCAGTCGCACTTCAGTCCGCTCTGGAGAAACTCGGCAGTGTGACCAGGGTCTGTTCCGCGATCAACGTTCCGCAACTGGCAGAGCCGTACCTGCGCCGCAGGGCAGAGCGACACCTGGAAAAAGGCCGCATTGTCATCTGCGCCGGCGGAACCGGAAACCCGTTCTTCACAACTGATTCAGCTGCCGCACTGCGCGCGCTGGAACTGCAGTGTGACGTGCTGCTGAAAGCGTCCAATGTCGACGGCATCTACGACAAGGATCCGCGCAAGAACAAAAATGCCAAGCTCTACAGCCAGATCACGTTCCAGCAGGCAATCGAAGAGAACCTTCAGGTGATGGATCAGTCCGCATTCAGCCTGTGCCGCGAACAGAACCTGCCGATCGTCGTGTTTAACTTCCAGAAAGACGGCGCATTCGTCGCAGCTGCCACCGGCAAGAAAATCGGCACGCTGGTCAAAGGCTAGAGCCTGCTGCTACCATTCACTTACTATGTCTCACCCCGCCCTCACTCAGTTCCAGTTGCAGTGCAAGAACACGCTCGATCATTTGCATGTTGAGTTTTCGAAACTCCAGACCGGACGCGCCAACGCATCGCTGGTCGAGAACATCTCTTTAGAGGCGTACGGCCAGAGAATGGAACTGAAGTCGGTCGCCAGCATTTCGGTATCGGACGCGCGATCCATCGTCATCCAGCCGTGGGACAAGTCTGTGCTGGCTAACGTCGAAAAGGCGATCCAGCTGGCGAATATCGGTGTAAACCCGGTGAACGACGGCATCGTCATCCGCCTGAACTTTCCCCCGATGACAGAAGAGCGCCGTCTGCAGGTGAAGAAGATCGTCGGACAGCTGTCTGAACAGGCCAAGATCCGCATCCGCCAGGATCGCCAGGGCGCCAACGATGCGCTGAAAGAGGTCGCCGACGAAGACGAGAAGGAACGCGGCCAGAAAGAGCTCCAGAAAATCGTCGATGATGCCAACAAGAGCGTCGAGGACAGCGCCAAGCAGAAAGAGCAGGAAATCATGACCATCTGACAAAAGTAAGGATTGCGAAGAAAACGACGATTACGAGGAAAACGAGGATCCTCGCACTCTTCGTAATCTTCGTTTTCCCGGTTTTTCTTACAGTGTAACAAGTGTTACTATCCGCATGTATGACTCCAGCCAAGCCGCTCATCGCCATCCCGACGTTTCCCGGCAGCAACGGAGACGTCGACAATATGAAAGTATTGCGACGATGCGGATTCGACTGTTTCCTGTTCCGCTGGAATGACTCGCTGGAGAAACTTGCCGAAGTAGACGGATACTTCTTCGGTGCAGGCTTCAGCTACGAAGATCGCGGCCGCTCCGGCATGGTCGCCGCACGTGACCCGCTGTTCCAGTTCATGCACAGCGAATCCGGGAAGGGCAAAGTGATCGTCGGCAACTGCAACGGTGCCCAGGTTCTGGTCGAAAGCGGTTTGATTCCGCTTGGAGACGGACTCCGCATGTCACTGGCTCATAATGCGATCAAAGACGGCAACGACTGGAAAGCCCCCGGCTTCCTGAATATCTGGGTATGGGTGACGCCGGTCTGTGACCGTAACCGTTGCGTGACGTCAGATTGGACCGGCGCGATGCACATCCCCATGGCGCACGGCGAAGGCCGCTTCATCACCAAAGATCCGGATGTCATCGCAGCGCTCAAAGAAAACGGCCAAATCGCGTTTAAATACTGCACTGCCGATGGAACGGTCTCGACAGATCCGTCAGTCACGCCCAACGGCTCGATGGAAGCCATCGCCGGCATCTGTAATCCGGCCGGCAACGTCGTCGCGCTCATGCCGCACCCTGAGCGCACACCTCTGGGAGACGCGTACTTCGTCTCCATGCGTGAATGGATCGTGAAGAAGAAGGCGTGGACCGCATCGACGCTGAAAAACGTTGCCAAGCAGTCGTATCCGGATCCAGGTTCGCGCACTGCCATGCGAACCGAGATCTTCATCGACACCATCATCACCAACAACGAAGAACGCACTGTCGAGCAGGCCGCGCATCGCGTGCAGCCGAAACTCTCACTCAAGCAGTATCGCTACATCGGGCTGGCTGAGCCTTCGCATGAAGCAGTGCTGTCTGCTTTGTCGGTATTCAACCCGAATAAAGAGATCGCGTACGTGCGGGAAAATGGCGGATTCAAGCGCTGGAACGCCCAGAAGAAAGACTTCGACAAAGCCCCTCACCCGGTACTGAGCGGCGTGAGCTTGTTGCGTCGCAACGAACCGGATACGGGAGCCGGAGCGTACGGCAAAGGCAGCGAAACCGGCGTGTGTTACGACTGCCGGAACGTCGGCGAAAACGAGGTAATGAACCCGCAGCTGCTGGAAGTCTTCGGCAATCCGCACGCCAGCGTGCTGTACCGTCTCTCATGAGCTCCAAACGCGACGTCGTGATCGTGGCTCACAACATCCGCTCACTCTGGAACGTCGGGGCGTTGTTCCGTTCGGCCGACGCATTTGGCGTGTCGCATATACACCTGACCGGGTACACCGCACAGCCGCCACGCAAAGAAATTTCCAAAACCGCCCTCGGCGCGGAAGAGTGGATACCATGGTCGTATGACAAAGATCCGTTCGAAGTCATCGAACGGCGTCGCAAAGACGGGTTTCTGATCGCGGCATTGGAACTCACCGAAAAGAGCGACAAGTTGTGGAGCGTGGACGCAAAAGCACCGGTCTGCCTGGTGCTCGGGCATGAAGTATTAGGAGTCTCCCCGGAGCTGCTGGAAGTCTGTGATAAGGCGCTGCATATCCCCATGCAGGGCAAAAAGAGCTCACTCAACGTGTCAGTTGCCTGTGGGGTAGCCCTGTATGAATTGACGAGGCCAAGTGCCTAAATAGCGAAAGGAGTGCTGACGGCTGCCGTTTAGTATTGTCTGGAAATACTGCTGTGCTACACTGATTTAGCCCTTAACCCTTTCATATGGCCGACTCCAACCCGCAACCCCCGCCACCCCCACGCCCAGGTGATCCGATCCCGAATGAGGGTCTGGATCCGACTCAGGTATTCGGTGCTGCCCCTCCAGTGGGCGGACCGGCTGCAGGAGCCGCTGCTGGAGCTCAAGGTGCCCAGGCTGGAGCTGCAGGAGCCGCCGCACCGGTACAGGACACCAGCCCGCCGCCGCCTCCGGCCGGAACAGCTGCTACGAAAGAAATGGGTTACGACGACGAAGATCTGAAGATTCTTGCCGAGGTCGGCACGTACCGCTTCGGTTCGACCACGTCCGTCCTCAGCAACGACAATATCGATGTACCGGTTCATCCCGAAACGAAGTTCGATGAGCAGGCATTCCTCACACTGCTCCGCGGTTCCATTTCGCTGACCCGCGACGAAAAGTGGCGCATCATCCAGGCAGTACCGAAGCTCAGCCAGTTCCAGATCGACGAACTGCAGAAGATCCTGCAGGAAGAGCGCACGAAGTTCAGCCAGCTCTCGCCAAAGCACTTGAAGCACCTCATGCAGTTGGAGCGCAAGCACGCCGAAGACTGGCGCGACCTCCAGGGCGTCTATCTGCAGCAGAAGGCCAAGCAGAGCGAGACGAACCAGGCCGACGAGATCCGCAAGCAGCTCGGACTGTAGTTTTTGCTACAGCATGTCAGGTGTGTACAGCACAACGTTTGTGCGTACCAGCTTTGGCTCCGGTTCAACCAAAATTTCGTTCATGCATCCGATCTCCTGCAGCAGCGCGTATTCACGTTGTTTTGCTATCGCGCGCAGTATAACTGTATTGGTGACCCCGTGCGCGACCACCGCCAGACGCTGAACGTCCGCGCTTAAAGCCCTTTGCCAAGCCGAAAGAACGCGGCTCTCATACTTGGCTGGATCTTCCATGCCCGGAAAAGCTCCGGAAAGGGGATTTGCCATGAACCTTGCAGAAGCTTCTGGATGCGCCTTTTTAATATCATCGAACAAGAGGCCTTCCCATTCGTTGAGGCCGATCTCCCGAAAGTCTGCGTCTGTCTCGTGCGGAATCCCATGTTGTCTCGAAAGAAGTTTACCAAGGTAATCTGACCGCTTCATGCCGGATGTGATGATACGTTGCACCTGTTGCCGCAGCAGAAACTGCGCATTGACGACTGACATCCGTTTGCCGGATGGAGACAGTAGACAATCTGTACCTGAACCGCGCGTGCGGTTGCGGTAAGCATCTTCCACTTCGCCGTGCCGAAAAAGATAAATAGTCTTCATCTGGGATCAGTCTGGCATCAAACAAGCAGCATCCTTAAGCCCACGAATCCGCCGAGCCCGAGGAGCGTCAGCAGTGCCCCGATGACTTTGCCTCCGTTCAACGAACGGTAGAGTGAACTGAACAGCAGGAATACGAAGATGCCAAGTATGAACGTGGTCACGAGTGCAGACGAAGCAAAGCCCTGGACGATGGGAATATCCACGCTGATTTCGCGTACCGAGTAGTAGTAGCCGAACGCGGCAAACAACGCGTACCAGGCAAGCAGCCAGCCTGCATACAATCGCAAAGTCGACAGCACCGGGTGGTAGACGGTCGTAGACTCAGGCTCGCTGACAGAAGCGGCAACAGGCTGACGCGGCGCCAACGGAGGCAGCGGAGGAGCTTGGGCAGGAATCTTCTCCTCAACCGGATTCCATGCTTTCGGCGGCACTGGACGCTGTTGTTGCGGTATCGGCTTGGATTGCGGCGGCTCGGGCGACTGCCATCTTTGCAGATCCAGGTCAGGGGTCTGCGCTGGAACGCCCAGTGGCGTCAGCATGGTAACAGTCAGGCTCTGGTCATGCCGAAGCCGGTCAAACGCCTGACGTTTTGTAGCGGCCTGGATTGTGCCTTTACGGACCGTGCCGCCACTTTCCTTGCCTTCGAAGGCATAGGCAGTCTTCAGCAGCGGCTGCTCGGCTGGAATGCCGTCTGCAGGCGGGTTCTTGCGCAGGCGCATGGCTTCGTTCACTTCAACCGGTTCCAGATGCAGGTCGGTTAATGCAGCTTTGGCTGCATCCAGATTCGCGGCTTCAATGCTCCCTTGCACCTCTTTGCTGTCCTCGTTGATGGCTCTGTAACTGAACAGCGGCATGGAAAAGCGGGTGAATTATTCCGCGGGCAGATATTGCTCGATGTGCGAGAGCATGTACTGGATGGCAACCTGCAAACGCGCGTCGCCGGTAATTTCGAAGTGCTGGCCGTTCCAGTCTTTGAATCCGACTACATCGTTGCCCTGTTTGCGAACCTGACCGTCGGTTGCACCCATGGAAGCGGACGTATCATTCACAAGGTTCAGAACAATCGCGCCTGCACCGATGCCGGTGATGTCCGACATGCCGAACTCTACGTGCCAAAGACGTGTGGTCGTAGCGCCGAACGACTTGTAGTACCAGTTCTTGTGTACAGGCAGACAGAAACCGATGTGGCTGGTGCAGTACTGCTGCGTCCACAGGGATGCCTCATAGTTCTGCTTCGACATCGTCACGACCTGGGCTTCCATTTCGGGAGAATTGGTCGAGGCAACCGACGAAGATGAAGACGACTTCGCAACCGACGATGACGACGAAGCTTTGGGCTTGGAAGAAGACATTGCCGCCTTCGAAGAGCTCACCGCGGCAGCCGAGCTGCTGACGGAAGAGGAAGAATCAGAGGATGCGCTCGACGATGCTGCTTCGGAGGACGACGAAGACGATGCCTCCAGAACCGTGCCGCGGATACAAATGCCGCCGCAGTCTGCGCCGCCATTCAGCGGATCACAGCTGTCATCCGGGTTATCGATGCAGGTCTGGCCGTCCGGACAAGCAAAGCCGGCAATACCGCCGCAGAACTGAGCGGAAGACGATGATGACGATGCAGCTGACAACACCTGGATCCGCGTGACCTTCATGAGCGTGCCGTTGGACTCAACAGTGGGCTGTACCGAACCGAATGCCTCAACCGTCGCGCCGATGTAGGCGTCCAGATCCAAAATCTCTGACTCCAGAAGGACGACCGCGCCGCTGTCCAGCGTGAGCATGTGCGTGCCCTGCATGTAGATCGACATTTCCAGTGCGGAAACGACGCCTGCGTAGGTGACGTTGGATGTTTCGGGCAATTGTGCTTCCGAGCTGGATGACTCCGACGATGAGGAAGATGACGTTCCGTCACCGCCTCCGTTACCGGACGTGCAGGAAGCCAACAAAAGAATTCCGGCTAGCGCAAAAGGGATCGTTCGAACGATACGCATGTGATGGTGGAAGATGGACAAAATCAAGATCGCCCCAATGGTACCCCTTTCCAGGCATAAAATACAGAATTCAAATCATATTCTCTTCGACGGGGTTCTTGTTTACCATCGTGGCATGCAAACACCATCTCAAGATGTACTTAAGAAATACGCTGATCTTCTTGTCAAGTTCGCGCTGAACTCCGGAGAAGGCGTCAAACCGCGTGAAGTCGTCCAAATCAACATCCCGGATGTTGCCAAGCCCCTGTGTAAGGAGCTTCTGCGTGCGACACTGGAAGCCGGTGCATTTCCTAAAATCCAGCTTATCCCCACCGAAACCGAGAAAATCTTCTTCGACAACGCCAACGATGACCAGCTGACATTCTTCCCGGAGGCTCTGCGCCGGGCGGAGGCGGATCTTATCGATCATCAAATCTCCATCATTGCCGATGCCAACCCGAGCGAACTGCAGGAAGTCGACCCTACACGCATCTTTAAAGCCATGGACGCTCGCAACAAGTACCGCGACTGGCTGTTCGACAAGGAGCAGCAGGGGAAGTTCACCTGGACTCTGGCGCTGTATGGGACGCCTGCGATGGCAAAGGAGGCCGGCATGTCAGTGAATGCGTACTGGAAAGAGATCATTCACGGCTGCTACCTGGATTCAGAGGATCCGATCGCCGAATGGAGAAAAATGCAGAAGGAACAGGAACGTGTGAAGTCCGTGCTGAACTCCACTCCCATCGAATGGGTTCACGTGAAGGGTGAGCACATCGATCTGAAGGTGAAGCTGGGTACCAACCGCAAATGGCTGGGTGGCAGCTGCCGCAATATTCCCAGCTACGAGCTGTTCATCTCGCCCGACTGGCGGGGCACCGAAGGCTACATCTACTTCAACCAGCCGCTGTTCCGCTACGGCAATATCCTGAAAGACATCACGCTGGAATTTAAAAACGGCGTCGTGACCAAGGCTGTTGCGCAGCAGGGCCAGAACGTCCTGGACAGCATGTTGAAGCGCGACAATGCCGACAAGATCGGTGAGTATTCGCTCACGGACAAGCGCTTTTCGCGCATCACCAAGTTCATGGCAAACACGCTGTTCGACGAGAACGTCGGTGGAAAATATGGCAACACACACCTGGCAGTCGGGCGCGCGTACAAAGACAGCTTTGTCGGCGACATGAGCAAGCCGACCACCGCAGAGTGGGACGCCATGGGCTTCAACGATTCACCCGAGCACACCGATATCATCTCGACCGAAGACCGCACTGTTACGGCTCATCTGACTGACGGCAGTGAGCAGGTGATCTTTAAGGACGGGATGTTCACGGTCTAAGATCTGCACTACAAAAAAAGAGCCCTTTCGGGCTCTTTTCATATCGGTGTGAATCTGATTACGCGGCCTCCAGCATCGCGTCGATGTCCGGCTTGAACATATCGAACGAGCGGGCGCCCGGTACCAGGCGGGAGTCCTTGGTCTCGACGTTATAGATGATGTTGCCCGGTGTGCCGTTCACTCCGGCTGCAACGCCTTCCGTCTCCTGCTGGGTGACGTAGGCTTCGTACTCGTTTTTAGCCAGACAGTCGGCGAACTTCTTCTCGTTCAGGCCGATAGACTTACCGATGGCCGGGTAGTCGTAGTTCTGATTCTCGACGACCATGTCGGCGAACTTCCAGAAGGCGTCATTTCCTCCAACCTCAGCCGCACACTCCGATGCGATCGCCGTGGGCATAGCCTTCGGGTGGATGCTGGTGAGCGGGAAGTGACGGTACACCCACATCACATCGTCGCCGTACTCGGCCATGATCTGCTTGTATGTCGGGTGAACGCGGTGGCAGTACGGACACTCGAAGTCGGAGTACTCGATGATCGCGATGGTGGCATCCTTGTTGCCGCGGATGTGATCGCGCTCGAAGTCGATCGGAACGATGGTTCCGGCCGGAGTTGGAGCTGCCGGCGGTGCCGGGGTCGGGGTTGGAGCCGGAGCATTCGGCGGAGTCGGCACCTGTGCGACCTGCTGTGTGCCGGTTTTCTGTATAAGGGAAGAACTGTTGGTCAGCGTCGCGAAGACGAAACCGACGATAAGACCCATGAGTCCCATCGAGATACCGAACCAGATATTCTGATTATCATTTGCCATAACGAACGAATGGTTAGAAAGATAAAGGCGGGCCGATTATAGCAATCGAAGTACGGGAGCGCAGCGTGTTTCCGTTTTTTGTCTGGACAACATCTGGACGGTATGTGCAATAGCCGCCCTAGAATGTATCGCGGGTGGCCGGTTTGGGTTACCATTGGCGCGCTTAGCCTTCCCACATCTCTTTATGACAGCCGCGGCTGCTCAAGAAACTCCAGGTTCACCGCTGAAAAGCGCCTCCACAAAGATGATTGCCGCCATCGCGGTCGTCGTCTTCATAGGACTGGTCGCCATTGGCGCATATCTGCGCTCCAGTGGCGGTGTCCCGGACTTCCTGCAGAACCAAACCGTCTCCGCGATGGGTGAGATCCGCCTGGACTTTCCTGAGGTGATGAATCACGACAGCGTCATGGAGCACCTGGCTCTGCCGGACGGATTGTCTGCGGACAGCCGGTGGGATGGCGAATCGCTTGTCTTCAAGCCGAAGCAGCAGTGGGAAGCAAACGAGACCTATGTCTTCACGCTGGATAAGAAGGCCCTGACTGCGGCCGGACAGCCGCTGGGGAAGGACATGGAGTTTATCTACACAATCACCGGAGCACCGACGCTTGCGGCGCAGATTCCGGCGGCTAACAGCCTGGGTGTGGACTCGGAGACGCGCATCGCATTGGTCTTTGACCGACCGATGGTGGCGTTGTCACAAGTCCAGGGCAAAGCATACGACCAGAAGATGGCCGCATGGCCGGTGAAAGTGACTCCTGACGTTGCGGGACGCTGGAGGTGGCTGGGAACAACAACCGCAGAATTCACGCCGGACAAACCCTTTCCTCTTGCGACCCAGTACACCATCACGGTTCCGGTCGGCATCCAGACTGCAAACGGCGAAAAGACCGACAAAGATTTCTCGTGGATATTCGAGACAGTGCGTCCGGAATTCACCGGATCCGAGCCCGGAGGAGGAACGGACACATCGGGTCCAAAGACCCAGATTGTTCTGCACTTCAACCAGAACATCGACCTGGACAGCGTGAAGCAGCATGTGTCTGTCATGCGTGATTTCTCCTCAGCCGAACGCAGAGGCGAGGCACGCAAGACGCAGGAAGCACCAGCCACCAGCGGACTGACTGTCGCTCCTGGCGAGCAGCTGGCTATGAAGAGCGTGGTGTACGGAACGACAGTTGGTGCAGATAAAAAGAAAGTTATCGATAAAACCACTGTCGTGCTTATACCTGCAGAACCGCTTGTACTGCACTCGTCGTATTCGGTCACTCTCGAAGCCGGTATTATCGGCATCGAAGGAAATCTGGGTACCAACGACCAGCGCTCATTCACCTTCTCGACCGTCGGCCCGTTGCGCGTCGTCAGCCACGACACGCAGGACAACAACCGCATTCACATCGCGTTCAGCAACCCGATGCTCGGTGCGACCATCAAGAAGAACCTCGTGATCAAACCCGAATTGGAAGGATGGAAAGATCTCGAGCTGGGTACCAACGATTGGGACGGCAACAAGGACGTCTACATTTACGGCCCGTTCAAGCCAAGCACCACGTACAAAGTGACGGTGTTGGCCAGCATGACCGACAGAGAGGGCCAGAAGCTGGAAGGCGGTCCGGTCGAGTTCTCGTTCACCACCCCGCAGGTCGCCCCGGAGGTCTTCATTCACTCCAACGGCCAGTTCGGCATCTTCGAAAAAGGCAAGCCGCCGGTGTACTACTTGAACGGCGTCAACGTCAGCAAGTTTACGTTGGAGCTGGGACACCTGACGCTGGAGAACTTCCTGAAAATCCGAAGCGAACAGCGCAGCAACAGTTTCCAGCCGGAGATCAAAGACCTCAGCACTGACTACCGTACATGGGACGTGAATCCGAAACTGAAGCATGACGAATGGAAGTCCGTGCCGCTCGACGTGGCAAAGGAAGGCGGCCAGACACTCGGCGCCGGCGTGTATGCGTTTACGATGCGCTCCCCCGAGTACCGTGCCATCTGGAGCGATAATAAAGAGATCGTGCAGTATCAGTACTTCACACTGACAAACATGTCGATCACCATGAAGTACTCGGGCGACAAGGCTCTCGTGTGGGTGACGAACATGCAGACCGGCGATCCGGTCCGCGGCGCGGCGATCAAGTTCTTCACGCTCAACGGAACCGCAACCATCAAAGGAACCACCGACAACCTGGGCTTCTTCGAGACACCGGTGGATCTGCAGTCATTCGTCACCGGCAACAACGACTACAAGCCGGAGTTCTGGGTAACTGCGGAAAAAGACGGAGATATGGCCTTCATCGGCAGTGACTGGAGTGACGGCATCAGCGCGTACGACTTCAACGGCATCTACGAGGACTTCCACTACACCGGACGTTCGAAGTACCGCGTGCAGTCCTACCTCTACACCGAGCGCGGCGCATACCGCCCCGGTGACCAGGTGTCGTTCAAAGGCATCGTCCGTTACCTGGATTGGAACGGAAAACTGAGCGTGCCGGGAGGTGCGCACACGGCACAGGTAACCATCAGCGATGCCGAAGGCAAAGAGGTCTACAACAAGGAACTGAAGCTGAACGGCTATGGCAGTTTCAACGGAGTGTTCGAACTGGGCAAAGAGGTCTCGCTGGGATCGTATTACATGTACGCCAAAATGCTGCCGGACAACGATGCCAAGGAGCAGTACATTTCCACGTCTTTCAATGTGCTGGCGTACCGCAAGCCGGAGTACAGCGTGGAGGTGAAGCCGGAAAGCGACGACTACTTCAACGGCGACATGGTGAAGGCGACGGTCGAAGGTCTCTACTACTTCGGCGCGCCGATGAACGGCTCAAAGGTGCACTGGACGGCATACTCGACCGATTACTTCTTTAACAAGTACACCGACGGTTGGTACTCCTTTGCACTGCAGGATGACTGGTGCTGGTGGGAGTGCGATCGCGGCATGACGTCGGTCACCGAGGGTGACGGCGTGCTGGATGAAACAGGCCACATGCAGCTGTATTTCCCGGCCAGCATCGACGACAAGGGTGTCAGCCAGGTCTACACGATAGAAGCCAACATCACCGATACGAACAATCAGGAGGTCAGCAACCGTTCATCGGTCATCGTCCACAAAGCCGACATGTACGTCGGTATCCGCACGGACGACTACGTGGTGACTCCGGGACAGAAGGCCAAGATGGCCATCGTCACGCTGACTCCCGAAGGTGTTGCCGCGCCGAATGTTCCGGTGTCGCTCAGCCTCTACTCGCGCACGTGGGACACGACAGAAGAAAAGGGCGTGGACGGCCAGTACTATTACGACAACAAACCGGTCGACACGTTCATCCGCACTGTGACCGGCACGACTGACGACAAAGGCAAAGCCGTCATCGAAGTGCCTGTGGATACCGGCGGGGAGTTCCGTGTCGTCGCATCGGTAAAAGATGCATCCGGACGTGAAGCGAAGGCGGGAGCCGGTGTGTATGCCTGGTCCAGCACGTACTTCAACTGGCCGCAGAGCACCAACGCCAAGGTCGACGTCGTGGCCGACAAGCCAGAGTACAAAGTCGGCGACACGGCCAAGCTGCTGGTGAAGAGCCCGTACCAGGGCAAGGGCGTGAAGGCGCTGGTCACGGTTGAACGTGAGAACGTGATCACCAAGACGCTCGTTGACGTCACCAGCAACGCGCTGCCGATAGAGATCCCGATTACCGAGGATCTGATCCCGAACGCGTATGTGTCGGTAGTCATCGTGAAGCCGCGCGTCGGCGAAACATTCAACGAGAACGGTCTGGACACCGGCGTGCCGGCGTTCAAGATCGGCTACGTGAAGCTGCAGGTGGAAACCAGCAGCAAGCAACTGAAGGTGACCGTGGAAACCGATAAGAAGAAGTACGGCCCGGGCGAGCAGGTCACCGTCACGGTGAAAACCGCAGACTGGACGGGCAAAGCCGTACCGGCCGAAGTGTCTCTCGGCACCGTGGACATGAGCGTCATCGCGCTGACCGGCTTCCAACTGCCGGATCCGGTTGCGATCTTCTACGCCAACCGCGGTCTGGGTGTGAGCACGTCGCAGATGCTTATCCACCTGCTGGAGCGCTTCAAGCCCGGTTCCAAAGGCGGAGGCGGAGGCGATCCGGAGGAACGTATCCGTTCGAACTTCAAGGACACTGCGTACTGGAACCCTGTTGTGATGACCGATGCAAGCGGCAACGCCAAAGTCACATTCAAGCTGCCCGATAACCTGACCACGTGGCAGGTGCTTGCGATCGCCAACACGAAAGACAACTTGTTCGGCGCCTTCGCTCACACGTTCGTCGAAACCAAACGCGTCATCGTGCGACCGGTGCAACCGCGCTTCGCGGTGATGGGTGACCAGATGAAGTTGTCGGCAATCGTGCACAACTTCATGGACGAGCCCAAGACGTTCACCGTCACGCTGAAGGCAACCAACATGACGCCAGCGACGACCACCAAGCAGGTGACCGTGCAGCCCGACAGCCAGGCCGTTGTGGACTTCACGGTGACTGTCGGCACCAAGACGGAATCCAGCCTGGACTTCAAGGCCGAGACCGACGGAGCCAAGGACGAAATCATCCAGAAGATTCCGGTGTACGAATTCGGCGTCATGCAGGCGGATGCGACATCCGGCCTGACCGAGACGTCTGTGACCGAAAACGTGATCACGCCGACGAAGGCTGATGCATCGACAGGTTCGCTTACCATCACCACGTCACCGAGCATCGCCACGTACCTGCCCGCCGGCTTGGAGTATCTGGCCGAGTATCCGTACGGCTGTGCTGAGCAAACCGCTTCCAGCTTCCTGCCCAACGTCGCGCTTTCGTCGCTGCAGGGCTTCGAGGCTTTCCACATCGTGGATCAGAAGACGCTCGACACCAATGTAAACGGAGGCGTGCAGAAGCTCTACAACTTCCAGCGCAGCGACGGCGGTTTCGGATACTGGTACCCGAGCGAGAGAAGCCACCCGTACCTGACGGCCTACATCCTGTACTCCCTGCAGATCACGAAGAACGCGGGCTACGCCGTGGACAACGGCGTGCTGGATCGGGCTGCCGCGTATCTGAAAGGCGTTCTGCGCACGGCTGAAACGACGGATCCGTCCACACGCGCCTACATCTTGTACGTGCTTTCCGAAAACGGAACCACCGATGCCGGATCATTGAACGCCGCATACGAAAGCCGCAAAGAGCTGGCCGTCTTCTCCAAGGCCCAATTGGCCATGGCGCTCAAGAAGGCAGGAGGCAGGCAGATGGAGCAGAAAGCCAAGACCCTGCTCGATGAAGTCATGACCGCCATCCGCATCGACAGCCGCGGCGCTCACTTCGAGGAAGCAAACTCCCGCTCGTACGGTTATCTGATGAACACCAACTCGCGCACGACCGCATTCGCATTGCAGGCGATGATCCGCATCGACCCCGAGAACCCGCTGATGCCACGCGTCGTGCGGTACCTGCTCGCGATCCGTGAGAACGGCCACTGGGACACCACACAGTCGACTTCACAGGCGATTCTGACGTTCGTCGAGTACCTGAAGGCCACCAACGAACTGGACGCGGACTTCCGCGCGGCTGTCGCCGTCGACGGCAAGACCGTCATCGACACGCAGTTCAACGCGGACAACGTGCTGACGCGCAAAGAAGTCAGCCTGGCGCTGAACGGCATGAAGCGCGGAGAGCAGGTTGCGGTGCAGATCGGCAAAGAGGGCAAAGGCAAACTGTACTACGACGTGCTGTTGTCGTACTTCTACACGCCCGAGGAAATCGTTCCGCTGGAGAACGGCATCGGCGTGCTGCGCGAAATGGAGCCGCTGAACCCGAAGATCAAAGGCGTGAAACTGGGCGAAACCTACAAGATCACGCTGACGATGACCGTGCCTGAAGAGCGTCACTTCGTCGCCGTGGAAAGCCCTTTGCCTGCCGGATTCGAAGCCATCGACATGCAGCTGCAGACCTCACAGCAGGGACTGGCGGACACCATCAACCAGCCTGCGGGGAACGGATGGTGGGACTACTACAACAACGGCATGTGGCTGTTCAACCACAAGGAATTCCGCGACGACAGCGTGTTTCTGTTCGCAGACGAACTGCCTGCCGGCGTGTACCGCTACCAGTACCTGGTGCGCGCGACACTGCCCGGCAAATTCCGTTACCGCCCTGCCAAGGCATGGGAAATGTACTTCCCGGAGACGTTCGGTCAGACCGATGGCGGATGGTTCACGATTTCTGAGTAAAACATTCTGAAGAAACCGAAGAGTCCGAGGATATCCTTGGACTCTTCGGAATCCTCATTGATGCACATGACACTTCGACGCACACACGCCTACTGGCTCGGCATACCGGCGATCATCGTGCTGGCGCTTCTGTTCTGGCCGCTGCCCGCGTCGCTGACCGGTGATGCGCAGACTGAATCGGTGCGCATAACCGATCGCAACGGAGTCCTGCTCTACGAGGCCAGGCAGAGCCATGCCGGCTCGCAGGATCACATTCCGCTGTCAAAAGTTCCGGACGCATTCATTCAGGCGCTTGTCGCAACAGAAGACAGGGGATTCTATTCCCACGCCGGAGTCAGCCTGAAAGGCATAGGACGTGCCGCGATGCAGAACATTTCGGCAGGACGGGTCGTCTCCGGAGGCAGCACCATCACGCAGCAGCTGGTACGCATCAAGCTGCAGCCGGACCACCGCGGATTTTTGTACAAGGTCATAGAAGCCTATCTCGCACTGCGCGTTGACGGAGCGCTGAGCAAAGACGATATTCTGGAGCAGTATCTGAACAAAGCCTACTTCGGACACCAGGCCTATGGTTTGCAGTCTGCAAGCCGGATGTTTTTCGATAAAGATGCTGAATTACTCTCCATGTCGGAAGCCGCGTTTCTGGCCGGGCTGCTCCAGTCACCGACAGCGCTGGACCCGTTCGAAAATATGAAAGGCGCACGCACGCGCCAGAAGACTGTGCTCACAGCCATGCTCGACCAAGGTCTGCTGGATACGGAGGGATTTGACGATGCGATCGCTCAGCCGATCCGTCTGGCCGAAGACCGCATCGACATCAAGGCGCCGCATTTCGTCATGTGGCTGCTCAACGGCAGGGAGGAAGAGACGCAGGGAAAAACAGAAGTGAAGACGACGCTGGATCTGGCACTGCAGACCGACATCCAGCAGATCGTCGACAATAAGCTGGCGCTGCTGGACGGCAAAAACGTCACGTCCGCTGCGGTTGTCGTGCTGGACGCGCACAATGGCGATGTGCTCGCGATGCTCGGCTCCGCCGATTATTTTGATACCGAGAATGACGGCGCGGTGAACGTCGCGCTGGCGGCGCGCCAGCCGGGTTCGACCATGAAACCGTTTACCTATGCGCTGGCCTTGTCACAGGGCTGGACTGCTGCCACGACTGTGGCCGACGTCGAAGCCCGGTTTTTGACCAGCGAAGGCAACCCATACACGCCGCGCAACTACGACTTCGGTTTTCACGGATTGGTAAAACTGCGCGATGCGTTGGCAAACTCGTACAACATCGCAGCTGTCAGAGTGTTGGAACACGTCGGAGTCGCCAACCTGTTGAATTTCCTGCAGCAGACAGGCATCTCCACGTTGCACCAGACGCCCGAGCACTACGGTCTGGCGCTCACACTCGGCGATGCAGAGGTAAAGCTGCTGGAGCTCACACAAGCCTACGGACTGTTCGCGCGTGGCGGCATGTCGCTGCCAATCCGCACGCTGGAGAATGATCCGATTCAACCAGGAACCCGTCTGGTGTCCCAGGATGTCGCATGGCTGATCTCGGACATCCTGAGTGATAACACAGCCAGAATCCCCGAATTCGGCGAGAACAGCGCTCTGGCATTCGATTTTCCGGTAGCTGCCAAAACCGGGACGACCCGTAACTCGCGTGACAACTGGACCATCGGCTACACGCCGGACAGGGTTGTGGGTGTGTGGGTAGGGAATGCCGATAACTCGCCGATGCGTGATACGTCCGGAGTCACCGGAGCCGGGCCGATTTTCCATGAGGTAGTCGAAGCTGCGTCGAGGTTTTCACCGAAAGCCGGTTTCGTCCGGCCTTCGACGATCACAGAAACGCAGATCTGCAAATTGTCGGGGAAGCTGCCGACACCCGATTGTCCCGCAACCGTCACCGAAAAATTCATCCGCGGGACACAGCCGACACAGCCGGATGACATTTTCAAACAGATCGCGATCGATACGCGCAACGGGCTGCTTGGCGAAGGGTGCGACGCAAAGTATGTGAAACAAACGGTCTTCGCGGTTTTCCCGGCTGAGCTGCGAAAGTGGGCGCGGGAGAACGGATGGAAGGAACCACCCGCAGCAAAGTCACCGCTGTGTGCAACAATGCTCAACGGTGCAACTGCCAACACGATGATGGTCACAAACCCGGCCAACGGCGCCAGCTTCCGGCTGAACCCGATGATCCCGGACAGCAACGAGAATATCGTGTTTGAAGCGCGGGCAGATGACACTGTGGATTCGGTCGATTGGTACGTGGACGGAACCATAGTCGGCACGTCAAAAGGACCGGACTTCCTCTACCGTTGGCACGCTCCAAAGGCAGGTTTTTACAAGATAGAGGCGCGCCACGGAGCCCTGACTGATGCGGTTTCTATCATTGTAGAGCAGTAATTGACGGCTCTGCGGATTCTTGTAAAAAGGTGTAAAGAATGGTATACTATAGCCAAATACAAACCCTCCCCATGGCTACAGACACACAGCAACATCGCGTCCTGATTATCGGCGGAGGCTTCGGCGGCGTATCGGCTGCACTGCAGCTGCATAAGTACGGTCCGGACGTCAGGGTAACGCTGCTGACCGACAAACCGTATCTGGAGTATTACGCTGCGCTGTACCGCATCGTTACCGGCCGTTCACCGATGGAAGCATGTGTGTCATACCGCGACATTTTCGAAGGCACCGAGGTGGAGGTCGTCATCGACCGTGCAACCGGAGTGGACATGCACTGGAAGACTGTTCGCGGTGAAAGCGGATTCAACTATCACTACGATTCACTGATTCTGGCTGTCGGAGCGGAAACCGCGTACTTCAACATCCCCGGAATGAAAGAGTTGTCGCACGGCATGAAGTCAGCCAACGAAGCGCTGGAACTGAAGCGTCACATTCACGAGATTTTTGATGCAGCCAAGAAAGGCCAGATGGAAGACAAGGTCATGGCCGGACACGTTGTGATCATCGGCGGTGGCGCCAGCGGCGTCGAGCTTGCCGGTGAACTGGCTGTGTACGCCAGGCAGCTGGCTGTGAAGCACGGCATGCCTGCATCCATCATCAACATCGACCTTATCGAGGCAATGCCGCGTCTTTTGCCGCTGCTGTCAGAAGACGTCTCCGCCCGCGTGCTGAAGCGCCTGCAATCACTGGGCGTGAACGTGCTCCTGAACCGCGCTGTGGTGAAAGAAGAGCTGGAAACGGTGTATCTGAAAGACATGCAGATGAAAACCAAGACTGTCGTGTGGACTGCCGGACTGAAGGCCAGCGGCATGATCGCAAATATCGAAGGTATGCCGGTCGACAAGCGCGGCCGCGCAGAAGTCGACGAAACGCTGCAGGCAAAAGGGAAGCCCAATGTGTACGTCATCGGTGATGCCGCATCTACCAAGTACTCCGGCATGGCACAGACCGCCGTCAACGATGGAAACTACGTCGCTACTGTCATTGCACGCAAAATGGCCGGCAAGCCGGTCTATCCAAACGTGCCGAAAATCCCGATTTACGCCGTTCCGGTCGGCCCGCGTTGGGCGATAGTCGTCTTCCCGCGTTTCAAGGTCTGGGGACTGTTCGGTTGGTGGCTGCGCCGTGCAGCCGACATGAAGGTGTTCTTGCTGCTTCTGCCACCTCTGAAGGCCATCCGGGCGTATTTGAGCGGCGATACATTCATAGAAACCTGCCCTGTCTGCTGCAGCGGGGAGTGCGTGTGCTAGAGCACTAAGCTTTTTTGTCACGTGGAGGATGACCAGTACGAGCACTGCAATTTGCAGGAGTTCGGATGATGTTTCCAAGCGCGAGCTCCGCTGCGTGAAACTCGGCATTTAGCGTATTGGCAATATCTTCATATCTCGGCCTACCTTTGACATTACCGCTCTCGTGAATATAACTACCACAGAGGTGCAGAAACCTTGCATTTTCTTCAGGCGACCACGGAAATCTGCGGACTTTTACACGCTTCGCATCTAAGCTTTCCAATTTCTTGAAACAAGTGCCAGAATTGCGTATGTGAATACCTGCATCGAACTCAGCTGAATGAAATTCCCGATTGAGTGTCGCAGCTATAAATACTAAATCTGGCCCCCTTGAACTATCTCCATTATTCCAGCAGGTTTGTGCAAGCGCCTGAAGTCTGTGCTCTTCATCTTCGGTCCATCCTACACGACGCGCTTTTTCACGATCTGGAGCCGTTTGATCCAAAAAGAAGATCCTCATTCTTCGGAGTGTCCCAATCGTTCGCACATTCTTACCGCCATGAAAAACGTCATTGAGAAATTGTGTAATAACCGAGTAAATCGGCTTCCCGGCACTCGCAGAACCTGCTGGATGATGAAATTGAGGTGAGTTTAGCAACTCAAATAACATAGATTGCTCATCGTCTGTCCATGCTACGCGACCCATAGTAGCGTGAGCTTTTTGCAAGGAATCGCCGACACCAAAGCCGAAAGCAGCTGCAGCCTGTCTTCCACTTCGTGATAAGCGCTCAAAAACATTTTCCCTATATTCTTCCGGCTCCAGCACTTGAACTGCAGCAAATCTAATAATTGCCCTTGCCCCTCCAAGGCTTATAACAACTGAGTCAGGAATAAGTTCCTGAGCAATACAATCATAGGTTTGCGATATATCACGCAAAAGTACGCAAAGACGTTCACGATGCCCGTCTACAAGTTTTCCAGCTAATCGTTGAGCCAGATGAATAACCGCATTTTGAGGGTCGTTAGGTTTGCTTGCTTCTAAGGCCATGAATATACTATAACACTTTATTATCAGTTATCAATATCGTCGTTTTCTATAATAAGCTTTAACAAGCGGAGATAATGGAAGTCATTCATACGCTACACTCTGAGCACATGTACGGTTCTGTCGTCCGGAAACTCTGGCACATTCTTTCGCGGTTTCACCGTCGCGTGTACGGGCTGACTGCGACGATTGTTCTCTGTGAACTGCTGAAGCTGGTTCCGGCAGCGGTACTTGCGGCGGTCATCGATACCATCATGAATTTTTCGGAGAATCAGGTGCCCGTGCTGCTCAGCATGATCGGCGTGTTGTTCATTGCGTCTGCAATCGTGTCGGTGCTGGATATCCGCATCGAATATCAGGCGGCCAACCTGGGTTTCGACAGCGAAGTGTTCCTGCTGCAGAGCGTCTCCAAAAAACTGCTGTCACTGCCGCTTGGGTACCACGAACGCAACAACACCGGATCGGTTGTGCATATTTTGCACCGCGGCACAGAACAGCTGGTCGAACTGATTTACTTCAGCGGCAAGGAAATGCTGCCGACGCTTATTCAGCTGATGCTCACGTTGTGTGTGCTCATCTGGATCGGTTGGCTGCCAGCGCTGGTGTTCTTCGTCTTCATTCCGCTGTTCGTGTCGCTGATTCATCTGTACGGCATCCGTGTGCAGCCGCTGCGGCATGGCTATCACGAAAAGATGGACCAGGCCGCCGGACGAATCGGCGAGCGCGTGATGCATGTGCGCACCGTGCAGGACTTCGCGGTCGAACGCCGTGAACTGGATGTGTACGACGGGCTGCTCGGTGAATATATCCGCCTGCAGCGCAAGCGCATGCAGTTCCAGTACAAGTACTTCGGCGTGCGCGACATGGCGCTGAACATCGCACGCGCGGTGATCATGGGTACCGGCGTCTATATGGTGATGAAAGGTTCGCTGACCCCCGGTCTGCTGGTGTTCTTCATCACACTGACCGAGAAGGCCAACCTGTCGCTGTTCCGCCTGGCCAACCTCTACAACCGTTCGGCCGACAGCATGGAAGCCATCAGCAGGCTGATCAATGTGATGGAAGAGAAAGAACACATTCATGAGTTGCCCAAAGCCAAAACGCTGAAGAAAGCCAAAGGTGATATCGAATTCAAATCGGTCAGTTTTGCATACGGAAAAGGCAACGACGTGCTGCAGAACGTTTCATTTACGGCCAAACCGAAGCAGATGGTTGCGATTATCGGCAGATCCGGCGCCGGCAAATCCACGATCGTGAAACTGCTCTACCGGCACTTTGATGTCACGCAAGGCGCAATCCTGGTCGACGGCACCGACATCCGTGAATACAAGCTGCACGATTACCGCCGGCAACTGGCGAGCGTGCCGCAGGACGTGGAGATCTTCAACGCGACAGTACGTGAAAATATTGCATTCGCCGCAGCCGAGGTCACCCAGGCCGAGATCGTCGCAGCGTGCAAAACGGCACACGCACACGCATTCATTTCGCAGTTTCCGGACGGCTACGACACGCTGGTAGGGGAGAGGGGAGTGCGCTTATCCGGCGGTCAGCGCCAGCGCATCGGCATCGCACGTGCGCTTTTGGCAAAGCCCGGGATTCTGATCTTCGACGAGGCGACCAGCTCGCTCGACACCGAATCTGAACAGCTGATACAGGAAGCGATGCTTTCTATCGCCAAAGACTTCACGATGATCGTCATCGCACACCGCCTGTCGACTATCGAACGCGCCGACCTGGTGGTGGTCATAGAGGAAGGAAAAGTCGTGGAGATGGGCTCGCATGAGGATCTTATCGACCGCAAAGGCGTCTACCACCAAATGCGCTCATTGCAGCGCCTGGGAGACGTCCGAAGCTGATATACTGCTCGCATGTCCTACCGCGTCCGCCTCATCGTGTTCAGCCTGGCATTTATGCTGGGTATAGCGTCAGTCATGGCTCACAGCGGCGTAGCGTCGCTCGAACGCAGGTCGGGGCCGTATCTGGTCGACATCGGGTTCGACCAGGCGCTTATCGCCGGGGATGAGATCCTCATAGACTTTTCACTGATCGAGAATCCGGACAGTGTGGATTGGTCCATCAAACCGTACTCGTTGTTGCAGATCGCCATCACACGCAACGGCAAACAGGTCTTCGCCAAAGACATGCCGCGTCAGGATTTCGGTAAAACCTTCATGGTCTACACCTTCCCGCGCTCCGGCGACTATGAACTCTCGGCGAGATTCATGGACCGTGAGACACCGCTCTCGGACGAAACATTCACGCTGACCGTCGCCCCGGGGCAGGGGACTGAGATCCCGTGGCCGGCCATCGGCTTCGCGGGCCTCGGCATCGCCGTGATCCTGGGAGGGGCCGCCTACATGACACGCAGGGTGCCCAAACAGGAAAAGTGACGTACCATGGTGTCATATGACACCGCCGTGGAAACCGTCGCTGATTCTGGCTGTCACATTGCTGCTGACGGGCCTGGTTTGCTATGCACCCACACTCGGCGGCGAATTCCTGACGTGGGACGACATCCTGCTCGTGAGCAACAATAAAAACCTGCAGTACACGAATCTGCAGACGATCAAAACCGACTTCACCAGCTACGACCCCGAACTCTACATCCCGCTCACCTTCACGTCGTACCGCCTCGATATGCTGCTTGGCGGTTCCTCGACAATCTTTCACGTGCACAGCGTCATCTTGCACGCGATCAACGCACTGTTGGTCGCATGGCTGGTTTGGCTGCTTGTCGGCACCGGATGGCCTGCAGTAGCCTGCGGATTCCTGTTCCTGTTGCATCCGCTGAACGTAGAGGCAGCCAGCTGGATAGCGGCACGCAAAGACGTCTTGTCGACCATGTTTTTCCTGGGCTCGCTGATCGCCTATGTCAGCTGGGCCAGAGCCGGCAAGAAGATGATCTATGCACTGAGTCTGGTATTGTTCTTGCTCGGACTGCTGTCCAAAGTCATGGTCATTACACTGCCGGCCGTCTTGCTCTTGATCGACTGGTTCGAGGGGCGGCGGATCACAGTCAAAAGCCTGATGGCCAAACTGCCGTTCTTCGCGCTTTCGGTGATCTTCGGCATCGTCGCAGTGTTCGGCAAAAGCGAAGTGCTTGTGCAATCCACTGCACTGCAAAAGGTGCTGATGGCGTTCAAGAGCACATGGTTCTACCTCACGTCGTTTGTATGGCCGTATCCGTTATCGGTGATGTACCCGTACACGAAGCCGATCACATTGGGTTCCCCGGACTTCTGGTTCCCGCTTGCCTGCGTACTCACACTGATTGCTGTCGTCGCTATCGCTCTGCGTAAGCACACATACGTCGTGTTCGGCGGTTTGTTCTTTCTGATCACGCTTATCCCGACATTCTTGAGCTTCACCAAAGCAGGGGACATCTACTTTGCTTCAGACAGATATGCGTACATACCGATGGTCGGCCTGTTGGTTATTGTGGCTTGCCTGATCACGCGATACCTCGAACAAGCCGAGTACCGTCAGAAGACGCAACGGCTGACGCTGACTTCCATCGGGTGCGTGGTTGTCGCGGGTGCGTACTTTGTCCTGTCGACAATGCAGTCGTCTGTGTGGGCATCCAACCGGGCACTCTACGAGCATGCTCTCCAGTTCTACCCGGACTCCCAGGCAGCCCACACCAATCTGGGTATGGAGTCTCTGCAATTCGGATCGTTGGATGACGCTCAGGCTGAGTTCCTGGCTGCTCTGAAAATCAGGGACAACCCGTATACCAGAGTTGACTTGGCATCGGTCTATGTACGGAAGGCCATGCCCGCCGACGCGATGCGTGAGTACCGGTCGGTTATCGCCAAAAAGTATGAGATACCTGACGCACATTACGGCTTAGCCGACGTTTTACAATCTCAGCGAGCCCTAGCTGAAGCCGAAAAGGAATATTTGATAACCATACAACTAGATCCTAAACATGCAATGGCCTACAACAACCTTGGCACACTGATGTTGCTCCAGGAACGCTGGAAAGACGCGGCCAAATATCTGGAAAAGGCAGCCGAGATTAACCCGGAGTTTCCGGAAGCTTTGTTAAACCTTGGAATTGCTTACACGCAAGACGGCGACAAGGCATCGGCTATCGAGGTCTATGAAAAAGCGTTGGTCTTCGCGCCGAAAGATTCACAGTCCCTCGCTGAACTGGCGTGGCTGCACTACGAAACCGGCAATATTCCTGCAGCCGCACAGCGCTTGCGTGAGTCATTGCAAATAGACGGAGGTCACGACCGTTCACTGGCTTTAGTTGAACGAATGAAAAAAGATGGTGTCGCGCGCTGAGTACGTATTGCATGGGGTACGGAATAGGGAATAGACTCCGCCTCCTATCTCTGTACTTTCTCCTATGCACACCCTTCTCAAACGCATCTCCGCCGCCACTCTCGCCGGCGCTCTCACGTGGTCCACGCTCGGTACCGCCCTTGGCCAGGAGATGATGATCCTTGCACAGCCGCAGGGACCCATGACCCGCATTGAGTTCGTTGCATACATCGTCTCGCAGACACACACCGACGCAGCGCTGGAAGCATGTCTCACCAAACTGTCAGCATCGGATTACACACTGCTGTTCAATGACGTCCCCCGCGAACATCCGTTCGCCAAAGAGTTGTGCGTCGCGATGCGCGAAGGAATCGTCCGCGGATACCGCGACGGCACGTTCCGTCCGGACAACATCATCACTTTCGTCGAAGCAGCCAAAGTTCTGGTCACCGCCTACGACACCTTCCCGGGTGCACGCTTCCCGGTCTCCGAGCCGTGGTTCAAAGGCTACGTGCAGACCATGGAATACCGCGGTGCCATTCTGCCGAGCATCGCCCGCCTGGATTCTCCGGTGACGGGTGCACAGGCACAGGAAATGGCGCAGCGCCTCGGACTGAACAACATGACCGATCCGTCGATCGGATACGAGGAACTGTGGAGGCGCACGGTGCAGAACTAGGCTGCGTATGCCAGTTGTTCCGGGAGATCCAAATTGCCCAGTTTGACGGTATAGTTTTTCTTATCCGCACCGTAGCCGATACAGATGATGACGCTGTCCCTGCAGTGATTACAGATTCCAACGACTGTTGCGTTGCGTCCATTCAGGCCGGAACCCAAGTGGTCCAAACCCCTTGTCCAATAGCTCTTGTCGATCAATGCCTCTCTGGTATCGCCGAGTCTGGGTGCAGAAGCTGCCATATAAGTATTAAAACATAATAATATTAGATTGTCAATGTACTGGCTCGGCTTATATTGCTATAAACCACACCTAGAACGCAAGGACTGATTGAAAACAGCATTTTAAGCCAAGAAAAGCTGACTCCAAGAGCCTTGAAATCCGGGCCGATTTCCTGTATCCAGCCCCCGGCAACCCCGCAAACAGCGGGCGTTTTTGTCGTATACGACTATGAGTTCATCCCAGGACAAAGACCGGCGCATCGCACTGTCCGTACTCCAAATGGAGCATTGGGCGGCAAAAGAGCACGAAAGCCAGAAACAGGCTGAGAAACTGGCAAACACCAAGCCGGTGAAAAAGCCGCGCATACGGCTTGGAATTGCCAAAAGAATCGCTCCTATAGAGATAGCCGACAAATTCGCGATCTTCATACTGGTGCTCGGCTGCCTGAATGCCAGCGTGGAACATCACGTTGGCACCGACTGGGCATTGAAGCTGCTCGGCAAAGCCGGGGAAAACGTATTCTGGACGGCAGTGCTTGTTTCCGCGATTTACATCCTGGGCGTCTTCAACGACCTGCTGAAGATGGTGTGGCACTTTGAGACGAAGACCGACAATTCCTAAATCCAGCCAAGCGTATTCAGCACGGCCATAAGGAGGATGACTCCGATGAAGACGAAAATCTGTGTGCACCATGCTTTATACAATCCAGGGTGCTCTTTCCGGAAAGCGTGATCTCTGGAGAAAAATGGCAGACCGAACATCTCCAGGAAGACGGCATTCAGGACGATAAACACAATGAAGATGATCAGGAGTGCATTCATTTGTTTATTCTATCACACAACTGTGCCTTCATCCTGCGCGCAGGGTGAACCAAGCAGCCTGTAGACGCTGGTTCGTGTGAAAATCAAATAGTGATGAGGTGCCGATTCCAGCACCAGCTCTACAGCGGTGTTCGTTTCAAAGTTGTAGCTGCCATCTATCTGGTCCGGCGGCATGTACAAAGCCTCTGTCGGTTGAAAGAAATACAGCTTCTTTCCTGGCCGTATGTCATTCACGGTAACCAGACCTGTTACCTCGTGCGCACAGGCTCCGGTGTCTTTTCGCAGTTGTGCAAGCCTGACAAACACACGACCACGCGGGATCGATGCGATCTCTGTTCCCGTAGCCCACTCTGGAATGGTGACCATAGGAGTGACTGGATACCGATAGTTGAACAAATATCGCGAAGGCAGGCTCTGCCTGCCTGGAGCGACACCGCTTCGGGGAGAGCTCACGAGAAGGGCACAGCCCTTTCGTGAATACTGGTGGCCCAGGGCAGAATCGAACTGCCTACGCCTGCCTCTTCAGGGCAGCGCTCTACCAATGAGCTACCGGGCCACGTAAACGATGAATAGACGGAACGACGTTGAAAGCTGCGCTATGGTACCACAACCCATAACGTTGTGAAGGCCTGCTAGTGACTAGGGATATAGCAGTATTTAGAACTGTAGCTAAGCTTGGCACAACCACAGTAATATTACTTCACAAATTATTTGATTATGCCATTTGAGCTCTATTCTACAGATCAAATACCAAAGCAGTTTTTACCTTGCTTAGGCAGGTACGATAAGCTGATGAGAGAAACGAACCAACTTGAAGAAATTTTAAAAGAAAAAGAATTATGCGAAATTTGTCAAAAATTGGATAAAGAAGTTTTATCTCAGGAAATAATTGGAATTCATTACACAAGAGCAATACGAGCTGATATTGAGAAAGACGGACTTATTTTAATTGACGGGAATGAATGGAGAAGAAAGTTTCTAATAAAAAACTCAAATATCTTTACAAAGAAGCAGCAATTAATTATTCAGAATATCTGGCAAAGTTATTTTGACGGCCTACAAACACATGTTAGGGATAAGCGCATTTCTTTCAACTTTACGTTCTGCGGACTCAAGAATAACAATGCAAAGCCATTACTTGAATATTATGGCGGTGAACAAATTTATATGCCGCTTACTGATGAGTATGAGATTGCGAATATTATTAAGAAGCTGGGTGAACCCTTAGTATTAAAATGCGTTCTGAAACCAAATCAAATAAATACATTTAAGTCATTCCCGTGGGGTAGAATATGGATTTCTTCGTATCATCGCAGCATCAATGCTAACGCTGAGTGCTTTGATCAAGATGGCTACCAAAAAGAAGCTGTTCCGCCTAAAGCAATATCAATTCTTAGCCCGGCTGAAGCCCTCCTTTTATCTTAAATCCAAGCTTTCTTTACGCAACTTCAATGCGGGAAAAGCTTAGGGTACATTTCAAAGTCTTTTAAGAGAGCCTTTTTTGTTTCCGACAAACTTAATACTCCCATTTTAGCGAGATCAGTGTTCTTGGTATTCATTCCTGAAACAAGGATTGATGCCATTAAATTGTAGTGATGCATCTTTCTGGCTATAAATAACAGAGCCTGCAATTCGTCATCTTTGAACAAATTACTATTAATAGCCCTCTCTAGTGCTAGCGGCTGTAAATATGTAATCGAGAATGCAAATTGTTGACCGTTAATTTCAACAGTGGAATTTTCAGGAATCATCAAAGAATCTTTTGCATTTAAAAGCTCACCAAAAACAGTATATTTCAAATCATTTCTTGCATTCTTTCCGCTCAAATATGTCTGAAGAGTATACAAAAAGAAGCTTAATTGAATTGATATTAGCGCTCCTAAAATTGTTGTTAACAAAGGATGTCGCCAAGATGTTAGTAACTGAGAATGTGTTACCTTTTTAGCAAAAGAACGATCATAGGAGATCGCAAAAAGAACTGTAATGATAAGAACAACGAAGAAAAGTAAGTGCCAGGCCATATTTGCATTGTAAAAGATAGAAAACGGTAAGGATAGAGTTTCCCCGCCGTCACACAGGGCAGACTGTATTTTTTCCCCTCCTCCCCCATGGGTGCCATTGCCCCTTTCATCGTTCTGCTCATCGTCGGTCTTGTCTTTAACTACATCCCTATGGATGGAAAACTGAAGCAGGTCGGCAACCTGATCATCGGTATTCTCGCTATCGTCCTGCTGCTCAGGCTCTTCGGAATCGTCAGTATCTAAAGACGGTTTTAGCCATATTCCTCCCCTTGTATTTATGCTGACCGAAACGAATTCCAGCGTCGTAAAACCGCTGTACCGCGGCACGCAGATCGTGTGGTACATCGTCTACGTCATTGAGGCCCTGCTGTTCTTCCGCTTTCTGCTGAAGTTCATCGGCGCAAATCCTGCGGCCGGCTTCACGCAGTTCGTCTACGGCCTGACGTACGTATTCGCCGAGCCGTTCCTGAACGTCGTGCCCGCCGTGAAGATCGGCACCAACGTCTTCGAGTGGACCACGTTGCTGGCCATGCTCGTGTACTGGCTGGTCGCCTGGGGCATCATTCAGTTGCTCGTTATGGGCAAACCTGTTTCACACATTGAAGCTGAGGTAAAACTGGATAATCAGCAGTCCTAGACTCATAGAATGCCATTCTGGCTAAATTGCTAGAATGGCATTTTTAGTGTATAATAATATATAAATACCAACACCGATTTTGTCCGTAGAAAACCCTCCTTCCAGAGTCAATCGGCAGCCGACAGGGCCTACAACCCGTGATCGTTTGGCGAACCTGAGGCAGGAGACGAATGAACGATTGCCTGCTACGCCGGACAGGCAAATCGCCGAGGTGCGTGCAGCGGTACGAACAGAAACGGAGAATGCCATCGGCGGAAAACTGTCAGTGGAAGTAGAGCGTGCACGAAATCGGTTTGGACTCTCGTCGAAGGACTATCACGACCAGATCACATTCACGCCTCCCGCAGATGGCAAGTGGGGCAGTGAGGTGGTCGGCAAACACCGTATGCGAGCGCACATGCTGCGCGACGGCCAGCCGCACCCGATCTACTTCGTCATCAATGGCAACGGCCAGCCGCTCTACGATCCGGGCCCGAAGGACCCCCAGAACATGATGCACGGCACGCGCTACACCTACGAACAACTGGTTGCGAAAGGCGACTGCCACGTCGTGCACCTGCGCGTCGGCAATATCCTGAGCGGCAACACCAAGCTCAGCGCGCCTGTCACTCTGGCGCACATGCGCAACATCATGGAAGACGCGTTCGGTGGTGCCGGTGTTTTCGAGGGTACCAAGATCAGCGCAACAAACTTCATCGGCTACAGCCACGGTGCCGGAATGATCGACCGCCTGCTGTACGACAAAGACTCTCCGATCCCGAAGAATGTGCCGATAGATTCGACCGTGTATCTGGACGGCATCACATACCGCTCCATCACTGCACTCAAACGCAGGCCAGCCAGATCGAAAAAGCACATGCAGTTCTGGCAGCACAACTGGGGCGGCCATTCGAAATTCATCATGGGCGGTGCTCCCGCTACATCTCGTCCTGGTGACCGCAGAGTGGATTTGACCAGCAAAACGAAGGGCATGAGCCATACCAAGATCGCTTTCGCACAAGAGGAGCCGGTCAGACAGCTCATCTACCAGCCGCTGCTGGACTTCGTTCACCCGAACGCGGCACCGGCACAGCCCGCAGCGCCTGCAAATCCCGCAGGTCAGGAGCGGAATCCCGCGCGCCCTGCGGCCAGGCCTGCTGAGCCAACGCTCGCCGCGTAAGTCGCAGCGTATCTTTTGCCCATGCAGCAGGGCTTTTTGTGCGTGAGCCTGCCGAAGGTTTGCGCTGGCTACGGGGAATGTGCATACTCGATCCCTTTGCCCACCCTCCCCAATGCCCGTCAATTTCACGGTACAACACGAAGATTCCATTTCCCCGTTCTGGACCAAAGTCGAAGGCATTCCGAACATCGATGAGCCGGAGGCGGATGAACGCAAAGAGCGCGACGACCGGGTGACGACGCTCGACATTTTTAACGCGGGGTACGTTCCAGCGCGCACCAAGCTCGACGACGGACAGATTGGGCGTCTGCGCGGCCTGGGATTGACCGCAAATGGCGAGAAGATCCTGCGGTCCAACTTCGGTTGCGGCGACGCACAGGACGCAGGGGAGATCGGCGTTACAGGCGTGAAGATCGGCAAATTCAGTGCCGTGCAGATGCTGCCGACAAACGACCCGGGACCCGGGCAGCAGGCCTGTCCGTATCTGGGCGGCTCATTCGGCCGCGACCCGGCTTTCGCGGCGCTGCTCTGGGACATCCCGGAGCTGGATCTGAAGAGAGATCCGCCAAGCAAGACAACGCTGGACTTCATACATATGATCAATGAATACGGTGCCAAGGAGGCGATCGACAGCCGTCGCGGCGAGCGCTACAAGCGTGAGACAGTCCGCGATTTCAAGGTGCAGGCACTCAGGCTGGCGTTCGACGGCATGGAAACAAATCCAACGGGCACAAACACGATGGAATTTAGTACATATGTAACGGAACACCTGAAGGAAGGTGATCGGCTGCTGGACTACGCGATGTTCATGACCATGCGCCACACGAAGAACATCCCATGGCAGGAATGGGCGCCGGAATTCAAAGACCGCGATCCGCTGGAGATTCTGGCTGATAACGCACACATGCAGTCTGAGGTACGGTACTGGCTGTACACACAGTGGGTGATGGAACGGCAGTGGAAGAAGTCGGCCGGTGCCGTCCACGATGCAGGCGGATACGTGATGATGGACCGCGCGTACTCGGTGCTGCCAAACAACGCCGAGGTCTGGCGGTCGTACCGAGACGGCAAGAAACAAAACGGCGGAGAGGCGCTGTTCGAGCTGGATGCAAACGGCAACCCGACGGCGGTGACCGGCTGCAACATCGAAGGCGATCCGTACGGGTTCCAGAAATGGGGTCATGTGCTGCTGCGATTCAAGGACAACCCGGAGGGTGCGGCAGAATACATCCTGGAAACGCTTGGCCCGATCTTCGAGGTCGCGGACATCGCGCGCGTCGATCACTGGCTGGGCTTGGGCTGGGAATACTGCCGGATCTGGGAAGAGAAGGGCATTCTGAAGAGTCAGTATCACGTTGCGCTGCGGCACACGCTGTTCAAGCGGATCCGCGAGAAGTATCCAAACCTGTACATAGTTGCCGAAGACGTCGGCACCGTGAATGACACCGTCACACGAATGCGAAAAGAGACGGGGGTCAGCGGCATGGCATCGCCATCACTGCTCAATAACACCAGCTTTGACCCGCGCTACGGCGACGTGAACGCGCGATACTCGCGCGAGACTATCGCGTTCACCGACAGTCATGACTCCAAAGCCATCGTGGCCTGGTACGACAGCCTGAACGACGACAACAAGACCACCCTGATGTACTGGATGTACGGCGACAAGGCGGATGATCATCGCCATAAACCTTTTGTCGTGCGCGATTACGTGCGCTGGATCTTCGACTCCCGCGCTCACTTCGCCACCACCACGCTGCGCACGCTCAGCCAGCTGGAAACCGAGACCGGTCCCGACGGACCCGTCCAATCAGAAGGTGCAGATAACCGGGCCGAGAATCAGCCGGGCGTCGACGCGCCGGACTACTGGCAGTTGATCTGCAGCATGACCCGCGCCGAACTGGAGAAGAAGATGGAAGCCGTCGCGGAGATTGCGAAAGAAACGAACCGCGGCATGCGCGACCTGCTTGCGGATCCAGGCCAGCCGCGCGTACTTGCGCTGCAGCCCAGAGCGGGCGCATTCACCCACGCGAAACCGGGCGAACTGTGCGTCGTGCGCCTGGGAGCCAGCGCGATGCCGAAAGACCTCACTGCCATCACGCTCACGTCGAACCTTGGTGCGGGAGAAGCCGACGGACCTTGGCCGGAGATTGCCGCCGAAAGCGTCGTCTGTAAACGCTACAAAGACGGAACGTACGTGCTGGAACTCGCCGTGCGCATCCCTGCGGACGCAGAGCCGGGCAAACTTTACGGAATGGCCGGCAGCGTCAAATGGGGCGACGAGCGGACACAGCAGCTCTGCAAAATGCACGACAACATGGCGATCATGGTGGCGTGATCAATCGTGTTTACACCGGAACCGGAAACAGCACGGCGCCAGTCACTCCGGCCACAACGCCGATAGCGAATCCGGCGATGACGTCGCTGACAAAATGCACTCCGGCGTACGTGCGAAGCAGTGACAGGAAGAAAGCGGCTGCGATGACGTATGGCCCTGCATCCGGAAACGACACTGCCAGCACTACCGATACGTACCCGAGACCGGCAGCCACACCGCTGGGGAAGCTGTAGTCCAGGTCATGCGTAATCAGCTTGGGCTTTATACCGAGCACTTCCGACGGTCTGGGGCGCCGGACCAGGAACTTGAGTATCCACACCGCCGCTTCCAGAAACACCAGCAACGCGAAGAAAATGAACAGCGTCAGCATGCTGACCTGATCGAACAAGATTAGAGCCACGAAGGTGATCATGCAGGCGATGACCAGCGCGATCTCGCTGCTGAAGGCGATCGCCAACGCGGTGAACAAGCCCAGACGCATTTTCGAAATCGCCAGTGTCGCTTTTTTGTCCGCCTCTACGAGTTTGTTGGTCATTGCGAAAGTGTACGCGGATGCACCGCAGTGTGCAGCTATAAAACTGCCGGAATTATCTACCGTGCAACAGTTTGCCGTTTTTTGCCCGGGAACATGGTTGCTTTACTGGGTGTACGATCGTACACTTCGGTTCTCATCTTCATTCACCCAGCGTTTATGGCCACCAAGCAAAAGCTCCAGGTACACCTCGATTGGAACGAGATCATGACCGAAGCCGTCGAGACCGCGATGCAGACCCCCACAGAAAAGATCGACTCGCTCGTCCGATGGATTGAATCCTGCCCCGACCGCGGCGGCATAGAAGTACACCTGAACACCGGACGCAGAAGCGAACCGTCCCGCCGCCTTCAGCGCACACTGCAAACCCTCGGTTGCACTGTCGTCGCACGCTACTTCATGCCCGCGATGGCCTAAAGATATTCGTCGATCCGGATCCCCGCGATGTAGATGTTCTTGGGTCCGGCCTCGAGCATCTTGGAAAGCGCTTTGATCAAACCAACCTTCTGCATCACATCCAGGAACCGGTGACGAGAACTGACGTTATCGAAGTTGGTCATCTTCGTGAACTGCTCCAGACGCCTGCCTTTGATGATGATGGATCCGTCATCGGCATTTTCGATGCGGTACGCGCCCATTTGGTCGGATTCCAGGTGAGGCCTCAGGATTGCGACCTTCTCGTCTTCGGGCTCGTCCACACCGCCGGCAACCTCGCGCTTGGCGCGCTCTTCCAGCACGATCGGCAGCAGCATCTGCATCAGTTCCTGCGTGCCATGCTTGGTCGCAGCCGACAAAGTGGCGGCAACAGTGATGCCGGCTTCTTTCAGCTGATCGATCCAGACCGATGCATCCCCGTTTACTATGTCGGTCTTGTTGAGGACGACGAGTTCGCGCTTCTGTGCCAGGGCAGGGGAGTAGGCATCCAGCTCTTTGCGGATGGCTTTGTAGTCGGCAACGAGGTCGTCATGCGTGATGTCCAGGATGTGCACCAGGATGCCGCAGCGCTCGATGTGGCGCAGGAATTTGTCGCCCAGGCCTTTGCCTTCACTTGCTCCGTCGATAAGTCCCGGCACATCGCAAAGAACGAATTCACGATCGAAGACTTTCACAACGCCAAGGTTGGGGATCAGCGTCGTGAAGTGGTATTCGGCGATCTTCGGACGTGCGGCAGAGACAGCGGTGATCAACGACGATTTGCCGACGCTCGGATAGCCGATGAGACCGACGTCAGCCACCAGCTTCAGATCCATGCGTACGTGAGCCGTATAACCGGGCTCGCCCAGTTCGGCGAAATCCGGTGCCTGACGTACGGATGATTTGAAGTGCGTGTTGCCGAAACCTCCGCGTCCGCCTTTGGCCGCGATGACGCTGTCACCGTGATGCTTGAGGTCAGCGATCACGCGTACCGGCTTCATGTTGTCATCAAGGAGCGTCACCATTGTTCCGGGCGGCACAAGCAGCTTCACGTCTTCTCCGTTCGCACCGGCACAGTTTTTGCCGTAGCCGGGCTCGCCATGCTCGGCATGAAAGCGTTTCTTGCTGGCGAAATCGCTGAGCGTGTCGGCATTCTCGTCGGCAACGATCAAAATATTTCCTCCGTCACCGCCGTCACCGCCGTCGGGACCTCCGTTCGGGACGTATTTTTCACGTCGCCAAGCAACACAGCCTTTACCGCCGTTGCCTCCGCTTACATCGATGATGGCTTCGTCCAAGAACATTGGTCTATTGTAGAGGTGGCATACAGAAGCCGCAATCCTAGATTGCCGGAAAAACCGCGATCCGGATTCGCAACATGCGGGGCAAGGCACTTGACGCAGCACGCTTGGCACTCTAAACTTATGAGTGCTAACTTCATTTACTCTCACCATTATGTCTAAAATTATCGGAATCGACTTGGGTACCACCAACTCCTGCGTTGCAGTGATCGAAGGAGGTCAGCCGCAGGTCATCCCCAACAGTGAAGGTGCCAACACGACTCCATCAGTCGTGGCATTCAAAGACAAGGAGGTTCTGGTCGGCATCTCTGCCAAGCGCCAGGCCGTTACCAACCCCAAGAACACCATCTTCTCGGCCAAGCGTTTCGTCGGCAAGCGCCTGGATGAAGTGCAGAAAGACGTGAAGCAGGTACCATTCGAGGTTGTGTCCGGCAAAGAAGGTCGCACGGTCATCAAAGTGCAGGGCAAAGAGATGTTCCCCCAGGAGATCTCCGCCAAGGTGCTGATGAAGCTGAAGAAGGATGCTGAGGCGTATTTGGGTACGACGGTCTCCAAGGCTGTCATCACCGTGCCTGCGTACTTCGACGACAACCAGCGCCAGGCTACAAAGGAGGCTGGTGAAATCGCCGGACTCGAAGTCGTGCGTATCATCAACGAGCCGACTGCAGCCGCTTTGGCCTACGGTTTGGACAAGAAGAAGGAAGAGAAGATCATCGTCTACGACTTGGGAGGAGGCACATTCGACGTCACAGTGCTGGAGCTTTCCGGCGATGGGCACTTCGAAGTGCAGTCCACGAACGGAGACACGCACCTGGGTGGTGACGACTTCGATCAGCGCATCATGGAATGGCTGCTGTCCGAGTTCAAGAAAGACCAGGGCATCGACCTGAGCAACGACAAAATCGCCCTGCAGCGTCTGCGTGAATCTGCTGAGAAGGCAAAGATCGAACTGAGCTCTGCAACCGAAAGCGAAATCAACCTGCCGTTCATCACCGCAGATGCCACCGGCCCGAAGCACGTCAATATCAAGCTGTCCCGCGCAAAGCTAGAAGCGCTGGTGTCTGACCTGATCGAGGCTACAGCCGGGCCGTGCAAGAAAGCGCTGAAGGACGCTGGCCTGACTGAAAAAGAGATCAGCGAAGTCGTGCTGGTCGGAGGTATGACCCGCATGCCGGCCGTGCAGGCCAAGGTAAAAGAACTGTTCGGAAAGGAGCCGCACAAAGGCGTGAACCCGGACGAAGTCGTAGCCATCGGCGCGGCTATCCAGGCCGGCCAGATCGGCGGCGACATCAACCGCGATATCACCATCGTCGACGTCATCCCGCTGTCCGTAGGCATCGAGACTCTCGGCGGCGTGGCTACCAAGCTCATCGAGCGCAACACGCGCATCCCGACCAGCAAGAGCCAGGTGTTTTCCACCGCGGCTGACAACCAGACGTCGGTAGAAATCAACGTGGTGCAGGGCGAGCGCGAAATGGCGACCGACAACAAGTCACTCGGACGCTTCATTCTGGACGGCATTCTCACCGCACCGCGCGGTATGCCGCAGATCGAAGTCACGTTCGACATCGACACCAACGGTATGTTGCATGTGAAAGCCAAAGACAAAGGCACCGGCAAAGAACAGCACATCAGCATCCAGGGCTCGACCGGACTCAGCAAAGAAGAGGTCGAGAAGATGAAGAAAGACGCCGAATTGAACGCGGAAGCCGACAAGGCCAAGCGCGAGACGGTCGACGTGCGCAACACCGCGGACGCGCTGGTCTTCAACCTGGAGAAACAAATGCGCGAGTATGACGCAAAGCTGTCCGATGACCTGAAGAAGAAAGTGAATGACAAGATGAACGAGCTGCGCGACATCCTGAAGAAAGACGGCGCAACGACCGAAGAGATCAAGAAAGCAACCGAGTCACTGGCTACCGAGGCTCAGGAAATCGGCAAGATGATCTACGAGGACGCCCAGAAGAAAGAAAAAGAGAAAGAAGGCGGCACCAAAGACGGCAAGAAAGAGGACGTCGTGGATGCCGAAGTCGTCGACGAGAAAGACGACAAAGACGATAAGAAGAAGGGCAAGAAATAATCACTGAACAGCAATCAGCCGGAGGACGTTTCCCGGCTTTTTGCTGTATATATGCTTATTCTGCCTGCGGTGGCAGCTGTGGCGCTGCGGCGTCCGGGGGTGTTGCAGTCTTTTTCTTTTTCTCAGGCATCGGCAGGGGATCGGGGGCCGGATTCGCGATGCTCGAGATCCATCTGACACGCAATGGATCGACTTTTGTGATGATCTCTCCGGTGTCAGTCAATAAACGAAGGCGGACTGCGTAGTGATCCATATGCTTCGCCAGCACCGTACAAACCTGTCCGTCATATTCGACGCGCGCATTCTCCGTTGCAGTAAGTGCTTCGGCTCGTTTCTTCGGGTTGTCTTCGGTGCGTTCGACCTTCATTTCCTGATAGATTTCCTCAAACCTGATGCGGGCCAGTCTGGGGTCAGAGACGATGAGGTGCGCGGCTTCAGCAATCTGCGCGATGTAGAAATCCACTCTTTTGCCTGCTTCGGCTCGAACGCGCGAGCGAGTTACCTCCAGGTCACGCGCAGCTAACTGCCTTTCTGTCAGCGGCCGTGATGCTTCTGCAGCAACTTTCTTTAATGGAGGCATGGAATAGGGTGGAAAGGGGCGAACGGTACAGAAAAAACGGCGATGCAGTCAACCGAATGCTGCACCGCCGTCCTGATTGTGAGTCCTAGAGCTTGTCTCCGATGTACTTGGCCAATTCGACCAGGCGGTTGGAATAGCCCCACTCGTTGTCGTACCACGAGAACGTCTTCACCATTTTGCCCTCGCCGGCGACCATCGTCAGCGGTGCGTCGATGATGGAGCTGCGGGCGTCACCGACGTAGTCCTTCTGGACCAGCGGACGCTCCTCGTAACCGAGGATGCCTTTCATCGGACCTTCTGCAGCTTTCTTGAATGCGGCGTTCACGGCCTCGACGGTCGTAGCCTTCTTCACGATGACCGTCAGGTCGGTGATGCTGCCGGTCGGTGTCGGCACACGCAACGAGATACCGTTGAGTTTGCCGTCCAGTTCCGGGAGTACCAGGCCGATCGCCTTGGCTGCACCGGTGGAGCTGGGAACGATGTTGATGGCAGCGGCACGTGCGCGGCGCAGATCCTTGTGCGGAAGATCCAGCAGGTTCTGGTCGTTGGTGTAGCTGTGGATCGTGTTCATCAGACCGTACTCGATGCCGAACGAATCGTTGAGAACTTTGGCCATCGGAGCCAGACAGTTGGTGGTGCACGACGCGTTGGAGATGACATGCATCGTCTTCGGATCGTATGTGGTGTGGTTCACGCCGATGCAGAACGTGCCGTCGACCGTGTCCTTGGACGGAGCAGACAGGATCACCTTCTTCGCGCCGGCAGTGATGTGCTGCATCGCGCCCTCGCGGCTGGTGAAGAATCCGGTGCACTCCAGCACCACGTCGACCTTCATGTCCTTGTGAGGCAGAAGCTTGGGGTCTTTCTGAGCGGTGAGCAGGATGTCTCCATAGCCCTCGATCGTCAGCTTGTCCTTGGTGTGGCTGGCGGTTCCCTTGAAGCGGCCGTAGGTTGAATCGAACTCGAACAGATGCGCGAGCGTGGCGCCATCGGTGAGATCGTTGACCAGAACAACTTTAAGATCCGGATGCTTCTCCAGAATGATGCGCAAAGCCTGACGTCCGATGCGTCCGAATCCATTGATGGCGATGTTCATGGGTATTGGAGGAAAGAGGTACCTGCGCGAGTATAGAACGTGAATGAAGACGCTTCTGACTGCGCAAGAACGGAAATGATGTTTGTTAGTATTATTATACAATATTATATTTGATATTGCAATGTGTCTAAAAATGCCTAGAATGGCTGCATGCCGCCTGAAAGGTCACATTTGGGCACAGAAGGAAAACTGTACGATGCCGTAGAGGCCTCTGGCATAGCTGTGACGTCTTCGACCAGAAACGGCATTTTGCAGGTGCGCGCGTCAGTTCCCGGAAACAATGTGGAACGAACATTCGAATACACCCCTCAGACACCCGTCATCAGGATTGTGGTGCAGACAAGTGAAACGCTGACTGCAGCTCTGCATCGCGTCTTGCTGGCTGAAGGAATACGGCCTCAAACAAAAGAGATGGCAACCACGGTTGGACAAGTGGGAAGCGACGTAAAGTCCAGGCTGTATGTGACAAGCCGCATTCTGAATACTGAACCCTGGCATCTGGCGAGTAACGAATCAGTCCGCACCGATCCAGCGGAGAGAGCGGCCCAACCGCCACCGTCCGGGTCGAGGAGCCTGGTAGATCGGCTCGGTGCATGGCTGAAGAGAAAACCAGCGGCTCCGAAGGCAGAGGATCCCGAGGCATTGAAGGCGCGGCTCATCAAAGAGCACGTCACGCCGATGGCAACCGAGGTGATTGCACAAACGTCGCTCGATATGCTTTGGCACAAGAATCCTTTGGCCGGTGCCATTCTTCAATATTTGGTACGGCGTGAATTCCTGCACGACAATTTGTACGCCGATCTGGTGGAACTGCACCTTTCTTTGCATGGACCGGAAAAACAGGAGCTCTCTGAACGTATGAGGGCCCTGCATAGCGCAATTCATCCAGGTACCGGTGATGTGGGGGGCGAGGAATTCCTTGCTGCACGAAGAGAAGTGAACCAGCGTATCCGCGAAATCGAAGCTTTCCTGTGGAGGCTGGCGTGAAGAAAAACCTGCAATAAAACGATGCCCCGTCCGCGTACTAGACGCGGCCGGGGCCAATGGATCCTGAACGACGACCTGCCGGGTCACGTTTCGTCTACGGGACGACCGAGGTAGACGTACACCCCGACGCCGACGAAGGCGACAACCGCGACCGCGATGGCCACAACGGCCCAGACGGGCAGACCGAACATGGGATGCTCCCGCACTGACAGGAAAAGGCTCAGAACCAGTATTATTATACTATATTACCGATATTTTAGCCAATTTTGGCTACAACGCCAGAAAGGTCTTCTGCATGAGCAGCGTGTCCTTTTCGAGGAGAGGGGACTCACAGACGACAGATCCTTCGATTTTTCTCTTTTTAAGCACTTTTAGGAAGTCTTCCCACTTTGCATCGCTCTCGCGCAGCGGCAGGTGGTGCTTTTCACCCTTCAGGCCATAGGCGATGCCCGAGAAGTGCATATGCATACTCTTCAGCGAATCTTTGCCCAGATATTCCTCGTAGGTGTCGAACATCTGGTTCCACTCTTTGGTGCTGTTGATTTTGCCGTTGTAGCGGGCGTGCAGATGGGCCGGATCGACGGTCGGGTAGATACCGAATTCTTTGCTGATTTTCAGGACTTCTTCCAGCGTGCCGAACTGCGTCTGCTTGCCCATGGTCTCGTACGCCAGGTTCACGTGCGGGAACAGCTTCTTCTTCTCTTTCATGATTCTGGCGGTCGCTTTGCGTACGTTCTCATAGGCAATCTTCGGCTCCATCCCGAGGTAAAACGCGCTGTGCACGCACACCGACTTTACGCCGGCCAACTCGGACATGTGCAATGCGTCCAGAATGCGCACGATGCTGGCATCCAGCTTGGCGGGCTCGGGTGAGTTCAGGTTGATGTAATACGGCGCATGCACGGTCAGGTACATTCCCAGCTCTTCGGACGTTTTGCGGATCTCTGCCATACGCTCAGGATTCACCGGGACACGCTGCACCCATTCCAGTTCCATGGCGCGGATTCCCAGCTTGTGCGCATGCTTCAGACCCTCGACCGTACCACCCGGGGACGGGGTGGACGTAGGAACGCCGGCGACTGCGAAGTGCAACATAGTGTGCAGTGTAGAATGAGCGCGGCTACAATCCAAATATCTCATGCCGATAGACAGCACGATCATCGACCGCACGCTTGCGTCCAAACAGGGCAGTGCCGGCTATAAAGCGGTCGAGACGCTGGCGGATGCCGGATACGACGCGCAGTGGGTGGGTGGATCCGTACGCGACATGCTGATGGGTAAAGTCCCGCACGAGATCGACATCGCCACCAGTGCCAAGCCCGAACAGGTCACGGCACTGTTCAAGAAAAATGACGACAGCGCGGCTGCACTCGGCAGCGTGATCGTCTCAGTTGGCGGCGAACGCTTCGAGATCACGACGTACAGGCAGGATGATGACTCATCCGACGGGCGCAGGCCTGATTCGGTAAAATTTTCAACGATCGACAAAGATGCCTCACGCAGAGACATCACCATCAGCGCGATGTACTGGAATCCGATCTCGCAGAAGCTTTTCGACCCGCACAACGGTGAGACCGATCTGCGTGAGGCACTCATACGTTTCATCGGCGATCCGGCCACGCGCATCAAACAGGACGCGTTGCGTATTCTGCGCGCGGTGCGCATGCGTGCGACCATCAACGGCCAATATCACCCCGAGACGTACCGGGCGTTGCAGGAGAACTCGTCCATGATCTCCGTGCTGTCCGGCATGCGCCAGCTGCAGGAGTTCGAGAAGATGCTGCTGTGCCCGCACCCGGACCGCGCACTGGAAGATTTGTGGGAGCTGGGGGCCTTGAAACACATGCTGCCCGAGCTGCACGCGTGCAAGGGTGTGCCACAGCCGAGCGAGTATCACAAAGAAGGCGACGTGTGGGATCACATGATGTCGGTGACACGCGCTTTCACCGATGATCACACTGTGGACATGCGTCTGGCCGCGGTCTTCCATGATTGCGGTAAACCGCAGACCTTCAGCATCAAGGAGCGCATCCGGTTCGATCACCATGCAGAAGTCTCGTCAGATCTGGCGAAAGCCGCCTTCAACCGCTTGCAGATGCCCGGTGACCGCCGTGACAAGATTGCCTGGGTCATCCGCCATCACATGATGATGGGCACGTTCGAGGGGCTCAGCGACGAGCGTAAGGCACACTGGTACTTTCATCCGTGGTTCAAAGACCTGCTGCAATTGTTCTATCTGGATGCTGCCGGAACGCAGCCGGGCACACTGGATTGGTACCAGCGTATCGTCGATGACTACGACGCATTTTTGGACAATCACCCCCGGCCGGCGAAGCCGTTGCTGAAAGGTGAAGAGATCATGACAATTCTGGCGCTGAAGCCCGGTGAGCGCGTCGGCGAGATCATGAAGGCATTGCATGCCGAGCAGCTCAGCGGGAAAATTAAAACCAAGGCTGAAGCCAAAAGATTCGTGGAAGGGATGAAGTCATAAGTGTTTTCTCGGCAATCTTCTTTCCAAGGCAGAGCAAACACATACAATGATCCGTATCCCATGACCGATAGAGTGTTCATCATTCACGGCTGGAAGGCGGTACCGGTCGAAGGCTGGCGCCCATGGCTGAAAATGGAGCTGGAAAGCGCCGGGAGCCTGGCGATTATTCCGGAAATGCCGAATGCGACCAATCCGGACCCGGAAGCGTGGTCGGCGCATCTTGCACATGAAGTCCTGCACCCGGACGAGCATACGCACTTCATCGGACACAGCCTGGGGTGCAGCACCATTCTGCGCTACATCGAGTCACTTCCCGACGGCGTACAGGTCGGTAAAGTAGTGTTTGTCGCCGGTTTCGCGACCGATATCGGCATCAACGAAATCAAAGCGTTCACAGCCAAGCCGTTCGATTTTCATAAGATCCGTTCCAAGTGTGCGGAGATCACGTGCATCTACTCGGACAACGACGAATATGTGCCGACCGCGCAGGCGGATCTTTTCGCTGACAAGCTGGATGCAAAGCTGGTACTGATCAAAAACGGCAAGCATTTCACCAGCAGTGACGGCTACGTCAAACTGCCAGAGGCACTGGAAGCGTTAACCGCAAAGTAATCGAAAGAGACTACTTGAGTGTCTCCAACTGCGCCTTCGCGTCTTCGGATGACAGCAGCGAAAAATACGGACGCTTCAGTGCAGCCGTTAAATACGATTTTGCCTTGGGTGTTTCGCTGACGGCTTTTGCCGCCAGTCCGGCGTGGTACAGCAGCATCGGATCGGTGGATTTGGTACGCAAAGCTTCCTCTGCATACTTCCAGGCCTGTATATCCTGCTTGTTCTGCGCGAATGCCAGCGAGAGCACATCGGCGGCGTAGATCGTCGGACGTTCGGCGTGCACAGCCTTTGCAAGCGTCAGAGCCTTGGCAGGATCGCGGCCTCGCTCAGCCAGAAATTTGGCACGCTCCAGATTCACGTTGGTGCCGGCAGCGGCGATGCCGTCGTATCCGGCCTCGGTCAGCGTGTAGTACAGCTCGGCTTTGGCCGGCTTATCCATAAGCATGTAGATGTCCCCGAGCAATGCAGAGTACTCGGGCAGTGCCTGCAATTCGAACGCCGCCAGCGCCTGTTTCTCGGCTTCGGGATAGTCTTTGGCGAAAGCAGCTGCCTTGGCCAGACCGGCCGTTGCGGCAGCAGAGTTCGGATACATGGCCAGTGCGGCCTGGGAGTAGCGCTTTCCAGCCTCTATGTTCACCGTCAAAGCCAGTCGTCCGAGCTCGGTGAGGATCCAGGCATCCTGTTCGGGAATACCGGTCGAGACGCCGCTCGCTTCCTGCATCGCTTCAATTGCTCCATCGAAGTCGCCATGAATTTCGCGCGCGTAGGCGATACGCGTCAGGACGGCATTATCCGGCCGCAGGTCGGCCATACGTTGCAGCGTAGCAACCGATTCGTCATACAAACCCATTTCTATCTGCGCATCTGCCAGCAAACCGTAGTAACGCTGCACCTCCGGATATTCGGTCACCAATGCCTGGCCAAGCGGCAGCGCGCTGGCAAAGTCGTGCTTGCCCATGAAGATCTGCCCGCGCAGAAAGCGCACTTCCGGATTACCGGATTCCAGCTTCTCGACATGCTTCAGCATTCCTTCGGCACGCCGGTAGTACTCGGTGTCGGCACTCTCGCGGACGGCCTGCAGATATTCAGCCGCCAGTGACAAAGCCGTTTTGGCATCGTCCGGTTTCTTAACCAATGTTTCTTGGGCCGCAAGTATGTGTTGCTTGGTCAACGCGGTCAGACCCTCGGTGGCCGGATCGATAAAGACCGAAGCGAACGGCGAACCGCACGCCACCAGCAGCAACATCGTCATCAAAAACAATGGAGTGGCCTTTCGGGCCACTCCATTGCGGTTCTGCGATGCAATCACTGACATCGGAAGAACGGGGGAATTACTTGGTCAGGTGAGGCGTGGCGAGGTACGGGAAGTCCTTGAGGAACTCCGCGTCGTTCGCGTTGACTCCGTCACCGAAAGCCTCGGGGACTGTGAAGCCTTTGACGAGCTTGCCGACGACAGCCTGGAGGGCGATGTCGGTCACGTCATCAGCCAGACGTCGTCCGTTCGGGAAGCCGGCGGTGTCGCCACCGAAGACTCCGAGACGGCTTGGGATTGCGGAAGGCTGGATGGTCGTGTTCAGGCGGAGCATCTCTGCTGCCTTGACGTTCTTGGGCTGGTTGAGGCCCGGAACGCCGGTGAGGAACACAGTGACCAGATCCGTGCGGTCCTTGGTCGGAACGTCGACCGTGCCGGTGCCGTCGAAGTCTGCCTTCAGAACGGCCTTGATGAGCTCAGCCAGGTGAGACGTCGTGACGACAGCCGCGTACGGCGGGGTCACGGAGTCCTTTACCGGCTTGCTGGCGTTGAAGTAGTCCTTGTATGCGAGCGGGACAACGACTTCGTTGACCAGCGGCATGCCGAGGCGGGAAACCTGCACCCACTTGGTGCCGGTCATCTTGGAGGTGCCGTCATCCTTCAGAACCAGCTGGGCTGGCAGGTAGTTGGCGCTCCAGACTCCGATAACCGGATCCTTGCCGACGAGGCTGGCGACCGGAACTTCGAAGACGATTGAGTTTACGTTTGCGTTGACGAGAGAGTCCTTTCCGCTGCCCAAGTTGAGCAGGTCGAAGACTTTCAGATCGACGAAGAACGAGTCATCGCGCTGACCTGCGAAGAACTTGCCCTTAGCGCCCTTGTCGACGATAGCCGTCAGAGCGAGCTTGGCGTAGTCGGCGATGCTCTTGGAACCGATCACCGGAGCGGCGACCTCGCCGGTGGCGACGACGTTCTTGGATGCCATCTGGGCTTTGCTGCCCGTGAAGACACCGGTCACGCGGTATGCGGTCCACTTCTGGTGGACGTTCAGGTCGGCCAGCTTCTCAACCGGCTTCAGGTTGTAGAGGAAGGTGTTGCCGTTATCGAAGGTGGTCTTGAAGGTGAAGGCGTACGTGACGTCTTCTGCAGCATCACCGTTCGTGTCGATGTGGAAAGCGTAGACGGCGTTGTCCGAGAAACGGTGGTAGTTCGGACCTGCGTCAGCGTACTGGAACGGAGACGTGTTGACTGCGAACACGACGTTGCGGCTGTCCTTGGGGCTCAAGAACGCGTACAAGTCGGTCGCGTCGACTGCGGGGTTCTGGCTGATCGACGGAGCTTCGCGGTGAGACGAAGCGACTGCGACGACCGGGGCCATGGCTCCGGCGAAAAGAGAGGCGGCAGAAGCGAGAGCGAGTGCGCTCTTCGTCCTGTACAGCCTAAGAGACTGAACCATAAAAAATGGGGAGAAGGAAAAAGGATAGTCGCAGACAAGCGTACAGACAGCGCAAACGCTTTCAAGTCTGCACGTGTGACGATGACGGTCAGTCGGCAAAAATAAATACTGAAGAAATGGCTTTCAAAAGACGTGAACGCCATGCGTGTCACCGCTATCGTTTGCGTAGACAAACATTCTGTTTTCACCGAAAGTGAGAAATACAAAAAACTGCCTGTACCGCTGCAACAGGACAAACATCAGCATCTTCGGCTTTCGTCAATCTCAGCCGGGGTAGGCGATGCGCTGGATAAACCAGAAAATAGCGAGTGCACTGATGATTCCGGCTGCGACCCATGTCGCCGGCCGGTACCAACTCTTCCCGCGCGCAAAGTACAGCACGGGCAACGCGACCACAGCGATGAGAATCTGCCCCGCATCGACGCCAAGGTTGAACGACAGCAGTGATGCGAGGAACGTGAACACGTCGGATGGCAGCGCGACTTCCTCCAGCGCACCGGCAAAGCCCATGCCATGGAAGAAACCGAAGCACAGGATCGTGATGGATTTAGTCTTCGTCTGGGCAAAGAACGGATACCGCTTGGCCAGGAAAACGCTTGAAATGGCCATGTATGCGATCGAGAGGGCGATCAGCGGTTCCACGATGCTGCTGCTGACGCGCAGGATGTTGCTGCCGGCCAGAATGAGCGTGATGCCATGCGACAACGTGAAGCATGACAGCAACCAAATGGTTCTGCGCAGGGTGACAAACGTAAGAAGAATCGCGAACACGAACAGCACATGGTCCAAGCCACTCAGAATATGCTCGACTCCCAACTTGAAGAACTCCCAGCAATCCAGCCACCAGCTCTGTGTGGGCTGCCGCGCTAGATCGATGAGTCGTTCTTGTCGCTCTGCATCCGCACCCTCTAAGCCGCCATTCTGCTCGATAAACGCCTTCAGTTCTTCGGCGGTTGCATCCGGGTGTTCCTGTACGTATTCAACGAGAACTCTTGGCAGCAATTCATGGGCTCGCGCGCCGTGGGGCACGAAAGACGCGAGGATAACCGTTGCTAAAAGGATTCCGTGAAAAAGTTTGGGGAGGCGCATGACGCGCAGTGTGCACGGCTCATTGATGGCAGACAAGCTGATCCTTCCGACCGACTACGGTGTCATACGCAGCAGCCTGTCGTCTTCCGCCGCAGGGCTGCCACGCCCGTCCCGGTTGCTGGTCGTGAAGTACAGCATGCCATCAGGCCCAACGACGGTATCCCGGATGCGGCCGTACTGGCCGGCAAAGTGCTGCACAAGTTCCGGCTTGCCGGGTGCCAACACCGCCTCGTACAGCGTCTCGCCCCGCAGTCCGCCGAAGAAGATGCTGCCGTTGAGATACGTGGCGGAGGCCGGAGCCCAAGTGTCATCTGATCCTGAGTGCAAGACAGGGGATTCCATTCCTTCCTGAGTTTCATCACCCTGGATCAGCGGCCAACCATAGTTGGCGCCTTTGTGGATCTTGTTGAGTTCGTCGTAGCCGGACTGCACACCGCTGCGTCCGTGTTCGGTGCTCCACAGCTGTCCCGAATCATCCCACGTCAGCCCTTGCGGATTGCGGTGGCCGTAGGAGTAGACCGCATTGCCGAATGGATTGTCCGACGGAACCGTTCCATCATCATCCAGGCGCAGGATTTTTCCGGCAAGCGAGTTCTTGTCCTGCGCATTGTCTTCCGTACCCGCATCGCCGGTCGTGATGTACAGCTTCTTATCCGGACCGAAGGCGATCCGTCCGCCGTCATGGTTCGCGGCTCCAGGAATATTTTCGAGAATGACTTTTCTGCCGGTGAGTGCGTCGTTGCCGAATGTGTAGCGTTCGACACGGTTGGTGGTGCCGTTGTCATCATCAGTCGTCAGATACAGGTACAACCAGTTATTCTTCGCAAAATCCGGATGCAGCGCGACACCCAGCAAACCGCCTTCACCTCTGTGCTGCACTCCTTCTATGACGTACTGCTTTTGCTCAGGACCCGACATGCGCAGCAGCGTGCCCGGACGCTGCGTGAGAAGAATATCGTTGTTCGGCAGGAACACGACACTCCATGGAACCTGCAGGTTCTCGGCGATAACGGCGGGCTTGTTGCCCGCCAAAGACGTCGACGTGCCTGTATCCGGCGTTGTATCCGAAGCGCCGGCGCAACCGGCAAGCATGATAACGGCGAAGCCGGTGAGAATTCTTGTCTGCTTCATGCAATTGCTGACGGGAACGCTGATTCGATCTTTCTACATACTACATGGCAAATTCCGGCCCTGCCGTTAGAACGTCTCTTTTCGCCTGGAGGGTGCTATACTCACGGCAGGTTGTTCTTTGCGGCGGAAAAACGGGCCAGTAGCTCAGTTGGTTAGAGCACCGGACTTATAAACCGGCGGTCGGTGGTTCAACTCCCCCCTGGCCCACCACCCATGAATGATCAATACCGACCATGCCAGAAAGGCTGAATGGAAGCGACAAACTGGCGGCTTCAAGGCCGGCGGCCTTCCTGCATAGCAGTTTTTCTGTGAATACGTACAGTTTGCGTGTTATCGCTTCACAATGACTGCCAAACCATTGCCAAGGCCAAGGTGAACCGTCCCGCCAGGCAGGACCGCCGTTCGCACCACGGTGAAGTGTTTCTCTATAGAACGCACCATGTTTCGGCAGTTGAACCCGATGTGCGAATAAATGTAGTTGCAGCCGCTTAAGCTCTCCTGCGGCTCGCGTTCCACGTGCAATCCAAGAACTGACTTTACCGTTCTGCCAACCGAGGCGTACTTGTCTCTCTTCGTCAGCAAGCGATATGAGTTCTTCGCCAGTGAAGCCAAACCGTGTTCAACGGGGAACGTAAAGAGGCATTGCCCGTTGTCTTTCAGCGCCTTCTTGATGTTCAGAAACAGGGCTTCCAGTTCCTTTGGCGGAAGATGCTCAATTGTTTCGAGACAAGCGATTCTGTCAAAACTCCCCGTGATGGAATCAAACTCACGGGTAACCGTCACATGTTCGCTGTGAGCGAGTTTCTTCTGTGCCTGGACGAACAACTGATCGGCAGGGTCGTATGCTACGACTTCCACATGCGGGAAATGACGGCTGATCTGTAACGAAAGCTCACCATCGCCGCAGCCATAATCCAAAAACCTCTGTCCATCATGCAAATCGAGCAAGCGAAAGGAGGCCGCAAACCGCTGCTTGTGCAACCAACGTTTCAGGGGGTTCTTGCTGCCGATCGTATGCTGTGCGTACTCCGCCATGTGATTGTTTTGCATCATAGCTGAATGAATGCGGCCGGAACATATCTTCTTGATGGATACAAAAAAGGCGCCTCGCGGGCGCCTCTTGAATTTCGATAGGGGAGTTAGGCCGCAGTCGGCGTGATGCTGATGACCGTAGCCATCTCGCGGCGACCGTTGAACTTCTCGATCTTGCGCTTGGCGAAGGCAACCTTGCCGGCGACGTTTGCGTGGATCGTCCAGTCCTTGCCGCAGTACGTGTTCGTACCCGGGCGGTACCAGTAACCCTTTTGGCGGATGAGAACCTCGCCTGCGCTGACAACCTCGCCCGCGAAGCGTTTTACGCCTCGGCGCTTAGAGGTACTGTCTCGGCCGTTGGAGGTAGATCCACCTGCTTTCTTATGTGCCATAGTGCGGGGATTTTACAGGAAGGAAGAGTGAGTACAAGGCGAAATGGGCGATTTCTATCGCTATTGCGCCGTAAAAATTGGTTGCGGGGGCAGGATTTGAACCTACGACCTCCAGGTTATGAGCCTGGCGAGCTACCGGGCTGCTCCACCCCGCGTCAGAGTGCCCGCAGAGTATTCACGAAAAATGCGCGGAATGAAAGAGAAAACCGATAGATAGGTTCTTATCCCTGCTTTTTCTTCTTGCTGCCACCTCCAACAAGAGAGCTCAGAACACCACGCCAAGTCCACGTTTCTGCTTTCACCCGACCCAATGCCGGGGCGTCAGTCTCTTTGCCGACCAGGTTGCCCTTCTGTAATTCCACCGTGTATTTCGATCCCGAGTCCGTGGTCACAATCACCAGCGTTGTGTTTCCCTTATCAGTGCACAGCACCGTAACGACACCGTCCGTAAATTCGGTTGGAAGGTTGGCCAAATTCACATCTTTGAAGGTTCCGGTAAACGGCTCGCCGACTTCCAGATGAAAGTTTCCCTTCTGATCGGTGGGCAAAACTGCAGGGTGCGCATCTACCGCAAGCCCCGGCGGAATCTCACCGGATTTTCGGTCCACGCACCTCAACATCGGACCAGATCCTTTACCCATTTTTACAGATTCAAAATACATCTTCGGAGTTTCTTTGGCCTTATCTGCGCCTCCCGGCTGTGCCGGAACGTAGTCGGTTGTTTCATCAAGTTTGCCCATGCGCAGACTATTTCCCAAAAAATACTTCGAGTCAACTTCTGCAGACATCGACTCCCGGTTTAGCGCTTCAGGTCGTCAATTTTATCGCGGTGGAACAGGAACAGCCGCCAGTGATCCAGAATGCGGATGTTGCGGATGTTCTGTTCGTAAATCGCCAACTTCTCTTCCTCGGTAAGCTCGGTAACGCTGGATACCGTCACGGGTGCCGGTTTGCTGGTGATGATGACGACTTTCTCTCCGGTGTTCAGCACGCCCATGTTTTCTTTGGCGTACTTGTCCTTGTACTGGCCGGACATCAGATACTGAAGGCGGCCGTACTCGGTGTCGATGTAACTTTTCAGGTCCCGGTTGCGCTGCTCCATGGTCGCCAGCTGCCGGTCGAACAGGATATTTTTGTAATACGACAAGGCAAGGCCGAACGCCATCAGGCCGACCACGCACAAACCGGCGACGATGGTCATCTGCTTGGGGAACGGTGCAATGTCTTTGTAAGCCATGCGCGGTAGTTCGTGGAGGCTGAAGTATAACCGCCGAAAGACAACAAACAAAACAAAGAACTGCTATCATCAAGACATGAAGATTTTTTGCAGCGGCATCGGCGGCATCGGACTGTCCGCCTACGCCAGCCACATGAACGCGCAGGGACACGAAGTGTACGGCAGCGACAAGAACGATTCGGTGCTGATCTCCGACGTGCGTTCGCAGGGCGTGAAGACATCACTGAAGCAGGACGGCAGCGCCATGCCAGACGGCTTGGATTTATTTGTCTACTCCGAAGCTATTCCGGAAACCGCACCCGAACGCGTGTTGGCGACCAAGAGGGGAGTGCGGCAGATTTCGTACTTCAAGGCACTCGGCGAAATGACCGCCGGTCACAAGCTCATCAGCATGTGCGGGACGCACGGCAAATCGTCTACAACCGCAATGGTCTCGCGTCTGCTCGTAGAGTCAGGCGTCGACCCGAGCGTCGTGGTGGGCACAAAGCTGAAAGAGCTGAAAGGCCGCAACTGGAGGAGGGGAGGGGACACGTGGGCGGTGGAATCGTGCGAATACCGCAGGTCGTTCCATTTCTTGTCACCGAAAATCATCCTGATCACGAATGCCGACGGCGATCACTTCGATGCGTATGCCGACATCGCCGACTACGAGGCCGCATTCGTCGAATTTTTCGGGAAACTGCCGGATGACGGCGTGATCATCGCGCACGGGGGAGACGCTCAGGTCATGCGCCTGGTAAAACAGTCGGGCAAAAAGATGATCGATGCGGACAAACAGCCGCTCATCACGCTGAAGACGCCCGGCAAACACATGCAACAGAATGCGCAGCTGGTACTGGCTCTGGGCGAACTGCTTGGATTGGATCCGGCAAAGTCCCAGGAAATCCTGTCGGGCTATGCCGGCAGCTGGCGCAGATTGGAAGTGAAGGGCACGGCCGGACAGGAGTCCACGATCATCGACGACTACGGTCATCATCCGGTGGAGATAAAGGCCACGCTCGCAGCGATCCGCTCGGGTTATCCGGATCGCCGCATCGTCTGCGTATTCCAGCCGCACACACATGACCGCACCCTGAAGCTGTGGAACGATTTCGCCGGATCCTTCACCGATGCGGACGTCATTCTGGTAACCAACGTCTATGATGCGCGTCCGGACAAAGATTCAGCCCTGGCCGACGTGAAGCTGCTGGCTGCCGACATCGCCAAAGTCAGCGGCAAGAAGACGATCGTGACACCATCACTTGCGGACGCAGAGAAAGAAGTCCGTTCAGAACTGGCTCAGGGCGACGTGATTGTCACTATGGGCGCAGGAGACGTGACCAAGCTGTCGGACACGCTGATCCAGAAGAAAGCCTAGTTGCTCGGCGAATTGAAGTATTTCTTCTCGCGGCTGAGCACGCTCTGCTGGAGGGCTCTTTTACTGGGACGCGAACGGTCGAGATCCTGATCAGCCAGATCTGTCTTGCAGGTAACGGTGAAGTTCACCGCCACGCGTTCGCCGGCTTTCGCGAGCGCATTCACCGGGCGGGTCAGATAGCAATTTTCGATGATCGACGGAGTGATGGTGTAGCGAGCAGCCGGAAGGTTTTTGAACGTGTACGGCGTGGTGGCGATGTACTTTTTGCCATTGGGTCCGACCATACGGAACGGCACGCCTGAGGGCTGGCTGGTAACGCCGAGCGTTCCGAATTTGGTGATCGCATACTGGATGATGAAGCGGAAATCATCTCCCGGGTTCAGAGTGAAGGCGTACTGCTGCGTGTCCAGCGACTCTTTGAGCGTGCCGTTGTTGTAGACCAGCAGCCGGGCGGTTCCGCCCGCGGGTGGTGTGATGCTGAGCACCATCTGTCCGGATTCATTCAGTGTGAAAGTGGCATTCTTCTCATCAACACCGTCATCCGTGCTTCTTTTGGTGGAATTGTTTCCCCACAGCAATACCCACGAACCCTGATCTTTTGCCGTCATCTGTTCGATGGTGATAGTCGACTGTGCAGCAGAAAACGAAACTTGCGGAACAAGCGCAAAACACAGGGCTGCAGAAGAAAGTGCGGCTGTCAGGCGGGACATACTGCGAAAAGGAAAGTGATCAAAACAGGCCGATGGTAACACGACCGTGAATGCGCAAGTGAAAATTCCCGAGAAAATGCAACGCGTGTCATCCGGCTCCGCCGCGGACTGCTCCGTGATTCAGATCGAGCGCATCGCTTTGTCCAGGGCTGTGCTCCAGACAGCGTGCAGATCTTTCAGCGGGGTGTTGATGACCTGGGTCTTTCCATCATGTACAACAAATGACGATCCGGCAGTCTTGCCGATGACATGCGCAGCGACGCCATGTGCTTTGGCCATATCCTGAAGTGCGTTGAGTGATGACGGATCAAGTTCGATCAGGAATCCGCCGGTTTCGGAGAACAAGGCTGCATCCGTGCGCAAAGCGTTTTTGATTGCGGCAATGTCGACCTCTACACCAATCTCTCCACCAACCTTGCGCTGGGGGGCAGTCATTTCGAACAGAGCGAGGATCAAGCCGCCATCACTGATGTCATGGCAGGACAGGACTTTTCCGGAGCTGATTACCTCGTGCACGCAGCCGATCTGCTTTTTGACTATGGCGAAATCCGGGTTCGGGACATTCTTGCCCAGCAGCGTATTGCGGTCACGCTTCAGCACCTGTTCCAGCAGCTGATAGTAGGCAGAGCCTCCGCATTCGTCTTTGCGATCACCAATCAGACACAAGACCGATCCAGTCTTCTTGATTCGCATGTCGACCGCCTTGCGAGCATCCGGCATTACGCCCACCACGCACACCACTCCGGTCGGGTCGATCGGGCCGTCTTTGGTCACGTTGTACAGGCTGACGTTTCCGCTGATAATCGGCACAGCCTCTCCGCCGATGGCAACGCCTTTGGCAGCATCCGAGATGCCTTTTACCCCTTCCTCCAGGGCAAAGAGCTGTTCCGGCACTTCTGGGTTTCCGTAGTTCAGACAGTCAGTAATGGCTCTGGGAAGGGCTCCGCATGCTGCGACGTTGCACATATTCTCGACTGCGGCATTCACGCCCTGCAGGTATGGGGACACTCTGCCGTAGCGGCCATTGCCGCCGGATGCCAGTACGACACCCACATACTTTTGCTCTTCTTTCAGGGCTTCCTGCCAATCCGGGTGTATGCCGTCCACCTCGTAACTCTTCAGATCGGACAGCGGCATGATAACGCCTCCATCACCTTCACCCGGCTCGATGAGCGTATTGCCGATAATGTTCTTATCGTAGTGACGGATGACACGGGATTTGGATGCATGGGTCGGGTGGGCGATCATCGCCTTGAAAACATCCGCGATAGTGACGCTGTCTTTGCCAACCGTAACCGATGCGCCGTCGCAGCTGATCGTCGGCTCCTGCCACGTAACTGCGGGTGCCTTGGTCGGGCGTACGTATTGCAGACCGGAGGTGATGTCCTGCGCATTGGCATGGCAAACCTTCTCGCCTTTGTACAGCAGTGTGTACATAGGATCCTCCTGGACTTTGCCGACCACGCTTGCGCGTGCACCTTCGGCAACGCCCGGCAGATCCCAGGTCTGGTTGTAGTGCTTCAGGATGTCCTGGGTCAGTGACGGGTGGCAGATCCAGCAAAAGCGCTCCTGGGTTTCTGCACACGCGATCACTTCGGGTGGCAGGCCCTGGAGTCCGACGTGGATCTTGTCCAGATCGACGACAGCACCCATGCCGGCCGGTGCGACCTGCTCCACCGACGCACACACGTTGCCGCCTGCACCGTGATCTTTAAAACTGACCTTATCCAGCTTGTTCTCGCGCTTCAGCCAATCGAACAAAGCGTATGTGGAAGCCAAAAGGTGACGCTCCAGGAACGGGTTCGGCTCCTGCACTGCTCCTGCGTTTTTTTCCGGCGCGTCTTCATCCAGCGTCACGCTGGCGAAAGCGGCGCCGCCGAAACCGCTGCGGTCGGTAGCTTTGCCGATAATGATGATGTCGTAGCCGACTTTGCCGGCTTCGGCTGGCACGTAGCTATGGATGATCTCGTCTTCGCGGATGATGCCGACCGTGACCACGTTCACCAGGCAGCTCAGGTTATAACCGGTATCGAACACCGTATCGCCGCCGAGGTTGGGGATACCCAGCGCATTACCGTAGCCGGCCACGCCGCGAACGACTTCGCATGCTATCGAACGGGTTTCCTCATCCTGCAGGTCGCCCAAGCGCAGCGAATCCAGCGATCCGATGACTCTGGCGCCCATGCACACCACATCGCGTACGCAGCCGCCCACGCCGGTCGCGGCGCCTTCGTAGGGCACCACCTGTGACGGATGGTTGTGGGACTCGTGGCTGACGACCAGACCCCAGCGCTTGCCGTCCGGTCCATCGGTAATAGCCACAATGCCGCTGTCTTCTTTCGGGCCCAAGATCACGTGCTTGCCGGTAGTCGGAAACGCCTTCAAAAACCTGCGGCTGGACTTGTAGCTGCAATGCTCGCTTCCCTGAATGCCCCAGATAGTCGCCTCGGTGACCGTCGGCGGACGCTTCAGCATGTCCTGCACTTTGCGGGCTTCCTCGACCGTCAAACCGATCCGATGCGCGGAAAGAGCCTCCCGCACCTGTGCGTCGTTCATGGCGGCGAAATCGAGAGTCGGGGTCGGCATAAAAGTGTGGGTGGATTGTAGCCAAGAGCGACCGGGGAAGAAAGCACGCCCGGAAACATCCATCCTCTGCTATCCTTCCGGAGTGAAAAGCTTCCTGTTGTCACTCGTTTCACAGAAACGCATCGCCGGCGGAGCCGCTGTCCTGGCCCTCACCCAGCTGCTGGCCTCGGTGTGCGGATTTTTGCGTGACCGTGCGTTTTCGCAGATGTTCCCGTTGGACAAAGACCCGCTGGGCGTCGCATCGGTGTACATCGCGGCGTTCCGTCCAAGCGACCTGCTGTTCCAGATCGCCGTCATGTCGTGTCTGAGCGTGATTCTGGTGCCGTTTTTGTCCTCGCACCTGGCGCACGACCGCAAAGAGGAGATGAACCGCATCACCACGAGCACGCTGGTGTTCTTCGGTGCGTTGTTCGGAATCATCGCATTGGTGCTGTTCTTCATCTTCCCGTGGCTGGCACCGCAGATGGTGAAGTTCGAAGGCGAGAGCCTGGAGCTGTACATCCGCTTCGGCCGCATCGCGCTGCTGACGAACTTTCTGTTCGTCTTCGGCAACACATTCGGCCAGTACCTGATCTCACTGCAGCGCTATTGGATCTACGGCCTGACGCCGATTGTATGGTCGATCGGCACGATCGCAGGCACATACCTGCTCACACCGCACTTCGGTCCGATGGGTCCGATCTTGGGAACATTGATCGGCGCTCTGGCCTACGTCGCGTTGCGTCTGGTGGGTGTGGTCCGGGCCGGATTCACGTTCCAGCTGCCACGCGGCATCCTGCACCATGAGTTCCGCCAGATGGGTTGGCTGATCATCCCGCGCATGGGCGCGCTCGGCGCACTGCAGCTGCAGTTGCTGCTCATCGACCGTCTGGCATCCGGTATGGACAAGCAGATGCTGGCCATCAACCGGTTTGCCGGTAACTTCGAGTCGGTGATTCCGGGCATCGTCGGCATTGCGATCGCGCAGTCGGTATTTTCACTGCTCAGCCAGGCTGCCGCCAAAAAAGATCATGACCGTTTCGCCAGCAACTTCCGCAAAGGCATGTTGTATAACCTGGGGATTTCCATACCGGGGGCAGCGCTGCTTGCGATCATGGCGCCGGTTGCCGTCTGGCTATTGCAGATAGAAGGCAGCGCCAGCGTCATCTTCACCCAACTGCTCATCGTGTACGCCATCGCCGTGCCGTTTGAGAGCACGAACTATGTGCTGCTGCGCGCGTTTTATTCACTGAAGAACACGACCTGGCCGGCAATCAGCAGCGCCGTCAGCTGCGCTTTCGCAGTCGGTTGCGGATATGCGACCGTCGGCACCATAGGCGCCTACTCGCTGGTGCTGGCATACGTCATAGCCCAGGTGTCGCAGACGCTGTTCCTCAGCCTGACGCTGAGGCGGGAGTTGCATAGAATGCGAATTAGCTGAGAACTGCTTCGCAAGAGCCTGTGGTTGAGCCCGGAGCGTTGACTTGGTCAATTTTTGACGTATAATATATCAAATTTTTTTGCCTATGAATCCGAACGCAACAGCATCTGACAGCCCTGTCTCAGCAGGGCCTGTGGTACGCCACGATCTGGATCTGTGTGACGATTTCGTCGTAAACCCCGGTCTGTCTGACATGAAGCAGCTGCTGGATCTGCAGGCGACGATCGCATACGAGTTGCTTACCGCCAACGCGAAAGATCATCGGCTGAAATACAATCCCAACAAAATCCGCAGCCGTGTGACGATGTACATGTGGGTCGGCATTTTGCTGGACCTGCTGGACAAGAAGATCGACGTCAGCAGCTTCAAGAACGAAGGTGCATGGAACGGATCGCTGCGCATCGACCGCACCAGGAACTTCTTCGCCCCGGTTGTGTCCGAAGACCTGAGCCAGGACAAATTCCGCAAGCACCTGGATCTGGTGAACTGGATGCACACCATGACCGGCGTCGTCAGCGACCAGCCGGGTGCCCCGGTGGTGACCGACTACTACCGCGCCGGCTTCACCTTCGTCATCACCTCACTGAAAGAGATGATGCGGCAATTCTTCGAACGCGAGATGAAAGACGCCGACATGCCGAAAATCGACCAGGCCCTGCACGATATCTGGTACGGAGCCGGGCTGCCGTCGGCGCCGATACCAAACCGGCTGACGGCGAGGCCGACCGCGAATTTTACGAAGCCTACAAAGCCCGCATCACGAAACAGATCAACGGCGACCCGAAAACCCGCAATATCGCCAAACTGCTGGCGATCGCCTTTCTGCCGGGGATCGCCGAGAACTGTAGGTGTTCGGAACAGGAATTTGTGCAACTGGTACAGCAAATTGAGCCGGACCTGTTTGACGCGCTGGATCTGGGCACGTCCGACTTACCGGCCGAATTTGTCGAATCGCTTGGCACCAGCAAGAAGCATGAACAGCAGGCCTACAGGGAATTCCACAGGAAGCATCAGGGCAAATGGCTGAAGCAAAGGCCCAAGATGCCGGATTTCTCGGCAACGATCGCGGGAGGCGTGCTGGCGATCGGCAAGCATGTTTCCGGCAAAGTCGCGGCACTGTTCCGCGGCAAGAAGAAACCCGACGGAAGGGAAGTCACCCTGGACACGATGTGGCAGGGCGTCGACCCCGAAGGCAGAAACAGGGAAAAGCCGGAACCAGCCGGAAACATGATCGGGGCGCTCGCCAAAAAATTCGGCGAAGCGGTGCTGGGCAAGGTTGTTGAGCGGAAAAAGGACAACAAGCCTGCCAGACCCCGAAAAGCGCATCCAGTCGCAGCGGAAGCCGGTGTGAATCAGCCAAAACTCCGTGACGCATTCTCGCGCACACTGTTCCACATCATGAATCTGGATCCTGCACTGACCAAAAAACTCGGTCTTACGCTCACAACCCGCACACTCGCCCCCGGCGAAACGTTGATCCGGCAGGGGGGAGATCCTGGCAAGATCTTCGTCGTGTATGGCGTCACGCAGGGAAAACTGTGTGTGGTCAGGAGAGGGCATGACGGCACGGAGTCCGGTATTCCGGGTGCAGACATCGGCACTGCCGATGGCGCCAAGACGCTCGGTGAAATAAGCATGTACCGCCGCATGAAGCACCGTGAGGAATCGCCACAGGCCACTGCTACCGTCCGCGCAGAACTGTCGGAGCAGCCCACAGTCGTGCAGATGGTCGAAGTGTCGCCTGAACAATACAAAGCGCTGACACATGAAGACAGCCGCTACAGGCGGTGGGTCACGCAATCGATCGCGATGACCGTGCACGAGCGCCTGAGCAGCAATGCGAACGCCGATTTCGTCGGCCTTATGTCAAAACTCCTGGAGGCGATGCGCGACGGTTCCGCCGCGGAGAGCGTTGATGATGTCATCGGCCGGCTGGAAGCGTCCGCAGGCTCCGAGGAAGGCGAGCAGGTGCAGCTGGCCGCGGTCATCCGTGACCTCCGGCTCTACAAAGACCTGACTGCAGAAACATCGAAGTACCGCACACGCGAAGTGGAGAACGGCTCCAAAGCCTGATGACACTCAAAAAAAGAGGCGTGCACCGCGTGCCCGCCCCCTTGATGTTGCAATAGCGGATCAGTTCGCTTCGCGCCTGCCGAACTCGACCGTCGTCGGCTTGTTCGTCTTCTTCGCAGCCGGATTGCCGACAATGCGAAGGACGCGGATCTGCGCTGAGTTGTTCGGGTTCAACGTGTACGTGACCTCCTTGCCGACCAGCGTCAGCGCGTCCGGTCCCCAGAGCGTGTAGCTGATGTTGACCTCGGTGTCGTTGCTGATGGTAAGGGTCTTGGTCGCTCCATCGGTCATCTTGATCGTCATGGATGCGCCATTAAGGACTGGACGACGCCATTACCCGAGAGTACGGAGTTCGTCTCGATGTTGGTGATGATGAACAGCGATGCATTCATGCCGTTGCTGCCGACCCTCCAACCGGAGTCGCGGACTTCCATGTTGGTGCGCAGATCGGTCGGGAGCAGCGTGCGGC